>JBGAQG010000013.1:0-85134 GCA_044220845.1 Flavipsychrobacter sp. | reverse complement strand
CATTGTTAACACCAAGACTTTTGTCGGTATTGCCCTCAAGTACATTTGCTTTAATATATTTTTTCCAGCCAAAGGCTCGGGCTCTCCTCCCGATTCATCATTTGATATGTCGTAAGTCTGCATACTCATATCAAGAAGAATTAGGTTGTAATTTGAGTAATGTAATGAAACTTCTTTGGATGCCGAATTATAAGATGTTTTCTCGACAAGTCGAATTTCAGGAAACTCAGTCTCAAGAAAACTCCTAATTTTCTCAAGCTTCTTATTATTATCCTCTATTATAAGAATTCTCCTCATATTATATTACTTTTTCAATTTCAATCGCTACTGTAATTTTAAATATGTCGGGTATGACATTGTCCATTACAACGTAGTTATTCAAATTATCGAAATCGTATTTAACGATTTTGATCGCTTTGCTGATTCCTGACCTATTCTCAGACGTTAACTTGTTCGCATTAATAATCAGCTCCCCATCTTTGGATTCAAGTGGGATATCTTGACTGTTTTCGTCTAATCTGTTGACAAAAGTACATTTGAGGAACGGCCCTTCAATTTCTGACGAGAATTTAAATGGCTTCACTCCGTTCACAGTGGCACCATATTTAAACATATTATCCAAAAATATTCGAAAAAGATCTGTAAAGTCAATGTAATATTTAGATTTTATTACTGGATTAGCACCTATTGTAATTTCACAATTTGCCGCGATTCTTGGGTAGCATCTTTTGGTGTTCGCCCAAATTATGTCGAATAGCCTCCTGATGTCGAAATCAGAAATTGAAGACCCCGATCTAGTAAACCAAGAACTCACTTTTTTTAGCTTGTTTTCTATTACAGTGGAACAGTCTAGAACATTCGTGAATATTTCAGGAAACTGGTGACTATCGTAGTCACGAGATAACTCATGATCAAGTTGAGCAATTTCTTCTGAAAACTGGTTTTTTACCTCATTGTCAATGTAATTACGAATTACTTCTAGGTTTGCATCAGTTCTTGTCCATATTATGTCGATAACCTTTTGACAAAAAATTTTGGGATCTTGCTCTGAAGACAATTCGATTGCATATGAATATAGTTCAGTTTTGTCGAACTCATAATTAAACAAACCGTCACAATTCTTGCCATCCTTTTTAATTTGTATTTTTTCGCGAATGATATCGTCAATTAAAGTGTCAATTTTCAGTGAAAATCTTTGCAACAAAATGTGCAAGTTGTCAAGTTGTGATCTCGATAGTCCAAACTTCTTCATTTCCCAGTACTTACTACGCTCGTATTCCTTAGAATTCCCGATTCTACTTAATATTAAATACTGCTTCTCTATTTCAGGTCTAATTTCCCCTAACAATACACCGTGCCTGATTCGTGTACTCAAATACGCGACGATGCCAAACTTGCTAAATAAATACTTGTCCAAAATCAAGTCAAAAAGCTCACAAAATACCTCCAATAGTGCCGAATCCGAGTATTTTACATCTGTTTCATTATATTTTTCTTTATCGTCAATTTTGTACAATGCAAAAGACTTCTGAGTAATTACGAGAATTTTACGTTCTCGCAAGGACAAATTGTAAATTGTCTTATATCTCTTAAAAAGGCCATCAATGTCAGTCAATTCATAATTTATAATCGCCTGATCATTTGCATAAATTTTGCTTTCTTCGAGCTTCTGAGTACCTTGATATATTATCATCTCAGTAGACACCAAATCGAGCTCATCTTGGAAAAGCTTAGATTCGCCCGGATAAATCTCAATCAAATGATTTATTATCCTCTGACGCTCAGTGAGCCTATCAATAGTGGTGTTTATAAAAATAGAATGTTTCAGAGTTTCACTTGTACAGACTGACATATAGAAGAACTCAACTTTACTCGAATTGCCATCTAACTCTTCGGAAAACAATTCAGAAGGAACGCTCTTGTTGAATACTTTACAGTACTGCTCCAAAATGAAGCTTTTCTCCAAATCATCAGACGAGTTGATGCTTACAAAAATGGGCAAGTCAATCGTCCTTTTAATCCCCCGATATCTCATCTTCCTCAATTTTGTAACTAACATCTTGGAAGCAACTTTGACTACAGAATTCTGGTCTAGGAGATAACGATCTACGAATAATCGAATTGCATCATTATACATTTCAAGCAAGACTAAACTGTCGAACCAATATTTTATGGCTGTTTGAATGATGGGAGGATTATCATAGAAAATCTCACATATTTTACCCCATTCTTGGACTGCTTCCTGATGCCTATTCGTTTTAAAGAGTATTTTGGCTCTATTTAAAACCGCCACTTCACGAGAAACGCGCTTATCTTCATTCAATTCATTGCCAATAAGGCCTTGCCAATTCGTAATAGAAATTGAACTTTTGAAAATGCGAATTCCGTTTTCCAAATAGTCCTTCGCATGCTTTTTATCCAAGTAAATCTCAGAGAAAAATGGATCAAAGAAAAAAATTGAAAGTAGCTTAAGTCGCTTGTTGACACTTCGATTCTGCTCCCGTTTTAGAAAGTAATCGAGACCTACCGATAGATCAAATGAAATTATATTCTTATTTATTTGATATAAATTATATAGCAAATCTTTTCTACTCCCTTGATTTGATATCAACTTGTAAATTCTTTGAGAAAGTAGGCTGATAAGCGAATTAAAGTCTTCTCCTATAGGATTGAAAACTTGTCTGCTATTCACATGACATTTTGCGTATATCACCAAAACGTCAAAATTTCTTGAATGTAATTTGACAAATTGCCGGCACTCTACAATTGCCTCATCATATAACCCCGCATAATAAAGATCGTAAATCTTTAAATATCCCTCATTAAAGTATGTATCTATGTCTATTTGGGGATCATTTGCTGCAATTAACGGCAGTATAGAAGAATCCCTTGTCCTGTAATAGATGTGCTTTAATATATCTGCCCCATATCCGTCGTTCTCAACGTACATTACTCGCAAAGTCTGTAGTAATATCGTGTACCTGTCTACGATTGAATTACTGTTTTCAAATAGCAACACATACGAATAGTCTTCTAATTTGTAGCTTTCATAGAAATTTAATCGATAGCGATAGCGTTCGAGTCCTTCCACTACATTCTGGTTCGTCCCTTTATATACCTTGAATGCATTCTCTATGTCATAATCATATTTATATGCAGATAGATTCCTCTCCGTTCTTTGAGACAAAAAATGAGACAGCGTGCTGATTACACCGTTACTATTTGTGGCGTGTATGTACGATAGAAACTCTTTTTGTTCCTCAGATTTGTTTTGATATTCTAGCAGCAAAAAACGAGCTTCTATATACCAAAGCGAGTATCCTGTTTCATCCAAGATTGTTCCTAATGTCCCCTCTGCCTTTTCATATTGGCCCAACAAAAAGTAATGCTCGAACTCTTCCCTAAGTAACACAAATAAAGACAATTGACGTGCATACTTCTTTACTGACAATAAAATCCATGTAATTTCACCTACAATTCCCTTTGGTCGATAAAGGTTCTCGACTGTTCCTAGGTCTTCTAATCTCGATACGATCGCACGTCCATAAACCGCCTTTTTAATTAGCGGCATTGAAGGACTTAAAGTATCAACAAGGTAACTCAATCCATTGAAATCTATTTCATTTTTTAGAGCATGTAATTTTTTCGCTTTGTTTAATTTTGAGGACAAAAATTCACTAATTACATTCTTTTTCCTGAAATATTGCTTTCTTTTCATGGTATTTGGAAATTAGGTTTTCAAATTTAACAATTCTGACCAATATTGCATATCCAGATGTGAACGAAATTATTTTGGCGCACGCTACTTCCGTACTCAACAGTGTTGATTGACGTTATTACCCCCACTACCGCTACCATCAGCAGCCTGGTATGCACCTCGGCAACGCTACCGTGCCGACAGTCTGTTGGCACGGCTTTCTAAACGGGCTAAAAAAGGACATACCATGCTCGCCATTACCCGCACAGACATCAGCACCACCAAAGGAGGCCATGCCGATTGGGGCGTAATAGGTCTTGGGTACTCGCCCGGAAACGCATGTATTGTTTCTTCATTCAGGTTGAGTAAAAAGAACACAACAGATCAGTGGATCAAAATATGCCTTCACGAACTGGGGCACACCCGTGGTTTACCTCACTGCAAAGTGACCAACTGCTATATGCGCGATGCCGAGGGCCACAACGTGGCAAACGAACTGACCGAATTTTGCGGTGATTGTGCAGCAAAACTCACCGGGAAACAGGGGCAACTTTTTACCGGCAGCTAAGACTGCTAAATACCGGCTAGGCGATAACTTGTGCCACAAAACACCGTACCACTCGGACTTTTCCGATCCCGAAAAATAAAATACTTTTCCACCAACGGCCATACCCCTCATACCCTTACCCAGTACCGCTTTCACCTATAAAATAAATTGAAAAACAGGCCCAAAAACTTTAGAGAAAATAAATATTATTAGGTTTTTTAATTTTTTTACGTACCTTTGGTCTTTATTAATGTTTTAAATAATTACAATGCAACAAGGAACAGTAAAGTTTTTCAATGATACCAAAGGATTTGGTTTCATATCTCCATCAAACGGCGGTGCAGATGTTTTCGTTCACGTAACAGGTCTCTTAAGCGAGATCCGTGAAAACGACACAGTATCGTATGATGTTCAAAATGGTCAAAAAGGTCTAAATGCAGTTAACGTAACAGTTATCTAACTTTTTCATACTCAATCATTTTGAAGGAGCTGCCCCCAAAAGGGCGGCTCCTTTGTTTTTACGGCATCCGCTACGCGCGCATTTCTATACCGACAAATCCGGGCCCTTCCTACCAATCACCTCCTGTGCCACACATCCGTGCCACCACGCACTTGAAAATACCCGATAGTACGGATACCCACCCTCGAACGTCGAAGTAATTTTGCACTCACATCATCGTTCACACTAAAAACAAACCGAAAATGAAACGAATAACCAACATTTCAATGTGTGTATGCCTTGCAATAGCAAGCACCTTCACCTCCTGTAAAAAGGCAGAGGAAGTTACCCCGACACCTACGCCCACGCCGACCCCTACTCCTACCACAACCGCAACATCCACGCCATCACCCGTTGTGGGCAGCGTTGATGGTGTGCTGGTAAGCCTTCGTATAGACATGAATACGGTTACTGCCGGTTACCCCATCACCCTCACAACAGAGAATGCGGTTGCCAGCTTTTATACCGCTACCGGTGCCACCACATTTACCGACGCCGGCACAGTTAGCGTCAACGCTATTAACCTCGAAAAACAAACTAACAACACCTATTACAAAACTGCCACAACCGGCATGACTCCCGCAGACATGGGCTTCAACAGCACCAACAGCAGCTGGAGTGTGGGCGGCGCAGGCAGCGTTCCTGCATTTACCTACAGCCACAACGTTCCCTTCCCTACATTCTCTGGCACTATTCCCGAGTCTGTTACCCGCACCAGCGGGCTATCGATTTCTTTAGGTAGCACCGTATCCAACGCCGACAGTATCATTCTGTTTATGGTGAAGGACAACGTCACCCTCACCCGCACATTCGCAGGCTCAGCAACCTCCATCTCCGTTTCCGCTGCAGATCTGGCTGCATTCCCTGCCGTTACAGACAAGTCTGCAATGTTGGAGATCGTTCCCTACCGTGTAGATCTGAAAATGCAAGGCAGTAAAAAGTATGCCTTCATAAAAGAACTGGCAGCCGTAAGGATGGTGAACATCAACTAAGAGAAACAACACAATATACCCCTTGAAAACTCGGAGCCGTCTTTTGATGGCTCCGATTGTTTTTCGGTCAACTTAAGATGGGAACTACCCCCCTATCGCCGCCATCGACTCGTGCGTGGCATTTTTCTCGGCCTCAAAGCCGTTGGCGGCTCGCTGCCCTATGGCTGTGGTTATTGAGGCTATAACTTCTTCATCGGTACGCCCGGCACGTATCAGGTCGCGCACGTTCAGCACACCATTATCATACAGGCAGGTCTTCAGCATCCCCTGCGGCGTAATACGGATGCGATTGCACGTACCGCAAAAAGAACGGGTATAAGCGGCTATGACACCCACCCCGCCCTTATGGCCCGGAATGGTATAATTATAAGATGTAGAAAACAACGGATCAGGCACCTTCGTCAGGTCAGGAAACCGGTCGCGGATGTGTTGCATGATGCGCACATGGTCCCACATAGACGAGTGTATCTCCCCGGCACCATTGAAAGGCATTTCCTCAATAAAACGAACACTCACCGGCAGGTCGCGGGTCAGCTCCACCAGCGGAATGATGTCTTCGGTATTTCTGCCATCCATCACCACTGCATTCAGCTTCACTTCAATACCATGTTGCAGCAATGTCTCCATCGTGTGCAGCACCGCCGGTAGCTCGTCCCTTCGGGTAATAGCAAAGAAGCGGTCCCTGTCCAGCGTATCCAGGCTCAGGTTCACACTACGCACCCCCAGGCGTTTCAGCTCGGGTACATAGGGTGCCGTAATAGTTCCATTGGTAGTAAGCGTGAGCTCGTGCAGACCGTCCATGGCGGCAAGACCCGCCATCAGACTCATTATATCTTTCCGGGCAAAAGGTTCACCGCCCGTTATTCTTATCTTATTGATGCCCTGTTTCACCAATGCGCCACAAATGCGCAGCATCTCTTCGTAGGTCATCAGGTCAGCCCGCGACAACCAGTCTATCCCCTCCTCCGGCATGCAGTAGAAACAACGCAGGTTACACCTGTCCGTCACCGCCAGCCGCAAATAGTTGATTACCCTCCCGTGATTATCTCTCAGCACTGTGTCAATAATTAATAGCTACACAAGTCAAAAATCCCCAATTCCTGATTTACCCAAAAACTAAAGTACCATATTATCAATCAACCTGATCTCACCGATCTTCGCCGCAATAAGTGCCACCATCGGCGTCCCCGGCTTGTAATCGGTCAGTAATTCCAGCGTTTCGGCATGCGCCAGCGTAATGTACTCCGGCACAAAACCCTTCGCCCGCATCAGTTCGTCACACTCTTTTTGCACCACGGCAAATGGCGCGCTACCCTGCTTGGCCTGTATCGATACTAAACATTGATAAATAAGTCCCGCCACTGCCCGTTGCCCTTCCGACAACCGCCTGTTGCGCGAACTCATCGCCAAGCCATCCTCCTCACGCTGCGTAGGGCATATCACCACCTGCAGATCATTCATCCCCGTCAGCTCTGCCAGCTTTTTTATCACCATGCACTGCTGGTAGTCCTTACTGCCCAGGTACAGCCTGTGCGGCCCCACCACCTGCAGCAACCGGGCCACCACCTGCCCCACACCCCTGAAATGCCCGGGACGCGAAGACCCCTCCAGCACCGTCTCCAGATAACCGAAATCCCAGCTTGGCATCGCCGCCTCCCCATCCGGATAGATATCGGCTACATCCGGCAGGAATAGAACATCGCATCCCGCCTCGAGCAGCAATTCTATATCACCCTCTACCGACCGCGGATACTTTTCCAGATCACTTTTATCGTTAAACTGAGTAGGATTCACAAATATGCTGCACACACTCACACCCCCTTCTGCCTTGCAGCGCTCCACCAATGAAATATGTCCGCTATGCAGCGCACCCATCGTTGGTACAAACCCGATCTGGTTACCCTGAGCCCTTTTCAAATTCAAATATTCCTCTATATCATTTACCCTCTTCAGGATGACCATACAACTATTTTTAGGTTGGCAACACGCAAATTACGGTTGGAATTCAATATTTTCGTAATTTTGCAGACTATTTTATTATTTATACTAATAATCAATTTCTTAGCATGTCTGCAGACACAAAGAAACGTGTTTTAATCATTGCCAACGAACTTTCTCCTTACACTGAGTTTACCGACTTCGCCCAGATTCTCAACAAACTGGCCATAAAGACGTTTGACTCAGGTCTCGAGATTCGTGTCATCATGCCCCGCTTCGGCCTCATTAATGAGCGTCGTCACAGGCTGCACGAGGTCGTTCGCCTTTCGGGTATAAATGTAATTATAGATAAGGACGACTACCCGCTTATCATAAAGGTAGCATCGCTCCCCAACGCGCGCCTTCAGGTTTACTTCATGGACAATGAAGACTACTTCAAGCGCAAAGCTGTTTTCCGCGACGATCAGGACAACTTCTTCGAAGACAATGCCGAACGCATGATCTTCTTCTGCAAAAGCGCACTCGAAACCGTTAAGAAATTCGGATGGCCGCCGCACGTCATTCACTGCCACGGCTGGATGACATCGCTCGTGCCATTGTACCTCAAGACCACTTATAAGAAAGAACCGGTATTCGGCTACTCTAAAGTCATCTATACTGCTCAGGCCGACCAGTTCGACGAAAAACTGCACCCCAACTTCACTAAAAAAGCCATCATCAGTTCCGAGATCAAGGAAAAAGACCTCGATCCGTTCAAAGACGGCACCAACAGGGGCCTCACCATCGGTGGCGGCAAAAGTGCCGATGTGGTCGTGTTCGGTTCTGAAGACGTTGATAAGAAAATTACCGACGAACTGAAACCTAGCCGCTACAAGAAAGTACTCAAGTATGAACCAAGCTGGAAGGAAGATGTAACGCCGCTGTTGGAGCTGTATAAAAGCTTAACAGAGTCTTAGATTTTCTTTCACCATCTTAGCCCACAAATTTCTCGCTTTGAACCACCGTTTCAGCCTGTTGGCATTGGTAGCTCTGCTGGCACTCACTATTGCCGGCACGGGCTGTAAAGAAGGCTCCATCATTGATGCGAAAATATCGCCTTCCGATACCGCCCTGGGCGTTTACAGCGCCGAACTCGGCTGCGTCACCCGAACCTACTACGACGACACCGCCGTTTCCGGCCTCTTTATCTCCGGTCTGCCCGTTTACCAGGGTGCCGGCCACATCACCGATCCGTTTTTCGGCACCATGACCGGCTATACTGCCTTTCAGGTCATACCCGATAACCCTTCCATAGCCGTTTACAACAACGCCACTATCGATTCGGCCTTCCTCGTGCTGCCCTATGCCGGCTATACCTACGGCGACACTTCCGATCAGTCACTCACCCAGACCTATCAGGCGTTCTTCCTCGACGAGGACATCACCGCCAACACCGCTTATTATTCCTATACTACCAAAAAGATCGACGAGGCCACGCCGCTCAGCAACCCATATACGGTTAAAGTGAACGACCTGTCCGACTCGGTATCCATCAAGGGCAAGAACTACGCCCCTGCCCTGCGCATGCCGCTCAATCTGGGTGGACTGCTGGCTCGTCTCACCCCTGCCCTGCAGGCGGCAACCGACAACCCCAATACCCCCAACTCCGCCTTCAATACCTTCTTCAAAGGGTTGGTGGTGCGCCCCGTTGGCACTACGCCTACAAAGGCATATCCGTTTTTCAGGCTCAATGGCAGCAACAGCTCCAATGCCGCCCGCATTACCGTTTACTACCATACCAACGGCAGCACCTCCGACACTGCCGTGCAGCAATACTTTTTCAATGGCGAGGCCTGCGGCTTCTTCAACAACGTCACCAAGGCATATGCCGGCACACCGCTCAATGCCCTTCTCACCTCTACGCAGCCCGGCGATAGCATCATAGCCATCCAGAACCAACCCGGTGCCTGCCTCGATGTCAAGATCACCGGCATCAAAAGCCTGCCCAAGGGCGTCATCAACAAAGCACAGCTGCAACTGGCCATGCTGCCTGTTTACAACGACCTCAACTACAGTCCCCTCAGCCGCCTCTACCCGCGCAAGGTCAGCAATGGCGTTTACCCTGCCGGCACCAGCGCCGGAGCCGTTGTGGAAGTGAACGACCGCTACCCCACCACCAGCCTCGCACCGTTCTCTATTCTCGACGGTCAGCTATACACCCTCAAACGCGACAATAAAGACGTGCGCGTGTACTCCATCGGCCTCCCCCGCGAGATCATGGGCTGCATTGCCGCCGGACAAGATACTTTGCACCTGCGCATCTCCGGTACCCAGGACTATGTAGGTGCTTACCGTGCCATCCTCGGTGGTGGCAATCACCCTAACTCCCTATACAAGGCAAAATTATTTGTCGTATATTCCAAGCTCAATTAATCTGTGAAACTATGTGTGGAATCGTTGGCTATATAGGCTCCAAACAGGCTTATCCCGTTATCATTAAAGGTCTTAAACGCCTCGAATACCGTGGCTACGACAGCGCCGGCATCGCCCTGCTGAACGGAGATATGAACGTTTTCAAAAAGGCCGGCAAGGTGTCCGACCTCGAAAGCGTTGTTGACGAAGCCCGCACCCATGCCACCATCGGCATAGGCCATACGCGCTGGGCCACGCACGGCGAACCCAACGACCGCAACGCCCACCCACACATATCACACTCCGGCTCGCTGGCCATCATTCACAATGGCATCATAGAGAACTATGCCGCCATCAAAGAACTGCTCATCAGCCGTGGCTACATCTTTCATTCCGATACCGATACCGAAGTACTGGTCAACCTCATCGAAGAGGTACAGAAGAAAGAGAATACCTCGCTCGACAATGCTGTGCGCATCGCCCTCAACCAGGTGGTGGGTGCCTACGCCATTGTGGTGCTCAACAAAACCAACCCCAACCAGCTTATCGCAGCCCGCAAAGGCAGCCCGCTGGTCATAGGCATTGGCGAAGATGAATTCTTCATCGCCTCCGACGCCTCTCCCATCATAGAATACACCAAGAACGTCGTGTACCTCGACGAGCAGGAGTATGCCGTCATCAACCGCGACGGCAACTACCAGATCCGCACACTGGGCAACGTAGAAAAATCGCCCGAGATCAAAAAACTCGAATTCTCTATCGAGACCATCGAAAAAGGCGGCTTCGAGCACTTCATGCTCAAAGAGATCTACGAACAGCCCAAGGCCATCGAAGACTCGCTGCGCGGCCGCATGAACGCCGCACAGGGCTGGATCAAGCTCGGCGGTATCAACGAATACATCAACCGCATTGCCAATGCCGAGCGGTTCATTGTCACCGCCTGTGGCACCTCATGGCACTCAGGCCTCATTGGCGAATACATGATAGAAGACCTCGCCCGCATACCCGTAGAGGTAGAATACGCGTCCGAGTTCCGCTACCGCAACCCCATCATCACCGAGCACGATGTGGTCATAGCCATATCTCAGTCCGGCGAGACCGCCGACACCCTTGCCGCCATCAACCTGGCCAAGGAGCGCCAGGCACTCATCTACGGCATCTGCAACGTCATAGGCTCATCCATTGCCCGCGTGTCGCATGCAGGCTCCTACACCCATGCCGGCCCCGAGATAGGCGTTGCGTCCACCAAGGCATTTTCCACACAGGTATCCCTCATCACCCTCATAGCCCTGCGCATGGCCGAGGCCAAGGGCACCATATCTACCTCAAAGATGAGGGAGATCCTCTACGAACTGGAGAATATCCCCCGCAAGATCGAAGAGACCCTGCAGCTCGATGCGCAGATCAAAGAGATCGCCGCTATCTACAAGAACGCTACCAACTTCCTCTACCTCGGTCGTGGTTACAACTTCCCGGTGGCACTGGAGGGCGCGCTGAAGCTCAAAGAAATATCCTACATACATGCCGAAGGCTACCCCGCTGCCGAAATGAAGCACGGACCCATAGCCCTCATAGACGAGAACATACCCGTTGTGTTCCTCGCCACCAACAAGAGCGCCTACGAAAAGATCGTATCCAACGTGCAGGAAGTAAAAGCCCGCAAAGGAAAGATCATAGCCGTAGTGACCAAGGGCGACACACAGATACGCGAACTGGCCGACCACATCATAGAGGTGCCCGAGACCGAAGAGATCCTCTCTCCCCTCATCACCATAGTGCCGCTGCAACTGCTGGCCTACCACATAGCCATCATGCGTGGCTGCAACGTAGACCAACCCCGCAACCTGGCCAAGTCTGTTACGGTGGAGTAAACCATCTTTAAGGAAATCGGAATTGGAAACATGCCTGTCGGCGTGCTGTAAGTAATTGGAAAAACCAGCCCGACAGTACCCGTCATTTCGTAACCGCCCAACAGTACCCGTCATTCCGAATGGAGTGAGGCACGAACGAACAGAGGAATCTCCTGAGCCACTGTACCGCCTCCGAATAGAATTCCCGAGCATTGCGCACCCACTGCGCAATTTTTTTCTTTTTCACACTTTTTACCTAATCCATTGATTGTCAATAAAAAGGTGGGAAGCAGCTGCGCAGTTTGCTTCCCAAAACTTCCCAAAAACTGCGCACTTCTTCTCATCTGCTTCTCACCTGAGAAGTAAAATAAATTCATCATATACGCCACAAACCCCTCATTTCCTCCAACCACCATTCAAGTTACAACCGCGGCCCAAAACAGGCAAAAGAAATATCTGTGATAGTACGTTTTTGGTAGTACCATAGAAAAAAGATTGGCAGGAAAACAACAGTTAACGGACAACCTCCGACAGGATGATTGGAAATTTGAGAGAAGGACAATCGACCGCTGATTTCCCAACTAACCTTGTGTGATAGGCGAATTGGACAAACGCCTGATTCTATTTCGCCCTTTTTTGTGTTTACAAGTTGGGACTCATATTTGAATCGAGCGATTGGAATCAATAATGAATTTCCATTCATAAAACCATTATACATTCAAAATATAACATAATTGAAGAGAGATAAAAAGTACATTATAACATGTCACAGTCTAAAGCCCATTCACCATGTTGCTGACTTATAAAAAAATCTATACAAAAAAATAGACTCAATTATTTCGCGTATCTTAACATTTAAAAGAAATTGTGAGGAATGAATATTGGATTACATTAATTTGCGAAAGCAAACCGCACAGTGAATTGCTCCTAGAAACCAGCTTAGTTAGTTAGTGGGTTCGGAGAAAGTAAAATCGCAATTTTTGCGAGAATTGTTCAGTAAAAAGCTCCGAACAAAAAACTTACAGAGTATTTCACAAATATGGGGGATCAATATAAAAAGAAAGATAAAACCAATCGAGTATGTATATATCTAAGCTAGTGATAAAAAACTGGAAGAATTTCAAAGATGTGGACGTACCTCTTACAGAACGGGTGTTTGTAGTAGGCCCGAACGCCTCAGGAAAGTCTAATCTTTTGGACGTTTTCAGATTCTTACGGGATATAGCCAAACCAGGTGGTGGATTGCAAAAAGCGGTTACTGACAGAGGCGGCATATCGAAAATAAGAAGTCTTGCAGCAAGAACGTTTCCAGATGTCGAGATTGAAGTTCATTTTTCAGAAGACGGCTTAACAGATCCAATTTGGAAGTACTCAATCGGAATCAAACAAGAAACCAGAGGATACAGGCTTCCGTATTTAACACACGAGAAAATTTGGAAGGATGGCAAACTTATTCTCGATCGACCAGATAAAGACGATAAAACTGATAAAGATCGACTGACGCAAACGCACCTTGAACAAATTAACGCGAACAAAGAATTTCGGGAAATAAATAGACATTTTGATAACATCGTCTACTTACACCTGCTTCCCCAACTATTAAAGCACCCTCAATCCTTTACTGGTCCAGATTTGCCTGGTGATCCGTTTGGAAAAGGCTTTTTGGAACGAATTTCGAAAGTCAATGAAAAAACAAGGAAAGCTTGGATTAAAAAGATTGAATCTGCACTAAGGGTTGCGGTACCTCAATTTAAAGAGTTTAACTATACTGAGGAAAATGGACACCCACACCTAGAGGCAATTTACGATCACTGGCGCCCAAAAGCTGGAAAACAACGGGAAGATCAATTCTCAGATGGAACTTTGAGGCTCATTGGACTTTTGTGGTCGCTACAGGAAGGAGACGGCTTATTATTACTTGAAGAACCGGAATTATCATTGAATAGTGCAATTGTTGCAATGATCCCCTCAATCATTTACAAACTTCAAAAGCCGAGAAAACGACAAATTATTCTTACGTCTCACAGTATTGATTTATTGAACGATAGAGGGATTTCCCTTGACGAAATAATAGTGCTCGACCCTACATCAGAAGGAACTCTTGCTAAAACCGCTTCATCAATCCGAGAAATCCAGGAAATGTTAAAAGGCGGCATAGCTCCTGGTGAGGCAATTCTACCCAGAACTAAACCCAAAAACATTAACCAGCTGTCGATGTTCTAATGAATCCAATACCAATTAATTTAGTTTTTGAAGATCAACTTAGTGAATACGTTTTGACAAAGCTTTTAGAGTGCTTTGGCCAAAAATATTACACCGGAGCTTCATACAATGGCCACGGTTTCGGTTACATCCAATCGAAAATAAATGGGTTCAACAAAGCAAGTACCGCGATTCCTTTTCTTGTACTCACTGACCTCGATCAGCATGAATGCCCGCCTACTCTAATTGCCAATTGGTTTGATACTCCTATTCACCAGAATATGATTTTTAGAGTTGCTGTGAAGGAAGTTGAAGCTTGGCTACTAGCTGATATTGAAGGATGTTCAAAGTTTTTTGGGGTCTCCCAAGTTAATTTCCCACGACAGCCCGAAACTGAACCTGACCCCAAACGAACGCTAATTGCTATTGCCTCTAAATCGAGAAAACGCAGTATAAGAGAGGATATCATTCCGATAAATCAAAACGCAACCATCGGTCCAAACTACAACGGTCGCCTATGGGAGTTCGTTTTTGAACATTGGGAGGTCGCAAGAGCAATGGAACGTAGCGATAGTCTCCGCCGTGCGTTCAATAAGTTAAACAATTTTCACTATACCATGACGTTAGTCGATAATAAATAATGAAGGCCGGTGCGTGTCGTAAGGGTCTTTAGGCAAAATTTCTTTAGCTTAATCCAAATTCGTAACTGCTGGGGTAAGATTCACCGTCACAGCACCTCCACCGAATCTTCTACCACCTTTAATTTTCCTTTCTCCAACATAAATCGCAGGCATGCCTGTTCATCAACACTCGGCGCAATATCAGAAAACCTCCTGCCGTCCTTCAGGTATAGTTGGTAGTGGTCAAATGTATCAAATTGCTCCCCGCCCGAGTAAAACCGGCGGTACTTATAGTGGTGCACAGCCCGAACATCGGGGTAGCCAAACTGCTGGACAAAAACTGTAAAAGAGCCCTTCACCCTGAACCCGTCATCCGTGACGCGGACATAGGCCCAACTCGACATAATAAACACAACAGCTGCCAGACCCGTGCACACCTTCAAAAACCATAGTACTGATGCCTTGTTATCAAATCCGTCTGCAGCATTCAAACGATCAATGATATAAATATGATCGAAAGGATGAAAAAACCTGATCACCCAGCCTGTCATGTAAACACCAAGCGGAATACTCACAACTACCCCAGCCGCCAAAAACACAGCCCAATCCTGATGATACCACCCCGGCCCGCTAACCACAACCTTGTAAATAAAATCGTTCAGCGCACCGAATAAAAACATGAAACCAACAGTAAATGCCAAAATGAACAGTAGAGCTATCAACATCCCCCAAACACGCCACCGCTTACCTACCCTGTCAATGCGCTGCCCTTCAAACTCATCAAGCAGGTACTTTGGTTCAGGGTAAGGAAACTTATGCTTAAATATTTCGGCGAGAGGTATGTTGATGTGCACCATCCGGTAAAAATAGCACAAATGCACTGCCCCTACCCTTTCACCCGCAGTAGCTTTTTCAACGAAGGCGCGCTCACCTTTTCCGGCCTTATAAAAATGGCGTTAAGAAAACCGGAGAAACGCAGCGGCCGCAAAATCTATGGAGGTAGAAGATCCACCGCCCATAGTAGCGAGGGCTCAGTAGCGAAAACGGCAACGATAGATATCTATATTTTGCAGCGGAGTGCAGCCGGTTTTTAGCCAATTTTTATAAAGCCTTGATCTTTTGGTTCTTTTGCATCAAGGCAAAAGAACAGTAAAAGAAATGTCTGTGATACTACAGAAATCGCACTACTATAAAACAAACTTTTGTTCGTTTTTCCCCGCTGCACTAACTTGAATTGCAATTACAAAAAATGACCCAAACCGGCATATATGGTGGTTTCATCTCACTTCTCACCCCGCGCAGAAGTGGGAAGTTTTTGCGCAGTTTTGGGAACCTGTGCAAAGCAAAACTTCCCACCTTTTTATTGATAATCAATGAAGTAACCAAAAACTGCAGACAAAGAAAAAATTGCGCAGCACTGCTACTATCTACTGTTACAGGATGTTACCGAATATCCAACTATCACCCGTAAATTGACCTCAAAATGAAAACACCGGTTCTATTTACCTTAATAGTTGCTGCACTATGCGGCACTGCACATGCTCAGCAGCGGGGCAGCGGCAGCGAGCCGCTCATTTCGGGTGCCATGCGCAATGTGATGCGCCTTGGTCAGTTGCAAGCCACCATCGCGCTCGATACCATCACCCCGCGCGAGCACCTCTATGGTATGGGCCCGGTAGATAGTCTTACCGGGGAGATAACAGTCTGGGATGGCACAATATACAGCTCAGTAGTATCGGGCAAGGGGATGAAGGTGCAGCAGCGCACCGGGCTGAAGGCGCCCTTCTTTGCCCGGGCCCGGGTGGAGCGCTGGCGGGCCGTGCCGCTACCCGATAGTGTGCGCAACATGCACGCGCTGGAAGCATGGCTGCAACACACCACCGATGGCAATGCCTTCTTCTTCAGGCTGGAAGGCGTGGTGACCCATGCGAGTATTCATGTGGTGAACCTTCCGAAAGGGACCAAAGTATCGTCGCCGGAGGACGCACACAAAGGCAAGCAGAATTATGAAATAAACAATACCCCCTGCGATGTGCTGGGGTTTTTCTCTACCCGCCACCAGACCATTTTTACCCGCCACGATACATATCTGCACATGCACCTCCTCACGAAAGATCGCAGGCAAATGGGGCATCTGGACGAGTTGACAATAGACCCCGGAAAGGTGAAATTCTTCCTCCCCGATGAGTAGTGCCGGGCCCGTAAGCACTCAGGCTACTACCTCAGTGCCAGCACATCCACAACATTGGCCTTGCCGCTGTGGTGGGTTCCCTCGCTTAGGGTAGGTTCTTCCTCGGCTATGCGCAGGATGTGAAACTGAGCGAGGTCGGTCTTAACGGTGGTGGCATCTACCAGCATATCGGGGTCCTTGGGGCCGCCGCTGTTGTTGGCCAGTTGTGCCGGCGTGAACGCCTCGATCAGGAACACGCCGCCGGGGCCCAGCCAGCGGTGCGCATCGGCATAGAAACGGTGCCTGATGGCGGTGGGCAGGTGAAAAAACACCGACGCGATCATATTAAAGTGACCATCCGGAAAGGCCGCTTCGGTGATGGGCTGCACATCATAATGGATGGTGACACCGCGCTCGGCAGCCAGCAGCAGCGCCTTGCGGCGGCCTTCGGCGCTCAGGTCCAGGCAGTGCACCTCCCAGCCCAGGGTAGCGGCATAAACAGCATCGCGGCCCTCGCCGGCACCGGGCACAAACAGGCGACCCGGGGGCAGCTTGTCTATAACCGAGCGGAAGTACTCGTTGGGCTCCTTGCCGTATATATAGGCATCCTGCCCGAAGCGTTCGTTCCAGAAAGTGCTTATCTGCGCGTCATTACCGTTATAGGTGCTCATTTCACGTGTGCCGCAGAGATGTGGCGTGCGGCAGGTGCAAAGGTCGGCATTGTGGGCGTAACCTGCAAAAAGCAGGGGGCAAAGCAGCGAAATAAAAGAATATGCTAAAATGATATAGAAGGCATACAAACAGTGATAAGAATCAGGTCATTGTCAGCGGGTTGATGTATCTTTGCGCACCAAATAATTGATTATTTAACTCTAAAAATACAAGTAAATGAAAATTACGGTAGTGGGCGCCGGTGCAGTTGGCGCTACTTGCGCAGACAACATTGCACGCAGAGAACTGGCTGAAGAACTGGTGATCCTGGACATTAAAGAAGGATTCGCGGAAGGTAAGGCGCTGGATATCAACCAGACATCTTCACTGTGCGGCTTCGATACACGCGTGAAGGGCGTTACCAACGACTATGCCGCTACTGCCGGCAGCGACGTGGTGGTGATCACATCCGGTATTCCCCGCAAACCGGGCATGACGCGTGAAGAGCTGATCGGCACCAACGCAAAGATCGTTGAGACTGTGTGCAAGAACGCACTCGAGTACTCTCCGAACGCCATCATCGTGGTGATCTCTAACCCGATGGATACGATGACCTACCTGGCCCTGAAGTCTACAGGCCTTCCAAAGAACCGCATCATAGGTATGGGTGGCATCCTGGATAGCGCCCGCTTCAAGACCTACCTGCAAAAAGAACTCAACTGCTCTCAGAACGATCTGCAGGCAGTAGTAATAGGTGGTCACGGTGATACTACCATGATCCCGCTCACAAGGCTGGCTACACTGAACGGTACACCTGTATCGAACATGCTTAGCGCCGACACACTGAAGCAAGTAGCCGCCGACACTATGGTGGGTGGTGCTACGCTCACTAAGCTGCTGGGCACTTCGGCATGGTATGCACCGGGTGCTGCAGGAGCCGAACTGGTTGAGTCTATCGTGCGCAACCAGAAGAAGGTATTCCCTTGCTGCGTATCGCTGGAAGGCGAATATGGCCAGAACGACATCTGCCTGGGCGTGCCTGTAGTAATAGGCAGCAACGGCTGGGAGAAGATCATCGACTTCAACCTGAACGAGGAAGAAATGGCCGCGTTCAACAAGTCGGCAGAGGCAGTGCGCAACATGAATGCCGTGCTGGATACACTGGTTGCTTAATCAGCCGGCACCGATTATATAACACAACAAGCGTCCTGCACCCAGTGTGCGGGACGCTTTCTTTTCCCCGCCCGGTAGCGTACTTTCGTGTTATGAAAAGGGTACTGATATCGGTGGGTATATTCGTAGGGTTGCTTGCATTAGTGGCCGTGGTGATGGAGTTCACCGCTACTGGCCGGCAGCAGGCCTTGCGCTACTTCCGTACCCGCAATGTGTTTCAGTACCAGCCCGGCAATGTGGTGTACGATCCCGCACTGGGCTACCGCCTCACTCCCCGACTGGATGTGGCCTTCACTAATGCCGAGTTCAGCACCCGGGTACGCACCAATACCATAGGCTTCCGCGATGACGATGCCTCGCTGCAGGGCGCACAAGTGTGGTTCCTCGGCGACTCATACTCCTTTGGCTGGGGCGTAGAGGAGCCCGACGGTGTGGAGAAGCAATATGAGCGGGCCACCGGCAAGCGCGTGCTGAACATGTCGGTGCCGGGCTATAGCAACATACAAGAGATGCTGATGCTGATGAAGTGGGCACACGCATCGCCGGTGACGGGGACAGACGTGTACCTCTTCCTTTCCTCCAACGACTTCATTGACAACGAGAACACCTCTTTCGATGCGTTTCCGTTTTTTGTTGAACAGGGTGGCAGCATAGCCCTTAGCAAGCCCACAGAGGCCGCCTTCAACACCTGGCAGCAAACCGTGAACCGCTGGATGATCACCGGCACGGCTGCCCGCAAGTCTATGCTGGCCTACTTTGCCGCCGCCGCAGTGAAGAACGCATCAGTGGGGGATGTGTACAGCGGCTACCGCTCGCAGCAAAAGGCGGTGCAGGGCAATAAGGCGTTCCTGCTGGTGGCGCAGCAGTTGGCACAGTTCGCGAAGGAGCGACAGAGCCGTGTGACAGTGGTGTATATACCGCCCACCGCCGGCAACAAGGCGGCGCAGCAGTTGCCCTTCCTGCGCAAGGTGTGCGGCACGCTGGGTCTGCGCCTGCTGGACGTCTCGCCGGTGCTTACTGCCGATGACTACTACCCGCTGGATAAACACTGGACACCCGTGGGGCATGCCAAGGTGGCGGCGTGGCTGGCACAGCAGCAGTAGCTACCAGACAGCGAAAGTCGCTCTGAGAGCGACTTTCGGGAGGTATTGGAGCGGGGAGTTCCCCGTTTGTCTGTGTGATTATTTCAGCTTGAAAGCTTTCTTCACTTTAGCTACGTAGTCGAGCTTTTCCCAGGTGAAGAGTTCCACTTTCACGTTCTTGGTTTTGCCGTCGGCGCTCTTGAAGGTTTTGTTCACGGTAACCGGAACGCGACCCATGTGACCGTAAGCAGCACACTCGCTATACATAGGCTGGCGCAGTTTCAGGCGCTCTTCTATAAAGTAAGGACGCATATCGAACACGGTGCTCAGGACCTTAGCGATCTCGCCATCGGTCATGTTCACTTTGGCGGTGCCGTATGTGTTTACGTACAGACCCATTGGCTGTGCCACGCCGATAGCGTATGATACCTGAACGAGTACTTCGTCGCACACGCCGGCAGCCACCAGGTTCTTTGCTATGTGGCGGGTTGCGTATGCCGCAGAGCGGTCAACCTTGCTCGGATCTTTACCGCTGAAGGCACCACCACCGTGCGCGCCCTTGCCACCGTAGGTATCTACGATGATCTTGCGGCCTGTGAGACCTGTATCGCCGTGCGGACCACCTATCACAAACTTGCCCGTTGGGTTGATGTGATACTTGATCTTGTCGTTGAAGAGGTGTTTGTATTGCGGGTAGCTTTTCAGTACGCGCGGAATGAGGATGGTCTTAACGTCTTTGCTGATGCGGTCCTGCATTGGTTTTTCCTCTGCAAAATCGTCATGCTGGGTGCTGATAACGATGGTATCAATACGAACGGGTTTGTTGTTGTCGTCGTATTCGAGGGTCACCTGGCTCTTAGCATCGGGGCGCAGGTACTTCATCTGCTTGCCTTCGCGGCGGATAGCAGAAAGTTCCAGCAGGAGGTTGTGTGCCAGATCGAGTGCGAGTGGCATGTAGTTGGCTGTTTCGTTGGTAGCATAGCCAAACATCATACCCTGGTCGCCGGCGCCCTGGTCTTCTTTCTTCTTGCGCTCCACACCCTGGTTGATGTCGGCACTCTGCTCGTGAATGGCAGAGAGCACACCGCATGAGTGGGCTTCAAACATATATTCGCTCTTGGTGTAGCCGATGCGCGCGATCACTTCGCGAGCAATTGTCTGCACGTCTATGTAGGTGTTACATTTCACCTCTCCTGCCAGCACCACCTGGCCGGTAGTTACGAGTGTTTCACAGGCTATCTTCGACTGAGGATCCCAGGCGAGAAAGTTATCAACCAATGCGTCTGATATCTGGTCGGCAACTTTATCGGGGTGCCCTTCTGATACCGATTCTGATGTGAATAAATAAGGCATTTTAATTGCTATTTTTTAATGAACGAATATGTGTTTTATAAAACAGGTGGCAAATGTATGAATTGTTATGGTTATTATCTAATAGGAAATAGCTCTCCTTCGCTGAAAAAGCTAGGGCGGGGGAAAGGTGAAATGACCGTGCCTGCGCGAGCGCTGCAGGTAAAACCCACCTGCACGACCAAAGACACCGGTGCAGACCACTTGCGCCAAACCGCGGGCTGACGGACCAAGAAATACCATAAAGTGAACAACGATACTCTCATAAATGTTTTATTTTTATCGCAAACTAACTGCATGAGCCATCACCATCGCGCCGAAAAAGACTGCCTGAACTGTGGTGCTGAAGTTCTGGGTAAATTCTGCCAGCAATGCGGACAGGAAAACCTGGAACCCAAAGAAACTGCTGTCCACATGGTGCGGCACTTTGCTGAAGACCTTACCCACTTCGACAGCAAGTTTTTCAATTCTGTAAAGTACCTGTTCACACGTCCCGGCTTTCTGGCTACCGAGTATATGAAGGGCCGCAGGGTCAGCTACCTCAATCCCGTGCGGATGTACCTGTTCACATCAGCACTCATATTCATTCTTATCTCCTATTTGTCAGGCGGGGCCAAACATGTAAGCCCCCAAGCTGCCTACACCAGAGACACCATAGAACAAAACGCGAACAGCGGTACGGTATCGTGGTACACAACCGATGTGCCGGGCACCGATGAAAAGATCTCGGGTTTGGAATTCCCGAAGATCTACGCAACACACGGGGTTCATGCCTATGATTCCATTCAGCGGTCATTGCCTGAGGACGAAAAGGATGGTTTTATTGACAGGTATTTCAGCCGGAAAATAGCCGCCACTGCTACTGCCTATCATAAGGACCCTAATGAATTTATGGAAAAACTGAATCAAAGGTTTCTCAACTCGTTTTCTAAAGTGTTCTTCTTTTCGCTCCCATTGTTTGTCTTATTGCTGTGCTTACTATATGCCCGCCGAAAACAATTCTATTTCTCGGTGCATGCCGTATTCACATTACAGTACTACTGCTTTGTTTACTTCTCCTTATTGCTCATCACCATTGCGCAACTCTATGCATTTGAAGACGGCCCTGCATCCACGCCCATGATGGTGATGCTGTTTGCAGCCTTCGCAGGCATATACGTTTATTTATACCTGGCCATGTTGCGCTTTTACAGGCAGTCGTGGTTCAAAACTGCCGTTAAGTTTTTAGTGCTGAGTGCTGTGAGCTCTTTTGCCCTGCTTGTGATCACCGTGAGTATATTTTTCAATCTTATGGTGTCGCTGGCAGAGGCTTAGTTGCCATTATTCAACATTATCCATCATCAGGTTTGCCAACCCGGGTTTACTGCCGGCCGGCCGCCTGTTTCCACATTGCCGGGTAGAACACCCCACTCTATTTCTCACAACTGCGCAATTTTTTCTTTGTGCGCAATCCTGCCTGCCGGCAGGCAGGTCTGAACTAATCCATTGATTCTCAATAAAAAGGTGGGAAGTTTTGCTTCGCACTGCTTCTCAAAACTGCGCAAAACCTGCGCACCTTTGCGCACCTCGTGCGCGGGGTGAGAAGTGAAATAAAATCACCATACATGCCGGTTAGCCTCATTTTCTGCAACTTCAATACAAGTTACAACCAGCGGTGCAACAGGACAAAAAGAAAATCTGTGATAGTGCGATTTCTACGGTATCATAGAAAGTTGTGTGGCAGGTTTGCAAGTGGAAAAGACGCTTGCCGGAAGGCGCGAACCGCAAATTAACAGGTACCTTATTCGAAGATTCAAATTAAGTGATACCTTTGTGCCAATAAGACTCGCCAAGCCTCTTTACAATGCTCAAATGGGCGAGTTTTCGATTTTTATACGCGCAATGAAATGCAATATAAAAAACCACCCATCACCATTCCCGAACAAATTGCCCATTAAAAGTGTAGAGACCCGATTAAAATGGCATCACATGCATGAATGATCGGCAAAGGATAGAACTTATTGTACTTCAATTCAAAACCTGTGGTAAAATCCTTGATGATACTTAGCATATCATCGGCCATTTTCACCGTATCCTGACTACCTCGTTTCACCCAATATTCCCTGTCAGTAACCTCTCTTACTTCTTCATCGTCGTCTACCAGTCCCAGGGGCAATTCGTTGAGTACTGTGGTAAAGATCAATGCAATGTCTTCTCCAAATTTCAGCGCATTCATCTGAATAGCGATGATGGGCACAGACCCGTTGAACAAACTGATCACGTTCAGAAAACGACTGGTGATGTCTTCGGCAATTATCACCGCGCAATGGTCATATTGCGGGTATCGCTTTCGTTCTATATCCCAATACTCTATCGTTCTTATAATGTGAGCTTCATCCGTCTTGCCCAGCTGAATCTCCACCTCGTAGCGCCTTTTCGACTCCACATCTTGCAGCAATAGATCCAGCCGGCCAGCGCGCGGCTGCATACGTTCTTTGTCTTTCAATATAAGGTCGCCCAGCCCCAGCATAGACGGGTCATTGGCAATCTGCTCTTGTATCCAACTCTCTTTTATTGCCGGGTAGGTTGCGAGGTTTATTTTCTCAGGTCGGTATAGTTTTGCCATGGTTGTTAGTTTTGTTTATGCACCTTCAACAATCTTAATTTCGTCTTCCGTGAGACCGTAAAGTTCGCGCACAACTTGCTCAATCGATTCATTCGTCTCAACAGTATTACTTGTCAACATTTGATCGACTAACCCGTCTAATTTCATCGTCAAGCCGTTACGAACATTTGGAACGGCAAATTGCAATATGTCTCTTATCATAATTTGCGGGAACGTATCGTCGTCATTTATTTGAAATTTCTTTTTATAATACCATCCAATCAGTCGTGAATTTAAAATACCTAAAAGACTTCTGTAGGATATACCTAAATTCTCCCGACGAAGTTTCAACACAAAAAGAAGAGTATTACAATAAGACGTGTACGGAATATAAGTCGCATTCAAAGTCTTACCAATTATTTTTCTAATTAATATTTTCTCTCCCTGAAAATTCTCGGGCAAACGAGGTGCCGCTAGCCAGGGACCGTATCTTATCCAATTATCCTCATGCCAAGTAAGCGTGTATCGCCCGATATCTTTACCATCAAAAAATGGTGCCCATTCGTCAGAGTTCTTTGTCTTTGACGTAAACGGTTTAGTATTCCTTATTTCCTCAGTTTGAGGAGGATTTCCTTTCCCCACTTCATACAATTTGATACCAGAATACATGTCTGCAAAACTTGATATTGCTGGAAATGTAGAGTCGATTTTCTCGACTAATGCAATTTCAGTTTGATTCCCCTGCACGTTGAACACCTTTTGAACAGCCCACATCGACGAGCTGACAGAAAAAGATCTGTCAGGTTGGGTCAAGTCAGTTAACATACGCTTCTTATCAAATATTGACAAGAGGACTTCTGTATCATTATAGTCACCAATAGAGAGCAACCTCCTGCAAAAAATCAACAAGGTGTCAACCGTTGCATCAGGAAATACTCTTGCAGGTAACATATCAATTTCCTGCAAAACAGTATTCTTAAGCAAGTACATTCTTAGTTTTTCCGTAAAACCAAGGTTTAGAATCGTGTCAGGGATGATATAAGAAAATTGTCCACTGGACTTCAATAACGAAATCGCTCTTTCAACAAATAATACATAGCTTTCGCCTCGTAAGCTGTAGACTTGAAAATTTTCCCGAAAAAAATCACCATTATCCTTACTAACACTGACACCGTAGGGTGGATTACCAATCACAGAATCAAATCCGATAAATTTCCCATCGATGTCGAGCACTTCAGGAAACTCAAAACGCCACTCAAACGCGTTCTCATAAATCCTATTACCTTTTATCTCCTTAATCTCTGCGTCAAGTTTTGTGATATTGTTTTCCAGTTCAGCCTTATGCTTCTTTTGTTCCTTTGTCAGTTTGGCATCAAACAAGGTATCCGCCTGGTATTTCTGGTAATACTCGGTATTCAGCTTTTGCAACTTCTTAATTTTTGGGTCGCTATTCGCTATCTCGCTTCGGAAGTTACCCTTTATATCTTCAATAAGCTGTTCCATTTCTCGCTTCTCATCCTTGGTCTGTGCGTTCCGATAGGTTTGCACCGCAATACGGTAGCTGTCAATGTTCCACTTGCTCTTTTTAAGTGCCTGCCCCAGGTCGGCATCCAGCGGGAAACGACTGATCAATGAGTTGCCACATTTAATATTGATATCAATATTCGGCAGTGTTTCCAGTTCTGTATACCCGCTATCGGCTGTGTAGTAGGTATTCTTCAGCAGTTCTATCCACAAACGGAGGCGACATATTTTTACCGAGTTGGGGTTGATGTCCACCCCAAACAGGCAATTTTCTATCAGCGTCTCCTTCTCATGAAACAGTGCCTCCTGCACCCGCTGGCTTTCGGGGCTGCGCGGATTGTAGTCAAGCAGGTTGCCATCTTCATCGGTCACCACCAATTCGTCGTTCACCACCTCCACATGATAGTCGCGCAAAGACTTGTGTTGCCTGTCCTGAAGTATCCTCAGTTCGCTTTTTATAGCTATCAGTTCATTCAGTGCCGATACCAGAAAGTGGCCACTGCCCACCGCGGGATCGCAAATGCGCAGACTGTTGATAATGGCATTAGCCTCGGCTTTTTCTTTTACATCTATTCTATCGTGCAGCTCGTCGAGCGTGGTACAATCCCAGCCTTTTACCTCCTTGAACTTTTGCAGCACCGCTCGCCTAATGGTCTCTCGGCACATATACATGGTAATGAAACCAGGGGTAAAGAACGAACCGTCTTTATAGCCATTGATCTTCTCGAAAATAAGCCCCAATACCGATGCATTGATAAGGTTTTTATTTTCTTCCTGTATCTCCTCGCCACCATCGCTGCTGAAATCATAGGCATCCAGAAAGTCGAACAGGTAGTGTAGTGTTGTGTAGTTGCCGGTGCGGCGTTTACCATGTTCATCTTTCAGCACGGTAGCACTGTGTATGGGTAGCTCACTTCGGTTGTCGAGTACATCAATTTCTATCGCATCACGCTCCAAGGATGTCCGTTCAAACAACGAACTATTCAGGTATGGCACGTTCCTGAACTTATCCTTTACATGTGACCGCCTGTTGGCAGGCCGTTCGGCCAGTACCTGAAAGAACAAATTGTTGAGTTCGTCATAGTCGAAGATCACCTTAGGGTTCATGAACCGGTAATCTTTGTTTCCTTTGTTGTAGGTGACCAATTGCCCCTCCAATAGCTTAATGAACAGAATACGGTTCACCCATGTGATGCACAGTTCCAGTGCCACATTAAACAACTGCTCCTCACGCGTGGCACCGAATGACGACACACGGTCTATGTTGCGCAGGCTGTCTTTATCTTCCAGTTTTATGATGGCACTTTCCAACAAAGAGGCTGTATCAGGTTTTTCTTTCCTTCTTATCAGCTTCTTGCCGCCATCTTTCACCTCTTCCAACCCAATGATATGCAACAGCTCGGCATAGAATTTTGTATCCAGCGAATTGCTGTCATTGGCAAAAGGCTGCTTCAGCAGGTGTGTGGGCGACAGCAGTTTATAAAGGGGTATCAGCTTGTTATCGTCGGTCTTGTCGGCATTATTGGCAATGCGTTCATAGTCTTGTATGTTGAAGTAGGCGCAGGCAAGCGGCTCGGTTATCTCGTCCAGCACAGGACGGGCAATACTATCGTAAAAGAACTTGGTGTCCTTGCCGCTTTGTTTGTAATTCTCATAGTCCTTCTTAAGCCGAACATTCCTGAAAATATTTTTCTCAAACCAAACTTCATCAAATACATACCATTCGTTGATGTTGGTAACAACCAGGTGTTTTACGTCTATGTTCTTGTGCTCTATACGTTCGCGCAGGTAATACAGCACCAGTTCCTGCAAAGCCTTTTTATTTGGCTTCGCCGCCGTTATCATTTCGGCTGTGTTGGTGGGGCTTTTCACTTCCAGTATCACCCCGGCAGTGTCTTTGGCTGTTTTGCCGTTGTGTATCACAAAGTCGGCCCGGTCTTTTGTGTTGATATAATAGGCATCTTTATACCATGTATCATTCAAGAAATCGGCCACAGGGTATTTGTGGTGTTCTTCGCTTTCACCTTCCTTTATTTTGGAAAGCAGTGTTTTCAGGTTTGCCTTAAATGTCTCTATATTGTTGCGGCTTACCTTTTCCTTCAGGTAAGCCTTATTCAGTGCTTTATTGGGCTTGAGTATCTGTAGTTGCATGAGATTGTAAAATACAAATTTAGCGGCAACAGTGTGTTGCGGTGTATAACTAACGGTTTAGGTCTTGGGGTCAGAGGGTGGTTCGGCGGCCATCTGGGTGATATAGTTTCATGGCCACCAATAACGCACACGAGGGCGAATATACCCTGCCGGTGATGTAAGGTCCTATTATGGCTGTATTTATCCGTTCTAATCTGCAGTATGCTTCATATAACTCCTTGAGGTTGATACGCACTTCGGCATCATTCGAACCTCTTTTTAAGTGAATATGATCGCCCTGCACATTAATGTCGTGATAAAACGTACTGCCGGAGAAACTAGGGATCTTTGCAGGCATTTGCCCGATGCGGTTTGCAAATTCTTTTCGCGAGATGGATGAATAGACTATCATGTTTCGAGGTGAGGTTTTGATAAAAGATAAAATTACATCTTTTGTGTATTGTAAGTATTGCATTACGTAATGGAATATCCGACATCCGGAATGAGATAATGTCACCCCTTCGGGGTTCGGGTGGCGCGGTGGTTTTCTTTCTATAATTATTTCACCCCTTCGGGGTTGTTGGGTTGGGTTGTTTTCCTGCCCATCTTTTTTCTATGGTACTACGAAAAACGCACTATCACAGATATTTCTTTTGCCGGTTTTGGGGTGCAGTTGTAACTTGAATGGCGGTGGGAGGAAATGGGGCGTCAGATTCATATATTACAAAATACCTTCACTTCTCAGCTGCGCAGAAGTGGGAAGTTTTTGCGCAGTTTTGGGAAGCGGTGAGAAGCAAAACTTCCCACCTTTTTATTGACAATCAATAGATTAGGAAAAACCTGCCTTCCGGCAGGCAGGAGTGGGCAGGAATAAAAAAATTGCGCAGTTTGGGATGGAGGTTTTCTATTTGGAGGTAGTGCCTAGTCTCAGGAGATTTCTCCTTACGTCGAAATGACGGGTACTATTGGGCGGTCGCATTTGGTCGGGAGATTTACTTCGGGGCATGATGTCTTTTTACTTGCCTCAGTTAGAAAGTTCTCCTTACGTCGAAATGACGGATACTATGGGGCGGTCGCATTTGGTCGGGAGATTTACTTTGAAGCATGATGTCTTTTTACTTGCCTCAGTGAAAAAGTGCTCATGTTCGTTCGTACGCTTCCCGAATGCGATCGGGACAGGCGCTACATTCGAAATGACGGGTACAATGGGGCGCTTTTCTCCCAATTCCTGATTCCTAATACCCAACCTACCTACCGGCAGGCAGGCTCCCTTACTCAAACATCATTTCCTCCGACTTGCGTTTGAACATGGGGATGTACCAGCCGCCGCGGAGGCCGTAGAGGATATCGAGGCGTTTGGCGTGGTCGGGGCGCATAACATCGAAGAGGTAGTCGCGGCGGCCCTGGGTGAAGCCGGCGAGGAAGTCGGCCCCGAGGGTGAAGTTGATAAGTTTGTTGCGCGAGAAGAAGGCATAACCTACGTATTGCTCTACAAAGGCACCATTGGTGAGGCGGTCGTATCCTTTTATGTACTCGCCACGCAGGGAGGTAACAGACTTGTCCTTGTCGAAGATGTTGATGCGGTGCTGCATGAAGCCGGCGGTGGTGAGCACCATGATGCCGTTATCGGGGTAGGCCTTTTTGAGGGCGAAGATGCGGCCCACAGAGAGGCCGGTGGCATAACCGCGTTCGTAAACGGGCACGCCTATGCGCTGTCCGTCCATATTGATGAACTCGAACAGGTTGCGGCTGTAGGTCTCGTAGCGGTCGCGGATGTTGATCATGAGGGAGTCTTCGTAGACGTTGCGCCCCACAATGAAGTCGAACTTGGCACCAAAGAGCCAGTTGGACTTTGTTTTGTACATGAGTGCGGGCCCGAGGCGGAAGGAGGTGTTGAAGCGGCGGGCCATATCGGCACCGGGCTGGTCTATGCCGGCATATCCGCCGAGGATGAAGCCATGGCGCGCGCCGCGTCCTTCTGAGGGTCCGAAGAGACCTTCCTGCGCATGGGCGGCGCCGTGCAGCAGCAAGAGGAAAAGGAGGGCTTTGCGTATCATAAACCGACGGATGTTGTTGTATGGTGTGAAATTAGGGGAAATTGAGAAAAAGGAGATAAAGGGATTTGTGAAAAATGAGAACCACCCCTATCCCCTCCTTCGCAGGAGGGGGACTAATAGAATGAGCGGAGAAAGAGAGCGGAGAGCGGTTGAGAAGTGTGAGTGTGGGTGTGAAGACTATTAACAAGCTGAACTTAAAAATTTTGATTAGCTTGCCATTTCTTATGCAATTGATGTATTGGCTCATTGCGATAGCTGTGGCGGCAGGTGCCGCATGGTGGGTTTGGCGGGCCGACAAACGGCGGGCTGTACCCTACCCGTGGCTTACAGCGGGTCTGCGTGGATTGGTGGTGCTGGCGGCGTTGCTGCTGGTGCTGATACCCGATATTATTATAGACCGTCATGTGACGGAACAACCGGTGATAGTGTTGCTGCAAGACAATTCATCGTCGGCAGGGGTGGCGTTGGGTGCCGATACGGCTACCTACCGCCGCAACATGAATGCGCTCACCGAGCGACTATCGAAAGACTACCGGGTGGTGCAGTGGGGCTTCGGCGACGGGGTGCAACCCGATACGCTGTTTCGCTACGACCGTCCGGCCACCGATATATCAGCAGCTATGACGCGGGCCGAGGAGCTGTATGGTATGCAAAACCTGGGCGGGGTGATACTGGCCACTGATGGCAGGTTCAACCAGGGTGTGCACCCGGCCTACCGGTCGGAAGGTGGCAGGTATGCGCTGTACACTGTGGGGCTGGGCGACAGCACGCGCGAAAAGGATCTGCGCATTGCCCGCACGTATGCCAACCGCACGGCTATGCTAAACAGCACGTTTGAGGTGCGCGCGGACATTGTGGCCGAGCTGTGCCGCGGCTACGACAATAGCGCGGTGCTGAAGGAGGGCGATGAGGTGCTGGCCTCGGTGCCGGTATCCATCGGCAACGACCGCTTCGACCGCAGTGTGGCATTTGTGGTCAAGGGTACCAAGACGGGTCTGCACCACTATACCATTTCGCTGGCTGATGCCGGCGGCGAGAAGAACCTGGCCAACAACCGCCGCGATGTGTTTGTGGAGGTAGTGGACGAAAATAAGAAGATATTGATTGCTGCCGCAGCCCCCCACCCCGATGTGAACGCGCTGAAGGAGGCACTGGGCGATCTGCAGAGTTATGAGGTGACGGTATGCACGGGCGAGACGTTCCCGAAGTCGGTAGACGGATATGACGCGCTGATACTGCACGGCCTGCCATCGGCACGGTTCAGGATAGCGCCCGATCTGGAAGCGGCAAAGAAGCCTATGTGGTTTGTGCTGACGGCGCAGACGGATATACTGGCCATGAACGGATTGAAGGGGCTGACGCATACAGGCGTGGCAGCAGCACCGGGTCACGAGATGGCGGCCACGTTCCACCAGCAGTTCAACGCCTTTACAGTGCCGCAGCGCACACAGGTGGTTGCCGACAAGATGCCGCCGCTCACCAGCTACACGGGCAACATCATAGCCGCGCCGGGCAGCAATGTGTTCTTCACGCAGCGCACTGCGGCGGGGGTAATGCCGGCCTGGTGCATGCAGCAGGGCACAGTGCCCACGGCTGTGCTGGCGGGCGAAGGGATATGGCGTTGGCGCTTGTATGAGTATCGCCACTTTGATGAGCACAATGTGATTGATGAGTGCATCAGGCAAACGGTGGCGTTCTTGTGGGGCATAATAGCTTTTCTACGTTCTTTTTGCCTTGATGCAAAAGAACCAAAGATCAAGGCCGCAAAAGGTGAGTGCGAGAAAGAATGCGGAGAGCGTGAACCACCCCTAGCCCTGCCTACCGGTCAGGCAGGCTTAGCAGGAGGGGGACTAATAGAATGAGCGGAGAAAGAGAGCGGAGAGCGTGAACCACCCCTATCCCTCCTTCGCAGGAGGGGGACTAATAGAATGAGCGCAGCCTTATGAACGGCCGGAGCGGCATAAGGTGAGAGCGGAGAAAGAGAAGCGCCCGCCTTCGCTGAAAAGCTACGGCGGGTGAAAGGTGAAGGTGAAGGGGTTTAACAAGCTGAACTTAAAAATTTTGATTAGCTTGCCATTTCTTATGCAATTGATGTATTGGCTCATTGCGATAGTTGTGAGGTGCCGCATGGTGGGTATGGCGGGCCGACAAACGGCGGGCAGTACCCTACCCGTGGCTTACAGCGGGTCTGCGTGGATTGGTGGTGCTGGCGGCGTTGCTGCTGGTGCTGATACCCGATATAATTATAGACCGTCATGTGACGGAACAACCGGTGATAGTGTTGCTGCAAGACAATTCATCGTCGGCAGGGGTGGCGCTGGGTGCCGATACGGCTACCTATCGCCGCAATATGAATGCGCTCACCGAGCGACTCTCGAAAGACTACCGGGTGGTGCAGTGGGCTTCGGCGACGGGGTGCAACCCGATACGCTGTTTCAAGCGACCGTCCGGCCACCGATATATCGGCAGCCATGACGCGGGCCGAGGAGCTGTATGGTATGCAGAATCTGGGCGGGGTGATACTGGCCACAGATGGCGAGTTCAACCAGGGTGTGCACCGGCCTACCGGTCGGAAGGTGGCAGGTATGCGCTCTACACGGTGGGCCTGGGCGACAGCACGCGCGAAAGGATCTGCGCATTGCCCGCACGTATGCCAACCGCACCGTTACGCTGAACAGCACGTTTGAGGTGCGTGCCGACATTGTGGCCGGAGCTGTGCCGCGGCTACGACAACAGCGCGGTGCTGAAGGAGGGTGATGAGGTGCTGGCCTCGGTGCCGGTATCAATCAGCAACGACCGCTTCGACCGCAGTGTGGCTCTTTGTGGTGAAGGGCACCAAGACGGGTCTGCACCACTACACCATTTCGCTGGCTGATGCCGGCGGCGAAAGAACCTGGCCAACAACCGCCGCGATGTGTTTGTGGAGTGGTGGACGAAGAAGAAGATATTGATTGCTGCCGCAGCCCCCCACCCCGATGTGAACGCGCTGAAGGAGGCTGGACGATCTGCAGGAGTTATGAGGTGACGGTATGCACGGGCGAGACGTTCCCGAAGTCGGTAGAGGGTATGATGATGCGCTGATACTGCACGGCCTGCCATCGGCAAGGTTCAGGATAGCACCCGATCTGGAGGCGGCAAAGAAGCCCGGTGGTTTGTACTGACTGCGCACGGATATACTGGCCATGAACGGACTGAAGGGGCTGACGCATACAGGCATGGCAGCAGCCGGGGTCACGAGATGGCGGCGACGTTCCACCAGCAGTTCAACGCCTTTATTGCCGCAGCGCACGCAAGTGGTTGCCGACAAGATGCCGCCGCTGACGAGCTACAGGCAACATCATAGCCGCGCCGGGCAGCAATGTGTTCTTCACACAGCGCACTGCGGCAGGGGTAATGCCGGCCTGGTGCATGCAGCAGGGGCACAGTGCCCACGGCAGTGCTGGCGGGCGAAGGGATATGGCGGTGGCGCCTGTATGAGTATCGCCACTTTGATGAGCACAATGTGATTGATGAGTGCATCAGGCAAACGGTGGCGTTCTTGTGTGCCAACACGGGTAAGCAGCCGCTATCGGTGTCTATGCCGCGCAGATATGGAGCGACCAGGAGCCTATCGCTGAACGCCATCTTGCTGAACGCCAACAACGAGCCGGTAAACACTGCCGATGTGCAGCTAACCATCACCGATAGTGCGGGCCGCAAGCAGGAGTATTCGTTCGAGCGGTCGGGCACGGGGTATAACATCAATATTGTGCATCAGGGCGGGTGGCAACTACACCTATAATGCACGCACCACCTTCAACAATAAAGAACTGAAGGCATCGGGGGCATTTGTGGTGGAGAGCATTCCGCTGGAGGCCATGGAGACCGGCGCCGACTATGCGATGCTGTACAATCTGGCACGCAGCCATGGTGGTGCCTTTGTACCGTCGGCAGGTGTGGCAGCCCTCTACGACAGCATAAAGGCCAATAAGGCCATCACCCCGGTGATACGCACCAATACCGAAACGGTGCCGCTGGTGGAGCGCAAATGGTATTTCGTCATCATACTGCTGGTAGCAGTGGCCGAGTGGCTGCTGCGCAAATACTGGCTGGCACAGTGACGGTGAGTGACGGGTTATGTGGTGGTTATTTGCTTACTTTTACATAGCAAACGACTGTAACCCCGTCTTCAGAACCTCTTAAATAAGACACATGTCTACGTACAGCGATATAAAACGCGTCACTACCAATACGCTGCAGTCACTGAAGCAGCGGGGCGAAAAGATAAGTATGCTTACCGCCTACGACTACTCTATGGCGCGCATCTTCGACGATGCGGGCATAGATGTGATATTGGTGGGCGACTCGGCCTCCAATGTGATGGCGGGCCACGAAACGACACTGCCCATCACGCTGGATCAGATGATCTACCATGCGCAGAGTGTGGTGCGTGCCTGCCGCAGGTGCCTGGTAATCGTGGATATGCCGTTCGGCTCCTACCAGGGCAATAGCAAGGAGGCGCTCAACTCGTCCATCCGCATCATGAAGGAAGCGGGTGCGCATGGCATCAAGCTGGAAGGCGGCGAAGAGGTGTGCGAATCGATAAAGCGTATTGTGGGTGCCGGTGTACCTGTTATGGGGCATCTGGGGCTTACACCGCAGTCTATCTATAAGTTCGGTACGTACACCGTGCGCGCCAAGGAGGAGGAAGAAGCCGAAATGCTGCTGAAGAATGCCGAGGCCTTGCAAGAGGCGGGCTGTTTCTCGCTGGTGCTGGAGAAGATACCTGCAGCACTGGGCACCGAAGTGGCCAAACGCCTGAAAATACCGGTGATAGGCATTGGTGCCGGTGGTGGCGTGGATGGCCAAGTGCTGGTTATGCACGATATGCTGGGCATCACCAAGAACTTCTCGCCGAGGTTCCTGCGCCGCTACCTGAACCTGTATGAGGACATATCGAACGCGACGGCTCAGTACATAAAGGACGTGAAAAGCCGCGACTTCCCGAACGATAAGGAGCAGTACTGATAATAGAAGAGGGCCGCTGGATGGCAGCCCTCAGAAAGTTATAACAGACGAACTCTTTTAGCTCTTCTTGTTTTTCTTCATGTCTTCTTCGGTCACTTCGTCTTTGGCCACTCCCTTGATGTAGAGCGTATAACGCTTCTCACCCTTTGGTGTCTTGGCGTTCGACTGGATGTATACTTCTTTATGGAAGGTACCGTGTTGTTCTTCCGTCTTCAGATCGAGGTGGATGAAACCTTCCTGACCGGGCAGAACGGGATTCTTGCTCCAGTCTACATTGGTGCAACCGCAAGATGGGGTAACGTTCATCACAATGATGGGTTCTGTACCCACATTCTTGAACTTGAACGTATGACCGGCTGCCGGTCCGCGCTTCACCACACCGAAGTCGTGCGTTTCGCCGTCAAGGAATTTGAACAATGGCTGAGCAACCGCTGTTTGCGTTGCCGCTACCGATGCCATACAAGACAATGCTATCAGTAATTTCTTCATCGTTGTTTCGTTTTTATGGTCAGACCTTGCCTATTTCTAAAATAGTTGGCAAGTGCCAACTATTTTAGAAACTATTTATGAGGGGATCACCCTGATTATTTTTTTGAATCTGCAGGAACAGCTTCAACCGGCTTTGGTTTCACTGTACCCCTGATGTGCAGCACCATAGGGCTCTGCTGAGCGTTTGAGTTGATGGTCACATCTTTGTTGATAGGACCAGGACGACCGGCAGAAGTGTATGCTACGTGGATAACACCTTTCTTACCGGGCAGAATAGGCTCTTGCGGCCATTTAGGCACTGTGCAGCCGCATGAACCATGCGCTTCCTGAATGATGATCGGCTCTTTTCCTACGTTCTTGAATTCGAAATCCCATTCAGCCAGTGGACCTTCAGGCACCTCACCGAAATCGTGCGTTTCTTCAACAAACTTGAACTTACCTGCATTAGGATTCACCTTTGGTGCAGCCGGTGGTGGTGGAGCAGGAGTCACTGATTGAGGAGCCGGAGTTGGAACCGGAGCACCCGGCTTAATATCCTGAGCTGTAGCAACTGCCGCAGTAAACGACATGCAAACGAAGGCTATGAATGCTTTTTTCATGAAACTTATTGATTGATTGTTGGTTAATTATTGAATGTTAGAGGTAAATGCTTAGTTGGTCCTCATCATAGACGTATTCTCGGGCACCGAGCTGGTTGGCGCTTTTTCTACTGTACCCTTGATGGTAAGCACCTTGGTGCCGGCATTAGAAACTACAGTAATAGACTTTGAGAATGCGTTGGGACGACCTTTGGTGTGGTAAGATACATCGATCTTGCCGGTGCCTCCCGGAGGAACAGGCTCATTAGAGAATGATGGCACTGTACATCCGCAGGAAGGTTGTGCTTTCTGAATAACGATCGGTTCATTTCCGTTGTTTTTGAACGTGAACACAAAAGACGCATCCGGGCCTTCCATGATAGTTCCGAAATCGTGGATCACATCGGTAAATGCCAGATCTTCAGGCTTTAATGTGGTGGTTGGCGTTGGCGCAATTGCCCCCGTTGTGGCAGGGGTAACATTTGCAGCAGATTCGATCACCAGGGGTGCTTCGTTGCCTTTATCGCGGTTTTTCTTCTTTTTGCCCTGCGCCATCACTACTCCGCCTGATAACAGGATGATGCTACACATCAAAAACACCTTTCTCATCTAAATATGTTTGGTTTTGTTTACAAGTGAAAACAAATTTAGTACCAAAAATCATAAAAACAGATTTTTTTCTTGTTAAAACAATACAAAAGGAATAGGGTGTAATTTTACCGCGGATGCACAAATTCCTGATCATTCAGACCGCTTTTACGGGCGATGTGGTACTTGCTACGGCGATAGCCGAGCGACTGCATGACTGCTTTCCGGACGCGCGGATAGACTTTCTGGTGCGCAAGGGTAATGAGGGTCTGCTGGCAGGTCACCCGTACATTTCAGCCGTTCTGGTGTGGGACAAAAAGACCAACAAGACCCGAAACCTGCTGCAGCTTGCCGGACGGATCAGACGGGAGCGATATAGCCACGTTATCAATCCGCACAGGTTCGGTTCGTCGGGTTTCCTGACGTTGCTGTCGGGGGCGCCCAATAGGGCCGGGTTCACTAAGAATCCTTTCTCTTTCTGTTATACCAGAAAAATAGAACATGTCATTTCGGCAGTTGGGACAGAAAAACCGACACATGAGATCGAACGCAATCAGCTATTGATAGCCGACATTGCCGGTACTACGGCGGCAATGCCCGCGCTTTACCCTTCCGATGCCGACTATGACCACGTGCAACGGCATAAGGTGGGGCCGTATGTGTGTGTCGCTCCTTCGTCGGTTTGGTACACCAAGCAGTTCCCGGCCGGAAAGTGGTCGAAAATGATAGATGAGCTGCCAAAAGATGTCACCATATATATCATAGGTGCGCCGTCAGATAAAACAACGGCCAGGGAAGTGATCGGCAACAGTCATCACCCGAGGGTCTATGACCTGTGCGGTGAGCTGAATTTCCTGCAATCCGTTGCACTGATGAAGGACGCCGTAATGAATTATACCAACGACTCGGCGCCATTGCATTTTGCGTCTTCTATAAACGCACCGGTGACGGCGGTGTTCTGCTCCACAGTGCCATCATTCGGGTTCGGGCCGGTGCGTGAAAACGGCTGTATTGTGGAAACTAAAGAAGACCTGAGCTGCCGCCCCTGCGGGTTGCACGGGCACAGAACATGCCCGCAAGGCCATTTTAAGTGCGCCTATGAGATCACGAATGAACAATTGCTATGGTGGACTTCGAAAACGACATAAAGAACTGCGTTAGTGTAGTGCAGAACGGAGGCACCATCCTATACCCTACCGACACGGTATGGGGCCTGGGGTGTGATGCGCTTAACGAGGTAGCCGTGGACAAGATATTTGACCTGAAACAACGGCCGAAAGACAAGAGCCTGATCGTGTTGCTTGCAGAGGCAAAAGACATATTGCAGTATGTAGCTGCCCCCCACCCCGATATAATAGCCATCGTAGAAGAGTTTGACAGACCTACCACCGTTATATATGAAAACGCACTGGGCTTCCCGCCCAATGTGGTGAATGCAGATGGTAGCATAGCGATAAGAGTGACGAATGACCCATTCTGCAAAGCACTCATCAAACGCCTGCGGGTGCCATTGGTGTCTACATCGGCCAACAAAAGCGGACAGCCCACTGCGCCTACTTACAACCTGATAGATGAATCGGTGAAGGCCGGAGTGGACTATGTGGTGAATTACCGCCGGGATGACCAAGCCGCGAAACAACCTTCCCGTCTGGTGAGAATCGACGATATGGGCGAAATAGAGATATTGAGGGGATAGTTGTTAGCTTTGCCGCACCATATGGATATTGTTTGCTCTGAAGATGAACTGAAGCTGTTTCGGACTATTGGAACCGCAGCCGCCTTGCTAAAGGTGGATTGCTACCTGATAGGTGGATTTGTGCGCGACAAACTACTGGGACGTCCCACCAAGGATGTGGACATAGTTTGCACGGGCGACGGCATAGAGTTGGCGCATGCGGTTGCCAACACCTTTCCCCACAAACCCCATGTGAGCTTTTTCAAAACATTTGGCACCGCACAGTTCCGGTTGCACGGACTTGATGTGGAATTTGTGGGCGCGCGGAAGGAATCTTACACAATCACATCGCGCAAGCCCCATGTGGAGGCCGGCACTATTGAAGACGATCAACGCCGCCGTGACTTCACCATCAATGCACTGGCTATAAGTCTGAACGAGAGTGATTATGGCAAGCTGGTGGATCCCTTTGGCGGTGTGGCCGACCTGGAAAGCAAGATCATCAAAACGCCGCTTGACCCCGACACTACTTTCTCGGACGACCCACTGCGTATGATGCGGGCCATACGGTTTGCCACCCAGCTTAATTTTCAGATAGTACCAGAAGTATTTGAATCAATTGAACGTAACCGCGAGCGGATAAAGATCGTTTCGCAGGAACGTATAACTGACGAACTAAATAAAATAATGGCAGCCGCCAAACCATCGGTGGGGCTGGACCTTTTGTTCCGCAGCCGTTTGCTGCATGAGTTCTTTCCGCAAATGACCGCACTGGCGGGAGTGGAAATTGTAGAGGGCAAGGGTCACAAAGACAATTTTTACCACACGCTGCAGGTAATAGATAATACCGCCGAAAAAAGTGACGACCTATGGTTGCGCTGGGCTGCATTGCTGCACGACATAGGTAAACCGGCCACAAAAAAATATGAGGAGGGCCACGGATGGACTTTTCACGGGCATGAAGTGGTGGGCGAACGCATGACACCCAAGATCTTCAGGCAACTGAAGTTACCGCAGAACGAGAAGATGAAGTATGTGGCGAAGTTGGTGGCGCTGCACCTGCGGCCTATCAGCCTGACGAAGGAAGACATTACCGACTCGGCCATGCGCCGCTTGCTGTTTGATGCCGGTGACGATCTGGAGGACCTGATGATCTTGTGTGAAAGCGATATCACCTCCAAGAACAAAGTGAAGGTGAAACGCTATCTCGAAAACTTCGAGCTGGTGAAAATAAGGCTGAAGGTGGTGGAGGAAAAGGATAAAATAAGGAACTGGCAGCCGCCTATCAGCGGGGACGACATCATGCACATCTTTGGACTGGCACCTTCACGAGAGGTGGGAATACTTAAGACGACGATACGAGAGGCCATTCTGGATGGCATTATCCCGAACGAACATGACGCCGCCTATGCCCTGTTGCTGGAAAAAGCAAGTGAACTAAAATTGTCGCCGGTGAACCATGACAAGAATAAGCCTGCATAAAGGAGATATCACTACTATGGATGTGGATGCCATAGTAAATGCAGCCAACACGTTGCTGCTGGGAGGCGGTGGTGTGGACGGTGCCATACACAGGGCAGCAGGACCGGAGCTACTAGCCGAATGTCGCACCGTGAACGGCTGCCGCACAGGCGAGGCCAAGATAACAGGTGGCTACCGGCTGAAAGCCCGGCATGTGATACATACTGTGGGGCCGGTGTGGCACGGAGGCGGTGGACATGAAGAGGAACTGCTTGCCGATGCGTACCGCAACAGCCTGATGATAGCGACGCAGAACGGACTACGCACAATAGCCTTCCCCAACATCAGTACAGGTGTGTACCACTTTCCGAAAGACAAGGCTGCTGACATAGCTTATAGCACAATAATGGAATTTATAGCCGAACAGCCGACTGCACTTAATGAAGTGATATTTGTGTGTTTTGATAATGAGAATTACGACCTGTATGCTTCAAAAGATGGTGTGCAACCGTACCAACAATAATAATTGACACAAAAACAGCACTGATGAATACCCGCCAGTTATTTCTGCAACACGTAGCCCAAACGTCGCCCGCACCTGTGGGATTGGACATTGTGCGGGCAGAAGGAAACTATCTTTACGATAGCGAAGGGAAAAAATATCTTGACCTGATAGGGGGCATCAGTGTGTGTAATATAGGACACAGGCACCCGGCAGTGGTGGCCGCAATAAAGGAACAGGCCGATGCTTACCTGCATGTAATGGTGTATGGCGAACTGATGCAGAGCCCTCAGGTGCAGTATGCAGCCCTACTGGCCGCACACCTACCCCCTACCCTTGACTGTGTGTACTTCACCAATTCGGGCTCTGAGGCAACAGAGGGCGCGCTGAAGCTGGCACGACGGGTGACGGGAAGGCCCAATGTGGTGTGTTGCCATAACAGCTATCATGGCAGCACCCTGGGGGCGCTGAGTGTGATGGGTGACGAATACTGGCGCAATGCCTACCGCCCGCTATTGCCGGGTGTAGGGCATTTTCAATACAACAGTCAGGACCTGATAGATGCCATAGATGAGCACACCGCCTGCGTGATCATAGAGACAATTCAGGCCGAAGCGGGCATAAAAGTGCCTGAACAGTGGTGGCTGGACGCGCTGCGCAGCAAATGCACTGCGACCGGAGCGCTGCTGATATTTGACGAGATACAATGTGGTTTTGGCCGAACAGGCAAACTATGGGGCTTTGAGCACTTTGGAATAGTTCCGGATATATTACTGCTGGGCAAGGCGCTGGGCGGTGGTATGCCGCTGGGAGCCTTCATCTCATCGCACCACCTGATGCAGACACTGACAGACAATCCGGTGCTTGGGCATATCACCACATTTGGCGGGCACCCTGTGTGCTGTGCGGCAGGCATGGCGGGTATGCGGGCGCTACTGGATGAACAGATGATTACGGGCGTTTCAATAAAAGAGAAACTGTTCCATGATCTGCTGGTACACCCCGAAATAGTGGCGGTGCGTAGCAAGGGTTTGCTGATAGCGGTGGAACTTTCATCGGCAGAAAAGGTGATGAGCACCCTGCAGGCTTGCCTGGGCATGGGACTGTTTTCAGACTGGTTTTTGTTTGCACCACATTGCATCCGCATAGCGCCGCCACTTACGATAACAGAGGAAGAGATTCGCCATGCGTGTGCAACATTGCTGAGTTGCCTTTGATCTTGCATCACTGAGACCGGGAAATCATTTCGGTGTTTATCCTAACTTTACCTATATAAAACCAACCTATTATGAAACAGATACTATTGGGATCCGTTCTCATTCTACTTTGTCACAAAAATTGTGCAGCGGGTAACCCCGACTACGTTTTGATCAAGCAAGGGTTCTGGGGGGAATGGAAAATCGTTCACGTTGAGAAACCGAAAAAGAAACTGCACAAATGGTATCACGACAAAAAAACGGATACCTACTACAGAATGAGGACATGGATTGGAATAGCGGTCAGAATCAGGTAACATTTCCAATTTTACACACAAATTAATTTTCTGATATACTGGAATTGGCTGCATTTTTTACTATTTTGCCAGTTATACACACATCAACACAATAACAATGTCCTTGAATCTTTGCATCGACTGGGGTAATACCAACGTAAAGGCAGCACTTTTTGCCGGTGACCGAATTGAAAAACAGATCGTCTTTTCTGAAGACGCCGCCCTGGAGCAGGTGACCCAGTTGCTGGAAACCTACCAGCCGGTGAAGGCAATTCTGTGCTCGGTGGTGAGCAACAGCGATGAAGTAGCTGCATTGCTGCGCTCAAAACTGCCGCACACCCTGCTGATGACCGGACACACAAATGTGCCTATCAACAATGCCTACCTTTCGGCAGATACGCTTGGACCAGACAGACTGGCGCTTGTGAACGCGGCTCACTTCGAGTTTCCGGATAAGAACAATCTGGTGATCAGCGTGGGGACGTGCATTACCTACAATCTGGTGCAGAAAAACAAAACATTCCGCGGCGGCGCTATATCTCCGGGTATGCACATGCGCCTGAAAGCCATGAGCACATTTACCGACAGATTGCCTGAGATAACCGCGGTGGATGACGAACCACTGCTGCTGGGCTACGACACAGAGACCTGCCTGCAAAGCGGTGCAGTAAACGGTATGGCTGCTGAAATAGACGGCATGATAAAGGCATATGAAGAGCGCTACCCCGATTTTAACGCCATCTTAACGGGCGGTGATGCCCCTTACTTTGCCACCAAATTGAAAAGTAAGATATTTGCCGACCCCAATATGTTATTGAAGGGGCTCAACCTAATTCTAAATCATAATGTATCATCGCCTCGCTAAGTCAGTACCTGTTTTACTGTTATCAGTAATAAGCCTAAGCGCAACGGGACAGACAAGCAGCGTAAGTAATCCGAGAAACGGGTGGGAGAATAATCCCTACTCGAAATACGGACTCGGAGAGTTGCGCAACGGCAACAACACCTCGCTGAGAGGTATGGGCAACATCACGAGCGCCTATTCAAGCGCAACGATGGCCAATACCGACAACCCTGCTTCCTATTCCTTCATCAGGCGCACCACGTTTGAAGTGGGTGCTAATATGACCACAAGGACTGTGGAAGGAACAGACAACGGAACGAGCGAAAAGTACAAATCGGGCACTGCGTCTGTAGCCTACATGAATCTGGCTGTGCCGGTAGGCAAGAACGCCGGTATGTGCTTCGGTTTCCGCCCTTATTCAGCAACCTATTATTACCTAACCGATACTATACGTTCCACCTCCACACCTCCGTCACCACTGGGTGACGCCATAAAGAGCTATAGAGGTGAAGGTGCTATGAACTTCGCGTTTGTGGGTGGTAGTGCCAAATACAAAGGGCTGAGTGCAGGCGTCAATTTCGGTTTTCTTTTCGGAGACATCAACAAATCGATAGTGCTGGTGCCTACCGATAAGCTGACCTACAATAATGCCTACTACTCTCAGTTTGTTACCAATTCGCGCGTGGGTGGCATTATGTGGAAGGGCGGCCTGCAATATGAAGCTAAACTGGACTCTTTTCACGTATTGCGCCTTGGAGGCACCGTGCAGTTGAGCCAGAAGATACGTGAACATTTCTACGAAACGCACCTGGCCGCCTATAACTTTCAAGATACAGTTATCCGTGATACAACTTTCTCGATACCTGAACAGGAGGGAAAGATCACCATGCCGTTTACCTACAGTGCCGGTATCGTATTCTCACGCCCGGGCAAGTGGAGTGTGGGAATAGACTACTCGGCCACCCAATGGAGCCAGTTCTCGAGCAGCCTGAACGCCAACCTGAACACCGGGATAGCGGCTTCATCTTACAAACTTGGATTGGGCGGCGAATACACACCTGATGCGGACAACACGAGGCGATACTTCTCAAGAGCTACTTACCGCCTTGGGGGGTACTACGGAAACGACTACCTGAAAATACAGGGTACTCAATTGCTCTATTACGGTTTAACCGCAGGCTTCAGTATGCCGTTCAAACGCTCGGCCTCACAACTGCATGGCGCTATAGATGGTGGCATGATGGGGACAACCGACAACGGACTGATGAAGCAGACCTACATCAGAGTGACACTGGGTGTGACGCTGAACGACCTTTGGTTTGTGAAACGCAAATACGAGTAGTTATTGCAAAGAGGCCACTTTCGATTCTGCCTCAATCCAAATTATATGCAAAAGACAATATGGACACGCTTATTGGGTTTACTTCCGGTGGCAGTGTTCGCATTTATGTCTTGCAACAACGACCCGGCCGAGATCAGAGCGCTAACCGCTCGCAATAACAAACAGGAAGACCATGCAAAGGGTGTAACCTTTTTGTATAGCCAGGACGGCGATATGAAGATGCGCATTTATGCACGTGATTTTGTGCGCAACTCCACAGCGCGGCGCCCCTACATAGACATGAATAACGGGCTGAAAATGGAGTTCTTTGATGATAGCGGACGTATAGCCGATGTACTAACGGCTGACTCATCGAGATACTATGAAACGCAGCGTGACTTCATTGTTTGGGACAGCGTGAAGATAGTGAGCCGCAAAGGAGAACAGTTGAATACCGAAGAGCTGATTTGGAACGAAAGCGCCCAAAAGTTCTTTACAGAAAAAGATGTTCGCATCACGACTACCACCCAAATCCTCTATGGCACCGGTATGGAAGCTAACCGTGACTTTACTTGGTATCGCATACTGAACCCCAAGGGATCGGTAGATGTAGAAAAAGGCGAAGTGCCGCAATAGCCTAACTGCCTGCCAGGTAGTCGTTGCGCAGCAGACCGAAGATCAACGAATCGTGGTACACACCGTCCACAAAGTAATGTGCACGCAGCCTGCCCTCTTCCACAAAACCAAGTCCTTTTGCCAGCCTCAGCGACGGTTCATTATCGGGACCGATCAACGCCTCTACCCTATTTAAGATCAACTCCCTGAATCCATAGTCGATGATCGCGGCCATAGCCTCTTTCATGTATCCCGTGTTTCGCTGAGAAACATCGGTTATGAGGTAACCCACCTCGGCACGGGAATGCTGCACCGCCCAGTTGTGAAATCCGCCACGCCCGATATTTTTCCCGCTCTCCTTTACCTCCAATACAAACTGCAGGAATGTATTCCGATACGTTTCAAGTCCGCCCGCAAGCTTCTTCCGCTCACTGTTCAGTTCTTCGACACCCGTAAGGCCAAGAAAGGCAATAGCGTCTTCATCAGACATAGTAGTAAGGACCTTGCGCATGAGCGCGGGAGTGAGCCCCTTGAGCAACAAACGCTTTGTCTCAATGACAATGCGTTCAGGGTCTTCTGAAGTTTTCACATTATAGGCGACAATATTCCCGGGAAATGGCATGGATGTTCCTTTTTACTGCAATTTACGGCCGTGCGAACAAAAAAATGCGGGAAATGGGCCGAGGCTATAGTATTGTTGCATGACAAAACCGATATTTGTAACAACAGTAACCGATCTATCGAAAAGATGTTTTGCAGCACCAGGGCCAGGAAGTCTATCAGTCTAGTTGTTTTGCCGGCAGTGTTCTGCCTGATGCAAGGTGCTAAAGCTGCGGCACAATACCTGCCACCCAGAATTTCCATCCATGTTTCTAATCCGCTGAGTCTGATGTCGAAGGCGGGGGTGAAATTGCAATACCGACTGAATGAGAACCATTCGGTGGTGGCCGGTTACCGCACTTACTACGGGTTCTTTCCCGGCTATCAGAGTTCGGTTGAATACCATCACTACTACCGCACATGGGATCGATCGGAAGCGTTTTTCTATGGTAAATTCCTCTACGGCAATTCTACCTACGCTCCTAAGCCATACTTTAGCGGCTGGGACGCTACCTACAACGACCCCGGCGCATATGGCGCACTAGGAGCGGGTCTGGGTAAGCGCTACAACTTCGGTCCGTTCTTCATTGAAGCGAACGTGGGGCTGAAATACACACAGATTCTGGAAAAGAAGAGCGGCATCAATACCAATCTTTTCTACACCCTTGGACCGGGGTCGCTCGTCGACTGTGGTCTGCAACTTGGTCTCCAGTTCTTCAGCGAAGGACGGCACATGTATTACAAAACGCTGGCACCAAGAAGGCGGTCGCGTTTCAGAGATTGATCTGTCGGTATTCCCTACTCTTTGTTGAAGTTGTCGTTCAGCATCTTCGCGAACTTTGTTTTCAGTTCCTCCTCTTTTTCTGCATCTACTATCCGCTGCGCCTCCATTTTTAGCACTGCGAGCCGTTCAGTAGCCCGGGTAATCTTGTCTTGATCTGCAGCCTGCTCGGCCTGCTTCAGTTCTGCCCGTGCGGCCGCAGCAGCCTGGAAGAAGAAACCGGCCGCGCCCGACCTGTAAGAACGGGCGGTTTCGTGTATCACGAGATCGGAATAGAGCCGTGCAGCTCCGGAGTATGAAGCAGGGGCAGATACCTTCTTTAAATAGTTGTTGAGCACAGACGCCATTGACATCCCTTTGCCGCCCCATGTATAGGGCACCTTTTCTCTGAGCAAGGTAATATCTTCATCGGCACCCCGACGACCTATGATGCTCCATACAGTCGAAGACAATTCGCCACCCGGGCGGGTCTTTACCAACGAACGAGCGATGACATAGGCGGTATCAGCATCCAGTGCCGACAACGCTTCGAGCGCATTGCCTGCTACCTTATAAGAACTGTCGGAGATGCATTGTACGAGCGTAGCACGAGCAGCGGCAGACTTCCAGTCGCCCAGCACCTCGCAAGCAGCAGCGCGCACATGCCGGTCTTTATCGTTGGCGGCGGCCACCATCACGATCGGCGTCCAGCGCTTGCGGTATCTGTCGCTGGAAGCACGCCCCACTTGCTCGAACGCGAACCTGCGCGCATGCACCATAGTATCGGAAAGCGCCTTATCGATAAGTACCTGAGAAGAGGAATCGGACATTTGTTTTGCAGCGGCAGCAATAGCCAGGCGCCTGCTTACGTAATCTTTGCTGCCCAGATATTGCGCGAGCCACTGCGCCGGCTTCTTGTTTTCCTTGATCTCACCGGGCAGCACATGTCTTACATCAGGGATGAGTACCGGACGGATACCATTGCGGTAGGGATAAGTAAATCGGGTGGTCTTGTTGGTGATATGCCATGGTTCCACCCTGTAAGAATCTCCCAAAATGACGGCGGTCTCCAGCGGCAGGTCATACATAAACGTGGAATCTTCCTGAACCTGTACCACTTCTACCGCCAGTTGCTGCAGGGTATCGTTGTAATTGTAGTTCACCTTCAGCACGGGATGGCCACCACGGTAATACCACTGATCGAAAAATTTACTCCAATCAGTTCCGGTGGCTACCTCTACCGCCTGACGCCAATGGTGCGCCTCGGCTGATGAGAGCGCGTTGCGGGTAAGGTATAGTTTCATGGCCTTGTCGAACGCTTCGTCGCCGATAAGGGTGTTGAGGTAGTGAAGGATTGCCCCACCCTTATTATAAGATATGCCGTCAAACATCTGCTCTTTGTCGTCGTAGTAATAACGAACCAGGGCCGGATCGCTGCCGCGGGAAGTGGCAATGTATATCTGCAGGTCTTTCCACGCCAGCTCATCGGCCGACGCGTCTCCGTAGCGGAACCTGCGCCACAACTGCTCGCCATAGTTAGCGAAAGACTCGTTTACCGTGAGGTTGCTCCATGACTCGCAGGTCACGTAGTCACCAAACCACTGGTGGAACAATTCGTGGGCTACAATGTCTTCGTTATCCTTATCGGCCAGTTCGCGGTCGGTCATGTTCATGAACTCACCGAAAAGTGATGCCGACGTATTCTCCATAGCCCCCGAAACATAATCGCGAACGACCACCTGACTGTACTTGGCCCACGGATAGGTAACCCCGGTGCGGCGCGAAAAGAACGAGAGCATATCGGTAGTGTGGGCAAACATCCCGGAAGCATATCGGGCGTATTCCGGTTCTACATAGTAGTTCACGTCTTTGCCCATCCATTTGTCTTTCACCACACTGTATTTACCTATGGCGAACATGACGGCATAAGCCTGTATGGAGAGGTCGCTCTGCCAGATGTCGGTGCGCATGCCCTTTGTGTCCTTTATCTGCTTTACCAATGCACCGTTGCTGAGTGTTACAAGACTATCCGGCACCGAAAGTTCTACGCGTGTAGTGAAGCGGGTGTTAGGCTTGTCTATGGTAATGAGCCATCGTGAATTTGACTCCGTTTCGCCCTGTGTCCAGATGTGGGCGGGCTTGGTGGGTGACTGACCATCGGTATTGATGAAATACAATCCTCTATCGTCTGATATCGCTGCGCTGCCACCGGTCTTTTGCCCGTATGGCATTGCTGTGTACCGGAAATAAAGTACAATGCTGTCGCGAGAGGTATACCTGCGCCCCAGACGAACCGTAAGTTTATCGTCCGCATAAGCATAGCGAACCTGCACGCTGCCGCTACCGGCAACCTGCAGTACGCTGTCTATCTTCATTCCTTTGGCGTCCAGCACCACGGAATCTGAAGGATAACAATAGGGATGTAGTGTTACCCATTCTCGTGCTGCGGCAGTCTTGTTTATCCTGTCGAAAGACAGTGCTACACGGGTGTGGGTGATGTCCCAGAGTTTGGGTGCAGTCTCGCGGTAAACAAGCTTGCCCGCAGTAGCAGAAATAGTGAGCGTATCGAGGTCTATGAACTGTGCCGTATCCTGCGATTGTGCAGCGCATTTTTCAGCGACAAGCAACCCTGCCACCAGCAGTAATATATTTCTCATTAAAGCTATCGGGATTTGTAATGCAGTAAAAATAAACAAATAGTGTTCAGTAACCCGACGCAACTGGCAGTTACCCCTAAAAATCACTCCCCTACGGGATCCTCATCAGGCTCCACTTTGAAAGTGAAAAAGCGCTGTGATATGTAACTGAGTATGGCCGTGATGACCATGATAAAGATGTAAGAGATATCGGCACGCACCATGGGCAGCATCATAGCAAACACCTTGATCAGCACATAAGTAAGCAGGATAAACGTTGCAGTTGTGAGCGCATACCTGAAAAACTGCTTACGGCCATGAAGGTTAGATTCCGGAAAAACTATATAACGCGACAGAATGAACCCGAGTGGAAACGTGATACAGAAAGAAATGATCTGCGCGCCTACCGGAGCTGTAATGTCAACATTCTCCATGACGTGAAAACTCTGACGGGCAAGAACAATGTTGAACGAGACGGAATAAACGACCCAGTTGAGCACTGTATTGGAGCCACCACATGCCAGGTACCTGAAAGTTTGAGTAGGTATATACCTTGCAAAGGGTTTATGAAAAAAATCGATGATACCAATAATGATATGTCGGGCCCTGGATAGCAACTTCGGCAGAAATTGCGGCAAATATAATACATTTTGCATGCAGCCATAGCAGCCGACAGAAACAGAATTACAAATCACGTGTGTGTATGAACGAATTCAGGAAAGGTTGAAATATTCTGTTTTATCAGTCAACCCCTTATCTTTGTCGTCTGTTTAATAAAAACTGATTATGTCATCTACCTGGTTTCGTCGCAATAAGAAAGGCATTCTTACCTCCACCGAGGACAAGAAAGAGACCCCTGATGGCCTTTGGCACAAATGCCCGGAGTGTAAGTCCACTACCACGGTAAAGGAGCTGCAGGCAAACCTGTATGTGTGCCCCAAGTGCAACTACCACAACCGTATCAATTCATCAGAATATTTTGAGATCCTGTTTGATAATAACCGTTACGAACTGTTGTTTGAGAACATTGGCCCGAAGGACCGTCTCGGCTTTGTTGACATGAAGCCGTATAGTTCGCGTATCATCGAGGCGCAACAGTCTACCGGCCTCAAGGACGCAATGACTGTAGGTACCGGAACGATGAACGGTGTCAAATTTGTGGTGGCTTGCATGAACTTCAATTTCATTGGTGGCTCCATGGGTTCGGTGGTAGGAGAAAAGATCAGCCGGGCAATAGACTATTGCGTGGCTAACAAGCTTCCGTTGCTGGTCATTTCCAAATCGGGCGGCGCCAGGATGATGGAAAGTGCGTTCTCTCTGATGCAGATGGCAAAGACATCGGCAAAACTAACACAGCTTGCCAAGGCAAAGCTGCCCTATATTTCGTTGATGACCGACCCTACAACAGGTGGCGTTACTGCGTCATATGCTATGCTGGGCGACATAAACATCGCCGAGCCTAACGCCCTGATCTGTTTTGCCGGTCCTCGCGTTATCAAAGAAACCATTAAGAAAGACCTTCCGGCAGGCTTCCAGCGTTCAGAGTTCCTGCTGGAGCATGGCTTCCTTGATTTTATTGCCGAGCGCCGTACCCTTAAGAACAAACTCAGCCTTGCCGCCGAATGGTTCATGAAATAAGCGCGGACGCCACTGATTTTTATACGAACTTTGTATCCAACCTGACGGGGTTAGCACTGCTAACCCCGTTTATCAATAAACGCAGCATTGGCAGAGAACATTAACATAAAGAACAGATCGGCCACGTTTGAATACGCGATCGAAGACCGGGTCACAGCGGGCATCATGCTCACCGGGTCCGAGATCAAATCTATCCGTGCGGGTCGTGTGAGCTTTAATGATAGTTATTGCTACTTTGACGATGGGGAACTATGGGTAAAAAGTCTTCATATAGCCGAATATGCCAACGCAGGGTATGCCGGCCATCTGGCTACGCGCGAGCGCAAGTTGCTGCTCACCAAGAAGGAATTGCGCAAGTGGCTCAATAAAGTAAAGGAAAAGGGATATACCATTGTGCCACTCAGCGTGTTCATCAATGAGAACGGTTATGCCAAAGTGGAACTGGGTCTTGGAAAGGGCAAAAAGACTTATGACAAACGCGAAAGTATCAAGACGCGCGATGTTGAGCGCGAAATGAAACGCTATCTGAAATGATAAACGCGCGGATTCTGTAGGTCACCAACTTCTTACTCTACCTCATCGGTAAATGTGATACCGTTGTATTCCAACTCACGCAGCACCGGCCTGTAAACCGACTGCATCACAGGAAGCAAAACACCCACAGGCGGTTTCAGTTTTTTCATAAGCACCAGCGACGCCAATATTGCCATTGGCATTCCTACTGTGCGCGCCATAGCACTATGCTCTCCGCCTTCACCCTTCAGCACCAATGAGCTGTTCAGCGTTATCATGCGGCCTTTGTGTTCGTACTCAATTTCATGGTGCATTACCACCATGTCCTTATCGTCATCTGCCATCCGCCATTTATCCTGCAAAAGAGTAAGCAGGATATCGCCCGAACACATGGTACCTGCAGGTAGTGTTTTCTCTTCAAACAGATCGATAGACTCGAGCAAACCTATTACTTTATCATCCTTCGGCAGGTCGAGTTTCGATGCAATATGCTCACGAATATCCTGTTTGGCCGAGCAGCCCGTTTTACTTCGTACCCAAGACAGGTTTGCTACCCCCTTGGTGTCAAATGAATCTGTCTGATCGGTAAGGCCCAATTTCACCACTGCATCCCAGCCCCTGCAAAAAGAAGGATATCGGAGTGTGGCACGAACGAAAGTCTTTATAGACGCAACGTCATAGATATCCAGATACTTCAGTGAGTCGCGGTTGGGGTAAAACGCCAGCGCGTTCAGTCCCGGTATCTTTATCTTCTTGTTTTGTTCAAACATCTTTTCATAAGGCACTTCAACCTGCTTGCCGTTATGAAGGTATTTGGCACCGCCCATGCCCGCTGTAACAATATTCTTAGGGTTCCAGCTAAACTTGTAGTGCCATGGATTATCATCACTTTCCGGTGCTATCAGGCCACCACAGTACGACTTGAAAGAAGTGATGCGACCGGCTACTTTGTGTATACTGTTAATGATCTTGCTCGCGGTCATGTGATCAATGCCGGGATCTAGCCCCATTTCGCACATAAACATCAGTCCTGCCTCACGCACCGCTGCATCCATTGCTTTCATCTCGTCGGAGATGTAGGAAGATGTGATCAGATTCTTTTTATGTTTCAGGCAATCCTGTGCCAACAAAATATGCAAGTGCGGGGGCATCAGCGAAAGCACTATGTCAGCGCGCTTCACAAGTGCTTCGCGTTGTGCCTTGTTATTGATGTCGAACACAGCCGCTTCACCATTGGGATGACGATTCAACTTTCTGGCTATTGCCGCTGAGTCTCCGTCGGCGACTATAACATTCCATTTATTTTTAGATGCATTTGTCAGAAGGTACTCTATCAGATAGGTTGAAGATTTCCCTGCCCCGGCTACAAGAATATTTTGCATGTAGAAAAAAGAATTGGATAAAAAATCGAAACCAAATGTAGTGTTATTCCCCAGTTATTTTACACCCGTTTTTAAACCATATTTTTACATAATGTTAAATGCAGGGTATTTTGCGTCATTTTGGGCTCGAAAATGACCGATATCACATAATTTCAGACATTTTCATGACGAAAATCATGTTTTCATTAACTTTTGATTAACAAAATATTCATGTATCTACACGAATTCAAGAGTGCTTTCGATGCCCGACAGCGTGCTTTCTGATGTTTAAAAAATGGGTAATAACAAGGCCGGCGGAGGCGAAATACGCCATCCAGTGAAGCGTGTCTTCAAAAACTACGGCAATAGCCAGAAATAACCAGAAGACCCACAATGCAACGCTGATAAGTTTACTTGATGCATGCTTCGCGGCATGGAAAACCGCATAAAAACCCACAATCAGAAAAATGTAATCCAACCACTCCCACCAGTGTGGTAGCCCCACACCCCACCCTGCTGCCTCAACGCCATCAGCAATGGAATATTTTAATAGGAAAACAGCCGGAATGACCAGACAATGCACACCGCAAATGATGGCACTGATGATACCAACCCTGTCGGCACCGGAACTGTATTTTTCAGAATGAGACAAACGATAAATGCAACTGAGTTGCAAATGTACGAAATAACTTTAAATGCAACAACGTTGCATTTAAAATGCTAATTTCGCAGGGTGAACGTTTCGGAACATATCAGAGAGAAGGGCCTGAAAGCTACCCCGGCAAGAATGAAAGTATTGGAAGAACTGACCGGCACCGGTCAGGCACTGTCGCATACCGAACTGGAATCGACCTTCAGCAAAGTTGACAGGATCACCCTTTACCGCGTGCTGAAAGATTTTGAAGAGGCAGGTTTAGTGCATAAGATCATAGGCCCCGACGGAGTTACCAGGTTTGCAGTGTGCCGTCACAATTGCCCTGATGAAACGCACACCGAGGACCATGTGCACTTCAATTGCACTCACTGCCACAAAGTGTTTTGCCTGGAACATACCCACAACCCCGATCTGAGACTACCAACCGGGTTCAAAATATCGGGCATACAGATATTGGTGCAGGGTATCTGCAAACATTGTTCATGAGCCCCTGCACCCTATCTATACAAAACCTGATCAGAGATTATTTTTCGCTATAACAGTCCAGTCATCACTGCCATGACCGGCGTCTATCCAACGGTCCATCTCGGCAGCCACTGCAGGCACCACTACCAGCGGCACACCGGCCTTCTTAGCCTCTGCCAACATGAGTCCGGCATCTTTTCTTGCCATATTCAATTCCCAAGACGGGTTCCCGAAATCGCCCGTGCGAATGCGTTTGAGTCTGCCCGGCAGCATTGACCCGGGATTCCATTCATTGAACAAGGCGGTAACATCATCGGCAGGCATGCCCATTGCCTTAGTAAGCGCCAGTGTATCAGATATAGCTGCGGTAAAACCAATGAGGAAGTGGTTCCCTGCCAATTTCATTCCGGCGGCACGCCCCACCTCTGTGCCGAAATTAATGACCTTTCCGGTCATAGTTGAGATGTAGGGCATGATCGTAGCAACGTCCGCAATATCGCCCGACACGAGCATGTAACCCGATGCGTCGAGTGCGTTGACAGGTCCCATAAAAACAGGCGCATGCACATAAATATGCCCCTGCGCCTTCCAATAGGCGGTACGTTTGCGCGCACCATCAACTGATGTTGTAGTATGATCTATGATAATAGTACCGGCATCAAAGCCAGCCGATGCTGCATTCAGCACTTCATCAACGCTAGCGTCATCTTTTAGCGTGAGGTGGATTCGCTCTGCACCGCGCACCGCATCCGCGGCATCGACAAACGCTATCGCACCGTCCATTTCCAACGCCTGCGCCTTTGAAGTTGTCCTGTTCCATACATTCACCTTATGACCATTACGCAATAAAGCCTTTACAAATCCTGAACCGAGCAAGCCGGTGCCCAAATATGCTACCATAATTTCGAGAAGATTATTTTACGTGCGCAAAGCTAAGGCAATTAGCAAAGCAGTTGCACTACAACAGAGACTCCCATTCACCTGCACCCTCACGAATAAGCTCGGGAGTGCCCGATGTGCAATCTATGACTGTAGAAGACAGTATATGACCGGGACCTCCATCTATCACAATGTCCACCAGAGACCCGAAACGTTCATACATCACCTCGGGATCGGTAAAGTACTCCACATCCACATCCATTGGAAGCGATGCGCTCATAATGGGATGCCCCAGTTCGCGCACTATATCCATGCAGATGCGGTTGTCGGGCACACGTATGCCCACAGTGTCCTTTTTGGTCTTCAGCATTTTGGGCACCTGCTTACTTGCCTCAAGGATAAATGTGTAAGGGCCCGGCAGCGCGGCCTTCAGCAGCCTGAAAATAGGAGTAGGAACACTTTTGGCATAGTCGCTGAGGTGACTGAGATCGGAGCAGATAAAAGAGAACTGTGCTTTCCGGGGATCTATCTGTTTGATGCGGGCTATGCGCGCTACAGCATCGGCATTTGATATGTCGCAACCAATACCGTAAATGGTGTCTGTGGGATAGATAATGACACCACCCTTCCTGAGGCAATCTACTACCGTTTTTATGTGCCGCGGTTGCGGATCAACAGGATGGATACTGAGCAGCATAATTTGTTTGTATAAAGGTACGAATTAATACAGGCAGTATGGCATAACGGGACATTATGCCGGCTGAAACAACCGTTCTACCGCCCAGGCCTTCAGCCGCATTTCCTCCCATTCCTTTTCAGGAAGGCTGTCCCAGGTGATGGCGCCACCGGTTGAGTAAGACAAATACTCTGTACCAGCATTGTAATAGAGGCTGCGGATAACGACATTAAGGTCCATATCACCCTCAGGAGTGATGTAACCGATTGTACCCGAGAACAGCTCACGCTGCGCTTGTTCATACTTGTCTATCAGCTGCATCACTTTAAACTTGGGTGCACCGGTCATACTTCCCATGGGAAAGGAGGTCCTTATTGCGTCTGCGAACGATAATTCCGGGCGAAGGGTTCCGCTAACGGTTGAGATCATCTGGTGAACCTGTGGAAAAGAATAGATTCCATATAACTCGTCTACGGTAACTGAACCTACCTCGCAGCATCGGGCAAGGTCGTTGCGCACCAGATCAACGATCATCACATTCTCGGCACGTTCCTTTATGTCGCTGCGCAATGCTGCTTTGATGGTATCGTCAGCAGCAGTGTCTGCGCCTCTTCGGGCGGTGCCCTTTATCGGTTGCGACAGTACACGACTCCCGTTCTTTCGCAGGTAACGCTCGGGACTGGCACACATCAGGTATCTGTCACCATCGCGGTAATAGGCCGCAAAGGGAGCGGGCGACAAACGATTCAGTGCTACAAATACAGACAACGGTTCATCAAAGCGGGCAGTAGTATGCCCCCCTCCGCAGAAATTGATTTCATAGCAATCTCCCTCCCTGATATGTTCTCGGAGTCTGCCAACAATGTCAATGTACTGCTCCTTTTGAATATAGGGCGTGAAAGACAGTGAAAGACCGAGTGAAGGTAGAGACATCGCCGATGCGGCGTCAATTGCCTCTTTTATTTCGTCGGGGTCGCCAAATGACTCAATGGTCAGCATGGTACATGATCTGTCGACGTAGCAAACAGTCTCCGGCACAAAAAACTGAAGAAGTTGAAAATGATGTCGCGCCATGTGCCGCGACTCAAGAGCCGGCTCAAGCACATTCTTTAGGTCATAACAAATGTGCCCGAACATCCAATCGCGGCGTTCGTTGTGGGCGGCCTGCAGCGCCGCCAAGGGGTCGGAACCTGTTGACGGAACCATGTAGTGGCAGCCCGCCGCAAGCAGGCACTCATACCCGTCATATACCGACGGATAGGAATTGCTATCTAAAAAAACAAGGATGCTGAACTGTTTTGACCAATTCAGCATCCCTGCCTTTATCTTGCCCGCATCAGCGGAACTTATTTCGTAACTTTTTTTATTTCTGTGCAATTGCTCCTTTTTGATCAGAAGTCGTCGTCGTCATCATCAAAACCACCGCCGGCATCAGAGAAGAAACCAAGATCTTTGAAATCATCATCCACATCGAAATCGTCGTCTTTAGCGGATTTTTTCTTTGGTGACTTACTTTTCGACTTCGGCAGATCAAACTCTTCGAATTCCTTTTCTATGTCGTAATCTTCTTCGTCACTATTGAAATCATCATCATCGTCCAGATCGTCATCATCCACATCGTCGTCGTCATCATCATCATCGTCCGATTTCTTCTTGGCTGCTTTCTTCGGAGCCTTCTTTGACTTTGGCGCATCATCGTCATCATCATCGTCGTCATCATCAGCTTTTTTCTTAGAAGCTGTTGCAGACTTCTTCGCAGGCTTGGCAGGTGCCTCATCTAGCTCATCGTCATCTTCATCATCAAGCTCTTCCTTTTTTGATTTAGCAGACGTCTTTTTAGATGCAGGAGCCGCGCTTGGTTTCGCACTTTTTTTCGCCGGAGTCTTTTTATCAGTATTTGATTTCATAGCTCTTAATCTTGATGCCGTAAAATTTTAATAGTTTGATGAATTTGCCAAATTTTTTTTGTCGGTGATTATATAAATTTTTTTTTACGAAATGACAATTAATTGATCTCGTCCGGTACCGTTGGAAATGTGGCTGATCTTCGTTCCGAGGTACTTTTCAATGAACGCGCAATACTCTTTGAATGACTGTGGTAATTCGTCATAACTACTGCAGCTGCTTATAGGTTTTTCCCAGCCGTTGAAGGTAGTATATACCGGTGTGATATCTGCGTCACATATATCGAACGGGACCTCCTGAGTTTCGGTGCCCAGTATAGAATATGCCGTAGCTGCCTTCAACGGACTGAAACCATCGAGCACATCGGTCTTTGTAATGATGAGCTTATTGACACCGCTGAGCATGATCGCATACCTGAGTGCAACCAGATCTATCCACCCACACCTGCGCGGCCGGCCGGTAGTTGCACCGAACTCATGACCGGCTGCACGTAACGATTCGCCCGTTTCGTCTTCCAGTTCAGTAGGGAATGGTCCGCCGCCTACACGGGTACAATATGCCTTGGTGATACCATAGACATCTCCAACAGCCGAAGGTGGAACGCCCAGTCCGCTGCACACACCTGCAGCAATAGTATTGGAAGAAGTAACGAACCCGCTTCGAAGAATGGCTGCTCCCATTGCTCCCACTCAACAGGTGTGCCACCATATTGGCGCAACATCTGTTTGTGTTTCTGGGTAAGCTTGTCGTACTTCTCTTTAAAATTGTGCGTGAGGATATCGCCCACACGCAGACCATTCCTTCCGGTCTTGTCCATGTAAGCGGGGCCGATTCCTTTCAGAGTAGATCCTATTTTGTCAGCACCCTTCGCCGCTTCCGAAGCCGCATCGAGAGCCCTGTGGGTAGGCAGGATAAGATGCGCTTTCTGCGAAACGAACAAACGCTTCAGCAGATCTGGGCACAATGGCAATATCTTGTCTATCTCTTTACCGAGCGTCACCGGATCAATAACAACGCCGTTACCTATCAGGTTGAGACAATTGGATTGAAAAACCCCTGAAGGAATGGTGTGAAGCACCACTTTCTCGCCATTCAGATACAGGGTATGACCTGCATTAGGGCCACCCTGAAACCTCGCGATAATATCATACTGACCGGCAAGAAAATCTACTATCTTGCCTTTCCCTTCATCGCCCCACTGCAAACCCAGCAAAACATCTATCATGTTAGTGATCATTTTTCCGGCATTGCCGGATGTTTAATAAATATCAAACTTCAAAAGTAAAACTTCAATACTGAAAAGTAAAAAATAGTTACTCTGACAGATTTCAGATATTGCTCATTTGGCGACTATTCCCACTGCCTGTTTTTACCCTAAAACCCGGACACTAGGATGATTCACATAAATAATTGCCGTTTTTCCACCGCTATTTCTACTTTTGGCACATCAAACTCTTACTTCCTCTTGCAGCTATCAATCATCATACCGACCTGGAATAATCTGGCATTTGCCCGATTGTGTGTGGACAGCATAAGAAAAAACTCAGCTTTCAATCACCAGGTCATCCTTCATATAAATGATGGCAGCGACGGCACCCTGCAATGGGCCAAAGAGCAACAGATAGACCATACTTACACACCCGAAAATGCCGGGATATGCAAGGCGGTGAACGAGGCGGGAGGTCTGGCAAGGCACGACTACATTGTATACATGAACGATGACATGTATGTGTGCCCTCAATGGGATGTACATATAGCCAATGAAATAAAAGCAGCCGGAACCGATGCCTTTATTTTCTCCAGCACCATGATTGAGCCTATCAATTATCATAACCCTTGCGTCATCCATCGTGATTACGGACAAACCATTGAAACGTTTCGCGAGGCCGATCTGCTGAATGAATGCAACACGATAGATATGCACGATTGGACCGGGTCCACATGGCCCCCCACGATAGTGCACCGAAAATATTGGCTGATAACCGGCGGATACAGTATTGAACTGAGCCCAGGCGTCAGCAGCGACGACGATTTCTCTATGAAGATGTGGCAAGCCGGTTGCAGGCTGTTTAAAGGAATAGGAAAAAGCAGGGTGTATCACTTCCAGTCAAAATCCACGCTGCGCATCAAAAAGAACGACGGCCGCAAACAGTTCCTCATGAAATGGGGTATCAACCAGTCTACCTTCAATAAATATTATATCCGTCGCGGCACACCGTTCACCGGTCCGCTCACCGACCCTACCGGGCTTGCCTGGGAAAACTTCCGTGCATGGGCGAAGCGCAAATTGATGTAGGCACAAAAAGGCCGGATATTCTGTAAGAATATCCGGCCGGAAACACCTTTGGTCTTTTTCTTATTTCTTCAGCAAAGCAAGGTCCAATACTTCATTGGCCTGGTCCACATAATGGAACCTGAGCCCCTTTATATAGTGTTCGCTCACTTCTTCTACATCCTTCTCATTTTGACGGCACATGATGATATCCTTGATACCCGCACGCTTGGCTGCAAGTATCTTTTCTTTGATACCTCCCACCGGCAATACCTGCCCACGCAATGTGATCTCGCCTGTCATAGCCAGGAACGGCTTCACCCTGCGCCCTGTAAATGCCGAAGCCAACGAGGTGAGCATGGTAATACCCGCACTCGGCCCGTCTTTGGGCACTGCCCCCTCCGGAACATGCAGGTGAATATTGGTCTCATCAAAACGCATGGGGTCAATATTAAAATCGGGCGCATGCGCTCGCAGGTAAGATAATGCTGCAGTAGCACTTTCCTTCATCACCGTGCCCAGGTTACCGGTCAACGTCACCACGCCCTTACCTTTAGACAAGGAAGTTTCGATAAACAGAATATCACCACCTACGGCGGTCCAGGCAAGGCCAACCACTACACCGGCAGGATGCCCCTTGGTATATATATCATTGGTGAACCTTGGTTTGCCCAGTACTTCCTCTACCCTTCCATCGGTGACCTGTGGCGCCACCTCTTCTTCCATGGCCACCTGCTTGGCCACCGAGCGCATCATACCTGCCATCAGCCTGTCCAGCTCGCGCACGCCGCTCTCACGGGTGTACTCCTGAATGATCTTGAGGATCACTTTGTCAGGGAATTTCAACGGCACCTTCAGCAGCCCGTGCATTTCTTTCTGCTTGGGTATCAGGTGGCGTTTCGCGATCTCCACTTTCTCCTCAGGCGAATAGCCGGAAAGCTGAATGATCTCCAACCTGTCGCGCAGTGCCGGCTGAATATCGGCGAGGCTATTGGCAGTAGCTATGAAAAGTACCTTAGAAAGGTCATATTCCAGCTCCAAATAGTTATCGTAGAATGAATTGTTCTGCTCAGGGTCCAGTATTTCCAGCAAGGCCGAACTCGGATCGCCACGGAAATCCTTACCTATCTTATCCACCTCATCGAGTATGAACACCGGATTGGATGATTTCACCTTCCTTAGTGACTGGATGATACGGCCGGGCATGGCACCAATATAGGTCTTGCGGTGACCACGCAGTTCGCTTTCGTCGTGCAGGCCGCCGAGGCTCAGGCGCACGTACTTGCGCGATATTGCCGAAGCTATGCTGCGACCCAATGATGTCTTACCGATACCCGGAGGTCCCACAAAACACAAGATCGGTGACTTCATATCCCCCTTCAACTTTAGCACTGCCAGGTATTCCAGAATACGGTCCTTGATCTTTTCCATACCATAATGGTCGGCATCAAGTACCTTTTTCGCTTTCTTCAGGTCGTAGCTGTCCTGCGTGTAGGTTTCCCAAGGCAGATCCAGCATCAGATCAAGATGGTTATATATTACTGAATAGTCGGGCGTGCTGGGATGCATGCGCTCGAGCTTCTCAATATTTTTCTTAAAAAGTTCTTTGGCCGCCTCGGTCCACTTCATTCCCTCAGCCCGTTTCTGCAAGTCTTTTATCTCCCTGTCATTAGGGTCGGCTCCAAGCTCTTCTTTGATAGACTTCATCTGCTGTTGCAGGAAGTACTCGCGCTGCTGACGGTCGATATCGGCCCGCGTCTTGTTGGTGATCTCGTTCTTCAGCTCCACCAGTTGCAGTTCGGCCTGCAACAATTGCAGCAGCTTTTCAGCACGCAGCGTGATGTCGTTCTCCTCCAGCATCGCCTGCTTCTCCTGCAACTTAGAAGAGATATTTGACGCGATAAAGTGCATCAGGAACGATTGTTGCTCAATGTTCCGCAGTACGATACCCGCCTCATTGGGTACATTGCTCGACTGCTGCGCTATCCGCTCGCCATAATCTTTTATAGACGAAATGAGCGCGTCGAACTTCGGGTCCTTTTTAGGATAGTCGTCTTCCAGGTAGTTTACTTTGGCTACATAGAAAGGGTCCGTCTGGGTGTACTTCTCTATCTTAAAGCGCATACGACCCATGATAAAAAGCGTAATGTTCCCATCGGGCATTTTTATCTGCTTCACCACCTTGGCCAAAGTTCCCACCTCATATATATCGTCGGGCTGCGGATCGTCATTGTTACTGTCGCGCTGAGCGATCACGCCCAACCACTTGTTGGTCTTTTGAGCCTCAGCTATAGCCTTCACCGATTTTTCTCTGGCAACCGTGATGGGTAAAACCACGTTGGGGAATAGTACCGTATTGCGTAGTGCTATAATAGGCAGGTCCTGCGGCAGCGATGATCGTTCAGCCTCGTCCATCTCGTCCTCACCGAGGGGAACAATAGGCATAAACTCCATTTCCTGTTCGCTCTGGTTCACCAGCATATCCAGCATTGATTGTTTATCAGACATTATGACAAAGTTATCCGTATTTATTAGCTAAATTACGGGAAATGAGTATGGGCAATACTTGTGCCACACACAATTATCGGCAATAATTGCAGGAAATTGACTCCATACGCTGTATTTTAAGACAAAATGTACGAAGGTTCCTATGTACCCTGATGATCAGGACACAACTCCAGGGAGCGAAGACAAATTCCTTCGCATAGCCGCTACCGTATTAGTATTGGTGGTCGCGCTCACCTGTGTGTCAGATATCCAGACCACCATATCAGTGATACGCACCGGCTGGGACGGGAGCGCAGGTAGCATACTTAGTCCGCACGAGGCCCGACTATTCTATACCTGCTGCAGCCTTGCCGATGCGGTTTTGCTGGTTCCGGCAACCTGGTTTCTACTGAGATCCAAACGGAAATGGGTACTTTTAATATTTATGATATTCATTCTCGTGCAGATCGTTGCCGGGGTGATTAAATACACCCTCACCGACGGAAAAGAACACCAAATGGAACGCAACCATGTTTTGACCAAATGACAAACACATGAAAAATAGCTACCTGATCCAGTTCTTAACTTATACAGTTATCCTGTTTCTTGTCAACAATTTTGCCTTTTTCAGGGAAAGGAGCATTGCTTATAACCTTGGCACAGCTGCCGCAGCCGGAGTATTATACATTTCCGGGCTATTCCTTATTACGCGTTACATAAGCCGGAAAAGACAATCGAAATAAGCGCAGTTAGTTTTTCCCGATTGTAAAACCGCATTTTCCCGATTGTAAAAGCCGAGGCGGCAACCCCCATCTACATTTGTGTCAAAATAGAAACAAATGAGATCATACTACCTTCCCGCAGCAGCATTACTCACCCTGGCAGCATCCGTTACTTCTTGTAAAAAAGATAAGAACACCGACCCGGACGTTAAAGCATATACCGTTCCTGCTACTTACAATTTCGGCAACGCCAACTATACTACCTCTACGCAGCGCATAAAAATGGCTGTAGAGCTGGACACCTACCTGAAAACTGCAAATACCGGCACCACGCTGGTACCACTGGACAAGACCAAGGCCGATAATCTTTGGAACAACGCCAACAACCCCTATTCCGATGCATCACTCAACACATCGGGCATCAACATCATCACACCCATGGCAAACGCATCGCTGTTCAAGTCATATGTCGACAGCTCTATTATTTACAATAACGGCACCTCCGCATCGCAGGGAACCGGTGGTTTCGTTCCACGCGGCACCAACAAGATCATTGTAGGCCCTCGCGGTCTGGAATACAGCCAGGCATACACAAAAGGTGTAATGGGTAGCCTGTTCTTCAAAGAAGCCATGCGTCTGCTGGCATCGGTCAAGGCAATGGATCCTAAAGATACCGCTACCGCCCAGGCGGCATGGGATCAGGCATTCGGTTACTTAGCTGTACCTTCTGACTACGACACTTCTAAAACCTACGCAAGCACAGATGCTAACCGTCCGTTACTTTGGGGTGGCTACCTTGCAGAGCGTGGCAAGTCGATAAAGGCAGGCGGGATCATCTTTTCCGCATTCCTGAAAGGTCGCGCTGCTATCGGTGCTTACGACAAGACTGTCCGCAATGCACAGGCCGATACCATTATGGCAAAATGGGAGCAACTGGCCGCCGCATCTGCCCTCGCCTACGTTACTTCCCCCACAGCTTCGTCGGCCATCGGCAACCTCGGTACCCAGTTTCATGCACTTTCCGAAGGGTTTGGCTTCATACTTGCACTTCAGTACAGGTCAGCCAACAGCAAACTTTCAGCTGCAGACTTTACAACCTTGAACAATATCATTCATAAGGACTTCTATGAACTGATCAATCAGACAGGTTTCACTGACCTGACGACAGCTCAGAACATTCTGAAGAATACATATGGACTTTAATTTCTCTACCATCAAATTCCCGCACCGTTATGGTGACGGGAATTTGACGGTGGTTCCCTTGACAATGTTTAATTTTGCCCTGTGAATAGAAGAATAATTGCAATATTTATCGCATTTACCGTGCTGACGGGGGCATTCTACGCCTGCAACAAACCAAACGACAACACCACTCAAAACACCGACACATTCGACAAGGCAGCCATGCTGGCCGACTATGCCGATAATATGATCGTTCCGGGTTATAAGTCGCTGCAATCGGAACTGGCAAAACTCAAAACTGCCTCCGATGCTTTTGTCAATTCCCCTTCCGATGCCACTCAGGCACTACTCAGGGAAGCTTTCAAAAATGCCTACCTCCAGTATCAACGAGTTGTAGCGTTTCAATTCGGACCGGCCGAGACTGTCCTGCTCGACATATATGCGAATTATGCAGGTGGTATCGATTACAGTTTCGCAACAGCCGGACAGCTTACCGGCTTTTCAGTTGACACCGCAACAATAGAAAATAACATATCATCCGGAACCTATAACCTCGCTACCAATAGCCGGAGTGTTCTCTACTCGCAGGGCTTCCCCGCTCTTGGCTATCTTTACTTCGCACCCGGGGCTACCGGCAAATTCAGCACCAATACCGCTGCACGCATTAAGTATGTGAATGATGTATTGAGTCGCCTTACTACCTTGGTTGATGGGGTGATTGCTGCGTGGCCCACCTATCGTGCCGAATTCATTGCCAACACAAAAACAAACGTAGGTAGCCCTATAGGTAACATTGTCAATCAGCTTGCTTATCAATTAGATATGACAAAGGGGCCGCGCATCGGCTGGCCGCTGGGCAAGGCATCTAACGGCACCTCTTTTCCCGATAAATGTGAGGGGCACTACGCTGGAATATCAGCTGCTCTGGCGAAAGAAAACATCACATCGCTGAAGAAAGTGTATACAGGAAGCACCAGCGGTCGCGGACTTGCCGACTACCTCAAAGCACTGAAAAAAGAAACACTGAATGCCGATGTACTGGCACAGTTTGATATTACAATTTCGGCACTACAACAGATCAATGACCCGATGTCGGCTTCATTCACCACACAAACGACAACCATCGACGCTGCCTACAAAGAAGTGCAGAAGTTACTGACACTTATCAAAACAGACGTAGCATCGGCAACTGCGGTTCAGATCACCTTTACCGACAATGACGGAGACTAACAGAGCTTTCGGGCGCGGAAATACCACCAAAGGACTGAAAAACCTTTTCCCCGGCGAGCTGGTCTCTATCACTCCACTCATTACTTTTCGTATAGCTTTCGGGCTGTTGATGTTCCTTAGCACCCTTCGCTTCATGTGGCGCGGTTGGGTCGACTCGGTCTATGTCCTGCCAAAATTCCATTTCACCTATATGGGGTTCGACTGGGTTCACCCTATGGGGCACACCGGCATGTGGGCGCTGTTCATCGCGCTAACCATTTCCACTCTATTCATCACTGTGGGATTCCTTTACAGAGCGGCCATTATCTTCTTTTTCCTTGGATTCACCTATGTAGAATTGCTGGATGTGACCACCTACCTCAACCATTATTACTTCATCAGCCTCATGGCTTTCCTCATGATATGGCTACCTGCCAACAGGCATTATTCGGTTGATGCATTTTTAAATCCTAAAATAGCAGTAACACACGTAAACTCATTTACAATCAACATTTTACGATTTCAAATGGGATGTGTATATTTTTTTGCGGGGGTAGCTAAATTGAATGCTGATTGGCTGCTCGAGGCCATACCTATGCGTATATGGCTACCTGCCAAAACACACTTGCCGGTTGTGGGTCCGCTCATGTATGAGACGTGGGTTGCATATTTGTTCTCGTGGTTCGGCGCCGTGTATGACCTGTCTATTCCCTTCCTCCTCGCCACTCGCAAAACAAGGTTATATGCCTATGCTTTTGTCATAATATTTCACGTCGCTACCGCCATTTTCTTCCCCATGATTGGCGTATTCCCATACGTGATGATGGTATGTAGCTTAATTTTCTTTTCATCTGATTTTCATAACACTATACTATCATACCTGCCTTTTTACAGTAAACAAAAAGCAAATATCCGTAGCCTCAATTACATTCACCCCCACCCTAAAGTGACAGGCATTGCATTTGCCATTTTTGTGGCACTCCAGGTACTGCTCCCCTTCCGCTACCTGCTCTATCCAGGTCACCTGTTCTGGCACGAGGAGGGTTTCCGCTTCTCTTGGCGGGTAATGCTTATGGAAAAATCGGGACAGGCCTATTTTTCTGTCAAAGACCCTGCAACCGGAAAACGCACCGAAGTGAACAATGCACAGTACCTCACCCCCTTTCAGGAAAAAATGATGAGCACCCAACCCGACCTCATTTTGCGTTATGCACACTACCTTGCAGCCGAATACCGGCAAAAGGGACTGAAAGACCCCGAGGTTTACGCCGAAGTCTATGTATCGTTGAACGGCGACCGCTCAAAACTATTTACAGACACTACCATAAACCTGGCAACACAAAACTTAAGCTGGAAACATTATAACTGGATAAAACCATATAATAAGAAATGACCCTCCGTACCCGATCCATAGTTCAACTGATATTGGCATTGCTGTCTTTTACATCCGCTCGTGCTCAGGCAGATGTATCGGGTCATGTTCGTATCGGGAGCGAAGTGGTCACCAGCGCCACAGTCACCATTGAACCCGGGGGCAAAAAATTACTTACAGATGATAACGGCTTTTTCCGCCTTCAGGGTGTGGGAGCCGGCAACTACACGATTACCGCGACCTATGGCGAGAATACAGAAAAATCAGTCACAATTACTGTAAATAACAAAAATATATCGCTGGATATCAATTTGTTACAACCAAAACAAAAAGAATTAAAAAGCGTTACCGTAACAGCAAAAAAGTCTGATGCCGTATCGGGCAGAATGAAGGATGTGACAGGCACCGCCATCAATGCCGGCAAGAAAACAGAGATCATTTATCTGAAAAATATCAATGCAAATCTGGCCACCAACAACACCCGCCAGATCTATGCACGCATACCCGGATTGAATATTTGGGAATATGACCGGGCCGGCCTGCAGTTGGGCATAGGCGGTCGCGGCCTCAGCCCAAATCGATCTTCCAACTTCAATGTGCGTCAGAACGGATACGATATCAGCGCCGACGCCCTGGGTTACCCGGAGAGTTACTACAATCCTTCTTCAGAGGCCGTGGAACGCATAGAGATCATCCGCGGAGCTGCCAGCCTGCAGTATGGTCCTCAGTTCGGCGGACTGGTCAACTTTATAATGAAAGAAGGCCCCAAGGACAAAAAGGCCGAATTTACCACACGACAAACTGCAGGTTCCTGGGGTTTCTTCAACTCGTTCAATAGTCTGGGTGGCACGGTGGGCAAGATCAACTATTATACATTCTACCAATTCAAAACAGGAAACAGCTGGCGCCCCAACAGCCATTATGACCAGCACAATGCTTATGCACATATTGCCTATAACCCCACTAACAGATTGAAGATCACTGCACAATACACATTGATGAAATACCTGGCCCAGCAGCCGGGCGGCCTCACCGATGCCCAGTTTACAGCAGACCCGTCACAGTCCAACCGGGCAAGGAATTGGTTTAAGGTCGACTGGAACCTGATCAGTCTTTCTGCCGACTACCACATCAGCGAATACACCCGCATCAATTGGCGCAACTATACCCTTCAGGGCGGCCGGGAAGCATTGGGCATACTAGACTATATCAACCGTCCGGACAACGGAGGCAACCGCGACCTGCTGGCCGACCGATATAACAACTTTGGTTCAGAGCTACGCTTCATTCACCAATACAAACTCGTTGGCAATCAACGCAGTACATTTCTTATTGGCGGCCGTTATTATCGCGGCCTTACGCTGCGCAGTCAGGGATCGGCAAGCAATGGCAGCGGCGCCGACTTCTCATTCAACGGCACTGAACCGGACAAGTCCGACTTCCGCTTCCCCGGACTTAATTACGCTGCCTTTGCAGAGAATATCTTCCAGATCAACCGGCATTGGAATATTACTCCCGGTGCCCGATTCGAATTTATTGATACTAAGGCAGATGGCTACTACTACAAGCAGAATGTATTCATAGCCCCCGATAAGATAGCAGAGAACCGATCCAACCCGCGCTCCTTTGTATTGCTGGGCATTGGTTCCTCATGGAAGTTTGCCAACGGAATGGAGATTTATGGCAACATATCTCAGAACTACCGCTCCATCAACTTCAATGATATGCGGGTAGTGAACACCAACGCCCGGGTAGATCCCAACCTCAAAGACGAGACTGGCTACAATACCGACATAGGGTTTAGGGGCAACCACAAGGGCTGGCTGTATGCCGATGTTAGCGTTTTCTACCTCAAGTACAACGACCGTATAGGGTCCGTATTCGCGCGCGACTCCAATTTCATGACCTATCGTCTGCGCACCAATGTATCAGACAGTCGCAACAGGGGACTTGAATTTCTAGTGGAAGGCGACATCCTTAAAGCCATATCTAAAGGCCGTTCGAAATACAAGCTGGGTGTTTATACCAACCTATCGCTCATAGATGCCCGGTATGTGAACACCACCAACACTGCAATTGCCAACAAACTGGTAGAGAACGTGCCGCCCGTTCTGTTCCGTACGGGTATCTCAACAGGTACACCCAGATGGAATGTGTCCTGGCAGTTGTCTTACCAGTCGAAGCAGTATTCTGACGCCACCAATACCGAGATCACCCCAACTGCAATTGACGGAGCAATTCCGGCATTTACGGTTATGGACCTGAGTATCAGCTACAACTGGCGCAAGTATGCGATCTACACCGGCATCAACAACCTTACAGATACCAAATACTTCACGCGCCGTGCCGATGGTTATCCGGGACCAGGTATCATTCCTGCCGACATCAGGAACTACTACGTCACCCTGTCGGCAAAGTTCTGATAGTCAATAACCTGCTATTCAGATCGACGGCGTAACTTCAATCATTGAACCAATTCATCGACATACACACGCATAACAACACGCCCGCAGCCCATGCGCTGCAGATAGTGAATGTGTATGAGCAATTCGATACCATTCCACAAAACGGCTGGTTTAGTGCAGGAATGCATCCATGGTACCTGTCAGACGCCATCGTTATAAATAAGCTACAAAAAGTGGCCCTGCAGTCAAACATCCTTGCCATTGGCGAATGTGGGCTGGACAAGGTATGCGCCACTAACTGGAATCTTCAGATCCGCGCCTTTGCACAACAGATAGAACTGGCTAACAACATAGGCAAGCCACTTATCATACATTGCGTTCGCGCATGGGAAGAACTGATGGCCACCCTGAAACAGCATAAAGTATCCGTGCCGGTCATCTTTCACGGATTCAATAAAAGCAACATAGCGCCCCGGCTAATAGATAATGGTTACTACCTGTCATTCGGCAAGGCGTTGCTCGCCCCTGGTTCACCGGCTGCAGAAGCTATAGCCTCGATTCCTGCAAACAGATACTTCCTTGAAACCGACGACTCTGACATTCCAATTGCAGATATTTATGCGGCAGCAGCAACCCTTCGGCAAACTCAGCCGGATGATGTTATTTTGCAACTACGTCACAACTTCAAAACTGCATTCAACCGATGAAGGATACCAAATGGCTCTCGCGCACCGAACTACTTATTGGAAAAGAAAAACTCGACAAACTTATTAACTCCCATGTGCTGGTGGTAGGTATGGGCGGTGTTGGCTCTTTCGCTGCCGAGTTCATTTGTCGTTCGGGCGTCGGGGAGATGACCATAATTGACGGCGACGTGGTAGACCCAACCAATCGTAACCGGCAGTTGCCGGCACTGGCCACCACACACGGCATGAGCAAAGCCGAGCTGATGGGCGACCGCCTGATGCAGATCAATCCCGAACTGAAGCTCCATGTCATCAAAGAATTTGTTCGCCCTGAACGGGTCGATGCAATGTTGGAAGGCCACTTCGATTATGTTGTCGATGCCATCGACAGTATCACACCCAAACTTACATTCATCCGCGCTGCCTACGCCAAGGGACTCAGGATTGTGAGCTCTATGGGCGCAGGTGCCAAACTGGACCCCACCAAACTGCAGGTTGTCGATATATCCAAGACCTACAACTGTCCGTTTGCTCAGCAGATCCGCAAACAACTTAAAGACAGCGGCATCCGCAAAGGGATCAAAGTTGCGTTCTCGCCCGAGGAACCAATAAAAGAATCATTGATGCTGACCGATGGATCTAATTTCAAAAAGTCGGCATACGGCACCATATCATACCTACCCGCTACTTTCGGGGCGGTGCTGTCATCAGTCGTGATCCGTGATCTTATCGGTGAAGAGTAGTATTACTTTTCCATTTCCAGCAGGCGCTCCAGCACAGCAAACGTAGCCGGGCATACGGTAGCGTTCTTCAGGGTGAGCTGCACCCGCTTCAACAGAACATCCTCATCAGTGTAGGGATATCGCCTGCAGTCGCTTGGACGGTCTTCATAGATATTGCAGGTATTGTCTTCGGCAAGGAAAGGGCACGGAGAAGTCCGCGTCACATAGTCGCCATCGCTGTCCAGCTTCAGATAGTTGGCAACCAGATCGCCCTCCTTCATGTGCAGCACCTTGGCTATTCGTTTTATGTCAGGTTGCTTAAACCGGGGTGAGTGGTTCTTACAGCAACGGGCGCACTCCAGACAATCTATCTTAGCAAATGCCTCATCATGCAAGCGGGGCAACTCCTTCAGCATCTTGTTGCGATTGCCTTTTTCCAACAACCGCTTGTAGGCTTTCTGGTGTTCTTTGGCAAGCAACTCCCACTTCGCAGGCAACATAAATACAGTCTTGAATATGGTTCAGAAAAGGGAGTGATCAATCATAATACTGCAGGTCGCGCTCGGTAGTGCGCACAGGCTCGCCATCCTCAAATACGGTCTTCTTGATCCAGTTGCCCATGTAGTCGTAATCGTATTTGTAGACGCTCTTGATCGGCGGAACACGCTCAGCGAGCCGCAGCAACTCTTCAATTTCGTTGCCGTATGAGTCGTACTTGTACTCTGCCGTTACCTTCTCCCTCACTGCGCCTTCCGGTGTGTAAGTAATATCAGCAAGGTGATTGTTATACTTGTCAAATTTGCCCATATATATGAGTTTGCCGTTCTCATCATACTGGCGCAACTCTATCATGTGGTCCTGATTGTCGTATTCTTTTAACACCTTGGTGTGCCTGTCAGAGCCATCTTCCTTGTATTCCCTTTCATCTATTACATTACCCCAGTCGTTATACCCATAGGTATGGCGGGCGTTGTAATTTCCGCTTCCATTAAAATCCGTAGTCTCAACCTTACGCCCGTTCTCATCAAAGCGGTTCACTTTCTTCATCTTCAATCGGCCGTCCGGTTCATACTCGCTCTCCATGGTACATTGCCCGCGGTCGTTATAACGGTAGGTATGACGGCTGATGAGTTTACTCCAATGATAATCATTTACCTCCAGCAGATTGCCTCCATTGTCATACTCCGAAACATACTCCCACTCCTGCACTCCGTTGCCCTTAAATATCTTCCATATAATACGGTTACCCAGCTTATCCACCTCATGTACCGATGAATCTTCCAGCTGTCCCTGAGTGTTGTAGCTGCAACTGCTCAGCAGGTTATTATACTTATCGTACTTGTAAACGATCTTGGCCGATCGAAAAGGCATGGTATAGTTACCGATCTTGTTACCACCTATGCTTGATGTACTCTCCAGCAGGTAACCATTGTCATTGTACTTCTTTACGGTCGTGTGTATCAGGCTTCCCTTCAGCACAGAACCCTGCAGACCCGCAGATGCTTTGAACCCACGGATGGTCATACTCTTCACTTTGCCGTGAAGATCTTCGGCCTCCCAGTCATTCTTTTTATCTTTTGCATCCTGCGCCAGCAAACTGCCACATATGCCCAACAAGGGTATTATTAAAAGGAACGATCTCATTGACAACACAAAATTGAATCATGCACTACGCACCAATGGAAAATACCATCAGTTTGCTGAAAGCATTGGCAAAATACGTGAAAGTTCGTTTTGAATGAACGATTTTTTTACTAAACGGGAATATTATTAACCCTCAGACACATTAGCATAATATATGTTTTGTGGCATAATTCCTACAAAACACCCCGTATCACTGCAAGGGAAATGCTCCCTATGATCACCCAAAGCAATACTCCCTGTAGTATGGGCCTCCACCCTACCTGCTTAATGGTCTTTAATGACAGCCCCGAGCCGATAAGGAACAATGTAATGACCAGACCACGACGCCCCAGACCATACAAGTGCTGGAAAATAGTTTTGCCACCCAGCGGATTGCTGATATCAGGGAAGTACTGAGGCAGATACGTAGAAACGATGATCGCCACAATGAACCAGAAGATGAAATAAGGGATCTTCACCTTACCCGTACTTTTCTGAAAATAGGCAGTTCCCAACGCTATCGGGATGATCCACAACGCGCGCTCCAGCTTAATGGTAGTGGCTATACCCAGCGCATCATGCCCCTGACTGTCCAAATAACCCGTGGCAGCTCCTACTACCGAGCTCGTATCGTGAATCGCAATCGCACACCACGTACCGAACTGTTCCGCAGTCATGCCCAGGTAATGCCCTATGGGTGGAAAAATAAGCAGCGCAATAGAATTCAGAATGAATATCGTGCCCAGCGCCACGCTCATCTGGTTGTCGTTCGCCTTCACGATTGGTGCAATGGCAGCAATAGCACTACCTCCGCAAATAGCGGTACCGTTAGATATAAGCAAAGAAGTGTTACTATCAATATTTAGCTTCTTACCAATAAAGTAACCGGCAATGAGCGTCACCGCAATGGTTACCACCGTAAAAAGAAACCCATCTCGGCCGGCCTTCATGGCATGTTCCAGGTTCATACCAAACCCCAGACACACCACAGATATCTGCAACAGCATAGTTGTGGCCTTTTTATTAAGATGAATGAACGGATGACCGATGACAAGCGCAATGAAGATACCTGTAACCAATGCCAGTGGTGGTGGCGCGCTTAAAAGAGCAAATGCAGCAAGGCACAAAATAAATACAACCTTCTTGGCTGTATTGGGCAAGTTTAGTAATGTTGCCATTCAGGAAAATTTTGGTAATCCCCAAGAAACTACCGAGGTGCCAAAGATAAGCATATGAGCAGCAATTTTTTACCATCAGTTAATGCAACAACCCTCAAAAAGGCGATAAATGATGGAGATCTTGAACAGTTCTATGACCTGTTGGTACAGCCACTGCATGAAGAACTATACCGTCGCCAATCCTTCGAATTCCTCGACGACCTCTCCTGGGCACAACAATTGCTCCTCGCATACGACTATGTGCACATGCAGGTGGGCCAGGGTGGGTTCATTCAGTTCATTCAGAACGGATATATCAGTCTGTTGCCGTCGGTTATAGAGCAACTATTTAAACTCGGTGCGCCGGATATGGCTCAGGTCCTCGACGACGTACTGAAAGTATACGTCCGGAACCGTGAACAGTTGGAGCGACAGACCACCGTAGAAGAATTCGCAAAACTCTACGATGAATTCAGGGAGTTTGAGGACATCGACGCACGTTTCCAAACGCTTCACCCAGCCACAACCCGTAAACTGCTCGACTATGCCGCTGCACATCTCAATGAGTTTGTGACAGAGGTTTAACCTTCATACCGGCACAGCGCGCCCTCCTACCCAACCACCTGAAACAAACAAAACACACAAAATGTCACAACTCGTTATATATACTGATGGTGCTGCCCGCGGAAACCCCGGCAACGGTGGTTACGGCGCCGTGCTGCAGTGGGGCAACACCATGAAAGAGATATCTCAGGGCTACCGCCACACCACCAACAACCGCATGGAACTAATGGGGGTGATAGCTGCACTGAAACTACTAACCCGCACCGGCCTCGATATCACCATCTACACCGACTCGGCATATATTGTCAACTCTGTAGAAAAGAAATGGCTCTTCGGTTGGGTGAAAAAAGGGTTTGCCGGCAAAAAGAACGAAGACTTGTGGCGTGCATTTTTACAGGAATACAAGAAGCACAACATCAAATTTGTGTGGGTAAAAGGTCATGCCAGTAACCGCTGGAACAACCGCTGCGACGAGCTGGCTACCGCTGCTGCCGACAGCGGCAACCTGCTGGAAGATACCGGCTATAAACCGGAAGAGGCAGGTGATTAACACCCGCCTCTTCAATATCCTAATGAAAACTATTCATTTTACATGCCATTATCCAGCGGCTCCGGATAGATCGGCTTGATCGTAAGCGGTGCCTTTTTGTTATCAGGCTTGGTGAACAGCGGATTGCGTTTCGTGGTCGGGAAATGCACACCCGCGCTGATAATGACCTGAGAAATCGTGAGTTTCTGGGTAGCCGTACCATTGTAAACACTCACATCGCTGTAAGATGCCCATGAATATTTATAACCACCCTCTACAAACACATAGCGCATCAGTGTAAGCCTGAGTGCAGCCTCAAGACCTGCATTCCACCCACCGAACTGAAACGAAGGATGTTCTGCAACTTTATTGGCAATGCTATTGAACGTATGCGGCATCACAGGGCCACCACCTCCCTTTGCAAGGGCATCAAGACGAACCAGATGTTTCTTGTCCTGCAGCAGTTGGAAACGTTTCACCACATTCAGCGAAAGCAGATTTGACCCGTCTAGATTGTAGAAGTATCCGTTGGCCGATGAAAAAGTGATTGTTGTGTCTATTGGGTTATTCTCCCATGTACCTGCCATCTTCACTTTCTGACCATCGGTAACATGATATTTCACCGGCTCGTAACTCAACTCTACCGCCCATGTCTGGTTGTAGTCAAAGAAATAGCCAACCTTCAGATTGAAACCAAGTGCTGTGCTTTTTGAAGTCACCTTGTTGTCGGCGGCAACATTATCCCACGAGTAGCTGCTCACCACTCCGGCATTCCCCTGCTCCACATTAATAGTAGAAGCCTTGAATGTCGGGGTGTTAGAGCCAATGGCGATATACACCGATCCACGACGCTCCTCATCGAAGCTGGAGACCTGCGCTGTGGCCTTGCCGGCAGCCAGTACCGACAAACACAGGAAGAGCAATTTATTTAATTTATATCCAGCGTGCATATTTCATGGATTATCGACAAAAGTAGTAATAAAATTATGTTTTTAAAAGGGCTTAGGTTAACAAATTACGCACTTTTATTGTAGCGATCACAATAACGCTACACTTTCTTTTACCGCATTCAGTGTTTCTTCAATATCTGCTTCTGTCAATGCGTGACTCAGGAACCATGTTTCGAATGCTGATGGCGGCAAATAGACACCCCTGTCCAGCATCAGATGGAAGAATCGGTTGAAGGTCGCATTGTCGGCTGAAGCCGCGTCAGAGAAGTTCTGCACCGGCTTGCTGCTGAAGTGTACGCTGATCATGGAACCAAAACGATTGATCACATAGTCATGAGCGCTGTCCTTCAGAATTCTGTCCAGACCGTGATGCAGCTTTTCCGTTGTCTTGTCAAGGTCTGTATATATCGCAGGATTGTTTTTCAGTGTCTTCAGCATGGTATAACCCGATATCATCGCTATCGGGTTACCGCTCAGCGTGCCCGCCTGGTACACATTCCCCAGGGGGGCAATACGCTCCATAATATCCTTGCGGCCACCAAAGGCTCCCACAGGCATACCGCCGCCTATCACCTTGCCATAGGTAACCAGGTCGGCCCTGATGCCCAAACGCTCCTGTGCACCACCCGGCGCCAGCCTGAAGCCTGTCATCACCTCATCAAATATCAGCAAAATGCCCTCTTTGTCGCACAACGCACGCAGCCCTTCCATAAAGCCCGCCTGAGGAATGATACATCCCATATTGCCCGCCACAGGCTCTATGATGATGGCAGCTATCTCATTGGGATTCTCTTTTACCAGTTGCGCCACCGCTTCCAGATCATTATAAGGAGCCGTCAACGTATCCATGGAAGCCCCTGCGGTCACACCCGGAACTGTTTGTATATTAAATGTGGCCAACCCACTGCCAGCCTTCACCAGAAAAGCATCGGCATGACCATGATAGCAACCCTCAAACTTGATGAACTTATTGCGGCCGGTATAGCCACGCGCCAGACGCAGAGCACTCATACAAGCCTCTGTGCCGCTGCTCACCATACGCACCAGGTCCACATTGGGCACCATGCTGATGATCAGTTCGGCCATTTCTATTTCCAGCTCAGTAGGCGCACCAAAGGATGTCGAGAACACCGCCTTGTCCTGTATGGCACGCACCACAGCATCGTAGGCATGCCCCAGTATCATAGGCCCCCAAGAGTTGATATAATCTATATAGCGCTTTCCGTCTACATCATACATATAGGCACCCTTCGCGCGTTCCATAAACACAGGTGTACCACCCACACTCCTGAATGCCCTCACCGGCGAGTTCACGCCACCCGGAATAGTTAATTGTGCCCTTTCAAATAGCTGCTTGCTCTTGTTCATAAATTGATTTCTTATAGCCGACTGCAAAATTACTCCATTTGCCGTGCCACCACCCGCCTGTTTGTCAAATCAACGACATTTTACCACTTCGGATTAAGCCCCCACCGCCAGTAAAGCCCGAATATGGTCATATGTGAATAGCTGAACCCGGTATTTGCCTTACTTATCTCATACAGCTGGGGCTGGTAACTCACGCCGGCATATATCGAATTGGAAAGACGGTAATTAGCGGAGAACGATAGTCCTGCACTCAGATGCGAAAATTGCTTTGTTACAGAATCGCCTTTATACGTGGCTCCGTAATAGTGATCATAATATTCACGCCCTTTTTGCTCACCGGTTGATAGACCATAGCCCAGATCAAGCCGGCCCAGTTGATGATGATGACGTATGTTCAGGTACCAGCCCGTCAGACGAATCCTTCGGAAGCTGGGCATACTGTCAATTCGCTTGAAACCCGCTACGGCACCGGCAATGGCAGTTCCCACCTCGGCATTCCAAAAACCCCTGTCGCTATGATGATACGTGACTCCACCGCCAATACCTAACAATCCACCCCGCAGATCCACACGTGCAGGATTGAACACAAACCCGTTCACCAACGGAGGTGTGAAAGACAGCTCCCAGTCCGACTGCATCAGCGGAGCCTTGGTCAGATACCCGACTCGGTTCTTTGGCCTGGGGTCCGGATACACAAAATGTGGATACGTGAACCGGTTCGGGTTATTATAGTCAACCAGAAAACCCAGTCCATACAACGGGTAAACATTTGCCCAGAACAGCCACGACAGCATTGGCTTCACCGCAAAACTGTAACTACCGGTATCGCTCACCACCGTAAGAGGTAGTTTTTTGTTGCTTCTCCGCACTATAAGCCGCGCCATATTGTTGATCCCGGGCGCTACACTGTCGGTGTTGCCGCACTCATTGGTATAAACAACTTTGGCATTGTCGGGAATGCGCACATTCAGGCTGGTCGATGGGCCGTTGAAAAGGGTGACGCACGACCCCATGGTACAAATAAGGAGCAGTGCAGGTAATATATTTTTCATTTGGGGGTATATTTTCACTGTTTGCCGCAACAATTGTGCCGAGTTCCATGGGCAGCATGTTTCCTAACACCAGCGTAATATATAACTAAATCACCAACCAATGTGGATAAATTCCACTCTACCAACCCTGCGGAATTTCTTTACTTTGTACAGTTCGCGGATCAGTATTTCCGCACCTTCCATTCGTTCAGTTTTTTTAATCCGTGCTTCAGACAAAGTGAAATTCTCGCATCTTCATAACCACACGCAATTCTCCCTGCTCGATGGGGCTTCCAACGTTTCCCGGCTGTTTGAAAAAGCCCGCAAAGACGAAATGCCCGCCATGGCCATCACCGACCACGGCAATATGTTCGGTGTCTTCGATTTCGTGGCCGAGGCATGGAAGAAAAAGAAAGTGGTGGGAAAAACACCCGAAGGCAAGGACATTGAAGAACCGGTTGTGAAACCGATTGTGGGTTGCGAATTCTACCTTGTAGAGAACCGCCACAAACGCCAGTTCTCAAAAGACGACAAAGACCAGCGCTGCCACCAGTTACTCCTCGCCAAGAACGAGATCGGCTACAAGAACCTCGTTAAGATGTGTTCGCTTGGCTACATGGAGGGCCTGTATGGCAAATACCCCCGCATAGATAAAGAACTCATCCTGCAGTACCACGAAGGGCTTATTGCCACTACCTGCTGCCTGGCCGCCGAGGTGCCCCGCACCATTCTGCGCAAGGGCGAAGAAGAGGGCGAACGTGTTTTTAAATGGTGGCTCGATCTGTTTGGAGACGACTACTATGTGGAGATGCAACGCCACGATATACCCGACCAGATAAAAGTGAACGAGGTGCTCCTCCGCTTCGCTAAAAAATACAATGTACCCATCATTGCCAGCAACGACAGTCACTATGTAGACCAGTCGGATGCTAACGCGCACGACATCCTGCTGTGCATCAACACCGGCGCCAAGCAGAGCGATGAGAAGTACCGCGACGTGGGCGACGATGAGGTGCAGGCAAAAAATGCCCGCTTCGCCTTCTACAACGACCAGTTCTTCTTCAAGACCACCGAACAGATGACCAATGTCTTCGCCGACATTCCTCAGGCCATCGACAACACCAACCAGGTCATCGAAAAGATAAAGCCACTGAAGCTGGAGCGAGATATCCTGCTACCCCACTACAAGGTGCCGCCCGAGTTCAACGACGACCAGATCGCCTACCTCGAGCACCTCACCTGGATGGGTGCCAAAGAGCGATACAAAGAAATTACACAGGAGGTAGAAGAACGACTCAACTTCGAGCTGTTCACTATCCGCACCATGGGCTTTGCAGGTTACTTCCTCATCGTGTCCGACTTCATTCGCGAGGGGCGCAACATGGGTGTGTTCATCGGACCGGGTCGTGGCTCCGCCGCGGGTTCGGCTGTAGCCTACTGCATCGGCATCACGAACATTGATCCAATTAAGTACAAGCTCCTGTTCGAACGTTTCCTCAACCCCGACCGTAAGAGCATGCCGGATATCGATACCGACTTCGACGACGTTGGTCGGCAAAAGGTCATCGACTACGTGGTGCAGAAATATGGAAAGAATCAGGTGGCACAGATAGTAACCTATGGTACCATGGCCGCCAAGAGCTCAATCAAAGACGTAGCCCGTGTCATGGACCTACCACTGCCCGAGAGCAACGCACTGGCCAAGCTGGTTCCGGAAAAACCGGGTATTTCACTAAAACGTCTGCTGCATGCCGAACTAAAGGGCGAAGGCAGCCTGGAAGCCAAAGAGGGCCTTGCCGCAGAAGAAATGGAACTCGTTGGCAAACTCCGCGAGACCTATGGTCAGCAGACCCTTCACGGCGAGGTGTTGCGATATGCCGAGACACTCGAAGGATCGGTGCGAAACACCGGCATACATGCGGCGGGCATCATCATTGCCCCCAGCGACCTTACCGATCTCCTGCCTGTGTTCATGGTGAAAGACGTGGACTCGCTCATCACCCAGTATGAAGGAAACGTCATTGAGAACGCCGGCGTAATCAAGATGGACTTTCTGGGTCTCAAGACCCTAACCATCATTAAAGATGCGCTCGCACTCATTAAACGAAACTATGGGGTAGATATTGATATTGACACCATTCCGCTCGACGACCTGAAGACTTACGAACTATACCAGCGTGGCGACACCAACGGTACATTCCAGTTCGAAAGTCCGGGCATGCAGAAACACCTCATCAACCTGAAACCCGATAAGTTTGAGGACCTCATTGCCATGAACGCCCTGTACCGTCCGGGCCCCATAGAATACATCCCCAGCTATATCAAACGCAAGCATGGTCAGGAACCTATCTCCTACGACCTTGCCGAAATGGAAGAATACCTTGGCGACACATATGGTATCACTGTCTATCAGGAACAGGTGATGTTGCTGTCGCAGAGTCTGGCCGGTTTCACCAAGGGCGATGCCGACGTACTGCGCAAGGCCATGGGTAAAAAGCAGAAGGCAGTACTGGACAAAATGAAGGGGCAGTTTGTGGAAGGGGCCAAGGCAAAGGGACACCCCGAAGACAAGCTGCAGAAAATATGGACCGACTGGGAAGCATTTGCCCAATACGCGTTCAACAAGTCGCACTCTACCTGTTATGCCCTTGTGGCCTACCAGACAGCCTACCTCAAGGCACACTACCCTGCCGAATACATGGCTGCCGTGCTGAACAACCAGGGCAACATCGAAAAGATCAAGTTCTACATGGAGGAGTGCCAGCGTATGGGCCTTCAGGTATTGGGGCCTGATGTGAATGAAAGTCTGAAAGGTTTTGCAGTGGCCAAGGAGAACGTAGTGCGCTTCGGCCTCAATGCCATCAAGGGCGTGGGCGAATCCGCCGTAGAAGATGTGATAGCCGAGCGGGAGAAAAGCGGACCCTACCAATCTATTTTCGACTTCATGCGCCGCGTGAACCAGCGCACTGTCAACAAAAAATCAATGGAAAGCCTGGCGTTGGCCGGCGCGCTCGACTGCTTCCCGCAGATGCACCGTGCGCAGTATTTCTTTGCACCACCCACCGACCCCATCTCCGGTCTCGAACGCCTCATGCGTTTTGGCAACCAGGTACAGGCTAGCTCATCCATGGCATCTAACAGCCTCTTTGGTGCATCATCAATGCCCGAGATCAAACCTCCGGCAATACCGGAATGCGACAAATGGGGACTGGCCGAACTGCTCGACCGCGAAAAAGAAGTGGTCGGCATCTACCTCAGCGCACATCCGCTTGACGGTTATAAATTCGAAATGACCCACTACGGCATGACCAACATTGCCGACATAGAAAAGGTGCGTGGCCGCACCATCCGCATAGCCGGCTTTGTTACCGACGTAGTACACGCCACCACCAAGAAGGGGGCTAAGTTCGGCAAGATGATGCTGAACGACTATTCCGGTAACCTCGAAATAGCACTCTGGCAGAACGACTATGTAACCTACGGAAACTTCCTGCTCAATGGGCAAAAGCTCATGATCACCGGCGTGTACGACGAACACAAGTACCGCCCCGGCACCATGGAGTTCCGCATACAAAGCATTATGCTGCTTGAGGAAGTGCGCAAGGCACTCACCAAGCGCATTCACCTCGCGCTCACGCTCGATCGTGTCACCGAAGATTTCGCCACATTCATGCAAGAGAATGCCCGCAAAAATCCCGGCAGTACCGAGCTGGTCATAAGTGTAAAAGACATGGAGACCGACATGGCCATCCGACTCAAAACACAAAGCCGCAAGATCCTCATCAGCGACGAACTCATCAACTTCCTCGCCGAGAACGAAGACATAAAATATTCAGTAGAGAAAGCATAAAGGGCAAGGCACTAAATAAGCAAAGCTCCCTTATTTAGTGCCTGCCGTTTGTTTTATGTTGGGCGTGTTTCTCGGTTGACTCGAGCATCTAACTACCAACGACGTTGTTCCTGATGTTAGCGCAGCGCATCTGGAACAATTAATAATAGCACGTTGTTCCTGATGTTAGCGCAGCGCATCCGGAACAATTAATAATACCCGTTCTCTGAACGTCTTCATCTTGAAAATGCACGATGTCTTATCCTGCTGTTACTAATTTCCATTGAAAGATCCAAAGTGCAGGTATGGCGTTTATCTCCGCTGACTCGCGCATCTAATCATCCATTCATCCTATAAACCTTAGCCTATACGCAGCACGCAGGGTAAGAGACAGCAAGCAGTTGATACTACTGTTTCAGAAAACGAAGACACTTGCTATTGTTTCCATAATTGATTGTAATAAAATATAGTCCGGGAGGCTCCTTTGACAAATCAATATTTTCAGTGTGTTGCACATTATATATCGTCATTTGTTTTTCAAAGACCCTTTTTCCAACCGCTTCTGTGATAACAATTGTCGAAGAGGTCGGCGCATATTGCAACAAAAAGTTCAGAGAGATTTTACCATCCGATGGGTTAGGTGTAACAATTATCTCGCCTTCTGGAATGTTCTCATTTTTTACATCAAGGTAACACCCGGCCACGTTAAGAGCTTTTTCAAGCACATTATCTCTATGTTGGCGCATTTTTGAGGCGTTTTGATAAACAACAGTATCCGGGACAATACCGATCCGTTGTGTGCTGTCACCATTTGGATAAAAAATGCCAATTGTTGTTATCGCAGTCATAACATCCTTAGTTACCCCCCATACACTTACATTCCCATCAGCTCCAGCCGTTTGACTTCCAACTGTAATTGTGTTGGGAAGTGCTTCTAATTGCATAGTAGCGTACTCCGCCGCACTTTGGGTGTTTTCGTCAACCAAAACAATTATTTGCCCAGAATATGGAGTGGGATTTCCAGGTACTCCTTTGACACCATAACTCCAATAGTATGTGCCTGGATATGGCAAATATGGGATAAGGTGTTTCGTGCAAGTAATTGAATTTGGAAATATCAGATTTACTACGTTTGCAAATGCATAGCCCAATCCACTCCTCATGTCAAAAATGATAGCACTCTTGCTATATAAGTCAGAATACATTTTGTTTACGTTGCTGACCTGTAAATTTGAAAGATTTACATACCCAATATCACACTGCAGCGTTGTCCACTCTATGCTTCGCAGAGAGTCCGCATAATATAAAGATCTCCAATAAAAACTTGAACTAGGAGAATAACAAGTGACCGGATAATTATGTAATGTACCTGTGCTATCCTCTACAACAATATGCTCAATTTCTCCAAAAGTGTATCTACTGAGGATTCTTGTACACATGATACGTTTAAATACTGATTCATTTCCTGCTGCATAAAACTGTCTCAGGCTGTCTTCCCATTGCGTCATGGTCAATCCGTCAACGGAAATGACGGCATCGCCCCGTGAAATTTCCGGAATCAATGATTCTGCGACTAAATATTTTCCATGAACATACTTCAACCGTAATTTGGGAACCATAGTGCCATTGGGCGTATTTACATTGTTGCTTGATGTTAACCCGCTGACGTGCGCGTCATCAAGTTTCTGCGTGATGCGCAAGAAATTGTGATAAAGTTCTTTCACATCAGCAGAACCAACGAATGCGATTGCATTGTTATACAAAGTAGTGTCCCAGGGTGTATCAAGTACATAATTATAGGGATTGTAATATCTGACAAAATTCCAGTATTTGAATAACATAAGAACTCTGTGATTCCAATCAGGAAAGTCTGTACCGGTATTAACATTCAGACCGATACTATCGTAAGGCTGAAATAAGAAAGTGACTTGATATGGTGAAGAATAATATCCGGAAGCATAGACAACCCAACATGACGGGTGCGGTCTGAAATTATTTTTTATTGTGTCCAGAATTGCCCTTACATCCGACCTGAAAACAGGACTTGCGATCCAACCGAAATCTCTATTCAGTTTTAGTTCAACAGGCAAAGTGTCGGGAAAATAAGTGGTGGACAAGGTCATTGGTCCGGCAGCGTCAAGCATACTAATTAATGCATCATTGAACTCTGCGATTGTGGATGCACTTTGAATTTGTGGTAATTTCGAGATCAACACACTATCCCAATTGACAGAACATGTAGATACTCTCGAATGATAGTACTTGACAAAACCCCATGTTTTGCATGTGTGATATAATTTGTCCTGCATGCTGATTGGCTGGGCAATTGAATTCGAAGCACCAACTAACAACATCAGAACGAAAAAAATCTTAAAGACGAGTTTATCCAAGGCATTAGTCATTGCATTCAAAAATACAAAATATTACATTACAATATGCAAATCAAAACAAAGTGCCCCCCCTCTGGTCCTCGTTGTTCGTCCTCGTCGTTCCTGATACCAACGTTGTTCCTGACGTTAGCGCAGCGCATCCGGAACTATTAATGACACCCGTTCTCTGAACGTCTTCATCTTGATCTTGCCAGATGTTTTACCCGTTGTCTCTAATTTCGAAAAACAGATCAAAATGCAGGCTAGCAGCATGTCTCCGCTTCTAAATACGCTACAAGATTAAACTAAAGGAGGATATTGCGATTCGGAGCACAATACTATAATCACTTTGAACAGACAGCACAACAAGTAGTCTTAACTGATCGACAGCTCCTTCGAAACGAATATTTGTGTAAATTTGACATACATAGAAAAACCGATGACTTATTTCACGATAGACACAAAAACTAAACAGGCCAAAAAACTGGTTGAGCTACTGGAAACACTTCCTTTCGCTAAAATCCTCAAAGAACCCAACGCTGAGACACGCAAAGCAATAGCAGAAGCAAAAAAAGGAAAGACCCGCAAAGCCAATTCTCTCGATCAACTTATTATTGACCTGAAAAAGTAATGTACAATATTGAATATACCGGGCGGTTTAAGCGCGACTATAAGCTTGCATAAAAACGTGGGTACATTGAATCGCTGATAAACAAAGTGATTGGTATAATTGTATCCGGCAAACAACTTCCGGCCAAAAAATAGTGCCCACAAACTTTCCGGAGATTACAAAGATTGCTGGGAATGTCACATTCTCCCCGACTGGCTTCTGATCTGGCAATTCGACACTTCAACTCAGACCGACATTCTAATTCGTACCGGTACACATTCCGATCTATTCTAAACAAACCAATATCCTTCTGACCGCATTTTCTCGTTGTCTCGGATAATAGCAACCCACTTTCGAGTCAATCAGTGGAATCGATTAATCCGTTTGGTCAGTGATTCAGACAAACAACGTTGTTCCTGATGTTAGCTCAGCGCATCCGGAACAATTAATAATACCCGTTCGCGTTGTTCGCGGATGTTAGCGAAGCGCATCCGGAACAATTAATAATACCCGTTCTCTGAACGTCTTCATCTTGAAAATGCTCGATGTCTTAATCTGCTGTCGCCAATTTCCAATGAAAAATAAAAATGCAGTTTTGGCGTTTATCTCCGCCGACTCGCGCATCTAACCATCCTTTCATCCTATGTATCTTAGTTCAGACATTCTATTCAAAAACCCAAACCAAATCACACAATCGATTGCGGCAACATCAGTAAAAACGGAAGCGCCATTGAGATATCCAGTTGCTCATAGAAAACACCGGCTCTGTTCAGGTTCAGATAGTAGTCCTTCACGTGGCTGTAATAATATCGCTCCGATGGTACGCGCCAGGCTTTCGTACCAAGGCAACTAGCCAGAAACCACTTCTCCAGCAGGCGTGCCGCACGACCGTTACCATCGTAGAAAGGATGGATACAAACAAACGCAAAGTGTATGCAGGAAGCATAATAGAACACCTCCTCCGGGCCCAGGCTTCGACTCAACAGCACTTCAATATCTGCCCATACCCGCTCCATTTCAGTCGGTACAATGTCAAATGGAGCAGCCTCAAACTGCACCCTGCCGGTGTTGTGCTCCATCACCACCATATTCGTCTTTCGGTACACACCCCTGTTTTTTTCAGGCAGCAGATGCGCCGTTATCAGTCGGTGGCAATGCAGAAATGCCTCTCGCGTCAGAGCATTATCATGTGCATATATATAGGCGTTATACAGATCGTTGGGTTTCTCTAGCAATTCCGGAACATAGTCTATATGCTGCACCTTATGTTTCACATAGCTGTCCACCTCCATCTGTTCACCCTCTATCCGCGACGATGACATCACTGCCACCGACGTATAGAACGTAAATGACGTAGGGTTTAGGTCGTCTGCACCCTGTCCTTCCAGAGCTTGCGCAATCTCAACCTTTAGTTGCACCCTGTAATCGTCAAAATATCTATCCGATAGTATCTGCATCCGCAATTCGTGTCAGCAGCAACGCGCCGTCAACACCCTGCAAAATAGACAATCGCCATCAAAATCTGCTCAACTCATCAATCATTACTACCCCATGTGCAAGTAGCAACAGACTGGTCGCCCCATCCCTTCAGGACCCGAAATCAGAAATCACTGCGAACCAAAATTTTGCCACAGCACAAAAACAACACACGATACTACCGAAAACGCACTATCACAAAATCCCGTTTTGTCCCTTTTTGCAGACCATAGTAACTTGAACGAAATACAGAAAATCACATCTTGAATGGAACATAGTGCGGAATATAATAATATCCCGAGCATTCGGGATGGTGTATCGTCCTGAAAAAAGTTTACACTTAAAACGTGTAAATTATGAGAGGACAAACTGCGTTAAAGGGCAGAAAAGGACAAAAAGGCAGGAAACCGAAGTACGAAGTTGCCTTGAAAAGACGAGTTGCCAGCGAGTACAT
>JBGAQG010000012.1:0-87252 GCA_044220845.1 Flavipsychrobacter sp. | reverse complement strand
TAGATCCTTCTTTAGTCACCTATAAGTGGTTGGATTACCTGCCAGGAGACGAAATAAACTCTATTAATGATTTATGGAATTAGATCCACATGTGCTTCGTATGGAGCCCTTCCCAAAATAATTGGGGCAGGTAATCGCAAACGAGGACAACCACCCCTATCCCCTCCTTAGCAGGAGGGGGACTCATGGAATGAGCGCTTTGCTTGGTGAGTTGTCTGAATCACGGATTAAATGGAATAAAGGATTCCACGGATGGGCTCGTCTGCAGTGGTTTGTGTAAACCTGGCTGCGGCAGACAAGAGAATATTGAACTTTATCAAGGTGAAGACGTTCAGAGAACGGGGGGGGGCATTTGCAGTCCCGGATGCGCTGCGCTAATATCCGGGACAACGGGGGAGCGGAGAGCGCGCTACTGTGCCTTCGCTACTATCGGCAGTGGGTCATCTACCTCCATAGATTTTGCGGCCGCTGCGTTACGCCATTTTTCTTAACGCCATTTTTATAATGCCGGAAACTGTGGTGGCGATTTGTGTGATTTGCGGAATATTGAGCGACATCAAGATGAAGACGTTCAGAGAACGGGATCTATCGCCAGTTCAGGATGCGCTGCGCTAACAGCCGGAATAACGAGAACTGCAATAATTCAGGTTCAGATGCGTTTAAAGCATATTATAACGGAGACGGGATAGCTATTTAAACTAACGGATTAATGAATGGAATGGGGGGGATATTGCTGGCTCTAAATTCAGAATTATTTGGTGATGATATAATTAAACACATAATGCTGGTGTCTTTATGAAAGAGATAGTACTTTTTTTGCCTGTTGCTTATTTATTAAGTTATTCTTTCAACCCCAAACATAAGTATTTGCATTTTTTAGTGCCCTTACTTGGTATGGTGTTATACATGATAAATAAGAGTCTTTTCATATTAAAAGACGAAGGAAGTACAACTAGTATATTTTTATATTACGAATTCGTATTACTTCTAATTTTTCTCTCTAAATACATAGGTAATTATTTACTACACAAAATAACTATCATTCTTTGCTACATATCTGTTTTGCCGTTTATTTTCCTGATTATTTTTGGATAAAATGTTGTCGTATTCTCCCTTTGACAAAGTTATATTGAGAAGCCCACGATTCTCGCTGTTAAGTTTGGATAGAATCGATCACAGTATTGATTATCCAGAATTCAAGCATGGAGTATTATTGAGTAAAGAGCTGGTATTTCGAGAATTTTATGAACGTGTAAAAATATCTGATAAAGAATATTGAGCTTCATTGCCCTGATTTCGTTGAGTCCCTCGCGGAAAAAGCGAGGAGACTAAACGAGGACGGAATGAATTTCAGTGACACCCAAAGTGATTGCAATCGCAAGCGGAGGCTTGCATGAGTGAGGACGATGCGGGAGGCTTCGACCAGGTTATGTGTTATTCATAGCCTACGATCTTGGCGATCGTTTGTTTGTCATTATCACTGAAAATAACTGTCAGTTTGCGAGTCGGTGATATGCTCCAGTTTTTTACAGCAGATGAAAGTATTTCTAAGTAGGTCTTTAGTTCTCCGGAAGATATGTTCGGAACATTGGAATGTATGATAACGATCTCGGAATTTTCTACCCAGTGGAAGTCGTTCAGACATTCATCCAATGCATCCCAATTATCACCAAAGTAGTCGGGGAATTTAAGTCCGGCGGATAGCTCTATTAATAGTTGTGCCTTGCTGTGAATATTCTCAATATGGGCTACCAGTGCATCCTCGGTATTGTATTCATTCAAGTTGTTGAGAAAGACAAAATTGTTCATTTGTTTTCGAATTGGTGTTATTGCGATGTTTGGGTACGGGCAAGATACACTAAAAGGCGCGTTAGACGGATGAGTGGGGTTGTCAGAATCACAGATTCGTGAGATTAAACAGATGGCACAGATTGTCTGAACTAGGATTGATAGGATGTGAAGATGGTAAGAATGTTTTTGTCAGGACGAGACAGTCTGAACCTCAAAAAAACGGATCAGGAGCTTCATAAAGAATATTGAGCTTCATTGCCCTGATTTCGTTGAGTCCCTCTCGGAAAAAGCGAGGAGACTCAACGAGGACGGAATGAATTTCAGTCACACCCAATGTGATTGCAATCGCAAGCGAACGCTTGCATGAGGGAAGGAGAACACTATTAGTCTGCGCCAAGCCATGAAATAGCGACAGTTCATTTTTTCGCTGATTGTGTGGTTTGCGGTAACTTGCTTGCTTTAATGCCGGCGCCCACCGGTGAGCTACTTTATGAAAAAATACTTGTTGGCTGTGGTTGCAGCTATTGTGTGCGTGGTGAACGCACGGGGACAGTCGGCGGATGCGCGTCTGGAACAGATGATGACGAAGCGTGTGCTGACGGAACGTGATGTGATCTATAACATTGCGAGTCTGACGCCGGGTCTTTATAAGGCGGGGAAGTATGATACGGTGCGCCAGTTGGTGTCTTACTATGAGCGCAACTATGGTAATGGTGTGCTGGTGGTGCCGATGCGCATTTTGCTGGATATAAAGGACCGTGAGTTTAAGGAAGGGCTTGTAGCGTCTGATCCGTTCAGAGCGGGCAAGGTGCAGAGTGAGCTTGAATATGAGAGAGATATATTGCGGTTGCTGAGTGGTTTCAGTGAGGTGTGCGAAAACATGGTGAAGCCCAACTATTACAGCGAGGAACAGCAGTCGCACTATATTCCGTATCTGAGTCTGATAGGTACGGTGGCGGATTCGCTGAAGCGGATACCTGATCTGAAGCCTGCAGAGCGTTTTCTGCTGAATTTTTATGCACATCCGTCGGACACGGTGCTGCGTGCGCTGGATGGTATTGAGTATAACGGAACGGTGATACAGCGGGCGTGGCGTACAGCAAAGGCCGACCGGGCATCGCTGAGAGGTTTTTCATTAGGGTTGACGAGTGGTGCGTGGATGCCAACGGGAAATCTGTCGTTGCTGGGGCCGAAGCCTTATGTGGGTTTTCTAATTGGAGGACGTGCGCCTAAGTACTCGATCGAGTTCGCGATGTTATGTAAGTTCCTTAACTCGGCAAATCCGTATCTGGTGAATGAGGGTGATACATTGTACACTACACAACATCATTTTGGTGCGTATGTCGGCCTGGATGGCATGTATGAGCTGGCAGGAAAGCGACGTAACCGTCTGGAAGCACTGGGCGGGCTTGGTATAGATGTTATGGATGTACTGAGCGCGACAGGGAAAACGAAGGCGCCGACGACGAAGACGCTTGTGTCGGTGAACATAAACGCGGGCCTGGGCTACCGACTGATACTGACCGATAAGGTGCGCGATGTGGTGAAGTATGGCAGGAGTGTGCAGGAAGTGAAACGCAGCTATCTGTGTGTGCAGGCGAAGTATCAGTACCTGCATTATAACAACAAGGGTGGCACGCCGCTGGATGGCGGTGGGTGGCTGATAGGGTTGATTTATGGTGGGTATGGGAGGTGAGACCTCTCCCCGGCCCTCTCCGAGGGAGAGGGTGAGGTCGAATGAGGGCTGTGTCAGGTGAGTTGTCTGAACCACTGATTAAACGGATCAGTGGGCAGGGCGTTATAAACGCCGCACCGCCGTATCCTTCCCGAAATAATCGGGACAGGCAGTTGCAAACGAGGACAACCACCCCTATCCCCTCCCTGCCTACCGGTCAGGCAGGCTTAGCAGGAGGGGGATTCATGGAATGAGCGCTTTGCCGGGTGAGTTGTCTGAACGACTGAATAAACGGATCAGTTGATTACACGGCTTCCCGGTTGCGCGATTGATATTGAGGGAAATAAAAAGCCACCGCACATGCGGTGGCTTTTTTGTTGGGGTGTTTTTTATTCTCTGAGTTGTTTTGACTTCATTAGCGCATGTAGAGGAGCTCGCGGAATTTAGGGAGCGGCCACAGTTTGTCGTCGACGATGAGTTCGAGTTTGTCGGACGCGTAACGGATAGGGTCGAAGTATGATTTCACTTCGTGGCAATACATGTGCGCGCGCTTGTGCATGTCCTCTGTGTTGTTTGCGCGCTTGCGTGCTTCGATCATGGCCTCTACGTTGTCGTTGATAGACTGTATGTGGCGGCTGATGACGCTGGCAAGGTTGAGCTGCGCTTTGTATGCACTAGGGTCGAGGCCGATCTCTTTGAGTCCTTTAATGTTCTCGATGAGTGTATTCTGGTAGTTGACAGCTGCAGGCAGGATGTGGTTTGTAGCCATATAGCCCAGGATACGTGCTTCGATCTGCAGACGTTTTACGTAGTCTTCGAGCATGATCTCGTGGCGTGCTTCGAGCTCGCGCTTGCTGAAGATGTTGTTGGAGAAGAACAGTTCTTTGGCACTATCGGTAATGAACGCGTCCAGTGCTTCAGGGGTAGTTTTGAAGTTGTTGAGACCGCGACGTTTTGCTTCTTCCGCCCACTCTTCGCTGTAGTTGTCGCCCTCGAAACGGATCTTCTTTGACGCAGAGATGTAAGAACGCAGCACCTGGAGGATAGCGATCTCTTTCTTCTCTCCTTTTTCGATGAGTACATCAACCTCTGCCTTGAATTTCTTCAGTGTCTCGGCCATGATGGTGTTGAGCACGGTCATAGGCGAGCCGCAGTTTGCAGACGAACCAACGGCGCGGAATTCGAACTTGTTGCCGGTGAATGCGAACGGACTTGTGCGGTTGCGGTCGGTATTGTCCATAAGCAGTTCAGGGATCTGCTTGTGGATGTCGAGTTTGAGGATGACCTCATCCTGCTCGCTGAATTTTTCTTTTACACGTGTCTCTACTTCGTTGAGCACCTCTGTAAGGTACTTGCCGATGTAAACCGACATGATGGCCGGCGGTGCTTCGTTTGCGCCCAGACGGTGGTCGTTGTTGGCAGAAGCGATAGCGCCACGCATGAGGTCGGCATAGTCATGAACCGCCTTGATCGTGTTGACGAAGAAGGTAAGGAACATGAGGTTGGTGCGCGGAGTTTTGCCGGGAGAAAGGAGGTTTACACCGGTATCTGTGGCAAGGCTCCAGTTGTTGTGTTTGCCTGAACCGTTAACGCCCGCGAATGGTTTTTCGTGGAGGAGTGCACGCAGTTTGTGACGCTTAGCCACTTTTGCCATTACATCCATCAGCAGGGTGTTGTGGTCAACGGCGATGTTCACTTCTTCGAATATTGGTGCACATTCGAACTGGCAAGGAGCCACCTCGTTGTGACGGGTACGGAGCGGAATGCCGAGTTTGTAGGCTTCCTGCTCGAAGTCCTGCATGAACGCGAATACACGCTCGGGGATAGAGCCGAAGTAGTGGTCTTCGAGTTGCTGTCCTTTTGCAGGGCTGTGACCAACCAGCGCACGGCCGCACATAGTGAGGTCGGGGCGGGCGTTGGCGAGGGTTTCGTCGATAACGAAGTATTCCTGTTCCCAACCGAGGGTTGCAGTTACTTTGCTGACGTTTTTATCGAAGTAATGACATACATCTACAGCGGCCTTATCGAGCGACGCGATAGACTTGAGCAATGGTGCTTTATAGTCGAGCGACTCGCCGTTGTATGCGATGAAGATAGTAGGGATGCACAATGTTTTTCCTGAGCCTGCCTCCATGATGAATGCCGGAGAGGAAGGATCCCATGCGGTATAGCCACGAGCCTCGAAAGTGGCACGGATGCCACCGTTGGGGAAGCTGGAGGCATCGGGTTCCTGCTGGATGAGGGCGTCGCCGTCGAACAGTTCGATAGCGGTGCCATCGGGTTTGAGGGTGAAGAATGAATCGTGTTTTTCGGCAGTGGTGCCTGTGAGTGGCTGGAACCAGTGCGTGAAGTGGGTGACACCACGCTCCTCGGCCCATGCCTTCATGCCTGCAGCGACCTGGTCGGCGAGGCGGCGTTCGATCTTGGTGCCGTTCTTAGCGGAGTTGGTGAGGCTTTTGTAGGCCTCATCGCTAAGGTATTCACGCTGCGCGCGGGCTGTGAATACATTGCTGGCGAACATGTGCGTGATCTTTTTCTCGCTGTAGCCGGAGACTTTCTTTTCTTCTCCTGCAGCTAATGCCTGTAAGGCCTGGAAACGAAGCGTTGACATAATATTAAATTTTACGCAAATTTTATGTTTTTTTCTGAAACTGGCAAGTTTTTTTAATAATTTTCTTAAAAAAGTCAATGTTATTTAAAAATTTAATGTAAAAATTAGGGTTTTGAGGGAGTTTTGGGGTGTTTTGAGGTGTAAAGGGTAGATATGGTGGTGGAAATAATGTGTTTTCGTCTGAACCAGGATTGTCTGAACCTACCTACGGTAGGCGGGCTAGGTGAACGAGGTGTGAGTGTGCCCGCCTTCGCTGAAAAAGCTTCGGCGGGTGAAAAGTGTGGGTGTGAGGTTGAAAAAGCGATATAATGTCCAACGCATCAATCAATTTAACTGTCTATATTTGTTTGACGTTGAAAAACACTTATTATGAAGAAGTATATCCTATTTGCTGTATTTGTAACCGGCACAATATTTTGGGTCTCTTGCAAAAAGAAAGTGACAGAAGAGAAGACCTATAACATGAACGGGAAAAATGCACTGTTCTCCGATCTGCGTTATGCGCCGCAACGGTTTACGGTGGAAGCGGGTAGGGATACGATAATATTTGGAGCGGACAGTAATACTATAATAACCTTTTATAAATTCTCGTTCAAAGACGCAAACGATAACATAATTTCCAAAGGAAAGGTTGGACTTGAGTTGATTGAAATGTATGAAGCGGGCGATATGATATTGAACCGGGCCACAACTGAAGCGACCGGCAACAAAATTTTACAGAGTTCGGGTCAGGTGCGCATAAAGGCCTCGATGAATGGTAAGGAATTATTTGCCAATCGATACAGAATAGCCTTTAAAGCCAAGGTGAAGGCTGACTCAATGTCTTTGTTTTATGGGAATACTAATAACGAGGATTCCGTTGTGGCGTGGAATGAGAGCGAAGTTAATCTTGGTACTCGAACCGTTCCTTCGGTACCCGATAGCATAATTGGTCCAGGTTCCGGAGGCGGATTGTACTATTTTTTCGATAGTTGTACCAGCTTTGAATTTGTAAACTGTGATCGTTTTTTTGGATTCACCGGTGTAGAAACCTCAATTGGAATCGATTTTGATACGAAGAAGTTTCAACGAGAAAATACTTCTGTTTTTTTGGCTTTACCTGAAATTAATGCAGTAGTTCCATTCCGGTCTGACAGAAAGTATGCATTGGGAATGAAATACGTTTTCGTGATCATCGCCAAAATAGATAACAATTATTACTTCGACATGCAGAGCGGGACAATCACGGAGAATATGAGGGTAAAGTTGACGCCCTATCTTGAGACAAGGTTTAACATCAAGGCGAGATTGGGCGGTATTATGTAGGCACAGGGGTGCTTAGTTCATCTTGATCTGTAGTTAGTCTTTGATGGTTAGATATAACGAAATAGGGCCGCCATTTGGCAGCCCTATTTCGTTTGTAATAATTTGTGTTGAATTATGCTTTGAGGATATCGCGGGAGATAACCAGTTTCTGGATCTCGGAAGTTCCTTCGCCGATAGTGCAGAGCTTGCTGTCGCGGTAGTATTTTTCTACAGGGAAGTCTTTGGTGTAGCCGTAGCCGCCAAAGATCTGAACGGCATCGGTTGCAACACGCACACAAACTTCTGACGCGTAGTATTTGGCAAAAGCAGACTCCTTGGTCATCTTCTGGCCGCGGTTCTTGAGGTCGGCAGCCTGATAGATGAGCATTTCAGAGGCTTCGATCTGAGTGGCCATATCGGCGAGCTTGAAGGCGATGGCCTGGAAGTTGGCGATAGGCTGATCGAACTGCTGGCGCTCTTTGGCGTATTTTAGTGATGCTTCGTAAGCGCCCTTCGCGATACCCAGAGAAAGGGCAGCGATAGAGATACGACCACCATCGAGCACTTTCATTGCCTGATGGAAGCCATCGCCTACAGGGCCCATGCGCTGCGCGTCGGAGATGCGGCAGTTGTCGAACACGAGTTCAGCGGTTTCGCTGGCACGCATGCCGAGTTTATTTTCTTTTTTGCCTGCGCTGAAGCCCGGAGTGCCGCGCTCAACGATGAATGCAGTAACGTTGTTCTTGGCGCGTGGTTCGCCGGTGCGGGCAAGCACAACTGCTACGTTGCCGCTGATGCCGTGCGTGATCCAGTTCTTAGTGCCATTGAGTACCCAATCATCACCATCGCGTGTAGCTACGCAACGCATGTTGCCGGCATCGCTACCAGTGTTGGCCTCTGTGAGTCCCCATGCGCCTATCCATTCGCCGGTAGCGAGTTTAGGCAAGTATTTTTTCTTTTGTTCTTCTGTGCCGAAATACAGGATGTGACCAGTGCAGAGCGAGTTGTGCGCCGCTACTGAAAGGCCGATAGAACCGCATACTTTAGCTATCTCGCTGACAACAGTAACATACTCGAAGTAGCCGAGGCCTGAGCCACCGTATTCAGCAGGAACAAGGACACCCATGAGTCCGAGCTCGCCCATCTGACGGAAGAGGTCGATAGGGAATTTCTGAGTTTCGTCCCACTCCATCATATCGGGTTTGATGTGTTTTGCCGCGAAATCGCGTATCATGGCCGCGATGGATTCCTGTGCTTCAGAGTATTTAAAGTCCATTGGATTATCTTAGTATACGTTAAAAAGTTGCGCAATTTTACGACATTTTTTTCAATGGGCGACCAAAAGGTATGGGCCGGAGAAAAGGGGATAATAAAATTTGGATGCGTGTGCTTGGTAATACAGCGGGTGGAGTATATTTTTATAGAATAATATGCGAATTGTGAATAATAGGAAGGGATGAGGAAGTATATCGCGCTGAATGTGATATTGTTGCTGGCGGCGATGGTGACCTATGGGCAAAATATGCTCAGGGTGGAACATCTGAATGTGGAGGACGGACTTTCGCAAAGTTCGGTGTATAGTATTTATCAGGACTCATACGGGTTTATTTGGATGGCAACCGGTGACGGGTTGAACCGATATGACGGGCGTGAGTTTATTGCCTATAAGAGCCGATTGAAAAGTGATGCACGGGGGCAGATAAAGGATAGAAATATTAACTCGGAGTTATTTGAGGACGCGCAAAGAAACATGTGGTTCACCGCCGATGAGGGTGTATACTGCATGGACAGGCGGACATCGGAATTTTCCATACTTATATCGAAGCACGAGGCTTCATTTGCGGCAAGTGTAACGGGCATAGACAAGGGTGTAGTGTGGGTGTGTGTGACCGGAAGGGGTGTTTATAGCATAGATGTGCGGACGAAGAGTAAGCGGTTGTATCCGTTTGCAGATGTGTATCAGACAGTGAAGAATGAGAGTCCCGTGATACTGGATGCGGTAAATACCGAACATGGCATATGGATAGCGGACCTGAAAGGGTTGATGTTTTTTGATAAGGCCAAGCTGAGAGATAAACGTGTGCTTTTGCGGGAGCATATAGCGAAGGTTTATTGTTTGAAAAGCGGGGTGTTGTTGTTGTGTACGAAGAACGGACTAATAGTGTATGACCCGGTGACGGGGCATGAGCGATTTATAACGATCACTGTGCCGGGGTGGGATGAAGTGTATTGGCGGCGTATAGTGCACGATGATGTGACCGGCAGTTATTATCTGGCGTCGGAGACGGGTGGTGCTATCTGTAAGCTGAACCTTGTGACGGGCGCGTATGAGCTGATGCAGTTTCAGCGGAACACCATAACGAGAATGTACATAGACCGGTCGCAGAACCTGTGGGTAGGTACGGATGGTGCTGGTGTGTACCGGGTGGATATAAAGCAGGCGAAATTTTACTGTTATGCCCCCAACAAGAAGGAAGGGCCGGGCTTTATGGTGAAGAGTGTGTATCGGGATGAAACGGGTGTAATATGGATGGGGGTTTACGGAACAGGTATACTTCGGTATGACCCCAGGACACGAAAAGAAGAGCTGGTGTACAAGCCGGACAAACTATTGGGGATGCACCCCGGGCAGATATTACGCGACTCGGCAGGATACATAATGGCGGGGCTGGATGACAGGGTAGTGTGGCTGGATGCAACCACAGGAAAGCTGAAGCGGGAGGTGAAGTTGCCGATATACCCGAGCATGGGTAGCACACAGCCGGTGGTGTATTCGCTGGCGGAATGGAGAAAAGGGCATTTTCTGGTGGGGACGAATCATTGTCTTTATTCGGTGGTGGATGAAGGTGGAAAGCTAAGTGCACGCATGCACAAAAAGATAGCAACGGATAGTTTTATATCGGGTTGGGTCTATAATATATTCAAAGCGGACAGCGGTATTATATATGTGGGTAAGCGGAATGGTTATGCGAAGATCAGGATGGTGAATGACAGCACGGCGCAGGTGCTGGACAGTTGGCACAATACAGTGCCGGTGCGGCATTTCTATCGCGGTGCGGACATGTCGTATCTGTGGATAGCGACGGAGCAGGGATTGGTTGCGTATAACGAGCGGACCAAACGCAGATGGGTCTTTGATGAAAGGGCGGGGATAAACAATAGTTACATATACGGGATATTGCCCGAGAATGATAGTGTGCTGTGGGTGAGTACCAATAAGGGATTGACGCGGGTATGCGCGCATTTCAGGCATGATGACAGTGTGTACATCAGGGCCAGAAACTACACATCGAAGGACGGGCTGCAGTCGAATGAATTTAATACCGGGGCGTTCTTTAAGGCGGCAGACGGTATGATGCTGTTTGGCGGGATAGCGGGTGTGAACTGGTTTGATCCGGGGAAGATACAGGCAAATCCGTATGTGGCGCGCCCGGCGATAACGGGTGTGTATGTGGATGATACGCTGATGGTGCGCGACACTACCATGAACCTGAAACGGCTGGAGTTGCCGTTCAAAAAGAACACAATAAGTATCACATACCGGGCGCTGGAGTTCACGCTGCCGGAGGGTAACCAGTATGCGTACATGCTGGAGGGGCAGGATAGGGATTGGGTGTACACGTCTAATGACAAAGTGCGTTTCGCGAACCTGGCGCCGGGGACTTACACGTTCAAGCTGAAGGTGAGCAATAATGAGGGATTGTGGAATGACGAGCCGTTGGAACTGGAGCTGGTAATAGTGCCACCTTATTGGCAGACTTGGTGGTTCAGGGCCTTGATATTTCTGGCGTTGGCGGGTGTAGTGGCCGGTGCTGTGCGGATGGATGTGAACAGGAGGGTGCGGCGCAAGACACTCGAGCTGGAGAAACAACATGCACTGAACATGGAGCGGCTGAGGATATCGAAGGATGTACATGATGATATAGGGTCGGGATTGTCGAGGATATCTTTGCTGAGTGAGATGGCCGCAAGGAAGATAAAGGACAACCAGATGCCGGAGAAGGATCTGGGTAACATATCAACCATTACGAAGGAGCTGGTGGATAATATGCGTGACCTGATATGGGTGCTTAACCCGGAGAATACCACGCTTGAGAATCTGATAACGAGGATAAGGGAGTATTGCGCGGATTATCTGGATGGACTGCCGGCGGATACGCAGTTCAGTTTTCCGGATACGGTGCCGGCGCTGAACATATCGAGGGAGGTGCAGCGAAATATCTTTTCGACAGTAAAAGAGGCCGTAAATAACTGCGTAAAGCATTCGGGGGCGACACGGATACTGATAGCGGCAAGGGTGGACAGGGAGCAGTTCATTCTGATCATCAGTGATAATGGAAAGGGTTTTGACGAGTGTGAAGCAAGGAAGGAGGGTAACGGCCTGAGGAATATGAAACACAGGATAAGTGTGACGGGCGGGATATTCGAGATAGTATCGGGCAAGGGTAGCGGAACGCAGATCACGATAAGTGTGCCGTTTGTATTGCTGGGGACAGACCCCGACCCGGAAATACTGTAATCGGAACAGAGAGGAAAATAATGACCGATGGGGCGATGGGAGGTCCGGTATTCAATGATTTTACGGTAGTTGACAGGGCATAGGCCAAAATACTACTTTAGTGTAATTGATTGACGGGTTATGCGTGGGTATTTTTACATTCAACTTTTTTTGTAATGGGAGTAATACGGGTGGCGGTATTGGAGGACCAGATGCAAACACGGCAAATGCTATCTGAACTGATAGATGGAGCTGACGGGCTGGAGTGTGTGGCTGTGTACGAGAACGCTGAAACAGCGTTGACCGGCATACCGGAGATAAAACCCGATGTGGCACTGATGGATATACATATGGGAGGTGGCATGTCCGGGATAGAGTGTGTGCGCGCTTTGAAGACAATGTGTCCCGGCACTGAGTTCGTGATGTGTACTTCTCTCGAGGATTCAGATAATATATTTAGCGCGCTGCAAGCCGGAGCCACCGGATATCTGACCAAGTCAACGACGCCCGAGAAGATTGTAGAGGCAATAAAGGATGTGTGCGCCGGTGGTTCGCCAATGAGCAGCCAGATAGCAAGAAAGGTTATCGGGCAGTTTCAGAATCCGGAGCCAAGAGGTGGCAATAAAGAACTGGAGAAGTTGTCGGTGCGCGAGCAGGAGATCCTTAATTATCTGTCAAAAGGGTATCGCTACAAAGAGATTGCCGCGATGCTATTTGTAAGCATAGAAACGGTTCGGAAGCACATTCATAATATATATGACAAGTTGCACGTGAACTCACGAACAGATGCGCTTAATAAGGTCTATGCGCACAAGTAGACGACGATAAACCGATGCTCTAAATGTGTGTTGTTTTCATAAAAAGGTCCCGGTTTTCGTGCCGGGGCTTTTTGCATTTTGCGGCCCGGTGCAGACGGGATATATCCACAAAATCTGTTATTTTATTTAACCTTTTGTTAATGACATTGCAATTATATGCAGACCTAGAATTAAGAAGTAATTTTATAGGTAACGTATTCCCCTTGTTTTTTTATGAGAAAGAGCTATCTGAAGTTCGGTCTTGCACTTGCCCTTTCGGGTGTGTCTTTTTTTGCCGGTGCGCAGTGCACACCCGGTACAACAATATCAACCCTTGCGGGTAACCACATTCCGGGCTATTCCGGTGACGGCGGCCCTGCCAGTGAGGCGATGATGAGGTATCCGTATGCTGTGGCTGCAGATGCCGCCGGTAATGTATACATAGCCGATTACTTCAGTCATGTAGTACGCAAAGTGAGTACATCGGGAACTATAACAACAATTGCGGGAACCGGCGCTGCGGGTTATAACGGAGACGGCATCAGTGCGGTGAGTGCACAGCTGAACAAGCCTGCAGGTGTGACTGTGGGGCCGGACGGCAACCTGTACGTTTCTGATATGTTCAATGAGCGTATCAGAAAGGTGAACCTGACGACCGGTATCATCAGTACTGTGGCGGGTAACGGTCTGCACGGAGGCTGGCAGGGTGCCGCGTTCGGCAATAACGGACCTGCAACGGCAGCTGCGCTTACGCATCCGATATGCGTGGCTTTTGACTGTTCGAATAATATGTATATAGCCGACCGTGGCAGCCAGACTGTGCGTAAGGTGGACGCGGGAGGTACGATAACCCGATTTGCGGGTAACCATGCGGGCACCTATAACGGTGACGGTATACCGGCAACTGCGGCATCGCTGAACAATCCGCGCGGGTTGGCAGCAGATTGTGCCGGAAATGTATATATCTCTGACGCATGGAATAACCGTATCCGCAAGGTTGACGGATCGGGTATGATAACAACTTATGCGGGTACAGGAGCGGGTGGCTTCACGGGCGATGGTGTGCCGAGAGGATCGGCTACACTGTGGGGGCCATGGGGTATCACACTTGACGCGTGCGGTAATCTGTACATATGTGACTATGATAATTACCGAGTTCGTAAAGTGGGTACCGACAATTATATCAATACCGTTGCCGGTACCGGGTTGCGTGGCTACACCGGTGACGGTGGTGCTGCCACCGAGGCAGATGTTTATCTGCCGAGCAGTCTTGCTATAATGCCCGGCGGTGAGTTGGTAATTGCAGAAAATGGTAATTCAGTAGTGCGGGCTGTGGGGTCAAGTATGTTCGGTTCGCGCGCTTTCAACGGAGGTACTACGCAGGTGGTGCGTATCTATGAGGGCGAAACAGTGAAGCTTGATGATGTGCTGGGTATGCAGGTAACTTCGGCTATGCCATCGGCATACACATGGGAAACAGGACTTGAAGCTGCCCACGGCAGACTGACAGGGCTTAAAGGCAGCGCACAGATGAAGGGGGCGTCGGTAATGCCAACCGGAGTAGTCTATACACCGGATGCGGGTTTTACAGGTCGTGACGAGTTCACGATAAAAGGAACAGACGGTACTAACACAGGTTACACCACTGTGACTGTGATAGTAGAGGCGAAGCCGATAGCGGTGAAGGAAATTGCTACCGGAAAAGTGGTGGTATATCCTAATCCGACGAACGGTAGTTTCCATTTTGATTTTGTAAGCGAAAGAGAGCAGGCTATGACCCTTGTAGGCACGGACATTACCGGAAGGGTGATATATACCGCAAACATTGATGCGAAGGAAGGCCTGAACGGGTTGAGCGTATCCTTGCCGGCTGAAGTGGCCCGCCCTTCGATCGTGAGGCTGACACTTATGGATGCGGCCGGTCAGAAATTTGAGACAGCAACGGTAATTCTGGCCGAGTAGATCGGAATTGATCTTTTAGCTTGAGAATACATCCGATACCCCGCAGTAATGCGGGGTATCGTCTTATATAGAGATAAGATAAAGTGACGGTGACGGCGTCCGGCCATCGTTCCGTTATCCTGTAAGTTGGCTACATTTGCGGTATGTTCAGGGAGGTATTTGACAGCTACGACAGAGGGGAAGTATTGAGCAGGATCTACTCGATGACTGCTGCTGATGTGGAGCGTGCGCTGCATGCAAGGAAGCGTACTACGGAAGACTTTATGGCTTTGATCTCTCCGGCGGCGGCGCCGTATCTGGAGCAGATGGCGCAGATGAGCAAGGCAATAACTCAAAAACGTTTTGGCAAGACCATACAGTTGTATGCGCCAATGTATCTTTCTAACGAGTGCCAGAACATTTGCACGTATTGCGGGTTCAGTCTGGATAACAAACTGCGCCGTCGAACACTGACAGGCACAGAGATACTGCAGGAAGCGCTGCACCTGAAAGAGCAGGGTTTCGGGCATGTGCTGTTAGTGACAGGCGAGGCGAACAAGACAGTTGGTGTGGATTACATGGTGGATGCGATCAGGGTGTTGAAACCACATTTTGACAACATATCAATAGAGGTGCAGCCACTGGAAGAAGACGAGTACAAACGACTGAAGGAAGAGGGGGTGTATGCGGTACTCGTTTACCAGGAGACCTATGACAAGGAGCACTACAAAGACTATCATCCGAAGGGTAAGAAATCAAACTTCTACTACCGCCTTGATACGCCCGATCGACTGGGTAGGGCGGGGATACACAAGATAGGACTTGGGGTGCTGATAGGGTTGGAGGACTGGCGCGCAGATAACTTTTTCACTGCGCTGCATGTCGGCTACCTGGAGAAGAAGTACTGGCAGACCAAGTATAGTATTTCTTTCCCGAGGTTGCGGCCCGCGGAAGGACTAATAGAACCGAAGCTTGCGATAAGTGACCGGGAACTGGTGCAACTTATATGCGCATGGCGGATATTTAACGAAGAGATAGAGTTGTCGGTATCGACGAGAGAGGGCGAATTGTTCAGAGACAACATTATTCAGTTGGGCGCGACCACTATCAGTGCGGGGTCGAAGACTAACCCTGGTGGCTATACTGTGGAGCCGGAATCGCTGGAGCAATTTGAGATCGACGATGCGCGGTCGGCAGCGGAAGTAAAACAAATGATCGAGCGGAAGGGATACAAGGCAGTGTGGAAGGATTGGGAGAAGTGGGGGATGGGAGTAGGTGTTTAGTGGCAAGTGATGTTGACCAACGAAGAAATATCGAGATACAGCCGGCAGATCATGTTGCCGGAGATAGGCCGGGAAGGACAGGAGCGGCTGAAACAAGCGCGTGTACTGGTGGTGGGTGCCGGAGGCCTGGGATGCCCGGTGCTGCAATACCTTGCTGCTGCGGGTGTAGGTACGATAGGTATAGCTGATGGAGATACAGTGGATGTGAGCAATCTGCAACGGCAGGTATTGTATGGCGCAGAAGATATAGGCAAGGGAAAGGCAGCCACTGCGGCCGAGAAATTGGGAAGGATGAATCCGTATGTGCACTTTGTGCTGCACGAGGTGTTTGTGGATCGCAGCAATGTGCTTGACCTGTGCCGCGATTATGATATAGTGGTGGATGGGTCTGATAATTTCGCGACCCGTTACCTGCTTAACGATGCCTGTGTGATAACGGGCAAGGTGTTGGTGTCAGGGGCGATATTCAAATTTGAAGGGCAGGTATCCGTATTCAATTACAAAGGCGGGCCAACGTATCGATGTTTGTTTCCTGAGCCACCGGGCGAAGGGGAATCGCCGAACTGCGCCGAAATAGGTGTAGTGGCCACACTGCCCGGAATAATAGGTGCGATACAGGCAAATGAAGTGATAAAGGTGCTGGCCGACGCCGGTGCGGTGCTTTCAGGAAAGTTATTGGTAATGGATGTGCTGACCATGCAGACAAGCACGTTCTCGTTTGCGGCCAATGAAGCCAATAGAAATATTAAGGAATTGCCGGGCAATGTTCCTGAGCAATGTGCAATGCCACCTACACAACTGTCATACGGTGAACTGCAACAACTACTTCGTGCAGGCGATGTGCAGCTGGTGGATGTGCGTCCTGAAGAGGATCATGCGCTTGCTAACATAGGTGGTGTGAACATACCTATCTGGCAACTGGAGGCCGAAGCGGGTAGACTGGATCCCGCGAAACATACAGTGCTATATTGTACTACAGGTGTGCGCAGCAAACATGCTGTGCTGATGTTGCAGCAACTGGGTTTTGGCCGCGTGAGTCATTTGCGGGAGGGCATGAATGGGGTGCCAGCGTAGTGTTTGTTATCCCAGTTGTTTCAGGGTGTCTGTAAATGCCTGAACAGGATCTTGTGCCTGCCATATGCTACCGAGCAATGCGGCGCCATCGAACCCTTCGTTTTTCAATGTGACAATATTGTTGTGACCGATGCCGCCGAGCGCGTACACAGGAGGTGCGATGCCCGAGGCTTTCTGTTGAGCCCTCACGGCAGGCAATTGTGTGCGATCGATGTCTGCGAGGTAGCCGGGTTTGGAGATGCTGTTGAATACAGGGCTTATAAAGACGTAGCGGTAGGGTACGGTGTTGTCAATGACCTCCTGCCAGCTATGGAATGACGTTGACATCTTTTCGGCAGGAATACCGGAGGTCATTGCTGATAGAGTGGGCGACAGACGGGTAGCTGTATTGAGATGGATGCCACCGAGGTGAAGGTCATGCAAGAGGTGAAAGTGGCTATGTATGACTATGCGTTGGTGGAATTGCGGATGTATAACCGAAATGTATTGTGCGATTTGCGCTTCAGAGGTTCCGTACTTGCGCAGATGCAAACGCTGCAGCCCCGCAGCGAAGAGGCTGTTTACAATGCCTGTCTCATGCGGCATTTCATTTTCGGGAGTGAGCAGTACGATCTGCATTCGCCATCGGGTGGAAGCAAAAGTACGGATATGGAAGCGTTAAGGTTATGCTGCAATAAAAGAAAGATGTGCGGCAGATGGGGCTTGGTCAATATCTTTGCCGTGAAATGAGAACAAAGAACAGCCGGATCGCCAGAGTACTGCTGCCCATTGCCGGGTTTTTGTTGCTGGCCGGATGCAAAGAAAAGAAGCAAGCGCCGGCTTCGGCAGGTCCGAAGGGACCTAAAGTACTGCATGCTGAGGGCATTGTGGTGAAGCCGGTGGTTTTTCAGGATAACTATACGACGACCGGCACGCTGCTGCCGAACGAGGAGGTAAGCGTGATGTCGGAGGTTTCGGGGCGGATAACCTCCATCTCGTTTAAAGAAGGAACGGAGGTGCGCCAGGGGCAGGTGTTGGTGCAGCTGTATAATGAAGATATGAAGGCGCAGCTGCAGAAGTTGCGTGCACAACGCGAGCTGCAGGTGAAGATCAAAGGCAGGCAGGCGGCGTTGCTGGAGGTAGGCGGGATCAGTCAGCAGGAGTATGAAACAACGACCACACAGATACAATCGATCGAGGCGGATATAGCCTATGCGGAAGCGCAGTTACGAAAGACGACGATCATTGCGCCCTTTTCGGGGCGAACGGGTATCAGGAATGTGAGCGTGGGCGCAGTGGTGACGCCCGCTACGGTGATCACTACATTGCAACAGACCGGCCAATTAAAGATGGATATGCATGTGCCTGAACAGTACCGTGGTGAAATGAGGCCGGGCAAGCAACTTAGTTTTACCGTGAATGGTAGGGCGGATACTTTTATAGCAACTATTGCCGCTACAGAACCAACCGCTAACTCGGCGACACGTACTGTGAAGGTGCGCGCAGTGACCGACAATCGAAACAACAAACTGGGGGCAGGTGCTTTCACGCACATAGTGTTGCCGTTTGAAAATAATGACCATGCGCTCATGGTGCCGTCGCAGGCGGTGATACCTACCAATAGGGAGAAGATGTTGGCAGTTGTGAAGAATGGAAGAGCCGTGATGACGCCTGTGTTGTTGGGCGCCCGTACAAGCGATAAAGTGCAGATCCTCCAAGGTATTTCAGCCGGAGATACGGTGCTTGTGACAGGCATTATGCAGGTGAAGCCCGAAATGCAGGTGGATGTGCGTGTGAACTAACAATAATGACCCGGTCTGCAATAGTTTGACCGGTGTGTACGATAATAAAGAGAGAAGCCTGCAAGTTGTCTTGCAGGCTTCTCTCTTTATAGTATTGACGCTTATTTGGCGAGGTACATCACTTCTTTGATGAGTTTCACTGTGCGTGGAACATCGGGCAGGTAGGCTGCTACGAGGTTTGGTGCATAGTGCATGTTGGCATCGGCCGAGCAGATGCGGCGGATAGGCGCATCGAGATAGTCAAATGCTTCTTTCTGTACGCGGTAGCTGATCTCGGAGGAGATGCTGCCGAAAGGCCACTGTTCTTCAACAATAACGAGGCGGTTGGTTTTCTTTACCGATTCAACGATCGTGTGCCAGTCGAGCGGGCGGATGGTGCGCAGGTCGATCACTTCGGCACTTATGCCTTCGTGAGCCAGTTCTTCAGCTGCAGCCATAGCTACCTTCATCATCTTGTTGTAGGAAACGATTGTTACATCGGTACCGGCGCGCTTTACATCAGCTTTACCGATAGGGATGATGTATTCTTCATCGGGCACCTGACCGAGGTCGCCGTAGAATGATTCACTCTCCATGAAGACAACAGGATCTTCGTCGCGTATAGCGGCTTTGAGCAGACCCTTCGCATCGTAAGGGTTGATAGTTGAGATAACTTTGAGGCCGGGCACATTTGCGTACCAGCTTTCGAATGCCTGTGAGTGCTGTGCACCGAGCTGTCCGGCAGAACCATTTGGTCCGCGGAAGACGATAGGGCAGGTGAACTGGCCACCGCTCATCGAGACAGTTTTGGCGGCGTGGTTCACGATCTGGTCAATAGCCAGTTCAGCAAAGTTCCACGTCATGAACTCAATGATAGGGCGTGTGTTGTTCATAGCAGCGCCTACACCGATGGCAGCGAAGCCAAGTTCGGCGATAGGGGTATCAATGACCCTGCGTGCGCCGAATTCGTCGAGCATGCCCTGGCTCACCTTGTAGGCCCCGTTGTACTGTGCTACTTCTTCTCCCATAAGGAATACGCGCGGGTCGCGACGCATTTCTTCTTCCATTGCTTCCCTGAGTGCCTGACGTAATGGTATTGTACGCATAGTATGTTGCTGTGTATTTATTTTAAAATTACTTTGAAATCAGTCTAAGAAGTTGCAAATGTACTACGAAACATGTTAATTTTTCTGTCTCCTGAAAGTAACGAATGAAGTATCTGCGAGGTCTTCTTCTATTTGTTTAACGAAAGTGAGTGTCATTTCGTTTTTGTCGATGCGGGCGACCTTGATGCGGACATGTTCGGTGTAGCCGAGTTCGTTGGTCTCGAGGATGTCCAGCATGTTGTCTTTATCGAGGAACCAGGTGCCTTTTTCTGTTTTGCCCGGAAAGTTGAAGATAACAGAGCTGTCGGCATTAAAAACGATCTCGCTCTGTGTATCTATGTTCATTTGCGCGGCAAATGCGCTATCGAACTGAATGCGGAGTTCCCGGCGGAGGCTGTCCATATTCACCACGCCATATATGGCCCGGTTGACGGCATCTGTGTTTCCTTTTCCCATAGTGTCGAGGAAGAGGCGGCTACGGCTGAAGAAGTGGTCGCGGTCGTGGTTGACTACACGAACAGAGCGCCATTTGCCAAGCATCTTGCCGGACTCATCATTGCGGCATGAAGACAGGGAAGCGGTAAAAAGCAACAGTAGCAGACAAAATCTGACCGAAAGACGCGATATGTTGTGTGCCAGTGCCTTCCCCATTGGGAAAAAGAATGTTTACTCCAGTTCTATCAAAACCGCACCTTTTTCAACGGCGGTACGTTCTGAGACTTTAATAGCCTTCACGGTAGCAGGGCCGGTAGCCTTGAGGATATTTTCCATTTTCATGGCCTCGAGAATCACCAGACCATCACCTTTGTTGATCTGCTGACCGGGTTCCACCAAAACCTTGAGTACAAGGCCGGGCATGGGTGCCTTAACAGGCTCAGCCTTCTGCATTGACTTCAGGTCGAGCCCCATGTTACTAAGCAGCAGGTCAATAGGTTCCTGAATAGTGGTGGTGTACAGTTGTCCGTTCACGCGCAGCGAAACCGATTTCGCTTTTGTATCGACCGACTCAATGATGGCAGTGTAGCTCTTGTTGTTGAGGAGCACACTGATGAGCCCGTTCGGCTGAAACGATATGTCGGGAGTGGCTGAGTTGCCATTGATCTCGATGGTATCGTTTTTATGGTCGATGTTATATGTTTTCTTTTCGTTTACGGTAACCTGCAACATTGGACAAATATAAGGAGAACAAAAATAGTGATTTAGGAATGGTTTACAGAAATATGTACATGCCTTGTTTATTTATATAATAATAAAAAACGAGGCGTTTCCGGCGCCTCGTTTTTATAATACAGCATATAATGATTATTTAGCTGATAACTCTTTCACTTTGGCAAAAACTTCGTTCTCGCCACCTTCTTCATAGCCTATGTGTTTCCATGCAGCTTTACCTTCTTTGTCTATTATGAGGGTAAAGGGAACCGACTGGAAATTGAGTGAGCGTTTGAGATCGGCATTCGGGTCGATGAAGTAGGGGAAAGACCAGCCCTGAGAGATAGCGTAGGTGCGCACTAAGCCTTCGGCACGAGCCTCATCTACCGACATGGTGATGAAGTTGAAGTCAACTTCCTTTTTCCATTCAGGGAGTTTCATGGTAATGTTCTTGATCTCCTTCTTGCAGGGAACGCACCATGTTGCCCAGAAGGACACAACGGTAACTTTACCTTTTTCGAAGATCTGGTTAAATGGCACTTTCTTACCTGTGTTCACGTCCTTAACCTGAGTTGACGGAAGTTCCTGAGCGAAAATGGTTGACGATGCTAACAGGCAGACGAATGCAAAAAGGATTTTCTTCATAATTTTTTGTTTTTTAAAATAATAGCGAAAACTTTGCCACTTTTACTTCGGGGGCTAATTTCGGAAGAAACTTTAACAATTCTCACTTATAAATGAAAAAACAATTTTTAGTTGTAATCGCATTTCTTCTTGGGGGAAGTGCATTTGCGCAGGGTACTTTTTCGGGCGATCTTATGATGAACATGAACTTCTTTATGAAGGACACGAACATCAAGGCATCCGGTAATCCGTTGTATGACAATGCGCTGAGCGGAAGCGACGCATGGTTGTCACTGCGGTATGCGGTAAATGGATACACATTTTTTCTGCGGGCAGACGGATTTAACAACTCGAACCTGAAGCAACCCTTGTCTACTAATACCGACTTTGGTATAGGTGCCTGGGCGATCAGCAAGGAAATGGACAATCTGTCATTGACAGTGGGTTCTATCTATGACCAGATAGGCAGCGGCATCCTGTTCCGCGCGTATGAAGACAGGGGATTGCTGATCGATAACGCCCTGATGGGTTTTCAGTTGAAGTATAAGTTCGGCGATCATTTTTCAATGAAGGGCTTTACCGGTCAGCTGAAGAACAACAACAGCGATAACAACCTTGTGAACAATGTGCGTTATGCCCCGGTGATAAAGGGTATAGCAGGAGAAGGTGATCTGTCGGTGGGGAATGTTCGTTTGATGCCCGGCTTTGGCGCGTTGAACAGGACGCTTGATGCCGGATCGATGACTGCGGTTGCGGCAGCGATCAACGCACAGGATACCGCGTTGCGCTTTTTGCCGAGGTACAATATGTATGCATTCACGGCGTACAACACATTGGTTTACAAAAACCTCTCCTGGTATGCCGAAGGTGCCTACAAAACGCATGAAGCAATTACCATCGTGAACCAATACGACGCGTTGTTCGGCAAGCTTGCAGACCGGGCCGGTAACGTTGTGTACACTTCGTTGAACTACGGACGCAAGGGTTTGGCTGTGAGTCTGACCGGTAAGCGCACAGAAGACTTTACGATGCGTACCTCTCCAAACGAGAACGTGTTGAAGGGTATGCTGAACTGGCAGCCGGTTGTGGCCGTGCTGAGGCCAATGCGTCTTATATCGCGCTACATGCCTGCATCGCAGGACCAGTCGGAATTGGCGGGAACTGCACAGGTGAATGTGGCACCGAACGACGTTACGAACTTCACATTCACCTATACGCACATGAACACGCTTACGGGTGAAAAATTATACCGTGAAGCTTATGCAGAAGGTATCTATCAAGGATTAGATAAGTGGGTACTAGAGGGTGGTGTGCAATATATGGAATACAATATCGATGCTTACCAGATAAAGGGTATTCCTTTCCTGACGTTGTATTCGACCACTCCATTTGCTGAGATCACCTACAAGTTCACCGACACCAAGTCGATGAGGCTGGAGCTGCAGTACATGAATGCCGTGAAAGACTATGGTTCATGGGCGTTTGCGTTGCTGGAGTACAACATAGCACCAAGGTGGTCGTTCACAGTATCGGACATGTACAACACGAAACCCAACCCGGGAGCAGACAACCCTAACTATAAGAATCCCGGTAATCACTACTATAACTTTTTCGTAGCGCATACACGTGGTGCCAACCGTTTTACAATTGCGTATGTGAAGCAGGTTGACGGTATGAACTGCTCGGGTGGTGTGTGCCGTTATGAGCCGGCATTCAGTGGTGTGAAAGCTACTGTGACATCGAGCTTCTAAAGTGAATCCGGTAAAAAAGTAATAGTGACCCTTTTGAAGACCATAACGGCGGCAGCGCTATTTCTTTGTAGTGTTGCGTCAGGCCGGGCGCAGGAAAACAAGAAAGTACTTATGGCACTGCCGGTGGTATCGCCGGTGGTTATTGACGGTAAACTCACTGAGCCCGAATGGATAACTGCTGCAAAGGCAGAAGGTTTTATTCAGTCGGGGCCAAGGCCCGGCCAGCCGGGGTCGCAGCCAACAAAGGTCAGTATACTATATGACGACGAGGCGGTTTATATAGGGGCTATGCTTTATGAGCAAAGCAGGGACAGTGTGCTGCGGCAGCTGTCGCCACGAGATGAATTTGAGAACAGCAATGTAGATGCGTTCGGGGTAACATTCGATACCTATTTCGACAAGCAGAATGCAACACAATTCATAGTTACAGCGGCAGGTGTGCAGGCCGACGGTATTGTGAAGTTTGACGCCTCTGACCGGTCGTGGAATGCAGCGTGGTATTCACGTGTGGGGCACACCGACAGTGGCTGGAGTGTGGAAATGAAGATACCTTATTCGGCCCTGCGATTTCCGAAGACTGAAGTGCAGCAATGGGGCGTGAATTTTTTCAGGGTCATCAGGCGTTACAGAGAGCGGTCTTACTGGAATAAGGTAGACCCGGCGGTGACCAATGTGGTGGGGCAGAGTGGCGTGCTGCAGAATATTTCGAATATTAAAGCTCCACTGCGACTCGCGTTGCTGCCTTATATATCTGCCTATGCCGAGAACTATAATGGCAACACTGCCAGGACAGTGAACGGGGGTATGGATGTGAAGTATGGGGTGAGTGAAAGTTTCACGTTGGACATGACATTGGTGCCTGATTTCGGGCAGACATTGTTCGACAACAAAGTGCTCAATTTGTCACCGGTGGAGGTGCGCTATGATGAACGAAGGTATTTCTTTACAGAAGGTGTGGACCTCTTCAATAAAAATGATCTTTTTTACTCGAGGCGGGTAGGAGGTGTGCCGGTGAATGTGCGGAAACTGGGTGGACAACTGGACACAAACGAGGTTGTTACCGAGAACCCTGCTAACACCCGATTGTATAATGCGGCCAAGTTCTCGGGGCGCACAAAGGGACGCACCGGTATTGGCATATTCAATGCGGTGTCGGCGCCAACGATGGCTACGGTGACAGACACTATCGCCGGTGCAGAACGAAAGATAGAAACGTCACCACTCACCAACTATAGCGTACTTGTGCTGGATCAGGCCTTGAAGAATAACTCTTACGTAAGTTTAGTGAACACGAATGTGTACCGTGCTGAGAACAGCTACAACGCCAATGTGAGTGCGTTGCTCTTCAAGATAGCAGACAAGAAGAACAGATACGGGGCAAGTGGCGGCGCTGATGTGAGCCAGTTGATCTATGACACCGGGGTGGTTGCGGGGCATAGAGGCAGCCTGAATTTCGGTAAGCAAAGCGGCAATTACACCTGGACAATGATGACGAGGATGGTGACGGATAAATTCAATCCAAATGATCTCGGGTATCTTGACCGCAATAACATTATATCGTGCGTACTGTACAATGTATACAATACGTACAAACCGTTCTGGGTATTCAACTATACATACAACAAGATAGGGCTTGAGTATTATCGTTCCTACAATCCATGGGCTTATGCACGGTCGGCTGTGCACGGCAACCATACCTATACCTTCAGGAACTTCCTCACAACAGGTGTGTACTGGGACTGGACCCCTGCCGAGTCGTATGATTATTTTGAACCCAGGACACAGGGGTGGTATTTCGTTCAGCCGTCTAACAATATGTTCGGCGGGTTTTACTCAACGGATTATCGTAAAAGGTTCGCGTTTGACGTGAGTGGCAGCAAGCGATGGTACAGAGCAGAAGACAGAGAGACATTGGGTTGGAATGTATCGCCAAGGTATCGGTTCTCCAATAAGCTGTCAGCCATTTACAGTTTCTCGCGCAATGATGCGAAGAGTGATGTGGGATTTGTGAACAAGGTGAGCGACAGCATTTATTTGGGTGCCCGCGATCTTAAGACGTTTACCAATGCGCTTTCTGCAGCTTACATTTTTAAGCGTACCATGTCTTTGAAATTGGAGGGCAGGCATTATTGGTCGCAGGCTGAGTATTCGAAATATGGTTTGCTGGGCAATGACGGCCGACTGACCTACGGCACAGGTTACAGCGGCACGCACAACGTGAACTTCAATTCGTTCAATGTATTTATGAATTTTGTGTGGCAGTTTAAGCCGGGTAGTGAAATGAGCGTGGTGTATCAGAACAGCATTTATACATCCGGTCAGGCACTGGTGCAGAGCTATACCGAGAGTCTGAGCCGTACCCTACAGGCGCCACAAAGCAACAGTTTGTCGGTAAAAGTGATCTATTTCCTTGACTATCATACCCTGGAGAGGGCATGGCACAAGGGGTAGGGGCATAAAAAAACTGGTAAGTTACTCACATCGCACCGCTACAACCAAACGCCCTTGCTACATTCCTGTCCTGGGGGATTCATCGGGAGCTGGCCGTATAAGACTTACCAGTGGCGCAAAGGTAGTAACATTTATTTAATTTTCTGAAGGGTCGGTATATAAAAATCATCCTACTGTGTATGGTGCCGAAAAAGCTGCTATACATCAATATCCATGCGGATGCGCCAGTGTTTGGGCAGGTAGTTATTGACGCGGTTCCCGAGCGATTTTATCCAGCCGAGACCCTGACCGTTGTAGCGGATGATGTGCCATCCTTTGGGGATGTTGTCGATCCCCATTTCTTCACGTTTCAGAAATTTCAGTGCCTGTTCGCGGGTTGTATCCACGAACGGTAGCCCGGCCGACGCATCAATGCTGAGGGCCACATCGTGTGCGGGCAGCCATTCTTTCGGCATTGGTGTGCCGGCCTCTGCACCGGTGCACCGCAGCCACGCCGCCTGCTGAATGATGTGGAGGTCGACCTCGTGTGCCGGGTGGATGGCAAAGAAGTTGTTTTCTTTGCCCGGGATCAACAGTGGTTGATTGCTGAAAAGGTGTGCGGCCTGATCCTGAATGCTGCTGTTGCGGGCCGTTTTGTATCGTGGTTGTTTTACGACCGTTGTTTCTTCGGTTTTGGTAACGGAGGCTATAAAGAATCCTTCGCCCTTTACCTTGTGCGGGTAGCAGCGATAGCCAATGATGTTGCCGGGGGCTGTGACCGGTTCTATACCCCATTGTGCGGGTATGGGCAGGGCGGGCTGCGATACTGCATGGAGATCGGTAGCGAGCCAGGATAGGACGTCCTCGTCTTCCTGCGGCGAATAGGAGCAGGTTGCGTAGATGAGGATGCCATTGGTCTTTAGTGCCGGCCAGATATCAGCGAGTATCCGTTGCTGGCGTTCGCAACACAACTGTACATTGGCCTCGCTCCATTCGTTGAGTGCTGCCGGATCTTTGCGCCACAGGCCCGACCCACTACACGGGGCATCTACTACGATGATATCGAAATAACCGTCGAGTCTGCCAATGTCGCGCGGATCGTTGCTGGTGACCCAAGTGTTCATATAGCCCCAACGGCTCATGTTTTCTTCGAGGATGGAGGCGCGTGTGCGGATGACCTCGTTTGAGATGAGCAGACTTTCGGGGTCCAGCATGGATGCGATCAGCGTGCTTTTCCCGCCCGGAGCTGCGCACAGGTCGAGCACGCGCAGGTTGGTGCGCCCGGCAATGGCTTGTTGCAGCACCTGCGCCAGAAACATCGAAGATGCCTCCTGCACATAGTAAGAGCCGGCATGGTAGGCGGGGTCGAGCGTGAAAACGGGGCGTTCGGGCAGGTACCTGCCGCCGGTGCACCAGGGTACTACTTCTTCATTCGAAAACACACCGTCCCCTTTTACAGGATGCAGTCGAACAGATACCGGCGGACGTTGGTCGTGCGCGGCACGGAAGGCCTGTTCGTCGAACCCTGCCAATTTGGAGAGGTCGGTAATAAGCGAAGAAGGGAGCACCATGAACGATGTAATGAATGAACTAATGAGATTTCAAAAATAGGCAAACCAATGCGTATTGCATGCTCACATGAACTTATGCCTGTGAGTGCAGCAAGGTTGTGTTACTTTTGAGGTAATGAAGGTGCTTTCTTCAATACTTACATTCCCGTCGGTGGGGTGGTGGTGCTTTGCGGCGCAGGCAAGTGAAGTGGTGTTTGAGCTGCACGAGCGGTCGCAGAAGATGACCGACCGCAACAGGTACCGCATCAGTGGGTCGAACAACAGTATATTGCTGACCGTGCCGCTACTGCATGGCAGAGACCAGGCCGGTGCCATAAATAAGGTGCGTGTGCTGAATGATGGCCGCTGGCAGGTGCAGCATTGGCGCACTCTGGTATCGGTGTATAACCGGTCGCCCTATTTTTTTCACTATGAACCTACTCTGAAAGCGATTTTTGATGCCGAGTATGAGTTGTTGCTTGAGTTGAATATGGCGGCAATTGCGTGGGTGAAGCAGCAACTGAGACTTGACTTCAAGCAAGGGTTCACCACAGGATATGTGCCTGAGGTAGAAGCCGGAGTGACCAACCTGCGGGGGCTGAAAAAGCTGCCCGAGCCGGAAGGTAAGTACTATCAGGTATTCGAGGACAGGATAGGATTTGTGCCGGGGTTGAGTATCCTTGATCTGTTGTTCTCTGAAGGGCCGGCTTCGGCTGAATGGTTGCGGCGTCAGGTGATAAAAGGGTGATTATATCTTCCGCGATTTTCTATTTACCCATTTAATTCTATTTTTACACAAATCATAAAAAACGCAATGAAGAAGATCTTGATGATGGCGTTGGCCGTTTCGCCATTCCTTGCCGGTGCCCAGGACGACCTGATAAGGAAGATAGAAATGAACCGGAGCTATACCAACACAAACACCGGCGATAAAAAGAAAGCTGAGCCTTCTACGAAGTATAAATTCAACCACCTGATAGATCTGGAGCGCACAGGCGTAAAGAATCAGGCGAGCTCAGGCACCTGCTGGAGCTATTCTACCAATTCATTTCTGGAGAGCGAGATGATGCGTATGGGCAAGGAGCCGATAGAACTGGCACAGATCTTCAGTGCGCGCTGTGTGTACCTGGACAAGGCCGACAACTATGTGCGTATGCACGGCTCCGTGGCTTGGGGCGATGGTGGTGCCTGCCATGACGTGATCAATATGTATGCGAAATATGGTGCTATGCCGCAGGATGTGTACACAGGCCTCCACTACGGAACCGACAAAAATAAGTTTGCAGAGATGCAGGCAATATTGAAGTCTATGCTGGACGCAGTGGTGTCTAACCCTAACGGAAAACTCACCCCGTCTTGGAAAAAAGCTTACACCGAGGTGTTGAATTCTTACCTGGGCGAAGTGCCGGAGACGTTTAAGTGGAATGGTAAAACCTACACACCTCAGAGCTTTGCACAGCAGCGTATCGGCATTCATCCGGAAGACTATGTGGAACTGACATCTGTGATGACTGCGCCATATTATAAAAAAACCATGCTGATGGTGCCGGACAACTGGTCGTTTGACAGGGTTTATAATGTTCAGATGGATGATCTGACGGACATTATTGATAACGCGCTGAACAGGGGCTTTACGGTATCCTGGGCAACGGACGTTAGCGAAAAATACTTCAGCTGGAAGAATGGCGTAGCCTATGTCCCTGAGAAAGACTACGACAACATGAACGATTCTGAAAAAAAGTACATGTTTGACGGGCCTAAGTATGAGCGTAACATCACGCCGGAGATCCGCCAAATGGCATTTGACAATTACGAGACCACAGACGACCACGGTATGCACATTGTGGGGCTGGCATCAGACCAGAATGGCAGGAAGTACTATATAGTGAAAAACTCCTGGGGTGATAAGAATGACTACAAGGGTTATATTTATGTAACAAAGAACTATGTGAAATATAAGACCACTGCGATATTACTTCATAAGAACGGCCTCCCTAACGGGTTGAGGAATAAAATGAATATATGGTAGGCCGGTGATCTGGAATTAAATCAGTGCGATGCGGGGGCAAACTAGCCCCCGCATTTCTTTTGCAGGGTAGGGAGGTAGTAATGTAACCACCCGGTATAGCCAAAGGGCAATCAATTGGGAGTCAATTATTAACCAAATTCACATTTTATTTTTAATATGTATTTCTGTGTTGTGAAATCCTAAAAATTCTGCATAAATTGCTTTTTGAATTTTAGGATATTGATAACAACCGCCCTATTGGTGTGATCGATGTCTTTGAGAGCAGGCATATTATATCAAATCAAAATTATGAAGAAGGTTCTTTTACTTCTGTTGCTTTGTTGGTCAGTAGCAGGTTATGGACAGACGATTACGTTTACATTATCGAGGTACATTGGTAGCTACACATCTATTGCAGGTGGACCGGGTACAGTGGCGATCACAACGCTGAGCAAAGATGATACAACGGTTCAAAGTATACCTATCGGGTTTTCATTCTCGTACTGTTCGGCGCCCTACACAACGTTGTCAGTTAGTTCGAATGGTTGGATATCGTTGGCAAATTCATCATTTGGGACAGCCTTCCCCGGCACCATAAATTCCTCGCTCAATTACGATCCTGCAATGTTTGCGTCTATTGGCGGCGGTGTTGGTCTTCTAATGCCATTTTGGGATGATCTGAGAGGCGTGGGCTCAACAGCATACTATCAGACGTCTGGAACATTACCTAACAGAGTTTTTACGTTCCAGTGGGGCAGTCCAGCGGCTCCATGGGGTAGCATCACCGGTTTCGGAGGTGCTACTTTTCAGGTGAAATTGTATGAGACATCAGGAGTGATAGAGTACGTATACGGCCCGAGTACGTATTCGCTGAAAACAGCCACGATCGGAATCAGTAACAGCTCTACAGGCGACTACCGTGTGCTTCCTAATGAAGCGGCAACCACTACAACAACTGTATGGACCTATCTGATAGATACTACCCCCGCGCTGAATACAGTACTGGAGTGGGCTCCTCCGTGTCCAACCCCTCCTCCGGCTTCTACCGGTACTTTTACCGTTTGTCAGGGTGCTACCACAACGCTGAGTAACTCTTCGGCGGGCGGTATGTGGCTGAGTAGCAGTGTAAGTGTGGCAACAGTAGGTTCTTCTACCGGTGTTGTGACGGGTGTTGCAGGCGGTGTAGTGAACATTACCTATCGCGTGAGTCCGGGTTGTATAGCTGTCTCAGCTGTTACTGTAAGTCCACTGCCCGATACTATAGCGGGTGGTGCGAATGCATGCGAAGGATCGACGAAAATATACACGTGCTCGCCAATCGGTGGTGCCTGGAGTAGTTCTAATACGGCCACCGGAACGATATCAACGTCAGGCACTTTTGGCGGTGTAGCATCAGGTACTACCACCCTTAGCTATACACTGGCGTCTGGTTGCGCACGCACACTGGATGTGACCATCAATTCTGCACCAACGATCAGTGGTTCTAACATTGCATGCATAGGAGATTCAACCGTATTGACAAGTGCGGTGCCCGGCGGAACCTGGAGCAGCAGCAACATCACCAAAGCCACAGTTGACGTATATGGAAATGTGGTGGGTGTGTCGTTGGGTCCTGTGGTGATAACGTATACCGCACCTTCCGGCTGCAGGGATACTATCGCTATGATTGTGCAGACAGACTGCGCGAGTAGTGTACGTGATCTGGGAACAAACGTTGCTAAAATTAATATAATACCACACCCAACGAATGGTGACTTTTACTTGTCTATTCCAATTACCGGAAGTGTGACAGTTTCCGTTACCGACCTTTACGGTAGAGTGGTTATTAGCAAAACGGTTGATGTGGTGAAGTCGAACAAAGTAAGATTTGAAGAGAGTTCGACGCTTGGCGCTGGGACATATATACTAAAAGTTCAGCACGAGCACCAGATACTTACTGAGAAGATGACCGTTGTGAAGTAACAAACAAGTGAATATATTTTCCCGACAATATTAATTACAGTAAAAACATGAACACCAAAAAGATACTCCTGGCATTCATTGCTATTATTGGTTTAGGGTTCACGTCCCGGGCTCAGTTGGTGTGTCCGTCCAATATCGATTTTGAGTTGGGCGACCTGTCAGCTTGGTCGTTTTTCACCGGTACGTTTACCGGAGGAACACCGGACGCAACCATTCCGGGTGCACCCATCCCCTGCAGGCATACCCTCACCAAGCCGGCAGGTCTGATAGGCTGTACCGGTCCGGGTGGCATCGGTCCGCTTGACCAATATGGTGGATTTCCGGTGGTGGCACCAGGCGGTGGTTCTTACTCACTGAGGTTGGGTGGAAACGTAGTAGGTGGTCTTACCGAAAAGGCAAGGTTCTATATTCCGATCCCTCCGGGTTCAGACAACTATAGTCTCATTTACCGTTACGCGGTTCTGGTTCAGAATGCGGGTCATACTGCTGCGCAGATGCCCCGTTTCATTGTGCGTGTGTTCGACTCGGCAGCAACGGCCCTGGGTGGTGGTGTAGTACCGGTACTCATCAGCGATACTGCGTGTTCTTACTTCCAGTATGTAGCGGGTGGAACGCTTCCGGGCTTCATGACCAACAGCACATGCGGAACCTGTGTTCCTTCGTCGGTACCTGCAACAAGCAACGTACAGTATAAGTCTTGGAGCACTGCAACTGTCGATCTTTCGGGATTGGGCGGCACTACAGTAGGTATCGACTTCATCAGTTCAGACTGTTCACCAACCGGTCACTTCGGATACGGATATGTGGATATGAGTTGTGGTCTCTTCAAGATCGCGGCTGCTATATGTGATACAATGACTCCACCAACGCTTACAGCGCCTGATGGTTTCGCGGCCTACAACTGGTATGATTCGGCTACATTCTCGGTTGTTTACGGATCGGGAATGTCAATCACCATTCCGTTCCCACCAACACCGGTAACGATAGCAGTGGTGCTGACTCCGTTCCCCGGATATGGTTGTCCTGACACGCTGTACACAAGGATCAGCCCGTCGGCTTTGGCTTTGAATCCGTCAAACGACACTGCTATTTGCCGCGGTCGCGCAACGATGTTGGAGTCGAATGCAACAGATATCGCAGTGCCACTGTATTATAACTGGACACCTGCAACCGGCCTAAGCTGTGTGACGTGCGCCAATCCGGTGGCGTCTCCTTCGGTCACGACATCTTACTCGCTTACCGTTACCAACTCTAACGGGTGTACTCAGGAACACGTGTATAATATAACGGTGTTACCTGACCTCGTAACGAATGTGACGGTGGATACGCCCACGTGTAGCGGTGGCACCGACGGATCGGCAACGGTGACTGTGCTTTCCGGCACGGCTCCCTATTATTATACGTGGAGTACTGCTCCGGTTCAGATCACGTCTACCGCATCGGGTATAGGTGCTGATACGTATACAGTGGTTGTGTTCGACGCATTGGGTTGTACAGACACAGCCACGGCTATTCTTAAAGATCCCGATCCACGCATCATCGCTATTGACACTTTCTTCAACCCGACGACTTGTTTGGGTACCGACGGTATCATAGTGATAGAAGGTCTTATTGTACCGGGTGTGTCTTACACATTGTCTTACCTGTTTGGTGGAGTACCTCAGACGCGTGTTGTAGTGGGTAGTCCTACAGGAACGCTTACACTTAACGGACTATCGCAAGGGGTGTATACGAACATCACTATTATTGGTGCAAGTTGTATCTACAACGTGATAGGGCCGGTGACCCTGGTGGATCCGCCGACGCCGGACCTCACGGGCGTTACCAGCAACAGTTTTGTGTGTGTGAACGATACGCTGAAACTATTTGCAAACAGTTCTATGGCGGGTGTTTCTTACCAATGGGACGGACCGGGTGGTTATACATCCATTGTACAGAACCCGATACTGGTGCCTGCAACTATGGCGATGGCTGGTGTGTACTCAGTAACTGTTTCCAGAGCCAACTGTTACAACTACGCATCTACTCTCGTCGAGATACGTCCGTTGCCAACACCGGTTGCGTCAAGTAACACACCTGTGTGCTCGAACGATACTTTGTTCCTGTACAGCGAGTCTGCAGCGGGAGCGGATGGATACATCTGGTATGGTCCTAACTTCTTTAACTCGTACACACAGAACCCATACATAGCTAACGTACAGACTGTAGCTTCAGGTGTCTATACGGTAAGGGCAACATGGAACGGCTGTTCGGTGAATGATACCATCAACGTTACCATCAACCAAACACCATTGGCGCCTTTCGTGCGTGACACCAATTACTGTCAGGGCGACCTTGCGATTCCATATGATGTGACGGGAACCAACCTCACGTGGTACACAGTGCCAAACGGTGGCGTGGGTTCAACAACTGCTCCGGTTCCATCTACGGCCAATGCTGGTGTATTCCCTGTATGGGTTACGCAGACATCGCCTGAGGGATGTACCAGCGAACGTTCTAAAGTAACAGCCCGTGTTTGGTTGTATCCTAAGATCAGCCTGTCGGCAACGGATAGTGCATCGTGTGCCGGTAAGCACATCACCTTCACGGTTGAGAATGTGCAGGAGGGTAATTTCAGCTACACATGGCAGTTCGAATCGAATGTGGACAGCATCAAGGATATGAACCCGATCTATCACGCGTTCAATGTGCCGGGTACATACACTGTTGCTGCTACAGCATACTACATGTATTGTCCTACTATCAACTTGAAGAAAGTGATCAATGTGTATCCTTATCCTTCATTTGATCTGGGACCAGACACAACCATCTGTCCGGGTAGCTCTTCAATAGTGCTGAAGGCCGATCAGATCAATACGTTTGGATATACACCAACATGGAAGTGGGGTACAGGTGAAACAACACCGTCTATCACAATCGTGGCACCGGGTCATTACCGTGCTACGGCTACCATCAACGGCTGTGAGTCGAGCGACACCATTGCTGTAGAGAAAGACTGCTACATGACTGTGCCGAACGTGTTCACACCAAACGGAGACGGAGTGAACGACTTCTTCTTCCCTCGTCAGTTGCTGACAAAGGGGCTTATTCAGTTCGATATGGCTATCTACAACCGTTGGGGTCAGCTGATCTTCTCGGCCAACTCTCTGGACGGTCGCGGATGGGATGGTCGCCTGAACGGTGTGCCACAGCCTGAAGGTGTTTATGTGTACACCATCGACGCGGTGTTCAAAGACGGACAGAAAGAAACACACAAGGGTAACATAACATTGCTGCGATAGGATAACAACAGATCATTAAAACAGAAAAAGCAATTCAAAAAAATACTACCAGATGAAAAAGATATTGTTCATTTTAGGTTTCTGTGGTTTGGCCGGGGCAGCAGATGCTCAGGAGGTGAAGGATGTGAAGGGCAATGTGCTGGCATACATAACAAGGTCTACGATCTCTGACAAGAATCAGAACACGCTTTGTGTGTTTCAGATAGATGGCAGGATAGTGGATAAGATGGGTAACACCATCGGTTACATGGAAGGTTTCCGTGAGCGCTACGACTACCTCGATAAGGATCGCAAGCTGAAGGCATCTTACTACTTTGAAGATGGCGGCATCAAGAACGAGCAGGGACAACGCGTAGGATCTATACCAATGGCTACAGGCCCCATCATCAAGGCGGGCAACGTGATAGCCACTATGGATAATGTGGAGCCTATGTGGGCAGCAGCCTACTTCTTCATGTTCAAGTATCAGGAGAAACAATAAAGAAAATAGTAAGCATAACAGAAACGGGCGGCATGAGAGTGTTGCCCGTTTTTTATTGTATCTGCTTGTAGTAATACTGAGTCTCCATATTGCTGCAGCCACCTATCACCAGGGTGTCTTTGTGAAAGTTGACACAGGCAATGGAGTCTTCGTGGAAGGTAAGCTGGAAGTCGGCACAGTACTGGGTCACCTTGGCTGCCTTGAAAATGTCGGTATGCTCGTGTTCGCCGTTCACGGTATATGATGCCAGTGCGCAGTTTACAAAAGTGAGTACACGGTCTTCGGTGGCGGGGGTGCTGCGGCCATCAGTTACCGAGTAAATGAGTTTCCATTTGCCGTTCAGCTTGGTATTGGGGCAGTCGGTTGCCGAAACAGGCACATAGTTCTCGTAAGCCATAGGCAGGGAGTCGCCACCATCGCCGCAGCTTGTCAGGGTCAGTGCAGCTACGAGTAGCGCGCATACAGTGCGCAGGGGTTGCGGATTCCTGAAACGGGTAATGATGCTCATGAGGTCACGAAGCTGCTTTTTATGAGGGCTGCCGACCATGCGAACAGTCCGCCGATGAGTGCGCCTATGAATACGCTGACCATGAGAAACAGAGGCGCGTAGGGGAGATGAAAGATAGCCGCCATGCGGGTGGAAAGGATATGATCGTTGGCTACATCGCGGAAGAAGGCAACCGCCATCCAGCACAAACCCACACCGAAGAAACCTGCCACAAATCCCTGTGCGGGACGCAGGCCTGCCAGCAACGAAACAAGAAATGCCACAGCTGCAACCGCCCACCACGACACTAACGAAGCCGCGATGAAAGACAGCATAGCAATGGCCAATATGTTGAACAGCGTCTTCATTTCTTTTCCCGGTTTATTTTGATGGTTCTATGTTCCATTTGTAGCGCAGTTGTTTGTGTTGTTGTTCATCGGCATTGGGCAGGAAAACCAATCGATGGTATTTGCCCTGTGCCCATTCGTTGATGTAGTCTCCGTAGTAGCGGCTGCCGGGGTTGCCCGACTGCCCGCCCGGGTATATGCCCCATGCTTCGATCTCTTTACCCATCTGCACCACCATGCGCCAAGACGGTCCGTAGCCGGGGCGCATCGCGTTCACCGTATTGCCCCAGCCGCCCGTGGGCAATTGGTCATAGCTGAATGCCGGTATCTTGGTGAGGTGTGTTACAGAAGTGTTCTTTGCCTTGTGCCATGCCATCGCGCCCTTTTTCTTCAGGATACTCATGCTATCCAGCGCGTCCTTAAAACTGTTCTGCGCAAGGCAGTTGCAGTAGCGTGTGTAGTTGGTGGTGTCGCAGCCCGTGTTGCGGATGGGTATCTGTCCGGCCACCACCAGTTGCATGGTACGCTCGGGCAGCGGGTAGGTGTTGAACGGAATATTGCGGAAGTATTGCGACCAGATGGCCCTATAGTAGTAGTGCCACCATACCTGGAAAACGGTGGGCGCTTCACTGTCTTTAGACAGGTGGTAGTCCCAGGTAGAGAGTAGTTTGATGTAGGGGTGCGATGATCCTATCTGCTGCAGCATGGTGGGCAGTACCGTGGAGGCCAGCATGCTGTAGTCGTCGTTCTGCAGGGCGAACATATCTTTGATCGTTGCGCCGCGCAAGCCCGCAAGTACCTGATTGATCCGCCATGCCCTTATCTCGTTATAGTCGCCATTGTACCAGTAGGGATAGGTGCTGTCGGTGACCAGCTGATTGGCCGAGCTGAGGAATCCCTGTGCGGGGTTCAGCGCATGCGGGTTTTCGGCCGTGGGGATGAATTGCTGCCACAGCGTGCTGCTGTCGCGGCCATGCATCACAAAACGGCCCTGATCGGTCCATTTGTTTACAAAGCGGCCCTGTCCCCACAAAGCAATATTGCCCTTGCGGTCGGCATAGATGATGTTCTGCGCCGGGCACAGGAAATGCTGAATGGCACCTGTATATTCGTTGTAGTCGCGGGCGCGGTTCAGCAGGTAGATGGCGTTGAACTCGTTGGTAGGCTCGTGGCCCATCCAGCGCACCGCCAGCGGCTTCATCAGCGATCCCCGCTCAAAGTAATTGCGCTCATACATAAGCGGCCCGTGCAGCGAATAGCGCACCGTGTCTATGAAATCGGGTTTGCCCTTTATGCCGATCTTCTCGTAGCGGAACGTGAACGGCACCTTGCGGCCGTTGAACCAATACTGTGTTTTGTCGCCGGCCACAGGGCTAATCTCGTAATAGTCTTTTACATCGCGGTAATTGTTGGTGAGGCCCCACGATATATTGTCGTTAAAACCTATGATGACGCCCGGTGCGCCGGGCAGCGATGCGCCGTATACATTGATGCCGGGTGCCATCAGCTGCACCTTGAACCACAGAGACGGCAGGTTGAGGGCCAGGTGCGGATCGTTGCAGAGAATGGGCGCGCCCGATGCCGTGCGGCTGCCGCTCAGTGCCCAGTTGTTGCTGCCCTTGCCCTCCACACGTGGTGCTTCAAAATCGGCGGCGGTATAGTTGGGGAAGGCCAGACTGTCGGGTGGGGAAGTGGGGCGTTGCAGCGATGGTGCCGCGAAGGCAGTGCCTGCCGGTATCACCGGTGTGGCTCCCGGTATCTTGTCGGGATAGTAGAATTCGAAAAGTTGTTTGGAGAGGATGCGGCGCAGCCAAGAATGGGCTATGTCGTCGGTCTTGCCCGATAGGTCGTCGGCCATGTACTTGATCAGCAGCACACTCTTGAGCGGTGTCCACGGCTCGGGGGTAAAACCCATCAGCTTGTATTCCAGCGGCATTGCCGCGCGCGACAGACCAGCTATGTAGGCATTGATGCCTGCCGTGTAGGCTGCCACCATGTCGCGTGTTTGCGGGTTCGCATTCACTTCAGCCAGCGATCGCTCTGCCGCATAGACCATGCCCTTGCGGCGCTGGCGACGGTCGAACACAAGCGACTTTTCGCCCGCCACCTCCGATACCCGACCGGCGGCGGCACGTGTCTGCATATCCATTTGCCACAGGCGGAACCAGGCATGCACATAACCCTGAAGGAAGTAGAGATCGTGGTCGTTGGCGGCCTTTATGTGCGGCGTCAGCTGATCATCGAACCACACAGAGGCCGGTGCCGAGAGGGCAGGCAGTTTCAGTTGGTCATTAAAATCTTTATTCACCGGTTCGGCATTGGCCCAGCAGCCCGATACCGGATCGAGCAAGGGCCCCAGTGCCGGTATCTCACCCATGGGTCTGCTCAGGAAATATACCATTGCCGTCGCCACCGTGAGCACGAAATAACCCGCCGCCATTCTGCCGGCGCGTATCCGTCTTCTGGGTTGTGTGCTGTTATTGGCCATGGTTGGTGCTGAATGTATGTTGAAGGTACGCAACAACCGTTATTTGGGCAAGAGTAGGTTTGGGGGGGAGATCGTGTTCGCCTTTTTTCTTATTTTTGCAGGAAATGTTGCCGGATGATACAAGAAGCAAACTTGAAAATATCGTTGCAGGAGTTGTCATTGAGGGGAGCGAAGATAATTGCACAGCAATCCGAAATACGCTATGCAGCCGCTTTGCAACAAGTAATGTGGTTAAAGCGAATTTCGAAAGTAACGCAATCATCAAAAAAGAGCAGGCCGGCCTGATCGAGGAGTATTGCAGTTATCATGATCTCTGGTTCAGTCGGGTTCCCGACAACGATCGTTATCTGACGCGTGGTGGAGAAGCACGCGTTTACCTCGCAAATGATGATAGGCATGTGATCAAGCTTAACGATGCGATTTATTATGCGACGTGGCTTGAATTTTTGAATAGTATTATCATTCATAACCTGATATTCTCAAACACTGCATACAAGTTACTTGGATTCGTAAAAGAAGCGGGAGTATTGTATGCCGCACTTGAGCAGACATTTGTCATTGCAACCGCACAGGCTGATCTTGGAGATATTAGGCGTTTTCTGGAATTCAATGAGTTCAAGCACACACGCAGGCACGACTATATTAACAAGAGGCTGGGTCTGATTCTTGAGGACATGCACGACGAAAATGTCCTTGTGAATACTGAAACACTTTTTTTTATCGATTCAGTGTTTTACACTGTTCACCCCCAAAAAATCTAAGGGCCTTCTATCCCCGGCAGATCACTTTTTCACCACCCTCCGGAGTTTCCGTCCCCCGGTGGGTCTCCATTTTCAGGGACCCGCCGGCAATGGGTGTTCTGAGGCTCATCTCACCCCTCAGTTCTTCATCACCTTATTCACGTAAAGCTGATCACCACTCCGCACATACACGAGGTAGATGCCGGATGGGAAATCTGAAAGATCTACTTCAGCCGTTCCGGTCGTAATGGTTTGAGATAGCACGGCCACGCCTCCGATATTGTAAATAGTGAGCAGCGAAATGCCGACAGGAACCTGCACCGAAAATACACCGGTTGTGGGATTAGGAAATAGCCTGCTTTCCACCTCTTTGTCTATGCCATTTACAGCCACCCCTGTGCTGGATTTGCGAATACGGTTATTTTCGTAATCAGCTATTATTAGGTTGCCGTATTGGTCTACCAGCACATCACTGCAAAATAGCTTCGCATTAGTAGCTGGGCCTCCATCGCCAGAAAAACCTGTAATGCCAATACCTGCTACGGTTGTAATCATGCCTGTGGCAGCATCGATTTTACGCACAGTGCCATTATTATACTCAGCGACATAAATGTTGTTTAGTTTGTCAACAAAAAGTCCAGTAGGTTTTGCAAGGCAAGCATTTGTTGCTTGTCCATAATCACCTGAATAGCCAGATACTCCATTGCCAGCAATTGTCGTAATAATCCCGCTTGTATTTATTTTTCTAACTACATGGCTGTATTGCTCCGCTATTAAAATATTACCTGAAGTATCTGCGTGCACGTCAACCGGTCTGTAAACTTGTGCCGCTATTGCAGGTCCACCATCTCCTGAATGCCCACCACCTCCATCGCCAACAATTGTTGTAATAATACCCGTTGATTGCGATATCTTTCTTACTTTATTATTACCCCAATCAGCGACATATATATCGTCGTTTTTATCAACAAAAACCCCGCCAGGCTGATTTAATTCTGCATTAATTGCCAAACCTCCATCTCCATTGGCACCTCCAGTACCCGTGCCGGCAATTGTAGTAATAATACCCGTTAATGCGGCTACCTTCCGTATTCTGTGATTCAATCCATCACATATATATATGTTGTCATTATTATCTAGAGTAACAGCTTGTGGAGCAGATAATTTCGCTGAGAGCGCATCTCCTCCATCTCCACCAAACCCCCATACACCTGTGCCCGCAATTGTTGTAATTATACCCGTTGCTTTCGAAATTTTACGAATTCTGGCATTTGCCGCATCGGCAATATATATGTTCCCATCATGGTCTTGGCAAATTCGATATGGTGCTGCTAATTGTGCATTAGTTGCAGGTCCGTTGTCTCCACTATAGCCATGCGGGTCTTTCCCCGCAATAGTGGTAATAATACTTACCTGGGCCAGGCTTACAAAGCTGGCACAGGTAAGTATCAATATGGCAATACTTCTTATCACTGTTTTACAAATTTAAAGATATATGCCCTTCCTTTTGAGTCTATCACACTTGCAACATACATTCCGGCAGCAATATTTTCAAGATGTAAATCGTAGCTTTTTTCTCTGAATACTACTTGTTCCTTAAATACACTCCTCCCCAAAACATCAGAAATGTCAATTGAAATTGCCGATGTATCTTGCATCATCTGCACAAGAGTCAGATTACCGTCATTGGGATTCGGATACAACGAATATATTTGTCCCTGCCAATTAGTAGTAGTTGGTTTATAGTTGGTCTTTGATTGCTTACCCTCAATTCTTCATCACCTTATTCACGTAAAGTTGATCACCACTCCTTACATACACCAGGTAGATGCCGGAAGGGAAACCCGAAAGATCTACTTCAGCCGTTCCGGTCGTAATGGTTTGAGAGAGTACGGCCACTCCACCGATATTGTAAATAGTAAGCAACGATATGCCTGCCGGAACCTGCACCGAAAACACACCGGTTGTAGGATTGGGAAACAACTTCGCCTCAATAGCTTTTTTATCTATGTCATTTACGGCAACACCGCTACTCACTTTGCGAATTCTGTGATTTACATAGTCCATAATATAGATGTTCCCATCGTCATCGACGCAAACGTCAGTGCATTTCAATTTCGCGTTAGTTGCAGGTCCCCCATCGCCTCCAAATCCGGGAATTCCGCCAGCCACAGTTGTGATAATTTTTGTAAACGCATCCACTCGTCTAATTGCCCCATTCCTATAATCGGCTATAAACAGGTTGTCGTGTTTATCAACAAATATCTGTGTAGGTTCATTCAATTTTGCACTCGTCGCAAGCCCATTATCTCCTGAATAACCAATCGCACCGGAACCAACGATCGTTGATACAATATTACTGGCAATGTTGATTTTCCTAATCACGCCATTCCATGAATCAGATACGTACAAGTTACCAATATTGTCAATTTCAACATCCAATACACTGTAAAAACTAGCGTTTATACCCAAACCGGAATCTCCCGAATATCCCGCCAAACCTGTACCAGCAAATGTTGTGATTATGCCGGTGACAAGGTCAATTTTTCTGATCTTATTGTTTAAACAATCAGAAACGTATAAATAATCTCCCTTAATGGTCAAACCAGCGGGTGCGTATAGCTCAGCATTAATAGCGGGCCCGCCATCCCCATTCATTCCTGCAATTCCAGTCCCTGCAATTGTAGAAATAACTCCGGCACTTGACACTTTTCGTATCCTATGATTTCCGCCATCTGATATATATATCGTTCCATCTGAGTGAGCAAATACACCTTGAGGTAAGAATAATTTTGCAGCACTGGCGGGTCCGCCATCACCAGCGAAACCTCCCAGACCGGTTCCAACAATTGTTGTTATTACACCGGTAGACAAATCGATCTTACGAATTGTGTGATTAGATCCATCACAAAACAATAGATTATGGTCTCTGTCTACAGCTACGGCATACGGATCGTTAAGCTTTGCACTTAAGGCAGGCCCACCATCTCCGCTATACCCCGCAGTTCCGGTACCCGCAATGGTTGTAATAATATTCACCTGTGCCCGGCTTATGAAGCAGGTACAGGAAAATATCAATATCAGGACAGTTCTTATCATTGTTTAACAAATTTAACGATAAATGCCCTGCCTTTTGCGTTTATTACGCTGGCCATACGCATCTGTTTTCGCCTCGCTTGCATGTCCACAAATTTCTATCACACTACAGAAAACGCACTATCATAGATCTTTCTTTTGCCCCGTAGCGTAGGTGTTTGTAACTTGAAGTGTAGTTGAAGAAAAAGGGGCAGAATGGCACGTATAGGTGTTTTTTCTTACTTCGTAACCCTGTCCCGAAAGCATTCGGGATGAGAAGAAGTGGGAAGTTTTTGCGCAGTTTTGGGAAGCAGATTGCGCAGCTGCTTTCCACCTTTATATTGAGTATCAACAACTTAGTGAAAAGTGGGAAGCAAATAAAAAAATGCGCAGAAATATGCTGAGAAGTGAACTGCCGTTTCGCGGCAGCACTTACATAGGCAGTTGTATCTCGTAGGTCTTACCGGGTTTCACGGTCAGCTTGCGGTCGCGCAGCCAGGGGTTGTAGATCTTCAGCATTTTATAAGTAGTGCCATTGGCCACAGCAAACTCGGTAAGGTTGGTAATAGACTTGTCCACCATCACCGTGCGCGCCTTCAGCGGTTTGTACTCGTCACCTTCTTCAATCATCATGCCATATTTTTTGGCGTTAGAGAGCAGGTGTTTCAGTGCCACTATGCGGAACACGTATCGGTTGGTCTCCTCGGGGAAGATAAGATCGTAGTAATTGTTGCTCTGCTGAAACTCGGCCTGCTTGGCAAAACCAGCCATGCCGCAGTTATAGGAAGCCGCCGCCGCCGTCCACGACCCGAATTTGCTATAGGCTTCCTTGAAGTACTGGCAGGCGGCATCGGTGGCCTTCACCACATTGAAGCGTTCATCCACCTCGTCATTGATCTCCAGTCCGTAGCGAGGGCCGGTGTCCTTCATAAACTGCCAGAAGCTGGCTGCCCCTACCGAAGACCATGCATTTTGCTGCAGGGCGCTTTCGGCCACGCAAACGTACTTAAGGTCGGGCGGCACGCCGTTCGCCTTCAGTCGCTCTTCTATAATGGGGAAGTAGCGGCCGGCCAGTTTCAGTATATATAACTGGCTGCCGTGCAGGTAGGTGTTCACCAGCAGTTCTCGGTCCAGTTTTTCGCGCACCTCCCAGCGGTCCAGCGGCACATTCTCGCCGCAGAAGTCGATAGAGGAGGGCACATGTGGTGCATACCACTTGTAGTGCGGACGACCCTCTGCCGACATCTCTACAGGGGTAGTGGCGGGGTCTATTTTGCGCGAGGCAACAGTGGTTACCACCACGGCACCAATGGCCAGGCCCGAGAGAAAATATGCTGCAGCTTTGGTTGTCGTCTTCATATTCATAAAGTTAGCTGAAATAGAGACGGCAAAAAATATATAAATGACAGGCGCCCCGCGCAGTACACATGTTGTACACATTCGGGTGGTGGCTCCCCCCAAAGTCACCCCGCCGCAGGGGTATATTGTGGTTGTGCCTGACTATCTTTAACGCATGTTTAAAAACAGCGAAATGCGAATTCAGAAAGCCATAGCATTGGCAATGCTGCTGGGCATAGGCACAGGTGCCGTTGCGCAGGACAAAAAGGACGAGAAGAAGAAGTGGGACGTGAACGCGCCGGGCGCACCGGGCCGCGATGTGTCTTTCACGGTGAATGAAGGAACATGGATGAACCTGGACCTGTCGCCCGATGGCAAACAGATCGTGTTCGACCTGCTGGGCGATATCTATATAATGCCCGCAACGGGTGGTACGGCAAGGGTGCTGCGGCAGGGTATGGCCATGGAGTTGCAGCCCCGCTTCAGCCCCGATGGCAAGAAGATACTCTTCACATCAGACGCGGGTGGCGGCGACAACATATGGGTGATGGATGCCGACGGCACCAATGCCCGCCAGATAACGAAGGAGAACTTCCGCTTACTGAACAATGCCGTGTGGGTGGACAACAACTACATAGTGGCGCGCAAGCACTTCACATCGGGGCGGTCGCTGGGTGCGGGTGAATTGTGGATGTACCACACATCGGGTGGTGGCGGTGTGCAGCTCACATCGCGCAAGAACGACCAGCAGGACCTCAACGAGCCTTGTGTGTCGCCCGATGGCAGGTATATCTATTACAGCGAGGATATGTATCCGGGTGGATACTTCCAGTATAACAAAGACCCCAACAACGAGATCTTTGTCATCAAACGCTACGACCGCGAGACCGGCGAGATAGAGACCGTTACCGGCGGACCGGGCGGTGCGGTGCGGCCGCAGCTTTCGCACAGCGGCAAGCTGATGGCGTTTGTGAAGCGTGTGCGTACCAAGACGGTGCTATACCTGCGCAATCTGGAGAACGGAGAGGAGTGGCCGGTATATGATGGGCTCACCAAGGACCAGATGGAGGCATGGACGGTATTCGGTATTTACACAGGCTATGCCTGGACGCCCGATGACAAGGCGGTGGTGATATGGACAGGTGGCAAGATCATGAAGGTGGATGTGAACACTACCAACAAGGCAACGGAGATACCGTTTACCTGCAATGTGAAACAACACATGACCGATGTGGTGCGTTTCCCGCAGAACCTGAACGCGGATGAGTTCACGGTGAAGGTGATCCGCCATGCGAAGACATCGCCCGATGGCAAGATGATGGTCTTCAACGCGCTGGGGTATTTGTACAAGAAGACACTGCCCGATGGCAAACCCGAGCGCCTGACAACTGCCACGGTGCAGGAGGCGGAGCCCGCGTTTGCGCCCGATGGCAAGTCGATAGTATATGTCACCTGGAACGACACGCTGACGGGCAGTATCTGCCGCCTGTCGCTGGACGGAAAGTCGAAGCCGCAGGTGCTCACCACCACAAAGGGCATCTTCAGAACACCGTCGTTCTCGAGGGATGGTAAGTGGATCGTGTTCAGCAGAGAGGGCAGCAATGGCCAGATGGGCAATGCCTATACCGTGAAGCCGGGCATCTACATGATGCCTGCAGGCGGCGGTAAGGAAGAGTTTGTGACCAACACAGGCGGTGGCGCGGTGTTCAGTGCCGATGGCAGCCGCATCTACTTCCAGGGCGGCAGCGGCAAGCTGGGGCAGTATGAAGAGTCTTACAGCAGTTGCAAAACCGATGGCAGCGACGAGCGTATGCTGGTGAAGGGCAAGTACGCCAGCCAGTTCACAGTATCGCCTGACGGCAATTGGGTGGCCTTTGTGCACCTGCACAATGTGTATGTGGCGGCATTCCCCAAAACGGGCAAGCCGGTGATGGTGGGCGATGACGGATCAGATATTCCGCTGAAGCGGGTATCGAAAGATGCGGGCATCAACCTGCACTGGAGTGCCGACAACAAGAAGCTCCACTACACGCTGGGCGATCAATACTATACCATAGACCTCGCCGACCGTTTTGAATTCATAGCCGGCAAGCCCGACTCAACATTCAAACTGCCGGAGGCGGGTATCTCTGTGGGGCTCACAGCCAGGACCGACAAACCAACCGGCGTGGTGGCCTTTACCGATGCGCGTGTCATAACTATGAACGGCGATGAGGTGCTGGAAGGTGCTACAGTATTGGTAGATGGAAATGTGATAAATGCAGTAGGCAAGAATGTGGCCATACCGGCAGGTGCCAAAACCATTAATTGTGCGGGCAAGACCATTATGCCGGGCTTCATAGACGCGCATGCGCATGCCGGGCATTTCAGGTACGGGCTCACTACCGATAAGCACTGGCCCTACTATGCCAACCTCGCCTACGGTGTAACTACCATGCACGATCCGTCGGCCAACAGCGAGATGGTGTTTGCGCAGTCGGAACTGGTGAAGAGTGGCACCATGGTGGGGCCAAGGGTGTTCTCCACCGGTACAATATTGTATGGTGCCGATGGCGACTTTAAAGCTGTTATCAATTCGCTGGAGGATGCAAAGAGCGCACTGCGCCGCACTATGGCCTATGGCGCCTTCAGTGTGAAGAGTTACAACCAGCCACGCCGCGAGCAACGCCAGATGGTGATAGAGGCCGCGCGCGAGCTGAAGGTAGAGGTGGTGCCCGAGGGTGGTTCGTTCTTTTACCACAACATGAGTATGGTGATGGACGGACACACTACCATAGAGCACAACATTCCGGTAGCGCCATTGTATAACGATGTGATACAGTTCTGGAAGAATGCTAAAACCGCCAACACACCAACGCTCATAGTGAACTACGGTTCGTTGTGTGGTGAGTACTACTGGTACCAGCACACTAATGTGTGGGAGAAGGAAAGGCTGCTGCGCTTCACGCCACGCTCTGTGATAGACACACGTGCAAGGCACAGAGTAATGGCGCCTGAAGAAGAGTACGAGAACGGGCACATGCTGGTGTCGCGCAGCCTGAAGAAACTGTCTGACGCGGGTGTGGCCGTCAATATGGGGGCGCATGGTCAGATACAGGGTATAGGTGCACACTGGGAGATATGGATGATGGCACAGGGTGGCATGACGCCGATGGAAGCCTTGCGCACAGCTACCGTCAATCCGGCACGCAGCCTCGGCTTCGACAACTGGATAGGTACCCTGCAGCCCGGCAAGCTGGCCGACCTGCTGGTGATGGACAAGAATCCGCTGGAGGATATACGTAATACTGAGTCCATTAAATATACCATGGTGAACGGCCGTTTGTATGATGCTGAGACCATGCACGAAACGGGTAACTACGATAACAAGCACGGTCGTTTCTTCTGGGAGATCGGCAAGAACGCCGAATCGTTCCCATGGCACGAAGAGACCCACTCGCATGGCGATGGTGACTAAACAGTACGGTGTTTCGATAACATTCAGTAACGGGCCCGGCATTTGCGGGCCTGTTGCTATTTATTGAAGAGTATCTTGAAGTAGAAAGATGGTTTGCTGAGCTGTTCGCGCAGGTCCATATCGGTGAACATGCAGCTGATCGTATCCCGCAGCGACTTGCTCTTGTAAGCTTTGTTCACCACAAAGTTGAAGAGCCAGGGGTACTTGCACAGGCGCTGCAGGGTGGTACTGATGCGGAACTCATCGCCAAGGCGTTTGTACAGCACATCGTCATAGTGTGTCTTGAAGAATGCTGCTGAAAGGTCATTAGCCGGTAGTGCTTCGTTGATGGCCATGGCAGCAAGCATGCCGCTATACAGCGCATTGCCGATGCCTTCACCGCTGAAGGGGTCAACGAGGCAGGCAGCATCGCCCACCAGCATAAAGCGATCGCCCGACATGGGGCGTCGTTCGGTGGCCAACGGCAGTCCCCAGCCCTGTATCTTATCGATGAGGGTGGCATTGGCAAAACGGGGGGCTATGTTCGGGTTGTTGCGGATGGCGGCCAGCATCTGCTCGCGCAGGTTGATCTTCTTGTCGCGTATCACCTCCGACAGGATGCCCACACCCACATTGGCGCGGCCATGTGGCAGCGGGAAGATCCAAAGGTAGCCGGGCAGCATCTCGGGCAGGAAGTGCAGCTCTATGAAGTTGTCGGGGTGCATGCCGGTAATGCCTTCGTAGTAGGCGCGCAGCCCCACAGCATACGATCGTGGCGACTCCTCGCCGGCCGGCATAAAGTGCTTTCGTGTAATGCCTTTATCGCCATCGGCCCCAATGATCACTGCCGCGTTGATGCGGGTCTTGGTGCCCTTTGTGTCAACGATCACCGTCACGCCGTCTTTGTGTTGGTCTATCTCATCGATGGTGGTCTGCTCAAGGATGGTGCAGTATGGGGACGCCATCTTGCGAAACAGGAAGTCGTCGAGGTCCAGCCGCGGAACAGTGAACCCCGGTGCCTTGCTTTCAGGTGTGCGGTTGGGATTGAACGGTATGTCGAGGTCCCGTCCGTTGGGTGCTATGAACTTGATCCCCCAAGAGGGGAGAAAGTCGCCCGGTTTGCCCAGTATCTCCGACAGCCATTCGGGGTTGGCCCGGTTGATGACGAGCGCCGTCTTGCCGCTGCAGGCATCGCCGCAAACCTTGTCGCGCGGGAACGAGGCTTTGTCTATGACCATGTGCGGAATGCCGAATTTGGTGAGGAAGAAGGAAGTGCCTGCTCCTGCCGGTCCGGCGCCCACTATCAGTACTTTGGTGTCGATGGCTGTCATTGTAGTGGTCAAATATAGCGACAACGGGTAAAACACGGGGGTAGAGTAGGGGAGAAATCCCGTGCTTGGTTTTTGAATTTGGTTAATACAATGTTTTCGATGGTTGTTTTTAATAATATACGGTCACCGAAGTTATATCTTTACGTCAGTTATACTCCTGTCGTCACGATGGTTCGAATTCTGTTCTTTTTGTGCATGGTCCTTTCCATGCCGTGTTTTGCTCAGTTGGAAGGGCGCGCGTTGCTGGATTCTCTGGAGGCCCGGCTGCCCGAGGCTAAGGATGATACCAATAAGATCAAGTTGCTGAGTCTTATTTCTACCGGATACCACACCATTGATCCGGACGCGGGTATCAAGTATGGTAAACAGCAACTGGAACTGGCCACCGCATTGAACCAGCGCAGAGGCATTGCGGCTGCTTATAATTCAATAGGGGTAAATTACCAATATAAGTCGGACTATACCAAGGCGCTCGAATACTTCAATAAGGCACTCGCCATTTTGGTCGACTTTCCCACAAGCAATCTGTACGGTAATGTGATCAGTCATCTTGCGGTATTGTATCAGGAAATGGGTAATCTCGAAAAGGCGCTGGAATACAACCTGAAGGCGCTGGATATGGATTTGAAGGCAAAAGACTCGGGGAATATCGCGGGCGATTATGGCAATATCGGCATCATATACTTGTTGAAGAAAGACTATCAGAAAGCACTGGAGTATGATGATAAATCGCTGTACATCTTTGAGCAACTGAAAGACAACGATGGCATCGCCCGAAACTATGGCAATCAGGGTAATGTATACAAGGAATTCGGCAATTATGTGAAGGCACTGGAGTATGATATGAAGGCGCTGGAGATGTTCTCTAAACTGGGCGACAAAGGAGGTGTGGCTATCAATCAGGGTAATATCGGAGGCGTGTATATTGCCATAGCTTCCGAGATGGACTCAACAAGGATTCCCGGCCATGTATTGCCGTCGGGAAGCAGGGGCGAGTTTCTGGCTAAAGCAGTAACGTATCTGAAGCAATCGATTGAGCTGAGTAAACAAATTGGGCAGCTGGACAACCTGATCGAATTCAGCCTTGGCTTGCACGACGCCTATAAAATGATGGGCGATCACGCAGGCGCGCTGGCGAGTTACAAGGAGCATGTGCTGTACCGTGATTCAGTGTACTCGCAGGAGAACCGGTTGAAGATGGCGGCATTGGAAACAGAGCGCGAGTTGCTGTTGAAAGATAAACAGATACAGATAGAGAAGTTGGAGGTTGCGCAAAAGAGGAATGAGAGGATCATACTCATTATCGCTATTATTCTGTTGTTGGTGGTGATAGTCGTGGTGGTGCGCAAGTTTCAGGCACAACAACGATATTCGCGCGAACTGGCGGCTGAGAAGGCCAAACACCTGGCGCGTATCGAAAGGCAAAAGCTGGTGATGGGCGACATAGCCCATCGTCATTCGCATGATGTGAGCGGGCACGTGGCCACCATTCTGGGGCTTGTTGAAGTGTTCAACGCTGAGGATTACACCGACCCCGATAACAAGACCGTACTGGACGGCATAGGTGAAACAGCGGCAAGGCTCGACTTGATCGTGAAGGACATGATCATGAAAGAGAATCAGCTGAACAGCGAAAAGAAGTGACTTGCTTAGTGAATATTCCGTGCGTCCAATGCCCTGCGATAGGCATTGGCATTATTGATCTGCTCGTTATAGTTGCTGGCAAATGCAGAATAACCACTGAAGTCCGGTTTGGCGCAGAAGTACATGTAAGTGGTGCGTGGCGCATCTAGTACAGCATTTATGGTTGATGGCGATGGTGTGCAGATAGGTCCGGGAGGCAACCCGGGATACATGTATGTGTTGTAGGGAGAGTTGTATTGCAGCATGGCAGAGGTGACACGCTTGATCGCGAAGTCGCCGATGGCAAATTTTACGGTCGGGTCGGCCTGAAGTGGCATGCCCACACGTATGCGGTTGAGGTAAACACTGGCGATCTTGGGCTTGTCGCTGCTCATGTTGGTTTCTTCCTCTACAATTGAGGCAATGACCGATACCTGAACAGGTGTGAGGCCGCGGGCAGTTGCTTTTTGTGTGCGTGTCTTGTTCCAGAAGCGCTTGTAGTTCTTGCTGATCTTCCTGAGCACCTTGTCGGCATCAGAGTTCCAGTACAACTCGTAAGTGTCGGGCAGGATGAGCGCCATAGACGTTTGGGGTGTCACGTCAAACTCGGAAAGGTAAACCGAATCGCCCATCAGACGCATTACTTCGAATGAGTCGGCCTCAACGTTGGTGGCAACAAGGCGTGCGAAGTCTTGTTTAGTTCTCAGTTTGTTGATAATAAGTTTTACGGGGTCCTGACTGCCGGAGCGGAGCATGCGTACAATGTTGAAATTGCTCATGCGTTTTTTGATCCTGTATCGGCCGGGGTGGATATTGTCCTGCAGTTTCATGGCCTTGGCTACCAGTTTGAAGCCATTCAGGTCTGAAACAATATGACTCTCTTCAAGGGTTTCAATGACCTGGTCGTAGGTGGTGCCGGTGCGTATATAGAGATATTCGTCTTGCGTAAACGCACCTGTGTTCGGGCCGAAAAGCACATAAAAACCGAAGATGGAGATACCTGCTATGATCAGCAGCATGATCAGCGTCCAACGCGTGTGTTTTTTCTTTTTTGCCCGGGTCATGATGCTAAATTAATTGAAATGTTTGAAAGCGAGTCTATTGTGCTGACGGGTGTCAGTTGAGGATAGGGTAGTAACACATATCTTTGCGCCGCAAACAACACAGGTAAAATGAAGAGGATTTTATACATGATGGTACCGATAGCGGTGACATGTATGATGATGGCGGGAATAGCCGATGGTCAAACGAAGGAGAAAAAGAAGAGGGTAGGCGCGATATATGCGGGTTGGGGGTACAATACAGAGTGGTATACCCGATCAACTATTAAAGTGAAGCAACCTTCGCTGGGGAATGATTATCGTATGGTGAAAGTGCACGCACAGGATCATCGAGGCTGGGATGAGGGTATTTTTAATATGGCGCTGACGATACCTCAATACAACTATCGTCTGGGATATTACTTCAATGAGAAGCAGGATCTGGCCTTCGAGATCAACTTTGATCACACCAAGTATATCGTCACCGACAACCAGAACATACATATCAAGGGTACTATGGCCGGTGCGCCGGTGGACAAAAATGTGATGTTTGCGCAGTCGCTGGGATCTTATTATTTCCTGAATAACGGGGCCAATTTCCTGTTGTTTAACCTCGTGAAGAGAGTGGGACTGTATCGCACTCCCGACCGTAATCTGCAGGTGGATCTGACCGGTAAGGCCGGTATAGGACCGCTGATTCCCCACGTGCAGAACAGCCTTTTTGGCAAGGCCAACAATATGGGTTTTCAGATAGGCGGGTGGAACACAGGCGTGGAAACAGCTTTGAGGGTGACCGCTATGAAGTATGCCTATGTGGAGTTCTCTCAGAAAGTGGATTATGCCCGCTATAGCAATCTGAGGGTGTATGAAGGCAGGGCAAGGCAGGCGTTCGGCACATACGAGCTGATATTGAGCGCAGGTGTGATACTGCCTACGAGCAAGAAAAACCCATTGTTCACGCCGATACCGGCGCCCGATGAAAAAACTGCGGAAAACTAAGGTGTTATCCCTTTTTATTTCTGCTATTAAGATGTAAATTGCACCGCAAAATCAACCAAAATGACTCAAATGTTCCTTGGCGCTTTCTACGATACTGTTAACCTCAGCGTGGGCCCGACACTTACATATACCTTTTTCTTCCTTCTGGCTATCGAGTTCCTGTACGTAAGTTTCAAGTACACCGGTAACTCTGACGATTCAGAAAAATAATTGACACTGTGTCTGATAAGCCATTGAATATTGCTGATATCCGCATGGATTACATGCTTGCCGCTCTCGATGAGGAGACTGCGGGTACTGACCCGATAGCGTTTTTCAGCAAATGGTTCAAAGAGGCTGAGTCAGCCAGGATCACTGAGATCAACGCGATGACACTGGCCACTGCCGATGCGCAGAACAGGCCGCATGCGCGTATTGTTCTTTTGAAAGGCCTCGATGACCGGGGCTTTATTTTTTTTACCAACTACGATAGTGCCAAGGGGCAGCATATAGCTGAGAACCCCAACGTGTCACTGCTCTTTTTCTGGAAGGAACTGGAACGACAGGTGCGTATAGATGGTCGCATTGAAAAAGTGCCGGCCGAAGAGAGTGATATCTACTTTCACTCGCGCCCGGAGGGGAGCAGACTGGGTGCATGGGCATCGCCACAGAGCCGGGAGATACCACACCGCAACATCCTGGAGTTGAATTATTCGAAGTATGAGGCTGAGTTCTCAGGTATAAAGATACCCAGGCCTGCACACTGGGGTGGATACATTGTGATACCTGAAAGGATAGAATTCTGGCAAGGCCGCAGTAGCCGTATGCACGACCGAATTCTGTTTAAACGTAACGGATCTTCGTGGCACAGGTCGCGCCTGGCGCCGTAATAGCGTTATTACTGATTCTTTACTTCTTTATCTCTATGTTTGAAACGGTATGATAATCCGCCGTTCAGGAATCCCTTGTACCCGATTCCGATCTCTGCATAGCACGATAATGTACGGCCCACACTGATGCCAATAGGTGAAAGCTGAAAGTTAAAGCTCATGCCCTTGTGGTATTCATGGCCCTGCACGCGATAGGTGGAACTCATGGTCTGGACAAAGGCCATTGCGATACTGCCGGTGCCGTAGAGCCGCACGTTCTTTTTGTTCTGATAGTTACCCACAATCTCGGGCGACATCGTCAGCATTTTGTATTGAGTTTGCATATATGGGCTGCTGATTCCGTTGTAATAGTTAGTCGCCATTTCCTGTAGTCCTGCTGAGAATCCGATCGCTATCTCATTTGAGATGTAATACTTCAGGTTGAGGATGCCGATAATGGTTGCATACTTCACGCGGGTATAGTTAGAGCCCCCACCGAAGATGGTGGCTCTGGTTGTCTGTTGTATGGAGTTGATTCCGCATCCAAAGTCGGTCTGGAAGTCGCCTTTTTGGACTTGTGCGCCGGCAACGTAGCCAGCGATCGAAAGGAAAAACGTGAGGGTGGTATGTTTCATAAGTAATTGCCGCAGGGAGAACGACAAACACCTTAAAACAACTTTCGTGCCATGTTTGCCGAGAGTGCTATTCCAGCCTGTATACAGGATACCTCAGGTATTCCTGCTCAAAGTAGGGAGAGTTGCGGTACACGAAGTCGAGCTGGGCGCCACCGTCTTTAGCGAATTCAGGGTCGGCTTTTCTTTTCTCTTCAAGTTTTGCTTTTAGTGCAGGGTCTTTCTTCAGCATATCAGCGGCAAGGTCTTCAAACACGTAGGCGCTGTAACCCTCTTTCTGTTGCAGGATGCCATCGAAATAGTTCCAGGCGAAGAACGCATCTGGTGCTGTAGGTTCTAATGTCTCGATGATATAGCGTTTAGCAGGTTGGCCCAGCCACACAATATAGTCCCCCTGCGACACCGGAATTTTGGTTTTGTAAGGCGTTGCCTTCACGTTGTAGTGCAGGTAGTGGCGCTCGTAAGGACGTTTTACAGTCTCATAATTGTCTATGTGATAGGCTGTTACTTCCATGGTGCTGTCATAGTTCACGCGTTGCATCTTCACGCCGTTGGCCCTGAGGCAGATGATGACCGGCGTCCATGCCTTGGGGATGATGTATGCTTTGGGTGCGGTGACAGATTGTGTGGGGCGATAGTGATCGAAAAACGGGATCTTACGTACGAATGGTTTGTTTCGATCGTAGTACAGCCGCGGAAGGCCACTCACCTCGCTCGGTTTGTAGCCCGACTCGTAGCCATGAAAAGTGATGGTGTCGGCCTGAGTGGTGTCAACTTTCCATTCCAGGGCAAATTCTTTCTGTGTCATCAGATTCTTACGATCGGTTGCGCGTACTTTTTTAATCGCGGTAATGTTTTCGCTTCCCAGTTTTACGACACACTTCATCAGGTCGTATGTAGCCTTTACTCGTTCGTTGAAGGGCTTCAGCATGTGGGCCTCGGGCACATATGCGATGGTTTGGAATAGAGCTGCATAGCCGCTCAGGAAACGTGGTGACTCGTGGAACTCGTGCCAGCCCTTTTCTGCTGAATTACTGAAGTCGTTGACATAAGGCAGAAGATCGTACCCCATTTTCTTCATTTCGGCATAAATAGCGGGTGTAAAGGTCTTGTACATATAGGTTCCGGTCTCGCCGCCCAGTTTGTCGTGTTGTGTGGCCAGCAAGGTCATAGTGTGCTGGTAGTCGGCACCATTGCTCACGTGGTTATCCAATAGAATATCGGGGTTCATGCGTGTAAAGAGGTCGCACAATCCCAGTGTCTCAGCTGCATCGCACTTAATAAAGTCGCGGTTGAGGTCCAGATTGCGTGCATTTCCCCGAAATCCATAACTCTCGGGGCCGTTCTGGTTGGCGCGGCTGGAGCTGTTGCGGTTCAGCATGCCACCGATGTTGAAAATAGGAACAACTACCAATATGACATTGTCGGGCACTTTTATCTTTCCGGTGGCGGCATCGCGCAGCAACATCATCGATGCGTCTATTCCGTCGGGTTCGCCGGCGTGTATGCCATTGTTGATCATAATTACCAGCTTGCCGCTATTCCTGATGTCGTCCTTCTCAAATTTACCATCGTTGGTAAAGGCGATATAGCGGAGCGGATAGCCATTGTCGGCCGGGCCCATTTCACCTATGCTTATGGTGCCATACATGCCACCCAGTCGCTTGTAGAACTCGGTCATTTCGGCATAGGTAGCTGTTTGTTTGCCGTTCGACCGCTCGAACGGGGTGATCAGTAGCGTGTCGGCACCGGCGGCCAGGGCAGATGTGGAAATTGCAACAGCAGATAGCAGAGAGAACAGGAACCTTTTCATCGGGCGTAAAGATAACAATAGGTGCGTAACGGATGGGCAAAAGGCGGGACGGGCATGGGGTAAACATGTTATAATTGGCAAAAAGTTATCTTTTTGCATTTGGGTCTATCCTGCTACATTCGCAGGCCAAAACAGAGAAGTGATGATCAGTTATGCACAAAGCGTGGCCGCGAGGCTGAATCTAAGAACGAATGATGTGACAGCGGTGCTGGAACTGCTTGCCGAAGGCGCAACGATTCCATTCATAGCCCGATACAGGAAGGATAAGACAGGTGCGCTTGATGAGGTGCAGATACAGAATATACAAGATGAGGCTGCCCGCCAGCAGGAGTTTGCCGAGCGGAAAGCATTTATAGAAAAGACCATTACCGAGCAAGGTAAAATGAATGAAGAGTTGCAGGCAAAGATCAATGCCGCTACAACAGTTGCGGAACTGGAAGACCTGTATCTGCCATACAAACCCAAGCGCAAAACGAAGGCGCAGACCGCCCGTGAGAACGGATTGGAACCACTGGCTGTGTTGTTGCTGGCGCAGGGCAATATTCATCCGCTTACTGAAGCGGCCGCTTTCCTGAATGAGCAGGTGAAAACGCCGGAGGAAGCATTGCAGGGTGCCCGCGACATTATTGCAGAAATGGTGAACGAAGACGCGCATGTGCGTGCGGGTATGAGGAGGCTGTTTGAAGAGAAAGCTGCGGTGCAAAGCAAGGTACTTGCAGATAAAGAAACAGAAGGCGTGAAGTACAAAGACTACTTCGATTTTTCGGAGCCGGTATCTAAAATACCATCGCATCGTATGCTGGCCATCATGCGCGGGTTTATGGAGGGTGTATTGCGACTGACCATTGCTCCAAGCGAAGAAGAGGCGCTGATGCTGATAGAAGAAGTATTTCTGAAGAGCAGTAACGAGGCAGGGGAGCAGGTGAAGAAGGCGATACGTGATTCGTATCGCCGCCTGTTGCAGGTGAGTCTGGAGAGCGAGTTCCGGATGGCGCTGAAAGTGAAGGCTGATGAGGAGGCTATCAATGTATTTGCCGAGAACCTGCGACAGTTGTTGTTGAGTTCTCCGCTGGGTAGCAAGAAATTGCTGGCAATAGATCCCGGATACCGTACTGGTTGCAAAGTTGTATGTCTGGATGAAAAGGGAACACTGTTGAAGACCGATCTGTTCTATATACACGAACCCGGCAGGCTGGCAGATGCGGAGCACAGGGTGCGTGGGTTGGTGCAGAAGTATGAAACACAGGCCATAGCGATAGGAGACGGCACTGCAGGGCGCGAGACGGAGCAGTTTATCAAGAAGCTGAATCTCGGGCTACCTGTATTTCTGGTAAATGAAGACGGCGCGTCTATTTATTCGGCATCAGAGATAGCGAGGGAAGAGTTCCCTGATCAGGACATTACTGTGCGTGGAGCGGCCAGTATTGGTCGTCGACTAATGGACCCTCTGGCAGAGTTGGTGAAGATAGATCCGAAGAGCATAGGAGTGGGGCAGTATCAGCACGATGTGAATCAGGTGCGCCTGAAAGAAAGGCTGGACCAGACGGTGGTGAGCTGTGTGAACGCCGTGGGTGTGAACCTGAATACCGCCAGCAAACATCTGCTTGCTTATGTTAGTGGCATTGGCCCTACCATAGCGGGAAACATAGTTGCGTACCGTGGCGAGATAGGTCGATTTACGTCGCGCAATCAGCTGCTTAAAGTTCCGCGCCTTGGAGCGAAGGCGTACGAGCAGTGTGCGGGCTTCCTGCGTATAAAAGACGGAGAAGACCCGCTGGACGCCAGTGCAGTGCATCCGGAGGCATATGGAATTGTGAGCAAGATGGCAGCAGACCTGGGTGTCAAAGTAAAGGAGCTGGTGGGTAACGAATCGCTCATCAAGCAGATAGACGTACGCAAATACATATCGGATGCTACGGGTATGCATACATTGCAGGACATACTGAACGAATTGAAGAAGCCGGGTCTCGATCCGCGCAGCGAGGTGCGCCAGTTTGAGTTTGCGAATATCTACAGCATAGAAGATGTGCATGTAGGTATGATAGTGCCCGGCATAGTGACCAACCTTACCCGTTTTGGAGCGTTTGTGGACATAGGGGTGAAGCAAGACGGACTGGTGCATGTGTCTGAGATAGCACACAAATACATAACCGACCCCGGAGAAGCATTGAAGCTGAATCAGGAAGTGATGGTAAAGGTGCTGGAGGTAGAAGTGGCGCGCAAGCGCATAGCCCTTTCTATAAAGCAGACACAAGACCCGCCTGCGCAAAGGCAAGGAAAGCCCGCAGGCGGCAGGCGTGACAATACCAAACCTGCGCCAAAGGATGCGCCGGTGAGCATGAACGATGCGCTGAGCGCCCTGAAGAATAAATTCGGGAGGTAGGAGTAAGTACTATTTATTAAAGTGAAGCGTTATATTGTTGTTGCAATTTTTCAACAACGGTATAACGCTATGAATTTGTACACACTACGTCTTTTGTTACTTGCCGCTATTTGGGGCTCTGCTTCCGCGTCGGGTCAGGAGATTCCATACAAGCAGTTCACTGCAACACCGCTGTTGCTCAATCCGGCATTGATGGGGTCGTTTGAAGGAAATATACGTGGGAGTTTCGCATACAGGAGAGTATGGACCGGTGCAGAGGCGCCTTTCTCCAGTGTGCATGCGTCGGCTGATGCACCGGTGTTCACCGGCAGAAAGGGCGACTATTTCGGAGCCGGACTTGCTTTTACACAGAGTAAGACCGGCGATGGCATTCTCAATATTGTTAATGGAGTAATAGGCGCATCTTATCATAAAAGGTTTGGTTCCGACAGTGCACATGCAAAAGGCAAGGGTGGCGAGCTGGCAATAGGGATTCAGGGTAGTTATGCGCAGTACTACATGGATATGTTTCGAATGTATTTTGCGGGTCCCGCAACAACCGCACCTTATGTGCTTGGCACCGGTAATTCAGTGAGTAGCTATTTGGTTAATGCAGGAATCACCTATTCAAGGTCTGTCAGTAAGGGGATGGGATACCTGCTGGGCTTTAGTTCTTCGAATCTCAATGGAGCGGGAGATGTACTTTTGGAAAGGCAGAGGTCACTAGTTGGGCTTGATCGGAAATACACCTTCCTGGCAGGCGGTCACATTGCAGTGGGTGAACGAATGTTATTTCGGCCGGCCTTTGTATATGCAACGCGGGAGAGCACCTACTTTGGGGCGCGTTATGTGGGCTATATCGTTGGGAATGAATTCTTGTACGGGTTTACTCCAACGTCTTCCATGTTTTTCGGGTTGTGGTATAACAAGGGCGATCTGATGACAATAAGCGCGGGCTTAAAGAAAGGATCTGTCACGGTAGGTTTGGCTTACGAATACAATATTTCGGCGTTGAATGCAGCTGCCAACGGTAACGGCGGTTTCGAAGTTGCACTCACCTACATCAATTCGTCGGTCAAAGCTGCGCGTCGGCATGTGCCATGTGCCCGTTTTTGATAAATAAACTGACCATGATAGTTATATTTGCTATTATAGCAAGTTATGTCCGATCACATACCTATACTGCGGAAACTGGTACACTCGTTTGGTGAGGTAGATGATGCAGCCTTTGAGGCATTTGCCGCGCCGTGGACCGAAGTAAAGATAAAGCGCAAGGAGATCATCACCCGCCAGGGCGATACCGAGAAGTATCTGTATCTGGTGCTTGATGGTGTGCAACGGGCCTGCGTTACGCACGATGACAAGGAAGTGACTCTGGTGTTTTCCTATGCAGGTTCTTTTTCCGGCGTTATAGATAGCTTCTTTTTGCAGCAGCCTTCCGCGTTCGACCTGGAGGCGCTTACTGCCAGCCGATGCCTTCGCATTCATTATAACGATATGGCCATGCTCATGCGCGAACATCGCAGCATAGAAACATGGGTGCGTCTGGCATTGACACGAGTCTTGGCCGATACATTGCAGCGACACATAGAGATACTTTCCTATTCGGCTGAGGAGAAGTTTACTACGCTGCTGCGCCGCAGTCCGCATGTGCTAAATCTGGTTCCGCATAAGTACCTCGCGTCTTACATAGGCGTTGACCCAACCAATTTCAGTAAGTTGCTGGGTAAGGTAAGGCTCTGATAAATCTTGGTGTACACCAAGATTTCGGTTATCGTACCTGATTAGTTTTGCCAAAAATCCGGCTATGGCACGCACTTTCGATTCAATGGAACTTATTGACAGCCTAAGTGCTGAGGTGAACACCATTGTTCAGCGCATCACAGAGTTGAGCGCGCTGAGTAACGAGCAATTGAACAAACAACCCGCACCCGGCAAGTGGAGTGTGGCGCAGATAGTTGAACACCTGAATACCTACGACCGTTATTATATCCCACTCGCTTCACAAATGCTGAATAAGGTGGGGCGGGTGAGCGGCAAAAAACAATTCAAGCCCGGATGGCTGGGCGAGTACTTTGTCAATTCCATGTACTCTCAGGTAAAGACCACCGGTGCAGTCACCAACAAGATGAGCGCGATGAAGGGGCATATCCCGTCGGAGACGTTGGATGCCACAAAAGTACTGAGTGAGTTTATAGCTGATCAGCGCAAATTGCTGGAGTTGCTGGAGCAGATGAAGGACGTAGACATAGCATCTGTACGTATACCCATTACCATTTCAAAGTTCATTACTATAAAGCTGGGCGATGCCATCCGTTTTCTGGTGGCACACGAAGTGCGCCATTTCAGTCAGATAGAACGCGCGCTTCAAGCTATCGGGAGTTGATCTCTTAGAAAAATACGGCCATTTCCTGCTGGTACTTATGCGCCTCAGCGTTTGCTTTCTCTGCAAAGTCGGTACCATTTCCTGCATAAATTATGCCTCTTGAAACATTGATGAGCAGACCAGCGTCTTTATTAAATGCATTGCTGCACACGGTATGTACATCGCCGCCCTGTGCGCCCACTCCGGGAACGAGGAAGAAGTGATCGGGTAGCAATGCACGCACTTCCTGCAGTTGTTCTTTGCGGGTGGCACCTATCACAAACATGATGTTCTCCGGCGTGCCCCACGATGCCACCGTCTTCAGTACTTTCCGGTACAGTTGCTCATCGCCACACTGCTGTAGCTGAAAGTCGGCACTGCCTGCATTCGAGGTAAGCCCCAGCACTATGCTCCACTTACCTTCGAACTGGAGGAAAGGTTTCACGCTATCGGCTCCCATGTAGGGGGCTACCGTTACACTGTCGTAAGGATAGGTATGGAAGAATGTTCGGGCATATTGTTCTGATGTGTTGCCAATGTCGCCGCGTTTGGCATCGGCAATCGTGAAAATGCCCTTGGGAATGTAGTTGAGTGTACGCTCCATAGTCTGCCAGCCTTTTATGCCCTGAGCTTCGTAAAAGGCAGTATTTACCTTGTAGGCAACGGCATAGTCTTTTGTAGCATCGATGATAGCCTTGTTGAATGCGAATGCGGGGTCTTCTTCCTGCAGCAGGTGTTGAGGGATCTTAGAAAGGTCCGTGTCGAGACCTACACACAGTACAGACTTCTTCTCAAATATGGTTGCAACAAGTTGTTCGCGATTCATGGCGCAAAGGTAATGAACGCAATGAATTGGCAGGAGCCAACGGAAAGGATAATTAAAGTAAAATTGGGGAAATAGGGCAGTCTATTTCTTGTTTTTCTGCCTTTCCAGCAGTTCGCGGGCAGGGAGCCATTTGATCTGGCCATTTTCAGAAATCACAGCCATTTCATTGTTAGCTGCCTTTTTCTCATAAAGCTTACGGATAGCCAGTTTCAGGCCTTCGGCTATTTTATCCAACAATTCAGCGTTTTCCTGATTTGTATTCATACCAGCTTTTTAATTTCACTCCAAATGTCGTGATTTTCTACAATAATATCAAAATCAGCCCCTTTTCTGGCTATTAATTCCAAGTCATTAAGCGAGTTGTCGGCGACTATCCAGACATCGCATATAGGCATAAATAGGTTAAAAAGGTTCTTAATTCCTTTTGTATATCGCCTTCTGACAACATCTTCGGGGATATTATGGCCTCCATTTTTCACTCGTTCGGCAACCCTTTGAAGTGCCAATTCGGGGTCATTGAGCCAAATGTAGATCAGCGTGATCTTATACCCCAATCCGCGCGCCCTATGCACCAGCGATACATAGCTGCGGGTAGCCAGGGTTGTTTCTATTGCAAAATCTACACCTTCTTCCAGCAGTTCATCTATACGATGCAGCATGATGCGTGCGGCTTCAATAGCAACACTTTCTGTGTTGAAGGGTGACAGTCCGGCGGCAATGTTATCGGCATTTACAAACTCTCGGCAATTGAGTATCACCGGTAGAATAGTGAAACTCGCCGTGGTTTTACCGGCACCGTTACATCCCGAAACAATGTAGAGATTTGGCATTGCACATGTAAGTTAGTCAAACCATTGCAAAAACAGGTCGACTGGTATCATTAGTTCTTAAGGGTGTAATTGGCCGGTATTGTCAGCGGGAATTCCAGTGTTTTGTCAAACTCTGTATTCTGCAACTCCATGTCAATGGTGTACGTCTTCACGCCGTTCTGCAAATGAACAGTGCGACCGGTAGATACCTTGCGGTCAGAAATCACTTCGTAGTTGCGGTAGTCTATGAGTGCCGTAGGCCCATTGGAAGCTTTGGTGCGCAGATTGGTCATGGCTATAGTGCTGTCCGACTTCAGGTAGCTGAGGTCCTGTAAATAGGTTTCGTCTTCGGTATGCAGTTGCCATGACGAGTCTTTTGCCTCGGCAGTCGTAAGGCGTCCATCGGCAAGCGGATCGCCCACGAAAAGGTTTTGCAGTTGAGAGAACTTAACCGGTACCGGTAGTATGTGGGCTACATCATTCAGCGATATGAGTGTCTTTTCTTTGTCTTTGTAATTGACCATGAAGAAACTGTCACGAGTTACTACCATGCGCGCCACCGGGTAAAGCCCACCAAGTGCCGTAATGTGTACCCACACAATGCTGTCTTTAGCAATACGGAAATTGGCTGAGAAGTCTGCGGTGCCGTCCGGGCCTTCGAAACTCACCTTCGCTTTGCCTGTGAATGTCTTGTAGTTGATACGTTTATTCCACAGCGGCATCAACAGATCGGTAAGCGGGGTGGGGGCGGGCGTAGCAACCGGAGCGCCCGTAACCACGGGCGTCGGCGCTTTTGCGGCAGTATCAGTTATCGTTACAACAGCACTATCCTGTTTACTTTTTTTCTTTTTGCTGAACAGTTTTGAAGAGCATGACGATAACAAAAACGGCATCGCCAGCAGCATGCTGTATCGGGTAAGATTATTCATAGAGCTTTCCTTCGCTGATCTTTTTGTCCAGGTTTTTATCGTCACTGCCTTTTTCTTTTGCTTTTTTCCACGCGTCTATTGCACCTTGTTTGTCGTTCTGTTTGTACAGTATGTCGCCGAGGTGGTCCCAAAGGGTGGCACTTCCGTCTTTTACTACGGTCAGCGCCTTCATTATGTACGTCTTAGCTTTTTCGTAGTCGCCCTTTTTATACCATATCCAGGCATAGGTGTCGAGGAAGTTCACCTCATTCGGGCGCAGGTCCAGCGACTTCTTTGACATCTTTTCGGCATCATCCAACCGCACTCCGCGTTCAGAAAGGTAGTAGGCGTAGTTGTTCAGTACCGTGGCGTTATTGGCGTCGAGGCCGAGTGCTTTTTCAAACGTTTCGTCAGACTGAGGGTACTGTTTATTGTTGTAGTACACATCAGCAAGGGTACTATACATCTGCGCCAGTACCTCTTTGTCTGACTCCGGTTGCAGGTCAATGGCGCGATTGATAGCCTTGATGGCCGAAGGGAAATTTCCCTTGTTCAGATATCCTATGCCATTGTAAAAATGGGTGATAGATTGGCTCGGGAATAGCTTGATGGCGCGCTCGCTCGTCTTTATCAGCGAGTCGGCATATTTCTTTTCCTGGTAGTTGCCCAGCAGTCGTGCCCAAACAGAGAAGTTGGACGGCTTTAGTGCAAGTGATCGCTTATACATTACAATGGCACTGTCGGTGAGGTTGCTGCCTTCCAGTGCTTCGCCATAGTATTCCAGTATCTGCGCATCGGCAGGGCCTTGTTCTGCTAGTTTCGCAATTAGTGGCAATGCTTCGGCCAATGCGGTTGTTTCATCGGGCATGGTCTGTATGTACGCCTTCAGTAGTTCCAGCTGCAGCTCGGTTTCCATGCCGGTGTTGGTGATGGCCTGTTTTACATAAGACTTATAGCGGGCAGTATCGCCCTTGCGCAGGTAATGCCCGGCAAGGCCCAATTGCACTGCAGGGTCGTTTGGTAATTTTTTCAGCGCGCCTTCAAGAACCGTCGCTGCTTTTTCGGGCTGGTTGTTGTTGTCATACAATTCGCCCATCAGCTTGTAGTACTTGCCGTTGCGAGGATCGCTGTCGATCATTTGCTGCACTACTGCCGCCGCTTTCGGAACATCGTTCATGTTCAGATATAACTGCATCTTGTGGGCCAGCAGGTCTTCGTCATCAATATTGCGTACCAGCGCGATGTCAAGGTATTTGATGGCATCCTGGTTTTTGCCGGCTCTTTCGAAGTACTCGGCCGCGCGAACCGGATATTCCTCGTCGCGCTTTTCCAACTCGGTAAGTTCAGCATATACATTGGCCGCGTCTACATACTTTCCAAGTCCTACCAATACCTGCGCATATGCTTCTTTATACCATTTGTTGCCGGCATCAAGCGACATAGCTTTTTTGATACTTGTAAGTGCCAGTTCACTCTTCTTCTGATCGGTGTAGATCTTTGCCAGTTCAAAATGCGCGGCGGCAACTTCGGGGCGTTTAGCAATGTATTGTTTCAGCAATACCTCCTGTTGCTTTTCGTCGGCATGCAATTTTGCTTTCAGTGCTTCAAAGTATAGCTCGTCGGTCTGAGCGCGTTTGCCTTCAACGGTCTCTGCAATGTCTTCTTCCTTCTGTACGCTGTCGGAAGATGGTGCACCTTGCGCGGGCGACACTCCGGGTGTGATCTTGATACTCTGGGCATGCAATGGCACGTTGGCCGTTGCAAGTCCGCTTATCAGGGCAATAAAGTAGGTGCGTAGTCTCATATATGCGTAGAGAAGTCGCCGATGCTCAATTCATCAGCTTTCTCTATGTAAGTTACACTTTTACCAAACATAGAGTTGTCGATACAAGCATTTTTAACAACACTGTCAGACTGGATGATGCTGTTGCTGATGCGGGAATCCACCACAGAAACGCCCTTTTCCAGCGAAACAAACGGACCTATCACGGAATTCGTCACCATTACACCCTTGCCTATATAACAAGGCGGAATGATCACCGAGTTCGTAACCACTGCAGATGGGTCAATGAGTTGTTCCTTGTTCTGCTTGATGTCAAGTATTCTTCCGTTGGTATACACTGTCGCGTCCTTGTTGCCACAATCCAGCCATTCTTCCACCTGTCCGGTATAGAACTTTACGTCATTGCGCAGCATGTGCTCCATGGCATCCGTGAGTTGGTACTCGCCCTTCAGTTTAATGTCGTTGTCAATGAGTCGTTTCAGTTCTTTTTTCAGACGGTCTCCATCGCGGAAGTAATACACGCCTATAATGGCAAGGTCTGATACGAATTCCTTAGGTTTTTCGACAAAGGCCTCTATCTCACCTGCATCGTTCATTTTTACTACGCCGAACGCAGACGGATCTTCCACTTTCTGTGTCCAAACTATAGCATCCTTATGCGTATCTATGCTGAAAGTAGCTTTGAACAAGGTGTCGGCAAAAGCTATGAATACATTGCCCGACAGGGTGTCGGCAGCGCATAGTATAGCGTGTGCAGTTCCCAATGGCGTTTCCTGGTAGCATATCTTGCCCTTTGCGCCCAGCGTTTCCGCTACAGAGCACAGATGGTCTTCCACCTCCTTGCCGAAGGCAGGGCTGATGACAAATGCGATCTCTTCAACTTTTTCGTTGCTCGTAGCCACAATGTCTTCAACGAGGCGCTGTACAATTGGTTTTCCGGCAACAGGCAGCAGGGGTTTTGCAGTAGTGAGGGTGTGTGGCCTCATGCGTTTTCCCATTCCTGCCATTGGTATAATGATGTTCATTAGTCTCTTTGTTTTAGTGTATCGGTGTAAAAGTTCAGTTGATCGATATGATAGGTCTTATCTGGTTCCCGAATGTCCGAAACCACCGGCTCCTCGGGCGGTCTCGTCAAGGTTGTCGGTCGGCGCCCATTCCACTACTTCGTAGGCGGCAACTATCATCTGTGCAATGCGTTCTCCGTCTTCAATGGTCTGTGCCTCGCCCGACAGGTTGATAATGCCCACCATTATCTCGCCACGGTAGTCGCTGTCTATTGTGCCTGGTGAGTTAATGACCGTAAGCCCGCGCTTGATGGCGAGGCCACTGCGGGGGCGTATCTGGGCTTCAAAGCCAACCGGCAATGCCATGTATAATCCCGTGGGGATGATGCGTCGCTCAAGGGGCTGAAGCGTTACTGCCTCAGGCAGCCAAGCACGAAGGTCCATGCCACTACTACCGGATGTTTGGTAGACAGGCAATGCATGCGGCGATTTGTTGATGATCTGTACCTGTATCATACGAGTGTGCAAAGGTAGTACCTGTCACCTGTAATGCGAAACTACAGCGCACAACACGGCCAAATACTGCAAAAGATGTGAAAAAATAGGCTGATGAACCGTTACCAGTCTCGGTTGTGGTGTTTGTGGTAAGAGCGGTAGTGCTTCTTGTTCACATAGTGGCTCTTGTGGTGGTAGCGTTGCCAGGTGCCCATGAAACAACTGCTGAGGTTGGTCATCAAAAAGAGTAAAATAAGTACCCTCAATATTCTGATCTTCATAAGTTGGCTTGCTTGATGTTCAGTTGTTATAAATCGCAGCTAATATCGGAAATTTTTTGTCAATTTCTTAGTGTGGCAACCGGAATGGTGCCATTTTTTTGTTTTTCCGGCTCTCGTATTGCAGTCATGCCCGCATTTCGTGGTGAATTTGTCTTAAATTTACATTTATGCAAAATGCACCCCATGACAAACTTACTGATGCTCAACTGAACTTGATCAAGTCGTTCAGGTATTTGCGTAATGAACAGGAGTTAAAAGAGATCGACTCTCTGATCAACTTTTACCTTGAAAAAAAGCTGGATGACGCTATCGGAAGCGTAGAGTCACAACGGAACTACAATGCCGAAGTGTATGAGAGTTGGTTGAACGCGCCTAAACCGACCGGCAGTAAATGAGAGTAGTTTTAGATACAAACTGTTTTATCAGTTGTATTGGCAAAAAGTCTCTGTATCGAAACGTTTTCGACAGTTTTTTAAACGGAGAAATTACGTTGTGTTTTTCTACCGAGATACTTTTGGAATATGAAGAAGTGTTTTTGGATAAGTGGGGGCCTGATGTCACTCAAAATTTATTGGCCCGTCTTGTGAGGGCGGAAAACGTAGTGTACACGAGCATTTTCTTCAATTTCAATGCAGTGACCAAAGACATTGACGACAACAAATTTGCCGATGCATTTCTTGCCGCAAATGCAGATTACATTGTCAGCAATGATGCGGCATTACTTGCACTGAATAGTTCTGAATTCCCTCCGTTTCAAGTGCGAACATTAGCTGTTTTTTCCGAAATATTGCGTAGTAAATAGTACTTAATAAATGATTGAATAGCTTGTTCCAGTGGAGAAAGTAGTTGCAAAAACAGTTGGCCTTTCCTGGCATGCTCTGTTTCCAATATTTGGAACTATCATGTTTGCGATACCAAGTGTTTTTTGTTTTTTGTGGGCATTTGAAAATGGCATTTATCCACAAATAGCCCCACTGTTCGTAAGTGCATTCTTCGGTCTTTTTTCTCTTCTTAATTTATTTTATCTTTTTTTCTCCGGAATTACGAAACTATATGAGGATCAGTTAGTCCGCTACTCTTTTTGTGGACTCCCTATAGTCAGGATTTACCTTTCGGATATAACAAATGTTGAGGTAATTGAATACACTGATGCGAAGTTTGAGGAGTTAGTTGTGTATGCCAATAGGAAAAAAATAAAAGTGAATACCCACTCCGGTGAAGGATATACTGTTATAAAAGAGTACATCTTATCACGGGGTATTGATGGTACGCGAAATACTATTCGCAAAGATGAAGGTAATATTAGTCAATCCACGTTAGTAGATCGAATAAATGCCACCTTTAATGTAGTTGGTTTATTTCTTGGGTTTTTATTCCTGTGGTTTAGTGGTAGAGACTATTTCTACCCCAATCATGAATTCAAAAATATGACTCTAAGCACAGTGCCTGGAATACTTGCCGAAGATCCTATTGTTCATAAAACGAGAAGTCATTCGGTTAGGTTCAAGTTGAAAAGGTACCCGGATTTGATATTTGAAATATATAGATACTACAATTGTGCTGATATTTATGGGATTGAATCCAATATGAAACGCGGAGATTCTGTCTACATAACGATCAATTCCGACCAATTTAATAAACATATCAACAGACAGATGCAGTTGAGTTTTACCGACAAGTACGTCACCTATGGGGTAATACAAGTTTATGGATTGTCTGACACTGCATATATGTATCTGGACATAGACATTCGCAAACCAATCAACGAACAGGGGTCCCTTGCGTGGTTTCTTTTAATTGGAGGTATTGGATTAGCTGTAATTTCGTATAACTCCTATGAGCTATATAAGATGTGCAAATAGTCAGTTTACGATAAAATACTGATCATAAAAAGTATTTCCCCGCCTCTGTCACACGTTTCGCTATACGGCGGCGGGCTTCTTTGGTATTAAAATTGCCCACCTTGGTAAAGCGTTTCACTCCCAGCAGCATCATGCGCTGCGTGTCTCCTTCTGCAAATGCGTTGACCGCGGCTTTCCCTGCGTGATTGATCCGGTCTGCCGCATCGTAGAGGAAGGTTCGTGCCATATCCGTGGCAATTGCCGCATCGGCATGACCTGTTTGCGTCATTTTCATTGCCCTCAGCACCACACATTCAGCCTGGAAGGTGTCTATCGCCATATCTGCCAGATACATCAGCAATTCCTGCTCATGTTCCAGCTGCATCATCAGTTGCTGTGCGGCTGCACCGGCACACATCAGTATCGCCTTCTTGAAATTGGCTATTGCTTTCAGCTCGGCTGCAAACGGGGTATCGTCCTCCCCAAAGTCCGGAATGCTCATCAGTTCCTGCTGCACTGCCATGGCCGGCTTCATCAGGTCTATGCGTCCCTTCATGGCGCGTTTCAGGTACATATCCAATATCAGTAGACGGTTGATCTCATTGGTGCCCTCGAATATCCGATTGATACGGCTGTCGCGGTACGCCCTTGATATGTTGTACTCGTCAGAGAAGCCATTTCCGCCATGTATCTGCACGCCCTCGTCCACCACATAATCCAATGCCTCGCTGCCCAATACCTTCAGCATGGCGCATTCTATGGCGTATTCTTCGGCTGCACCCAACAGGGCGTCTTCCCTGCCTGCTGCTTGTAGTTCCTGTTCTTTATGGTCTATCCATGCCGCAGTGCGATATAGTGCAGTGTCAGACGCGAATATGCGAATGGCCATCTCGGCCAGTTTGTGTTGTATGGCGCCAAAGTTTGCGATAGGCGTTTTGAACTGTTCACGTGTCTTTGCATAGGCCACGCTTGTTGCCAGTGCCCGCTTGGCTCCCCCCATGGCGGCAGCGCACAGTTTCAGCCGGCCGATGTTCAATATGTTGAAGGCAATGATATGTCCCTTGCCAATTTCGCCAAGCAGATTGCCGGCCGGTACGACGCAGTTCTCAAAGAACACCTGACGCGTGCTGCTTCCCTTGATCCCCATCTTGTGTTCCTCCTCGCCGAACGATAGTCCGGGTGTGTTGCGCTCCACAATAAAGGCACTGAACTTGTCGCCGTCTACCTTGGCGAAAACGGTAAAAACATCTGCAAAGCCACTATTGGTGATCCATATCTTCTGCCCGTTCAGTGTGTAGGTCTGCCCGTCGGCCGATGGGGTAGCGGTGGTGCGCGCGGCCAGTGCGTCAGAGCCCGAATTGGGCTCCGTGAGTGCATAGGCGCCCTTCATTTCGCCGGTGGCCAGTTTGGGTATGTATTTCGCCTTTTGCTCTGCGGTGCCGAAGTACAGGATAGGCAGAGAACCAATACCATTGTGGGCAGCCATGGCCACAGCAAAAGAGTGACCACCACCCAGACATTCATTCACGAGTGTGGCTGTCACGAAATCCTTGCCGAGACCTCCGTATTCTTCCGGGAAGGCAGCGCCCAGCAGACCCAGCGCACCGGCTTTATCCAGCAGGCCGGGCATAATATTGTCCTTTTGCAGGTCTATGTCCACAATGTGCGGCAGAACTTCTTTGTCCAGGAATTCATCACACATCTGTATGATCATATGCTGCTCCTCATTGAAGTCTTCCGGGGTGTAAATATCTTCCCATCCTGAAGGTTGTATCAGGAACGATCCGCCGGTCATAGCTGCTTTGGTTTCCATGTGCTTTTTTCTTTCTATAAAGCTACCAACAAACCCGCAAAATCAAGTGTTAAATTGTGCGTGGTGACACGTAAAACGGCATGATATTCGTCAGCCGATGCCGGACTATCAGAACGACAGATCGAGCACCGAATTGGTTCGGTAGGCCGTGTGTGTGCGGGTGGCTGCACCTATCTTCTTATAGCTGCCCAGCAGTATCATTCTGTGGCCCAGCGACTCTACGTCTTCATCTACAAGCAGTTGCATTACCACATCTACAGGGCTGGTCATGCCATAGCTACAGCACTCGCCATTGTATTTCTTTACCTTACGACACCGATCGCTAAGGCGGTCGTGACCGGTATAGCCTGCTTTACCTGCAGTTTCTGCATGGCAGGCGGCACTAACGAAACAAAGCGAATCGGGTTGCAGCAGCCCCAGCGGCTGCATAGTGCTCATTTGCTGAATGAGCGAACCGTAATATTTCTCCGAATTAAGATCAACGTTATTGGCGGCACACCATGGTTTCACTACTTTCTCGCAAAAGAGGGCAGGGTGTTGTCTGGCAATGTTCACGATGTGGATCATCTGCTTTTCCTCCGCCGTCATAAAACGCGACTTTGCAGCAGTGTTACACGCATTGTATTTTGGTGCAGTCCACTCAGTTCCATAGTCAGACAATGGCGATGTCTCGCTTGCCTTTTGTTGCGGAGCGAAAAAGAAGGACAGTATCAGCAGATAGATCGGATACATTTTTTTTCTTATCTCGAAAAGGGAAAATCAGATATACAAAAAAACACCCTCTTCGAAGACGGAGAGGGTGTTGTATGAATTAATCCAGCTTCAATACAGCCAGGAACGCTTCCTGCGGTACGTCTACACTGCCTATCTGGCGCATACGTTTTTTACCTTCTTTCTGCTTTTCCAACAGTTTACGCTTACGGCTGATGTCTCCACCATAACACTTGGCGGTAACGTCTTTACGCATGGCGCTGATGGTCTCGCGGGCCACGATCTTGGCACCTATAGCAGCCTGAATGGCAATAACGAATTGCTGACGTGGCAGCAGTTCTTTAAGTTTTGTACACAACTTGCGGCCAAAATCTTCGGCGCGGCTGCGGTGTATCAATGCACTCAACGCATCCACCTGGTCACCGTTCAGCAGTATGTCCATCTTCACAATGTCGCTTTCGCGGTAGTCAAGCGGGTTGTAGTCGAATGAGGCGTAACCGCGGGTGCATGACTTCAGTTTGTCATAGAAGTCGAACACGATCTCGGCAAGCGGCATTTCAAATATAAGCTCCACACGGGTAGGTGTGAGGTAGTGCTGGTTGATAAGCAGGCCACGCTTGCCCAAACAGAGACTCATGATATTGCCAATGTAATCGGGCAGGGTGATGATCTGCGCGCGGATGAATGGCTCCTCAATACGGTCTATATGGTTGGGAGGCGGCATCTCGCTCGGGTTATTCACAATGAGCTGCTTGTCCTTTTCGCGTGTGGTATAGGCACGGAAGCTCACGTTCGGCACCGTGGTGATCACCGTCTGGTTGAATTCCCTTTCCAGTCGTTCCTGAATGATCTCCATGTGCAGCATACCCAGGAAACCGCAACGGAAGCCGAAGCCAAGGGCTTGAGATGTTTCCGGCTCGAATGTGAGCGAGGCATCGTTCAACTGCAGTTTCTCCATGCAGTCGCGCAGGTCTTCAAAGTCGTCGGTACTCACCGGGTAAATACCGGCAAATACCATCGGCTTCACTTCCTGGAAACCTTTTACGCTATCCTGCGTGGGGTTGGCCACCGATGTGATGGTGTCACCCACCTTCACCTCTTTAGCGTTCTTGATACCGGTGATGATATAGCCCACATCCCCGGCACGCACCTCGTTCTTAGGGGTGAGCGTCAGCTTCATAATGCCCACTTCGTCGGCATTGTATTCGGCATCGGTATGGATGAATCTGATCTTTTCGTTCTTTTTGATCGTACCGTTGAATATACGGAAATACGCGATGATGCCACGGAAAGAGTTGAACACAGAGTCGAAGATCACTGCCTGCAGCGGCGCTTCCGGGTCGCCGGATGGTGCGGGGATTCGCTCTATGACCGCAGTAAGTATCTCTTCAATGCCAATGCCGCTCTTGCCGCTGGCCAGTACAATGTCTTCCGGTTTGCAGCCTATAAGGTCCACGATCTGGTCGGTTACCTCGGGGATCATGGCGCCATCCATGTCTATCTTGTTGATGACGGGGATGATCTCCAGATCGTTATCCAGTGCCAGGTACAGGTTGCTAATGGTCTGCGCCTGTATGCCCTGACTGGCATCTACCAGCAGCAGCGCGCCTTCGCATGCGGCCAGTGCACGGCTCACTTCATAGCTGAAATCCACGTGGCCGGGCGTATCAATGAGGTTGAGTGTGTATTTCTGTCCCTTCCATTCATAGTCCATCTGGATGGCATGGCTCTTGATGGTGATACCTTTTTCCCGCTCCAGGTCCATGTCGTCCAGCACCTGAGCCTGCATATCGCGGTGGCTAATGGTTTTGGTGAATTCCAACAGGCGGTCTGCCAGGGTACTTTTACCGTGGTCGATATGCGCTATGATACAAAAATTGCGAATGTTCTTCATGTAAGACTAAAAAGCCTGCAAAGGTACGTAATAATAATGGGTAAACTTACTCATATGGCACGCGTCAATTATCATTGTCATGTGTTGAGGCGAGGCGTGCTGCAGGGGGCGTTTGAAATAGTCAAATTCGATGCAGAGAGACAATCTGAATATGTATCTTTACCATTCACCTAAATGGTATCTATATGCCTTCCGTAAACGTCTATCTTACCTTCAACGGTAATTGCGAAGAAGCTTTCAATTTTTATCGCTCAGTATTTGGCGGCGAGTTCCCCTATGTAGGCCGGTTCAAAGACATGCCACAGACCGAGGGTGCACCGGCAATGCCACCCGAAGCCGGAAATCTTATCATGCACATCTCATTGTCAATCGGCAACGGTACGGCCATTATGGGTAGTGATACAGGAGGAGAATGGTCAGCCCACTTTAAGCAGGGCAACAACTTTTCTATATCGGTTAATGCTGACAGCAAAGAAGAAGCGGACCGTCTGTTTAACGGCTTGTCGGCCGGAGGGCAGGTGATCATGCCAATGAACAAGACGTTCTGGGGAGACTATTTTGGCATGTGGACCGATAAGTTCGGTATCAACTGGATGATCGGGTTTAACGAGAATCAGCCGCAATAATTTCCCGGTTTCATTAAAATTGAAGGGGAATAATGTAAAAGGAAGATTTAAACAACAAGGTTCGCCCGGATGGACGAACCTTGTTGTTATATAGAAGTTTCGCCATCACATCTTCACAAAACGCAGCACCTCGGTGCCGTTGTCGCCTTTGAGGGAGATAAGGTAAACGCCTGGTGGTAGTATTTTTATGTCCACCAAGGTCGTTGCATTGCTCATAGTTTGCTGCATATAAACCTGCCCCACGCTGTTCGTGATGCTGAAGGAGTTGCAGGTATTGGCGGCAGGGGTGATGATGGTAAGTTGTTCGCGAGCCGGATTGGGATACACTGTGGCACGGGCGCCCACATCGCCCACCGATACTGGCGGCGGCGCTGGTATGCCGATGGTGTCTTGCGCGGTATTGGTCATAACCACATCGTTTCCATCGAAGTAAATACCCACCCTGTGTGGGATGAGCGTGCCATCTGCCAGACCGTCTTTGATCTTCATGCGGAACCTGAAGCTGCCCTGACATTCGTTGTGGAAGGAACTGTCCAGCAGTTTGATATTGGGGAAGTCGAATTTGATAATATTCAGTCCGCCTACGTTACTGATCGCTATGTCCATACGCGCCGATGAGGCGAGTATCTCTAGCGAGTTCATATCGAGGTTGGCTGAAACGGTATCCAATACGTGAACATTGTGCGCCGTATCGTTGCCCATATTTTCAAATCGAACCGTATAGTCGAGCACCGTTCCGGCCGGAACGAAGCCGGCTGGCGACACAGTTATGTCATTAGGGTCGAACGGGCCGCGAATGATATTGGTATCGTTGAAGTTGTTGTTGGGCGTATAGATGTCTCCTGTTATAGGGGTGACCATAAAGGCGGACCGCACCGAGTCGCCCGGTACGCGGGTAGGCCCCGAAGTAACGAAGGATGCGAAGATGGTAGGTGGTGCAGCATTGAATGCCGTAGTGCTCGCCAGGTTCCAGGTAATTGTGTTGCCTGTTACCGATGTGGGTGCAGGGGTAGCAGAGGAGAGGTCATATTTGCTGCTAAACGACATAGACACCACTGGCGAAACAGCCGTGCAGGTGCTGTTCTGTACATGGATCTGCGCGAAACCAGTATTCGGACGCCACATCGTGCTGCCCCAAATCTTCAGGTCGTGTCCTGAACCGGTGACGCACTGCAGTCCGAATGACTTGGAAGGATAGATCACTACGCCGGAAGAAATGGTGTCATAAATCACGCCCGATGACGGGCAAGACACGGTCATGTTGCTACCGAGGCTTATGATACTGAACGCATAAACGGTGCCTGCCGGGCCATAGGCCTTGTAGTAGAGTCCGCTTACAGCAGGCAATGTATCTACAGGGATACCCGCAGAATCTATACGGATACGGCATGGGAAGTATGAATAGATGTCATAGCCATCGTAGGTGCAGTTGCCGTTGTTGTCGTTATATATTTTGATCGGCAGGGTATTGCAGTGTGCGTAGGTGTACGAGTGCAGTGATGAGTCGAGCAGGGTAGTGCCGTTATACAATTTTTGTTTTATAGTGTAGGTGCCGGGTGAACTGTATGCATGGGCAACAGAATGGCTGCCACCCGCCGGCACTGTAGAAACATCGGTAAATCCATCTCCAAAGTTGGTGGTCATGCTGTATGTGGGAGCCGGGCTGCATACGTTGGTATTGATGGTTGGGCCCAGGCAGGCGGTGGCAGGTGGTTCGGTTAGGGAAGAGGTGCTGATGCCTGTCCAGATCGACGGTCCGTAACCCGATACCGGGCAATAGCCGGGGGCAGGCGTTTTTGCCGCCATAAATGCAATTGCAGCAGTGCCTTCAGCAAGTCCTAAAAGGGTGTCAGCCATAACAACAGTAGCTACAGTCGGTGTACTGGATATCCAGTAGCCGGGTAACATCGACGTCAACACGGTTGGTACCCCTGCACACACCGACATAGGAACAAAAAGCCCCATGTGTGGGTTCACATGTACATGTCTCTTACCCATGCAGCCGGTGGGCATTATGTAGCGCACGGTGTCGGTCATAAGCATCGGCCCCGGACCGGGCATAGTGTGGTACAACAGACCTGTCGGGCCTATGGAATCTGCTGCAACACTGTCGCAGGTCCACATGCCACCGGTAATGGATGCCGTGAAGGTGTCTGCCAAATAGCCGGGGCAAAATACAGACGAGCCCATAATGAACGGGGTAGGATTGACAGTAATCGTGGCATAGACCGATTCCGCCCCAACGGTATATGTTATCGTGGTGGTCCCTGCGGACGAAACGCTACCTCCCAGCACAATGCCCGACGAAGAACCGACCGTTGCAACCGATGTGGTGCCGGATGTCCAGGTGCCACCCGGCGTTGCGTTTGTGAGGGTAATGGTGCTGCCACCACATACCGTTGTGGGGCCGGCGATGGGGCCTAAAACAGCCATTGCGTTAAATGCAGCCAAAAGCGGCACTACGAGAGATAGGAGGAATTTCATACTTGGGTATATTAATGTGCATTACTAAAGGCGCAAATTTAGAAGAAATGGTTGGGTAGACGTGTGTTTTTGTGCAGTCAAGATCTGCAGACGCGCAGTTTGCTGCAATGTGAAACTGAATGTTTTACCGCGATTCATGGTCGTCTCTTGTTTCTGATGGATAAAACTGGCTGTTGCCGATGTCCGCAATGCGGGGCAAATCAGCTGATACCGCTGGGTGGTGATGTGGCTGGTTTTTTCTAACTTTATTGATATGTATATTCCCTTAACTGTACCCTCCTCATGAAGAACGTCCTTTTAACCACCCTGTTTTTATTTGTTTTCGCGTCGGCTAACGCTCAGATCACACCCACTCTTGTTAAAGACTTTTCTCCGGGTAAAGAAAGTACCGGTTTCAGTTCGGCAGCAACATTTTATAACAAAGTTGTTTTTGTCACAACGTCTTATGGCTCGTCAGTTACATTTCTCTTATGGATAACCGATGGAACGAGTGACGGAACCACATTTCTGAAATCGTTCAACTTTAACGGACCGCCTACTGGATTCGTAACAATGAATGGCAAACTTTATTTCTCCAGCGCCAACAGAGACTTTGGCTGGGAATTGTGGGTTACCGATGGAACGCCCGCAGGTACTACAATGGTCAAAGATATTAATCCGGGTATTGGTAGTGGCATTGTGGGAACTCCGGTAGTACTATTTGATAAGCTGTATTTTTTTGCTGATGACGGTATTAACGGTCAGGAATTGTGGATCAGCGACGGAACCTCTGAAGGTACACGGCTTTTTATCGACATCGATCCGCTGCCGTTGACGGGAATTGCGCCACGTAATTTGGTGGCGATGGATAACTACCTGTTTTTTACAGCACAGTTTCGCTCCAACTCACGCACTTTATGGAAGACCGACACATCAGGGAAGAATTGTCAGGCAATTGATGAAATTGGGGTGAACGGGAGTGTCACTGAGTTTATTGTTGCAGATCACAAGCTGTATTTCACAATCGAAACTAGTAACGGGGCCAACGCACCAAGCTATTACTTTTGCTGTACCGACGGAACGAAGAGAGGAAAGCAGGGGTTAAAAGTGAATGTTAATCAATTGCATGATTATGCGTTCATGAATGGCAAGCTATATTTTTACGCCAATTCCCTGGATTTATACATATATACAATCGGGGAGATTTGGGTCACAGATGGCACCCCTGAAGGCACGAATATTATTGCCCAGTCTGTTCTGTCAAATTGCTATAGTAATGCAAGGCAGATTGGCCTGACCGCTTTTAAAAACAAATTATATTTTGGCACTCGAGGTAATGCCGTCCAGAATTACTGTCTGTGGGAAAGCGATGGTACTGCTTCCGGAACCAGACCCATGTCTAGTTTCAGGAAACCACCATCCGTTGAAAATGCCGAACTTCCTAAACATTTGACGGTGGTAAATGGTTATCTGTATTTTAAAGCATTTGATAAGACTACCAATCGCGTGAACCTATGGCGTTCAGACGGCACCGGGCAAGGTACTCGCATGATCGAAAAAAAAGGTGCCCGCGGCAATATTGCCGGTGGATATTGTGATGTTTTAGCCGCCCCGATATTAGTTTGTGACAGCACTATTTATTATGCTAATCTATACGATGATGTACTTACCGGAGTGGAGCTTTACAGGATTTCAGCACTTTATCCGGAAAGTGATACGATTGCAGACAGCTCAGTTGTCCAAACAACAATGGAGTTTTACCCCAATCCGGTGGCAGATGAATTAAACGCCTATTTCGTTTTCGGTCAACCTACAGATTTTGATCTTGTGGTTGTAGACGTGTGCGGTAGAACAGTAAAGTGGCTTGAAAAAAAGAAGCATGTTAACGCAGGCTGGTCGTCAGCGACTTATTCCTGTAATGACTTACATGAAGGTGTGTACATGATTCACATGATCACTAACGAGACTTCTAAAGTCCGAAAGATTGTTGTTAGGCGATGAACCGGGTTTGAGCACCATTGGTGTATTTTTGACAATAATGTCTGGATTAAAACAACAACTCCACAACCTCTGCACTGCCTACATTGCTCAGCGTGAGCAGCAGATAGACCGGGCGATAGCAGATGCCCGTGAATCGGCGGCCAATGAGACCAAGAGCAGCGCAGGCGACAAATACGAGACCGGCCGCGAGATGATGCAACAGGAGATAGACCTGAATATGGCCAGGTTGGCTGAGCTGCAAATTCAGAAGGCCGCATTGGTGCAGATTGCTACCGATGGCTCGTCGATGGGGGTAGTGCCGGGCTCGGTGGTGTTTACCAACAACGGAGCGTTTTATGTGTCCATCAGTGCCGGTCAGCTCAAGGTAGATGGGAAAACCTACTACGCGGTGTCTCCTGCATCTCCGGTGGGTAGCGCGCTCATGGGGCAAGAGGCGGGACACACCTTTCAGTTGAACGGCAAACAGTTCGTTATAGAAGGTGTGGAGTAGTACACTAACGAAGTTCCCCGATCACTTCGTTATTAATCTGCCGCCGGCCACATGAATGGTGTGGGGTGGGGCGTACATCTGTGGTTCCTCGGGTTTGTTCAGGAAGGTTGCATCGCCCTCTTGCGCCCACCGCAGTATGGTGAATATCCTAGTGAAAGAGTTGAGCCGGGCAAAGTCATTGAGTGAATTGCACAACAGCGGCACTGCGGCGTTCAGGTTGCTGTACCGACGCTCTCCCGAGAGCATGTGCCAGAAGCTGAGGGCATAGTTGCTGTAAGTACTGTCAGCATTATACGCATCAATGAATCCGCCCGAAGACGAGATGACCAACGGCGAGGCATAAAACTTCCAGCCACTGTGTTTGCCCACATATACCATCGAATCTATGGTCACCGAATCGGTATGGGAGAGGGTGTTGTTAATCGCCAATAGCGGGCGGATATCTTCCTCTGCACGGAGCCACACGTCAGCACGGGCGGCGCAACGGCCCAGGTCCAGATTGGCTATTGCCGGGTGAATATCGATCTTGTGGGTCTCATCGCCTTCGGCATTTATCAGGCCCACTCCGTATCCCTTGCGTATGTGTGGTATCAGGCTGTCGTTTATATCGAAAAGGATCTTGTGCGCGGCATATACGTCTTCCAGAAACACGCCTGTCATCAGCAGACGGCGGTCATCGGCAAAATGAAACTCCAGCGAGCCCGTGGCCGGGTTGTCAGCACGTTTTTCGTCCGGCAGCCACACCACACGGGTGGGGGCCTGGGGCAGGGTGCTATCAGCACGGAACTTATTGCCTATCACTACGCCACCCCATTTGTGCTCGTTGCGTATCATAGAATCGAACGCAAATGCCTTGGGCGATATCTCGCGGCCCAGGTAGTGTTTGTAGCGCCACGCAGCCACCGTCACCAGCCTGCCATCGGTGTTCTCTATCTTCTGTCCCGGTGCGAATCTGGTGCGCCTGTAGCCCGAACATAGCGGCTTTACCTCGGGGTGCATGCCCACGCTGGGGTTGGTGCGGTCCAGGTCGTGCACCACGCGTTCCAGCACGGGGGCGGTGTTGGCGGCATATAGTTGCGCACCTTTCAGAAGGGCCTCCTGATCGCTATTAGCCGTAGTGAGTATCTCGTAAACCGAGTCTATCGGCAATTGGCCATAATCAGACAGTACCGTTTGTGGACCGCCCAGCATGCCTCGGTCCGTATAGCGGGTCACAGCGAGGATGGCCCTGCGCACCGTTGGGGTGATCACCGTATCCGGTGCCAGATCGTTCACGTCTTTGGCATACTTCACCTTCTTACCGCCGCGCACCCGTGCCTTACGCATGGGCTCAAAGTCACGGTCGTAGCGAAACGACTCAAATCGGTCGTTCATCAGTTTATCCATCCTTCGCAGCATCTTAGCCCCTTGGTGACGTCGCTCGGCAGCCCGGTATGCCATGTCCACCTTGCGGGCGGCGGGCATGCGGGCCCATTTGTCTTTGTACTGTTTGGGCACACGGTAGCCCACCGTCTTTAGCAGTGCGCCGGTCTGGTCGCGGTGGCGGCTGGTGTAGTGTGCCACCACATTCCAGCCACCGTGCCGGTAGGGCGATGTCTGCCCGTTGCTGCTGGCGGGCAGTACGCATGCAATGCCAAAGATCAAAGCCGAGATCGAATTTGAGGTGCAGCACCATCGGGTCAAAGCAACAAACGAGCGGGGTAAGGCCATAGTAGCCGGATTAGAAGTAATATCCTTAGCGGAAGCTATTGAATTCGAACTTCTTGCGGAAATGCAGTTGTTTGCCGTATATGGCAGGGTCTTTCAAGTGCTGACGTATGTAAGCACGCAATTCAGCGCTGCTCTTCATCTTGTATAGGTTCGGGTCAGTGACCAAAGTAAAGGTCACGTCCCAGCAGTGGGGTACATCCACCTCATCAACGCGCAGCAACACAGTGCCGCGGAATGAAGGTTCATTAAAGAAGCTCCTGTAGGGGGCATTGAGGAACTTAACGCCGTCGACCTCAGAGAAGAAAGCAGTGCTATGTTCCAGTCCGCGGTTATCGCCGCCGCGGTTCATATAGGTAATGCTGAAACGATAACTTCCATCGCGCTCCACCACAAAGTAGTTGTTGGCATTGGTGTCTTCTTTCAGTTTCCAGATGCCTTGCATGTGAATGTCGGTCTCGGTACTGGGGTGCTCGTCCAGTTGGTATTCCGACAGGAATTTTACCGGTGGATCTTTTTCTGCTGGTGAGAAAGAAAGCAGAAGCAACAAATAAAGCGCTAGCATGGTATATTTTTTTTAAAGGTATGAAGATGTTCCGACTATGGCAAGCGGCATAGGAACAATTGTTCCTTACCGAGAGCACGGTAACGGGTAGTTTTGATTTAAAATTGTATTTCATGAAATCGATCAAACGATTTTTCTTAAGTGGATTGATGCTCGCGGCTCTCACGGCAGAAGCGAATGCCCAATGGCCCGGCGTGTACCTGCAACCGGTTACTATCACAGGTATGCCTGGTCTGCAGTCATTTGTTTACGGTACTCACAACGGCCGCTGGGTTTTGCTCGGCGGCCGCACCGACGGGTTGCATCGCAGGCAGCCAACGGCCTCGTTTGCCGATGCAGGCAACAACAAGCAGATCTATGTCGTGGACCCTGCCACAGGCAGCGTATGGAGTAAGCCCTTGTCATCACTGCCCGTACCCATGCAGGAGCAGCTCAGTTCCACCAACATGCAGTTTCATCAGCGCGATTCGATACTCTATTGTGTAGGTGGTTATGGGTATAGTGCCACTGCCGCCGACCACATAACGTATCCCTACATTACGGCTGTAAACGTAGCGGGGCTCATCGACGCAGTTATCGCTGGTAGTCCTATCACTGGTTACTTCAGGCAACAGACTGCGCCTGAATATGCTGTGACTGGTGGACATCTCGATATGATCTACGATGTGTTCTATCTTGTAGGTGGCAATAAATTCACCGGGCGCTACAATCCCATGGGCGGGGGCTCTTATGTGCAGGAATATACTAACCAAATAAGGAAGATGACCATTGCAGATGATGGAACAACCATGACAGTTACGCATCTGCCGGCCGTTACCGATGCAACTAATCTGCATCGACGCGACTACAACCTTGTGCCGCAGATATTGCCGGATGGCAAAGAAGGGCTCACTATGTTCTCGGGAGTGTTTCAACTCACTGCCGATCTGCCCTATCTCAGTTGTGTGAATATCGATAGCAGCAGCCACAATGTGCCATCAGGCTTCTCACAATACTACAGCCACTATCATGGCGCTAATCTGCCGGCATACAGTACCGCTGCCAACGAGATGCACTCGCTGTTTTTTGGCGGCATTGCGCAGTACTACGACAACGCAGGGTTGTTGGTACGCGACGACAATGTGCCCTTTGTAAAGACCATATCACGCGTGGTGCGCAACAGTGCCGGTGTGATGACGGAGTACAAGTTGCCTGTAGACATGCCGGGCCTGTTGGGCGCAAGCGCAGAACTGATACCTGCCACGGGCGTACCGATGTTCCCGAACCACGTAGTGGACCTCGATGCCATAACTGCCGACACAACGCTTGCCGGGTACATAGTTGGTGGCATCAACAGTACTGCACCTAATATCTTCACCATCAATACCGGTGTGGAAAGCAGTGCATCCACCGTGGTGTACAAAGTATTTCTGGTTCGCGGTAGCGGAGTAGGTACTGACAAAGCCAATGTACAAAGTACAAATGGACTTGCATTGCAGGCATTTCCTAATCCCCATGAAGGAAGCATTTCGGTTATGTTTGAGCTCTCTGCGGTGTCAGATGTGACATTGACCGTTTCTGACATGTATGGCCGGATAGTCATGGAAGAAACGATATCGGGCATGGCAGTGGGTAGGCACAAAAGACAATTACACCTCGGAAACCGTGAAAAAGGCTCTGTCTACATGCTGAATGTAAGTACCTCGACCGAAAGCAGCAATCTTAAGCTTATTACAGGGCGCAGGTGATTAACGTATCAACACGTCACCGGCATTGTTTCACAATCAAATGTTTGCTATTAATTGATGTGTTCACCGTATGTAACATGTAATTACCGTCTGCCAGTTCTCTTGTATCAATAGTGGTGGAGTTCGCAGTGTTTCCGCAACGAAGTAGCTTACCGGTCATATCATATAGATAGTAGGTTGTGTTCTCACGGAAAGGCAATGGAATGTTGCCAGAGAACGGGTTCGTTATGGACGGTAGCACTTCGTGGGTCATGTTGTCGGTCTGGGTCAGGGATGCCTCATCGCATCCCCACTGGCTGTATGGTGTGCCCGTCAACGTTGACCATGTCTGGAAAGTATCAAACTTCTCTTGAATGCTTGCCCACACTATTTTGTTTTGAGTCACGAGGGTATTGATGGAGTCTAGCAGCGTAGCTACTTTGGTGGTAAAGGGGGCGGAAAAATCACGTTGATTGATCATTACCGACATACAGTAAAATCGGTTTCCCGGCCATGTTCCCGATGCAATATTGTTTGCCGCCTGCTTTACCGCATTAAATACGGCCACCGGATTTGAAGTGTCATAAAGAACAGCCGAACAGCCATTACCTTCTACCCACACGTTTCCCGCCGGGTTGTGGGTGAAGAAAGCCACCGAGTCTGTCGCTCCGGTTGGTTTCCATATCCCGAAATTTCGGGCGTCGTGGCTATGAGGAGGTGTGCTGCCTGCTCCCCACAGTATCTGAGCTTGCCACGAATTACCGTATCTCACTCCTGTGACGGGCGTTAAATAGGGTGTCCAATCGGCAGATGAATATGGGTAATACAGAAATCCTCCAACCGTTCGACTGTCGGGCACACCTGCCGAATCTAGCAGATACACCACGTCAGCAATGTTATAATTGTAAATGGGTGGTTGTTTTTTGGGTCTCGGGTCTATAGTTACCCGTCCTGTATTGTGCATCCACTCCAGAATATCAGAGTGGCTCGTGTCTGCATGTTGGTATTTATGAACAGCAAGTACGTATTTCGAATTTGTCTGGAAATTCCATTTCGCATTCTTCGTCACTACCAACTGTGCTATATCGCGTACGTGCCCGGTAGAAGTGGTGAATAAGACCGAGTCGGTGTCGTAGTCTTCTCCACTCATTTCGTTATGCGAAGTGAGATTGAGGTAGAGTTTGGGCTGAGACTGCGCGCTACTGAAAAGCATAGTGGCTGCTGCGACAAATATGTAGTGTTTCATATGTTAGTGTTTTGACGATCCTGAGATTAATATGCGTATTAAATATACTATTAAACAATTGAATATTCGAAACATTTGTTCTTTTTTGTACTAAAACACGCGGTCATTGTCTCGAACTTACAGTTGTCATGTTCAAAGTACCGGACACAATAAAAGCCGCTCATCGCGGCTTTTATTGGGCACTTATATGAGGATAAGAACTTAGTTCAGTTCGCCGAGGCGAGCCAGTTCTTTGTCTACGTCCTTTGCCTGAAGGCTACGCGGATATTCATCGCGCAGACGCTTGAATGCTTCTTTTGCTTCGTTGTTCTGACCGGCAGTCTGATAAGCCAGACCCAGCTGGTACAGATACATTGGCGTTACAAGAATATCTTCTTTATCAGAAGTTGCTTTCTTGAAGCTTTCTATTGCTTTAGCAGTATTGCCACTTTCCATGTATGCCATACCGGTGAGGCCTGCAGCCTGATTTTCCAGGGCTGTGCCTTTGCCGTTGAACCCTTCGAACGCTTTGATCGCTTTCTGGAAGTCGCCCATTTTCAGGTAGCAAGCACCTTCGTAGTAGCGGGCAATGTTGCCTGCAGGTGTGCCGCTATACTTGGTAGCCAGTTTGCTGAAGCCCAGGTTTTTACCGTCGCCGTTCAGTGCCTGATTCAGAGAGTCGGCAGAGAAGTAAAGCTGAGGCCAGTAAAGTGCTGCGGCTGCTTTCTCGTCGTTAGGGGCTTTGTACATTTTCATGTAGCCAAAGTAGCCAACCACTACAACGAGGATAACTGTAGTAACGGTGCTGAGTGTTTTCTTGTTCTTTTCGTAGAAGCTCTGCACATTCTCCAGCGCGTTCGACTCGTCGTACACGATGGTTTCCTGTGGTTCTGCTCCCGGGGTATTTCTTGCTGAGTTTGCCATGATCGTATTAAATGTAATTACTTATTTATTGAATGATGTAATGATACTGAAAAAATTAATCGGTAATGAACGGATAATCGGCATCGGCATAGATGTCTTTGTACAGTTCGCTGTCATCAGGCCATGGGCTTTCTTCTGCAAATTGAACCGCTTCGTCCACCTCCATCTTCACTTTCTCGTTGATCTGTTCTATCTGCTCCGCGGTAGCATAGCCATTGTCCATGATCACTTTCAGCACCTGATTGATCGGATCTTTCTCCTTATATTCTTCTACTTCTTCCTTGCTGCGGTATTTGGCAGGGTCGCTCATAGAGTGACCGCGGAAACGATAGGTGCGCACCTCCAGGAAGGTAGGTCCGCCGCCTTCGCGGGCGCGGCGCACTGCGCGCTCTATTGCCTTGTGTACTTCCTCGCAGCTCATACCGTCCACGCTGTCGCCCGGCATGCCGTAGGCGTCAGCCAGCGGGTAGATGTCGGTCTGCTTAGATGTACGCTCTACCGATGTACCCATTGCGTAGTAGTTGTTCTCGCAAATGAATACTACCGGCAGTTGCCAAAGCACAGCCATGTTGAATGTTTCGTGCAGCAGACCCTGACGGGCAGCGCCATCGCCGAACATACAGATGGTGGCCCTATCGGTGCCATGATATTGTTCTGCAAACGCGATACCGGCACCCAGACCTATCTGGCCGCCAACAATACCATGTCCGCCGAAGAAGCGTTTTTCTTTAGAGAAGAAGTGCATACTGCCGCCCTTGCCCTTGGTGCAGCCTGTAGCCTTACCATACAGTTCGGCCATGCACTCTTTTGATGTCATTCCCTTGGCTATTGCCAGACCGTGGTCGCGGTAGGCAGTTATCAGGTTGTCATCGGGGCGGGTAGCGGTCATCATACCGGCCGCAACAGCCTCTTGTCCTATATACAAGTGGCAAAATCCCCTTATCTTCTGCATGCCGTATAGCTGGCCGGCTTTTTCTTCAAAGCGACGCAGCAGCAGCATGGTCTCATACCAGTATAAATAGGTGTCCTTATCGAAAGTAGTCTGCACTATTTTTCAAATTTGTGCGAATTTATAAAAATTTTTGTTCCTGCGGTGTCTTTCAACACATTGTGTGTAAATAATAACGCATCATTTGCACCATATTTCGGCAGGGCAAGAAAGCAGGAGCCCAATGGGTAGCTTTTCAATATGTCGCCACTGCGATCAATCGCGCCAAAATGATCCACTACCTGCAACTGCGCACTTTTGGTGTCATTTGTTGTTTCTCGTTGCTGCGGGGGGTGTTTTTGGTGGTGTTTTGTTTTAATTGGTTGATAATCAATTATTTTTGTTTGCGCACGACTGTGGCCCAGACCGCCGGCCGGCAGAAAAACTGCGCACTTACTTCCCAAAAACTGCGCAAAAACTGCGCACCCCGAATGCTCGGGACTGGCTTGAATTTTCCTAAAATAGGTTTACACCTTTCTTTGCATCGTCCTGAAATAGGTTTACACGTTGGTTAGATAATCCTGTTTTTTGTTTACTGCCCTGCCTGCTTCTCACTAACAGGCCGGAAAACTGTACGCGGTTATTATTAAATAAAAGCCACTATGATCTTGTTTTACCGCCAATTTTTCGATAATCATTCAAGTTACTACCATCCTGCGGACTGAGCAAAAGAAATATCTATGATAGTGCGTTTTCTGTAGTACCACAGAAAAAAGTGATCCGGGATTTGTCTTTGAAGATTTTCCTAACTTTATTCCTCACCAAAACCACCGGCCATGAACAAGAAAGAACTTGCCTACCTCAAAAAAACTAAAAAGCCGATAGCGGCATTAAAGCCCGAGGAGGAAATTCTGGGCGGTGACTGGCAATACATTAATCCGATCAGAAAGGGGATAAAAAAGACGGAATCTGAGAAGAAGAAAGAATAGTTCGTTTTTTGTCTGTGGGCTTACAGGGCGTTACAAACCAGCCGGACGGCAGACAGGCGCCGCACTGCGGCATCCTTCCTGAAATCATCGGGACAGGCAGTTGCAAACCAGGACGAGTGGATTTTAAATACGATATTCTAAAGACGATTATATGATTAAATACTTTTTGGCCTTGCTTTTGGTAGTAAACGTAAATTTCGCGTTTACTCAAAATGCGGATACTTCTCGGTACGCTATTCTGCCATTTGACGAAGAATCAATGCGTTGGTATTTACCGGCGAAATCGGTAAGTGACTCACTTACAGAGGCAGAGATCCAGCAAGTACTTCGACTCGTTGACGATTGCGTGCGGAAGTTTAATGACAAACAACTAAGGTATTTCGATAGCCTAAAAGCGAAAAAGCCCGGAATAACAAAGCGTGACATTATGCTGATAAGAGATTTTCGCAGGTACAAGCAGCAGATAGTCTGTATCAAAGATTCTACTGGTAGGAAAATTGTTTGGGTAAATTGTCTGTGTGATGTAAATATGACTAATTGGAGAAAAGAAATTCCAATAATTGCTGATGGCGGAACGTGTTTTTTTAATGTAAAAATTGACCTACTTAAAGGAGATTGGTTTGATATGTTTGTTAATAGCGTTGCATAGCCTTCATTCGTCCTCTTTGCAAACGGGGACGATTGGGGTTTGCCGGCAGGCAGGGCGTTGCAAACGCCACACCACCGCATCCTCGTTACAAACGAGGACGAGTGGGGAATTCTGGGTGGTGACTGGCAATACATTAACCCGATCAGAAAGGGGATAAAAAAGACGGAATCTGAGAAGAAAAAAGAATAGTTCGTTTTTGGCTGTGGGCAGACAGGGCGTTGCAAACCTGCCTGACGGCAGACAGGCGCCACACCGCGCATCCTTCCTGAAATAATCGGGACGGGCAGTTACAAACGAGGATGAGTGGGGACGAGTGGGCAAGAAAATATTTGGCAACTAAAAAGATAGCAAAAATGAAAAGGACGAATATTTGTTTAATGGTGCTGTTTCTCATCTTTCATTATCCATGCTATTCCGGTGGTTTCGATACTTCGAAACTTATTTTAAATGCAAAGATGAATATAGTGCCCTTCAATGGGGCTTTTATTGATGAAGATTTTCTTTACAAGATTCTTCACTCGAGTAGCAACATAAAGCATCTAAAATCAAAAGGATTTAGAGATATATTTTTTTTCTCTCTTGAAATTAACTCTGATTCAACAGATTCATTTGGTGAATTAATGACAGATAATTT
>JBGAQG010000011.1:0-88831 GCA_044220845.1 Flavipsychrobacter sp. | reverse complement strand
CTGATAGCTTTTTCACCTGGCTATCTACTTTGGTCTCTACTGCCAGATCTCTAAAAGTCTGCTCTGGTATTAATTTCAGTATTTCATTAACTGTCACATGCCAAAATTACACCAACAAGGTTTCGAACACTAGTGGCGTCGCGCTTCGTCCAATTTCATTCAAGCGTCTCGCTTGCGTAAACATGGAACAGATTATTTGCCCATACGCGGGCAAAAGATGAGATGGATGTTTTCGGTGTTGGTGTTAAAAAATGGTGCCTACTCGTGGTGCCCGTTTTCGGCTTCGCGGGTGATAGTGATGATAAAAATATAAAAGTTTTAAAAAACAAATAACAAACTGAAAATAAATTTAGTAGTCGTTCGACGTGCCGTTCGACTGGGCTCACGGTGACATCGTTCGACGGGGCTCACGGTGACATCGTTCGACGGGGCTCACGATGACATTAAGGACACCATTCGACGAGGCTCACGGTGACATGGTAGCGGTAGGCACCTATTAACCTATTAACCTATTAACCCTTTAACCCTTTAACCTCTTAACCAATTAACCCGCCAGCCTCAATGAACTGCCTGAACTCGGCGATGTCGAATTCGGTAGTGTACAGGCTTTTATCGTTTATGGTCACCTTCCGCAGGTCCAAGATGTAACACAGGTAATTCTTCTCTACCTCTATAGACGAGATCTCATCAGTGCGCAACGACAGCGAATTGAGTATGCCGTATATGGTTAAGGTAGCGCTGTCGCGTTGGGCAATACGCCGGGGGCGCAGATACCGCACTGCAGCAATGATGCAACATACAATGCAACAAACAGCAAATGCAATGACATAGCGGTTCTCGCTTTTAAACATCAGCGAACTATTGACATAGATAAGCGGCGCCAGGAACATAACCTTGTAGGCATTCGCTTTCTTCTGCAGGATCTTCTTATTCATGGTTTCACGGGTGATGGTTGTATAAAAGTAAACAGTCTTTTGGAAATAGCAGAGTAACAGCGGTGAATTTTGGCAGTGTTCAATTTCCTCGCACTCGCTTCATACACATTTGAGCCCCCCAACTATTTTCTATCATACCCCCAAAAACGCACTATCATAAAACATTCTTTTGCCCGCAAAACAGAGTATGTTTAAATTTATGTAGCGGCACAAAGTTTCGTCGGGCACACCCTAAAAAACCATGTTCTCCCCCACCAACTTTCCCCCAAACTTGTGAAGCGGGCCTGTCCCGAAAGCATTCGGGATGGGAAGTGGGTGCGCAAAAGTGCGCAGTTTTTGAGAAGCGGTGCGAAGCAAAAAACCGCCTCTAAAAACCATAAACAATTGATAATCAACACAAACCACCAAAACCACCAGAAAAACAAAAAAAATCTGCGCACCGGGAAGCAAAAGATCCCTTCCCACCTGCCACAAAAAGAAAATTCCTAACCATGTCCAAAATAGTAAACCCGCTCAGCCCCTGATGGCGCATTCATATTTCCGTAGATGTGGTTACCGTGCCCTCAATAAAAATTCAAAAGTTGACCAGGTACAGCGCCATTCCATCAGCAGCGCAGTCCCGAAAGCATTCGGGAGAAAGATGCTAGCGCCACACAGCCCAATAGCGAACTGCGAAACAGCGTAGAGCTATCCTTTTGTCCCGCGGAGTCCCGAAAGCATTCGGGATGCAAAAGGCGGCGCTTTCCCTGCCTGCCGGCAGGCAGGTTTTGGTTCTTTTCTTTTCGCTGTAGAAAAGAAAAGAACAAGAGCAGCTGGGATGCAGCCGGTGAGAAGCAAGTGAGAAGAAGTGCGCAGTTTTCCTGCCTGCCGGCAGGCAGGTGCGCAGTTTTGAGAAGCAATCTGCACACCTACTTCCCACCTTTTTATTGACAATCAATGAATTAGTTCAGACTTGCCTGCCGACAGGTAGGAGTGGGAAGAAACAAAAAAATGTGCAATTATCGAGTAACGCCGACGGGAACACTTTCAGGCTTCAGTGCCCGATCTCAGGAGATTTCTCCTGACGTCGAAATGACGGCTACTATCGGGCGGTCCTACACCTCGCGTAGGAATCTCTTTCAGCACCCCACCGACAACAACATTCCAAATTCCAAAAAACAAATTCCAAAACCCAAACACCAAATTTCAATCCAAATTCCCAATTCCCAATTCCCAATTCCTTTTAAGCAAATACCCTACTTTTACACCCATGTATCCCGACTTTAAATACCTGCTGCATGCCATAACCGGAATAGAGATGCCGGAGTGGCTGAGCCTGTTCAAGACCTTCGGCTTTTTGGTAGCACTGTCGTTCCTGGGGGCGGCATGGGCCACACAGTCTGAGCTGAAGCGCAAGGAGAAAATGGGACTGCTGCACCCCCAATTAGAGACAATGGAGGTGGGCCGCCCCGTTACCATCACCGATCTGCTGGTATCGGCCATCACGGGTTTTCTGATAGGCTTTAAGATAGGCGGGCTCTTCGGCCATTTTGCCGAGATATCGCCCGACCCTATGGGTTACCTCTTCTCTGCCGGGGGCAACCTCCTTACCGGTCTGGTGGGTGCCGCCATACTGGGGTATGCCCGCTATGCCGAGAAAAAGAAAGAAGAACTGCCCGAGCCGCTGATCAAGAAGTTTCTGGTGTACCCGCACGAGCGCATCACCGAGATAGTGGTGGTGGCAGCGGTGGCCGGCCTGGTGGGTGCCAAGGTGTTTAACGCCCTGGAGACCTGGGACGATTTTATAAAGAACCCCATAGAAAGCCTCACCTCATCGAGCGGGCTCACCTTTCTGGGTGGGCTCATCATGGCCACGGCGGCATTCTACTACTTTGCCCGCAAACACAAGATCCCGTTCGATCATCTGTGCGATTCTGCAGCGCCTGGCATCATGCTGGCCTACGGACTGGGCAGGCTGGGCTGTCACTTCTCGGGCGATGGCGACTGGGGCATCTTCAACACCGCCTATGTAAGCAATGCCGATGGCACCCTGCGCGCCGCCACCACGGCCGCCGATAAAGACTTTGCCCAACACATGATAGGCACCACGCCATGGGCCCATGTGCCGGCACCCGACTGGCTGCCCCGCTGGCTGGTGGGTATGAACTATCCGCACAATGTGGGCCACGAGGGTATGCCCATACACGGCTGCGTGGGCGAATACTGCAATGTGCTGCCGGTGAGCGTGTTCCCCACATCGGTATGGGAGGCGGTGACGTGTGTGCTGCTGTTTGCCTTTATGTGGGCGGTGCGCAAGCGCCTCACAGGCACGCTGCAGGTCTTCAGCCTGTACCTGATACTGGCGGGGCTGGAGCGCTTTCTGGTAGAGAAGGTGCGCGTGAACTACAAGTATGACTGGGGCTTTATGCACCCGACACAGGCCGAGATACTATCGGTATGTCTGATAGTGACCGGCACGCTGCTGTTCTTCTTCTACAAACGCAAGCCCGATGCCCCCGCTGCCCCCACCGGCACCGAGGGCTGACGCCACCCTACTTTATAGATTAACTGTTATTTTTACACCCAACTACCGCTAGGCACATGACGGGACAAATAGGCATAATAGGAAACGGAAGCTGGGGCACGGCACTGGCCAAGATACTGACGGACAATGGCCGTAAGATACACTGGTGGGTGCGCAACGACGAGGCGATAACCAGCCTCAGCACCAGGCACCACAACCCGCACTACCTCACTTCGGTGCGGTTTATGCCCGATACTATATGGCCTACCAAGGACCTGCACGCCATGATGCAGCAATGCGATACGCTGATCATAGCAGTACCATCGGCCTACACGCTGGATGTGATCAACCAGGTACCGGCAGAGGTGTGGCGCACGAAGAAGGTGATATCGGCACTGAAGGGCATATTGCCGGGTGCCAACCAACTGCTGAACGACTATATGGAGGCGCAGTTCGGCTTTCCGAAGGAACAGTATGTGGCCATAACAGGCCCCTGCCATGCCGAGGAAGTGGCGTTTGAACGCCTGTCTTACCTTACGTTCTCGGGCCTGAACGATGCACTGACGCAAGACGTGGCGGCGATGTTTGGCAACAGCTACATCAACACCACCAGCAATCATGATATATGGGGGGCACAGTTTGCCGCCGTGCTGAAAAACATCTACGCCATTGGCGCCGGCATAGCCCACTCGCTTGACTATGGCGACAATTTCCTGAGCGTGTATGCCACCAATTGCTACCGCGAGATGTATGGGTTTCTGCAGCGCCACTTTGAGCAGGTGCATCCCAGCAACGAAAAGCCCGACTTCCACACGAGCGCCTACCTGGGCGATCTGCTGGTGACGTGCTACTCGCTGCACAGCCGCAACCGCACGTTTGGCGCCATGATAGGCAAGGGCTATAGCGTGAAGGCCGCTACACTGGAGATGAACATGGTGGCCGAGGGCTACTACGCATCGAAGGGGATGCAGGTAATATCGGGCCTGTACGGCATAGACATACCCATGGCATCGGTGATCTACGAGATACTATGGGAAGGCGCACCACCTGCCGAGAGCTTCCGCAGGCTGGAGAAGATGATGTCTTAACCCCCGAAACAACAACGCCCTCCGCAAGGGAAGGCGCTGATGGTATAGACGTTGTAGCGAAACTACTATGCCAGAGTGGCCTGCAGCGTGATGTTGCAGTTGAGCAGCTTGGATATAGGACAGTTTGCCTTGGCATCGTTGGCACACTCCAGGAACTTCTCGGCAGTGATACCCGGCACAGAAGCCGTTACCTTGATGTCGCTGGTGGTTACGGCACCTGCCTCGAGGGTGATGTCGCAAGAGGTTTCGATCTTGTCGGGCGTGAAGCCGGCAGCACCCAGCACAAACGACAGTTTCATAGAGAAACAGCCGGCATGTGCGGCAGCGATCAGCTCTTCGGGGTTGGTACCTACGCCTTCTTCAAAACGGCTTTTGTAGGAGTACTGAGCGCCTGTGAGCACTGTGCTCTGTGTAGATACGGTTCCGTTGCCTTCTTTGCCTGAGCCGTTCCATACGGCAGTTGCATTACGTTTCATGTGCGTGTAATTTGTTTGAGGCAAATATAATGCGGGTACCCGCGGGCAGGCATTGTTTTTACTGATAGCCTTATGAGACGGGATGCGGACTATGCGGTGCGGGCAGCCTGCTGCAGGAAGAGCTGATGCAGGCCCAGTACCTGTGGCAGAACGGCAGTGTGGTCGTCGTTGATGATGACGTGGTCGCAGAGCTGCATCTTTTGGTCGTCGTCCATCTGGCGGTCCATGATGGCGTGTACCTTTTCGGCGGTGAGGTGGCTGCGCTGCATGGCACGGGCGGCACGCAGGGCACGCGGCGCCGAGACACCCACCATCACGTCCATGCCCTTGTTGCTGCCACTCTCGAAGAAGATAGCCGCTTCTTTGATGATGTAGGGCGCGTGCTGACGGGCCATCCATTCGTTGGCATAGGCTATGGTGGCCGGGTGCACCAGGGCGTTGAGCTGCTGCAGCAGGGCGGTATTGTTGTAAACGAGGGCCGAGATGCGGTCGCGGTCGGGGCGGCCGTTGGTGTACACATCGCCGAGGAGGGCCTTGATGGCGGCAACCAGGGTGGCATCGTGCTGCATGACGTGCTTGGCGGCATCGTCGGCACTAAATACAGGTATGCCGAGTGTTTCGAACACCCGGCATACGACTGACTTACCAGACCCTATTCCACCTGTGATACCAACTTTGAGCATCGGCGTGTAGGTTGTGGGGATGAATTACTTAGCTGCCTCAGTAGAAGCTGCACCAGCCCTCTTGCGGGCCTCCTTGGTCATGTCCATAGAAACGGCAGAGCGCTCGATGGTCATGAAGGTGCTGCGGCTCACTTCGATCTGCAGGGTGCCGTCTTCGTTGGCACGTGTGATGGTGCCGTGAATACCGGCAATGGTCACGATCTTTTCGCCGGGAGTCATCTCGTCGGCAAATTTCTTGGCTTCTTTCTGCTTTTTAGCCTGCGGGCGTATCATGAAGAAGTACATCACGACGATCATACCGATGAAGAAGAACGGCATCAATCCGCCACCCGGTGCGGGTGCGCCCTGTAAGAACAATGTGTTTGTAGTGAATTGCATTTTATTGTGGTTGTTATATACTGAAAAAAGGTTTGTTACTGTTTTGCCTGCACTTCGGCCTGAATGTAGAGCATGTGTATGTTGCGCAGGGTATTGGCCACTATGGTCACTGACTTTTCCTGGTGGCCCTGCTTGCCGGAGGAGTTGAAGGTGACCTTCAGGGTGCCTGACTGGCCGGGCAGAATGGGTTCGTGGGGGAAGTCGGGCACGGTGCAACCGCACGAGCCTGATGCCGATGTGATGACAAGTGGCGTCTTTCCGGTGTTGGTGAATGCGAAGTCGTAAGACACCGATTCGTTCTCTTTGATAGCCCCGAAGTTGTGGAGCGTATCGGTAAAGGAAAGAACGGGTTTTGATGCGGCGGCCACGGTATCGAGGCCGGACGCACTATGGGGATTGTTGACCAGGCTTGCAGAGATGTTCTTATCGTTACTGCCCTGATCCTTTCCGCCGCATGCAGCGAGTAGTAGTGCCGGGATAATAAGATAGCGTTTCATTTTACGTTCCTGTTTTATGTTCTGTTAGTTCTTTGGTCTGTCTGTCTTTACGATCTTGTCTTCTTTGAGCAGGTCTTTGAGAATGTTATCGAGCACGCCGTTCACAAACTGTCCGCTCTGCGGGGTGCTGTATTGTTTGGCAATGTCGATGTATTCGTTGATGGTGACCTTGGTAGGTATGGTGGGGAAGTAGAGGAATTCGCATACACCCATGCGCAGCAGCAGCATATCTATCATGGCCACACGCTCTTTGTCCCAGTTCACGAGCTTTGGCGAAATGAGCTCGAGGCATACTTCATCGCGGTCGATAACGGCACGCAGGAGGTCGTGGGCATACTCGCGCTTTTCGCCAGAGAGTAGCTTCTGAAAGTCGACCTTGCTGTTGCCCCTGAAGAAGTTCTGCATGAGCATCACTATCAGTTCGCTGTCGTCTTCCCATCCCGGAAGATCGTCGGTGAAGTGCGCCTGCATGTCTTCGTTCTCCACAACCAACTTTTCCCATATAAATTGCATGATGGCTTTGTCGGCAACAGGTGTGTGTTGTTTAGTAGCCACATATTGTTCGTATTCGGTGGTCTTCTGCAATTGCTGGAAGACTTTCTTCACATAGGTCTCGTCTATGAGGCGTGTAAGATTCTCGTTCTTGACACGTGCGGTAAAAGACGCATTGGCCAGCAGCATATTCACCAGGCTGTTTTGGGCTATACGGCTGTCGGCATTGAGGTCGTCGGCGGTGGTAAGGTATTTAGATGCACGCATACGCGCGTCTGTGTCGGCGTACTGGGCAATATGTATTGTGTAAAGAACTGAAGCAGTGAACAGGTCCATTACCTGTTTCAGTTTGTCGTCGAGAATTTTGGCTGCTGCAACTTTATTCACCTGAGTACCGGTTTCGAGCGACGAAAGCGTGTATAACGTCTGCATCACTTTTACACGGATATTCCTGCGGCTGATCATAACTAAAAAGAACCTGTTTTGAGGTGCAAAGGTATGAAATAAGAAAAGGAAAAAGCCAACCAGAGCACGTGTGTCTTGCACCAAAGACGCAGCGCTGCTGTGCGGCAAACAAAAAGAAACCGTCCCGTATACAGATACGGGACGGCATAAAGTCCTTAGGGTAACTTAAGCTACCGCAGCAAGCCTTTTTACGATACCTGATTTCAGGTTACCGGCTTTATTTTTGTGTATCACGTTGCGCTTAGCAAGTTTGTCGATCATAGATACAACTTTGCTCAGCTCTTCCTGAGATACTGCTTTTTCTGAGTTTGCTAACAATGTACGGATGGCATTACGTGTCGTTTTGCCGTAGTAACGGTTGCGTTCACGGCGCTTTTCACTCTGACGAACGTCCTTCTTGGTTGCTTTATGGTTTGCCATTTATTCTACTTTTTTAAGGACTGCAAAGGTAATGGATATTATTTAAAACGCAAAAATAAAATTGTATTACAACGTAAAAAATGGTGCGAACAGTCCAAAAACGCACCAAAAATGACGATTCAGGCACAAATATAGCACAAAATCACATGCCACGCAGTTCGGCGGTGAGTATGCTGGCCGCATTTCTGTTGCCGAGGTCGGCAGCGTGGTGCATGTCGCGGGCAGCAGCCTGTTTGTCCAGCAACTGCAGGTACACCAGACCTCGGTTGAACCAGGCCAGGCTTTCATTGGGGTACATGCGGATGATGGCAGAATAGTCGGCAATAGCGGCACGCGCGTCCCCGTGGTATAGTTTCACCAAGGCGCGGTTGTAATAGGGTTTCGCAAAGGCCGGTTGCAGACGAATAGCGGCGTCAAAATCGCGAACAGCCGCCGAGCTGTCTTTCTGCTGCAGCTTTATCCAGCCTCGGTTGTTGTAGGCAGCAGCCAGGCTATCATCGAGCATGATGGCTGTATCGATAAGCGCAACTGCTATTGCAGGGTCGCCAAGCCCGAAACTGGTCCAGCCCATGTTGTTATATAATGCCGCAGACTTCTGGTCTATGTTGCGGGCAACGAAGTAGTCGGCCATTGCCTCTTTGTAACGCCCCATTGCGTCGAGGGCTTCTCCTCGTTTTAGCAGAGCCGGGAAGTTGCGCGGATCAATAGCCAGACTGCGTGAGTACTGATCAGCGGCTTCGCGCCATTGCTGTCTGTAGGTATAATACTGGCCCCAGTGGAAGTGTACCAGTCCATTGTGTGAATTGCCCTCGTTTTTCAGAACAATGTCACCGAGGATGGAATCGGTGTCGCGCCAGTCTTTGACACGGCTCCATGAGACAAATGCAAATAGAAGCAAGATCGCAACAAGCACCCTATGACCGGTCTCGCGGAACCCGGCCGTATCCACCCACTGTACAATCGCGTAAAAGAGACCGAAATAAGAAACATAAGTATACCGCTCGGCAGCATAGGCACCGCCCACCGGAAGCAGCTGCAGCATCACCGCCATTGCAGCCAGAAAAAACAATATGCCAAAACGAACCTCGTGGGCACCCGAGCGCATTTTCCATGCACCCCAACCGATTGCAGCAAGCAACGGTACCGATACATAAAAGTACCAGGGCAATGCCGCGCCCGAAACATCAGGGAAGAAGTGAATGGCCGATAACGGATAAGGAACGACCAGTTTCACGAAGTAGAAAGCCAGACCACCGGTAAACAAGAATATGCGGTTCACGAGGCCGTATTGAGGAAGTAGATCGGTCATGGAGCCGCCAGCCTTTTGAGACATGATAGCTAGCACACCAAAAAGAACTGACACAAGAAAGAATGGGATCTTTTCTACCAATGCACCTGTGATCTTCCGGCTACGGTACCAGTCTATTGCCAACATTGCCAGCGGTAACGTCACTGCCGCCGATTTAGAAGCGCACGCAAGAACGAACCAGACAAATGTCAACAACAGATCTTTTCGCCTGGCCTCATCTATATACCGAACATATGCTACAAGCGACATGAAGTAAAACAGTCCGCTGAGTAGTCCCTTACGTTCTGACACCCAGGCCACAGATTCGACATGCAAGGGATGCAGGGCAAACAATGCCGCAACAATAAGCGCAACATTCTCTTTGCCGCTGAGGCGCTGTGCCAGCCTGTACACCAGCCATGTACTACAGAGATGCAGGCAGAGATTGACCACATGATAAACGCTCGGATCGAGACCGAACAGGGAATACTCTATGAGCCAGGTAAGTGTAGTGAGCGGATGATAGTTGTATTCGTAGAACGAAGTAAAAATCGCACCAATGCCCTTTGCGCTAAAGTCGCGTAGGTACGGGTTAGTGATAATGTATTTATCGTCGTCAATAAATGTAAGCTGATGGCCGGTCACACCAGAGAAAACGATGGCGGTGACCACCAATAGCAACCATATGTACCATCGCCCTGTTGCGGCAGTGGTTTCCGCCTTGCCTGAAGTTGCCATTGTAGTCGCTGTCTTCAGCTTTTTTGCCGCCATAACCTGAATTAATTCAGACTAATGTACTTCCTATTTTTTCAATTTTATGAGGAAGTCCTTAGAAAAATTGACGTCATAGCCACCGTCCCAAGCAACCTTTGCCCAATCGCCGGTCACTTTTACAGGCGCTTTTTTATCTCCGCTTGTTGCCGTTAGCGGCAACGAAAAACCGGGGACCACGTTGGTGAACCTGAAATTGAGTTCTTTGTTCTTTATGTAATACTCCAGTTCGGGAACATCTTTTTCGCGCAGATATTGATTGAAAAAAGCACCTAACTCCAGTCCCGTGTTCTTTGCGATGTACTGCTCCACCTCGGCTGTAGTCACAGTCTTATGATAAAACTCCTTACCAAGGCCACGCAACATCTTGCGGAATTTTTCGTCATTATTGGTCAGTACACGTATCATGTGCATAATTGCCTCGCCTTTTTCATAGATATCACCTGTTCCTTCATCATTTACACCATAGGGCGCTACAACGGGTTGATCATTCCTTATGTGGCTCCACAAGCCCCTGCTATACGCAGCAGCATTCTCTTTGCCTGCGGTATATTCGGTAAACAGAGCTTCTGAGTAGCACGTGATTCCTTCGTGTATCCAGTTGTCGGCCATATCTTTTGCAGTCACGTTATTACCAAACCACTCGTGGCCACTTTCGTGGATGATAATGTAATCCCACTTCAGGCCGTGACCGGTCCATGAGCGATCAGTACCCTTGTAGCCCATCTTGTACTTATTGCCATAAGCAATGGCACTTTGGTGCTCCATGCCCAGATATGGCGATTCTACCAGCTTATAACCATCTTCATAAAATGGATAGGGACCAAACCAATACTCAAATGCGCGCAGCATGGTCTTCACCACCCCAAAATGCGCCTTAGCCCTTTCCTGATTGTAGTCGAGTACGGCATAATCAAGGTCCAATACACCTTTCTCACCGTTCAGGGTATCGTGCCATGTGGCATAATGCCCTACGTAAAAGGTAACGTCGTAATTGTTGATGGGGTTGCGCACCACCCACGTAGTTGTGGTGTTGCCATCAGTCTGTGTGTTGCCCACCCTGCGGCCATTACTTATGCAGGTGAGCGGAGAAGGGACTGTAAACGAATTGATCATTCCGTCTTCCGGCTCATCCCATTGTGCGTCTTTACAAGGCCACCAGACACTTGCCCCCAAGCCCTGACAGGACACAGCTATCCAAGGCCTGCCCAGGCTGTCTGTCTTCCAGCTAAAGCCACCGTCCCACGGCGGATTAACCGCTTTGCGCGGGCTGCCATGGTAAAATGCCAGCAACGAATAAAGACTGTCCAGCTTCAGCGTATTGAACGGATATTTCACCCACCATACATTGCCCTCCTGAACAATCGCAGCCTTGCGTACTCCACCCGACGTGCGGGATGAAGACATTACGTACACGCTATCCAGCACCATTGGTTGCTGCAGATCTATCTGCATACTGTCGCCGGGCTGAGCAGTGACCCTGAAGAAGATCTGGTTGCTCCCTGTGATACTTTGCGTTGTGGTATCAAACTTCACGTCCAGCTGATAGCGGCTCACATCCCACCAGCTGCGGCCGCTGCCATTACTGCCCCGCAACGTATCGGCATGGGTATATTGGCCGGCATGTACCGCGAGTGCATACAATGACATTATCAGAACAGGGATCAGTCTTTTCATACCGCAAAGTAAACAGCTATTCTCAGAAAAACCCGATGAGGCAGGGGTAAAAATGTAGGGATATGAAATCGGATATAATAGAAAACGGCACCGCAAGCGGTGCCGTTACTATGTATGTAACTTCTTGTAACTACTAATTGTCAATACCAACTACCTCGACATCAAAGATGAGAATAGAGTTTGGTGGGATTGCCGGTGTAGGGCTCTGAGGACCATACGCCAATCCTGAAGGAATGTACAGTGTACCCTTCGTACCCAGATTCATCATCTGAATACCCTCGTCCCAGCCTTTGATCACCTGACCAACGCCGAGCGTGAATGGGAACGGAGAAACGTGACCGAACTTAGGATCGAGATTGGAGTCGAACGCCTTTCCATCCATTGTTTTTCCGGTGTAGTTCATGGTTACTTTCTTACCCGGAGCTGCATTCGGGCCCATGCCTTTCTGCGTGATCGAGTAATAAAGACCTGAAGCAGTTTTCTCTGCCTTGATATTGTTCTTAGCGAAGTAATCTTTCAGCAGATCGTCATCAGCCTTTGCCTGATCGGCAGGGCTCACCTGCTTTGGCGCATCAGCAATGTCGAGGATCTCTACCTGGAATACAAGCACAGAATTTGCAGGGATCTGCGGACTTCTGTCCTGAGCGCCGTATGCAAGACCTGAAGGTATGTACAAGGTTGCTTTGGTGCCCTTGTTGAAATTCAGCATGCCTTCGTCCCAACCTTTGATAACTGCACCCTTGCCTATCTCCACTTTGAAAGGCTCAGTGTGTTTGAACTCAGGATCAGTGTTTGAGTCGAATGCTTTGCCATTCAGCAATTTGCCGGTGTAGTTCACAGAAAGTGTCTGACCTGCAACCGCGTTGGCACCGCTGCCTTGCTTTTCTACTGAATAATACAGACCTGAAGCAGTTTTCGTAGCCTTGATGCCGTTCTTCTTCAGATAGTCCTGAATAGCCTTATCATCAATACCCTTTTGTTTGGCTGCATTCGCTTCATTCAGTTTCCTGTCTTCTTCTTCAGAACGCACAGAAGCAACCTGTACTTCATATCTCATTTTCTGGCCAACGCCCTGCTTCATGCCGGGCATTGAAGGCGCTCCACCTTTCACCATAGAATCGATAGGTACACGGAAGATAGCGCTGTCGCCTTCTACCAGCAACATGAACCCTTCCATCAGGTCGCCATTCATTTTAGGGCTCTGTATAGTTACAGGCACCGGCTTGGCGGCGTTGTACATTTTCCTTGAATCGAAGATGGTGCTGTCATCAAGGAATACGTGAATGAACATTTCGGCATGGTCTCCTGCAGCAGCCTTACGCTTGCCTTTTCCCTGCTTTACTACCTTATACTCCAGACCGCTGGGCAATTGGGTATAGCCGTCTTTCAGCTTCGTTCCTTTGTCCTGCGCTTCAGAACTATTGGCCAGTCCCAGCGCTATAGCCAGCGGCACAAGGGTTTTTCTGAATGTTGCTCTCATTTTATAAAATGCGTTTCTTGTAAATATAGTTAAGGTATAAATGCCAAACTGTTAAAAGTTACTTGGTCTCTTCACCTGCGGAAACGCCGCTGATCTCAACTTCGAAGATCATCACAGCATTCGCCGGAATAGAAGGATTAGGGCTTTGAGGGCCATAAGCTATAGGAGAAGGCAGGTATAATGTTGCCTTAGCACCTTTCTTCAACAGCGCCACACCTTCGTCAACACCCGGTATCATCTGACCCATACCCACGATGAACGTAAGCGGCTTTGCGTCGTGACCGTTTTTCTTAGCAACCTCTGCATCCTGGTTAGAATCGAAAATGTTGCCATCCAGTGTTTTGCCTGTGTACATCATATCCACCTTCTGTCCTTTCTGGATCTGAGCACCTGAACCCGGCTTCTGGATAGTGTAGTAAAGACCTGAAGCTGTTTTCTCAGCCTTGATGTTGTTCTTCGCGAAATATTCCTGAAGGATCTTGTCGTCGATAGGCATCTGCGCTGCTTTCGCTTCTTCCATCTTCTTCATTTCCTCAGCTTGCTTCGCTTCCATTTCAGCGCGGTAGTCTTTCTCGCTCTTTATTGAAATGATAGACATGCGGATCTCGATCTTCTTGCCTTTCTTCATCCATGATGGCACCTGGCTAAGCTGCTCGGCAGGGATAGATTTCAGGATAGAATCGCAAGAGATGTATGCAACAGCACTATCGCCTGCAGAAAGGAATGGCAGGATAGCCATGAGGTCTGAACTATTGCGTGCTGAATCAACACGGTTCACAGCCGGACGGCCTTGCTTCCAAGTATCGTTGATGACAGTAGTATCGCATTTTGCAACCAGGTTGAACTCTACGATATCGCCTATTACAGCGTTCTTGCCCTCTTTGTCTTTTAAAATTGAGTATTCAATTCCCTTTACGGTCTTTAGGTCTCCACCGCTCTTGCAGGAATTGAAACCTATGGCTGCTGCGCCCAATAACGCTGCTGTAATGATCCTGGTTGTCATGTTTGTTTGAATTTTTATTTTTTGCTTTTTTGTGTTCGTATTATTTTGGGTGAATATCCGACAAAATTCTCTTAAAATAATCAACTGTTTCCGTCAACGACGCTTTAGACCTGCCGCCGGACGCGTTGAAATGACCGCCACCGTCGAAATACATTCCGGCAAACTTACTCACGTCAAATAGTCCCTTGCTTCGGAAAGACATTTTTATCTCGTCACCTCTTTCGGTGATGAGCGTTGAGAACTTTATTCCCGCAATACTCAACGGATAATTCACCAAACCCTCAGTGTCGCCATTCTGCACATTGAAAAGATTCATGTCCTTGCGCGACAATGTGATCAGCGCCGCATTGTATTTGCGGAAAATCTCCATACGCTCAATAAGGACGTACCCGAGGAAGCGCATCCTGCTTTCGCTCCATGAATCATATATATGTTCGTGGATCTCGGTATGATTGATACCGCGCTCCAGAAGGTCAGCTATCATGCGGTGCACCGAAGGAGTGGTAACCGGAAACTTGAAGGAACCCGTGTCAGTAAGGACACCCGTGTAGAGGCTTTTCGCCATCTTCTGATCTATGAGCGCATTGTCGCCGCATAGATTGATGAAGTCATACACCATTTCGCAGGTGCTACTCTTGGATGGTATACTTACACCGTAATCCCAAACGTCTTTAGGAAACAGGTGATGGTCGATGAGTATCTTTGGCTGTACCGCTTCCTGCAACAACTGCTCCATATGCTTGGTGCGGTTGAAGTCGTTGAAATCGAGACAGAATATAAGATCACACCCTTTTATGGCAGCAATCGCACGATCGGGTGTACTTTCAAAATTGATCAGCTTGTCATTACCGGGGATCCACCTTAGAAAATCGGGGACTTCGCTCGGCGATACTGCGGTTACGGTGTGCCCCTTTGCCACAAGGTAGTGATACAACCCCAGCATGCTACCTATAGCATCACCATCAGGCTTATGATGTGTAGTGATGAAAATATTCTTCGGACCACTAAGTAACGGAAAGGCGTCTTGTATCGGCAGCATTGTGTATTTCCCCATTCAGCCGGGGGTATGGCGGCCGTTCTTTTGGGGCTGCAAAAATATGGTTTCCCCGTGTTATGACAAAGGTAAAATGTAAAACACAGAAAATATATAGTACGACCCAACAACTGCCCTTTTCAGCCATATCTTCCCTGCCGGGACACATTATCAGGCAGTTCGGGCAATCATTTTAACATTTATCATGCGTATAACACCGTTTTTTGCCCTACTTTTGCACCCTCAAATAACAATCCATGTCCAATCGTACATTTACAATGATCAAGCCGGATGCAGTAAGGGCCGGCAACATAGGCAACATCCTTCAGATGATCAACGGTGCAGGCTTCCGTATCGTAGCCATGACATACCTCCATATCTCGAAGCAGCAGGCTGAGAAGTTCTATGAAGTGCATGCGGCTCGTCCATTCTATGGCGAACTGACTGAATTCATGAGCAGCGGCCCTATCGTGGCAGCTATTCTGGAAAAAGACAACGCTGTTGCTGACTTCCGCAAGCTGATCGGTGCTACCAACCCTGCACAGGCAGAAGAAGGCACTATCCGTAAGAAGTATGCAGCTTCAGTTGGCGAGAACGCAGTTCACGGTTCTGACAGCGACGAGAACGCAGCAATAGAAGGCAACTTCTTCTTCAGCGGTCTGGAGCGTTTCTAATTATCTATCTACTACATTCGATACATCCCCGGAGCACCACGCTCCGGGGATTTTTTTGCTGGTAACCGGACACGCCTCAAAACAAAAACGGGCGAAGCAACCGCTCCGCCCGTTTGAAACATTTAATTATCGGGGATTATTCACCTATCACAAAGTGGAACACTTTCTGATCATTGCCACCGCTCACACGCAACATGTACGTACCGTTGGCAATGCCTTTGTCCAGTTTCACCTGATGCTCTATCACACCTCCTTTAGCCACTGCTGTGCCTTTGTGCACCACCTGACCCAGTACGTTCACTACTTCGTAAGCGATAGTACCGTTCGCGTTGTTCACTGTTCCGCTCAGGGTAAAGTTACCACTGTTCGGGTTAGGGAACAGGCTCAGTGAGTTGATCTTATCTACAGGCGTATTCACCTCCAGATAATCTCCTATGATGATGATCCTGTTGCTGGTGCCTATAGAACCTGTCTCACATGGAGGGTTTCCATTCACACTGCAGTAAACAGTATCATTATCGTACACCGCACGAGTGAACGAGTTGTTGGTTGCGCCCGCGATCGCCTGACCATCAACATACCACTGATAAACCGGAGCTGTGCCGCCAGACGTAACCAATGAGTTGAAAGTGATAATGTGACCGAGGTAGTTTGCAGTAGTATATGTCTCGCCACCTATTGTAGCAGTAGGCGCAGAAGTAGTGATATTCACAGCCGGACTAACGTTAGGATAAACGTTGATCGCCATATCTACATAAGCAGGCGTTGGCGCAGAGCAGATATCCAGACTGTTGAACAGGAACACCCTGATCACGTCGCCATGCGTTGGCGTATAGGTGAACACGCTATCGTAAACCGTAGCAGTATCAAAGCTCAACCCGTGGTTCTGCCATTCGTATTTTGGAGCAGCACCACCATTCACGCCATGTGCTGTGAAGGTAACAGGAACTCCTTTACACAATGTATCCATCGATGGTGTACGAGTGAGCGTCACTGAAAGCGGCACAGGGTTCGTTACTGTGAACGGCTTGGTGCGGTAACAACCAGAGATAGCAGTGTAAGTGATAGTTGTAGTACCTGTGCTCACACCTGTCACATCGCCTGTTGCTGCAACAGCCGAAGCGATCAAAGAGTTAGCGCTACTCCATACACCACCGGTTGATGAAGTGGTCATAGTTGTGGTACGACCGGGGCAGATGCTGCTGAGACCCGAGATAGGACCAGGCAGTGTGTCTACGATGATCGGCGCACGTGCGTCACAACCATTAGGCATTGTGTACGTAACTACATTCACCGCACCAACAGTGAGGCCGGTGATGAATCCTGTAGAAGATATAGACGCCGGACCAACTATTGTCCACACACCACCCGGAGATGCGTTGAATACGGTAGTAGTGGAGCTGCCGTCACATATTGTGATACCACCGGTTATTGGTGGTGGCGACTGCCTTACAGTAATAGTATATACCGCTGGATTACATGCCAATGTAGCATAAGAGATTGTTACTGTACCACCGGCCACACCGGTAACTATACCGCTTGACGCGCCTACAGTGGCAATCAAAGGATTACTTGAGGTCCACGTACCACCCGGTGTACCATTACTGAGTGTGATGGTATGACCCGAACAAACTGAGTTTGTACCGGTAATAGTTGTTGGTGCGGTACTGATATACATTGGTGCGGTAGTAGTACATCCGTTAGGCGTAGTGTAAGTAATAGTAACGGCTCCGGCAGCAGCCAGGCCTGTTGCAACACCTGATGTAGAGCCTACCAGAATAATACCCGGCAAACTGCTCTGCCATGTACCACCTGTGATTGAGTTGGTCAGTGTAACTGATTGTCCCTGACACACAACAGGACCACCAAGAATTGGTCCCGCAGCCGGGAAGATCGTGAGCGTGTTGGTACGGATACATCCGGTTGTGGTGAACCTGTAAGTAATAACAGACGTACCACCTGAAAGACCTGTGTAGATACCTGTTGATGAACCTATAGATGCGACAGTGGATGTACCGCTGATCCAGGTACCACCTGTTGACGTGGTCTTCAATGTATCAGTCTTTCCTTCACAAAGGAACAACGGACCCGTAATGGCGTTAGGCGTAGGATTCACCGTAATAACCCTGAGAACCGGAGCACAACCGGAAATAGAATAAGAAATTACCGATGTACCCGGCGATATACCTGACACAACACCAGTAGATGGATCAACCGTACCCACTATCGGGTTAGAGCTAGACCATGTACCACCCGGTGTTGCATTTGCCAATGACATTGTAAGATTAGGACAAGCCGACGCCGGACCGGTAATAGCACCCGGAGGCGTTACCACCGTAACGTTTGCAAATGTGCGGCAGCCGGTAGGCAATTGGTAAGTGATGTTGGAAGTACCACCGCTCACACCATTCAGCAAACCGGTAGCCAAACCAATAGTAGCTACTGAAGTAGTGCCGCTGGTCCATGTGCCACCCGGAGATGTGCTGCTGAGTGTTGTAGATGTACCCGCACACACCGTAAGCAATCCGCTGATGGCAGCCGGAGTTGGATTTACTGTAAGTGTGAGGTTGTATGTTGTGGCACAACCTGTTGTTGAGTTCCTGATAACCAATGTACCGAAGAAGCTTGCCGCAGGCAATGCTGCAGGCACGTTTGCAATAATGGGGCTTGCAGGCAAGCCGGTAAAGGTTGGCTGCGGCACAGGGCCCGCAGGCGACCATGTAAGCATGTACTGGTTAGGAGCACCCGTTGTTCCTGAGTAAGTATATGGTACCGGTGTTGAGATAGCAGGGTTAAAACAAACCTGATTGCTCAGCGTAAGGCCGGTAAGCGTCACCGCATTTACAGTAAATGAGCTTGGAGTCGTTGGCGGAGTTGTGATCGTGTTCACGTCCACCGCTGTAAGACCTACATCAGGGAAACCGAATGTAGTGCCTGTTGTTGTCTGAGAGATCACAAAATACTGGATCACATCACCCGCAGTTACGCCACCTACCAATGAATAATCGAATATACAACGCCAGTTACTGATAGTGGCTGTACTACCTGTGAGCGGCGTACCCGCTACACTCACCCATGGGCCTGTGCCTTTGCGGTAATACAGACGCGTCATTAACGGACCGGCCAGTGCCACACCACCCGGCGACTGAACCGCAACAGGCGAAAGTGTGTCAAATAAGCTGTTACAGCTGTTGCCGTGAGCAGTATAGGTCACCTTGTTAGCCAGCTCATGTGCACCTATTGTTGGTGCGGTGGCACTGCGATTCACGTTGTCAATGTCGGTAGTGATAGCAGGTGCAGCGATCGGTGTTCCCGCTGCCAGCGGGAAGTTTGGGGCTACAATCTGCAGGTGCAGGTCACTGCTCGAAACAAATACCGGATTGATGTTGACAGAGTTCAGGTTGCTGCCAAAGCCTGTTTGCATGGCTGCAATAGTAGTACGCGCCACACCACCTACAAAACCAAGGTTACCCGAAGTAGCAAAGTAGTCGTTGTAGTCCATGCCCGGGAAACTTGCCGCAGCTATAACTGAGTACACTGAATAACAACCACCCACGGTTTGTGTGTTCACAAAAATATTGTCCTTCAGGTTGATCGGTCCGGTAGCCGTGCCACTTGCGCAGAAAGCAGCCGAAGTACCGGTAGCATTGGTCTGGCTTACAGACATGTTCACCGAGTTGTGGTAGCAATTGATAGTACCGCCCGAGTTGTCGAGGATACCATGACCATTATTTAAAAGCACCGCATTACCTACACCTGTAACGTTTGAAATGAAGTTATTGTAGACATTCACACTACCGCCCGCGTTCACACTCAGGAAGATACCCTCTGCCGCAGGTGACGCACCGGCAAATGTGTTAGAGATGTTGCTGATCTTGTTACCGGAAATGGTAGCGTTAGTACCTACAAACGAAAGTGTGATACCCGCCGCCTGTGTAGTACCGTTGATGGTGATGTTGTCGATCACGTTGTTGGTGATCTGCGCGTTTGAAGTATTATTCAGATGAGCACCTGTAAAACCAAGGTTGGTCATGGTGTTACCCGTTACAACCCAGTTGTTGTCTACCGCAGGAGCAGCGTTACCAAATACGTAAACGGCAGTCTGCGCCTGAGAGAAGGAACAGTTCTGAATAGTATTGTTACTATTGGCAACTGTAGCGACCGCAAACAGTGCCGCCGATCCGTTTCCTGAAGTAACTGCAATACCGATGGTAGTACCAGACTGAAGGAAATTGATGTTCTTCAATGTGTTACCGGTAGCACCCAACGTAGCATTGTTACCGAAACGCAATACCGAAGAGTTTGCAGTGAAGGTAGTGTTACGGATGGTAAGGTCTTTTGTTGTACCACCAACCGTGTTAGAACCATCGATAGTAACGTTGCTGGCACCAAAAAGGTGGATCACCGCATTGTTGGCGATGTTACCCTGAATGGTAGGCGTTGTTGACGCAGCTGGTTTTATCAGGACTGAGGTGTAACCGGTTGCCAACGGTGCATTCAGCACGGCCGGTGTCACACCTTCATTGGTACCGGCGGCACCAATAGTGATGGTGACAGCACCTGTGTGTGTACCCAAATTGATGGCGTTGAATGCGGCACCGAGCGTAGCATACGCCGTTGGGCCGGGGCCCAGACCTGTTGCGGTTACTGTAGCCTGGCCACGGGCACTGATCACACCAAGCATAACAACCACACTGCACAACAGCATCTTTGCAATACCGTTCATCGATCCGATAAAACTTCTTTTCATATCAAATAATTAAAAAAATCTATATATAGTTATACAGGACAATTAGTAACTCCAAAAATAACATTTTTTTTATACCATACAATCCTTTTCCGAAAAAACGCACATTTATGGACATTAGCGCCATTCAGAAGGAGAAAAATATTGCATTTAGTTAATAGTTGCTATAATTAACATATGTAAACACAACACCTTCTCTGGTATGGCGTATTCAAAAGACAAAATGTTAGCTAAAATCGTTGGGAGAACAGACTGCTAACCGGTGATGCTCCTGAACCAGGTATAACGCAGGGTCATCTCGGCCAGCAAAAAGGCAATTGCAAGCAAGGCGAACGGGAAGAATAACTCGGAATAGTGCTTGAACGAGGTAATGTCCACCTTGGTCTTTTCCATTTTGTCTATGTCATCATAGATGCTGGAAAGCGACCGGTTGCCCGTTGCACGGAAGTATTTACCACCTGTTTCAGCAGCCATGCGCTTCATCAGCGGCTCATCTATCTCCACCGGCACCATCTGCTTCTGTATACCGAACGGCGTTTGCACGGGCATAGGCGCCTGCCCCATACTACCCACACCTATGGTATAGATGCGCACTTTGAATGCCTTAGCTATCTCCAGTGCCGTGCTGGGGTCTATGATACCTGTATTGTTCACACCATCGGTCATCAGTATCACTACCCTGCTTTTCCCCTTGGTGTTGCGCAACCTGTCAACGGCGGTAGCAAGCCCCATACCTATCGACGTACCATCGGCCACCATGCCGTTGCGTATCTGGTTCACCTGATTCTTAAGCACGCTGTGGTCGATGGTGATGGGGCACATGGTAAAACTCTCGCCGCCAAATATCACCAGACCCATCCTGTCGGTAGGGCGCTGATCTATGAACTTCAATGCCTGAGCCTTGGCTGCTTCTATACGGTTGGGCTTAAAATCCTCGGCCAGCATACTGCCCGATACATCCATGCTCAGCACCATATCTATACCCTCGCTGTCCACGTTCTCGGTGGTATTACTGCTTTGCGGGCGCGCCAGCGCAACGATCAGACTGATCAGCGCCAGTATGCGCAGCACAAACAGCACAGGGCGCAGGCGTGCCTTACCACCTGCCATCGCCGGATTGATACCGCCCAGCGTAGTAAGGCGCATCGCCGGATTATCGTTTTTCTTGCTGCGCATTTGCCACCATATCATGGCAGGTATCAGCAGCAGCAACCCGAAAAACCACGGATGGGCAAACGTCATATGCTTCCAGTCCATCAGATTCATCATACAGTCGGCTCGGTTGGGTTGGGTGTAGCAAGTACAACAGGTTTCGAATTCATTACCAGCTCTATGGCCTTACTCATCACCATAGTATGCTCCTGAGGCAGTGGCTGCGCCTTGGCAAACTTGGCCAGATCCGCAGTGGTGAGTATGGTACTCAAGTGCGCGTGGTGTGGTTGCAGTTCGCGGTGCACCTGTGCTTTATACAAAAGTTCATCGGTGGTTAGCTCCATGGCCGGTGTGTTGAAACGCTCCTCTATATAGGTACGCACAATGTCGGTCAGCTCCACGTAATACTCCTTCACTTTCTGGTTCTGCCACAGTTGTTTCGTTTCCAGTTCAGCCAGCAGGCGCAGTGTTTTCTCCTGCAGCGTCTCCTTGGGTCCTTCAGGCACCACAGGCACGGGTTTCGGTCTGCGCACCAGGTACACTACCAACGCAATGATAGCAATGAGCAGTGCCGCCCCACCCACAAAATACCAGATGTAGTCGCGCCAGTCCCACGGCACTTCCATCACGCCCTTAATTGGTTTGAAGGCCTGTGTGGTATCTACCGCAACTGTCTGCACAGTCAGCAAAAAAGAATCGGTCTGAATAGTGTAAGGATCTCCGTTGGTAGCAATAGCCGGAAACACAAATGAAGGCACCTTGAATGCGCCCGAATCGAAACCGGTAAGGATGAGGCGTTGTTTGTAGGTAACGTATTCGCCCGCGGTTATGGTATCTATCTTTCCGCGCTCCACCACTTCCAGATGGTTGAATGTATCGGGTATAGCGGTCCACTCTACCCTGCCGGCAGCGGGTTTGTTCTTCACTTCCAGAAACAGCCGCACCTGGTCGCCCACCACTATCTGGCGTGCATCCATGCGGGCGGTAGCGGTGGCATCGGGTTGTGCCATGGCACCATGCCCCCACAACAGCAAAACCAGCAACAGCACCGCCTTTGCAGCCCTGCCGCATCCGCTCATAATATTGAATGTCTTTTCAGTTTCCATTTTTTGTTTAGTCTTTCACTCCCACAAAACACATCCCTCTCCCTCGGAGAGGGTCGGGGAGAGGTCTCCGATCATAAGATTGAATGTCTTTTCGGTTTCCATTGTTTGTTTAGTCTTTCACTCCCACAAAACACCTCCCTCTCCCTCGGAGAGGGCCGGGGAGAGGTCAACGCCCCTTAAAGAACCCCTGCAATATCTTCACATAGTCCTCATCGGTGCGCACATGCATCAGTGAGGCACCACTCTTTCTGAACGCCTGCATACAATACTTGTAGCGCTGATCGAAGGCCGACTCGTACTGATACTTCACCTGTCGGTCCTCGGTATCTATCCAGAAGTGTTGTTTCGTTTCCGCATCCATCACCTGCACCAGGCCGGCCTTCGGCAGCTCACGGTCGTACCTATCATAGACGTGCATACCTACCAGGTCGTGGCGGCGAGCGGCCAGCTGCAGCGCATGGTCGTAAGGTTTGCTCACAAAATCGCTCATCAGAAACGTGATGGAGCGCTTCTTCATCACATTGTTCAGAAACTCAAGCGCCGCGCCCACATTGGTCTCGCTATTGCTTTGCGCCGGCTCCAACGCTATCAGCTCGCGAATGATGCGCAGTATGTGCCCCTTGCCCTTCTTGGGTGGTATGTACTTATCTACCTTGTCGCTGAAGAAGATGACCCCAACCTTGTCGTTGTTGGTGGTGGCCGAGAACGACAGCACTGCGCCCAGCTCGGTTATGAGGTCGCGCTTCAGTTGCTTTTGTGTGCCGAATAGCGAACTGTTGCTGATGTCCACCAGCAGCATCATGATCAGCTCACGCTCCTCCTCAAACACCTTTACGAAGGGTGTCGAAAAGCGCGCCGTCACGTTCCAGTCTATGAACTTCACATCATCGCCGGGGGTGTACTCACGCACCTCGCTGAACGACATTCCCCTACCCTTGAACGTAGAGTGATATTCACCCGCGAAGATGTGATTGCTCAGCCCCTTCGTTTTGATCTCTATCCGCCTTACCTTCTTTAGTATCTCAGCCGTTGTCATTGCGTTGCGTCAAACTTACACATTTGAAAGCTAAGTATGGCCCGCCCGGCGGTCAATTACTGCCACAAAGCGTTTTCAACGTGTTATATGGCAAAAATAACCGTAACAACCCAACCGAGGGAGTGGCAAATACTTAAAATTTTCTGAAAATATCAGCGGGGGAGCAACCCTGCCGGAACGAACAGCGCTATTGCACGATCACCTTTTCAGCAGCACGGTGTCCGTTATCATCGTCAGCTGTAATAACATAAACTCCTTGCCGCAAACCTTTAGGACATTCCGTTACGGTACCCGATCGCCCGTCGAACTGAGAGACCACTTTACCGGCCTCGTTAGTAACTGTCATCTTCACTATACCAAGCCACTGACCCGCAAGCGTAACCCGTATTGTGCCTTGTGCCGGATTAGGCGTCACAACTATTGCCGGTAGCTCCGTAGCTTCCGAGCGTATTGATGCAAGGTCCTTGTTGGTGATCATCTTCACACTCGCTCCGCATTGATTACTGAAATAAATATCACCATCCACATTAACAGCTATTCCAATTGGCGTGCAAAGTTTAGCTATTAATGCCGGCTCCCAATCTCCTTCACCACCCGCCATTCCCGTTCCGGCAATTGTATTTATGACACCATCCACCCCAACTTTCCGAATTCGGTGATTAGTGCCATCAGCGATGTATAGTACACCGGTTTTATCCACAAAAATAGAAGCAGGTCGTATAGATGCAGCAGTGGCAAGTCCACCGTCTCCAAAAAATGCAAGCACTCCATTCCCCGCAACCGTTATGACGGTGCCATCAGCTGCGATTTTTCTAACCCGCGTACTGTCTGAAAAAAAGATATTTCCGGAAGTATCAAACGAAATCGAAATCAATCCATTTGTTTTCGCAGCTGTGGCCGCCCCCCCATCCCCCGAGAACCCTGCAACACCTGTACCTGCTATTGTCGTGATAATACCAAAGGTGTCAACTTTTCTGAGTCGGAAGTTCCTCCTATCGCATATATATACGTTTCCAGTATCGTCCACTTTCACTGCATATGGACTATTAAGGTTAGCACCTATTGCTGCAATACCATCTCCATTATAACCAGCAATACCTGTACCGGCAATTGTAGTAATAATACCATCTTTGTCTATCTTTCTAATTTTATTATAATAAGCGTCTGCAAGAAAAATATTCCCTTTTTTATCAATAGCCACATCCAGTATCGCGCCAAGACCTGCTGCGCTTGCAGGTCCACCATCCCCCCAATCTCCACTCACACCGTTACCCGCTATGGTGGTCATATATCCCTGAAACGATGGCTTTACTTTACGTAACTTATGGTGATACCAGTCACAGATGTATAAACTTCCGGTATCGTCGAATGCAATGCGCATCGGGTTATCCAGTGCTACTGCCGTTGCAGGCCCATCAGCGTCTACCGTTCCACCGGATCCGGCAATAGGTACAATAATCTGCGACATTCCCATACACCGGAAAAAAAGCAATAAACTCAATCGTCGAATGCAATGCGCATCGGGTTATCCAGTGCTACTGCCGTTGCAGGCCCATCAGCGTCTACCGTTCCACCGGATCCGGCAATAGGTACAATAATCTGCGACATTCCCATACACCGGAAAAAAAGCAATAAACTCATCAAAAGCACATTCTTCATAACTAAGCATTTTACATTTACTTCACTTTACACTTTTTCAAAGTTCCAGCATATTTTCATAAATATATCAGGTATTTTTACCTGATCTGCCATTATTCATTCCAACTACCTTCCAATCGCTGTTCATTAACCTTTTTCTATCACACCACCAAAAACGCACTATCATAACACTCGTCATTGCGAGAAGCCTTGTGGCAATGTGCGCCCGCCGGCGACGAAGCAATCTCGCAATAGGATAAAGAGGAATTTGAAATTCAGGGAAAGCTCCCCTCCTGTTAAGGATGGGGATGCCGGAGAAAGCATAGTCTTTCGCACGGCTGGGGTGGTGAAACTCGCTCAACTTTTTTCTACCATACCCCCAAAAACGCACTATCATAAAACTTTCTTTTGCCTGTTTTCAACCACGGGTGTAACTTGAAAAGATGTTGAAGAAAATGGGTGTCCGGATGCTCACATTACAAAATAGCTTTACTTCTCAGGTGCGCAGAAGTGGGAAGTTTTCCTGCCTGCCGGCAGGCAGGTGCGCAGTTTTGAGAAGTAGTGGGAAGCAGAACTTCCCACCTTTTTATTGATAATCAATGAATTAGATAAAAATACGACAAGAAGAAAAAATTGGCGAAGTGGGAAGCCTTGGTGCGCAGATCCCTGTAAGAAGAAATTGGCGGTCACGCATCTAAACCAAACTACTTTACCCCGATCACGTCGAGCCCTTTGCAGAAAAAGCGAGGAGACTCAACGACTATGGAAACGCAAGTTTACGTGCGGTAACCTACTGACACTTTGCCCCTTTATCACTACTTTTGACATATACTTTTCACAGCGCACTATGGATTGGTTCGAAAACTGGTTTGGTTCCCCGTATTACCGTATTTTATATCAGAACAGAGATGAACTGGAAGCACAGGAGTTTGTGGAGCAGCTGCTCACCTACCTGCAACCCGCACCCGGCAGTTCTATGCTGGACATTGCCTGCGGCGAAGGTCGTTTTGCCCGCCAGCTGGCCGAGCATGGCTACCGGGTCACTGGTATAGATATCTCGCACGAGGCTATTGCTATTGCTAAGGCGCAGGAGAACGACCATCTGGAGTTTCATGTGCAGGATATGCGCTATCCGTTCGTTACCAACTACTTCGACTACGCATTCAATTTCTTCACTTCCTTTGGCTACTTCGCCCACGACCGCGACCACGAGCTGGCAGCACGTGCATTTGCCGGGGCGCTGAAAGAAGACGGCATTCTGGTGATAGACTACCTGAACCACGAATACGTATCGGCCAATCTGGTGCCGGAAGAGACTGTGCAGCGCGGCAGCTACACATTCCACATCACCCGCAAGCTGGAGCGCAACCACTTTGTAAAGGAGATCCGCTTCACCGATGCGGAAGGCCACCCACGTTGCTTCACAGAGAGTGTGGCCGCCTTCTCCCTCGCCGACTTTACCCGCATGTTCCGCCCGGTCGGTATGGTTCCGGTAGGCACCTTCGGCGATTACAACCTCAACCCCTACAATCCTATAGAGTCGCCAAGGCTTATTATGATATTTAAGAAAAAGCATGCATAGTACCCTGCCGCAGTGGCTCGTAGAAATTGATCACAAAGTGTGGTTCTACCTCAACACAAGGTGGCACACCCCCGTGCTCGATACCGTGATGCCCTTTCTGCGCAATCAGTGGTTCTGGGCTCCGCTCTATCTGTTTCTGCTGTTGTTCATGCCGCGCACATTCGGCAAATATGGCTGGCTGTGGTGTGCAGGCTTTATTGTGACCTTCGGCCTTTCAGACCAGCTGAGTGCACACCTCATAAAGCCCATTTTCGGCAGGTTGCGCCCCTGCAACGATCCGGTGCTGTCCACCATCACCCACCTGCTGGTAGACTGTGGCAGCGGCAAGAGTTTCCCCTCTTCGCACGCGGCCAATCACTTTGCACTGGCAGTGTTCAGCGGTGTGACCCTCAGCCACATGGCCCGCTGGGTATGGGTAGCCGGGCTTCTTTGGGCAGCATCGGTAGCGTATGCACAGGTTTACGTGGGTGTCCACTTTCCGCTTGACGTTACAGCCGGCGGACTGCTGGGAGCCGGAGTGGGCCTGCTGACCGGCAAATTGTTCAACAACAGGTTCCGGCTCTCTCTGTAACTTCGCCCGTCCCCATCTACAATTGAATCTGCAGCGATATGGAAAACTACAAAGTACAACTCATAGAAACCCTGATGCTTATCCTTGGCTACATAGGAGTAAGCTACATCAACAAATCACTCATAGACAGGGTGCTACGCAAAGCACAATTGCCGCGCGCCCGTCGCAAGATCATCATACGCGCGTTCAACTTCCTTACCACACTCACTGCCGCCATCTTTCTGGCAGCCATCTGGGGCCTTCGCCAGCACGAGATAGCGGTGTTTGTCAGCACCATCATCACAGCGCTGGGTATTGCTTTTTTCGCGCAGTGGTCGTTGCTTTCCAACATCACATCCAGCATCCTCATTTTCTTCAATCACCCTATGAAAATAGGCGACACCATCAAGGTGCTGGATAAAGACTACCCCTTTGAAGGAGAGATCACCGACCTGTCCTACTTCTTTGTTTACATCCGCACACCCGATGGCGAATCAATTACGATACCTAACTCAATGATTCTGCAGAAGTCTATATCGGTGCGCAGCAAAGACGCCAACGGATAACGATACAAAACAAAACAGGCTGCACCAATGGGTACAGCCTGCAGTATTATCTGATATCCATTACTACTTTCCGAAGCTCTCGGCAAAGTACTTATGGACGTAAGGAATGGTCTCAATGCCCTTGTAGTAGTTGGCAACATCATACTTCTCGTTTGGCGAGTGTATGTTATCGTTGTCCAGCCCGAAGCCCAGCAACACGGTCTTCAATCCCAGCGTCCTTTCAAACAGTGCAATGATAGGAATGCTGCCACCGCCACGGGTAGGGATAGGCTCCTTGCCAAAGGTTGTTTGGATAGCTTTTGCGGCCGCCTGATAGGCTGCAGAATCAGTAGGTGTAACCACCGGTTCGCCACCATGGTGAGCCGTCACTTTCACCTGCACACAATCGGGCGCTATCGCCTCGAAGTGCTTTTTAAACAGGTCAGAGATCTCGTCAGACACCTGATTGGGCACGAGGCGCATAGATATTTTGGCATACGCCTTTGATGGCAATACCGTCTTGGCACCCTCGCCAATGTAGCCACCCCAAATGCCATTCACCTCCAGTGTTGGCCTTATGCCGGTGCGCTCCAAGGCAGTGTATCCCTTCTCGCCCCAGTCTTCTTTCACGCCCAGTTCAGCCTTGTACTCGGCCAGATCGAACGGTGCGTTGTTGATGGCCTTACGCTCGGCATCAGAAAGCTCCTGCACCTTGTCGTAGAAGCCGGCCACGGTAATGTGGTTGTTCTCGTCGTGCAGCGATGCTATCATCTTGCAGAGTATGGTTGCAGGGTTGGCTACCGCGCCACCATACACACCACTGTGCAGGTCGCGGTTAGGACCCGTAACTTCAACCTCCATATACGCGAGACCACGCAGACCGCTTTCAATAGAAGGGTGCTCCATGCTGATCATCGAAGTATCAGACACCAGCACGATGTCGGCTTTCAATTTCTGCTTGTTGTCTTCGAGGAACTTGCCCAGGTTCACAGAACCTACTTCTTCCTCACCTTCTATCATCACCTTCACATTACAAGGCATAGAGTTGGTCTTCACCATTGTCTCCAGCGCCTTGATGTGCATGTACATCTGTCCCTTGTCGTCGCAGGCACCACGTGCATATATCTTACCGTCTTTGATCACCGGCTCGAACGGGCCACTGTGCCACAGGTTCAGCGGATCGGCAGGCTGCACATCGTAGTGGCCATATACCAGCACGGTTGGCAGGCTTGCGTCCACGATCTTTTCGCCATAAACAATAGGGTGGCCGGCAGTAGGGCATACTTCAGCCATATCGCAACCGGCACGCAGCAAGTGCTCTTTTACAGCATCGGCACAGCGGGCCACGTCTCCTTTGTATTTGCTATCGGCACTTACCGATGGTATGCGGAGGAGTTCCAGCAACTCATCGAGAAAGCGTTCTTTATTCTGAGATTGATAATCTTTCCAGGCTTGCATTATTGATTGATTTTGTAGTTGATTGAAAGTTGCCCCTGCAAGGGCCTGTGACCTTAGTTGATGCTGATCAGTTCCACATCAAAGATCAGTGTACTGTTAGGCCCGATGGTTGGACCCACCTGCCTGTCGCCGTAGCCCAGGTGTGGCGGTATGAAGAATCGCCATTTGCTACCAGTGCCCATCAGCTGCAGCCCCTCTGTCCAGCCCTTGATCACCATGTTCAGCGGGAATGATGCCGGCTGACCACGTTTCACTGAACTATCGAAAACGGTGCCATCGATAAGTGTGCCGTGGTAATGACAGGTAACAGTATTGTACTGTGTAGGCTTCGGGCCGTTGCCTTCCGTAAGTATCTCATATTGCAGACCGCTGGGCAGCTCGGTAACACCGGCTTTGGTCTTATTGGCCGCCAGAAATTCCTGACCGGCTTGAGGTTCGATTCTGCTTTTTCGTTCTTCATTCTGAAAAGTCTATCTGCGAGGTTCATTCAATTTTTTGCCCAAAAGTAGGCAAAATAAGTATGCTCCGATGCTGCTTTCAGGAAGGATACCCCGGCACATAACACACAGACAATCAACCCAACGAATTGAGCGTCTTTTCTTTCTCGTTCTTGTACAGATCGTAGTGAAAATGATCGAGTTTCCTCAGCAGATATACCAGATGCTCCTTTTCCTGCATACTCAGATTACCCCCTATCAGATCTGATACTTTGCTCATTTTGCCGAAAGCCTGAAACAACACACCCTTGCCCATGTCGGTAATGTGCAGCAGCTTGCTGCGGCGGTCGTTGGGGTCATCCTCCTGCGCCACAAGACCCTGAGCCAGCAAACGTTTGATGATTTCCATGCCGGTGGGTTTTTCCTGTATGTTCTTGGCTATGAGTTCGGACTTAGATAGCTTGTCGAAGGACAACAAAGTGGCCAGATAACCAAATTCGTCGGGCGACTGGATGATGCTGCCTTCCAGTGCCTTTTTGCTGTACATTTTGGCATATCTGTACAAGTAAATGACCATTCGGGCAATGGTGGTCTCGATCTGCTCTGTAACGGCCGGGTATTGTTTGTGCGCCTCGCCCACCCTTTCGTCCAAAAACTCCTGCTGTCCCTTGCCACCCAATATCCATCGGGCAAACCCTTCGCTGGTAGGCACTACTCCTCCATCTGAACCTTCATACTGTTCAGCCAGATCAATAAGTTCTTTGAGGAAAGCGTACTTCATTCCAACGCAAAGGTAAAAAATCAATTTTAATACAAAAACATTCTTTTATTGTTCTTTTTTCATGCATTCATCCTATTTTTGCGCCAAATTAATACTAAAACATACCAAAATGAGAGGTTCATTGTATCTGTTCATTGCGTTATTGCTTGTTCCTTCATTAGTCTTTTCCCAATCGAAAGGGGTTCTGAACGGAACGGTTCGTGACAAAAAGACCCAGGAGGGATTGATAGGCGCTGCCGTGATACTGGAAGGAACCGGATTGGGCGGAGTGACCGACACCAACGGAAACTTTAGAATTACCGACATTCCCACCCGGTCTTACAACGTACGCTTTCAGGCGCTGGGCTATGAAGATCAGGTTCTATACAATGTGGTGATCACATCGGGCAACGAGCAGATAGTGAATGTAGAAATGGACAACGGAAGCGGTGTGGCGCTGAAAGAGGTGGTGGTAAGAAAGAACCCTTTCAGCAAAAGTGCTGAGACACCTATGTCGCTGCAAACGCTTTCTGCCCAGGAGATAAAGAGCAATCCGGGGGGAAACTTCGACATTTCTCGTGTGATTCAGGCTTTCCCCGGCGTGGGTGGCACATCGGGCGTAGGTGGTTACAGAAACGACCTGATCATTCGTGGTGGTGCCCCCAACGAGAACGTATACTATCTGGACGGTATAGAGGTACCGGTGATCAATCACTTTGCCACACAGGGGTCAGGCGGTGGCCCTACGGGAATCATCAACATATCTTTTATCGAGGATGTGAACCTGTACACAAGTGCTTTCCCCTCGAAATACGACAATCCGCTGTCGGGTGTCCTCCAATTGAAACAACGCAAAGCCAATCCCGACCACAGTCAGCACAACATTCGCCTAAGTGCTACGGAATTGGCGTACAGCACTGACGGCCCGATAGTGAAAGACAAACTCACCTACATGGCCTCTGCACGCCGCTCTTATCTTCAGCTGCTGTTCAAAGCACTTCAACTACCCATTCAGCCTTCTTATTGGGACTTCCAATACAAGATAGACTACAAGATCAACAAGAAGCTCTCATTCTATACATTGGCCATTGGCGCAATCGATAAGTTCTCTTTCATTACGCCTGATAACCTTACAGCAGAGAATGTGTACACTTTGCAATCGAACCCGCTTATCAACCAACGGAGCTACACCAACGGATACGGACTGAAGGGCCTTGCAAAGAATGGCTATTGGAACCTCACATTCAGCCGCAATATGCTGAATAACCAACTGGACAAGTATAAGGACAATCAGAACCCGTCTGAAGCAACACGTACGCTTAGAATAAGGTCGGTTGAAGCCGAAAACAAAATGCGCTTCGATCTGAACAAATCGTATGACCGATGGAGTTATAGCTTCGGCGCAATGAGCCAGTACGATCAATTCACCAACGATCTGTATACGGTGATACGCGCTGAGGCGCGCGATACAAATAATGTCGTAACAACTCCTGCCATCACGGCAACCGGCAATACAGCTATCAATTTCTGGCGATATGGAGCCAACGGACAGATAGCGGCCAATTTTTTCGAGAAAAAAACAGTTGTATCCTTCGGAGTGCGGGTTGACGGAAATACATTCACCACCGACGGAGCCAATCCTTTTAATACATTATCGCCACGCCTGGCGGTTTCACAGACCTTAACGCCACAGCTCAAACTTAACCTGTCGGCCGGTCGATACTTCAAGATACCAACTTATACCATACTCGGTTATAAAGATGCAGCAGGAAACCTGGTGAATAAAGGAGCCCGTTACGTACAGAGCGACCATCTAGTGGGTGGCTTCGAGTTCCAGCCCGAATGGCAGGGTGCTCGATTCACGCTGGAAGGATTCTATAAAATGTACAACAACTATCCGGTATCTGCCAGGGACAGTATTTCGCTGGCGAACAAGGGAGGTGACTTCGCTGTGTTTGGCAATGAGCCTGTCACGTCTACGGGCAAGGGCAAAAGCTATGGTGTTGAATTCCAGTTTCAACAGAAACTCACTCGTAACTTATTCACCATTCTCTCTGTGACCTTATACAACAGCGAGTTCACCAACGGCAACGGAAAATACACACCTGCATCCTGGGACAATGGTCAGCTGATATCGCTGATAGGTGGCTACAAGTTCAAGCGCAACTGGGAACTGGGCGTGAAATTCCGCTACCAGGGCGGTGCACCGTACACGCCATACAACATGGCAGCATCGCAGGCCAACTACCTGACACTGGGAACCGGTGTGCTCGACTACAGTCAGTTCAACACGCTTCGTCTGGGAGCATTCCACGCAATGGACTTCCGCGTGGACAAAAAATGGAACTTCAAAAAGTGGAGCTTCGACCTGTATCTTGATGTAACGAACGCCTATGGCAGTGTTCAGCCGGGCTTCCCTAACTATACCTTCAAGCGTACGGACGACAACACCAACTTTGCTACTACAGATGGCAAGCCGCTTAACAGCAACGGCAGCAACGCGATACCCGTTCTACTGGACGGCGGATCGGGCACAGTGATACCGACAATCGGTTTCATCGTAGAGCTGTAATAATACACCTGTTACAATTTAATGTGGCCTTGCAGAACTAACGGAGTTCCAGCAGGGCCACATTTTCTATGTGGTGCGTATGCGGGAACATATCTACCGGCTGCAAGCGAACGATCTTGTAAGCAGCATCGAGCAGTTGCAGGTCGCGCGCCTGGGTAGCAGGGTTGCAACTTACATACACGACCCTTGGTGCGCGCATCTTCAAAAGTTGATTGACCAGCTTCTCTGTCATACCTGCACGTGGCGGGTCGGTGATGATGACGTCAGGTCGGCCGTGTTCTGCAAAAAACGCATCGGTGCATACCTTCTCCACATCGCCCGCATTGAACTTGCAGTGTGTGAGGCCATTCAACGCGGCATTCTCCCACGCATCTTTAATAGCATCTTCTACAACCTCAATACCAATGACCTTTGATGCCCCAGATGAGCAGAAGATACCTATACTACCGGTGCCACAATACAGGTCGTAAAGCACTTCCTTACCTGTGAGCCCTGCAAATTCGCGTGCTACACGGTATAGCGTTTCAGCCTGTTTGGTGTTGGTCTGAAAGAACGACTTCGGAGATATCTTGAAGCGGAAGTTCTCCAGTTGTTCCTCAATATGGTCCTTGCCTCTCCAGCAGATCACCTCCTGGTCGTGGATCGTGTCGTTCACCTTTCCGTTGATAGTGTATTGCAGAGATGTGATGCCGGGCACATTGTCCCATATATGCTGCAACAAGGCCTCGCGCGCCTCTTTGTCTTCGTGATGGATCACGAGGTTAACGAGGATCTGACCGGTGGTGGCAACGCGTATCACCACATTGCGCAACCAACCATACTGCGCTTTGAAGTTATAATATTCAAGTCCATGTTTTGTGGTGTACTCGCGCAGTACGGACAGCAAAAGATTAGTCGGATCTGTCTGCAGATAACAAGTGTGTATAGCCACTACTTTATCAAACAGGCCCGGTGCATGGAAGCCAAGTGCAGGCTCCTGCTCGAACTTTTCATCGCGCTCGGCTATCTCTTCAAATGTGCGATAACGACTGGTAGAGAAAGTGAACTCGAGTTTGTTGCGATAATAACGCTCATTGGCACTACCAATGATAGGTTGTATCTCCGGCAGCTGCACCTGCCCGATGCGGGAAAGCTGGTCGGTGACCTGTTGTTGTTTATAGATAAGCTGCTGACTGTAGGGGATCATCTGCCATTTACAGCCGCCGCACACACCAAAGTGCTGGCAAAACGGCTCCACCCTTTGCGGTGATGGAGTGACCAAACGAGTGGCACGACCCTCAGCCCAGCTTTTCTTGTCTTTTATGATGACCGCATCGATCACATCGCCGGGCACTACACCGGAAACAAACAGCACCTTGCCGTCGTCTAATCGGGCAATGCTCTTACCCTCTGCTGCATAAGATTCTATGGTAATGCCACTGAGCGGCGCTGCTTTCTTTTTCTTCCTTGACAATTTGGTCGATTTTTAGGTCCGTGCGAAGGTAACTCAATTCTAAAAACGATACACGCTGGCAGCGAACGCGATGAACAACACCTGACACTTTGAATTAATTTGGTATCTTTGACTACATGAAAACACTTACAGTCAATATCCCTGATGACCTGGATATAACTAACAAAGATCTCTCTTTGATGGTTGCTGCAAAGTTGTATGAACAAGCCAAGGTGTCATTGGGACAGGCAGCAGAAATTGCCGGCCTTTCTAAAGGTGCATTCGCCGAACTACTCGGGGCGTATGGCGTTTCAATATTCAACTTCCCGGCAGCCGACCTGTCAAACGACATAGCTAATGCCTAAGACTATCATCGCTGACACGAGTTGTTTTATCATCTTATCGAAAATTAATGAATTGTCGCTCCTGAAATCGTTATACGGATCAGTAACGACCACCCCGGAAATTGCCTCGGAATTTGGTCACCCTCTACCTGATTGGGTTATTATTAAACAGGTTCAGGATGTACAGAAGCTTTATTTACTGGAGTTACAAATAGACAAAGGTGAATCCAGCGCCCTGGTATTAGCTATGGAACAGGGTGTAACTGTACGGTTGTTCTTGATGACCAGAAAGCAAGAAAAATTGCTGCAAACCTACACATAACGTTTACCGGAACTTTAGGCATCATTGTCAAAGCGAAAACGACAGGTCACATTCCTTCTATTGTTCCGATACTTGAGAAGATCCGCGAGACAAACTTTAGAATATCACCTCTATTAGAGCAAACTCTGTTAGAATTAGCGGGAGAATAGAATAATCAACACCCGGCATACATCAATTCAATGATGCGCACTACCTCGCGGCCTTCTTCAGCACTGGTCATGATAGTATGGCCGTTTATGAGCACGTCCACTACATTCTGTATCACCTTGTCGTGATTACTCATGGAACCCTGATACAAGCCGTAGTCGTTCGACTTGGCTGTGATGTTGATAGGAGGCAGTTCCTCTCCCTCCAATTGCTGATACTCTATGGTATTGAGGTACTGTCCACCTATCTTCACAGTCCCCTTCTCGGCAAAAATAGTGATCGATCCCTCCATGTTCTTATTGTAAGAGCAGGTGGTGAAACTGAAATTAATGATAGCGCCATTGCCTGCACGCATCACAAAGCTACCGGTGTCTTCAACCTCTGTATTGTGTTGGTGGGCATAGTTGGCAACCGCGCCCGTAGCCGTCTCAACGATTCCGTTCAGGTAATAGAGGATATCCACAAAATGACTGAACTGCGTGAAGAGGCATCCTCCATCACGCTGCTTGCTGCCGCGCCAATCGCTACCGGCATAGTAGGCATCGCCACGGTTCCAGAAGCAATTCACATCCACCATAAACACCTTTCCGAGCCTGCCCGAACCGATCAATTTCTTCACCTCCTGCACCGGTGGGTTGTATCTGTTCTGCTTTACAGCAAAGATCTTCCCGTTGTTGCGCTGCGCGGCGGCTATCATATTATCGCACTCCGACACGCTGAGTGCCATAGGCTTCTCTACCACGGCATGCATGCCTGCATCCAGAACAGCAATGGTGTGCGGCTCATGCAGATAGTTGGGTGTGCAAACACATACCACATCGACCTCACCAGCACGCAGCATGTCATCTAAAGACGAATAATACTGTACCCCATCGGGCAAAGTAGCCTTGACTGCTCCATCGACATCGCAAACCGAAACGAGGTGCGCATGTTCATTATTCATGATCTGCACCGCGTGCCTGCGGCCAATGTTGCCATAACCAACTATTGAAAAACGTATCTTCTGCATTGACGGTCAAAAGTATAAAACCTAAACGGAACATACGATGCAAATAGTGTGCCGCAGAGTCATATAAGAAAATACAAACACATCAGATCCGCGCGGGCACATACACAACGCTACCGTCTACGACTATTGTTCCCTCATCGGCCATGGCCCGAAGTGACCGGATCACCTCTTCCTTACGGCCAGGATATGCGGCAATCAATCTGTCAATGCCTATCCTGCCCTCGTGCTGAATAGTGGCCAGCAGTGCTTTATTCAGCGCTGTATTGTTAATTGGTTTTGTTGTTTTCTTCCTGCACACATCACAATGACCGCAACTATCAGGCGGTGTTTCGCCAAAGTACTCCAGCAATATCTTCTCCCTGCAGATCTCTTTATTCTCCAGAAAGCGGATCATAGCATCGGTGCGCGCCTCGTGCCTTTTGCGCAACATGGCTATGTGTCGAGTATCGATGATGAGGTGCCGCGCATCTACCCGGTAGTGGTGAAACAGCAGTTGGGGCCCGTCGCTTGGCCTATTGTATTCCAGCACTGCCATTGCGGCCAGCTTTTCGAGACAAGCTATCAACTCATCGCGCCGCATTTTCAGTTGCCGGGCTATCGCCATCTCGCGAACTGCTGTGGGAAAATGGAAGATACTATTGTACATACGCAGCAGACCAACGATGACGTAGTCGAGGGTCGGATTCATCTGCTTGATAGAGTCCAGCACATACCTATCGGCTGTGAACATGAGTGTAGCCGGATTGTACACAGAATCCGTTAATGTCCAGAGGCCCTGCCTTTCCAGTAACTTGAGTGCATAGATGACCCTTCCCAGCTGAAACCCGAAGCGATGACAGAACTCTGAAAGATCGAACGAAAAATAACGATCGGGTTGCGCGCTTATGGGCACCTGTAAATATTCTGCAACAGCCTGATACACCTTCCGCAAGTAATCCTCGGGAGGAAACTGTATGTCGGCACTCTCTTTTAAACGGAAAATATCAGCATTATTGAACAAAGTGAGTGCCGCTGAGGGCGCACCATCGCGCCCTGCCCTACCCGCCTCCTGATAGTAGGCCTCAAGGTGCTCAGGGGAATCATAATGGACCACCATGCGCACATCTGCCTTATCAATCCCCATTCCGAAAGCGGTAGTAGCGACCATGGTACCCACCTTTCCGGTCATCCACAACTGCTGTGCCTCTTCACGCTTTTCGCGGGCCAGCCCTGCATGATACACAGCGGCAGGCACACCATTCTGATCGAGGTATGCGCCCACTGCCTCGGTGAGTTTCCTGCTGCGGCAATAAATAATGCCTGTTCCGCTACCTACATGCTCCAGTGTATCGGTATTCTTCCGCTCGCTGTAGCGAACTTCATAATTGATATTGGGCCGGGAAAAACTCTGCCGGAAAATGACAGGATTCTGCATCTTGAGCTGCTGTTGAATATCCGACTGTACGTCAGGAGTGGCTGAAGCTGTAAGCGCAAGCACAGGCACCGACGGGAACAGCTCGCGCACTTCTGATATGCGCGTGTAGGCTGGCCTGAAATCGTGCCCCCACTGGGAGATGCAATGCGCTTCGTCGACCGCCAGCAACGATATATCCATGCCCTCCAAAAACTCTCTGAACCCATGGGTCTGCAATCGCTCGGGCGAAACGTAGAGAAGTTTGTAAGCTCCTTCTATGGCATCCGTCAGCAACTCCTGCACCTGGTTATAACGCATGCCGGAATGGATACATGCCGCGTCTACCCCCATTGCAACTAACCGTTCCACCTGGTCCTGCATCAAGGCAATGAGCGGAGATACCACCACACACATACCCGGCAATACTAACGCCGGCACCTGGTAACACAGCGACTTGCCGCCACCGGTGGGCAAAAGCGCCAATGTGTCCCGGCCACCCAGCGCGCTGCCAATGATATCTCGCTGCAACGGCCTGAAGGCGTCGTAACCCCAGTATTTCTTCAGTATCTCTTCGGGCGTTGGTGCCTGCATCTGTCTTTGACTAAGGCTCCAAAAATACAACCCATCTGCGCCATTTCCGCACATGGCAAGAAAAACAGAGCAGGCGACAATGGTCACCTGCTCTGAAAACTAAAACCCCAAATAGATCAATACCTATGGCAATGTAATGGTCTTCACCACTCCGCTGGGCAATGTAAGTTTAGCCTGGTTATCGCAACTTGGTGTGTCGCCATAATTCAGTGTGCGGGTAAGGCCGCTTGGCAATGTGTAGGTTATGGTGCCCGATTCGATCCACTTGCAATCCAGATGCACTTCCAGAGGTGTGGCTGCAGCAATGGACACATTTACCACTCCGGCAGGGCGCGTGATCGTACCCGAGCCTGTTATACGATAAACATCATCTGTCCAGTCGAGCGGAGTAGTGGAACCAGCTACCCATGTGCGGACCCTGCTCCAGCTGGTGAGGATAGTAGTGCCGTCGGCCTTAGTTATGGTACCTGAAACTGTAACATTAAAGTACTTCTGGCCAGCACTGTTGGTACCCATATTGGTCACCGTCTTTGTACCTTCTATCTTATTATCGTTCTGATAGTAGTTGTCGAATGTGACAGTGTGAGTGCTGCCACTATCGGCATACTTGCCGGTGTAGTTGATGATGATCTTACCCCGGCGATTGCGGCCGTCTGCGCACAGGCAATTCGTAGGTCCGAAATCAACGGTGATCGTAGAACCCGAGTGGGTCACTGTGGCGCATGCACTCGTCTTGAATGCACCCGAACCGCCACTAGGTGTTACCGATGCCTTGTCGGCAATGGTCTGCACATCATCATACATCTTTTCAGACAAGTTCTGATCTGTTGCGTAACCCGTGTCCTCAGTCACGGTCGTTGAGTTGTTGTTATCATCTTTCTTGTTGCAGGCAGCAAGCAAGGTCAGTGTCAGTGCAACTGCTGCAGCACCTGTGTACAATTTGAATTTCATTTTCTGCATGGCTTGTGTTTTTTATGGTTATTTATCTTGTGTTCGGATATTATGACCGGGCAATTACCCTCGGGTTTAATTGTAGCAGAAAATTATCTGCCGCGTGCACCTCCCTCCCTGCGCTGCTTCAGTCGCTGCAGCAATATCAACCGGAATTCACGCTCAGCCACATAGACATCGGCTACCTGTTTGGAGTTGAGCACCGTTGCGAAACGTTCATTATACCTGCGTTTCAGGGCGATAACATCCTGCTGATAATCAAGGTCAGCTTCGAGGTACTGTCGTGCAGCCATTCGCTCGTCGCCATCATCTGCAGCCTGTAATTTGTATTTCTTAAGATAAGGTTTGCGGAGCTCCACCATGTCCTTCTCATATTCCCGGAATACAGGAATAAACTTTGCTGACTGGTCTTCAGTAAGCTGCAGTCGGTCGGTAATGTAGGCCACTTTGGCGGCATGTATCCGCTGCACCGGTCGCCCCTGACGACCATAAACACTCGTGGCCGCCATCAGCAATATCAACATACATTTTATGATCAGTTTCATCTTCTACTTTGTTTTAGTTGAGCTCCCAACCTGTTTCATCCAGATAGGTAACAATATCATCGGGTCCTACTTTTGCCTGTTGTACAAAGGCTTCCGCACTGCCGGAAACGGTCTCGGGCACCGCAAGGTACTCTCTGATCTCGCGCTCGTTCACCCTCGCCAGCAATCTGTCGGGTGTTGTGGTGTTTCGCTCCAATAATATCCATGCCCCCACCCCGACCATAAGCAATACTACTGCGGCAGCTACCATTCTGAGCCAGCCAAGTTGCAGCGTACCTCTGTTTGTCGCTTTCGTTGCCTTTATCGTAATGACATCGGGCAACGTTTCGAAATAACCGACTGGTACTTCATAGGGCAATTCAGCTTGCGGAATGAGCGTCCCGGTAGCAACGTTCATCATACGTTCGTCCATCGCAGCAAAATATCCCTCAGGCAGCGCATAGGGCATTCCCCTGGGCATTCCCGCCAGTGTGCTACCCATCTGCTCCAGTTCAGTCTTTACCGCGTCGTTCATACTCATTAAGACAGTTTATCTTGTCTGTGGTTTAATGTTGCTTCAAATATTCCTCCACCTTTTTCACCGCATGGTGATAAGATGCTTTTAGTGCGCCTTCGCTGGTGGCCAGCACCTCTGCCATGTCGTCATAAGGCATCTCGTCATAGTACCTCAGGTTAAAGACGATCCGCTGTTTCTCGGGCAGTGTGGCTATAGCCTGCTGCAGTTTCCATTCGATCTTTGACGGGTCAAAGTCGCGCTGGGCAGGTATGCGCTCTGCAAAGTAATCCTCATTGCCGCTCATACTCGTTGCTGCAAACCGCTTTCGGGCCTCCATCCATGATAGGGTTTCGTTGGTAGCGATACGGTACAACCATGTGTACAATGCCGATTCTTCCCTGAACCCCTCCAGATTGCGCCACACTTTGATAAACACATTCTGAAGGATATCATCAGTGTCCTCATGAGTCACTACCATGCGCCTGATGTGCCAATACAAACGATGCTGGTATTGCCGAACCAGACGCGTGAACGCACCTGCACGTGTTGCCTCATTTCTGAACAACAGCACCAGTTCACGGTCACTCACCATTTCATTCGGTTCAGGCATAGGCATCAGGGCATTTGTATGTTATGACTGTCGCTTGCCCTCCTGGTTTAACCGACCGCCATAAAAACGTCTAATAAAAATAATCATTATCCGTCACAGCGTTCCTTTCAGCGCATATTATAACATTTCCTTACCCGCCTAATTCATTATCTTTACCCCACTTAACGAAGATACCTGATATGAAACGTGTTCTGTTGCTCGCAGCTTTGTCGTTACCCGCAATGCTCTCTTACGGTCAGAAAAAGAAAGACAAGAAAGCTGAAGAACCACTTCCGCCGCCACGTGTGTGGATATCGAACATACCTTCTTACAACACCACTTACGAGGCGATCATGGCCAACAACCCGCTTATCACCGATTCGGTGGGTTGCAAGGTATCTCTGTTCTCCATCTCATTGTCGGCACCCGGCCAACCTTTCTACGGACCCATGCACTGTGTGGGCAACATCATGAACGAGTCTCAGCGCGGCGCCATTGAGCGTTGGAAGGACAACAAGGATATCACGCTGCACATTCAGGATATTCACCTGAATTGCCACGAGACTGATGCCACTTCTCCTGCGCTCCGCTATTACTACAACGAAACCAATAGCTTTTTTGCTGTTGCATTTACGTTGCTGTGTGCCGCCACTACCGGTGCGCAGACGGTAAAACAACGTGTTCCCATTATTACGCTGGGCCGCATCGCACCGTCAGAGGTAAAGAACGGCAAGGTGATACCGACCCTCACTACCCGCAATGAGATACTGAAGAACGGACTATTGCTTGCTGATGTGAACAACTGCCGCGTGACGGAGTACAAGTTCACAATGATAGCGCCGGGGCAGCCATTCTATGGCCCTGTATATGTAGTGGGCGGCGAGCTCACTGATTCACTACGATCCAAGATCAGAACACAGGATGGTCCCGGTGTTAAGGTGTACATAGAAGATGTAAAGATGAACTACCGCGGCAACATCATGGATGCTAATCCGGTGTATGTGACCTACGATAACTGATCATCTCATTATCCGTTTATACCCGTTGCAGCCAGTGTCATGGTGCCCTTTGCACGGATGCCACGCTCGGTATTCTCCAACATACAACACTCGTTAACAGGGTCGTGCTCAAAGAACAGGATCCAGTCGTTGGCGACCGCCTCATTCAGCAGGCGCTTCTTTTCAGAAAGTGTATCAAGCGGACGCATATCGTAGGCCATAACCCAGGGGAGGGATAAGTGTGCCACGCTCGGCAGCAGATCGGCGCAGAACAGCAGCGTGCGGCCATTGCAACGCACCTGTGGCAGCATCATCGATTCGGTGTGGCCACGTACATACCGTATGCGCACGTCGGGCAACCATTCTTCACCATCGGGGGTATCTATAAACTTCAGCTGACCACTCTCTTGTATCGGTAGTATGTTCTCTTTGAGGAAGGATGCCTTCTCACGTTCGTTGGGATTTACAGCCACCTCCCAGTGGGCTTTGTTGCTCCAGTAGACTGCGTTCTTAAAGGCAGGCACCAGCTTGTCGCCCTCGCGTTTGATGGAACCACCACAATGATCGAAGTGGAGGTGCGTAAGGAATACATCGGTTATGTCATCGGTGGTCATGCCCAGAGCTGCGAGGCTCTTCTCCACGGTATCATCGCCATGCGGATGAAAATGACTGAAGAACTTGGCATCCTGCTTGGTGCCCATGCCATTGTCTACCAGTATCTTCTGGTTGCCGTGCTCTATCAGCAAGCAGCGCATTGCCCACGTGCACATGTTATTGTCATCGGCGGGGTTCACCTTGCTCCACATAGACTTGGGCACTACGCCGTGCATAGCGCCGCCATCCAATTTGAACATCCCAGTATTGATAGTATGTAGTTTCATCGCTTTACTCGTTTATTGGTCGTTTTACAAAGATAAACTCAATTCTGCTCCTTTGTCCGCATGGCAACAAACAGCACCAATGCACCAATGGCAAAGAAACCAATGAGGGCTATGATGGCGCTGCGCATGTTCATGATGCTATCAATGAAGCCGAAGGAGAACATACCTATCACTATGGCCAGCTTCTCAGTAACATCATAAAAGCTGAAGAAAGAAGCGGTGTCGTGCGTTGGTGGCATGAGCTTGGCATAAGTGCTGCGGCTCAACGATTGTATGCCCCCCATTATCAACCCTACAATACCGGCCACAGCATAGAACTGTGTGGCGGTGTAGGTATAGTAGGCCGCTATGCATACGCCTATCCATATAAGCACCACAAAGAACAACACCTGCAAGTTGCCGAAGCGCTCAGATAGTTTGGCCATGATGTAGGCACCCAAAATAGCCACCAGCTGAATAACCAGTATGGCACCTATCAGTTGGCCGGTCTCCAGTTTCAGTTCCTTGCTGCCAAAGATGGTAGCGGCCAGCATTACTGTTTGCACGCCCATGCTGTAGAAGAAGAACGCCCCGAGGTAGGTGCGCAGACGGGGCAGATGTTTCACACGGTCCCATACTTTGCGTAGCTCGGCAAAGCCGTTGTAGAGTAGTCCGTGGCCGGGTTTGTCGGGGAGGGCTGTGCCCTGCGGCAGTCGGCGGAAGGTGATCTGCGAAAAACCCAGCCACCAGATGCCCACCAGCACAAAAGAAAGGCGCGGCGCAAACGTATCATCGGTGATGCCGAAGAGTTGTGGTTGCAGCACAAACACAAAGCAGATGAGCTGTAGTATGACGCTGCCCACATAGCCGTAGGCAAAGCCCTGCGCGCTCACCCTATCGCGCTCCTCTGGCAGGGCTATCTCGGGCAGGTACGAGTTGTAGAATACAAGACTGCCGCAGTAGCCCAGTGCCGCCAGCGCAGAGAAGATGATACCGAGCTCCACGGTATCGCCGGTAAAGAAGTAGAGACCCGCACATGATAGCGCCCCCAATACGCAGAACAACTGCATGAAGAACTTCTTGTTGCCCCGGTAGTCGGCCACAGACGACAGAATGGGCGACAGGAACGCGATGACCAAGTAGGCAGCCGCTATGGAATAGTCGAACAGGGTGCTGTTCTTTACCTGTATACCAAAGAAAGATACCGTGTCGGACACTACAACTCCATCTTTCTTCACCGAAGTGACGGCATTGTAGTAGGCCGGAAAGATGGTGGAGGTGACCACCAGGTTGTAGGCCGAATTGGCCCAGTCATACATAGACCAGGCGCGCTGCACCTTGCGCGACGACACAAGGACGGGGGTATCGCTTGTTGTGATATCCATGCAACTAAAGTAAAGTTTTTGCCGCACACCTGCACCCTGACACATAACCCTATCGTTATTAAATTTTGGAATTTGTGTTTCACTGATTGAGATTTGCACCATGGGATATAGGGAAATACCGCACGGACAGGTACTGCAATTCATTAAAGACACCTACCTCGGTAAGGAAGTGACCGACTCTCGGTCGGATGCGGGCAACTGGCTGCGCTTTACGCTGGATCATATTGAAAAGGGCAAAGCAACCCTCTCCACTACGGTGCGAAAGGAGATGACCAACCCGTATGGCCACATTCACGGCGGCATGATGAGTCTGGTGATAGACGAGGCCATAGGCTGGGCGGTGGTGAGCCTTGACACAGAACTGCACTATACTTCGCTGACGCTGAATGTGGATTTCCTCTATGCGATAAAGGAGGGGGAACGCCTGCAGGCGAAATCGGAGGTGCTGCGCACGGGCAAAAAGATCATTAATGTGGAGTGTCATGTATATGATATGAATGGTAAGATACTGGCGCGTGCGAACAGCAACCTGATAGTGACGGGAATGGAGTATAACAGATAAAAGGGGCAGGTGGCAGGAGCAGACGGCAGACCGCAGAGGCAGACGGTAGGGGCAGATGGCAGACGGCAGAGGCAAGAGCAGATGGCAGGAGAAGGGGCAGACGGCAGGGGCAGATCGCAGGCGCATAATTCCCAATACCTAACTCCAAATTCCAAACCCCAAATTCCTAACTCCAAATTCCTAATTCCCAAATCGCAATTACCTTTGCTTTATGTCTCAGCACAATTCCGCATTGCTCAATACTGATCAGTTGGCCGGCCTTACCGGTGCACGCGTAGCCGTTGTATATACCGAATGGAATGAATCCATTATCTCCGGTTTGCGTAGCGGTGCCGACCGAGTATTGCAACAATATGGCGCAAAAACGCTGTCCGAAGTAGCGGTGCCGGGTGCTTTTGAACTGCCGTTTGCGTGCAAGGCGTTGTGGCAGAGTTTTGAAGGGACAGAACACAAACCGGAGGCTATTATTGCTTTCGGAGCGGTGATACGTGGCGGCACCCCCCACTTTGAATATGTGAGTCAGGCCGTGACCGACGGAATTCTGAAACTCAACCTTACCCTGCCGGTACCGGTAATATTTGGCGTATTGACCCTTGATAATATGGAACAGGCCCACGAGCGACTGGGTGGCATACATGGCCACAAAGGGGAGGAAGCGGCACTGACTGCGCTGAAAATGATACAGGTTTGCCGATCACTTTCGGCATAGGGTTTTCATGTAATTTATGGTTTGGATATGAAGGGTAGCAGGTAATGCTTTGCCCTGCGCACTTCCCATTTTTGGGAAATAATTTTCTTTTTGTCGTTCTCCCCTACCACATTCGCACTACCTTATTGACTATCAACTACTTAAATTACGATTCGCTGATCCCTGCATTTCGAAAATCTCCCACCCACTTCCCAAAAACTGCGCAAAAACTTCTCACTTGCTTCCCATTTTCTTCCCACTGCTTCTCAGGGTGAGAAGTGAGTTATTTTCATCATATATCCAATCTGCCTCCATTTTCTTCAACTTTCATTCAAGTTACGACCGTGTTTGAAAACAGGCAAAAGAAAGTTTTATGATAGTGCGTTTTTGTGGGTATGACAGAAAAAATGGGCAGAGGAATGGACATTGGGCTGGAGCAAATTGAAGACGTTCTGAGAACGGGTTCTATTTTGATTCTGTTATTTGTATCTGTATACAATCTTCAATTTGTTGTTTTTTAGCCGAGCATTTTCGCAAGTAATAAAAGTTGACACCAACCTATCACCTTCATAATTATGCACCTTGACAAAATTGAAATTGCCATTGTTTCCAGAAAATACTCTACGCTCCTTTAATACCTGCGATTTCGAATTAACAAAAAACGAATCCACATTAATGGCTTCTCCTGATAAAAGCACTTTCTTAACGTGACCACTATTAAAATGGGTGTATTCAAATGTATCGGTCACAAAGGCATCGGGCTTGGGTGAATCGTAATCCCAAATTCCAAAAGTGTGGAACTCCCACCTGATTCTGTTTTGTTCATCGTATTTGTATGTCTTCGTTAGCCAGGGATATTGCAAATTATTCGGACTTTTATACGATTCAATTTTTGTGAGTTTTTCATTCTCATAATTATATAGGTCCCGATTGTAGTTTTTTGCCCATTCTCCGGAACGGTCTTCGTGTGCCATTGAGTAGGAGTGTGAGGTTACTGACGATAACTTCCATTTACCGTTGCTATCGGTGTAATAATTATATTCATAATTCTCGACCGTTCTCCCGTCCGAATGCGTTTTCCCGATCAAATATGACGAGTCGTACACGTAATAACTAACATGGAAACGCTCAACTGAGTCACATGGACACCCGGAGTGATAAGGGACCTTTGAAAAAATTAAATTACCATTTTCATATTCATAGTGCTCTACCAGTTTTCCCAAAGTGTCACCTTCATGGTAGATAATGTAGCCGTCTTTCACCATATGCTGAGCGCTAACTATGTCCGAGAAAGTCAAGACAACAAGTAACATTAGCACCACCTTTAACTTTATCATGGTAAGCCTATTGCCGTAATATTCGCAAACTATTTTCAATTCCTTTTACTATTATTAGTGAGAGTCGTTTGTCAAGAATTGTAACAAGCCCTGCTTCCCATCCCGAATGCTTTCGGGACTCACTTGCATCCCATATCCATCGCCCTACTTCTCAGTATCAGAAGCGACATATTTTCATCATATATCCGATCTGCCTCCATTTTCTTCAACTTTCATTCAAGTTACGACCATGTTTGAAAACAGGCAAAGAAAGATTTATGATAGTGCGTTTTTGTGGGTATGACAGAAGATGAGGGATCTTATTGTCTGAATCACTGAAGAGGCTTAGCCGGGTCATTTAATTTGTTTTCTGTAATATTTTCGGTAATTTAGTATTGAAAAATATCCCATGAAAATCCATTGCCTATCCTTTGTACTATTGCTGCTCTGCTTAAATGCATCAGGGCAATACTATACAGACGAGAACAGGATATGGACTTTTGGCTACCACTCCGGTCTTGATTTCAATTCCTCTCCTCCCGCTTTTTTCAGTACCGGCGACTCTACCCGTGAGGGTACGGCTACTGTCAGCGACTCTGACGGGCATTTGCTATTCTACACAAACGGTAATGCTGTTTATAACCGAACAGGTGTGGTGATGCCGGCGGGAGTATCCATAGTTCCATTTTTAGCGTCAAGCTCTACCCAATCGTCACTTATTGTACCCGTGATAACCAGCCCGGGTCGTTACTATGTTTTTTCCGTTGAGTCACGCGAAACCGGCTCGGGGAAACTGGCTTATGGTTTGGTAGATATGAGCCTGGACGGGGGACTGGGAGATATAGTGCCGGGATCGGCAGGAGTGATACTCGACGACAGCCTTGGAGAAAAAATAATAGCGATCCGCGGCGAAAACTGCAACATCTGGGTGGTGACGCACAAAAGACATACACCGGTATTCAGAGTGTACGAGATCAATGCAGGAGGGATCTCGCTCCCGGTGTCTTATTATTCGGGATGGACGCCCCCTACCCAGAATTACGCGATAGGTGTAATGAAAGTAAGTCACGATCACAGGAAGATCGTGATGCAGGGCTATGAAGGCCATATAGAGCTGCATGATTTTAACAACCTGACCGGAGAAATATCGGGGTGCAAAATACTCGACTCCATTAATCGAGGGGGCTACGGCGCTGAGTTTTCAGCAGACAACACCAAACTATATGTAAACAATGGAGGGATGTTCAGCTACAACATACACCAGTACGATCTGACGGACACTTCATTAGTAGCTATCAAGGCCTCAAAAACACTTGTCGGGCGCTCCCTTCAGTTCAGTGATCTGAAGCTGGCCCCTGATAACAAGATCTATTTCATGAGCGACTCAGTATCGCCTGCCAATACCTGTACTATGGGTCGTATAGACGCACCCGACAGTGCAGGCACAGCTTGTGGTTTTGTGCGCAGCTGCATTGCACTGTCATCGGCAGAATGCGGGCTGGGCTTGCCCAATATTTTTGTAACCCCCGACCCCTCATCTCTGGACATAGGCGCAATAACGGGGCCTGACACTGTATGCGCCGACTCAACAGTTGCGCTGTATAACCCGACATCCGGCGGCGCATGGTCCTCGGGCGGGACAAAAACCAGCGTTGATGTATGGGGTAATGTTTCCGGGCTTGTTCCGGGCAATGATACTATAACGTATACTGTAGTACTGGGGCCGTGCAGGGCCATAGCAAAGCGACCGATCCTGGTGCTTGGCTGCGACCTGGATACTTTTGTTGTTCCGCCACCGTTGGGGGCAATCCAATTATCCGATATCGGCCAATATTCGGTAAGTGTTTTTCCGAATCCTTCCACGGGTACATTCAAATTGCTTGTGTCGGCAAATGTCTCAGTACCAATACCCATCACCATCACAGACCTATGGGGAAAAACGGTAAAAGAGCTGATTGTAAACCCCAACGAAAGAACAGAGATCCACCTACCAGTCAGGGGTATCTATACACTACATACTACCACCTCAGGTGGTGCGAGTGTAACCAGAGTTGTGGTTAATTAAAGACCGGGGAGTAAGAACCACTGATCCGATTGATCTATATGACCGACGTGATCTTGATTGCTATCTGCACCACGGAAAACTCGGATAGAGGGATTTCACGGATGTGGGGGGGGACAGTATAAAAACCCCGCCAGTAAGGATTGCCGGGAATGAACCATTACCCGGTATAAATTATGGTCAATTATGGCATCATTGTTGTAATGTTATTTTGATGAGTACAATTAGCAAACTGCCGTTATGCATTATCGCATCTATCCTGGTGCTAATTACTGCCTGCAGGAAAGATAAAAAAGCGATACCTGCACCTCCAAAAACAACTGAAGACTATATTCTCGAGATGGTGGGAACATACAAGATGGTTGGCTATTTCAGTATAAAAGACCCGAGAATTGACAGTTCAGCAAATGTTTCTGAGGATTGGAAAATTGAATATTTGGGTAACAGCCGAATACTTGTAGGCAATTCAGTACGGGGAAAATCACCATATGCCTTTAGCTATCATGACACACCCGCTTTGCGATTAGTGTTTGCAGGTGAGACATCCTCCCTAACCACTGATAAAATATACTATTTTTATAGCAGTGATAGTATTTCATATCAGGGTTGGTACAATAGCTCATTTCATACACAAAGTGAATATTTACATTCTGTAAAGTAGTTTGCATCTTACTAAACATAGTGTATGCGTGCTTTAAGTTGCTACTTTCCTTTATGAGAGCAACAGGATTGGGGTTATTTCGTTGGCGCACGCTTTTGCCGATCCTACTAAACCCCGTTGTTCCGGATATTGCGTAGCATATCCGGAACTGCAAATAGGACCCGTTCTGTGAACGTCTTCATCTTGATGCAGTCCCATTACCATTCTTCTGCCCAAATTTTTTCTATCATACCCCCAAAAACGCACTATCATAAAACTTTCCTCTTTCCTGTTTTCAATCTTGGGTGTAACTTGTATTGAAGTTGAATAAAACGGGTGGAAACCGAATATATAACAAAAATAACCCACTTCTCACCCCGAGAAGAAGTGGGAAGAAAATGGGAAGCAAATGGGAAGTAAATGGGAAGTAGGTGAGAAGAAAATGGGAAGTTTTCAATCCGGTTCGGACCATGCCATCAGGCATCAAATAATTGATAATCAATAAATTAGTTCAGAAACGAACGGCGAGCGCGAAAAAAATAAAATTTTCCGAAAAATGGGAGATTTTTACCGGCAGGACGAGTAGGAGCCCCCGATCGCAAAAACACAAAACTCAGACAACCACACGGAGATGGGTGAATAGCGGGCCTGTCAAAAAGTGCTTACATTAAGAGAAAACAACAAGCATGTCTGCCATTTTTTACCCGACACCTGAACAGGCGACAGCAAAATCTGCCAAAATTTACCGGCTTCGCGAGTGGCACAAAATGTGATAGTGGAATGGAAAACCAAATAACTAAACACTAAAATTTTACAGACTATGGCAAAGAATGTGAACATCACCCCACTGCACGACAGGGTAATTGTGAAGCCCGCTCCCGCTGAAGAAAAAACTGCCGGAGGCATCATCATCCCGGATACTGCTAAGGAGAAACCACAACGTGGCACTGTAGTAGCTGCCGGCCCGGGTAAGAAGGATGAGCCAATGACCGTAAAATCGGGAGACACAATTCTGTATGGCAAGTATGCAGGTACTGAAGTGAGCTTCGAAGGTGAAGACTACCTCATTATGCGTGAAAGCGATATCCTCGCAGTTATCTAAGAAAGGATAAGTGAACTTTTATTTCAGGAACTAACACAATTGTAAACAAAAAAATATCTAAATAAAATGGCAAAACAACTTTTCTTCAATATTGATGCCCGCAACAGGATGAAACGCGGTGTGGATGTGCTGGCTGATGCAGTAAAAGTAACACTGGGTCCTAAAGGACGTAATGTGGTGATTGAAAAGAAATTCGGTGCACCGGGCATCACTAAGGACGGTGTGTCTGTGGCTAAAGAAATAGAGCTGGAAGACGCTATCGAGAACCTGGGTGCGCAGATGGTGAAAGAAGTAGCTTCTAAAACTGCTGATATTGCAGGTGATGGTACCACTACGGCTACTGTGCTGGCTCAGGCTATCATAGGTGAAGGATTGAAGAACGTGGCTGCAGGTGCTAACCCGATGGACCTGAAGCGTGGTATAGACAAGGCAGTGAGCGCTGTGGTTGAAAACCTGCGTTCACAGTCGGAGCGAGTGGGTAACGACAACAAAAAAATAGAGCAGGTTGCATCTATCTCTGCCAACAACGATAACTATATCGGTTCGCTGATAGCACAGGCTATGGCGAAAGTGGGTAACGAAGGTGTGATCACTGTAGAAGAGGCAAAAGGTACTGAAACTACGGTGGACGTGGTAGAAGGTATGCAGTTTGACCGCGGCTACCTGAGTGCATACTTTGTGACCAACACAGAGAAAATGCACGTAGAAATGCAGAACCCTTACATCCTCATATATGAGAAGAAAGTAAGCACACTGAAAGACATTCTTCCTATTCTGGAAAGCGTGGTACAGAGCGGTCGTCCGCTGCTGATCATTGCTGAAGATGTGGACGGTGAAGCACTGTCTACACTGGTGGTGAACAAACTGCGTGGCTCTCTGAAGATCGCTGCTGTGAAGGCTCCGGGCTTTGGCGACCGTCGCAAGGAAATGCTGCAGGACATTGCTGCCCTTACCGGCGGTACTGTGATCAGCGAAGACCAGGGCTACAAACTGGAGAACGCTACACTGGCTCATCTGGGTCAGGCAGAAAGCATCACTATAGACAAAGACAACACTACCGTTGTAGGTGGCAAGGGTGAAAAAGAAGTGATACTGGGCCGTGTGAACCAGATCAAATCTCAGATAGAAACTACGACCAGCGATTACGACCGCGAGAAACTGCAGGAGCGTCTTGCTAAGCTGAGCGGCGGTGTTGCGGTGCTGTACATAGGTGCTGCTACCGAAGTGGAAATGAAAGAGAAAAAAGACCGCGTAGACGACGCGCTGCACGCAACACGTGCTGCTGTGGAAGAAGGTATCGTTCCGGGTGGTGGTGTAGCTTACATCCGCGCTATCGAGTCTCTGGCTAACGTTGCTACCGACAATGCTGATGAGAAAACAGGTATCGCTATAGTGCGCCGTGCACTGGAAGAGCCACTGCGCCAGATAGTTGCCAATGCAGGTCTGGAAGGTTCTATCATCGTTCAGAAAGTGCGTGAAGGTAAGGCCGACTTCGGCTTCAACGCCCGCACTGAGACTTATGAGAACATGCTGGCAGCAGGTGTGATCGATCCTACTAAGGTGAGCCGTATCGCACTGGAGAATGCAGCGTCTATCGCGGCTATGCTCCTGACCACTGAGTGTGTTATCGCCGACAAGCCGGAGCCAAAATCTGCAGCTCCTGCACCGGGCGGTATGCCGGGTGGCATGGGTATGGACTATTAATAGTGCACCCGCAGCAAGTGCTGCAACGAATTATACATACAGAAGCCCCGCATATGCGGGGCTTCTGCTATTATGGGTGGGTATGTTTCCGCATTCCCGCCGTAGCCATTACCTTTGAGCCTGCATACGCAAGAGATCACCCATCGGCACAACATGAAGTACGTATTCTGGCAAGGCATTATCAGCATCCATCAGAAGTCATTTCTGGAGGCGGTTGCAACCTATGCCCCGGGCAATGAGGTGGTACTTGTGGTGGAGCACGACATAACCCCCTATCGCAAGAACATGGGTTGGGAGGTGCCGCAGATGCAAGGTGTGACCATTATTGTAGCACCAGACCATGCACGCATATCTGAACTGGTGCGCACCTACCAAGACGCCATACACGTGATAGGCGGCATAAGGGTGGGTGCAATGCTTTCGGCAGCATTTGATGATTGTATCCGTCAGAAATGCCGTATAGGAGTAATGACGGAGCCATATAACCACGAAGGCTGGAAGGGCATGCTGCGCACAATGAAGTATCGCTACCTGGGTGTGCGCTACTTCAGGCATATACAGTTTGTACTGGCCATCGGAAAGCTGGGAGTGGCGCAATACACCCGCCTCGGTTTCCCGCAGGAGCGATTGTTTCCGTGGGCCTACTTTATCACTGTGCCGCAGGCAACAAAACAAGTTGCCACTGACAATGCAGTACGCATCATCTATGCAGGCCGCATAGAAGCCCCAAAGGGCATCGGCAGGTTTGTGCAGCAACTTATGGACACAGCAGGTAACAAACCCTTTTTACTGGACATATATGGCACCGGCAGCGAGGAGGCCGCGCTGAAGCAAAACATAGCGGCGGCAGGCTTTGCGAACCGCATACACATTCACCCGTTTCTGAAGTATGACGAACTGTTGGCACAGTATGGCCGCTATGACTGGGTGGTGCTGCCCAGTGCCGGCAAAGACGGCTGGGGCGTGATTGTGAGCGAGGGACTGCTGAACGGACTGAAAGCGATATGTAGCGATATATGCGGAGTAAGCAGGGTGATAACGAACGGCCGCAATGGTATGGTGTTTGACTGGCAAGACGAGGGAACGTGCAGCAAGACTATTTCAGCTATGCTGGATAACAAGGGGTTTGCTACGCAGGAGGCTATTGCAGAATGGGCACAAGAAGGCATAAGTGCCGAGGCCGGAGTCCGTTACTTCAATGACATCATAGAAAACGTATACAACGATAAAACACGCCCGGGACTACCCTGGGAACAGACGAGCATATGACACTGATAGACGGACTTTTTGTGAACAAAGGCGGAGGGGCGGTGCTCTTCAGGTATCTTATTGAGACCATCATGCAGCGACCTGATAAAGACAAGTTCTTCTTCCTGCTGGATCCGCGGTTCGGGATACCGGCTTCGCTTACGGGCAACTATCTGGTGATACACAACAACACATCCGAAAGGAAGAAGTTCTATAAGAAACACCATCACAGCTACCGCAAGGTGCTGTGCTTTGCGAACACACCGCCACCGGTGAAGATGAAGGCGGAAGTGTATACCTACTTCCACAACCAGAAATTGCTGGAAGCACCGGGCAAGAAGTTTCAGAAGATGTTCTGGTCGCAATACATAAAGTATCTGTATGTGAAGGTGAATGCCGCCAATACAAACTACTTCATAGTGCAGACCCAACACATGGTGGACGGACTGGTGGAGGTGGGACTAAAGGACCGCAAGCACTGCCTGACGATACCATTCTATGACGACACCAAGTATGTAGCACCGGACGTGCCGTTTGAGAAAAGGCGCAAAGACGAGTTTGTCTTCATCAGCAACCCTACACCCCAAAAGAACTACCCTGCGCTGCTGGATGCGTGGGAAGAACTGCTGGCACGCGGCCTAACGCCTACCCTGCATGTGACCATAGATGAAACAGCACCCGCATTTACGGAAAGAGTGAAACGGATGAACGAAAAAGGCATGCACATAGTGAACCACACCTATATAGACCCGAGAGAGTTGTACTATACATGTCCGTATCTGATATTCCCATCGCTGATGGAGAGCTTCGGATTGCCGTTGATAGAGGCGGCGGAAAGCGGAATGAAGATACTGACTTCAGACCTGCCATTCACCTATGATGTAGTGACACCAAGCCTTGTATTCGATCAAAGTAAACCGGCGGCTATTGCTGATGCAGTAGTGAAAGCTATGAACACACCTGACCTGCCATTCCCGACCGTTGTTACGACCAATCATGTGCACGAACTGATAGACCTGCTGGCAAAAGAGAGCTGACCTCAGGCAAGACCGGAACGTATCTGCTTCACGATATTATCGGCAGTGATGGGCATACCATCGTAGTTGAGCACTGACACCAGTTTTTCGGGAGACGCGTTGAGTTCTATCATCAGCAAGCTACGCATCTGTGCATCCCGGTTCTGATCTATTACAAATACCCGATCGTGCGCGGTGATAAAGTTGGCAACGTCGCTGTTGAATGGAAACGCCTTAATGCGCATAGCATCGAGTTCAATACCATCGGCACGCAAGAGATCTAATGCCTCTTCGGCAGCATATTGTGAAGTGCCGTAGAAAAGCAATCCGACAGGCCATGCATTTGTAGTCTGGTATTGTTGTGGTGCAGGTACGTAAGATGCAGCGGTGTGCCACTTCTTGATGAGGCGATCCATATTGCGGCGGTAAGCACCACCATCTTCGGTGTAAACCGCATACTCATCGCGGGAGGTGCCGCGCGTGAAGAAAGAACCCTTGGTAGGATGTGTACCGGGATATGTGCGGTAAGTGATACCGTCGTCATCAACATCGAGGTAGCGGCCGAAGCGTTGGATCTTCTCGAGGTCATCGGCAGTGAGCACCTTTCCGCGTTTATATGCGCGGGAATCGTCCCAGGCAAAGGGGGCAGACATGTGGTCGTTCATACCGAGATCGAGATCGGTCATGAGGATGACGGGCGTCTGGAGTTGCTCTGCGAGGTCAAAAGCATCGGCGGTCATATCGAAGCACTCCTTCGGTGTGGCGGGGAAAAGAAGCACGTGTTTGGTGTCGCCATGAGATGCGTATGCAGCCTCCAGCACATCGCTCTGCTGTGTGCGAGTGGGCATGCCTGTGGAAGGACCGGTGCGCTGCACATCTATGAGCACTGCAGGGATCTCGGCGAAGTAGGCAAGCCCGAGGAATTCGTTCATGAGGGACACGCCCGGTCCGCTGGTGGCCGTGAAGGAACGTGCCCCGTTCCAATTGGCACCAATGACCATGCCTATTGCTGCTAGTTCATCCTCGGCCTGCACAATGGCCACGTTACGCACACCGGTGACCGGATCAGTGCGATATTGATCGGCATAGTCCATGAAGGCTTCAATTGCCGACGTAGAAGGTGTGATGGGATACCACGCGGCGACAGTGGCACCTGCAAACACGGCACCGAGACCACAGGCGGAGTTGCCATCGACCATGATAGCATCCTTTACAAGGTCTCTGCGCTCTACCCTTATATCGAGCGGATAAGAGAAGTGCTGATGTACGTAATCGACACCCATCTTCAGGGCCTTGATATTGGGTGGGATGAGTTTCTCCTTGCCGGGAAACTGTTCTGCAATGAGCTGCTCGAGTACAGGGAACTCGATACCGAGCAGCGCGGATAATGCACCCACATAAATGATGTTCTTAAAGAGCTGGCGCTGGCGGGGATCAGTGTATTCACGGTTGCACATCTCCATGAGTGGGATGCCGAGGTAGTTGACATCGTCGCGAATGTATTGGCTGTGCAGCATCTTAGTGCTGTCATACAAAAGGTAGCCGCCGGTCTTTACAGAAGCTACGTCATTTGAAAGGCTCTGCGGATTCATAGCAACCAGCAGATCGATGCCTTCGCGACGACCGAGATAGCCCTTTTCGCTGATACGCACCTCATACCATGTTGGCAGGCCCTGTATGTTTGACGGAAAAATGTTCTTGGGCGTCACCGGAATGCCCATTCGGAAGATGGACTTTGTGAAGAGGAAATTGGCACTGGCGGAACCTGTACCATTTACGTTGGCGAACCTAACGACGAAGTCATTTACCTTGCTGTTGTGTGACGACATAGTGCCCTGTGTTTAGAGAGTTTCAAACGGCAATCGTATGCTGAACCTGCAATCGGCTATGTACTATCGAACGGACTTATGACCCGGCTTAAAGAACTGAAGTATTGGCTTGAATAGTAATATTAATAAAAATAGCTGATAAAGTGAAATCGGGTCAGAGGCGTTCACCGGCCATGAGGCGCACGACCATTCTACCGGCGAGAGCGAATAGGCCGAGAATGACGCCGGCAAACAATGCGGCAAAGGGCGACATGAGCTCCATGGCCTGCACCATGGTGGCGCCCGACTCGCGACTCATCTTTGCGAACAGTTCGGCCTCTTTGGGATTGGCGGCGAAGAATGTAGCCGCATAGGTGGCACGCACCGCTGTGATGATAGCAGAAGAGATGACCCCCGTGATGAATCCATGCAGGAAGTGGCGTTTTTCTACATGACGACCTATGAGCCATCCGCACAGCATGTAGAGCGGCATACCAATTGCAGCCTCGAACCTAACCGGCACGTAGAACACAGTGAGAAAGCCTGTGATGAGGCCGGAGAGCGATAGCAGCAAAATGATCTTCCAACGCATAGAGGGGCAATTGACTTCAAAGTTGGCAAAAATATCGGTTGTATCCTATAACTGAAGTCGTTGTAGCTTTGAAGCAAAGAACGGTTATGTCTGAGATACTGAGCAAAGAACTGACACACGAATGCGTGCTGGTGATGAAAGAGAACGTGAAACGGATAGGGATCTGTCTGGCGCAGTTGAGTTATGACGAGATCTGGCAGCGCCCTAACAGTCAGCTTTCTTCGATAGGTAATCTGATACTGCACCTGTGCGGTAACATAGGTCAGTATGTACTTTCATCTTTGGGCGGGAAATCGGACCAACGGAAACGAGATGAGGAGTTTGCCGCCGCCGGTGGCTACAGTGCTGAGGAATTACTTGGAAAGATCACCGATACGGTAACTGAAGCAGCTAACGTTATGGCACAATTATCTGAAGCAGCGTTGCTGCGCAAGCGGATGGTGCAGGGATTCAACCTATCGGGGGTGGGGATAGTGGTGCATGTGACCGAACATCTTTCTTACCACACTGCGCAGATAGCATTGCACACAAAGTTGCTGAAAGAGAAAGATCTTGGGTTTTATGCAGGTCTGAACCTGAACATTACTAACGAATAACGCATTGCATACCAGCAGAAATTGACTGTAGAGGGGAGCAGACAGCTATCCGTTGCAATTTATAGTCAATGTGCTACCTTTGTCCGTTCAAAACATATATTATGTTGTTTCTTGATTTTGAAAAGCCACTTGAGGACCTGTATAATCAAATAACGAAGCTGAAAGAGATATCTGCTAAAAACAAAGTAGATGTGACCAACAGTATAAAGGAGTTGGAGGCAGCGATAGAAACAACCCGTGGACGCATCTACCAGAATCTTACCCCCTGGCAGCGCGTACAACTGAGCCGCCACCCAGAGCGTCCATACACCTTGTTTTACATTGAGAAGATATTCGACAACTTCACTGAACTGTTTGGCGACAGGCAGGTGAAGGACGACAAAGCGATGGTTGGCGGTATGGCCGAACTGAACGGAATGCCCGTGATGGTGATGGGTCAGCAGAAAGGGACGAACACCAAAACGAGGCAGCTCCGCAACTTTGGCATGGCGAACCCTGAAGGCTACCGAAAGGCGCTGAGGCTGATGAAAATGGCTGAGAAGTTCAACAGACCGGTGATCACGTTCATCGATACGCCGGGAGCGTTTCCGGGGCTTGAAGCAGAAGAGCGCGGACAGGCAGAGGCGATAGCCCGCAACCTTTTTGAGATGGTGAATATGAAAGTGCCTGTGATCTGTGTGATCATAGGTGAAGGCGCATCCGGTGGTGCGTTGGGTATTGGTATGGGTGACAAAGTGGTGATGCTTGAGAATACGTGGTACACGGTGATCTCACCTGAATCTTGCTCTTCAATCCTGTGGCGTAGCTGGAACTTTAAAGAGAAAGCGGCGGAACAACTGCGTCTTACCTCTGAAGACATGAGCGGCTTCGGGCTGGTGGATGATGTGATACCTGAGCCATTTGGTGGCGCACATGCGAATCCGGATGAGATGGCTGAAATATTGAAGAACTACCTGGTGAAGACAGTGGCTGAACTGCAGAGGATAGACGCTGAAGAACGTATTCAGCAGCGTATAGACAAATTCTCGAAAATGGGTTTCTACGAAGAAACGGTATAATGTCTTTTACGGCACACACCGCATAGAACGAAACAACTTTACTAATAATGTCCCCGCAATGAGTTTGCGGGGACATTATTTTTTTTTATTTATTTATCATTTTTGTGTTCCATTGTGAATTATAGTATTTTTGCAAGCTATTAACATCATCCCCTTGCTGAGAAACCTACAAACCTATACTCAAATGCCCCTGATCATTGTTGCAAACGGATCGCCGGATATATAGCGTATTCGGTACATCAAGTTGTATAATTTTTATAATAAATACCAAAAAATGGCTTATCAGCACTTAAAGGGAACCGGTGTGGCGTTAGTAACACCATTCCAGTCAAACGGGGCAGTCGACTATCCTGCACTCGAAAACCTAATAACCCACGTAATAAAAGGAGGGGTAGATTTTGTAGTGGCGCTCGGCACGACGGCCGAAACACCGACCTTATCGACGAAAGAAAAACAGGAAATACTGGCAGCAGTAGTGAAGGCGTGCGATGGGAAGCTGCCTGTTGTATGTGGCCTGGGAGGCAACAACACAGAAGAATTAGTGGCGCAGCTCCGTGAATTTGACCTACATGGAGTGGATGCGATACTAAGTGTGACCCCCTACTATAACAAACCTTCGCAGGAGGGCCTATACCAGCACTACAAAGCGGTGGCGAACGCTACCAACAAACCGATCATTCTTTATAACGTGCCCGGAAGAACAGGTTGTAATCTGCTTCCTGCAACTGCGATAAGGCTAGCCAACGACTTCAAGAACATTATAGCGATCAAAGAAGCGAGCGGTAACATTGTGCAATGCATGGAACTGATACAGAACAAACCGGACAACTTCACAGTACTGTCTGGGGATGATAACCTGGCTGTAGCTCAGATGGCTATAGGCATGGAGGGCATAATCTCAGTAGCGGCGAACTGCTTCACGAAAGAAATGACCGATGTTATCAATCTGGCAATTGCGGGCAAGTTTGACAAAGCACGGAAGACGTTCTATAAAATACTGCCGGGCATAGATCTGCTATTTGCAGAAGGAAACCCTGCCGGTGTGAAGAACGTGCTGGCTAACATGGGAATATGTGAGCAACACCTGAGGTTGCCATTGGTACCGGTGAGTGAACCAACCGCCAATAAAATAGCGGAGTTCATGAAAACGATGTAAATGAAGAGAATGTAACAGTGTCTTTTGCAATCCCGCATTCTCGAATGCGGGATTGCTATTTAAAGCAGGCGATGAGCCACCTGATGAACAGACGTACGCAACGGATGCAACTAAATAAAACCGGGCTACACAAGCGCTGAAAGCGCTTTTCCAAAAACGACACTGAGGGGTCAGGTAACGATAGTGATAGCGAACCTGCAATAGGGTTTTATAAGGGCTGTGTCTGACCAAACTATAACAATATCTGTGCCAACTTTTGCATTTCGTTAGCACCAACCACTATTTGCGTTGCTAATTCTGAATGAATAATGCCTGAAGTAGTTGTATTGTGGGGGAATATCAACTTCTGATTAATGGTAGGTAAAAAAGAAAACGGAGACCAAAAATTGATCCCCGTTTCTTATCATCACCCTAAACCCAACTCATCATGCAGGTACTGCCTCATTCCTTATTGCCACTACTCCATCAAAAACATCTATCAGTACCGGCTTGCTCTTATCTATATCTCCGGCGATTATCTTTTTACTCAGTAAGTTGATTATATCTTTTTGTATCACACGCTTCAGCGGACGTGCACCATATTGCGGATCGAAACCACGCTGCACCATGTAATCGAGTGCATAGTCGGTGAATCGAAGATCGATACCCTGGGTGAGCAACTGCTTCTGCAGCCCCTCCAACTGTATGCGGATGATGCCTTTGATCTCTTTGCGCATCAGCGGGTGGAACATGATAATATCGTCAATCCTGTTGAGGAACTCGGGCCTTAATGTCTGGCGCAACAGCTCCATCACCTGTTCACGGGTGGCATCAACTACATGGTCTATGTCTTTGCTTTCTATATCGGCGAAATTCTCTTGAATGATGTGGCTACCCATGTTGCTAGTCATGATGAGAATAGTGTTCTTGAAGTTGACCACCCTACCCTTGTTGTCGGTGAGGCGACCATCGTCGAGCACCTGCAACAATACGTTTGAAACATCGGGATGCGCTTTCTCGATCTCATCGAGCAGGATGACGCTATATGGTTTGCGGCGAACTGCTTCAGTGAGCTGGCCGCCTTCATCGTAACCTACGTATCCGGGAGGCGCACCCACCAGCCTGCTGACGCTGTGTTTCTCCTGATATTCGCTCATGTCGATGCGCGTCATCATGCTATCATCGTCAAAGAGTACTTCGGCAAGCGCCTTTGCTAATTCTGTTTTACCAACACCGGTTGTGCCAAGGAAGATGAATGAACCGATTGGCTTGCGTGGGTCCTGAAGACCTGCCCTACCGCGTCTGATGGCGTCTGAAACGGCAGTGATCGCTTCGTCCTGACCAACGACACGCTTGTGCAACTCATCTTCAAGATGCAGGAGTTTTTCGCGTTCGCTCTGCATCATACGCTGCAGCGGTATGCCGGTAGCCTTCGCTACGTTCTCTGCAATGTCTTCAGCATCGACTTCCTCTTTCAACAATCGCTTGTGCTGACTGCTCATATCGTTGAGCTCTTTAGAAAGCTTGTCAATGATAGACTCCTGCTCCTGTACCTTGCCGTACCTGATCTCTGCTACACGACCATAGTTGCCTTCACGCTCGGCCTGCTCGGCTTCGAGTTTCAACTGTTCAATGGTATTCTTTGCTTTATTGATGGTATCTACTATCTGCTTCTCTTCTGACCATTTAGCTTTGAGAGTATCACGTTCCACCGTGAGGGTGCTGATCTCTAAACCAAGTTCTTTGAGCTTTTCGGCATCATTTTCACGTTTGATCGCTTCGCGTTCGATCTCGAGCTGACGGATACGGCGTTCCAGTTCATCAAGCTCCTCGGGCATAGAGTTCAACTCCAGCTTCAGCTTGGCGGCGCTTTCGTCTATGAGGTCGATAGCCTTGTCGGGCAGGAAACGATCGGTGATATATCGGTTCGACAGTTCGACAGCAGCAATGATCGCTTCGTCCTTGATGCGTACCTGGTGGTGATTCTCGTACCTGTCTTTGAGTCCACGGAGGATAGAGATCGCGTCTTCAGGAGTAGGCTCATCGACAAACACTTTCTGGAAACGACGTTCGAGCGCTTTATCTTTCTCGAAATACTTCTGGAATTCGTTTAGTGTAGTTGCACCGATTGCCCTGAGTTCGCCACGAGCGAGCGCCGGCTTGAGAATATTTGCGGCATCCATGGCACCTTCCATGGCACCTGCACCTATGAGGGTGTGGATCTCATCTATGAACAAAATAACTGCACCATCGCTTTCTGTAACTTCTTTGATAACAGCTTTAAGTCGCTCTTCAAATTCGCCGCGGTATTTAGCTCCTGCCATGAGCGCACCCATGTCCAGCGCATAAATGATCTTAGACTTCAGATTATCAGGCACATCGCCATTGATGATACGGTGCGCTAATCCTTCGACGATGGCTGTTTTACCTACACCCGGCTCGCCCACCAATATGGGGTTGTTCTTGGAACGGCGCGAGAGTATGTGTAATGTTCTGCGGATCTCCTCGTCGCGACCGATAACGGGGTCGAGCTTGCCGCTACGGGCGAGATCGTTGAGGTTTTTGGCATAACGCTGCAATGAATTGTATTGCTGATCGGATGTTTGAGAATTTACTGTGCTACCCTTCCTTAGTTCTTTGATAGCAGCTATCAGTCCTTTTTCGGTAAGGCCGGCGTCCTTGAGTAGTTTTGCAACATCGTCGCTCAATTGAAGCAATGCAAGCAGGATATGTTCCTGTGTGACGAACTCGTCGCCGAAGGTCTTGAGCGCAGCCCCTGTGCGTAGTAGCGCATTATTGGCATCGCGGCTGAGCGACTGTGCCGGCTCGCCACCCTGAATGGTTGGGAGTTTCTTTATTAACTCGGCAACCTTGCCGTCAAGGTGAGCCAGATTGACATTGTTTTTCTTAAGGAGATACTGAACGGGACCATCGGCATCGTCCAGCAAAGCCTTCATAAAGTGCGTTGTTTCAATAGTGGGGTTCTGATTGTTGAAAGCGAGTTGCTGTGCCTGCTGCACAATTTCCTGCGCCTTGATAGTGAAGTTGTTCATGTTCATATAAAACAGTCGTTTCCCCTACTACCATAAAAAGCGTTCCAAAGACAATAATCTGAAAATATGTCATATAAATTCAGGTCCAGTAGACAGTATGTCCTGAAATGTGAAAACAGGCTAACAAAATGGCAGGGAAAAAGTGCGTTTGATAAGAAAACGGACCTGCCGGAACGAATATATAACATCAAAATCCACGCATTTTTCATTTACTTTTGTTGCATGCGCTTTTTTACTGCATTGGCGGCAAGTTTGTCGCTGTTTTCCTATTCGTGCATCGCTCAGCAGAAGAATCCGGACAGTGGGTGGCCGCTGCAGCGCTGCATACAATATGCGGTGGAGCATAATATCGCCATCAGGCAGGATTCGTTGACGGCGAGACTGGCCAGGCATACGCTGGAGCAAAGCAGGCTATCGCAGTTGCCTGCGGTGAACGTGAGCGGTACGTTCGGGCGCAATTTCGGTCGATCTATCAACCCTACTACGAACCAGTTTGTGGAGGCGTCATTTGATTATTTGGGGCCATCAGCCAACAGTTCGGTATTACTATATGGTTGGAACCAGGTGCGGAACACGATAGCACGGAACCGATACAGCCTGGAGGCTTCGTTGCTCGATCTGGGACAAAGGAAGAATGACATATCGCTGAACGTAGCCAATGGCTACCTTGTGGCGCTTCAGGCACAAGAGCAGATAAACGTGAGCACGAAACAAGTGCAACTGTCGCAAGCACAACTGGAACAGACACGGGCATTTGCAGACGCGGGGCGCTTGCCGGAACTGAATGTGGCACAACTGGAATCGCAGGTTGCTTCGGACAGTGCTAACCTGATCAATGCGATCGCCAGTTACAACTCCGCTGTTCTGGATCTGAAAACGCTTTTGAACCTTGATTTTTCTGAGCCATTTACAATAAAGGCACCCTCCGTGAGCGACGATGAACTGCTGCTGGCCTTGCGAGTGACTCCGGAAGAGGTATTTCAGGCTGCAAGAAATAATTATGCATCGGTGAAAAGCAGCCAACTACGGGTTAAGGCAGCTGAAAAAGGTCTTTCAGCCGCGAAGGCTAATCTCTATCCGCAGTTGAGCCTTTCGTACCAGATCGGTACAAACTATGCCAGTAACTACATGAGCTACCAACCGACTACTGACCTGGAGGGGCTGACCCCGATTGGGATAACGGGCCGTAGCTTCGACACTGTGTACCAACCAAGATACAGGGTAGAGACGCCACTTGTTCCCTTCGGCACTCAGATGAAGAACAACATCCGACAGCTGGTGGGTCTGAACCTGAACATTCCGTTGTTCAATGGTTGGCAATCTCAGTTTGCTGTGAAGCAGGCCAGAATAAATCTGGCGCAGCAAGAACTCACGCAGTATAACGTGGAGTTGACGCTGAAACAAAGCGTGTATAAGGCGCACAATGATGCACTGAACGCTATCCAGCGATACAATGCCGCAAAACGAGCCGAAGACGCAGCCAGGAGGGCATTAGATTTTGCACGTAAACGCTATGAACTGGGACTGACCAGTACTGTGGACCTGCTGGTGACACAGAACACAGAATACGCCAGTGCCGCAAATCTGGTGAATGCCAAATACAACCTGATCTTTAAACTGAAAGTAATTGACTTTTACCTGGGCAAGGAGCTCAAACTATGACACTATGGAGAAACTGAAGGAAGTATTGCTTGCTGCAACATATGATGCCGGGAAGATCATTTTGAACTACTTCAACGGAACATTCAAGATCGATCACAAGGACGGTGTGAATAATCTGGTGACGGAAGTGGACAAACTGGCCGAGGAGAAGATCATTGAGATCATCACTGCCGAATTTCCGACACACAGCATCATAGGAGAAGAATCGGGCGAGTTCATACAACCTTCGGAATATCAGTGGATCATAGACCCGATAGACGGTACAGTGAACTTTGCGCACGGTATACCGCTTTGTTGTGTGAGCATAGGTTTGATGCATAATGACAGCGTGGTGATGGGGGCTGTTTATAACCCGATGATGAACGAGCTGTTCTTTGCCGAAAAAGGGAAAGGTGCTACGCTGAACGGGCAACCGATAAAAGTATCATCCAAGAGCGACTTCAAAACCGCCTTCCTTGTAACAGGTTTTCCATACAAATGGCCGGAAAACACACTTGAGCACCCTGTAATGGTATTTGAGCGTATGGTATTGGAAGGGCTGCCTATCAGGCGACTGGGATCGGCTGCAATAGACCTGTGCTGGGTGGCATGCGGCCGTTTCGATGGTTTCTGGGAATATAATCTGAGCGCGTGGGACGTGGCGGCCGGATACCTTATAGTATTGGAAGCAGGCGGCACGATCACCGACTTTGACGGAAAAATAGGGAATGTTTTTGACCGACAAACACTTGCGACCAACGGACTGATACATAATGATATGCTGCGCGTGATCAAGAAGAGTTAAGAAGGAATATCCCCAACTCACCGATACAACAACTGACACACATACTTTCAACTGATGCCGGAAAAGGTTAAGACGTTTCTACTGCACCCGCGTACGCTTCTGATTATATTTATCATCGCTGCAATTGGTGCGTCCGTCCAGAACTATCTGTTGGGATTTCACCCGTATGTCGCACCCTTGCCCGGCACCTATCCGGAGGACATTATGAACAAACCTGAGTTGATGAATCAATTCCATGGTAAGTTCCTGACCGAATACAACAACTACGTCATTTTCAAAAGCTCCTACTTTCACCTGCTACACGGCACGAACCTGTATGGCCTTTACCCAAATGAGCATTGGGACTTCTTTAAGTACAGTCCTACCTTTTCGCTGCTGATGGCCCCAATGGCCTATCTGCACGATGTGGCCGGTCTGTCTGTCTGGAATTTACTGAATGCGCTCACCGTTTTCTTCGCTATCAGGATGCTGCCCTTCAGCGAAAAGACCAGGAGCCTGCTGTTATGGCTCGTATCGTTGGAATTGCTGACAAGCCTTCAAAATAACCAAAGTAATGGATTGATGTGCGGACTGATCATTGCAGCGTATGGATCTATGCAAAAAGGGAAACCACTGTTGGCTACCCTGTGGTTAGCACTGTCGGTGTATATAAAAGTGTATGGTGCAATTGGTTTCGCGTTGTTCCTATTCTACCCTCACGACAGGGTAAAATTCGTACTGTACTCCGCCATGTGGATGGCTCTGCTTTTTGCGCTGCCACTGATAGTGACACCTATGCCGACGCTGATATGGCAGTACCAAAACTGGCTGGAACTGATGAAGGCAGATGCCGTGGCAGCAACCGGTCTGTCTGTAGCGGGGTGGCTAAATACATGGTTCGGGCTGAGTGATGTGAAATCTATTGTTAGCATTGGAGGCATCTTGTTATTCCTTGCTCAGTTCGTCCGTTTTGACCTGTATAAGACGGAGGCCTATAAAATAATGATGGTGGCCTCGATGCTGATATGGGTGGTGATCTTTAACCATAAGGCAGAATCGCCCACGTTCATCATAGCAATGGCCGGAGTGGGCATCTGGTATTATGCACGACCCAAAACTACGTGGCGCACGGTGACCATAGTGCTGGCATTTATCTTTACCAGCCTCAGTACAACAGATGTTTTCCCGCCATTCCTGCGCAATGGGTTTGTGTATCCATACACGATAAAGGCAGTGCCGTGCATCATCATCTGGTTCGTTGTATTTGCAGAGATCATGCTGATGAAGCGGGATGAGCAAATAGCTGACCGGGGGCCTGCTATTCAATAAGGTAAGTATCGGGCCCCTCTGTGAGATTGAGGTCGACATCCATACCTGAAATACCTTCGATAGATCCCCTGATGTGGGCTGCATTCAGTAGCACCTTTTCCAGTTGCTTTTCGCGGGCCTTCCATAGTTTCTCCATCTGATCGCGTTCGCGCTGTATAGAAATGCGCATTGCCTGAAAACCTTCACGTATGGCATTCCACTGCTGCGCAAACTCATTGGAAATGAGGTAGCTGTATAGCATGGTCATCTTATCGCCCTTATTCTCGTTGCTCTTGGATGCGTTGTATACCCTGATGAGCAATTCGCGGAGGATGTGGACGAGATTGGTGACGTCTGCAAACGTACAGATCCATACATCGTCCTTCTGGCCGAATCCATCTATACCGTCGGGCATGGCCTGTGTAACGATCACACCGAGCTCTATGCTTTGTACGCGCATATCGGCCTTCAGTTTTTCGGTCCAGTCTTTACCAAAGTCTTTTGTTCGTTTGCTTTCAAAAATAATGCGACCACATTCCTGACCAAAATTGTTGCGCACAGTGAGAATGCAATCGGCACCACGTTTTCCTTTTCCTACTTCATTCACCACATCAAAAGGGAAATTGCTGCGCAGGAGTTCTTCGAGAGCCAATTCCTGCACCTCGCCCTGCAACTGCATAGACCCCTGTTCGGCCTTGCGTCTCATTTCTTCTACCAACCGCTTCTGGTCTTCGAGTTGTTTATCTCGCTCCTTCAGCTTCATTTCCAACTCAGACATATTGAGCCGGCTCTTTTCCTCCTCCGCTTTCTTAACCGATTCTTCGATGCGGGTACGCTCTTCCATGAGCCGGCGCTGTGTCTCCAGCTCCAGTTCCTTTTCCTTGTCCTTTAATTCCTGCATTTTCTTCAGGAAGTCCATTTCCTTCTGGCGGGCGGCGTCCAGTTTGGCCTGATTGTCTTTGTTAGCATCTTCAAGCATGCGCAACTTCGCCTCGTAATCGGCCCCTACCTTTTGCTGCAGGTCTTTGCGCATCTCGGCCTCCATTCGCTTCTTTTCCTCCTCAAGCGTTCGCGTCAGGTCGGCCTGTTGTTTCAGCAATACGGCCTCCTTCTGGCGGAACTGTTCTTCGCGTTCTGCCTGTTTTTCCTTCCACTTCTGGTTAAACTCTTTAGAAAGTTCTTCGCGAACCGATTGGGCGATTGCTGCAGTGGGTTCGAACTGAGTATTGCAATTGGGACAAATGACTAGCGTTGACATAGTATTCAAAAGTAAGAAAGAGAGCCGAACAAGACGTAAAAGCCCCGCGCAAAGCAGTGGGATGACCGGGTGGATTGTGGTATCACGCAATTTTTGCCTTATTTTACCATCGCATGCGACCGCTCGTATATATTATTATGTACTTAATCCTCGCTCCGTTGGAGGCGAATGCGCAGCGCATGACGAAAGCTGAGCGGAAGGCAGCAAAATACTTCAATAAAGCACTGGCGCTCAAAGCAGCCAAAAAATATGGTGAGGCATGCGCTTCTATGGAGCGGTCTATTGCCAAGTACCCCACGAATGCTGATGCCTACAGTATGCTGGGCGAATGGTACTTCTCTGGGCACGATTTTGAAAAAGCAGCTGAGACTTTCACCAAGGCATCGGCAAAATGCAACAATGGCCGGACAAGATTCGCAAAGGCATTGACACGGAGCCTGATATATGCAGGAAGGGGTGACGAGGCGCTGGGACTGATAGCAAGCCATGCAACGATAAGGGACAGCAGTGAATGGAATAAACTGAGGGTGCAGGCGGAATTTGTAAAAGCGGCCATGATGCGATCGTGGGGTGTTTGGCCGGTGAATCTTGGCATCAGGGTGAACAGTCGGTACCCGGAGTTATTCCCATCTATGGCAGTTGATACCCAATCGTTGTTCTTTACGCGGCGCGTGAACAACATGGATGAGGAGCTGTTTTACGCTCCTGCGGATTCGTGCGGTGGATGGTTTGCCGCGAGGAATGCGGGAGACCCACCTAACAGCCCTAATCAGGAATCGGCACAGTTCGTATCGGCAGACGGGCACTATCTGTTCTTTACGCGATGCGAGAATATGAGCGAAAACGGAAGTGCGGAGGGAGGATGTGACCTGTTTATGGCATACCGTGTGCGGCTAGACGGACCATGGACGATAGCTCAACCTTTCGGACAGACCATCAACAACCCAACCTATGAGGGTATGCCAACATTGTCGCCCGACAACAGGGAACTGTATTTTGTGAGTGACAGAAAGGGGGGCTTCGGCGGGTATGATATCTGGGTATCGCGGTTTGAGAACGGGCTGTGGCAACTGCCCGAGAACGCGGGTCCTGCTATCAACACGGCAGGCAATGAAACAACACCTTTTATTGCTGCTGATAACAAAACACTGTTCTTTGCCAGTGACCACAGACCCGGGCTTGGGGGAACGGACATCTTCATGAGCCGGAGAAAAGCTAACAATACCTGGACACCTGCTGAGAACCTGGGATATCCTATAAACAGCGCGCATGACGACAAGAGCGAATTTGTGTCGCTGGACGGAAAGACACTCTACTTTGCATCTGACAGGAACGGACCAGCCGGCAACTATGATATTTATCAGGTGCCGCTACCTGGAATCATTGCACCTTTGCCTGTGAGCTATCTGCAGGGATATGTTTTTGACAGTATTTCCGGCGAACGGCTTAACTCGGCGGTTATGCTGATATGCAACGCTGCCACAGGCGACACACTGTATGAACTACGCAGTAACAGGGGCGATGCCAGTTATGTGATCACACTGCAGGCCGACAAAAAATATGCGGTTCACACAGCACGTCTAGGATATCAGGAGGTGAGCGATACTGTAGCATTGACCAAAGAATATGCGGCCAAACCACTTACGCACAATGTTGCCATGCTGCCGTTCGGTTATAACCCGATAAAACCAATAAACGATAGCTTGATAGGAGATGTGCATTTTGAAGTGAATGTGGCAGAACTATCAGCTGCAGATAAAGCAACGCTTCAGGCTATAATATCGCCTTGGCTGGAGGAAAAAGGAATAGTGATCTATGTGAATGCCTATACTGACAATACCGGCACACCGATGATCAATGAAACGCTGTCTGCCAAACGGTCGCAGATAGTGGCGCAAGAAATCGTATCGATGGGCATAGACGAATCGATGGTTGAGGCAAAAGGATGGGGGGAGGCGAATCCGATAGCAAGTAACGACACAGAAGAGGGACGAACTAAAAACAGACGAGTAGAGATAATTGTAAAGAGATAATGCAGCGTAACGACAACATTGTTTTGTGCTTAGACGGTTATAAATTATATTCACCAATGAGGGGAACCCATATCTGATGACGCGCAACATCATATTACTGCTATTCGCGGTGACTACCATCCTCTGGTCTTGCAACGACCGGCCGGGCATGTTACCTGGTAGTAATCCAAAATTTGACAGTGTGTTGGCCCTTGCCGACCGGATGGGAGATTCGGGAAATGTGAACCAGGCACTGGCGCTGGTGCAACGATCGTTCAAGACGATCCAACCGCTTTCTACAGATGATAAGATCCATTATCTATCCTACTCTAACATTTATTATTCAAGGCGGCAGATCTTTGACCGCTGTATAGAAATTGCCGATAGTATGCTGGCAGTGCTGGAGGATGCACCCGACCATCCGGATGCACCCGGGTGGAAAATCGCTGCATACAATACCAAAGCTGACGCATTGTTTGCAAGGGGAGAGTATACGAACGCTTACCAATACTACAATTTGGCTCAGCTGCTGGCAAATGAGAACAAAGACTCTTGCTCATTGCGTACGTTCACTTACAGCCTGGCCATGACACTGTACAAACAGCAACGTTATGAGCAAGCAGCCCAACGGTTCAAACAGTCTTATCGCCTTGCATCATACTGCAAAGAGGACTTTAATGTATTCTATTTTAAACAGGAGCAACTGGATAACATAGGGCTTTGCTACAATGCGCTGAACAAGTACGACAGCGCAATGAAATACTACCAAATGGCGCTGACCTATCTTGACACGATGACGGGACGGTTTGACAAGAAATCAGCCAGTGTTTACGAGTCACCGAAGGCGATAGTGCTGGGTAATATGGCCGAGGTATACATGCACCTTGGCCAGACCGACTCGGCGATAGCGCTTTATAACCATAGCATCGCAATAAACCTTCAAAAGGGATATACCAATTCTGACGCGAGAATAGACCAGACTAAGCTTGCAGGATTGTATATGAAGCTTGGCGACCTCAAATCAGCAAAGGAAACGCTTGATCTGATAGCAGCAGAACGAGATACAATACCGGATGATAATACTGACATTAAGTGGCACAAACTAATGTGGCAATATCTGGAACTGAAGGGTGATTCGCTTGCAGCATCGAGGTATATGCGAGAATACATTACAGCATATGAAGCCGACCAGACCGCGAACAGATCACTGATGGAAACAGATCTGGACATGAGGGTGCGGAATCTCGAGAAACAGTTCAGGATCAACAAACTTGTGGAGAGCCGTGCCAGCCAAATGACGTATACCATCACTGTAACTGCATTCGCTGTTCTGGTAAGTGTGATAGTGATGCTGTTGCTACGTAACGCAAGGCGATCTAAGAAAAACATGGCCGAGCTAAAAGAGCTGAACAGGCAAGTAGAGGAAGCGCGCGAACGAGCTGAAGAAACCCTCAAGAAGCTTCAGGCGAAAGAAAAGGACAATGAGCGCATTCTGAAGTCTGCGGCACATGATGTGATGAGTCCGATAGCGGCGGTTATATCACTGGCAGATATACTGCAGAACGATGATAACACCAGTAAGGAAGAGCAGATGGAGATACTGGGCATGATAAAAGAAGCTGGCAGTAACTCGTTGAAATTGAGCAGGGACATACTGGATGCTGCCAAAGAAATGACTGACACCAGCGACAAACGCGAGCGTACAGACATCAAGAATCTTGTAACAAGACAAGTAGACTTACTGAACGCAAAAGCAGCCGAGAAGAAGATCAAGATCATCGCAACAGTACCAGAGCAACCGGTATATGCAATAGTGCAGGAAGACAAGATACGCAGAGTACTGGATAACCTTCTTTCCAATGCCATCAAATTCAGTCACGAGAATTCTGAAGTATCAGTTCGACTAACAACCGAGACCGGGAAGGTGCGAATTTCGATAGCTGATAAGGGAATAGGAATACCGGAACGAAACAAGCCCCACGTATTTGACATGTTCACAGATGCAAAAGCAAAAGGCACGAGCGGAGAGATCCCCCATGGTTTGGGGCTATCTATTTCCCAACAGATCATTCGCTCGCACAGGGGCGAGATATGGTTTGAAAGTGAGGAGGGTAAGGGATCAACGTTCCATGTGACTATTCCCACCGACCGCGCATGATCAGCGCAGCATCATTTGCCTGATGTACTTTACAGGCGCGCTGCCATAACTTAGAAACTGCTCGTGAAACTGCTTCAACTTAAAATTACTCCCTGACTTCTTTTTCATTTCTTCGCGCAGGTCGCATATCTCGGTAAAGCCTGTGAAATAACAGCAGAGCTGCACCTGAGTCACTGATACCCTCTTCCACTTACCTTCTGCTTCAGCCTTCTGCTGAAACGCCTCTTGTGTCAGTAGATTGATCGCTTCCTCTTGGGTCATATTACCGGTGTGCACACCATAGTCGAGTATGGTATTGCAGGTGCTGCGCAGGTTCCATTTATAGTACATGAGCCACATTTCGGCAGGAGCATCGGAAGTGGGTGCATGCGGGCGTGCACCGTAACCATTTTCCAGCATCATCAGTTCGGTATATACTGCCCAGCCCTCTATCATGGCGTTGTTACCCAAAACAGATTTTACCAAACTAGGCGACTGATTGGCGTACACCAATTGTGTATAGTGGCCGGGGATAGCCTCGTGTATATTCAGTATCTGGAGAATGTACTTATTGTATTCACGCAGGTAGCTTTCGGCCTGTGAAGAATCCCAACCGTCCAGACTACCCACATTGTAATAGGTGTTGCCTTCCTTGTCGTAGGGGCCGGGTGAACTTATAGAAGCTCCGGCCACACCTGCCATGTATGCCGGTTCGCGGCGAACCACCAAAGGCTTTGAGGGATCGATGTAGATCAGGTCTTTCTTCTTAATGAAGTCGACGAGAACGGGTATCTGGTTTTCTATTGCCGATTGGAATTCGGAAGGTTTGACATGATCAGCCGAAAGCGTTTCTATCATTTGCCTGATCAGCTCCATACTGTCGGACGGCGCCGGTGTGCGGTGATATTTGGACCATAACAGTAACGAAGTAGCGTACATCTTTTCGTGCAGGAATTTCTTTCTTTCCAACGCTTTGCGATATATCTCATCGGCGGTGTAGGTGCTTTGCATGTCGAACATGAACTTCTTCGCATAGAGCTCTTTGCCCAACCTGAAACTGCGTGGGTGTTTGTTGTCGAGTTTCTTCAACCAATCTACGTATGCCTTTATAGCCGCTACGGCTTCTGCCGCTCGTGCGCGAATCCTTCCCTTCTCTGCATCATCTATACCTGACTTTTTCAGCGCATCTTCAAGATCGGACTCAAATACGGATATGCCACCCATGTTCTGACCGATAGCCAGTTCGGTATGTTCCAATGTAGGGTTCAGGATGTTTTTCTGAGCCGCTTTGTAGTAGTCGGGAATGGCAGCCATGCGCGCATAAAAATTACGGATACGCTGATCGATCGGGGCATAGTCGTTTGCCAACATTTCTGCGAAAGTGCCTGAGACATTGTAGGAAGAAGGATCCCATTCAAAGGCCCTGAGTTCTTTGATGGCCCACTCGGTGCTCAGGAGTTGATTTTCGATGAGGTAATAGTCGGTCTGGTTGGCATCTGACAGGTCTGTTACTTTGAACTTTCGGAGTGCCGCAAGATTTGATTTGCAGAAGGCCAGTTCCTTATCGCGTTGTGCCGCATCGGGCACAGGTAGTACCGCATCGAACTTGTGATAGCCGATGCTACTGGCCCAGGTAGGATATAACTCCCAAAGAGACTCGATGAAAGACCCCTTGAAAACATCGAAATGAGTGTCGGCCTCCTCAGGCCGGGCCGATACACGAACATTTGAAACCATAACGAGAAAAGCTACCACTAGCAGAATACGTTGACGCATGAAAATACCATTTGCAGGAGCAAACGTAAATCAAGCGTTCTGTATCTCCTAATCGAGGCTGTTAAGGAACGACCACAATTGAGTGGGCGGTGTCGGGTACAGGCACCCACATTAGGCATTGCACACAGTTCTGAGGTGATGGTGGTACCAAACGGAACCTGATTATAGCACCCGGGGCGACCGGACCACAGTTGCAGGGATTGGCTACCCTGAAAACACTCCGGTATTCACTGCTATCTGAAGGATCGAGCCAATACGACTGTCCAATTGTACTTCCATCAGTTAACTGAACGGCTATATTGCCACACGCTGACTTTAGAACCTTTCCCTGATAGATGGTGGGTGACACAATATTGTCCCGGTGGCTCTTTCCGCAGGAGACCACAAGTACTGCCGCAAAAAACACGATAACCGCTTTCATAAAAGATCTGATCTATTACACATTTCAAAGATAACACCGTTGGGCGTAGTCCCTACTAACTTTTGTAGATGTTAAAAACGAGCGGCTTTACAGTTTATTGCCTTTTAGAAGGTTAACTTTACCACAAAAAAAAGATATGAATATTCAGATCGGCCAAGCGGCTCCCGATTTCTCTTTGCGCGATACAGACAAGAATGTTGTAACACTTGGCGATCAGCGCGGCAAAAACGTAGTTCTGTTGTTCTTCCCGCTGGCCTTTACCAGTGTGTGTACGAAAGAACTGTGCATGACCCGAGACAACCTGACAATGTATAACGACCTGAATGCTACGATCTTCGGCATTTCGGTGGATTCACTGTTTTCTCTGAAACGATTTAAGGAAGACCAACAATTGAATTTCTCTCTGTTGAGCGACTTCAATAAAACAACATCGGCAGCGTACGGTTGTTTGTATGAGCATTTTTTTAATGATATGGACGGCGTTTCCAAGCGTTCGGCTTTTGTAATTGATACAGAGGGAGTCGTTCGTTATGCAGAAGTGCTTGAAAATGCGGGAGATATGCCAAATTTCGATGCGATCAATGAATGTTTGAAACAAATAAATAATTAAATTGCACCTATAATCATTCTACTCAACCAATTATATGAAACGAATCTGCCTATTTATTACGCTATCAATCCTGTCTGTTACGTCTTTTGGCCAGATCGGTAATCCCGGCATGGAGGACTGGCGGAATACCTTTGCAGGATTCCCTTTCCCGACTATTCCTATTTCCAACCCGAAACTGTGGTCAAGTACCGATTCGTTGGCGCTGACAGTAGGCCCGCTGATAGGCGGGTCAGGATTTACACGGCAGGTGTTCAAAGAAACTGTAAAAGTGCATTCGGGTTCTGCGTCTGCCAAAGTGATGTCAGCCTATCAGGACACTTTGGGGCTGCTTCCGGGTCTGCTGACCAATGCGAAAATTGAGGTAGATCTGGCAACAACTAATGTGAACTTTACCGGAGGCACTGCAGTTACCGTAATGCCTCAAACGGTGAGCGCGTGGGTTGCATACAGCCCAGGTATCGACTCAACAACCGATACTATCGGCTACGATGAAGGAACTCTTTTGGTGCAGGCTTATGCAACCGTTTGGTCGGTAGATTCAATGGTGGGTAGTGGTTTTGTTAACATCACACCTTCTGACACATTCTACGAGGTTACAGCTACCCTAGACTACACCACAAGCGACTTTCCGGTGCACACGTTGCGTATTCTTTTCACAAGCAGCGGAGGAGCGGGCGATGTATTGGATAGCAGCACCCTATATGTAGATGATCTGTCTATGACCAGCACTCCCAACCCTCCGCCACCAGTGTCGGCAAGTGTTGTGAATGGAGGTCAGCATGTTCAGGTATTCCCGAACCCAGCAAAAGGCTTCGTGTATGTGGCCGCGCCTGATAACAGCGAATACACCTATAAAGTGCTGAACATCAGCGGGCAAACTATTCTGCAAAGCAAAGTGAAAGGCACCGGACGTATAGATATTTCCGGATTGGCTGCCGGTACTTATCTGTACATCATCTCAGGCGCAGGTCAAAGTGAGGTGAAGCAAGGTAAGCTGACAGTGACCCAATAAAGCAAATTAAACCGACGTTGAAATAAGGAACACCCGCATAGAATATATGCGGGTGTTTTTTCAGGATAAATATTATTTTTGCCGACTGATATGCTTAATGGTAAAAAAATAGTGATCGTACTGCCCGCATACAACGCGGCACTCACCCTTGAACGCACCTACAAGGAGATCCCATTTGATATTGTGGATGACGTGGTACTGGTTGATGACAACAGTCGCGACGACACAGTTGGCGAAGGACGCAGACTAGGTATCAAGCACATCATCAAGCATGAAGTGAACAAAGGTTATGGCGGCAACCAGAAAAGCTGCTATAAAAAAGCCCTGGAACTGGGAGCTGATATCGTCATCATGCTGCACCCGGACTATCAATATACTCCCAAACTGATCCATGCGATGTCTTCGATCATTGCAATGGAAGTTTATCCCGTTGTTCTTGCATCAAGGATACTGGGCAAAGGCGCATTGCGCGGTGGCATGCCGATGTATAAATACATATTCAACCGTTGCCTGACACTGTTTGAGAACATTATGCTTGGCCAAAAACTAAGTGAATACCATACGGGGTATCGGGCATTCAGTGCAGACGTTATCAGGTCTATCAACTTTACTCACACCAGTGACGACTTTGTTTTTGATAATGAAATGATCTCTCAGATATTCATGAATGGTTATGAGATTGCTGAGGTTACCTGCCCTACCAAGTATTTTGAAGAGGCATCTAGCATCAACTTCAGCCGTAGCATGAAATACGGACGTGGGGTATTGAGGGTATCGCTCACGCATCGTCTGCACAAATGGGGGCTGCTGAAAAGCAAGCTTTACATTAAACCTTAACGGGGAACAAATCAATACGTGCTTATAGTTACCTCATCCGGCACTATCATGCTGGGTGTGAACATGGAATTTGCCTCGCGTAACATTCCTTCGGCATCGCCGCGACTACGAAAATCTCCTATCTTGACCCTGAAACCGGGTGCAACATAAATGAGATAGGTGCGCACACCCGGATAACGGCGCATAAATTCCGTCTTTGCGGCAATTGCTTTCTCCCTGCTGGGCCCATTGTATATCTGAACTCTGAAACCTTTGCCGGTGTACACCGTTTTTACATCGCGGTGCACCAGCCCCGATGTGCCTACATAACTATCCTTTATTACCGGTTTAGGTGCTACTTCCATGGGCTTGGGTGGTGATGGCTCGGGGAATGTGGGCCTCACGTAAACATGCGTCTTTCGGACAAGTACTGCCAATCTCGCATCGGCATGTACGACCACATCGCCCTGTTCATCATCCTGGGCAAGCAAGGTGCCGCCTGATAACGAAAGCAGTAACAAGGCTAAAGCAAAAAGGCGAATAGAGTAAGCGACCATGCGTGAATGGTGCAAAATTAGCCATTGCCCTCAACATACACTCACAAGAAGATGTTATCAGAGATCGTTCACTATGTATTAGCTAACCTAAACTCTTTCATGATCTGGAGACTGGCAGACGTGCCCAATCTTGTCGCACCGGCGTTGATCAACTCTTTGGCAAAAGTATATGTCCTGATGCCCCCGGCAGCCTTGATGCCGATCTTGGGTGGAAGATTGGCCCTCATGAGTTTTACAGCGTGTACCGTGGCGCCGGTGGTTGCAAACCCTGTTGAGGTTTTCATATAGTCAATGTTGTACTTGCTGTATAGTTCACAGCATGCCACCAACTCAGTATCTGTAAGGAGGCCACTTTCAACAATGAGTTTGATCACTTTGCCGGCCTTAAAAACAGGATCGAGACAGGCTTCGATCTCTTTTCTCAATTGCAGCCAGTTACCGGTTTTGAGTGCACGGAGATCGATGACCATATCCAGTTCATCGGCGCCCATGGCAATAGCCTCCCTGATCTGCGCCACTTTTTCCTCAATCTCTTCGTAACCATAAGGAAAAGCAATAACGGTTGCCACCTTGACGCGTGAATTATCGAGCAATTTGCGGGCACCCGGCACGAAACGTTGCGGCACGCAGACAGCGGCAAACCCTGCCATAGATGCCTCAACGCATAACTTATCTATGTCGGACGCTGTAGCACCAGGCTTAAGCATGGTGTGGTCAATGTAGGACGCTAGATTAATGGCCATGTTTATCGTACTGAATTAGGTACACATACAAATGTACTTGTTAATGCAATACTAATATACTACTATAAATAGTTGTGGGTATTATTTTTATAAAAAATAATACCCACATATAATTAACATTTAATTAAGAAAATAATTAATTGGACATACCCCCGTTTTGAATGAGCGCATCAGCAAACTCGCTGGTTTTAAGCAAAGTAGCATCTGTCATCAAGTTGTAGAAGTCGATGGTAACACGCTTTTGTTTGATAGTAGCTGACAGGGCGTCCTCAATGAGTTTTGCGGCCTCTGTCCACCCCATGTATTCCAGCATCATTACACCGCTTAGCAGAAGCGAAGACGGGTTCATGGTATTTGTGTTGGCAAAACGAGGGGCTGTACCATGTGTTGCCTCGAACACTGCGTGACCAGTTTTGTAATTGATATTGGCGCCCGGAGAGATACCGATACCACCTACTGCAGCGGCGGCGGCATCTGAAATGTAGTCACCATTCAGGTTGAGTGTGGCCACTACTGAATAGTCTTGCGGAGCGAGTAGTATCTGCTGCAGGAAGTTGTCGGCGATCACATCTTTCACAATTAGCTTACCGGCTGCCTGCTCAGTTTTCATCTGCGCATTGGCGGCATCTTCGCCCTGCGTTTTCTTGGCGTTCTCCCACTGTCCCCAGGTATAGACCTTATCACCGAACTCACGCTCAGCAAGCTCGTATCCCCAAACTTTGAAGCCACCTTCAGTGAACTTCATGATATTACCCTTATGAACAATAGTAACTGAAGGCATCTTGTTATCTAAAGCATATTGGATTGCCGCGCGCACCAAACGCTCGGAACCTTCTTTTGATACCGGTTTGATACCCAGCGCAGAAGACTCGGGGAAGCGGATCTTTTTGCCTACACCCATTTCTTCTTTCAGGAAGGTCATCAATTTATTCACCTCCGGTGTGCCGGCAGCAAACTCAATGCCTGCATAAATATCTTCAGTATTCTCGCGGAAGATTGTCATGTTAACCCTTTCAGGATGTACTACCGGAGAAGGAACACCCGTGTACCACTTTACCGGACGAAGACATACATAGAGGTCTAGCTCCTGACGCATGGCAACGTTCAAAGAACGGATACCTCCACCAACAGGCGTAGTGAGCGGTCCTTTTATCGAAATAAGGTATTCGCGGGCGGCATCCAGTGTAGCGGCAGGCAACCACTCTCCGGTACTGTTGAACGCCTTTTCGCCGGCAAGTATCTCCATCCACTCTATTTTGCGCTTGCCACCATAAGCATGTGCTACGGCCGCATCGAGCACCTTTTTGCTGGCGCTCCATACATCGGGACCGATGCCGTCACCTTCAATAAATGGAATAATCGGATTATCAGGTACATTTAGTTGCCCATTGGCACCCATGGTTATCTTCTGTGGTGTCATATCTTTGTTTTTGCGCCGCTAAGTTAACGGTTCCTGTTCATGCACTCAAATGAAAAAGGCGGGATTTTACCCCGCCTTCAAAAAAAGAAAACTTTTTAATTTATAGAACTAACCGCAATATGTATCGAATGCCTGAATAAGGTTGGCAGCGATCATCTGTGCGGAACGACCCTCGATGTTGTGCCTCTCGATCATGTGAACCAGCTTACCGTCCTTCAAAAGAGCGATAGCAGGTGAAGAAGGAGGGTAAGGAAGCAAGTAATTGGCACGGGCATGTTTCACAGCCTCTGTGTCGACACCGGCAAAACTTGTAGTGAGACGATCGGGCACTTTCGCAGCATTCTTAACTGCCATCAGCACGCCTGGCCTAGCCGTGCCAGCAGAGCAACCGCAAACGCTGTTGATCATCAGCAAAGTAGTTCCTTCCTTACTCAGACTATTATCTACATCGGCCGAAGATATCAATTCGGTAAAACCCTGACTCGTCAGTTCGGCTTTCATCGGAGCCACTAATTGTTCTGGATACATTGGATATGAATTTTATGCTGCAAAAATACGACAACGTACTAATGCAAGCACAATGAAACGATAGTCAAAAATTATTCCTGACGAAAATCACCTAAGACCCTGGCCGAAGAAAGTACAGGTATAGCCTGTGGTGTCGCGCTCCACACGATACGCAAGCCATATTGAGTCGTTCCTCATTTTGCCGCCACCTACATAAGTGAGGGTATTGTTACTACCCTGAAAAGAGAACGTGTCGGCACCTTGCATAGTGCATAGCGCACTGTCATCCATATCGTGCAGGATGTTTTTCATCATCATACTGCGCGGATCGTTCTGCAAGGCGATGAAGTAGATCGGATAAACGTCAATACGTGTAGAGTCAAGTGTAGTATAGTTGCAGGTATCGTATCCGTTATAAGTTTTTATGAACTTATCGCGACTCAGCTTTTCACAACGGGCGCCTTCAAATCCTGTCGGACACACGCATTTACCACCATCGCAGGCGCCAAGATTCAGACAGATCACGTTTTCGCATGCGTCCTTTTTGCAAGCAGTGTATGAAATGGCCGAGAAGATGGCAACAGTAAGGAACGCGGTAAGCAGTATGTTACGGATCTGCATTTTCTATTTGAAATTTATTTTTTCAGAATATGGTATTATTCACTCAAAGATAGCCCAGAAAATGATATTTCCCACACTTGGATTTGATTTTATGAATGAACGACATGTATTGCTAAAAGCCACAAGATGCATGACAAGAACGGCAAATGTGAGAAACGGGCAACATACTGTATCTTCGTGCTTTGCGTTATAGAAGAAACACACTCATGCACCCCATCCGGTTAGCGGCCATTTTGCTGGTTATGATGCTCCCTTTCAGGGGATTGTCACAGCGTCCGTTGCTGAATATGCCGGATCATGACGATAAATTGTACTATTTCGGTATCACATTTGGCGCAAACTACTCTGTTTACAAGATCAACTACACCTCCTCATTTGCGCAGAGGGACACATTCAAACGTATTCAACCACTTTGGTCGCCGGGGTTCAACCTGGGCCTGATGGGAAACCTGCGATTGAGCCGCTTTGTGGATTTCAGGTTCGTGCCTTCACTGGCGTTTTGTGAAAAGCGTTTGAACTTTCAGTATGGTCCGCCATCGGACAGCGTATCTGAGCGTGCTATTGAGTCGATATATATGCACCTTCCGTTTCAACTCAAGTTCAAGAGTGACCGGATCAAGAATTTCAGGTTCTATGCACTACTTGGAGGCAAACTGGATTATGACCTCGCGGCCAACTCACGCTCAAAAAGACCCAATGAGTTTCTGAAAATAGCACCGGTAGATTACGGACTTGAATTCGGGGTAGGTTTTGAGTTTTTCAACCCCAACTTTATATTTTCGCCTGAGATCAAGATCAGCCAGGGACTGGGCAACCAACTGTACAGAGACCCGGGATTGCAGCTAACCAATGCAATAGACAGGCTGAGCACCCGAATGATAGTAATTTCCTTCCATTTGGAGGGCTAATTTAGTGGGCAGACGGCGTCTGAGAGAGGCAGACTGCAGGAACAGGTTGCAGAAGCAGGAAGCAGTATTCACGTCTGTTTCGGCAAACGACTTACCTTTACGGCCTTAAATTTGAACACAATCTACAATGAGAGACGCATATATAGTTGACGGCATACGCACACCAATTGGCAACATACGCGGCGCTTTATCAGGCGTTAGGGCAGATGACATGGCGGCACTGGTTCTGAAAGAACTGGCTGCCCGTAACCCCAACATACCTGCAGAGGCGATAGACGACGTGATCCTTGGCTGTCACAACCAGGCAGGGGAAGACAATCGTAATGTGGCGCGTATGGCGCTACTTCTGGCGGGGCTTCCCTGGAGTGTGCCGGGCGAGACGGTGAACAGATTGTGCGCATCGGGCATGTCGGCTGTGATAGCTGCTACTCGTGCTATAAAAGCCGGAGACGGAGATGTATTTATGGCCGGCGGCATGGAACACATGACCCGCAGTCCGTGGGTAATATCGAAAACCTCTACCCCATTTGGCGGAGATGCCCAAATGTATGACAGCAGTTTCGGCTGGCGATTTGTGAACCCAAAGATGCATGCATTGTATGGCACAGACCCTATGGGCGTGACTGCAGAGAATCTGGCGGAGATGTACAATATCAGCCGTGAAGATCAGGACCTATTCGCCTATCGCTCTCAGATGAAAGCGAGTGAGGCGCAGAAAGCGGGCCGATTTGCTGAAGAAATAACACCGGTGCACATCGCGCAAAAGAAAGGCGATCCGATAATTGTAGACAAGGACGAATTTATTAAACCGAGCACAACGCTTGAGAAACTGGCACAACTGAAACCATCGTTCTCTAAAACTGGCACCGTAACCGCAGGCAACGCATCGGGACTGAACGATGGCGCGGCGGCTGTTTATATGCTGTCGGACGAGGGTCTGAAACGCCACAACGCTACCCCACTGGCACGGATAGTGAGCTCGGCAGTGGTGGGTGTGGAGCCACGCATCATGGGTATTGGTCCGGTGGGTGCAACCAACAAAGCTCTGGCTAAAGCCGGACTGAAGCTGGATGATATAGACATCATCGAACTGAATGAAGCATTTGCCGCGCAAAGTCTTGCCTGCACCCGACAACTGGGTCTGGCAGACGACGATGCACGCGTAAACCCTAACGGTGGTGCTATAGCGCTGGGTCACCCATTGGGCGTGTCGGGCACCAGGATCGTTCATACGGCAGCATTGCAGCTGAAAAAGACAGGAAAAAGATACGCATTGGCAACGATGTGCATTGGTCTGGGTCAGGGCTATGCAGTGATCATAGAGCGAATGTAATCAGCTATCAGCGGGTTGAAGTAGTGAAATACGTTACCACAGGAAAGTGATCGCTGTATCCGTTTATCCAACGGGGACCTTTGAATGACCTGTGTGGTTCGCCTTCGTGCCCCTTGTAAGTATCTACGATGAAAGATGGCTTGAATATCTCCGCCCCGTTATAGGTAAGCGTCTTGTCAGTGAGCAATGATGAGGAGATAATGATCTGATCGAACAGGTTCCATTGCTTGCGGTACACTTCTGTACCACCGCCGGACGCATGTATGGACGCGAACGGATTGTAGAGATAACTACCTGATGACCTTCTATCGGCAACCGCACCGAGCACTTTCGTGATACTGGGATCGGCAGGATTGTCATTAAGGTCGCCCATTATTATTACGTGAGTGTTCTTATTCTTTTTCATCAATCTTGCCGCAGCATCACGGTTGACCTGAGCGGCAATACTACGCTTATCGCTGCTTTCATCGGTTCCTCCGCGGCGCGAAGGCCAGTGATTGACAAAAATATCCACGGTATCTTTTATGAGTATTCCATAGACATGCAGCACGTCGCGCGTGACCGCCTTTCCCGAAGTAGAGGAAATGTCAACTTTGATCGGCTCACTTTTCAGCACGCGGAACAATCTCGGGTCATAAATGAGGGCCACGTTGATGCCACGGGGATCGGGACCATTGTGAATAATGTAGCGGTATCCCCTGGCAGCAATGGACTGCTGTGATGTAAGATCTCTAAGCACTGTGCTGTTTTCAACCTCTGCCAGACCTACTACAGCCGGTTGCATTACACCCAATACCGAGGAAATATTCTTTAACTTCTGTTGGTAGATCCTATCGGTGTATCTGTACTTTCCGTCGGGTGTGAACTCTTCATCTTCCTTGGCGGGATCGTCAATCGTATCAAAAAGATTCTCACAATTGTAAAAACCGATAGCCACTTTGCCTGATGACTGACCACGCGCAACAGGGTTAACAAAATGAAAAAGGAAACAAACAAACAAGATGTTAATGACCCGCATGGCGTAGTAGTTTGGTGGAAATTTACAGAGATTTGCGTCGTTCACAAAAAGAAGAAGAACCATGTTACTAAATCAGCTTTTGTTAGACGAATTGAAGCAGGAAGCAGCAGCTACGAGAAAGATGCTGGAACGAGTACCCGTAGATAAAAACGAATGGACGCCTCACGCTAAATCGACACCATTGGGCAAACTGGCGATGCACGTTGCTGAGATCACAAGCTGGGTAACTATGATCATGATGACGGACGAGCTGGATTTTAAAAAGTTTGATTATAAACTATTACCTCCGACAAGCGTTGATGACCTGCTGAACAAGCATGACGAACTCGTAGCACAAGCAGTGACCGTATTGGAAGGAAACACCAACGATGACTTTGAAAAGAAATGGGTAATGCGCAGCGGAGACCATATCATTTACACGCTACCGAAGCTCGCGGCGCTGCGTAGGTTCGCATTTAGCCACCTGTTCCACCATCGTGGTCAGCTAAGCGTGTATCTGCGCTTGCTTGATGTGCCGGTTCCCGGCATGTACGGTCCGACAGCGGATGAGTAACAGAAACCAGAAGGCAACGTTTGATGCAGCATTTATAAAAGACCAAGGCAGCCGTAATGGCTGCCTTGGTCTTTTATGGTAGTACATATTTCGGGCAAACGATGGATTAGGGACGATTATTTTATTATATTTGTTTATGCCCACCCGTTTAAGGTCATCCATATCGCCACTGTTTCTTTTGTTTCTTCTGACTCCAATTTTTTCAGTTGCGCAGGACTATCGGTGCATCATACCGGGTACGGAAAGTTTCTTCACAACCGGCAAACATTACCTAAGGGGCATCAGGATAGATTCAGTGCACACCTCCGGGAGTACTACCATATTGTTTCCGTACCGGAGTTTGCGAGGCAATTCATTTTACGGAATGTCCACAATGTCCGCCGGAGGCGCGTGGGTTGGCGACAAGATATTTGTTCAGGCCGATGGCACGTATCAATTCTCCAATATGTGGAGCGATACGGTATTCATACGATCGCACGCTGAACTAGGGGAATCTTGGGTATTCTATAGCGACACATCAAAGATCTACTATCGTGCAATGGTGACCAGTAAAGCGGAGCGACTCGTGGACGGGGCAACGGATACCGTAAAGTCCATTGAAATAAAAGCTTATCACCGTGACACCGGCTATACGCCCTCCGATCCTTCAAACCTATTGCGGGTAAGTATCAGCAAACAATACGGATTCTACGAGCTGTTTGATTTTTTTATGTTCCCCCACAGGCTTGTCAGATCTTCCCTTAGCAGTTCACCGTCGGGTGTGGTAGATGATACAGTTGACGCGTGGTTCATTAATTGCGGAAGTGATCAGCAATTCAGGAGGATCACGTTAAGAAATCCGACGTGGCAGGAAATAAACGATTTCGAGCCGGGGGATGTGTTCGAGTATAAGGGCTCATGCTATGGCTTGGGAAACGACTGTACACAACTTACATTGGATAGTTGCATAAGTAAAGAGTTAATGCCATCGGGGGCTATCCGGTACACATTCGCAAGCCGCATAAGTAAAGAACGGCTTCCTAAGACTCCGGCAAACCCGGTGATCTTTCTGTCTCAAACAAAAGTGATCACAGCAGACACCACGAAGCTTTATGTAGCAACACCTGGTATTATGCCTGAAGAAGTGGGCGTAAATGCAAAATCATACTACAACCCCTATGACACGGTGTGCACAGTGAGCCCCGCAGTATGGGGATCATCGGGTACAGCATTCTATTCGCCCGAACCATGCGGCGACTACAGTCGTCACAAAGTTGGCTATGGTAAAACCATGTACGCAGATTGTGTTGATTGGGGATCGAATTGGTTCATTTACTGGGATATGATATACTCCAGAAAAATGGGCATTTCCTGTGGAACCAGACAAGAGTTCCCGACTGCAATTGAGGATCACATTTTACAGTCCGGCATAAGTATATTACCCAATCCGGCCAGCGAAACGCTGCGCATCACGCTTGCAAAAAACGGAGCCTATCAGGTGTCCTTGTTTAATGCTATGGGACAGAGCGTGTTGGTGTTGAATAACTATGTTGAAAGTTCGGTTTCGATTGATGTGAGTAGACTCACATACGGCATATACCTGGTGGTGGTGACTGGTGAAGATGGTAACAGATATGCACAACGGATATCGATTGTTCATTGATAATCCCTGATACTTATTGACACCAAACAAAATGAAACACTGTTGATTTGAGTACCCAAAACTCTAAACCTTATGAAGAACTTCCTTTTTTTTGCGTTGATAGCCCTTACGACAATACCGGCGCAGGCACAGAATTTCGATTTCATACAACCAACTACTAAACACTATTTCAGAAATGCAGAGAGCTACATTCGGGGTATCAGGATCGACTCGGTACGTACTTATACCGACTCAATAGTCTATCACCCTTTTCGCACAGTACGAAGTACGCTTCTTTCATCGCCGGCATACGATACAGCAGGAGGGTGCTGGCTAGGAAAAAAGATCACAAGACTGACAGACGGCACACACTATTTCGAAACATTTCAGGGAAACAAATTCATACTGAAATCGCAGGCAAATGTCGGCGACTCATGGGTTTGCTATGAAGACACCTCAAGAATTTTCTACAAAGCCTACCTATCCAGTCGCTCCACGAGAGAGATATATGGAGTTTCCGATTCAGTGAAAGTATATACGTTTAAAGCATTTGATCGCGACAGCGGTTTTGTTCCATATGACCCGGCAAATTTCTCTTCGATAACGGTGTCTAAGAGCTTTGGACTCTACGATGCTTTTGACATCTACCTCTTCCCGCAGAAGTATTTTGTATCGGGGACCTACTATGACTTTTTCTATAGCAACATCTCTTCAAAGCAGTTCCGGCTGACCCCTCTCCCGACTGTAACAAACTACGAATTGTATGACTATCACATTGGTGACGTGTACGCCACAGGCGAAGACTGCAGCTACGGAGCATATGGTGACATAAGAACAGTTGACACTGTAGTATCAATAGATGCGAGTGTGCCCGGAACAAAGGTGTATTACTTCAACGGGAACAGGGATGTTTATTGTGGCAGTCCGCCAACAGGGCACAGCTATTACGCGTCAAGCCGTTCGATAGTGGTTACGGCCGGAATATTCCAGTTCCTTGACTCAGTGTTGATGCCTGAAGAAAAAGGGAACAGAGGGTTGTACTACTATGACCCTGACGATTCAAGTTTTTGTTTCAAGAGCGCAAGTTACTGGCGTAAGATGGGTAGAGCCCCTGAATCGTATACAACATGCGAATGGGGAGACGGTTATAAAATAGGTATAGGCCAAACAGGAGAAACGAGATGTGTTTACTACTATGGAGGGCAGATTGAGCGAGGATATGGAACAATGTGGGTAAAAAAAGTCGGCACTCCATGTGAAGCGACTGTAAACGTGGCAGACATTGCGGGACCTGGACAGCCTCATGGTATTCAGGTCTCCCCCAACCCGGCAAATGAGACCGTAACATTTACATCGATCGCATCCGGTGATTACACGCTTTCACTTACTGACTGTGTGGGTAGAGTGATCCGAAACGAAAAATGCGCTTCCAATACTGTCACAATTAAATGCGGGGACTTCCCATCCGGTTTGTATTTCGTTCATATCATCGATAGCAAAGGGCAACACTACACCGGAAAACTACAGGTAAATCACTAACTGTACCATGAGAACAATACTATACTTCCTACTATTGTTGTGGTCTGCAGTAGCCACCGGCCAATCCTTTGAATGTTACAAATATGGCCAGAAAAACTACTACTGTAATAGCTATGGTTACCTACGTGGCATAAGGGTTGATTCAGGGTACACATCGCCAGATTCACTTGTGCTACATCCATACAGGTCACCCAGATGTAGGGAACCACTGTCTTCGGGTAGTTCGCGTCTAATGGATACCGCGGGAGCCAGTTGGCTGGGGCGAAAGTCTGTTATGTTCCCCGACGGAACATTCTATACACTAAACATGTGGGGCGACTCGATCATTATAAAGACGAGATCGGCAATAGGAGACACGTGGATATTTCATCATGACACCACACAAAGAAAATACATTGCTGAAATGACCGGAAAATCTGTGATGTCGGTGCTGGGTGGGCCGGTAGACTCCATTCGCCGGATCCGCATCTACGCCTACGACGATACAGGACTTGTGCCGTCAGACCCCTTGAATAATTTTGAGATGATCATTACAGGCAACAGCGGATTCTATCAGATATTCGATCTGTACACATTCCCTTATCACCCGCCAGGCCGGCCCTATGTGCGCGGTACAGATTACTTTCTGGATAAGGTCATTTCGCAGGCATCGCCACACGGCATTACCAAGGAAAACTTCATATTCACAAGGTGCGACCCTACCCCGTTCCCCAACAACAATCACCTGTATTCTTTTGCGATCAAGGACAAATTCGAATATGCCATTTACGACCATGCCCATCCCGGCGATGGCACATATCCATACAGGTACTGGTTCTTCAACATTGACAGTATTGCACCGATTCCGGGAGGCTTTGAGTATAGCTACACAGGATGGTTGGCGACGCAAGCCTATTCAGGCACCTATGTTCCTAACTTCAAGTACCCATATACCAAAGAACCGGTGAACGGGACATTCGGATACTACCTCGGAAATTTCACAGATGCGACCATTTTGCCGGAAGAACACCGAAAGAAAGACATTATTTACTTTTTTCCTAATGGACGAAAGCCGTGCGATGTTATGAAGACTTACGGCAGCGAGGCGTCTAAAATTGCAGATACAACCTGGCCCGACGTAAATGATGTTGACTATTACGTACGATATG
>JBGAQG010000010.1:0-92521 GCA_044220845.1 Flavipsychrobacter sp. | reverse complement strand
GTAAGTGTAGATGGCTGTGTGATTGTTTTGCTCGCAGTTGCAGTACAACCGTTCGCATCGGTTACTGTCACACTGTATGTACCTGCGCTCAGACCACTCAGATCCTGAGTAGTTGCACCATTGCTCCATGAGTAGCTGTAAGCAGTTGTACCGCCTGTTACTGCCAGGTCGATAGTACCGTTCGCTCCGCCGTTACAGTTTACGTTTGTTGATGTCGCACTCGCTGCAAGTACTGCAGGCTGTGTGATCGTCACTGACGCTGTTGTAGTATAGCCGTTAGCATCCGTCACTGTTACGCTGTAAGTGCCGGCGCTCAGACCCGTGCGGTCCTGTGTAGTGGCTCCGCCGTTCCACAAATATGTATATGGTGTTGTACCGCCCGTAACTGTCAGGTCGATACTACCGTTATTGCCGCCATTGCAGCTTACGTTCGTTGAAGTAGTTGTTGCTACCAGCGCGTTAGGCTGGGTAATAGTTACTGTCTTAACAACAGTACAGCCGTTCGCGTCGGTTACTGTTACGCTGTACGTGCCTGCTGCCAGACCCGTTACGCTAGCTGTAGTAGCGCCGTTGCTCCACAGGTACGTGTAGGCCGTTGTTCCCCCTGCTGCTGTCACGCTTGCCGTACCATTAGCACAACCATAACACAGTGCGTTGGTTGATGATGTTGTAGCTGTAAGTGTAGTTGGCTGAGTGATAGTTTTTGTCGCCGTTGCTGTACATCCCTGAGCGTCTGTTACAGTCACGCTGTATGTACCTGCGCTCAGACCTGTAAGGTTCTGGGTAGTAGCACCATTGCTCCAGCTATAAGTATAAGCTGTAGTTCCGCCTGTTACTGTCAGATCGATAGTACCGTTAGCACCACCGTTACAGTTTACGTTTGTTGATATCGCACTCGCTACCAGTGTTGCTGGCTGCGTGATCGTCCTGCTAACTGTTGCTGTACATCCGTTCGCGTCCGTTACTGTTACGCTGTAAGTGCCTGCTGCCAGACCGGTACGATCCTGTGTAGTCGCTCCGCCATTCCACAGGTAAGTATATGGTGTTGTACCACCTGATACTGTCACATCTATCGATCCGTTCGTTCCGCCATTGCAGCTTACGTTCACTGATGTAGCTGATGCAGTAAGTGTAGATGGCTGTGTGATTGTTTTGCTCGCAGTTGCAGTACAACCGTTCGCATCGGTTACTGTCACACTGTATGTACCTGCGCTCAGACCACTCAGATCCTGAGTAGTTGCACCATTGCTCCATGAGTAGCTGTATGCGGTGGTACCACCTGTTACTGTCAGATCGATCGTACCGATTGAACCGCCGTTGCAGTTTACGTTTGTTGATGTTGCTGTTGCAACCAGTGTTGCAGGCTGCGTGATCGTCACTGACGCTGTTGTAGTATAGCCGTTCGCATCCGTCACTGTTACACTATAGTTGCCCGCGCTCAGACCCGTACGGTCCTGTGTAGTTGCTCCGCCGTTCCACAAATATGTATATGGTGATGTGCCGCCTGTTACTGTCAGGTCAATAGTTCCGTTCGTTCCGCCGTTACAACTTACGTTCGTAGACGTAGTTGTTGCCACCAGCGCGTTAGGCTGGGTAATAGTTACTGTCTTCACTACCGTACATCCGTTTGCGTCGGTTACAGTCACTGTGTAAGTACCTGCAACCAGACCGGTTACGCTAGCTGTAGTAGCTCCGTTGCTCCACAGGTAGCTGTACGCTGTTGTTCCACCCGCTGCTGTCACGCTCGCAGTTCCGTTTGCACAACCGTAGCACAGTGCGTTGGTCGATGATGTTGTAGCAGTAAGTGTTGTTGGTTGTGTAATAGTTTTTGTCGCTGTAGCTGTACATCCCTGTGCGTCTGTTACAGTTACACTGTAAGTGCCTGCTGCCAGACCGCTCAGGTCCTGAGTAGTTGCACCGTTGCTCCATGAGTAAGTGTATGCAGTTGTACCGCCCGTTACTGTAAGATCGATAGTGCCGTTAGCACCACCGTTACAGTTTACATTCGTTGATGTTGCACTCGCAACCAGTGTTGCTGGCTGGGTGATTGTCCTGCTAACTGTTGCTGTACATCCGTTCGCGTCCGTTACTGTTACGCTGTAAGTGCCTGCTGTCAGACCCGTACGATCCTGTGTAGTCGCTCCGCCATTCCACAGGTAAGTATATGGTGTTGTACCACCTGATACTGTCACATCTATCGATCCGTTCGTTCCGCCATTGCAGCTTACGTTAACTGATGTAGCTGATGCTGTAAGCGTTGTTGGTTGGGTGATCGTCCTGCTCATTGTTGTAGTACATCCACGCACGTCAGTCACGGTCACGCTATAGGTACCCGCCGCCAGACCGCTCAGATCCTGAGACGTAGCTCCGTTACTCCACGTATATATATATGGTGTTGTACCTCCGGTTGGAGTGAGATCTATTGATCCATTATTTCCTCCGGCACAGTTTACGTTCGTTGATGTTGCACTTGCTGCAAGTACTGCTGGTTGAGTAATTGTACGAGAAAGAGACGCAATACATCCGGTCGCGTCCGTAACCGTTACGCTGTAAGTACCCGCAACAACGCCGGAGATGTCCTGCGTAGTAGCAGAATTAGACCAGTTGTAAGTGAATGGAGCGGTCCCTCCCGTAACCGTCAGATCGATCGAACCATTGGTGCCACCGAAACAGCTTACGTTCGTGGACGAAGATGAAAGTGAGATCGCCGGGTTCACTGTCACAACTCTGGTTGTGAAACAACCCGATGGAAGGGTGTAGGAAACAGTAGAGGTACCGGCAGTTATCGCAGTAACTATACCGGATGCAGAGCCAACAGTTGCGACACTGCTATTACTGCTTGTCCATGACCCGCCGGGAGTCGCACAACTAAGTGCAGATGTAAGTCCCACACACACAGATGCAGATCCGGTTATAGATGCCGCCATTGGATTAACAGACACTGTAACAACGGCGTTGTTACTGCATCCTGAAGAAGCCGTACCAACAACAGTATAGGTGGTTGTAATTGTTGGGCTAGCCGTCACGTTTGCACAGGTACTGCAGGATAGTCCGGTTGATGGTGTCCACACATAAGTTGAAGCACCCGAAGCTGTGAGCGCCGTCCCTGCTCCCTGACAAATAGTCGTGTTCGGTGAAACCGAAACTGTCGGAACCGCTTTCATCGTCACAGCAACTGTCGATGTCTTTACACAGCCGTTTGAACCGGTACCCGTTACAGTATACGTTGTATTGACTGTAGGCGTAGCTACAACACTTGCACATGTGGCGCACGAAAGGCTTGAAGAAGGAGACCATGAGTAGGTTGTACATCCGGAAGCTGATAATGCGGCTGTAGTCCCAGGACATATACTTGTTCCACCGGAAACAACAAGTGAAGGAAGTGCATTAACAGTGATTGTAGAAACTGTTCTGCAACCTGAAGGCATCAAATATGTTATACGCGATGTACCGGCTGCAACGGCTGACAACAAACCTGTTGTTGACCCGATAGTCGCCACACTTGTCGCACTACTGCTCCAGGTTCCTCCTGCTGGACTACTACTCAATGAGCTGGTATTACCCGCGCATACAGTTGTCGATCCTGCAATTGAAGTTGGTGTCGGATTAACAGTTACTGTCACAGTCGAACTGTTAGTACATCCATTCGAACCTGTGCCAACCACGGTGTATGTTGTCGTAGTTGTAGGTGACGCTGAAGGTGAAGCGCAGGTTGTGCATGACAATCCGGCGGAAGGAGACCACGTATAAGTTGAGGCTCCCGTAGCTGTCAATGAAGTCGAAGATCCTGAACAAATTACAGCAGCACCGCTTGCAGTAACCGTTGGCAACGTCTTTACTGTGACTGTCACAGACGCTGTCGCCGCACAACTGAACGAGTTGTAACCTGTCACAACATATGTCGTCGTCGCTGTCGGAGTCGCTGTCGGAGATGCGCATGTGACACATGATAGCCCTGATGCTGGAGACCAAGAATAAGTAGCACCTCCCGTTGCTGACAGTGGCACCGCCACACCCTGGCATACCGATGTGGAAGTGGGCGTAACGTTCACTGTCGGTACAGGGTTCACAGACACGGTGATTGTTCCCGTATTCACACATCCCCATACGTCTGTTCCGGTTATCGTATATGTTCTGGTCACTGTAGGGCTCGCTACCGGTGAAACGCAATTCGTGCAAGAAAGCCCAGTTGAAGGAGACCAAACATAGGTCGATGCGCCTGTTGCCGTCAATGAGGTTGATGAACCAAGGCAAATAGTTCTATTAGCTCCTGCCGATACGGTTGGCAATACAGATACCGGAATAGTTCCATATGCAGTATTCGACAGAAGTCCAAAATTATTTACTGCCAGATACTGGAATACCGCATCTCCGTCAAAACCGTCAACCGGATCGAATTTCAATGTTGTCGCTTGCGAAGTGGTCAAAACGAGACCGGCTGTTGCAGCCACATAGGTCGTTCCGTTATGATAGTACAATACTCCGGAAGTGGGTGCCGGAATTGTCAGAATCTTGTAGCTTACTATGTACCCCCCAACATTCAGATCACTCGCACTCAAAGAAGGAACTGAAGACATGCCTGTACCATTCGGATTACACAAAGTTGCCCTGGTCACGTCGTTTGCCAACGGTGCAAGCGCGTTCGACAATTGAAATATACCTGATACGGCGAGCATGTCGAGCCCCCCGTTTGCAGGCTCTGTAGTAGTAGGAAAATATGTAGAATTCGTAAAGTCCACTACCCTTGAACCACTTGCACCATCAGGAAAATCTCCTCCCATTATCGAATACCCGTAGATCACTGTGCCATTACTAAGTCCCAGATCTGAGTATCTTATGAACACACCGCCAATACCTTGAGAAGCGTCTGTGTATGCAGAAATTTCAAGTTTTGAATCACTCGGATCTTTCCTCATTACGCATGATGACATAACAGGTACTGGATTCGATGTCCCGTAATGCGATGAGTTGACTTTTAGTACTGACGTGTACGAAGACGGATTATTCGAACCATCAAGTCCGGTGATCACCGCAACAGTAAACGGATCATGCGCTCCTACTACACCACGATCCATCACTATGAAGCCCTCTTGCGAAGTGGCCATGATCGTATAGCCGCTCGGAATGATATAGTCAAATCGCTCAATGTTGTTATTGTTTCCGTTTCCGTCCGCCGAGTTGTTGAATATGTTATCTGTACCTGCATTCAATCCCCTTGCACCGTTAAACATGATCTCCATATCCTCTTGATATGATTGGCGGAGATTCAACGGATTCGTTATTGCATCTGCAGTACCCTGATACCACAACAACTGTCGCACTACAGACACCAGGCTATTGTTTTTCCTCCTGATCTTAACAAACGCATCGGGAATATTGCGGTATGCGTACGTGTTCGATCCAATTCCGAACGAGCTAAAGTTCAAAAAGTTGTTCGTAGTGCCGCTCGCCGTTCCAAATCGGTAAGTATACGAATCACTTTCCAGTGGACTACCCTGCGCACCATTTGCATTATAGGTCCTGCCATTACTTGCGGCCGTGTACGATGAGTTTATCGTCTGTATAGCCACCTGCCCAAACCCGGTTGACGCAAGTAATACACCGGCCAATGACAGGAACAGTGTTTTAACCTTCGAGGATTTTCTCGCAAATTCAGTAGAGGTAAATGTTTTCAACATAGAAGTCAGTTTTCAGCTACTACAAGGGTATTATTAAAATAATATCAATACGTAAATTAAACCCACTATAATCAGTAGGTCCACAAATGTACCTTGCATTCCAAACAAATATCAAAAAAGGATAATTAATGAGTTGTTAATGACCATCGTTTAACAATCCTGAAACTCAATACAGACAACCATTTTACAATATTTTTAATTGTGTTTTTATTTACATTTTATACATAATACGGCTAAATCATTCAATAATAATATTCGCAAATAGTTCAAAGTATCCTACTAGTGTTAATAAGTCAAAAAAGAATAAACATTGTTTTTCAGTTATTTACAAATAACGTGAATAATATATTGTTAACGAGTTGCGAATGAAATACCCAAATATCAAAAACCACTAAAAACACATTAAAATGTGTCAATATCCTTTATTTCAGATGACACTCATTTCCTCCGAAAAGTCCCGGAAAAAATGAATTGTTAACAGAACAATGGCGTCACTTTCGAAAATGGGAATATTTGTCCCTTCCAGCCACTTGGTCAACCATTCAGCCCCTCACATTCCTTACTTTTGCCACCGGTTAATGAACAGGCCATATACTATAGCACTCGTAGGAAATCCCAATAGCGGCAAAAGCTCTCTCTTCAATGCGCTCACGGGTCTCAACCAAAAGGTGGGCAATTTCGCCGGGGTAACGGTAGATAAGAAAACCGGCACCTCCCGTATTTCCGACTCACTTACCGCCAATGTCATTGACCTGCCGGGCACCTATAGTCTTTACCCCAAAAGCGCCGACGAACAGGTGACTTATGAGGTATTGCTGAACCAGGCAAATGCTGAACGCCCCGACCTCGTTATCGTTATCGCCGATGCCGCCAACCTGAAAAGGAATCTCCTCTTCTGCTCGCAGATCATGGACCTGAAGGTGCCGGTGATCATGGCACTCACCATGATGGATATAGCCCAGAGCAAGGGCATAACTATCGATACTGCCGGGCTGCAAAGACTGGTGGGGGTGCCTGTAGTGTCCATCAACCCCAGAAAGAACAAAGGCATCGCTACTTTAAAGAAAGCGGTACACGATATATATAAGTCCTCACCCACCCCACGCCCCGACTTCATTTCCATACCCGCCTTGTCAAGCGAATGGATAGAGGAGATAAAGGAATTGTGCCATCAAACCAGCAACTATGCAGCCCTTCATATTGCGTGCAACTATGCCGGTCTGCAACACATAAACGCCGCCCAGCGCATACGCATTGCGGCATTACTTGGCGAGGCCGGCTTCCACAAGTCGCGCATTCAGGCAGAGGAGATCGTGCAGCGCTACAAGAAGATAGACGCTATCATGCAGCAATGCGTGGTCACCGAAAGCCCCATGAAGCGCATGGTCATCAGCGACCGTATAGACAAGACGCTGCTGCACCCTGTGCACGGAAATGTGATCCTGCTGCTGGTGCTCTTCCTGCTGTTCCAGTCCATATTCTGGCTGGCGCAGTACCCCATGGACTGGATAGAACAGGCATTTGCTATGGGTGGCCACTGGCTGGGCACATTACTGCCCTCCGGCTACTTCGCCGACTTCGTTGTGAATGGCATCTGGGCTGGCCTCGGCGGCATTGCCGTCTTTGTGCCGCAGATCATGATCCTGTTCGGGCTTATCACCATTCTGGAAGATAGCGGCTACATGGCGCGCATCTCGTTCCTCACCGACCGTATCATGCGAAGCGCGGGTCTCAATGGCCGCTCTGTTATGCCACTCATCAGTGGCATGGCATGCGCTGTACCCGCAATCATGGCGGCCCGCACCATACAGAACCGCAAAGAACGCCTGGTCACCATCCTCGTCACGCCGCTCATGAGCTGCTCGGCAAGGCTACCCGTCTACACTATGCTCATCGGCCTCGTTGTCCCCGACAAGGCTATCCTCGGCATATTCAATATGCGCGGACTGGTGCTTATGGGCCTCTACCTGCTCGGCTTCTTCATGGCGCTTATAGTGGCCAAGGTGATGGACCTCATCATCAAGACGAAAGAACGCAACTTCTTCCTTCTGGAGCTGCCCGTATACCGCATGCCCCGCTGGAAGAACGTGGGTATCACCATGCTGGAGAAGGGCAAGATCTTCATCCGCGATGTGGGCAAGATCATCATCATGCTGTCGCTGGTATTGTGGGCACTGGCTGCTTTCGGTCCGCCGGCACAGATGAAGGCTGTTGATGCCAAATACGATGCGCTCATTCAGGCTGCTCCTCAAAATGCCGACGAACTGAACGTACTCCGTGGCACCGACAAACTGGAGCACTCTTTCGCCGGCATCCTGGGCCATGCCATAGAACCTGCCATCAGACCATTGGGCTACGACTGGAAGATCGGCATTGCGCTCATCACTTCGTTTGCGGCACGCGAGGTATTTGTGGGCACGATGGCCACCCTCTACAGCGTGGGCGATGCCGACAGCGGCACCAAAACCCTCACTGAGAAGATGCGTGCGGCAAAACGCGAAGATGGGTCTCCGGTCTATACGCTGGCAACAGGCCTGTCACTCCTTATCTTCTACGCATTCGCTATGCAGTGCATGAGCACGCTGGCCATTGTGAAACGCGAGACCAGAAGCTGGAAGTACCCTGCCATACAGTTTGCCTACATGGCTGCCCTGGCCTATGTGGGTGCTTTGGTGGTGTACCAGCTGTTCCGTTAAGGTCGTTAGAAGTACCTATTTAAGAATAGGGATCCGGCACTTTTGTATCTCCGGGTCGCGGGAGATGGTCTCTATATTCTCAAGCGCCTCGTTCACATCAGGGTACTTCTCCGTCACCTTTATTATCACACATTCGCAGTACTGCTTTGACTTGGCGGGGTTGCCTGTCCAAGAGTTGGCATCATCTACACATGCTTCAAAGAAGGCATCTTTGTCGCTCTGCATCCAGTTGGTCTGGCAGGCAGCTACAAGTAGCAATGCAGAAAGGTAGGGAAGCAGCTTTTTCATGCACATAAAGGTGCGACATTATTTACATCAAAACACACTTTCGCGGGAAAAAGCAATTGTGGGCAGCTTACTTCTTGGCCGAGTTGATGAACAACTCCAGCGCCGATACCATTGACGGAGCGTTGGGAGCCGGTGCTTTGATGTCAAGACGCATACCCAGGTCCTCTATCGCTTTGGACGTTGTGGGACCGAAGGCACCTATGAGCGTACCATTCTGCTTGTAGGCCGGATCGTGCTCCATAAGCGACTGCACACTGAACGGACTGAAGAACACAATGACGTCGTATTTCGACTGCATCACCTGTGCAATGTCGTTGGAGACCATGCGGTAAAGGGTCACCTCGGCATACTTAATGTTGTGCTTGATGAGGTGGTTGGCCAGTTCGTTCTTGCCGCTGTCTGATACAGGGAGGATGTACTTTTCGTTCTTGTGTTTGGTGATCACATCCTGCAGACCGGCAGTGCTGCCATCGGCAGAGAAGAAAACCTTGCGCTTGCGGTACAGTATGAACTTCTGCAGGTAAAGTGCCACGGCCTCGGTGATGCAGAAGTACTTCATGTCCTGAGACACCTTGATCTTCAGTTCCTCACAGATGCGAAAAAAGTGATCTACCGCGTTGCGGCTGGTGAATATGATGGCGGTATACTCGGTGATATCAACCTTCTGTTTCCTGAAGTCCTTGCCGCTGAGTCCTTCAACCCTGATGAACGGATGAAAGTCGAGTTGCAGGCTGTATTTCTTTGCGAGGTCGAAGTAGGGAGACTTATCGGTTTCGGGACGTGGTTGCGTAATTAATATACGGCTGATCTTCACTTCCTTTTTCTCAGCACCCTTTTTTTGAGCAACTTTCGCCATATTCAAGAATTATCTGGGGTATATACAGGAACAATACTCTATTCAGCAGTTAATGAATCAATAAAACATCAATCCTTTCACTAATAATTTCATCAATACTGCCAGCGGCAATAATTCCGAGGCGCAAAGGTACATAAAAAAATGGAATTTGCTGTACTGGAAAAACGAGCCGAACACCTGCCACGACCTGAAGTACCTGTTGAGCAGCAGAATTCCGGCCGCCACAAATGACACAAATACTATATGTTGCGCCCACCCATGATCGGCAAATGCCAGGATGATGATGAACGGCAACAACGCCACCGACAGCACCTTGTTGATCAGGAACACATTAAACAAATAGCGCTCCGTTATCCCCTCTACCCTGAACGCCCAGCCACTGAACCTGATGGCCGCATACTTGGTCATGTAGATCATGCCCGTACCAGTTATGAGCATGATGATGAGCAATGACGGCGGAATGACCCCCGAACTGCGTGGCGTGAAAAAACGCACCACATAATATATGTATGCCCCGCCGGCAAAGGCGAAGAACAGGTTCATGAGGAAGTTGGGCAGGCCCGCGCCCTGCAACTGATCCTTTAACTGCCTGTTGCTGAGTGTGGGATTCCAGAAGGCGCGCCACAGGTTGATGAAGTAGCGCGTATCCATGTACCTGATAAGCCCCAGCAGCAGACAAAGGGTGAGCAGCAGGTAGAAATCGGCCGTCTGAGACACCCATATATGCGGCGACTGTATATCGCTGATGACGTATGGACTGGACACCATCGGGTGGTTCACCAGCATACTATCGGCGGTGTAGCGTGCATACCACTCTACAATGGCACTGTCGCCCAGGTAGCTGATGCCATAGTCGGCGGGGGCACCCTGTGCAAATGCACCGGACGCTGCCAATACCCATAAGACCATCAGAAAGAGACGCTTCATGCTGTGTTGCAAAATTAGCCGTAATCTCACAGCACGCAGGTAAAGACAGTGCTACGGGGCACATATTTATCCACCCTCATGTGTGGATATCATTTATTGCGGAGTCAGCCCTGCCGAAATACTATCCAGAAAGGCGGTCATATTGGCCTTGTTGTGCTTTTTGCAGGTCTTCATCAGTTTGGGACGCAGCTTACCGAAGAATTCCAGCGTCTCGCCACGGTGCTCCTTGCCTATATGGCCCACTATGGCACCGGCCCAGTAGTTGCGGTAGTCGGTATAGACCAGGTTGTTGCTGTTGTACAGGAACTCCACCAGCTCGTTGGGGCGTTTTTCCAGCACTTTGTAACAGTCGTCAAAGAGCATGGTGGCCAGACCCGCATCGGCATACGTGAGCATGCGCGACACCAGCAACATATAAAAAGGACGGGTAACGTTGTTGCGGGTCTGCAGACTGTCGGCAATGCGGGTAGTGAAACTGTCCACCCCAGCCTTGCGCACCTCGTTGTAATAGTCTTTGGCACCTGCATGCACGCCGCGGTGTTGCAGGTACTTGTTGATGTCGCCGAGAGGTTGTGCGCCGGCATGTGCCGCCAAAAGCAGAGATAGGATAAACAGCAGGGTTCTCATATAGTTCTATTATTTGCCTTTGAACACGGGTTTTCTCTTTTCCAGAAATGCCTGCACCCCTTCTTTAAAGTCGTGCGTGCTGCCGGCTATCACCTGGGTGCGCATTTCCATATCCAGCTGCCCTTCTATGCTGTGGTTGAAGGTGCTGTTGAGCAGGCGCTTCGTGAGGCCTATGCCACGGGTGGGCATCTGCGCCAGCATGGTGGCCATATTCTTTGCCTCAGCTTCAAACACCTCGTCGGGAAATGACTTGTAGATCATGCCCATGGCCACGGCATCGGCGGCCATTACTTTTTCACCGGTCATCATGAGGGCGGCTGCGCGCTGCATACCCACCAGACGCGGCAGGAAGTAGGTGCCGCCGCTATCGGGGATGAGGCCTATTTTGCTGAAGGCCTGTATAAATGACGCTCCGGCTGCGGCCAGCACTATGTCGCAGGCCAGGGCTATGTTGGCACCGGCACCGGCTGCTACGCCGTTCACCGCAGCCACTACCGGCTTTTCTACATTGCGTATGCGCAGGATGGTAGCATTGTAGTGCTCCGCCACCAGTCGCTCAAACTCCTCGGGGGTGGGGTTGGTAGCCTCGGCAAGGTCCTGACCCGAACAAAAACCTTTTCCGGATCCGGTGAGGTAGATGCAACGCACCTCATCATCGTTGGCGCAGTCGTCCAGGGCTTCCTGCAGCTCCATGGCCATTTCGCGGTTGAAACTGTTGTATTTATCGGGGCGATTGAGCGTGATGTAGCCAACGCCATTCTCTTTTTGCAGCAATACGGTACTCATGTGTCAAAGATACAATTTTGAAGTAAGCCTTCAGTAGAAGGTGATAGGAGCAGACGGCAGGGGCGGGGAATAGCATCAGTGCCTATAAAGTGTCCTTCTGTGGTGCCGGTGTTCTTCAAATGAAATTGCCGGGTCTCTGCCCGCTCAATGCCATGTGAGGAGACCCCGCGAGGGAAGCCTCTCCTACTGAATTTACCCAAAATGGCATCTCCACCTGCTCCCAACCCGGGTATCGCGTAAAGTTGTTTTCTTGAAACTTCCAGGTATTGGACTGATGGCGAACGTACACAAAGCAGTCATACCCATTTACGCGTTCCAGTCGAGCGCCCAACCGAATTGCTCGTTCTAAGAATCCCGCATCTTCACCGGTTTTCCAGTTTGGATATCGGCAATGCTCCCAAACCGATTTTAGAAAAGCCAAAGAACCGCCGTGAACGTTTTCTACAAAAATATTCTTGAAGATTTTCTCAGTTGGAACCCAACAACGACCTGCATCTATTTCGTAGAAAACAATATTGTGAAAGCCTGTAATGTGGGCAATACCATTGATTATCGGCAATACTTGTTTAGATATCCGTGTAGCACTGTAAATGTCATCGTCATCCCATTGAACAATAATGTCGCCGAGGGCGTTCAAACAAGCGACGTTTCTTTTGTTTCCAATGATCTTTGTTTGGGTGCGTACAAGCCTCACATTGGATGGGAAAGCGATATGCGGTATATCCTTGTCAGTATTGTACACAATCACCAGTTCTTTGATCGGATAATCTTGCTGCATGAACATATCGACAGCTCTAACGACCATTTCCGGCCGCTTCTCGGTTGGCATAATGCAAGAAATCGAACAAATATTATCAGTCATCAATGCACTTATAATTCTGTTATTTGTATTTGTATACAATTTTCAATTTGTTATTTTTCAGAAGAGCATTATCGCAAGTAATAAAAGTTGACACCAATCTATCACCTTCATAATTATGCACTTTGACGAAATTGCTATGGAACGGGCTTCCTTCATTATCCCTACTCTCTTTCACAACACGCGACTTCAAATCAACAAAAAACGAGTCCGTTTGGATAGACTCTCCGTGCAAAAGAATTTTTTTCACATTCCCACCGCGGAAATAAACATACTCAACGGTATCAGTGAGGACACCATCCGGCGCTTCTGAATCGGGCCCCCACAATTCAACATTGATAATTTCCCACCTGATTCTGTTTTGTTCGTCGTATTTGTATGCCCTGTTGATAGAAGGATGCAGACTATTTGAATCAATTCTATATATTATTTTTTTTACTATCATATCTCTTTCATAATGATATACTTCCTTTTCATAGAAACTCGCCCACTCACCCGGACGATCGTAATTTGTCATCGAATAGGAGTGAGAGATTACTGACGACAATTTCCTTTTGCCATTGCTGTCAGCATAATACGTGTACTTAAAATTCTCGATAATGGAACCATCAGAGTATGTCTTTGCTACTAGAGTTGAGGAGTCGTATACATAATTTGTGAAAATGTAACGTCTCACTGAATCACATGGGCATCCGAAGTAGTAAGGGATCTTTGAAAAAATCAGATTACCATTTTCATACTCGTAGTGTTCAATAGGCACCTCGCCGGTATCGCCATTCCTCTCGACTATGTATCCATCCTTTACAAGGTGTTGAGCGGCGCCCAAGACAGACGAGACTAACAAAATAAATAAAATAACTATATATTTCATATTAAACATCATGAGTTTACAGTCGAACAATTCGCAAACTATTTCTTATCCCATTCATTACTCTTACAGACAGCCTTATGTCGAGAAGTCTGACAAGAACTAATAACTGAAAAAACAATAACTTGGCTCGTTGAAAAAATGAAAAATACTTGGATTTTATTTCTGGCTCTAAGTCACGATAAAAACGAAAAAACTCTGTTAATAAAAACAATTGAGTAGTCACACCACTAGGTACAGGGTAATTATATCTATAGCTCTGGTCAACCTTGCCTGGATAATTCCTTCTGATCCAATCTAATGTATCATTCGGCCATAAATTAAAAAGGTGCGCTAAGGCTTCCTTTTCCGCACGAGTTGGGATGTGCAAATGTGCGTTCTGAAGTCTATGAATATATTCGTGACCCACCGATGACAAAAATAATGTAAACTGATCAAGACCCGAAGCTGCCCATGCCACGTCTCCGTGTGTTATTTTGAATTTCACATTGGGATTCGTGTCATTTTCAAAAACGCTATAGTGATTAATATCTTTTTCTAGCAGTATATCATCACTATTTAACTTTTTTATTCCCGCCGTTTTTAAAATCAAATTTACTCCGTCCTGTAAACTTAGCAAATACCTCGCATCAGGAGTGTAGTATCGCATTACTTCATTTAAAAAGTAAGCATATAACGCTTTGATATCGTATGACGCCTCTGGCGGTGGTGGAGGAAAAATTGCATCAGAATAAGCCTTGGGGTAAAAAGGGTTAGGCCCAGCTTGGCGTAGTCTCCGACTACGTCATCGCGGCAGCCAATCTCCAGATTGGCGAATTTAATCACCAAACCTCTAATGGGATCTGTCCTTTTTTGCCCTTATACAGCGCAGCCGCGCTGCTGTACGTGTAATCCTCCTCTTTTTCTACCCATCCGGCTCTCACCGGGTTTTTATGAATATAATCAAGCTTCTGCCTGAAGAACTCTTGGGATGAAACGCTGATCGCGTGGTTTTCGTGGGTCCAAACCTGGTATTTACTGTTTCGAACATGTCTTGACGCATTCCACTCGAAACGATGTAATAACCATTCTCGCCTGCTCTCGGGTTCGTTACATATCGATTCAAGTATATTCCTCGCAGTATATTTCTTTAAGTCCCGAATTGTGTCAGATAATTTTCCAGCACTACTGTTGGCAATGAGGTGTACGTGATTGGTCATTATCACGTAACCATAAACGCGCAACCCTTTCTCGCGAATGCAATAATCAAAGCTCTCAATAATAATGTCGCGATATCTGGATCTCGTAAAAATGTCGACCCAGTCCACAACGGACAAGGTGAGGAAGTATGTGGCAAACTGATCGTCAATCTGGTAGCCTGTGCTCATGGTGGTGATTTGTATGTAAATATAGCCCCGAAAGTGCTTTGCGCCAATCTGGAGATTGGCTACCTCGATGACGTAGTCAGAGACTACGCCAAACAGGGACGAGTGGGGCTGCGCATCAATCTTTGATGTCAAGTAGATAATATTTAAAGCACTGCATTGGCATTTAAGTTACCGATGTTCCCTTCCACATTGCACGAACTAGTAAATACTGGTTTTGAGTATACATCTTCAAGACCCAACAAATTACTTTCAGCTAAAACGATATTATTCTTAAAAATAAATGGCCCATCAAATTGTGAATGAAAAAAATCTACAAAACCGCGAAAAATATTGTTCTCAATAACAAATTCACTATCGATTGAGTTGAATCCACCTGAATCAAAACTAGCACTATCGCATACTATGCAATTTCTCAATATAAAACCTCCCGTAAAATTCACCCCGACAGCGTCAAAATAACCTAGTATAGAATTATTTATTGTCACTGGTTTCGAAAATGTCAGTGCAGATAAATATAAATTGTTGACGATGCAGCGATCTATCACTAGGTTATCTTTTTGATGAGAGGTATTAAGTTGCAAGATTTCGAATGAATCCATTGAATATATCATTACTACCAGATTATATTTCCAAAATTATAAAAATCCCCAGCTTGGCGCAGTCTCTGCCTACGCCAAGCTGGGTGTGAAGTTCTTCTAAGGTAAAAAAAGCGACCACTGCGTTGTGGGCAGTGGTCGCGGGCTATGGGGATGATATAGCAGAGTATTGGTTAGCTGCAGCCTGTGGTGGTGCCGCAGTTGGGGCACATGTAGCAGGTACCGTTGCGCAGGGTGATGTTGCCGCAGTTGCGGCAGGCCGGCGCATCGGCGCTGGTGCCCATCAGCTTCTTCATATCGGCGGTAACGGCAACGGGTGTTGGTGCCAATGCTGCTTTAGGCTTCTGCACCGGTGCGCTTTGCGGCGCAGTGACGCGCACCTGAGAGAGTTCCTGCTGGCGGTCTTCCATCTCCTGAGCATGTGTGCGCCTTTCGGGATCGGGCACATGCACGAGGTCGTCGCGGTCCAGGTATTCGTAGGCGAGGACACGGAAGATATAGTCGAGCACGGAAGTGGCACTCTTGATGTTGGGGTGATCGACGATGCCTGATGGCTCGAAGCGGGAGAAAGCGAATTTGTCCACATACTCCTCGAGCGGCACACCGTACTGCAGGCCCACAGATACCGCAATAGCAAAGCTGTTGAGCAGGCTACGCATGGTGGCACCCTCCTTGGCCATATCCACAAAGATCTCGCCGAGGGTACCATCGCTGTATTCGCCGGTGCGCAGGAAGATGGCCTGGCCACCCACCTTGCCCTTGATGGTATAACCACGGCGCTTGGCGGGTAGTTGCTTGCGCTCTACGATGCGGCTGAGCTGGCGTTTGAGCTGCGTATCGGGGCTGGCCTGCACGCGCTTGTTCACCTCTTCCAGCAGTTCATCGACAGTGAGCTGTGCCATGTCTATGATGTTGCTGGCATCGGCCGGCGCCTCAACGGTCTCTTCTTTCTTCTTCTTGTCGCTTTTGTTGCTGAGCGGCTGGCTGAGTTTGGAGCCGTCGCGGTAGAGTGCGCAAGCCTTGAGGCCCAGCTGCCAGCTGAGGTAGTAACAATCCTTGATCTCGTCGATAGAAGCCTCGTTGGGCAGGTTGATGGTCTTGGAGATGGCACCACTGATAAACGGCTGCACAGCCCCCATCATGCGGATGTGGCCATGCGCATGGATGTAGCGCTCGCCCTTTTTGCCGCACTTGTTGGCACAGTCGAACACAGGGAGATGTTCAGGCTTAAGGAACGGAGCCCCCTCTACCGTCATGGTACCGCACACATAGTCGTTAGCCGCATCGATCTCATCGTCGGAGAAGCCGAGGCTGCTGAGGAGGTTGAAATCGGGCGCAAAGTATTGCTCGGCTGTGAAGCCCAGGCGTTGCAGGCACTCTTCGCCCAGCGTATATACGTTGAAGACGAAGCCTACCTCGAATGCGCTCTCAACTGCTGAATCGAGCTTTTTGAGCTCTTCACCCATGAGGCCTTTTTCGCTGAGGCTCTGGTGGTTGATGAAGGGCGCACCTGCAAAAGTGCCGTGGCCCTTGGCATACTTCACTATGGCATCGGTCTGCTCGGGTGTATAACCCAGCTTGGTGAGCGCGGCAGGGATGGACTGATTGATGATCTTGAAGTAACCACCACCCGAAAGCTTCTTGAACTTCACCAGCGCAAAGTCGGGCTCTACGCCGGTAGTGTCGCAATCCATAACAAGGCCGATGGTACCTGTGGGGGCAATAACAGTGGCCTGCGCGTTGCGGTAGCCATACTGCTCGCCCATCTTCACGGCCTCGTCCCAGGCGCGGGTAGCGGCCTTGAGGAGGTAGTCGGGGCAATACTTGGCGTTGATGCCCATTGGTTTTATCTCGAGGCCTTCGTAGGCTTCAGATGCATCGTATGCGGCAGCGCGGTGATTGCGCATCACACGCATCATGGCATCGCGGTTCTCGGCAAAGCGCGGGAAGGCGCCCAGGTGGCGGGCCATCTCGGCACTGGTGCGGTAGGCCACGCCATTCATAATGGCGGTAATGGCACCCGCAATGCCGCGGGCCTCGTCGCTATCGTAGGCAATGCCGCTGACCATGAGCATGGAGCCGAGGTTGGCATAACCAAGACCCAGCGTGCGGTAGTCGTAGCTGAGCTGTGCCACCTCGGGCGAAGGGAACTGCGCCATGAGGACAGATATCTCGAGCACCACTGTCCACAAACGGGTCATGTACTCGAAACCTTCCACATCGAACACACCTGTCTCTTCGTTAAAGAAGCGACGGAGGTTGAGCGAGGCGAGGTTGCAGGCTGTATTGTCTATAAACATATACTCGCTGCAAGGGTTGGACGCCCTGATGGGGCCACCCGCAGGGCATGTGTGCCACTCGTTGATGGTGGTATTGTATTGGGTGCCGGGATCGGCGCAGCGCCATGCAGCATAGGCGATCTTTTCCCACAGTTCTTTGGCAGGCACTGTCTTCATGACCTTGCCGGTGCTGCGTGCGGTCATCTCCCAATCGGCATTCTCATCGAGCTTGCGGAAGAATTCGTTGGGTATGCGCACAGAGTTGTTGGAGTTCTGTCCGGACACGGTGCGGTAGGCTTCGCCTTCGTAGTCGGAAGAATAGCCGGCGGCTATAAGTGCTGCCACCTTCTTCTCTTCCTCAACTTTCCAGTTGATGAACTCGGTGATCTCGGGATGATCGAGATCGAGGCAGACCATCTTGGCGGCACGGCGTGTGGTGCCTCCGCTCTTGATGGCACCGGCAGCGCGGTCGCCTATCTTGAGGAAGCTCATGAGGCCGCTGGAAGTGCCGCCGCCCGAGAGTTTTTCGCCATCGGCGCGGATGTTTGAATAGTTGGTACCCACACCCGAGCCGTATTTGAAGATACGCGCCTCGCGCACCCACAGGTCCATGATGCCGCCTTCGTTAACGAGGTCGTCATCGACACTGAGGATGAAGCAGGCATGTGGCTGCGGGCGCTGGTAGGCGTTCTTAGAGCGCTCCAGTTTGCCGGTAGCGGGATCGACAAAGTAGTGACCCTGCGCCTTGCCGTCTATGCCGTAGCTGTTGTAAAGACCGGTATTAAACCACTGCGGCGAGTTGGGCGCGCAGCTTTGGTAGAGGATGCTGTAAACAAGCTCTTCGTAAAACACCTGAGCGTCGCCGGCACTTGCGAAGTAGCCGTATTGCTGCCCCCATGCGCGCCAGCAGTCGGCCAGGCGATGGGCCACCTGCTTAACGGAAGTCTCGCGACCTGTGGAGCCATCGGGCTGCGGCACACCGGCCTTGCGGAAATACTTTTGTGCAAGTATGTCTGTGGCTATCTGCGACCAGTGCTTCGGCACCTCTACATTGGTCATCTCGAATACCTTTTCGCCGTTCGGGTTGCGGATGACCGACGTGCGGTAATCGTACTCGAACATGTCGTAAGGACTAACCCCATCGCGGGTGTAGTGACGGCCAAAAGCAAGGCCCTTATTTTGACTGGCGCTCATGATAAAATATTATTTAGCAGTTAAAGAACTTAAGTGTGAGGAATAGCTAAATTATTGAAAAGAACTGCGGAAAGAAACATTTAAAAACTAACACTATTGTGGATAACCTTTGGAAAGCAGGCGGGGCAATACGAATATTGTTTACAAATATATAAATGATAGTGCGCGGTAGTTTTTGCCCTGTAAAGGTAGGCCAAGCGGCAGTATGACTGTGTTAATAAAATAAGAAGAGGCGAGGTGAAAAGAGGGAGAAGGGGCGCAAAAAAATGTCCCCGCAGAAGCGGGGACAAGCATGAAGTATAATAACAGGAACTGTTAGTTGTTATTGAGCAACTTAAGCCGCAGTGCTGAAGTGCCCGAGCCTGATTTGGAACCGGTGAGTATGAGGGTGTATATCTTACCGGCAGCGAGCACCTGTGTGGTAGGCTCTGTTGCCACCACCGTGCTGATATCGGCCGGGTCGCCGGCTTTAAGTTCGTAACCACCAGCCGATACCTCGATGAAATCGGTGTAACCGAGCGCAGTGATATCGGTGCCTATGATGGTGGTCTGCGCATTGGCGGTGATCTTGAGATTGTCTTTAGACAGGTTCACAAAACGGATCTTCGCCTTGTTGGTGGCGGGTGGGGTCATGTTGTCCTTCACCAGCAGGAACGCAGGAGAGGTGATGAGGCCACCGCAAAAAGCGGAGTAACTAACGTTGGTCTCCAGCGTAACCGACTGGCTGCTGACAGGCGTGCCCACATTGGTGAGGAAGAAACCCAGTGTGACAGGCGTACCTGACTTGACATATTTGTAACCCGAGTATGCAGGGAAGGCAATATTGAGCGCACCGGAAATGGCCACATTATCGACACGTGCATCTACGGCCGGCAGGGACCCTGCACAACCGTTGACAAACATAACGCCGGCGGTATTGGCCGGGGCAGGATTGGTCTTTTTGCAGCCATAGCTACCAACGAGTGCCAATGACAGCAGTGCGATTAAGGCCTTCTTCATACGAATGAGATCAGTTATTGAATTTCAAAAATAACGGTTTTTGCAACGTGGGCAGTGTCTAAGCCGAGCGCAGGGCGATAAAGAAAGTGGTTCCCTTACCGAATTCGCTCTCTACCCATATGTTACCGCCATTGAGTACCGTGAATTCTTTGCACAGCATGAGACCAATACCGGTGCCTTTTTCGTCGGCAGTGCCGGGCATACTGCGCATGGGGTTGAAGACGCGTGGCAGCATGGCATCGGGTATGCCGGTACCATTGTCGGCAACGGAGACAATGGTATAACCGGGACGTGTGGTAGTATCGGTATTGAAGATGATACTTCCACCAAGGTGCGAATACTTGATAGCGTTGGAGAAAAGGTTGCGGATAATGAAGTCGAAGTGTGTGGCATCGACCTTTATCTTCAAGCCCTTGGGGACATTGCAGGTGATCTTTATCCCCTTTTCATCTATCACCAGCTTTTTGAGTGCGATACTCTGCCTGATGGTATCCTTCACGTCCACATCGGTCTGTTGTAGCCGCAATCCTTTAACCAATGATTGCCCCCAGAAAAGTAGTTTATCGAGCATCTCGGAGGAAGCACGTGCGTGCTCACGAAGACTATCAAGCAGGAATTTCTTTTCTTCCTCATCGGTACGCGGATCTTCATAGATATCGAGCACGGTGGGAATACCGGAAATAGGTCCGCGGAGGTCGTGCCCGATGATGGAGAAGAGCTTATCCTTCATGATATTCAGCTCCTTCAATTCTTCCTGATGTTCTTTCAGCTTTCGGTTGAGGGCGGTGGTACGACGGTAATAGAAATAAAGTACTGCCAGCAAGGCCGCAACGCCAAATGAGATGACTATGAAGAGATTTCGCTGGCGCGCATTCCTGCGGCTTTCCTTTTCGAGAGCATGAACCTGTTCGTAAGACTTTTCCAGCTCGTGAGCGGAGGTGATACCCGACAACTCGGCAGCCTTGTTGATAGAAAAGAGGCTATCGGCGATGTGTTGCTTATTTTCTGTTGCTATAAGCGCCTCCCGGTAGCGACCAAGGTCCTTGAAATAGGATGCCTGCGCTTCGTAAATGGAGACCATGAATGCCTTGTTGTGCGTGCTGTCGGCGATCTGCAAGGCTTCTTCGAGGTAGCGCAGCGTGGCCGGAACGTCTTTATCCTGAGTGATGGCCGCAAGCGTTAGTAGCATGTTGGAGCGCATCTCGGGCAAGTTGTAGCGCTTGGCCAGTTGAAGACCTTCATCGAGGAAATGAATGGCCCTGTCGGGCTGCCCCGCATCGAGATAGAACTGGCCCAAGTAAGAAAGACACTCGACCCGGGCACTGATGAATGACGTGCTGCTGCTGAGTTCGAGGCTGTGCATGAACGTAGCAAGCGCTTCGCTCTTTCGGCCTTCCATAGCAAATAATACCCCCTGCATGTTATAGAGGAGGATGACATGTTCTGTAATGGGAAGCGAGCGGCTGTATGTTGCTGCCGAACTGAGGTAGCGCGAAGCCGCGGCTGTATCGTTCTGCTGCAGGTACATGCTGGCAAGGTTCATGTAGCAGATCATGGCCCCGTCTTTGTTACCTATGCTATCCTGTATCTTGAGCGACTGAATAATGTAACGGGCAGCAACATCAATATTGCCCTTACCGGCCTCGAGCGACCCGATATTCCCGAGCACATCGGCTATTCCCCGTGTGTAATTCACCGACCTGTACAGATCGAGTGCCATCTGCAACCGCTTGGAAGCGCTGCTGATACGTCCCTGTGATTTATCGAGCAAACCGAGCTGGGCTAGTATCATTCCTTCGCCGAGCTTACTCCCATTGCCGTTAAAATAGGAAAGCCCTTTGGTGGCGTAGTACTGAAAAGAATCGCTGTTCCTATCGTTGTAATAAACGATGGCATGGGCATAGACAGCAGCCTTCTGTGAGTCGGTTTTCGCAGCGTTGATGTCTGCAGCAAAGTTCGGACCACCGGTTTGCGAAAACGAGCACAGAGCGCCAACCATACACGACAACAAAACGACCAGACGTTTTATTATGGGCATAGATAGGAGTAGATTACCGATTTATAATACAAAGAAATACTATTAAGTATCAAATAACAAACAAAATGCAGAATTTACACAATCAGTTGTGCATCAACCTTTCCGTTGCTATTTCTTCTGTCGCCAACCGGCATGCGCCCTTTGCAAAGAAGCCACAAATGTATCGATGGGCTGCGCACCAGAAACGGCATATTTGCGATCGAGCACGAAGAACGGCACACCGGTGATACCGATCTGATCTGCCTCTTTGAGATCGGCAGCTACCTCAGCTGCAAATTCGGTGCCGTGGAGCATCTTTTCTACCGCCGCTTTGTCCAGACCTATGGTAACACCAATGGAGGTAAGCGTAGTAAAATCATCAATATCCTTACCATCGGTAAAATAAGCCTTGAACAGGTGTTCCTCGGCCTCGGCACCAAGCCCGTGCTTCTTTGCCATCTGCAACAGGCGGTGGGCATTGTAGGAATTGGCGACCATTGTCTTATCAAAGTTGTACTGCAAACCGTCGGACTGGGCCATCTGCACTACGGAAGCATGCATCTGCTTTGACTGCTCGAGGCTAATGCCTTTGACCCTGGCCAGATACTGATAGGCGTTTTCTTTGGTGGTGATCTTCTTCATGCCCGGGTAGAGCTGGAAACTGTGCCACGTGACCTCGACATCGTCGCGGTGGGCAAACTGAGCCAATGCTTTCTCGAAACGATGCTTGCCCATATAACAAAACGGACAAACCATGTCGGACCAGATCTCTACTTTCATCTTGGGCTGTTGTGTCATTTTCTTCTGTGTTTGGCGCACCTGTCCGGAAGCCCCGGTAACGCAAAGGGCCGTGAGAAGGACGAAAAGAAGTGCAAGGCGTTTCATAATGGTGCAAGTTACGGGTATGCACATGGAAAATGTAATTGCGCTATCTTTACGATGAGTGAAAAGATTGTCAAATTCTCTGATTGCCACATTGTTGGTTGTACTTGCTGCCTGCGGCAGCAAGCAGTCTGTTCTTACCTACAAATTGAGAAACATGGCATCGGACACCGTGGACATTGTATGCGCACGCACAGACAGGCCGGACATTGCCGATACGTTTTGGGTGGGCTTTAAAGAGGAAGTAGTGATAGGCATACGGACAGCGGGAACCGATCACGTGAGCACCTACAAGGAGAAAGGATACACATTGAGCAACTTCTCAAGAATAGATGTGTACCGCCATCACGGACGCAGGAAAAGCACAACCAACTTCCTGGGCACAGCAGTGTGGACCTACGGAGAACGAAGTAGCACGGCGGCCGACTACAAGGCAACGGTGACCGATAAAGATTTCTAGTGTTTGTGCCGCTTCCGTCGCCTGCTTTTCTCCTCCTCCACTTCCTCAGCACCTGATGGCACGATTGAAGGACTGATCCTGGTGATGCGGCTGGAAAATTGTCTGGACCGGAAATACTGCGGCCATGAAAGCGATACTCCGTTTGAATTTACAGTGACCAATGTGGTATGAAGGTCGAGGTAAGCCGCACTCTCGGGGAAGCTGACCCAGAATAGTTTCTTCTCTTTTCCATCGGCGGGCGATAAGAACACGGGCGCCAGCGAGCGTATATTTACTCTCATCTCTCCCGTATCCCGATCGAACGTCCATTCTTCCCTGAGCGACATGCCGGTGAGCACAGGACTATTTCCACTCAGGCCGGGAGCAGAATATTGCGTCATCAACTTTTTTACAGAATCGGCAGAGAGCAGAACAGACGTCAGCGTATCATCGGCAGACCATGCACGGATAGCGCCGGTAGATACTCCCGCAAGAAGTACATCAGCAAGCGGCCGGCAAGAAGCGGACTGCGGCGAGAACATACATTTGTTGACAGGCGAGACCGTATCCAGGAAACGCCAGACCGTTTTATGGAACAATACTCTTCCGTCGGGTACGGTATCGGAATATTCCCAGCCGTCACGGATCGTCTCTCCCTCGCGAATACCATACGGCATGGTCTGCGCAAGACCTAAGTGAGCCATCCCGCATAAGAGCAGCACGAACCAATATGACCGTAGCAGGTTCATTTTGCGGGTGTGAAACGGGTTAGCTTTGCTTTGAAGTTACGACCATTGAACACCTCATCCCATGAGTACTGCGCTGTGGCCGGAAACGAGGACAGATACGCGCGGGAGTCGGGGTAGTAGACCCAAAACATGGCGAATTCCTTAGGCTCACCGTTTTTATCAGCTACAACATAAACGGGCGCGATACCCAAAATGCGCACAACTGTCTCAGCCTTGCCCTGTACGAGCAGTTCATCTTCTTTTATCCACCACTTCACTACCGGACGAGAGAGCACATTCGGTGCTATGTCGCTAACGGAGATCTCCTTTGTGAAGCGATCATTTACGGGATCATAGGCTTTTATCTTACCGCTGTTCACGCCATCCTTCAGCAACTGGAGCAACTGACTCTTGCCATCGTGAAACAACGCAGGATTGCCCTCGACATCTATCTCGCGCCACAGGCGGGTCTTGGACACGATGTCGCGCTCAAGGATGGTCTCCCACGGAGTAAAGGAGGCAACCTGAGAAAAAAGTGCCTTCGGAGCGTGCACAACCAGTAGAAAAGCAAACAAGACAATCCGACGCATACAGGCATATTTTACATGAAGTTACATGAAAACCATCACGCGATCGCTGTCCCTCATCAGTGTGCAAAAGATGCAACGACCGACTGAAGCGCGGGGCGTATCACCCCGGCGCATGCAGCCACGTCCTGATGGGTGACATCATGAAAATGCGGCACACGGGCAATAATGGAAACTCCTGTGTATGACTCAATGAATGACTCTGATGATGGATCGGGTGTTCCGTTCATGACAATACCAAGCAATGGAATGCCCCTATGACGAATGACCTCGATAGCTGCGAGCGTATGATTGATACTACCGAGGTAATTCTGAGAGACCAGTATTGCCGGCAATTGGAAATGAGCGACAAAATCGGCCATGGTAGCGTTGTGGGATATGGGCGATAAGACACCTCCGGCAGTTTCAACCAATATCGGGGCATCTACTTTCGGAAAGCGGAAGGACTTATGATCGATGGTGATGCCTTCGGCGGCGGCGGCTGTGTGGGGCGATGCAGGCATCTTCAACCGAACTGCCTCGGGGTGCACACGGGCCGGGCCATTGGTGATGAGCCTGCTCACGGTGTCGGTATCGCGCTCTTCGAGTCCGGCCTGAACAGGCTTCCAGTAATTGGCACCGAGCGCCTCGGTCAGCACCGCAGATGTGATGGTCTTACCGATGCCGGTATGGATACCAAGTATGGCTATATTTGGATTTCTGTGTATCATGCGGAAAGTAAAAGAATCAGTTCGTCGATCTGTTGTGTTGTATTGAAGCTATGGAGGCAGATGCGCAGCCGCTCGCTACCAAGGGGCACTGTGGGGTGTAGAATAGGATTGACCAGGAAGCCTGCGTGCTGCAGCCTTTCGGCCAGGGCGCGGGTACGGTCGTTGCCGCCGGTGATCATGGCACGGATGGGTGTGGTGGCATTATTGAAACCGGTAAGCCCCGCAGCAGCAACCTTTGTATTGAAATATTGAATGAGGTGGAGCAAGGGCCGGTTTGAAACATCACCAGATGTGAGCAATTCGTATGCACGGGCGATAGCCTGAACCGAATGCGGAGGCAATGCCGTTGTATAAACAAATGAACGTGCAAAGTTGATGAGGTAGCTGCGTAGCATGTTGCTGCCCACAACCGCCGCGCCGTGGCAACCCATGGCCTTGCCGTAGGTATGCACGCGCGCAAAAACTCGAGGGGCAAGACCGAGACTACACACCAACCCTTCACCGTTGATACCGATGACACCGGTAGCATGGGCCTCATCAACAATGAGCTGCGCGCCATATCGGTCGCAAAGGTCGGCGATTGCCGACAGCGAGGCGATGTCTCCATCCATTGAGTACACGGCCTCTACCACCACAATGACCTGACCGGAACCTGAATGTTTTTGTAGCAACCCTTCAAGTGAAGTGACATCGTTATGGCTGAAATGGTACTTGCCCTTGCAGATAGCAAGCCTGATGCCATCGAGAATACTTGCATGGCACAGCTCGTCGTATATATAAGTTGTGTGGCGGCCGGCTATGGACGACAACAGACCGAGGTTGGCATCGTAACCGGAGTTAAACAAAAGCGCTGCTTCGGCCAGATGGAATGCAGCAATATGCGCTTCGAGTTTCTCGGTAACCTCACTATTTCCGGATATAAGTCGCGACCCGGTAGCACCTGTGCCTACAGCATGAGGAACGTGCAGCAGCCCTGAAAGTGCCAGACCCAGGTAGTCGTTTGAACGAAAGTCGATACCGGGCTGATGCGGAGGCAACACACGGAGGTTGCCGGCATCGGCACGTTGGTTCAGTTTGTCATTGAGGTATTGCTCAATTGTGTTCATGTTCCATTGCTTTCTGACGGGAAGCAGGCTTTCCGTCTGCAAAAGCGGCCTTTGGAGTAAGTCCCAATGTACGGAACATCTCCATATCGGCATTGTATTCGGGATTCGGTGTGGTAAGCAGCTTGTCTCCTGCAAAAATAGAGTTGGCACCCGCCAGGAAGCACATAGCCTGCTCCGCAACGGACATCTGCAAACGACCGGCAGACAACCGCACAGCTGCCAGCGGCATTACTATGCGGGCTGTAGCCACCATGCGCACCAACTCATCGAACGGTACGCGATCATTCTCGCCAAGGGGCGTACCCTCTACCGGCACCAGCGCATTTATGGGCACTGACCCCGGATGCTGGGGCAGATTGGCCAGCGTGTACAGCATACCGATACGGTCTTCGTGCGTTTCGCCAAGACCTATGATGCCGCCGCTACACACCGATATGCCGGCATTGCGCACATTGCTGAGCGTATTGAGACGGTCGTTGTAGGTGCGGGTAGTAATAACTTCACCGTAGTGTTCTTCTGAGGTATCGATATTGTGGTTGTAGGCGTAGAGACCCGCATCTGCCAGTCGCTCAGCCTGCTGAGGTGTAAGCATACCGAGGGTACAGCATACTTCAAGGCCAACATTGTTGACCGCCTTAACCATATCCAGTACGCGGTCGAAGTCGCGGTTGTCGCGAACCTCGCGCCAGGCAGCCCCCATACAGAAACGGGACGCACCGCCGGCCTTGGCATTCTCGGCAGCAGCTACCACCTGATCAACTTTCATGAGCGCCTGCACCTCTATACCCGTGCTAAAACGTGCAGCCTGAGGACAATAAGCACAATCTTCGGAACAACCACCTGTTTTTATGGACAGCAAGCTGCTTATCTGTACCTCGCCCAACTTGTGGTACTTACCGTGCACTGCTGCGGCATCAAGAACCAATTGCAGTAACGGCCTTTCATAAATTTCCCTGATCTCTTCCTTGCTCCACTTATTTCGGATGTCGCTCATTAGTAATTGTTTTCAGGGGGCGAAACTATCAGTTTTCGGGCAATCCGTCAAACACATTTACCATATTCATGTTTTACTGAATTTATATACGTGTTCAAAACTGTATGATTATCAGCAGAATGTAGCAATAGTGAGACAAGAAAAGACAATCCTGTGATAAAAAACCTGTGGACAAAGGGGCAAAGGAAAAGGCCGCTATCAATCTTCCTCAGACAGGAACATGTCACCGGCGATCCGATCGGCAAAATACTTACCCTGATCCGTCAGCGTCAGTACACGACCATTCTGCACCGTCCATTGCTTTTCCTGAAATAGGTGACTACTTTTTTCTACCAAACCTGCAGTGGTCTCGTCCCGGTTGCGGGCGATGTGTTCGAGATCGCAACCCCATTGGGTACGGAGCGATGTCATGATGTACTCGTTCAGGTGGTCGAACGGCGAGAGGACCTCCTCTTCGCGCGACGGCTTTTTGTCTTCAAGCAACGCCTTGGTATAGACGATGTTGTTGGAGACATTCCATGCACGGCGGTGCCGCCCATCAAAAGAATGAGCCGATGGACCAATGCCGAGGTACGGCAGTCCGCGCCAGTAGTTGGTATTGTGGATGGCGTATTGGCCGGGCAGGGCTAGGTTGGATATCTCGTAGTGCTCGTACCCCATGTCCAGGGCCGTATCCATCAATATGCCGAACTGGCCGGCAGCCTGAGCCGCATCGACCGGTACGGCCTTGTTGTGCGCTATAGCGTGATGTAATGCGGTTCGCTCCTCAACAGTAAGGGCATAGGCCGAGAAGTGTGGTATCTGCATTTGACGTACCGTGTCCAGATTCTCCTTCCAATGGTTGTCGGTCATACCCGGCACACCATATATAAGGTCAATACTCAGCTTATCGAATCCTACATCCTGCGCTCCCTTTATAGCAGCCTCGGCCTGCTGCGCGTTGTGTGCGCGCTTCATATACTCCAGATCGGGCTGACGAAAGGACTGGATACCTATGCTGAACCGGTTGACCGGGGTGGACCTGAGCGAGCGGATATAATTGACATTCAGGTCGTCGGGGTTGGCCTCCAGTGTCACCTCTTTGAGATCGTCTACCCGAAAAGTACGCTGAATGACATCGAACAGGCGATTGATCTCATCGGCAGAGAGCAGGGAAGGTGTGCCGCCGCCGAAATAGACTGTTTGTACGGGAGCGTCGCCCAGATAATCGCGCTGCAACTCTATCTCAAGCGCCATTGCCCGCAGCACATCGTCTTTGTATCGTAAAGAGGTAGAAAAGTGGAAATTGCAGTACACGCATGCCTGCCGGCAAAAGGGGATGTGCAGGTAAATTCCGGCGGCGGCAGGCTGATTGGCGTGCAATGACATGGGACAAAGGTAGGGTCTTCGTTTTGTTACTTATAAAATATGCTGTCAGTAACAATTCCCTGAAAATTGTATCTAAGCCATTTCCCTGTTCTTTGGTAAATGTCTGATATCCTAAATAAGGTAATCACCTCACCCGTTTGTTCATACTCTCTTACTGTAGAATCCCGATTAAATCCACTTATTTTCTGAACCCCAACCCAGCAAGATTGGCTAATACTGTCAAATTCAATTGTTTCTCGCAAACTGGCATTTGAACCGACATTCACATTACATGATTTTATTTGACCATTTCCGAAATATGCAACTGTAACCGAGAGAAAATCATTTACCTTAAAAAGGCGAATATCCGGTAATGTTCCCGTAGAGTTGGTCAATTGATTTGCAGTACCCCAATTTGACCTGTAAGTAATGCTTGTCCTGCGCTCTAACCGCCGAATTTCCATCGTGTGCAATTCTACCCCTGCAACCACAAAAGCTTCATCAATTCGATAATTATCGGTAAAGGCAGTCCACTTACCGTTGGGCAACACTCTGACGGTTTCGGTATCGAGTTTCTCGAATTCTTGCGTGATAAATGTAGTTGAATCACCGCAAATCGGGTAAACGTATATTCTATAACCCCCATCTGTCTCTTTCGACAACTTTGGGCAAATCGTAAACGCACAACAGACCAAAACAGCGGCGATTCCTATAAAAAATGCAGCGACGGATTTCTTCATCAAAGATAAATATATACTTTAAACAGCAGTCAACCGAAAATTACGCTCCCCAACCTTACTTTTGCACCCAAATCAAGAATATGCAATTCGACCGGAAAGGCCTGGACAACGATCTGCTGCTGCAATTATATACTGAACTGCTGCGCCCGCGTATGATAGAAGAAAAGATGCTGGTGTTGCTGCGTCAGGGTCGGATCAGTAAATGGTTCAGCGGCATAGGACAGGAAGCGATAGCCGTTGGTGCCACGATGGCGCTGGACGAAGATGAATATGTAATGCCCCTGCACCGCAACCTGGGTGTGTTCACCGTGCGCAAGATGCCATTCGACAAACTGTTCATGCAATGGCAGGGTCGTAAAGAAGGATTCAGCAAGGGCAGGGAGCGGTCGTTCCACTTTGGCGCCAACGAGTACCACATATGCGGTATGATATCGCATCTGGGCCCGCAACTGGCGATAGCAGACGGAGTGGCACTGGCACATAAGCTGAAGAAAGAGAAAAAAGTAGCCATGGCCTTCAGCGGCGATGGCGGCACAAGTGAGGGCGACTTTCACGAAGCACTGAACGTGGCTGCCGTGTGGGGCCTGCCTGTGATATTCATTATAGAAAACAATGGCTACGGACTGAGCACGCCTGTGAACGAACAGTTTGTATGCGAGCAACTGGCCGACCGCGCAGCAGGTTATGGCATGCGTGGCATCACCATAGACGGCAACAACATACTGGAAGTATATAGGGAGATCACCAAGGCGCGCGCCTACTGCCTGGCAGAACAAAAGCCCATACTCATAGAGTGTATGACCTTCCGTATGCGTGGGCATGAAGAAGCGAGCGGTGTAAAGTATGTGCCAAAAGAGTTGTTTGAAGAGTGGGGCAAAAAAGACCCCGTGACCAATTTTGAGAACTACCTGAAAGAACAAGGTGTGCTGAATGATGCCAAAATAGCCACCATAAGGGAAACGATACAAAAAGAAATAGAAGCCGGACTGGCAACAGGGTTTGAAGCCCCCCCCGTGACACCGGACACTGCCGAAGAAATGGCTGATGTGTATGCGCCGTTGAAAGAAGCGGTAATTGCACCAACGACTACAGGTAGCGAGAAGAAATTCATACAGGCCATAAGCGAGGGTTTGAAACAGAGCATGGACCGCTACCCCAACCTGGTATTGATGGGGCAGGACATTGCGGAGTACGGAGGTGCATTTAAGGTGACTGAAGGATTTGTAGCAACCTATGGCAAGGAACGTGTACGCAACACCCCACTATGCGAAAGCGCGATAGTGGGCGCTGCGTTGGGTCTTTCCATAAAAGGCTATAAGGCAATGATGGAAATGCAGTTTGCCGACTTTGTGACGGTAGGCTTCAACCAGATAGTAAACAACCTGGCCAAGATACACTACCGCTGGGGGCAGAATGCCGATGTGGTGGTGCGTATGCCTACGGGCGGCGGCGTGGGTGCAGGACCATTCCACTCGCAGAGCAATGAGGCATGGTTCACACACGTACCGGGATTGAAGGTGGTTTATCCATCCAGCCCGGCTGACGCAAAGGGATTGCTGAACGCAGCGATACAAGACCCCAATCCGGTAATGTTCTTTGAGCACAAAGGACTGTACCGCAGTGTGAGCGGTCTGGTACCTGATGAATATTATACTGTAGAGATAGGCAAGGCACGCCATGTGGCCGCGGGCGAGGATATCAGCATCATTACCTATGGCATGGGCGTGCAGTGGGCTACGGCCTATGCTGCGGCACATCCGGATGTATCTATCGATATACTGGACCTGAGAAGCCTGCTGCCACTCGACTATGATGCCATACGCGAGGCGGTGGGGCGCACCGGTAAGGTATTGCTGCTGCACGAAGACACGCTCTTCGGCGGACTGGGCGGCGAACTGGCGGCGTGGATAGCCGAGCACTGCTTTGAAATGCTGGACGCGCCACTGGTGCGCTGCGCAAGCCTGGATACGCCTGTTCCGTTCGCTATAGAGCTGGAACAGAACTTTATGGCGAATAAACGCCTGGACGAGGCAGTGCAGAAGCTGCTGAACTACTAATATGAGCGGTACAGTGCCGCCTCACCCCGGAAAAATTATATAACTGCTAAAATTCGGCTGTACCTTACAGTAAGGTGCAGCCGAATTGCAACTTTTCATTACATTCGTCTGCAGAAAAATTATGGTGAAGCACCTGAAACATATATTACCTGTAGCGGCACTGGCGCTCACGCTGGCTGCGTGCGACGGTGGCGGCAAGCCAACGGGCGGCCCGATAGTACTGGGCGATTCGTCGACCATTATTACGGAGACCGACCAAAGTCAGTTGAAGGACATGGTTACCGACCTGAACCCGGTGATACCCCCTGCTGAGAATAAAGATCAGGACCCGACGCCAACTCCCGATACTCCTGCAGCGTCTACTAAACCGGCACCTGCTGGCAGCGCAACTACTGCGCCAACCGCGGCCGCCAAACCGGCGACACCACCAGCTGCAGAACCCGCAGCAAGCGGACCCGGGCTGCGTGCCGAATTTGAAGAAGTGACCATACAGATCCCCGGGCTTGGCGTGAAACAAGCTGGTAACAAGAATCTGCGCCGCAACAACGGGGCGGTGTACACACTTACATCAGGAAACATAAACGGTGGAACGTTGCAAGTAAACGGCACCATAACCAAGGTATCTCAACGCTACCAGACAGTAGTGATGCTACATAGCAATATGGGCGACATGCTGTTGGAACCACTTTCGGTGACAACTGACTGGAAAACCGTGAAAGGCGGCAACGGCAACTACCCTATTACAGGCCTGAATGAGGGCTCGCTTGAATATTACGAAGCAGAACCTTCCGACATACGCAATGCAGTACAAAAACTAGCGAAACGCCGCCGTATGAACAGCCGCAAGGCGCAGGAGTTGCTGAACAGTGTGCGCAATACCCGCAACCCGAAGCAGAAACCACTGTCTGTGGAATTACGGTCGGTTATGTGGAAGATAGACGGCAAGGACGCAAAAGGTCGTGCCTTCTCCAAGCAGGTGCGGGTGGACATTCCGCTGTAGCATTTTCCCTTATCAGTTATTTTATTGAACGGCCAATCCGCTTGTGTCTATTTCAAGCGGCACGATACCTGTTTGCACTGCAAACAATACCAGACCAGCGCGACTATTGACCCTGAGACGAGTGGAGAGTTCGTCGCGCAGCTTTTCTAATTCGAGCATTGAAATACCCATCTTCTGCGCAACCATATCATAGCGCATACCCGCTGCCAGATGCGAAAGGAATTGCCGCTCGGCGGGGCTGATCTCCGGCTCCGGCACCTGACCCGACCGTATGCGCTCGTAAAAGTGTTTGGTGGCGAGGTCGGGATAGTACATGCCGGTCTTGTGAATGGCGACAATAGCCTCCACAAGCTGTTCGGCACCTGAGTTTTTTACCAGATAACCATTAGCGCCGCTCATGATCATACGGATGACATATTGTTCAAGATCGAAAATGGTAAAGACCAGCACACCCATTTGCGGCCACCTGCTACGAATCTCGCGAATGGTATCAAAGCCATTCATGCGTGGCATGTTGATGTCTACCATACATACATCCGGGAGATGAGCTGCCGTGCTGAGCTTCTCTATCAGCTCTACCCCATCGCGCGCCTGTATATCGACAACAATCGTGTCGACCGGCATCATGAGGCTGCGTTTGTAAATGATGTTACTTACTCCTTCACGAATAAGATCGTGGTCGTCGCAGTAGGCGACATGGATAGTGGGGAATGATGTTGTTTCCATGGCATTCAAGTTTTAATAAAGAGGGTTTGGTGTGGGGGTGTTATTGCAAAGGTAGGAAGAAGTGAAATATGATACTGTTAACGTGAAAAACCTTGTTATCGGGAATACCTATGTCAATATCAGGTTCAATCCTATGCCTTTATATTACTTTTGCGGCATGGATATTCAACAATTATATACAAGCTGCCTGAGCGAAGCGGCCTACTTTATAGCCAGCGATGGCGAAGCAGCGGTAATAGATCCGCTGAGGGATGTGGACACCTATGTGCAGATGGCGAAAGAAAAGAATGTGCAGATCAAGTACATATTTGAGACCCATTTCCACGCCGATTTTGTGAGCGGCCACATAGACCTGTCTCAGAAAACCGGTGCTCCCATAATCTATGGACCGAATACCAATGCCGGTTTCAAGGTGCATGTTGCCAAAGACGGCGAGGAATTTATGGTGGGTAAGCTGAAAATAAAAGCCATACACACACCGGGACATACATTGGAGAGCACCTGTTACCTGCTGCACGATGAAAGCGGCGCCCCGTACTGCATCTTTACCGGCGACACCCTTTTCGTGGGTGATGTGGGCCGTCCGGACCTGTTTAGCGGCAACCTCAGCAAGGAAGAACTTGCCGGAATGATGTATGAAACGTTGAACAACAAAATAAAACCGCTGAACGACAATGTTATTGTATACCCGGCACACGGACCGGGGTCGGCATGTGGCAAGAGCCTTGGCCCTGAGACACACAGTACCATCGGCGCACAAAAAGTAACCAACTATGCACTGAAGGATATGGACAAGGATACGTTTGTCAAAACGGTGACAACGGGTCTTTCAACACCGCCTGCCTACTTCCCCATCAATGCCCGTATCAACAAAGAGGGTTACACAAGCCTTGACGAGGTATATGAAAAAGGACTCCGCGCATTGTCTATAGCAGAATTTAAGAACGAGGTAGCCGAGGGCGCACTGATACTGGATACACGTGCATCTACCATTTTCACCAACGGCTTTGTGCCTGACTCCATAAGCATAGGATTGGATGGTCGTTTTGCAGAGTGGGCGGGTATTCTGCTGCCTTTTGACACGCCGATAGTGCTGGTGACAGAAACAGGCAGCGAGAAAGAAAGTGTGACACGTCTGGCGAGGGTTGGCATAGACAATGTGCACGGCTACCTGAAGGGTGGATATGAAGCATGGCAGGATGCCGGTGAGCAGATAGACATGATCATAGACATTGAGGCCGACGAATTTGCGATGGACCTGCCACACGACCCTATGATAGAGGTAATAGATGTGCGCAAGCCCGGTGAGTTCGAAACCGCTCACGTACGCGGCGCACGCAGCCTGCCACTAAGCGACCTTACCGACCCGCTGAATATAGCTGTGATAGAAGACGACCGTAACCTGTATGTACATTGTGCAGGCGGGTACAGGTCTGTTATTGCGGCATCGTTGCTGAAGCGCCAGGGACTGCACAATCTGCGCAACATACTGGGCGGATTCGGGGAGATAAAAAACCAAAAGAAAATACCTGTTGTCTATGCAGGCAAGACGGTATAAACTCAGACAAATATGATAGTGAACGGCCGGAGCATGTCTCCGGCCTTTTTTATGCCTCTTCTGATTGTTTGTTGAGATCCACAAGCATTGCCTTGAGTTCCAGAACGATCTTTTCAAGCGCGTAGGACTGGGCTGTGTTCAAAGTGATCTGCGGTTGGGCAGTACCAATGGGCTTCAGATCCCGGAGCACACCGGGTTTCAACCGCTCCATATGTCCAAGTACTGCATCGAAAAGTGCCACACAATCGGCAACCTTCCTGTTCAATGCCTCGGGATCATGTGAAGCATCGGCTATCTTCTTTTCGGCCTGCTCCATATGAATGTTATTGAGGCTGCGTGTGATGCGCACATTGCAGGTTATCAGGGCATACCATACATCCGACTTGCGGCGACCGGGTTCCTGCATATAGCGGTTGAAAGAATCATACACATTACTATTGCCCGACTCGGCAAGACGTTTGTATTTCGTCCAGTTAGCGTGCTCGGCCGGCAGGAAGAACGTGGCTTTGAAATAGTCATAATTGGCAGCAACAGCACGGGCAAGGAACGACGGCAATAACTTCTTGTCCCACGTGGGCAACAGCAGCCAACCCGCAGCCACAGCCATTAGGGCACCACCAATTGTGGACACAACACGGGCAACCATGAGCATATTGCTGTAAGATGATTCTATATTGAACAGCAACACAAGGTTGAGTGTGATGAAGAATGCTGAAGCAGAGTACTTCTTCTTAACGAAATAGACCATCAGGATGAACGTGAAGAAGAGCACTACCTCCTGCAAATGGTATCCCTGTGGCAAGTACAAAAGGAAGCTGCCCGCGAAGACACCCAGCACCGTACCGGTGATTCGATCGAATGCCTTCTTTAATGTAGCACCAAAGTAAGGCTGGATGACGATCATAACAGAGAAAGGCATCCAGAAACCGTGATCAATATTGTACCACTTGTAAATGAACATAGCCACCGTTGCCGCCACTGCTGAACGCAGTGCGTACTTGAACGTGAGCGTGTTCATGTTGAATAACGATATGAGGTTGCGCAACAGGAACTTGGGGCGGAAGAGGAATGCGGTTTTTATAAGCGAGTACGAGCGGAAAGCCGGCTTATCGCCGTCCATCTGATCGATGCGCAAAATGGCGTTGTCGAGCAGGCGGATAGTGCGTTCGGTAAGCTGCAGGATGCGGGAGATCGCCACGGCTTCGCGCACATCTGTTGGCAACGGATATTCCCGGATAAGCGTAATGAGTTTACCCAACCTGTTGACCTGGGATTCCGTGAGCAACCGCTCCTCGAGGTTCATCGTGATGACGAACGCTGACATGCGTTCTGAAGCCTCCCGCAGGGCATTGAACAATGATGCAGCCTTTACCCGAAGCCCTTTATCCAACTTATGGACGGAGATGCGTTCCATCTCCTCACCCATGGCAATAACGTTGACCGCCACAAGCCCTGCCACCTTGCGCAGTTGCAGCAACTGGTACTTGGCATTATCGCGTGTACTGGCGTTGTTGGCGCTCTGGGCGTAGAATTCAAAGGAGTTATTGAGAGCAGTGCGCACGTCCTTCTCGCGGGCATAGACCTTGGCGAGGCTTCCGGTATAACCCGGACGATTGTCGCTCTGAGATACCGCCTCAGCAAGATTCGAGATGGAGCGCCAAACCAGGGCTATATGCCTGCGAAATGGTTCCTGCTCGGGCATAAAGGCGGACGCCACCAAGCCCACAACAACCGGCCACAGAATACCGATGCCAACCAGTCCCATCCGATGCTGCAATTCGTCGGGCGTTGCTGTTGGGAATGCGTTGCTGACGATGAACAAGAGATAAAAGCAGATAGCGAGTCCGCTGGCACGGTCGCCAAGATTTTTGAGCAGAGTAGCCACAAAGCCTACACCAAACATCATGAGACAGCCCAACCAGATACTACCGCCGGTTACAGAACCCATAACGGCAGAAAAGACACCTAACGCTGCAGCCGCGAGCAAGGCACGCAAACGCCAGGCAAAAGACCCCTTGAGCTCTATCCACGAAACGGCCTCAGCTGTAAGGGTGATCCACACCGCGTCGCTGATGCGCCCGGTGAGTATGCCCCACACAATGGGCACAGTGCCCGACAAGGCCATGCGGAAGCCCCAGCTGAGCATAGGCTCCATACTCTCTTCCTGCAACAGCTTGGTCAGCCGTTTATATGACTCTAAGTATGCCACGTTATCTGATGGTGCAAAAGTAACAGCCTGCTATGAGTTGTAGGTTATCGTCAGAACTACAAGCTACAACATTGTTGTAAGAAAATGTTAAATACAGCCACCACAGCCCGATGCAGGAGCTACAGCAATGGTGCGTATCTTTTTGTTTCGTTCTTTTACATAGATTTTTTCAACACACAAGGAGACTCGTGTCTCCGCACGCTATTTATGAAACACCTATTGACGCTCTTCGTCTTTGTGCTGGGGCTTTCTGTCGCCGGCATCGCACAACCCTACACCATCAAGGGAACAGTCACTGATACGCTGAATGCCACCCGACTGGGCACTGCATCGGTGGTGCTGATCCGCACATCGGATTCTGTTATAGAGACACATACCCGCACGAACGGCAATGGAGAATTCGTTGCCCTGGTAAAAAAGCAGGGTAAGTATTTCTTCCGTGTCAACTTCCCGGGATTTGCCGACTATATAGATGTGCTGAACGTAAAGAAGAACATGGACCTGGGCGACTTGCCGATGGTATCTAAATCGCACCTGCTCGCAGAGTTCGTATTAACGCAACAGGTATCAGCTATCAAGATAAAAGGAGACACCACTGAATACATGGCCGACAGCTTTAAGGTGCGTGAAGGCGCCACTGTTGAGGACCTGTTGAAAAAACTTCCGGGCATACAGGTGGACAAAAACGGACAGGTGATAGCCCAGGGTGAAACTGTACAAAAGATATTGGTGGACGGTGAAGAATTTTTCTCGGATGACCCTAAAGTAGTGACCAAGGGCCTGCAGGCTGACGCTGTGAAAAAAGTGCAGGTATATGACAAGAAGAGCGATCAGGCCGACTTTACCGGTATAGATGACGGACAGAAAACAAAGACCATCAATCTGGAGTTGAAAGAAGATAAGAAGAAGGGGTACTTCGGCAAGGCTGATGCGGGTGGCGGATCGGACGGCTTCTTCCAGAATCAGGCCATGTTCAACGCATTCCGCGCAAAACGACAACTCTCTGCTTTTGGCATTGCTTCCAATACCGATAAGGTGGGACTGGGCTGGCAGGACAGTGACAAGTTCGGCGGTGGCAACGGATCTACCATGATCACTGAAGACGGATCCTTTGTGACCACCGCGCGCAGCGATGAAGACTTCTCGGGCTGGAACGGCAAATACAATGGCGAGGGCCTGCCGAGCACATGGACCGGAGGCGCGCACTATGCCAATAAGTGGAATGAATCGAAACACCATCTCACGTCCAACTATCGTTTTGCCCGGCAGAATGTGGACATTGACGGGGTAACCACCAACCAGTACCAACTGACAGATTCAATAAGGGTGACGGACATGACCAAGAAGCAGTTCAGCACCGGTGACAGGCATGGCTTTGACGTGATGTATGAATGGCAGATAGACAGCAACACCAGCGTAAAGATCACATCAAATGCGGGTGTAAAGGAATCACTCACTTACTCAAAGTATCGCACTGCCAACTTCTTTAAAGCCAGCGATGCACCGGACACCAGCTATAACGACCGCCTCATTACGAGCGATGCGAACGCGCAGTTCATCAATACCGACTTCCTGTTGCGGAAGAAATTCGCAAAAAAGGGTCGAACGCTATCAATCGACGCGAAGGAGAACTTTAAAGACTCTAAAAGCACAGGTATTCTGGAAAGCGACATATACAAGAACAATTCCACTTTCAATCTGCCTACCCGCCAGCAGAAGATCAACAACAGCAACACATTGGCGTTCTCGGGAAGGGCAACCTATACAGAACCGCTTTCAAAGGTTTTATACACTGAGATCGGCTATGGCCTGACTGTAAATAACAGCACAGCGGAAAATAAATCATTCGACAGCCTTGCCGGTATCGGAACCACGAAGTATAGTGATGTTCCGGTTGACTCGCTGAGCAGTGAGTACAAATTCAACATTCAGACACACTCCGCAGGGCTGAATTTCAAATTTGTGTTCAAGGACTATAACTTCTCATTCGGTAGTGACGTATCCAGAACCGACTACCTGCAAACCGACATCATGCGCGGTAATGCCACCACCAGGCGCGGATTCAACAACCTGTTCCCCAAGGCGGCCTTCACTTACAGGTTCGGGAAACAAACTAGTCTGAATATCAATTACCAGGGTAGCACCTCTCAGCCAACCATCGCCCAGATGCAGCCATTTCAGCAAAACGTAGACCCGCTGAATGTCGTGGAGGGGAACAGCCAGTTAAGGCAGTCATTTACCAACAGGGTGTCGCTGCGTTTCAACGACTATAAGATCCTCCAGAACAGATTCCTTTGGGCCAATGCATCTTTCAGCACCATATCAGACGCTATAAGTACAGAGCAAACAGTGATCGGCCCACTCAGCAAAACGAAGTACATAAATGTGGACGGCAACTATAACGGCTTCGGATATATAGGCTATGGTTTCAAGATCGGCAAGAGCGACTTCATGGTGGGTGCGCAAGCTAATGGTTCGGTGTTCCACATCAACAGCATAGTGAACGGGAACAATGTGACCAGTGACAATAACAACGTGTCATTCGGTCCGTACCTTAACTACGATAAAGAAGACAAATTCGAGTTCCAGTGGAATCCGGAGATTTCTTACAACACCAACATATCCTCCAACAATCCGGCAGCGATCAGCTACTACATCTTCAACAATGAGTTCAACGGTTCTGCGCAGTTGCCTAAGAAATTCCAGGTGGGCACTTCGGTAGATATGATGTTCCGCGAAAAAACTGCTGTCTTCACCACCAACAATAACGTGATAAAGTGGAATGCCTGGGTAGAGAAGAAACTATTGAAGAACGGACAGTTGGCCATTCGCGCCTCAGTATTCGACATACTCAACCAGAACCTCGGCTTCAGCCGCACAGCCAACGGCAGCATTCTGACCCAGAACAGCTACAACACCATTCGCAGATATGCCATGCTGAACGTGATCTGGAATTTCAGTCACACACCTGCAGGCGCACCACCACCATCGGGTGGCGGCATGCGCATGAGACATTAATTATAGACCCTTTCGAAAATAATACTACAATGAGAAAGCACACAATACTGCTGATAGTACTGACCATAATTACCCGGCACGCAACAGCGCAACATACCTACTACGGCAAAATAGAATTTGAACGCAAAGTGAACATGCACGCCCAGATGGCCGAAATGGAAGGAAACGCATGGGTGGAGAAAATGAAGGCGCAAATGCCGAAGTTCAACACCACGTATTTCGATATGATATTTGACACGAGCCGCATCCTGTACAAACCCGGTCGCGAGGTGGAGGCGAGCAACATGTTCAAGATGTTCGGCGGAGGCCCTGCTACTGACAATGTGGTACTTACAGACCTGCATGCTGCTTCTGTGAAAGCTACCAAGTCGGTATTCGACCAGAAGTTCTTTGTGCAAGACACAATGCGTGTCATGGACTGGAAAGAGCGCGACGAAATACGCACCATAGCCAACTACAAATGCCGCAAGGCCGTAGGTCGCATCTGCGATACCGTATATGTGGTTGCATTCTATACCGAGGACATCCCAGTGAGCGGCGGCCCTGAAATGTTTGGTGGCCTGCCGGGCATGATACTGGAACTGGCCATACCGCGCCTGCACACTACATGGGTAGCCAACAAGGTAGAAGTAACACCGCCTAAGGAAACGGATTTTGTGATCTCAGAAAAGGGAAAGAAGGTGAATCAGAAGGAGCTGCACGACACTATCTACGACAGCTTCAAGAAATGGGGCAGCATGGCCAACAGAAATGTATGGTGGGTGGTACTATAAGCACTGCTATGCTTTCGGCTTGATGCGCATACCCTCCAGGAAGGTGAGTACGTCCTTCATCCTTCGGATCCTGTCTACAACCAGCAAGAAGTTTTTCCCTACCTGCTTCAGACGGGCATTAATGGTGCGGTTCTGTATATAGGCGAGAATATGATTGAACGTCTCTGATTCGAAATACGGAGAATCAGGGTTACTGACGAAATACAAGCGCATCTGCTCATTCTTCAGGATGAGCTTCTCAAAGCCCAGCTGACAGGCTATCTGCCTGCTACGCAGTGTAGTGAAGAGATCCTCTACCTGCGGTGGTATAGGGCCGAACCTATCCTGCAATTCCAGCGCGAACTTATTCAGTTCCTCATCAGTTTCCAGATCATCCAGCTGCGTGTATAGCGACAGACGTTCGGTGATATTCTCCACATACGTATCGGGTATCAATATCTCCAGATCCGTGTCGATCGTACAGTCGCTCACAAAATCCTGCTTGCGCTCCAATTCTTCTTTAAACACATCTTTGAAGTCGGTGGTGCGCAGTTCACGCATTGCTTCGGCCAGTATCTTCTGATACATTTCAAAGCCTATCTCGGCGATGAAGCCACTCTGCTCACCACCCAGCAAGTTGCCGGCACCGCGGATATCCAGGTCGCGCATAGCGATCTGGAAACCACTACCCAACTCGTTAAACTGCTCCAGTGTTTGCAGTCGTTTGCGACTATCGCCCGGCAGCAGACTCATAGGTGGTGCCAACAGATAACAGAAAGCCTTCTTGTTGCTTCGCCCCACCCTGCCACGCAACTGATGCAGATCGCTGAGGCCAAACTGATGGGCGTTGTTGACGATGATGGTATTGGCATTGGCAATATCTACACCGCTTTCCACAATATTGGTACAGCAGAGCACGTCATATTCCCGCTCAATAAACTTGTATAACGCTTCTTCGAGCTGATGTCCCTCCATCTGGCCGTGAGCCATACCTATGCTTAGGTCAGGACAAAGATTGCGCAGCAAGGTCATCATTTCGGGAAGACTCTGCACCCTGTTATGAATGAAGAAAACCTGGCCACCTCGCTCCGTCTCGTAGTAAATAGCTTCTCTGATGGCATACTCATCAAATACCAGCACCTCGGTATGCACAGGCTGGCGGTTTGGCGGCGGTGTGTTGATGATGCTGAGGTCACGCGCATTCATAAGCGAGAACTGCAACGTACGCGGTATAGGGGTTGCTGTGAGCGTAAGCGTATCTACATTCGCCTTCAGCTCGCGCAGCTTTTCTTTAGCCCCCACCCCGAATTTCTGCTCCTCGTCAATAATAAGCACCCCCAGATCCTTGAACTTCACATCCTTGCCCAGCAAGCCATGAGTACCTATAATGACATCGATCTTGCCTTCTTCCAGTTTTTTAAGCGTCTCCTTCTTCTCTTTCGCAGACTTGAAACGATTCACATAATCAACGTTACACGGAAAATCCTTCAACCTGTCTTTAAATGTATTGTAGTGCTGAAAGGCAAGTATGGTGGTAGGCACCAGCACTGCCGCCTGCTTGCTATCGCCCACGGCTTTGAACGCGGCACGCACTGCTATCTCGGTCTTACCGAAACCCACGTCGCCACACACCAACCTATCCATGGGGGCAGGTGCCTCCATATCGCGCTTCACATCGGCAGTTGCCTTTGCCTGATCAGGCGTATCCTCGTAAAAGAACGATGCCTCCAACTCGGTCTGCAAGTAACTGTCCGGTGAGAAGGAAAAACCCTCTGAAGCCTTCCTCTTTGCATATAGTTTTATGAGATCGGCAGCTATATCTTTTACCTGCTTCTTGGTCTTATTCTTTAGTTTCTGCCACGCATCGCTGCCCAGTTTATTCACGCGCGGCAGTGTTCCTTCCTTGCCGGTGTACTTACTGATCTTGTGCAGCGAGTTGATGTTTACATACAACACATCGTTGTCCTTATACAGAATGCGTATAGCCTCCTGCATATTGCCATTCACCTCTATTTTCTGAAGTCCGCTGTAAACGCCCACACCATGATCGATGTGGGTAACATAGTCGCCCGGCGTAAGTTCTCTCAGGGCACGCAGTGTGAGTGCCTTGCCCTTGGAATACGCTTGCTTTACATTGTACTTATGGTAGCGCTGAAAGATCTGATGATCGGTATAACAAATTACCTTCTTGTCGTGATCAATAAACCCCTTGCTGATGGATGTGGGTATCGCCACGAAGTTGATACCTGCGTTCAGGTCGTCGAATATACTTCGCAGCCTTTCGAGCTGGCGGGGATTCTCAGCAAAAATATAGGGTACATACTTTTCGGCAATACGCTTCTGCAGATCGCTTATCAGCATATTGAACTGACGGTTGAAAACCGGCTGCTCATCTGTTGCAAACAGCATGGTGGCATCCACCTCGTCACCTGTTATTTTCTCCAGCGAATGATTGTACCACTCCAGCAAATGCCGGCTTTTCAGTTTTCCCGCCCAGGTGCCATCCGCCTCAAAGTCGGCTTTCGACAGTTCCTTCAGCCATTCCTCCTCATGATCTATTGCCACCTGTCCCAGCTTCACCGTCTCAGGCAGGTCGGCAGCCATTTTCTCCAGCTTACCTATTGTAAACTGGAGGTCCTTTGCCCAGATGAGTGTATTATCCGGCAGAAAGTCGAGCAGTGATATCTTCTCCGTCGCCTCGAAACGCGTTTCTATGTTGGGTAGAATGGATACCTGCAACAACTTGCGCTCAGACAACTGAGTCTCGGGGTTGAATATCCTGATACTATCAACTTCAGTATCGAACAACTCGATACGATACGGATGCTCGTTACCAAAAGAATAAATATCCAGAATGCCGCCGCGCATAGCAAACTGACCGGGCTCGTACACAAAATCCTCTCTGCGAAAACCCAATGACACGAACTTTTCGAGCATCGCATCAATGTCCAGGTTCTCGCCCACTTTAATACCGATCATGTTGGTATTAAGCGAAGTGGGGTTCACCACTTTTTCAAATAACGCCTCGGGATAAGTGACCAATACTTTTTTGTGAGGGTCCTTGCCCGCAAATCGGCTCAACGCCTCGGTGCGCAACATCACATGACTGCTGTGCAGCTCGTTGTAATGACCGGCACGTTTGAACGAATCGGGAAAGTAAGAAATATCCAGACCCTTAGTAAGGTGCTCCAGATCGTTGTGGAAATAGGCAGCCTCTTCTTTGTCGTTGAGAATGAAAACGTGATTGTTGTTGGTGAGTTGCCAGATGGCCGCAGCCAGGAAATTGACAGAGGAGCCACGGAGGTTATCGAGGTAGATCCTCATCTTCTTTCCGGGCAATACGCTGCCGGCCGCAATTTGTTTTATGCGGATATCATTTTGATACAATCCCTGCAGCACTTCCAGGTTCATCGGGGCGCAAAGGTAGGGGAAAATAGGGTACGGGCATCAGGCCTGTCGGCACACCTTGTTATCTCATTATGTCTAATTTAGTGGCATGAAACGGGAGAACGGAAACATACTGTACATAGTTCTTGTCACTGCTACCATGTCGCCGATGGGTGCCGTCGTAACCGGCTGGGCACGTAATCCGCTATGGAAACAAATGGTGGCATTGGGCATTGTTATCGTTCTTCATGCATTTGCCGTCAGGATCTTCAGAAAGTATGAGTTGGGCGAGGAAATGAAGAAAAGGCACCGCAAAGGAAAAATATGGAGCATTTTCATTAACTATCCGCTCGTTTTCGGGCTGTTTCTCTCCTTCATCGGGGTAGTGATCCAACAGCTGGTCTCGCTTGCATTCGATCTAATACCCTGAAGCGTTGTGTTTCTGAGCCATCCGCATTGTTCTTTTTAATAATTTCGCGTCATGAAAAGCGCATGGCTGAAGTATCTGCCACTCCTTATCGGCATTTTGCTTGTAATAAGCTGCAACAACAACCGTCCTGCGGCCGACCCGGGTGAAGCCAACCCATTATTCAAAGAAGATCCGGCGTTAAAGGCTATCACTGACGAGATAGCCAAAACACCCACTGATGCTGTATTGTACTTCCAGCGGGGACGTACCCTGCAAAAAATGCACTTCGACTCTCTGGCGCTGAAAGACTATAAGAAGGCAGTATCGCTCGATTCAAGCCGCGCCGAGTACTTCAGTGCCATCGGCGACCTGCTGTTCGAGAACAAAGATATCAGCGGCTCTATTGAATGGATACAAAAAGCCATCAACCTGAAACCCGACGACCGCAAGGCCCATCTGAAAATAGCCAAGCTGTTCCTTTACCTCCAAGACTATGCAAGGGCATTTGAAGAGATCAACATAGTACTGCGCAAAAACGTATATGACCCCGAAGCTTACTTCCTGAAAGGGATGATCTACAAAGACGCGAAGGATACCGCTAAGGCTATATCAAACTTCCAGACCGCCGTACAGGTGGCCCCCGATTACAGGGATGCGGTCATTCAACTGGGTATTTTGCACGGTGCCCGCCGCGACTCAATAGCGATGCGATACCTGCAGAACGCCTACGCAATGGACACGACCGATGTATTCCCGATCTTTGCCATGGGCACCATGTATCAGGAAATGGGCGATGTGCTGCGTGCAAAAGAACAATACCGTCGCTGTATCCTCAAAAACCGCCATTACTCCGACGCCTATTTTAATATGGGGTACCTGCTGATGCAGGAAGACTCTACAGAAAAAGCTTGGCGGCAATATGACATGGTGGTAAAAAATTCGCCCGGCAATCCGGCTGCTTACTACAACCGCGGACTTTGCAGCGAGATGATGGACAGCATTGCCAACGCAATAGAAGACTACAAGACCGCGAACAAACTCGATTCTACCTTTGAGAAACCGAAAATAGCACTGAAGCGCCTGAAGGTGAGGGGATAATACATAACACACACATTTACATTTCAACAATAAACAATCAATATACAATGCCAATCATAGCGCCTTCAATGCTCTCAGCCGATTTTCTGAACCTGGGTGCCGACATAGACATGGTGAACAACAGTGAAGCAGACTGGTTTCACCTGGACGTAATGGACGGAAAATTTGTGCCCAACATCAGCTACGGCATGCCCATTATAGCGCAGATGAAGAAGCGCGCCACAAAGACATTTGACGTGCACCTGATGATAGAGCAGCCTGAGCGTTATCTCGAAGACTTCAAAAAAGCCGGTGCCGACTACCTTACGGTACACTACGAAACAGGCTACCACCTGCACCGCACGCTCACCGGCATCAGGGCGCTGGGTATGAAGGCGGGTCTGTCCATCAATCCTCATACGCCGGTTGAAATGGTTGCCGACATCATCCACGAGATAGATCTTCTGTTAGTCATGAGCATCAACCCCGGCTTCGGTGGACAAAAATTCCTGCCACTTACTTACAACAAGATCCGCAGGGCAAAGGAGATCATCACGCAGGCGGGAGCCGGCACGCTCATCGAAATTGATGGCGGTGTGACTTTGGAAAATGCAGGCGACATTCTGGATGCTGGTGCCGATGTACTGGTTGCCGGTAATACCGTTTTCGCGTCGTCAGACCCCGTTGAAACCATCAAAAGATTGAAGCACGTAAGATAATAATCTTACTTTCATACCGTTACTTGGTGGTATATGGCTCAAACTCGGCTCGTTTTTCTATTCGTTCTATTACTATGCGCATCGGCATCCTATGGCCAAAAAGCTCATGTGACCGGAATTGTGCGCGATGAACTGGAAAAACCGGTGGACCAGGTGCTGGTTGCCGACGAGGCCACCGGAATGGGTACGTATACCGACAAAAAGGGCTATTACTGGCTGGAGATTCCTGCCGGCAAGCCCGTGAAAGTAGTATACTTTGCCACGGGCTATGTAGCAGCGCACCGCAATATTCAGTTACAAGACGGTGGTACGCGTACCATTGATGTACGGCTTGCGGTGAACAAATCTACCCAACTGGGGCCGGTGACGGTGAAAGACCAGCGGAAACGCACAGAGACCGGATCGGTATATCTGGACCCGAGCAAGGCCGTGTATATGCCCAGCGTGATAGGAGGGATAGAGGGCATGATCAAACTTGCGGTTGGCTCCAATAACGAACTGACCTCGCAATATGCCGTGCGTGGCGGAAACTATGACGAGAATCTTGTTTACGTAAACGACTTCGAGATCTACCGCCCCTTTTTGGTGCGCACCGGTCAGCAGGAGGGTTTGAGTTTTGTAAACTCTGACCTGGTTGCAAATGTCAACTTCTCAGTGGGCGGCTTCCAGTCGAAATATGGCGACAAAATGGCCAGCGTACTGGATGTCACTTACAAACGCCCCAAACAATTCGGCGGCTCGGTAACCACCAGTTTGCTGGGAGCAAGCATGCATCTGGAAGGAGCAACCAGGAACCAACGCCTCACCTACCTGATAGGCGCACGCCAAAAGAGCAATCAGTATGTCCTGAGGTCTCAACCAACAAAGGGCATTTATAACCCGTCATTTACCGACATTCAAGCGCTGGTAAACTACCATGCCGGCAAGAACTGGGAGCTGGAAGGAATAGCCAACTATGCACGTAACCGATTCACGTTTTTCCCCGAAACCTCTTCGTCCAGCTTTGGTGTGCTGAACCAGGCCTACCAGTTGAATGTCTTTTATCAGGGCGGCGAATTTGACCAGTTCGACTCCCGATTTGCAGGTCTTTCGGCAGCTTACCACCGCGAAGGGTCGAAATTCAGGATCAAATTCCTCGGGTCTGGATTCCAGACCAATGAGTACGAGACATATGACATAACAGGTGCCTACCTGCTGGGCGAGCTGCAGACCGATATGAGCAAACGCGACTTCGGGCAGATTAAGACATACCTTGGGGCAGGTGGCATACAGAATTTTGCACGAAACTACCTGAACGTGGGAGTGGGTGACCTGGGCCTACGCGGTTCTTACGAAGCAGAAAAACACACGCTTCTCTTCGGCGCCAACACCACCGCAACCAACATCAGCGACGAGCTGCACGAATGGGAACGCCGCGACTCGGCAGGATTTTCTCAACCCTACGACCCTAACGAGCTGAAAATAGCCAGGTTCTTTCATTCTGCAGCCACATTCAACTACATGCGCGTGAGCGGGTTCATTCAGGATAACATTAAGTTCGACTCAGGCCGATTTACAGCCAATGTAGGTCTCCGCTTCAACCACAGCTTCCTGAATGATGAGTTTGTACTCAGTCCTCGCGTTCAGACATCGTACAGACCACGATCAGCGAAGAGGGATGTCATAGTGAAGTTTTCGGTGGGCAAGTACGTCCAACCTCCTTTCTACCGGGAAATGCGCGACCCTGCCGGCAACATCAATAAACAATTACTGTCGCAAAAATCGATACAGTATGTATTGGGAACCGACTATAACTTCACCATGTTCCAGCGCCCGTTCAAAGTGACTGCAGAAACCTATTACAAGGACCTTTGGGATATGGACCCCTACCGATATGACAATGTGCGCATACGCTATACAGGCAAGAACAACGCGATAGGAAGGGTTTATGGCGGCGAGGTTCGTCTGTATGGCGACCTGGTCGAGAACGCTACGTCCTGGATCAGTATAGGTGTGCTGAAAGCGGAGCAGAAGATAACGGATAGTCCGGGCATCGCGGGATACGACAGCTACTTCCCTATGCCATCTGACCAGCGTTTTATGCTGGGCATGTATTTTGAAGACTACCTGCCGAAGAACAAGAATTTTAAGGCGCATATTAATATGCTGTATTCCAGCGGCCTGCCGGTGGGCGCCCCCAATGGCCACCTGTACCAGAATGTGCTGCGCATACCCGACTATAAACGTGTGGACATTGGTTTTTCAGCACTATTGCTGGATGGTGACAAGAAGGAATATCACGCAAATAGTTTCTTTAATAATGTAAAGAGCATTTGGGGCAGCCTGGAGGTGTTCAACCTGCTGAGTATACAGAATACCCTGTCCTACACATGGATACAAGACCGAAGCACCAACAATATGTATGCTGTACCCAACCGCCTTACATCGCGTTTGCTGAACGTGAAGTTGCTTTTCAACTTCTAAATACATTTTCTGCTATGTTTTAGATGTGGCTACGGGTGCGGGTTTGAGGGATTTGGGAATATTTTTTTCTGAAAAAATTTTGTCAGAAAAAGTATATCGTTATCTTTGCACTCCCTTTCGGAAACGAACCGGGAAAACAAGTTCTTATTTTATGATTCCGTAGCTCAGTTGGTAGAGCAATACACTTTTAATGTATGGGTCTTGGGTTCGAGTCCCAACGGGATCACGTCAAGCCCGTAAGAGCACTTTAAAGCACTTACGGGCTTTTTATTTGCATAATGTGACTTAGAGTTGTTTGACGATTTTGTACAACTCCGACTCTCGGAGATAAGCGATTATCCTTTCTCGCTCTGAACTTCCGTTTTTTGTGTCTTCAAATAGTAAGTCGTACCTCCTACCGCCGAAACCACCAAAGTAAAATGGAATTTTCTCACCATGGAAGAAAATAGAATAGGAAAACGAAGTATCTGTTTTATAGTAGCTAGTATCTATAGCGTAATTGTTGATAGACTTTTCTAACTCGGCTCTCAATCGTTCCGGTTTTTCGTATTTTTTGAACAACGACCGCAAAGCTTCAAGAACTTTCTGATTGCTCGCCAAACCTGAGGGAAAAGAAACAGTTAACAATATTCGTTCTGCATTTGATACTTGGTATAAATGTTCATAAAGATTTGCGTACCTAATGGCATTTGATATTTCATTTGCCATTTGCTCATTTCCGCAAAAGTGCTCGTATTTATAAACAGTGTCTGATTGAGCCAAATAAAATAGAGCAGTATCATAGGCCGCACGACTTTCATATATTTCGGATAAGAGAGATGCCGCATTATGTTTATAATTGGCGTAGGGATCGGACATTATGCCAGCTCTGCCCGATGGTTCCATGTCATTGAAGTTTCCTTTAAGAATATTTCTTAATACCTTAATGGCATTAGTATGGTCTTCCTTTTTATAATAAATATATCCGATGTTATAGTAAGCCCTAGGAAAAATTTCGTTTTTAGGGTGATTGTTCACGATATAGTAAAAGTCAGCGAGCGCCGTTGAGTCATTATTATTTTCAGTCGCTTCTACTCCTTCGTCAAAATAGTCTTCTGGCATTTTTTGCCCAAACGAATTTGGTGAGCAAATGAAAGCGAGCAACAACAAAACAATTCTAAATCGATTCATATGCTTACTTTGTATTGATAAAAGCAGTCTCGTTGTTGACCATAGAAAATGAATTCCCTTTCGGTAAGAAAACAGTTGTTCTGTAAAATATAAATAGTCCTATCCGTTTCGTCAATTATTTGGTTAGTAAGGCTGAAAACCTTGTTATTAATGAGCAGCTGATATTTTTTATATTCTATTTTTTGGATCAGCCAGTATCCATGTTCGTTAAAGCCGCTACACATTACCGTACCCAATCTTAGTGTATCACTTCCCCTTTGCGGTAGCTCAGGAATAGGCGGAGATATAGCATTCTTATATACTACATAACAAGTATTATCGTTACAAAACCCAAATAGTTGACTAGTGTTCTGTTTATAATAGTGACGTATTATATCGTCAGTTCCCAGTAAGCGAATTTTTGAATTGGCATTTTTAACAACTAAATGTTCGTTATGATAAATATATGAGGTGTCGTCTGTTTTATATAAACACCAGTAGTCTCCGTTGCCAGACGTTGATAATGGTTTTGCTCTCACACCATATTTTGATAATGGCGATTTTTGTTCAATCCCGTTGGTAACCAAATACAAATAATAATTTCTCAAACCAAAATACGAACAGTTGCCTGCGCTATCTGTTGTTGGATATTCCACTTTCGCATAGGCTTTGCCTGGCACTACAACGTTCTGCGGACAATGTGCTTCGTCCTTTTTCTGGTTTGAAAAATAAGTATTCGCACTACCGCTATCTACTAGTTTAAAGTTCTTATAGAAGCGATACATGCCGCCCTTCTTTAGCGAATAAAATACATCTCCGTTTTCACCGAAATGGCACCACTTATCTCCAATCCACGGCTTATCCTCAATATTTAGTTCAGCAACGAAAGATGAGTTGATGTAAACGTACACATTATTACCGATTGTAGCCAGTAACGCAATATTATTTCTTGTATCAGAAGTTACAATTTCATTATCATCTCCCATTCTTACGGGACCGTAAAGTGAAGTTCCTTTACCATTCTTATAATATTTCTTTGTAATGGAGTTGTAATCGCCCGAGTCTGCGTACGTTTTCAATTCGCCGCCGCCGCCGTAAAATCCGCCTCTACGCGTAAACGGGCCATATTTTTGAATATTTGTAATGACGAAATATTTGTCATCTTTTTCGGTTTCAAAACAGTAATTACCTGGTATATCAAAGTTGACGTTGCCTGTCTTTAGCAGCAAAGAATCTCCATTGTCTTTTACAATGAGTTTTTTCTCAAATTCTTGTGAATAAAGGTTCAAAGGTGAAGACAAAAACGAAACGACAAAAAGGCTACGTACAAATTTCATTATGAATATAAATATAGCTCTTTTAACCATAGTATGGACGTGACTTGACACAAAATCTGGTTGAACAGTAGCAGTTCAATAAGCTGTGTTTATTGTTACATCGAACTATTTCTTAGGAAGGTTCTACGGTCCAGCTCGTTCTATTACAGTTTAGCAAATGTTATCACATACCGAACCATTCCTTTAAGTGCCAAACTGAATTACAAAATTCTTTAAATTGGTTCGACAAAATGTCAAGCGCGTTCACGTCTAAGAATGAAAGCCTCACAAATGCGAGGCTTTTTTGTTTTGCAGCTGCTTTCTTCTCTTTTCAAAGTGGTGATTTTCAAATGCGGAGCGATTCGAGAACAAAGACGTTGCTTGCTCGTTAACCCGCCTGACACTAAAACGGTGTTACATGCCACTTTTCTTTTGTTTTCATTTCAAATCCACTATACAAAGAAACGAATAGCCGTCAAATCCTTTAGGAATAAGGTCGGTTTGAAAGGACTGCTCCTTCACCCATTTATTTAATTTCTCCGTCATTTCTATATTCACAGATTCTCCTTCTAAAATTCTCTCGTCATACACATTCCCATAAAAATCAACACATTTCCCTCTTGTATCAAGAACAAGGTAGTTAATGAAAACACTGAAGGTATTTCTCTCATTGCTATCCAAAACCGATAACCCGAAAAGGTCTGCAACTGCCTTTTCAAACGGTCTTCCATCTTTCAGATTAGGTTCATCGAACTTTTCAGGTAGTTTCACTGTCTTGTATTTACGATTAAGTTTTGGAGGATTAAATGATTGTTTGTCAGTAACTATCATGTCAAATAGAATTCGTTCAATACTCATCTTTGAAAAGTCAAGTTTTACAACTATGCCCTGATTAGTTAAAACAAAAAGAGAATTGCCTTGAACATAAATAGAATTAGTGCAAATGAATTTTCCCCTCTCAAATATCTTCATTGAATCGCAACCGTTTATCCACTCTTTGCAATAAAAAGTTGTATCACCATTGATACATTCCCTTTTTTCCCTTCGGGTTAAATTCTTTCCCCAATATTCACAATCCCAACTGGCATTATCGAATGCTTTAAAGTTTACAGTGTAACCCCAATTAAAAAACTGTCCGTTGTTTGCGAGCTTGGTTGTGTCAATTACATCTTTAAGAGTGAATGTTCTGAATAGTAGTCCATTTTTGAAAACTTCTATGGCCGTTTGGTTAAAGTTTATCTGCTCTATGGCGAATGAAGTATAGCTCGTAAGACCTGCTGAATTTGAGGTGCGCACAACAACCAAATATTGTCCGTCGTTGCTTGTAAAAATTCTCTCTCGATAATATTTGCCAATGGTGTAAAGTAGTTTCTTTTTGAAATAAACCTTTGTAACACCAATCATTGGACTTCCAGAATATGGGGCAAAGGGGAATGCTTTTATTACAACATTCTGTCCTTCTATTTGCTGTGTATATGGATATGCAGCGCTCCAGGTTGTTCCAAAAGCGATTTGCGATAAAACTGTTTGTAGGATTATTATTAATATCCTTTTAAAGTATGTCAACATTGTCTTATGAATGCTTAAATGACACCCTAAAAATCACAAATAGCGCTTTAATTAACAAAATGCGTCATTTACCTAAATCAACGGGCTTTACGAATGTATCTGATATTTTCTTAAAAACCATATCACATTATTCCGAATGATTGCGCAGCACATTCGGAACTGATAATACTAAAATGTAATGGTGATCCTCGTCGAACCACCCTTTTTCCGCAGGACTATCTTTAAACACTGTCAACTTTTTTCAGGACGAGTCACCCACAATCCACCCGACAAAACCCTCATTCGACCTCACCCTCTCCCTCGGAGAGGGCCGGGGAGAGGTTTTTATGACACTACAGAAAACGTCATACCATAAAAACTCATCGGGCTGCATGTCAAAAACCCGTCAGACCTTTGTGCCCGAACCAATAATACCACCATCATGATAAACGAAAAGAAACACCAGGCAAAGGCACTCTTCTTCCAGACCGGGCTCACAAACACCCAGATCGCATCCTTATTAAACGTCAGCCGCCGCAGCATATCCACATGGATCAAAGAAGGCGACTGGAATCGCCTCAAACAATCAGCGAAATACCTGCCGTCCATGTTGGCCGAGAACTGTTATCACATTATCGGCCACCTCACAGAAAGTTACCTGTCCGAGAGCCGAATGACCAATCCCGTCACATTCAAAGAGATAGAAGGCCTGCACCGACTCACCCTCACGGCAAAAAAGCTGCAAAACCGCTGCACCATAAACGAGAACATGGAGCTTTTCGGTTACTTCATGGAGATGGTCTCGCAACGCAACCCAGAACTCGCCCGAACCATACACCCCTATATAGATGAGTTTATTTCTGCACGCGCGTCAGTTTACACACAACACATTCAGCCCGATACATTCAATTCCATGGGCAGGATCCCCGTCCCCGAGGTCGACAACACCGAAGCTCAGCTCGACCGACAGGAACAATACCTCAACGACCCCGACGTCGTAGAAGCCTACAAACAATGGGGCATACCCCACCCCTACGACGAACAACCCTCGTCAGACGAACCAACACAACCAACTATTAATGAAGAAACTTCCGGCACAGAACCGCAGAACACCCGGGTGCCCGGAAGCCTGCCTGCCGATAGGCAGGTGGGAAGTACTGCGCAGGTTTTGGGAAGTAAAATCCGGCCAGCTTCCCACACACCAATTGAAAATCAACAGATTCCACCCAAAAACACACAAATAAAATTTCCTGCACAACCCGCCGAACCCGATGCCTCAGAACCTGTGAAAAACTGGCGGGAACTGAATATCACCCCTCCTCCCTCGGAATCCCTGACAAGTCGCAGATGAGCCACTCTCAACATGCGATACCATAGGGGCACATGCGGCCCCGGTTTCTGTCTGCACCATGCCGCAATCGGCGTGTATGCATCTGTCACTCCGCTTCAGGAGGGATGTATTTGTTCGGGTTTTCAATATATCTTTGTTTCTGAATAAATATAAGCGTTACGGCCACTGTAGCATATAAATTATCGGTCGGTCAGGTTCTTGTATTCCCCCATAGATTTGCAAGACGGAAATATATAAAATATCATGAATCAGCCCTTAGTGAGTATCTGCATTCCATCCTATAACAGGGCAGATCTGATTGAAGAAACTATCAACAGTGCCCTTAATCAGACTTATCGCAATATAGAAGTTGTAGTAAATGACAACTGCAGCACTGACGGGACGTGGAAATTGCTGCAGGAACTGGCAACCGCAGATTCCAGGATAAGGATATTTCAGAACGACTCCAACCTCGGAGCCGTAAGAAACTGGCAGAAGGTAATGAGCCATGCAACTGGTGAATATTCACTTATTCTTTGGTCTGACGACCTCATAAAAGATACGTTCATTGAAAAGACACTTTCCGCTTTCGAAAGCGATGTGGCTTTCGTGATGACCGGGGTTGAAGAGTTTTCACAAGATGGCGTCTATTACACCAGCAATTTCGGGAAGGAAGGTAAGCGATCAAAAAACGACTACTATGACGAGGTGCTTTTCAAGAACGCATCTGCCCTTCCGGTGTCCCCCTCATGCGCGTTGTTCCGCACACACGAGCTGAGAGATAGCATCCTCGACGTCATACCCAATACAGACGGTATCGACTTCAACCGAACAGGTGCCGGACCCGATATTCTGACATTTTTACTTACGTCTCTGAAATACCCATACATTTTTGTGTTGGCGGAGCATCTGGCTCGTTTCCGTAGCCACCCTACATCCATAACAACCATGGAGAATAAGATAGGTGGTCTGAAACTACACTACGACTGGGCTAAGTACTACTTTGTAAAGAACTACCTTACATCTTATCAGCAGAAATTTAAAGCAATCACCTGGATAAGGTACTATCGGTATAAAAAGATACACAAAAACATGCTTTCAGATATGGGGGCGGTCCGCACTGACTTTATTTTCATGATCAGTTTATTTTTAAAGCCATAATGAAAGGTCGGAAAATACTATTAACGGGCGCAACGGGGTTTCTCGGCAGCAGCATTCTGAAGCGGATAATACAGGAGAATGACATTGCCATTCTTACCCGACCGGTTTCGAATCTGGAAAAGATCAAAGAATACGAGGGGCGGCTGCAGAACTTTGTGCTGGGCGAGAACAATATCGACAGCATCATTTCGTCATTCCAACCTGAGGTGATCATTCATTGCGCTACCGACTACGGAAGAAAAGCTGTACCGCAGATCCAGGTCATTGAGGCCAATCTGATCCTTCCGCTCCGTTTGATTCACGCCGCCAGCCAAAACGGGTTGAAGATGTTTATCAATACGGATACCTTTCTCGACAAAGGCATCAATCACTACACGCTATCAAAACGACAGTTCAAGGAGTGGTTCCATACCTATAGCGGCGATGTCCTGTGCATCAATATGGTGCTGGAACATTTTTATGGCCCTTTTGACGATAAAACTAAATTCGTATCCTTCGTCATCAGCGAACTGATCAGCAATAAACCGGAGATACAACTAACGCCCGGCACGCAAAAGCGCAATTTCATCCACATTGACGATGTGGTCGAAGCTTTTCATAAGGTACTGTACCATGACTTCGGAGTGGCGTCTGGTTTCTTCGATTTCTTCATCGCATCAGAGCAGACTGTAACCATCAAGGAACTGGTGTTGAAACTTAAAGAACTATGCGGCAACCAAACAACCCACCTCAACTTCGGAGCGCTGCCATTCAGACCCAATGAGGCAATGGACTCAAGCGTGGATATTTCCTCCATGAAGGCATTGGGCTGGAGTCCCCAAACCGACCTCTACAAAGGATTGAAAAGTACAATTGAAACTGAAAAAAAAAGACTTTAAGAATTATGAAGACAATACTGATCACGGGCGGATGCGGCTTCTTCGGCAGCAATATCGCATTCTACCTCAGAGACAAAGGCTACAGAATATGTATTCTTGACAATTTGAGCCGGGTGGGCAGTGAATCCAATCTGGAATGGTTGAAGCAAAATGTTTCTCTTGAATTTTTCAAAGCCGATGTGCGGATACGCGAGGATGTGGAGCGTGTATTTCAAGAAGTGATGCCCGATGCCGTTTTTCACCTGGCAGGGCAAGTGGCCATGACCACATCAATATCTAATCCCAGACTGGATTTTGAGATAAACGCGCTGGGCACTCTGAATGTTCTTGAGGCCATCCGTCAATTCAAAAGGGAATGTACCATAGTATATTCGTCTACGAACAAAGTATATGGCGATCTTGAACACTATACCTTTGAAGAAACCGACAACCGCTATAAAGTGGCAGAAAAACCCGATGGTTTCGACGAACATGAATTGCTCGACTTCCATTCGCCATATGGCTGCTCAAAAGGAAGTGCCGATCAGTATGTGCTCGATTTCTCGCGCCTGTTCGGCATCAAGGGAATAGTGTTCCGCCACTCTACTATTTATGGCGGCCGCCAATATGCCACCTACGATCAGGGCTGGATCGGATGGTTTTGCCAACAGGCACTGGAAATAAAGAATGATCCGGGCCGTGACGCGTTCACGATCTCGGGCAACGGCAAACAAGTAAGGGACGTACTGCATGTAGATGATGCGGTTGCGCTTTATGCGTCATGCATCGACCTTGGTTCACAGCTAAAGGGTAATGCATACAATATAGGAGGAGGCATGAAAAACAGCCTCTCCCTGCTGGAACTGTTTGGTATCCTGGAAGAAGAACTGCACATCAAAATGAACTATCGGCAGATCGCTCCGAGGGAAAGCGACCAAAAGGTATTTGTAGCCAACATCGGAAAGGTAGCAGCGGCAACCGGATGGTCACCAAAGGTTGATAAAAGAACTGGGGTAAAGAAGATGCTGGAATGGCTTCAGTCATCATACCAGCCTAAATAACAAACCTCAAACCCCTACCAACGCACTCGGTTACGTTCTCCCTGCCACCAAAAAATTCAATTCTGTTACGCCACAGGCAAACGGCCTTGTCGAAATCAGATCGAGTTTAGCCGCAGCTTGGCTACCGTTGAACAATGGGATACCCGTCCCTAGTACAACAGGATTGACGAACAGCCAGTAACCATGTATGAGGCCGTGCTGCATAAGTGCATGTGTTGCTGAAGGGCTGCCAAACACCAGTATTTCCGTACCCTGTTGCTGCCTGATGTCACCAATATGTTCAGCAATATTATCACTGATGATTGTTGTATTCGGGCGAGCAACACCCCTCATCGACCGGGAAAACACGATCTTATTCGCTCTGCTGTACCATTCGGAGTGAACCTTATCATGCCGGGTGGCATTGGGCTGGTCGGCGGCTGTAGGCCAGTAGGATTCCATCATATCGTAGGTCTTTCGTCCATACAGTGCAGTATCAGTCTGGCCAATTCGTTGCTCAACGTGTTCGAAAATCTCATCGTTGATCTTTATCCAGTCCATCTCTCCATTGGGCCCGGCTACAAAGCCGTCCAGCGAAATGTGTGCAAATGAAATGATCTTCCTCATAGCAAAAAGTGTTTTGTTTTTGTGCCCATTTACGAGACAGAACATCTCGGCGTGCGGAAATCAACCCGAAGTTAGGTCTTTTGCCATTGTTGTCAGCAGTAACACCGGAAAACACAACCGTTCTGAGCATTTCACTAATTTGCAACCATACTAATACACGTCTATATGAAAAAGATAGCCCTGATGATGACTGTTATTGTAGTGTCCTTCTTTTCCGGATACGCCTTCCGGGCGGCATCGAAACCCAACACTGCAGCCGGAATGAAGCGCGTAACGGGAATTGGTGGCATCTTCTTCAAATGCAAAGACCCTAAAAAAGTACGCGAGTGGTATCAGACACATCTCGGGCTGCAAACCAATGCCTATGGAGCTGTTTTTGAATGGCGACAGGGCGCCGATACTAATAAGAAAGGATTTACTCAATGGAGCCCTTTCAAGGAATCTACCAAGTACTTCGAGCCGGGTACCCGCGACTTTATGATCAACTACCGCGTATCCGATATGAATGCGCTGGTGGCCGATCTGCGGAAAAACGGAGTCACTATTCTGGACACAATAGAAACGTACGACTATGGCAAGTTTGTGCACATACTGGACGTGGAGGGTAATAAGGTGGAACTATGGGAACCATACGACGACAAGTACGAGGAGATGGGCCTGAAAATGGGAGCGACAACTACCAAATAAGAACAGTTGAGTTGCTATTTAGCAGAATCGTCGTGGTCTACATATTGGTGAACTATTCATCGTCTTTACGGTAGGTACGTTCCATTTTGGAACCAAAGAAATTGAGGAACAGACCTACAAACGCGATAGACAGGATGGCCTCGCTACCAACAACCCATTTCCCAAGATTAGTTACAGGATACACATCTCCGTAACCAATGGTTGTAGACGTGACTATGCTGAAATAGATGTAATCGACATAGTTCAACACCCTGCCGCCCAGCATATTAAGCCCCCCATATACAACAGCATAGCTCAGACATATCTCGATATAATTGAGCAGTAGCATCAATAGGTTGCGCCTGTATGACCTTGGTTCAACAAATATGTCAGACACGAAGATCATTGAAATGACATACAACACTGTTTCTGCCATCAGGTATACAGATATACCTACTGCCCAAAAATTGTGGTAATAGCCTTTTGACAGAAATATAAAAGGAAGAACCGTCTTGCATACGACGTATAATTCCTTCACAATGTTCCTGACAATGATACCCGGTTTCCCCAGCAGTTGCATAAGGTGCATACCCGGAAAGATGATCTGTACGCCGACAAGAAACAAACGAAGTAGCTTCTCAAGGCCGGTATCATGATGGCGCTTGTTGTGCCAGGTGTTGTAGATATCCCGAACAAACGTGCTGTAGGGCGTAGATCTGACTGGCGTATTGTACGCAGGATCGCCAATAAACAACTTGTATAAAAAACGCTTCATCTATAGCCTTTTTGCACATGCACTGTTCTGCCACACAAAATACAAAGATCGGTCGTTTTTTCTACTACCTGCCACCAATGTATAGGCTCAATAAGCTATACCGGCACCGCCACGGGCTGTGCGGGAACCAAAGGTAAAGACATGAGCAGATCCTGGTAATGAACTAATTCGTCCTTCATGCGCTGAACGTAGGATGTTGTCTCCTTTTTCAGCTCCGGCACAAGATCCTTGTAGTAGTTTATGCCGTCAAGCAGATTGTTGCGGAAATTGGTAACAAAATCGAGGTGTTTCTTATTGAAGTCGCGTGCACCCTTGGCCACCTCCTTTTTCAAATGGTCTACATATAACCCCAACTCATTGATGAACATGTTGGGCCTGTAAAGGTTATTAAGCAGATTGGTTCGTCCGTAAATATGGTCCACCATTTCGCGAAGCGTGAACACACCTGAAAAGAACTGCAGGTTAGGACCCGGGCAAATGGTCACCGCACTCAACCCGTGCGACAGGCTAATGTCTTCCTTCAAAAACACCGAACTCGTCAGGCCCTCACAAAGGCAGTCCTTTTCTGTGATGCGGGCAAGTGCAGTTGCATACTCTTCTGGTGGCAGAGCCAGTTTATCCAGTTGTGCGATCTTCTTGTGCTGGTACTCGCGCGATGCGGTACAGATAGGCGCAGTTGTGAACTCAGTATCAGACGACAGGTACTTCTTGTAGCATGGACTGCCCGGCCGCCCCTTTTGTAAACGATCCTTTATCTGCTGTGTTGCGGTTGTGCGCCTGAAATTGTGAAAAGGAACACCTAAGGGAGACGCATTACTGAGGAAGTAATCGGACGGCGAAGCGTTAGCCATTGCATGCAGCGTTTCGTTGTCTACATTAGTGGCCTCAGGCACCAGCAGGAACGGACTACCCCAACCCGTACCATCAAGCTGATAATACGCTCTGAGAAACTCATCCTCCTTTGCTGTACCAATACCACCCTGAACTGTTATGCGCTGTATGGGAGTTGCCGACAGCATATTACGTTCTTTGCGCGCATTGGCCGCATTGCAAAGCTCCAGCAACTCGGCGCGAAGATCATCTCGCTTTTGCTTAAAGTCCTCCAGTATCGGACCGAGCAAGAAGCCGTCTGTAGCAAAAGCATGCCCGCCGCAATTGAGACCCGACTCGATGCGGAATTCTGACACCCAAACGCCCTTTTTCGCGAGTAGCTTCCCTTGTATAGTTGCCGACCTGAAATCACTGACCTTCAGAATGATCTTCTTTTTCAGGTTGCCATTCTCGTCTGGAAAGAAATCAGGGAAAGACTCCAGGTAATTGTATAGTCTCGGGTTATATCCGGCGGAAAGCACCAAAGCAGAGTTTAGATCGCTGAGAGCAAAACCCCTGAGGGCCGCAGATGCGTCGGAGAACTCGGCGGGCAGTGGTGTGCCATCAGCGGCATAGGTGAGATTATCCACCTTTGCCATGATATTCACATCAATAGAGCCCGGCACCACACATTCCTTCAGTTCGGCAATCAGTTGTTGTCTCTGCGCACCTTCGGGCATCTTCTTCATATTCTCATATGCCCCACGTAGTGTACTATCCTGAGGAAGCATTTCAAAGTAGGTGGTCAGCGGATTGAGACTGTCTATATCGTGGGACCGCATTTCCTCCATTTGCTCATCGATCAGTTGCTTCATCAGATTCAGGTATCCCGTTATTCGCCTGGCTCTGTAGTCATGCTCTTTATCTGAGATATAGGTATACGGAATTCCGTTGCGCTTAGCATGGAAGCCACGCATCTTCTCGACCATTTCATCTTCAATAATGGACACTACAGATGAAATGCCGTAGCGAGCTACTTTCAGTGGTGTATCGACAGAATAACTGAGACCCAGAACGGGAATATGGAATGTATGCATTATGATCTATTTAGCATTAGTCAATTGGCAAAGTTCCCCGTTAACGGCGTCAAACATCATGACCGAAATCATATTATAGTCACAGTGCCATATCTGACGAAGAAAAGAAACTATGCAGTATGCATGCGAACCAATAACGGCCTAACAAGTGAAATGATGATAGCGGCCACAGCAGCAACCAACGCCACACCGGCCAGAGAAAACACTCTGAGCCAGGGCAACATCTGTTCGGTTATCCTCACAAAAGGCACGCTGTGAATAGTGCCTGCGCTACGAATGAAACCCGAGACCAACAACGAGCACCAGAACACCAATAACGACCAATGCAGCCAGCGCGACGCGAGGATAATATGCTTGCGCGATGCCTTTGATACAGACTGCTCAACTATCCACGACACGCAACCAAGCAACAGAGTGGTGTTGATGCCGATAGTAGTACCCATGGCATGTGCCACCGTTATTTGTGTGCCATGGGTGAACTGATTGATATAAGGCACAGATATTGCGATAGCAAGTGCCAGATTCATCAGTATCCACCTGTCCGCGATGTTGAAAAACGTAATTGTGAGCACCGCGTTCGGCGGCGGTTGGCTACCCATATTCTTTCGCCACTTCATAATAATATTTGCAAACAAGATCAGCTCCGTCATCGAGATGATATAAGCCACCTGCTTCACGACCGGGTGCGCCGGCACCACATAGGTGTGGTGCCCCCAGTTGAACATAAGGTTGGTAAAGCCAAGGAAGAAAAACAGAAAAGCGGTTCGTCCGCGGGTAGCGGCAGTGTTGCCGGATATACGTTCCATGACAAACATAGAACTCCCGTAGATAAGCATATTCCAGGCACCCACCATACTCCCATTGGCCTTCCATTGAATGGTCACGTCACGTATGATATTGTCATTGAACCATGGTAGTAACCAAAGATGTGCTTCTGTCATGGTAATAAGGAAAAAGACAAGCCCTGCAGTCCAGCTCCAGATATACACCGGCGCGCCTCTGAGGTCAGGATGAACGGTCTTGAAATAGTTGTAAACGAACAAGATCCAGTAGCCAACAATAAGGCCCGAAACCCACACCGGAAATTCAAGATATTCGCGACCGGAAAAATTGCCGGAGAAGAAACCAACGATCACAACCAAAACGGTTATCAGGTGCATAAAGAAATGGATCTGCGCCAACCTGTATGAATGCAAAGGGCGACCGGCCACCTGAGGCCACGCATTATAGGCTACGCCGGTAACGCAGGCAAATATCCAGTTGATGGCAAGGAACACGTGAAGAGGCCTTGTAGTGCGGAACGAAAGCACATCGCCAAAAAGGTGCGGCACTGCGTACTGAAGACTGGCCACGAGCCCGAAGGTTATGCTCGCCAACAGACAGCCAAACCCAAGCAGAATAAAATAACGCCCTATATTTTTCTGATCCATATTACCTGATGTTGGCGGTTGCAGCCTTATTTACATGATTGAGATACGCAATGATGTCATCGGCCTCCGATGTGGTGAAATGATAGTTGGGCATATTGTTCCCTCCGGATAGGATGATGGCCCGCGCATAGTTTGCACCACGTTGCTTATCGGTAGTAACACTGGTAAGATCGGGCCCCATATATCCACCCAGGCCAAACAACTGATGACAGTTCTGACAATTGGACTGCTGCCAGATACGCTTTCCATTCTTGGCAGCCAACTGCATTTCCACTACCGACTCTGTACCCCCGGTATACACCCATGCGCTATAGGCAATGTAGATGGTCATCAGGCAAACGATGAAGTATATCTTTCGCACGGTCTATGATTTTGAGAATGTCGGCAACGTCATTTCGCGCGGCTTTTCACTTGTACCCGGCCTCAGATTTATAAGTACCAGACCTGTGAACATGATGAGCGATATGGCGAATAATGCTTCATTTACGTAGGGAACAGCGATATACTGAATTGCTGTTATGCCCTGTATCATCAGCACCACTTCATTGAGAACGATACCTGAGATAAATACAATGAGTCCCACCTTGCATACCGGCGTGATTGTTACTGCCTCGATATGCAGAATGTACCCTATAATAAACAGACTGATAGCGCCTAACAAAACAAGGTGAAGGTACCCAATGACAATAGGGCGAAAACCGAATGCAAGCGTGCTGAGGGCCGGTATAGTGGAACCGAGCTGCAACGCGAACTTAATGGTGAAAGCAAGTACAGACAAGGTGATGATGGTAAACGGTATAGCCCCGAGTGCCGTTTTCAGACGAGCCTGATTTTGCCTGAACAACTGCAACAAAACACCCCAACCGACCGCCTGCAATATGGACGAAATGACCACGGCGATGTATCCTATCATTGGTATCTCCATCCACAGAGCAGATAGAAAATATGCTGGCCCACAGGACACTACCATCATCAAAAACACCTTGCGCAGCTTTGCGGGCGACACACCACTTTGCGCCAGCTTCCTGGCAAGCAAGCCAAGAATAGTGAAAGAAAACCATCCGTTGTACTGGAAATGCAAAAAGAAGTATACCGAACCCAGGTACCAGTGCTGGTGCATGTTTCGGGTGGCCATCATATAGGCAAGCGCGAAAGCACCTATTGACGAAATAGAATTGAACACCACGGCCGCCCTCACCCACGGAAAATGCACATCATCTGCCGTTGCACCTTTTGTGTCCTTCCAAACCATAACCATAAACACATAGGCAACGATAAGAGCGGCGGTTGAGAAGAAAATGGAAAATAGCCCATAACCTTGAACCGGGAAACTCAGCAACATTCCGTAGGCACATATTGCATTAGCCCACAAAACCGGATTATACCTGCGGTAACTGACCTTGTCAGATGTTGACATCAACCGGGCAACAATGATAGCCATGAGCGCCTGCGTGATCCACCCGCTGAATGCGAAATGGGAGTGCCCGTGCAGCAGTTTCTTCTGATCTAAGAAGGAAAGGGAAAAAGCGATCTTGTACCTAAGTACAACACCAAGAACAGAGACAATAAGTAAATTAAATAAAGAAAGACGCAGCCACTTCCGTTGATCCATTTTGTAGCAGTTAACACTGCAAAAGAACTAACCGGCGCACTTGGCGGGTATGACTGGAGTCATATTGCCACAATATACTTTCCCTTTCAGGATACGGATCTCGCCTCTATCATGCATCTTCCGCATGGCTCTTATCACTGTCTCAACGCGCAGGCAGGTCATATTGGCTATCTGCTGGCGAGTGAGTTTGATCTTGCCACATGAGGTACAAATATTGTGGTTCGTTTCCTGAAGATATCTGATGAGGGAAGATATTCTGTCTTCGGGATGGCTGTTCAACAATTCACGCAGCATGAAGAACTTAAACCTCAGTCGCTGAGCAAGCAATTTGGAAAACTGTCCGTGAATGTCAGGATGATCGAGCAACATCTGATTAAAGGTTGCCTGATGTAGCTTTATGATGAGTGAATCCTCCTGAGCGATAGCGGTAGCAGCATGGGGTTCTCCGTCGAATAATGGCAGCTCACCAAAACATTCACCCGGCTCTATCACAGACTGCAGGTATTCCTTACCGTCTTCGTTTATGTTGATCCAGTTCACCTTTCCTTTTACCAACTGGTAGTAGAAATTACAGCGGCTGCCTTCCATAAAAATCATTTCACCGGCCGCCACATTCTTATAAACGCCCCCTAAAGCCAGTAAAAGGTTGATATCGATCATCATAAACCAGTATTTATACTTGCCTGCAAATTAGAGATGTCGGAAAAACACATTCATGATTCCAGACATTCAAAAACATGATGAAGATCATGTCATTAGGCCAACAAGGAGGGAAAAATGCCTGTAACACACGCCCACAAAGCAATACAAGATATACAATTCCCCGCAATTACAATTGGAGTTCGTCAAAAAAACTGAGTTTATGACTGGACGCATAAAGTATGGAAGCAACTGTGGGTAATCTTGCATTGTAATTGTTTAACCAACCAAAACAACGATATGAAAAAACTGCTTTTGTTAGGGATCATAGGTATCTCAGTGGCTGCATGCGGAGGCGGCGGCAACAAAGAAGAAGAAAAAAACCCTTATCAGATGGAGGGAGCCACTAAGGAAGCCGAAGCTGCTGCCAACCCGTCTTATGACCCGGAAAGAGGTGTGGGCAAGTTCACCAAAGTTGATGTACCAGCTACGCTTGACAAGGCAATGGCCGGAAATGGTAAGAAAGCGTATGAGGTAAAATGCAGCAGCTGCCACAAACTTACCGACGAGAAGCTAGTGGGTCCGGGCTGGAAGGGCGTCACTTCACGTTACAAAGCCGAATGGATCATGAACTTCGTTACCAACCCCGACGAAATGCTGGACAAAGACCCCAAAGCCCAGGCTCAGTTGGAGATATGCCTTGTGCGCATGCCTAACCAGAACCTGAGTGATGACGATGCACGCGCTCTTTATGAGTTTATGCGCGAAAACGACGGAGTAAAATAATAAGAACACACCTTTTATACATAAATTAAATAATATGAAACACTCAAAGTATCTTACCCTTGCCGGCGCAGTGGCGCTTGTAGTGGGTGTCAATGCCTGCAAGCCCAAAAACGCAGGTAACGCTGTGACCGGAGATGCGGCTTCAAAAGCTTACGTGGCCCCGGGCAAATATGACGAATTCTACAACTTCCTGTCGGGCGGCTTCAGTGGCCAGATGAGCGTATACGGATTGCCTAGCGGCAGGTTGCTGCGTGTGATCCCAGTATTCTCAGTAGACCCGGAAAAAGGGTATGGATACAGCGAGGAAACCAAACCAATGCTTAACACGTCTCACGGTTTTGTACCATGGGATGACCTGCACCACCCCGAGCTGTCGCAGACAAACGGCGAAGTTGACGGACGTTGGATATTTGGCAATGCCAATAATACTCCGAGGGTTGCTAGGATAGACCTCGCTACATTCAGAACTGCTGAGATCATAGAACTTCCGAACAGTGGTGGTAACCACAGTTCTCCGTTCATCACGCAGAACACTGAATATGTTGTAGCCGGTACCCGCTTCAGCGTTCCTCCGGATGACGCCAACGGTGACGTGCCTATCAACACCTATAAGCAGAACTTTAAAGGACATATCAGCTTCATAAGTGTTGGTAAAGAAGATGGTAAAATGGACCTGGCATTCCAGATCGAATGTCCGGGCGTGAACTTCGACCTGTCGCATGCAGGTAAGGACAAGTCACACGGTTGGTTCTTCTTCAGTTGCTACAACACAGAACAGGCAAACACACTGCTTGAAGTGAACGCTTCTCAGCGCGATAAAGACTTTATCATGGCTGTGAACTGGAAGAAGGCTGAAGAATACCTGAAAGCTGGCAAGGGCAAAAAACAGTCTGTACGTTATGCGCACAACGTTTACAACGAGAAAACGCATACTGCGACGTCAGAGATCAAAACAGAAGTTACCGTACTGGACGCTAAAGAGTTGAAAGACATCTGTTACTTCATTCCTTGTCCAAAATCTCCACACGGCTGTGACGTTGACCCAACAGGTGAGTACATTGTAGGTAGCGGTAAGCTGGCTGCGCTGATACCTGTATTCAGCTTCGATAAAATACAGAAAGCGATTGCAGATAAGGCATTTGAAGGCGATTATGAAGGTATACCTGTGATCAAGTATGACGCAGCACTGTACGGTGAAGTTAAGAAACCGGGCCTTGGACCTTTGCACACCGAGTTTGACGGCAAAGGCAACGCATATACTTCATTCTTCGTATCGAGTGAGGTTGTCAAATGGAACATCAAAGACCTGAAAGTTGTGGACCGTGCTCCTACATTCTACTCAGTAGGTCACTTGTGCGTACCTGGTGGCGATAGCCGCAAACCGAACGCGAAATACGTGATCGCTTATAACAAGATCACAAAAGACCGTTACCTGCCGACAGGTCCCGAACTCGCACAGAGCGCACAGCTTTATGATATTAGCGGCGACAAGATGCAGTTAATACTTGACTTCCCTACCATTGGTGAGCCACACTATGCGCAGGCATGTGCTGCAGACATCATCAAGAACAGGTCAGTTAAGTTCTACAAGATAGATGAGAATGCGAATCCTTATGCATCAAAAGGAGAAGCAACAACAAAAGTGGAACGCCAGGGCAAAGTTGTACACGTGTACATGACAGCTATACGTTCACACTTCTCACCAGACAATATTGAAGGTATCAAAGTGGGCGATGAAGTATACTTCCACGTAACGAACCTTGAGCAGGACTGGGATGTGCCGCACGGATTCGCTATCAAGGGCGCATCAAACGCTGAATTGCTGATCATGCCGGGTGAAACACAGACACTGAAATGGAACGTAGAAAAAGTAGGCATGTACCCAATGTATTGTACTGACTTCTGTAGTGCGCTACACCAGGAAATGTCGGGATATGTAAGAGTATCTCCGGCAGGCAGCAATACGCCGCTAACGTTCAGCACGGGTAAAACCGCACCTGAACCTGCAGCTGCACAGTAACGCTGCCAAGACCTGACTAACTAATTGTCAAGAGGGTATTGGTCCGGCTTGTCTGGGACTAAACAGATGAGCCGGACCTTTTATTTGACCAAAAAGACGAACGAAGTGAAAAAGAATAATCTATTGATAACCACACGGATAATACTGGCAGTCTGCGGACTGTCTCTGCTGGTCGTCTTATACACGCCCATTTGGCGCATAGACCTTGACGCACCGCAGTATCCGGAGGGACTGGCATTGCAAATACATGCCAATGACATTAAGGGCGACGTTGACATCATCAACGGCCTGAACCATTACATCGGCATGAAAACACTACACAAAAACGATTTTCCGGAGTTTACGATACTGCCTTACTGCATCGTGTTCTTTTCTGTTTTGTTCCTAGCTGCAGCATTAGCCAACAAAAAGAAATTCTTCTATACGGCCCTGGGCCTATTTGTAGCATTTGGCATCGTTGCCATGATCGACTTCTGGCGATGGGAGTACAATTATGGTCACAATCTGGACCCGCATGCGGCCATAGTAGTACCGGGCATGGCCTATCAACCACCACTTATTGGTTTCAAACAACTGCTGAATTTCGGTGCTTACTCCATACCGGACATTGGCGGATGGATATTTGTAGGATGCGGCGGCCTGCTGGTTGTAGCATTCATCATGGAATGGCGCAAGAAAATAAGCGTGAATACAGCAAACAGTGCGGCGGCTATACTGCTGATCTCGTTGGCAGCATTTAGCAGCTGTAACACAGAACCCGAACCCTTGAAGGTAGGGAAAGACAACTGCTCGGCCTGCAAGATGACCATTGCAGATGCGCGCTTCGGTGCTGAGTTGGTAACAAAGACAGGTAAGATCTTTAAGTTTGATGACATCGCCTGCCTCAAAGCATATTTACAGACACTGGAAACAGTAACCGCTGAAGAGGCAAAGATCTACTTTGCTGACTATAGCGGCACTCATGCGTTGATACCGGCAACAGAAGCAAAACTTCTGAAAGGTAGCGAGATACAATGCCCCATGCAGGGCGACCTTGTAGCATTTGGTAATGCCGACAGCCTGAACAATGCCGCTAAAGTACACCACGGCACCACAACCACCTGGGCTGCACACTGATGAGACCACTTATTACCATATTATCCCTGCTGCTACTTGTGCCGGGTATCTCGGGGTACGGCAAAGTGCTGAGAACAGGACGCGGAGAACAATTCGAAAAGATCACACAAGCGCTACAGGCGGCTCAGGCACATGACACCATATTGGTTCATGCAGGCACGTACCGCGAAGGCAATATCATTATCACAAAACCGGTATCACTAATAGGGAAAAACCACCCTGTGATAGACGGACAAAAGAAATTCGAGAACATTTCGGTGAAGGCCGACAGTGTTCTCATAGACGGCTTCAGGATCATCAATTCAGGGACGTCCAGCATAGTCGATTACGCGGGTGTGCGCATTTGCAATCGCCACTTCGTTACCATTTCCAACAACATACTTGAAGACTGCTTTTTCGGCATCTATTCGCAATACGGCATCAACTGCACCATCTCCGGCAATAAACTGGCCGCCCATCAGGTAGAAGAGCAGCAAAGCGGCAACGGCATCCATTGCTGGAAGAGCGACAGCCTGATAATAACAGGCAATACAGTATCAGGACACAGAGACGGCATTTACTTCGAGTTTGTTACCAACTCTGTTATCTGGCGCAATATATCTCATCACAACATGAGGTACGGACTGCACTTCATGTTCTCTAACAGCGATATGTATGCCGCAAACGTGTTTGAGAACAATGGTGCCGGGGTAGCGGTGATGTTCTCCAATCACGTAAAAATGTTCCACAACTACTTCAGAGAAAACTGGGGAGATGCCGCCTACGGCCTGCTGCTGAAAGAGATCTCTGATAGTTACATAGACGGAAATTGCTTCGACCGAAACACAAGCGGCATCTTTCTTGAAGGCGTGAGCCGGGTAGAGATGTACCGGAACCAATTTAAAGAAAACGGCTGGGGCCTGAAGATACAGGCCAGCTGTATGGATATAGTGCTGAAGGAAAACAATTTTATCTCCAACACATTTGACGTTGGCACAAACGGATCGTTGGTGCTAAACACATTTACCAACAACTATTGGGACAAGTATGAGGGATACGACCTGAACCGTAACAAAATAGGAGACGTACCCTACCGTCCCGTAAGTATGTATAGCATAATTGTAGAAAAGAACCCGCCGGCAATGATACTCTTCCGTAGTCTGATAACCAGCCTCATGGACCGGTCGGAGAAAGTACTGCCAAGCCTCACACCGGAGAACCTTAAAGACCCGAACCCACTGATGAAACCTGTTAAACTATGATCGAAGTAACACACATCAACAAAACCTTTGGAAAGCTGCACGTGCTGCGCGATGTCTCCTTCCGCAGCGAAGGCGGAACCTGCCTGGCGCTGATAGGGCCCAACGGTTGCGGCAAAACCACACTCATTAAGAGCATTCTGGGAATGGTATTGCCGGATTCCGGCACCATTGCTGTAAACAACGAACCGGTGGCCAATGGTTGGACATACCGCTCACAGATCGGGTACATGCCGCAGATAGGCAGGTACCCTGAGAATATGACCATTGGTCAGGTAATGGAAATGATCTCGGATATAAGGCAAACAGACCAAAAAACAGATGAAGACATCATCAATGCCTTCTCGCTGCGACAGCTTTATAACAAGCGCATGGGTACGCTATCAGGTGGCACCATGCAAAAAGTGAGTGCTGCAATAGCCTTCCTGTTCAACCCCGGGATCATGATACTGGATGAACCAACCGCCGGCCTGGATCCGGTAGCATCAGAAATACTAAAGGAAAAGATACTGCACGAAAAGGCGAAGGGAAAACTCATTATGATCACCTCACACATTCTGAGTGAGCTGGACGATCTGATCTCGCATGTGATGTACATGCAGGATGGCAACCTGGTGTTCAACAAAAATATAGAAACATTGAGAAGCGAAACCGGGGAGGATAAACTGTCTAAAGCTATTGCTCACTTTATGAAGAAAACCGACCGATGAAGAAAATAATAAAGTACATACTGCTCGACATCGTCAGGAATAAGATAGTCCTCGCCTACACAGGCATTCTGCTGGCCATATCTTTCACTGTGTTCGGGCTGGAAGACAATACACAAAAAGGGCTGCTTACATTGCTGAATCTCGTACTGTTCATTGTGCCGCTGGTGTGTGTCATCTTTTCAACCATATATATCTACAACAGCTCAGAATTCGTAGAGCTGCTCCTAAGTCAGCCCATAAAAAGGAAAAGCATCTGGCTGAGTCTTTATACCGGTCTTGCGGGCGCATTGGCATTATCGTTTCTCGCAGGTGTCGGCATACCGCTCCTTATCTATGACAGATCTGCAACGGGCATCACGTTGCTCGTCATGGGCATGTTTCTATCGATCATCTTTGTGTCTATAGCCATGCTGGCATCGGTAGGCACAAGAGATAAAGCACGTGGCATAGGGCTTTCCATAATGCTCTGGCTCTACTTCGCGCTGGTGTTCGATGGTATTGTACTGTTCCTCCTGTTCCAGTTTGCCGACTACCCTATTGAAAAGGCTATGGTGGGAGTGAGTGCACTGAACCCTGTGGACCTGGCACGCATTATGGTGCTGCTGAAGATGGATGTTTCGGCACTGATGGGTTATACAGGGGCCATCTTCAAAGATTTCTTCGGCACACAAAAAGGAATAGTGATATCTATGGTGGTTATGGCCATATGGGCCGCAGCACCACTTCTGTTATCGTTAAGAAAGTTTAACCGCAAAGATCTGTAACATGAAACAGGACATTCAGGGAAGGCAAGACATAGAACACCTGGTGAACGTATTCTATGAGAAAGTAAAAGAAGACGACCTGCTATCGGGCTATTTCTCGCATGTCAACTGGGAGAAACATCTGCCACTGATGTATTCGTTCTGGGAAAACACTTTGTTGTTCACCGGCGGGTATTTTGGCAATCCGCTGAAAAGCCACCAGACCTTTCACAAGTTCAAACCTTTGAGCGAGGAACTGTTTGCACGGTGGCTTGAATTGTTCGTCGAATCGGTGGACGAGCTCTTCGAAGGGGAGAAAGCAGAACTCGCCAAACAAAGGGCCATGAGCATATCGACTGTAATGCTCATGAAGATAGTGCAGCACGTTGGTCAACAACAATAAGAAACAAAAAAATAGCGGCTGAATAAACATTCAGCCGCTTTGTTATAACCATCTGATCTAATCCATTATTTACCCGGAAGCAACACCCCGTCTATCACGTGGATAACTCCGTTTGATGCCGGAATTGAAGTAATGATTGTAGCAGTACCGTTCACCATGATCTTACCATCCTTTTTAGTGATCTTGATATTACCTCCGTTCGCCTGACCCAGAGACTGTCCGTCTTGCAGTTGATCTGCATTATACACACCTATAGACACGTGATACTGAAGAATATCAGCAAGGTCTTCTTTCTTCTCAGGCTTCAAGAGGCCTTCAACCGTTCCTGCAGGCAATTTATCGAAAGCGGCGTTTGTTGGAGCAAATACCGTGAATGGTCCCGCATTGCTCAATGCGTCCACCAGTTCAGCCGCCTTCACAGCTGTAACGAGTGTTGTATGATCTTTGCTGCCCACCGCAACCTGCACCACATTTTTCTGAGAAGCATCGTCCTGCACACCGGACTGACCGGCAGCTTCAGTAGCTGCAGTAGCTGCAGATTCGCCACCAGTGGTAGCCGCGGGAGCATTGCCGGCATCGTTGCATGAGAAAGCGAGAACACTTAAAGAGATGAATGCAAACAATTTAAATCGTTTCATAAAATACAATTGATACAGTTAACAATACATCAAAACTACAATGGGGATAGTGGGCCATTTATGCGCGTACGCATAAAATGAAAAATGTTTTAACAATCTTCCCGGGATTGTTATGATTGGACACATAATATCAGGCGGAAAGACCACGCAATTTTGCAGAAGACTAAATAACCAACTACAATGGAAATACTGATAGAACAAGAGGTGCCAACTACAATCGGGCAGATCGTTGCAGGAAACTTCAGAACAGCTGAAGTGTTCAGAAAATACAACATAGACTTCTGCTGCAAGGGCCACAGAAAGCTAAGTGATGTGTGCAAAGAGAAACAACTGGACCAGGATGCTATAGAGCGGGAGCTGGCTGAAAAGGTAGCACGATCTGCTAATGCATCAGACCTTGAATTTGCAAGGATGCCGCTGGACGACCTTGCCGACCTAATAGTACAGGAATACCATTCTTATGTCCGCGAGAATATCCCGACACTGCTTGCCTACCTCACCAAGGTGAACAAAGTGCACGGCAACAACCATCCCGAATTGAATGAGATACTCATGTTGTTCATTGGTTGCGGAGAAGAACTTACCCACCACATGCTGAAGGAAGAAGCAATACTGTTCCCCGCCATTAAAAAACTGGCCGAGGCCGAGCGACTGAAAAACGGCCTCTCAAAACCGTTCTTCTTCGGCACCCTCTCCAACCCGATAGACGCGATGAAGCAGGAACACACGACTGAGGGAGACAGAGCAGCCCGCCTAACCGAACTCACCGCCAACTTCACCCCACCTGAGGATGCGTGTACCACCTACCGTGTATCTTACCAGAAGCTGCATGAATTCATCAACGAACTGTACACACATATACATCTCGAGAACAACATTTTGTTCCCTCGGGCTGTGGAACTGGAAAAAAAGATCTGTGGACAAGAATCATAACCTACAATGTCATGAAGCGCTCTGAATCACTTATAGCGTTATCGAGAGAGCACCACTTTGCCCTGCTGCTAGTATGGAAAATACGGCAAGGACAGCGGCTGAACGTGGCTCCGGAAAGGATAGCAAACTACACTGAAAAGATGTTCAGCGAGTTTCTTGAGCAACATTTTCTCGAAGAAGAGCGGTATGTATATTCCATATTGCCTGAAGACCATCCACTGCGCATGCAGGGGCTGAATGAACATGACGAACTGAGGTCGCTTATAAACAGAATAGGGCTTACAGCGGGCGGCAACAACCTGGGCATATTCGCGCATGTGCTGGAATCGCACGTCAGATTTGAGGAACGGGAACTATTCACATTCCTTCAGGACTACTTTTTGAAAGAGCTGGAAGCGGCCCATAGCCTGATGCCCAAACACGGCCCGGTCACCGAGCCGTTGTGGCACGACCCTTTCTGGGAGCAAAGACCGCTGTGAGCAACACACATAGAGTACAAGAACGAAAGGGCCCCAGCAGATTCCTACAGGGGCCCTTTCGTTTAAATCAAGTACTATCTATTCCACTACAATTTTATGGACTTTTACGGTATTCGCATACTGCAGCTGCACGGCATAGATACCATGAGGCCATGCTGAAACATCAAGTGTCAGCTCGCTACCGGCGGCATTTACCGGAGCATGATATACTATACGGCCTGCCACATCGATAACTGAAACAGATATGGGTGCGACAGATGCGTATTGCCATGAAACATGCACTACATCAACAGCCGGCACAGGGTAAATGTGCGCATCCTGCGTGGCACTGCTTGCGTTCGGCACGAAGGTAGTGCTGCAATTGGCCGTGCCCCATATACAGTCGGCATACTCGGGATGGTCGATGAACGGATTGCGGTTGTTCTGAAGCGCGTAAATAGCGTTGTTTCGGTCTATCTCTTTCTTGCTCACAGGGTCCAGATGGTGCCATTCAAGTAACATTGCTGCTGCCCAGGGTTTCAGCGATACCAATGTAGCCATTTCCCACGTGGTGAAATAGATACTGTCGTTTCTGTAACATGTAGATACGTAAAAATAGCTTCGTGCCAGATCGCCTTTGAATGAATCTATGGGCTCGAAACAGGTACCTGAAGGCGCCCCGGCATAAACATTATTTCCTAGTTTACTTCCGTTCAAAAAAGTCTTGGTTGGCGTCCCCACTTTTCCATAGGGGTTATCTCCGCGCTGGTTGTTTACATAATAATCAGTGGGGTAAACGATGAACATATCTGTTTTACCCGGCGTGTTGTTGGCATTGGGGAATGTAAACTTGCTTTGCGGCCAGGAATGTTCCCGGTTATAGCAGAAATGCTCCGCTGAAGCCGCAGTGCTTCCACACTTTTCTGTGTTGTAAATATATTCGTATGGCGGTGTGCCTCCGGGAATATCGGAATATATATCCCACACCTTACCGCTGGGTTTGCGGTCGGTAGTATAAATCGCATCCCAGACACCCGGAGTATAGTTCAGTTCCGTATGCGGACGAATAATTGTTGCCAATGCGGCACGAAGCGCCTGACCGGTGAGGCCGGCAGCAGGGTCGTAATAACCAGCAGGTTGTGCAATACCTGTAAACGACAGGCATGTAAAGAAAACTCCAAGTAATTTCTTCATAAACAGATCAAATGTACTAATATCCGTCAAACGGGCGAACGGGCAGAAACGTAACTACTTACTGATGAAGTACATAAGCACGGGAAAGTGATCGCTGTAGCCATTGTCCCAAACCTGGGCGATGGTAAACGAACGGTGTGGCCTGCCCTTGTCTTTGCCTATCTTATTCACCAGCATATCGTCGTTGAAAATAGCCGCATTATAGTACTTCCATTTGTCGTTGCGATTGTTCACAAAGGCACCGCTTATCATTATCTGGTCAATCAAGTGCCACTCATCGCGGTAGCACTCAGTTCCCAGACCCTTTTTGTGCATATTGATCCATGGATTGAATATATCTGTCTGCCTCAGTTTGTCGACATTTCTCTTAGCCTCCAGTACTTCTGTCACAGACTCAGCATCCGGGTTATCGTTCAGGTCGCCCATCAGCAGGATCTTGGCGTCAGGGTTTGTTTTTTGTACAGAATCTATGATGCGCCTGTTCACCGACGCGGCCAAACGGCGTCCAGGCTCTGAGGCTGCCTCGCCACCGCTCTTCGACGGCCAGTGGTTTACCAGCACGTGTACCGTATCTCCGGCAAGTATGCCAGATACATACAACACATCGCGCGTGGGTTGTTTCTGTCCAAGGGTCTCCAACGGCACCCGCACAGGCCGCGCCGAAAGGACCGAAAAGTACTTCGGGTTGTATAACATCGCCGTGCTGATGCCCCGCTCGTCGGCAGTGGGGAACCAAACATACTTGTAATGTCTACCTGCTAATTCGGGCTGGGTTACCAATGTCTGCAACACATGGTCATTCTCCACCTCCACAAGGCCCACTATCGCTGCCCCCTCAGGCGTTACCGAAGTGCCCATTTTCTGAATGACCGTAGCAATATTGTGGGCTTTCTGCCGATACACCTCGTCGGTATAGCCATAAGCGCCCTTCGGTGTAAAATCCTCATCCTTCTTTGCTGTGTCGTCATCAGTGTCAAAGAAGTTCTCGCAGTTATAGCTTCCAATCGCGATTACCCTGTATTTTGTCTTTTCCTGCGCAAAAGAGTTGACCACAATACCCAACGAAAACAGCGCAAACAGCAATTTCTTAACCACGTTATTAATAGTTTTTGCGGCGAAATTACGCAGGTAATCCCTATAAAAAGAATCATCGCCTCCCTGCATAACAATTACTTAATCACTTTTCCTCATTGGTTAACAGGTGTTTCGTAAGTTTGCAGCCTGAAATCAACATACATGCTTCATTCTTCTACAACCAGCCTTCGGTTGTTGGCATTTTCCTTATTATTTTTTGCTGCTAAAGATTCAGTTGCACAAAACGGCACAGGAATCGTAAAGGGACGCGTGCTGAACAGCGTCACCGGTAAACCGTTCACGGAATTGCAGGTAAATATCCCTGAAGTAAAAAAATCAACTACCACGTCTGCCGGCGGATACTTCTCAATAGCAGATGTGCCCACCGGACAGCAGATGGTGATCATTTCCGGTTTCAACGTAAAAAACGACACCATCGTAACAAAGGTACTGCCGGGAAATGACGACCTCGGCACCATCTTCCTGACGCCAAACGACAAAAGTGCCGATGATAACGGAGAGATACCCACAATAGTGCTCGAAGATAATACCACTCAGGACGACGAGAACACTGGCATGGACGCAGGTAGCTCGGGTGCGTTCTATGCATCTAACGGTGACGAATTCCTCCGTATAGCCATCTTCACCTTTGGACCTTACAGGTTCCGTCCCCGTGGCTATGGAAACACAGATATTCAGTTCAATGGCTTCCCGCTTCAGGACCTGCAGACAGGTTTTGCACCATTTGCGCAGCTGGGCGGACTGAACGATGTGCTTCGCGACAGGGTGATCACCTACGGACTAAGGCCCGGAGAATATTCATTCGGTTCGGTTAACGGTTCTACTTACATAAACGCAACTGCAGCGGACCAACGCAGGGGTGGCAATGTTTCTTACTACAACAGCAACCGCAGCTACCGCAACCGCGTGATGGCCACCTACAGCAGCGGACTGATGAAGAATGGATGGGCCTATTCCCTGTCTGCGTCCCGCCGCTGGGCCGATGAAGGCTATATACCAGGCACGTACTACGATGGAAAGTCGTTCTACGGTGCGGTGAGCAAGGTGTATAAGAAACAACAATTCAACCTTACCGGTCTTGCCGCCCCCACCTATCGCGGTCTTGCCGCCACCGAGATCCAGGAAGCATTCGATCTGGCCGGCAACCATTATTACAATGAGAACTGGGGTTATCAGAACGGCAAAAAACGCAATGCGCGGTCTGATAGTTCTTTCCAGCCCATCATTGTGGCCAGCCACACCTACCGTCCGTCGGACAAAACCAGGTGGACCACATCACTCGGATACAAGTACGGCAAGTACAAACGTTCGGGTCTCGACTTTTACAATGCAGCCAATCCGACTCCTACCTACTACCGCAACCTCCCTTCCTACGCCATTCAGGGCGGGCTGAACCCGCGTCAGTCATTATATGACATCACAAGAGCAGAATATGAGGCAAACCCAGATCTGCTGCAGATCCAGTGGGATGACCTGTATATGAGTAACTACATGAACACAGCAACCGTTACTAACGTGAACGGCATTGCAGGCAACAACATAACAGGCAAACAATCAATGTATGTGATAGGTAACAGGGTGGATGATATGCGCACACTGTCTTTAAATTCTATCATCACACATGCACTGAACGAAAAACTGACCGTAGATGGCGGAGTTAATGCCATATCTCAGAACAACGAATACTATAAAGAATTAGCAGACCTAATGGGTGGCGAGTTCTTTGTTAACTACTACCAGTTTGCGTCTCAGGCTGTGGTGAACGACCCCAACAACAGCCAGAACAATCTGAATAACCCCAATGCTCTGATCAAAACAGGCGACAGATATAGTTACGACTACATTTTGCGCACACTAAAGACGAACGCATGGGGACAGTTGCTGTATTCTTACAACAAAATAGACCTCTTTGCAGCAGTAGCAGCAGGCAATACATCATTCAGCCGCGAGGGCATGTACCGCAACGGATTGTTCCCCAATAACTCCTTCGGGCGTGCAACAGACCAGAATTTCTTTACCTATAAGGCGAAAGCCGGTGCTACATTCCGCATAGATAACCACCACACTGTGTTTGCCTACGCAGGGTATATTACAGACGCGCCAACGGCCAACAATACTTATATAGCACCGGGCACCCGCGACTTTGTTATCAGCAATCCGCAGGTAAGCAAGACGCAGACAGTAGAAGGTGGCTACAATTTCAAAGCAAAAGGCATCAACTTCAGGCTTACTGGTTACGCTACCGAGGTAAATGACCTTACACTCATCAAAAGGTTCTGGAACGATGACCCGGATATACAGTCGTTCGTAAACTATGTGATGCAGAATGTAGGTACACGCTCGGTAGGTATGGAAATGCTCGCATCTGTCAAGATCATCAGCGACCTTTCGGCTACGGCAGGTATCGCGGTGGGAGAGTCATACTATAACAACCGCCCCATCATTTCTATCTATCAGGACAACATACCGAGCATGGTGCCGGTGACACACACTGTCTACATTAAGGACTACTACCTGGGTGTAGGGCCGCAGTCGGTATACAGTATGGCGTTCAGGTACAGTCCTCGTGGTTATTGGGCCAACCTGAGCTTCAACTATATGGACCGCAATTACGTGGAGATCAACCCCGAGCGCCGCACCGAACTGGCTGTGGACCTCGTGGACCCTGCAAGCCAGAAATGGACCGACATCCTCCGTCAGGAGAAATTGCCTTCGGCTTTTGTGGTGAATGTGGCGGGTGGCAAAACGTTCGATATCAGCAAATACTTCAAACCTTTCGACCGCAGAACACAACTGGTGCTGAGCGCTAACATCGGCAACCTGCTCAATAATCAGAACATTAAGTCTATCGGCTACGAGCAGCTCCGCTACGACCTAGCCAACCAGAATCCAAAAAAATTCCCTAATAAATACGGATACGCCTACGGCCTTAATTACGGTATCTCTGCAGCCATCCGATTCTAATTAAAACGAAAAACAACAAGCAAACTATATGAAATTCCTTAGTCTCTCCGGCGTATTGCTCGCCAGCATCCTGCTGCTGAACTCTTGTCTGAAAAAACAGTTTGACGCACCACCTGACACCAGCAGCCTGGACCCCAAACTGACAGTGAACTGTAATCTGAGTGTTCTTTCGAATATGGCAATGACAATGACAGCTGGAAAGACGCGGCTGATGGGAGATACTACAATCTACGGAGTGGTAGTTGGAGATGATAAAGGGGGCAACATTTACAAGAAAATCTTCATTCAGGACAGTACCGGTGGAATGCAACTGATACTTGACAAAACATACCTCTATGGAGACTATCCGGTCGGTAGGAAAATATATGTGAAACTGAAAGGCCTGCTGCTGATGAATTACAAGGGTACACCTGAGATCGTGTTCTCTATGAACAGCGATGGTACGACAAATGGTATACCGTCTTCACTTCTTGGCACTTACGTTGTAAAGGGCAATTATCCCAATACCATCACTCCGCCTCAACTCACATTGTTTGACATCATCAGTAATCCCGGCAAATATGTCAACACACTTGTAACAATAAAAGACATGCAGTTCGAGAATGGTTCGAACAACGTAGTTTATTCTGACCCAAGCACAAGCACAAACAGAGCACTTATCAACTGTGCAAAAACAGGGCGTATCACAATGTACAATAGTAGCTACTCGAATTTCCAGCCTGCAATTACACCAAACGGGAACGGCACGATAAGTGGCATTATTACTTTATTCGGTAGCACAGCACAACTAACGTTACGTGACACAACAGACGTCAAGTTTACCAATCCACGCTGCCCCTAATTTTTGTCTGAAATAAATTCAGGGAATGCCGGGGCACTCCCGGCATTCCCTTTTGCTAACATTTTAGTAATAAAATGTCTCATACTTTCCGAGCAGATTACTGTAGTTTTGCCCTAAATATTTCAAAATGAAAAGAATAGCTTTACTCTTTGCTGCGTCTATCCTTGCGTTTGGAACACATGCGCAGACGTCAATTACATTAACAGGCACTTCCTACACACAGGATTTTGACGGACTGGGCGTTGGATTGCCAACTGGGTGGTCTGTTTGGACTGGTGCTACTCCAAGTAGTCTTGGCACTGTTCGTACACTTACAACGCAGGCAGGACTTCCATTCCAGATATCACCTGACACAACTTCTTGTGCCGGCTTGGTTGTGGGTGGTGGTTTCAAAAACTATCCATCAGCAGATGTTATAAACCCTGGTGTCAATTTCTGCGTTTCAGGAACCACTACAGTTTCTGCGACCTACTCTGATCGCGCGATCGGTGTGAGGCAGGTAGGCTACGGCAATAGTTCTTTCCCTGCGTCTGACTCAGGTGCTGCTTTTGCCCTGCAACTGGCAAATACAAACGGCATCTCAAATATCAGTTTCTCTTATAAACTGCAATCTCTTGATACGTCAAGTCCACGAACAACTACATGGACTATGGATTACGGAATAGGAGCAACGCCTTCTTCCTTTACGGCCATAACCACTACCGGAACTATGACTACAGGAGGAAAGGTTTTCTCAAATAACACGATTACTGGCACACTTCCAGCGGCAGTCGAAAATCAGTCTTCTCCGGTTTGGATTCGTATTGCTGCAATCAAGTGGTCTACGGGCAGTGGAAACCGCGCTTCAACGGCAGTGGACGATTTCACTCTTACCTACAGCAACACAACAGGTGTTAACGACATAGCAACATTCAGCGGTCTTCTTTTCAATGTTGTTGGCGAAGCATCTTCAAGCAAAGTAACTTTCGCATATAACACTCAAGCGAGCGGTAACTACACGCTCAGCATCTTCGATCTCTCTGGACGAATTATCAACACTCAAAAGGTAAACGTTACTGCGGGATATACACAACTTACGGTTTCCGACCTGAATCTGAGTGCCGGACTTTACATAGCTAAAATGGGTAATGAAGCTCACTCAGCTGTTGCGAAGATTATGATAAACTAATATTGGCACCTTTGCCTCCTAAAAATAGGGTCTTCCATTAAGAAGACCCTATTTTCATATAAAATACGCCTCAGTACAGGACACATTGTATATTTGCAAACAATAATTAACGATATGAAGAAAATTTTACTCGCGGCTGCGTTTGCAGCAACTTCTCTGGCAGCTGATGCCCAGCTAACTCTTTCAGGTACAAGCTATTACCAGAATTTTAATAGCCTCGGTAGCGGACTGCCAACAGGATGGGCAGTTGCCGATACCGCACGTGTAAACTACCTGGGAGATATATTGCCGGGCAGTGCGTTTATCTCTGCTGCAACCAGCGGTACATGGGGCAGCACCACCAATAGTTCAAGGGGCGGATTCAAAAACTATCCTTCAGCCAATGTCATCACTATGGGTGCTGACTCGCTCACACAGGTAGGCACCACCGACCGCGCCCTTGGCGTACGTCAGGTAAACAATACCGCATCCACGCTCCCAAACAGTGACCCCGGAGCAGCATTCATTTTGCAGATCGCCAATACAACCGGCTTCAAGAACTTCACAGCATCTTTCAAACTACAGTCGCTCGATACGGCAGCACCACGCGTCACCACATGGCGCGTTGATTATGGTTTCGGCGCTACCCCTACTACATTTACGGCGGCAACTGCTACTACGAGCGGTAGCCTCACTACAGGCGGTCATGTGTTCAAGAACGACAGTGTGAGCATCAACTTCGATACAGTTCTGAACAATAAATCAACGAACGTGTGGATCCGTATCGTGGCTGTTGACACATCTGCCGGATCAGGCGCAAGGGCTGTGTCCTGCATCGACGACTTCCGTCTGAACTGGGCGCCTATCACTACGACAGGGCTTAATGAACCGGCGTTAGCAGGTAGTGCACTGCGCGTGCTGGGTGTGGCTAACGCCAACAATGTGAACCTCAGCTATTCAGCGCCGGAGGCAGGCAACTATAAACTGATGATAGCAGACCTGAATGGCAGGGTGGTATATTCAAACGGCTTTCCGCTGACCACGGGCGACCACTCGCTGCCGCTGAGGGGATTGAACCTTGCACAGGGTATGTATGTAGCTAATATCTCAAACGGGAATACTACTGCTACGGCAAAAATTGTGGTGCAATAACGACCATTTTTATTGGCATTTCATGTAAACAGGCTGCAATTGCAGCCTGTTTACTTTTGTAGGTATGGGTACATTTTTAGCAACATTGCATATATTGCTCTGAATTTCAATGATCTTACAATGCAACGTTTTACTGGTCTGATCGGGATTGTGCTGATACTCGGCATCGCTTTTTTGTTTTCGAATAACAAAAAGAAAATAAATGTGCGCCTGGTGGTAAGCGGTCTGCTATTGCAGGTATTCATAGCAGTGATGGTATTAAAAGTGCCGCCGGTCAATCGTTTCTTTCAGATGCTGGGTATGGGCATGCAAAAACTGGAAGGCTTTGCCAAGGAGGGAGCAAGTTTTGTGTACTCCGGCATAGGCGTGTATGACCACACCGGCACATTGGTGAATTACGGCATGGCGCCTTCATTCGTTTTCGCGTTCAATATCACTGCTACTATCATTCTGGTGTGTGTGCTCGTTGCTATTTTGTATCACATTAGGGTGATGCAATTTCTGGTGTCAATTGTTGCGAAGGCCATGAATACCGTTATGCGTGTGAGCGGCGCCGAAGCACTGAGCAACGTAGCCAGTGCATTCGTTGGCCAGATCGAAGCGCAGGTAATGATCCGCGCCTACATACCAACCATGACAAAAAGCGAACTACTGGCATCTATGAGCGGCAGTCTGGCTTGTATAGCCGGAGGAATACTGATCGTATATGCAAATATGGGTGCCCGCGCTGATTATCTTATTGCAGCCAGCCTGATGGCTGCACCGGGGGCGCTGGTCATATCGAAGATCATCTTTCCTGAGACCGAGGAGTCTCCCACAATGGGCAAAGTGAAACTTGAAGTAAAGAGTAACTACACCAACATCATCGATGCTATTTCGCATGGTGCGTCAGACGGCTTCAAAATAGCCATGAATGTGGTGGCCATGTTGATAGGGTTTATCGCTCTTATTGCCATGATCAACTGGATGCTGGGGCACGTGTATGCAGGTCTTTCACTCGACCTCATCTTCAGCAAATTATTCTATCCGTTTGCCTGGGCGATGGGTGTACCCACACAAGATATTAACGCGGCGGCAACCCTGCTCGGGCAGAAACTATCTATCAACGAGTTTGTTGCATTTAAGAACCTCACATCGCATGCGGTGAACATCACTACACCCAAGGGGCTATCCATAATCACGATCGCCATCTGTGGTTTTGCCAATTTTGCAAGTGTGGGTATGCAGATAGGTGGCATAGGCGCGCTGGCACCTGAACGCCGCGAAGATCTTGCCAAACTGGGACTTAAAGCGCTACTCAGCGGCACACTTGCATCTTATCTGTCTGCTACCATCGGCGGCATGTTGTTCTGATAATGTAATAATCAGTCAATCTTCACTACCTTTTCCTTCATCACTACCTCACCCTCCTTCAGCCTGATGAAGTAACTACCGGCCGGTACGTCAGCCGCCTCAAAGTCGACCCCGAAAACGTGGCCGGCTCTGCCGAATTGCTGGTCTTCAAAAACCTTTTGTATCATTTCGCCGTTTTCATTGAACACGCCAAGGGTGAGCGTCTTGGGCGCGTCCAGCAACACTTCAAATTCAGCGTATATCTTCAGTGCCTTAGGTGTACCCAATGAAGCCCCGGCCTCTTCGGCATAGCGTACCTGTCGTTGCATATCAGGTTTCGGCCTACCGGTGACTTTGCACAAATGCTCTACAAACAATGCCGAGACAGGCTTGTTTTCGCTATCGTACACATTCCCGATAGGAGCATTGTTTGTGATCGCCCACACGCCACTTTGCCCCAGATCATTAAACAGCTTGCGTTCGCTGATGAACTGCAGCACTCGCACCAGCGTGTCGCTCCCCTTGTTCTGAAAGGAATACACACCATCTTTTGTGGGGCAGTGCGCTGACAGATTGCCGCAAAACGTCTGTACCTCAACCTCTACTGATCTTCCCGCGGAAATAGTGACCATCTCCCCACCCGGCAACACCATTGGCTGATCCTGAAACACTGCCGGCTTCAGTATCACGCCCGGATCGATGGTCACAGAGATGATCTGCTTTGTAGTATTTGTAAGAGTAAGGCGCGTCGTCTTACCAACATACTTACCAGCAAAATTTACAGCCTCCAGTTTCACTCTTCCGTCTGCAACAGACGCTGACAGATCAATACGATTCCCCAACACATGAAGCGAGCAAAAAAGAAAAAATGCGGAAACATAAAATGACCTCATAGCAAATGATTTGTGCAGATCGCCCGTTTTTAAATTATACGTATCACCACAATTTAGGCAAAAGAAATAGCAAAATGCAGGAAACGAGTACGGCGGTCTCCAGTGGTCGGTGTTGTGCCGGTATAAAATCTCCACGCCTTATCCAGCGCGTGGACATGCTGCGCAAGTTATTTGCCCTCCACCTGCACTGAGTCGGCACTCACGGCAGGTATTTTACTCATCCCTTTTATTGTTTCGAGGTTTCCCTTAGCGAACGAATTGGCGGGATCAATAGCCAGGATCCTTTCACAATAGAATTTCACAGAATCATACGCTTTCAACTGTACATGACACATGGTGATGTTTGACAGCAGGGCTATGTCAGACGGCAATCTGGACAATGCCACATGACACAGGCCCAACGTTTGCAGATATTGCCCCTGCACAAAATAAACACCACCCAGCATACTCAGTATTGTGGGGTTACCCGGCTGCAGTGCGAGCGCTTTTTCCATGTAAATGCGTGCAGAATCATACTGCTGCATTCCCTGAAACAATCCCGCGAGGTCGGTACAAACCTTCCCTTGATTCGGGTAAATGTTCAGTGATGTGCGGTAGTGCTCTATTGCCTGTCGGGCGAGGTCTGCCTTTTCCTCGTCAGTAGTTGCTGCCGGCAGTTTCTCGTTCACTATCAGATAGGCAGCAGTATGGTGCATGCGTGCGTTATTCGGATAGTGGACCAGATCGGATGTACACAACGTATAGTTGTCTTTCCAACTCATATTTCTCGCTATGGTCATTCCACCGTATAAAACCAATACCACCGTAAACGCAGCGTATGTTAAGGTCCGCTGCTTACCACCGCGCGACAAAAGCCCACCCAAAATAATTGATAGCGCTACCGAGGGCAGAAACAGAAAACGGTCGGCCATGATGGACCCGGTCAGAAATGCCAGATTAGAGAACAAAGCTATCGTGATAAGAAAGAAGAGGATCGCATATCCGAGGTAGTCCCTCCCGAATTTTACCATACGGCGAACCGCAAGAACCACAAGCGACAAATAAAGTACAATGCTAGCCCATACGATCGGTGCCGCCCACCCCTCGAATGGTATGCTCGCGAATGTCCTGTCGGCCGCTAAAGGATAAGGAACAAAAAGCAGAAGAACGTAACGCCCCATTACAGAGATGGCAGTTGCCACTGCAGATGTGCCGGCGACAGGCGCAACCAGAGGATTCTCTATAAACCCAATCAGGTCGGGATGGTTTGCATTATGCGCGTTAAGTACCGACGTGCGCAATACCATATATCCCGCAAATGCGGCCACACAGAGTGCGCCCACTACAAAGATGTGTTTTCGTTCACCCCGTTGCAGAAACAATGCCGTTAGAGGGATCACCGCAACAAACGATGCGGTCGTTTCCTTGGCCAACAACGAGAAAAATAACGCTCCGGCTCCTGCCAGCGCGTACAGTATCCGTCCGTTATTCACAAACCTGATAAACAGCAACATTGCCCCCAGCCCGGCGCTCACACTCAGCAACTCGTCATTGCTCTTTATATTGGCCACCACCTCGGTGTGAATAGGGTGTACCACAAATATCAGGGTACCGGCAAACGCTGCCAGGGTATTGTTGCCGCCCAAAAGGACCGAAAGGAATCTGAAGACCAACAACGTACACAAAACAAACAACAGCACCGATAACAAATGCCCCACCTGCGGATCAGCCCCGAACAACTGATGCTCCACAGCAAACAAAGCAAGCGAAATGGGTCGGTAAATATCATTCACGGCCTCACCCGGCACCATCTGCCTTTCTGTAAACCCACTGAGCGATGGTGTGGTGAATATCTTGCCCAAGCCGTCAATTCCCTGCTGCACATACCGGTTGTGCGTTATTACGGCCATATCGTCCTGTACATAGCCATGCCCCAGGGTGTTGGCATACACCACAAAGGCCAGCATCATGAGAATGATGGACACCTTACGCTTATTCCCCTCAAATGAAATGAAATTCAGCAATTGCTCGTACATAATACCGTATGTCGAACGAAAATACTAAAACCACTCGCAACAAGTAGTTCACCTAAAATAAAAATGGCGGCTACCTTGTGCAGGCACCCGCCATTTTATCGCATTATATGCAACTATCGTTTCTCCTTACCCAAGGTCATCTTCATATCACTCTTGCGAATGTCGTTGATCACGTTCACCGTTTCGGCAATATAAATATCCTTACCCAGTGCTTTCAGCCATTCCTGGTTCTTTGCTATAGAAGAGCTGTCCACATTGATCTTCGGCAGATCGGCAGGAGCATTTGCCACGTCCAATTGAGATGCATTCTTCTGAAGTGAGTCTATCTTCTTAGACGTTGCGTTGATCTCTTCCTGCTCTTTCCTGAATTGTTTTTCATTGAGCGACACCCTGTTGTCGTCACGCTTCTTCCTTATGGTCTTTGCGTTTTCGGTAATTAGCCCGAAGGTGGGATTGGCTTTGATACGGCTTTCGCTCATGGCCACCACCTGTGGCAGGTTTGGAATGCTGTTGGTAGGCTTGTATTCTACCGGCGGTATCTCATCCCAAGCCAGTGCCGACTTGTTATGACGCTCACCCAGCTCTTCATCATCATATCCGTCATACGGATCAGGCATATCGATGTGGGGCCTAACCCCCTTCAGTTGAGTGGAACCTCCATTCACACGATAGAACTTCTCCATGGTCAACTTCAGGGCACCTATCGATCCGCTTGCACCTCCCGCAGTATCATTCATCAGGTTCAGTCTTGTCATCGGATCTATCATATCATCCAGAGACACCATTTTTTGTACCGTACCTTTTCCGAAGGTAGTTGACCCGACAATTATCGCGCGTTTGTGGTCTTGCAGTACTGCAGCAAGGATCTCAGAGGCCGAGGCACTTGACTGGTTCACCATCACTGCAAGCGGACCGGAATAAAGTGGTGTATCCACCCCACGAGAACGCAACACGCTTGGCGATGAGTGACTGCTGCGCACCTGCACAACAGGACCCTTGCCCAGGAATATGCCAGCCATATCTACCACATCACCCAAAGATCCGCCGCCATTATAACGAAGATCCAGGATGATGCCCTTTACGCCTGCGTCCATCAACTTCTGCACTTCTATTGCCACATCCTTGCTGCAGGTGCGGCCACTTGTGTGATTGAAATCTGCATAGAACTCAGGCAGGTAGATGAAGCCTATCGGTCCATCCTTGCTCTTGATTATCGCAGATTTGGCGAAGGTCTCTTCTATCTCCACAACTCCACGCTTGATCGGAATTACCTTTACCGCCCCGTCAGCCCCTTTCACGGTCAGACGCACTTCAGTTCCTTTCTCGCCACGGATCAATTTCACCACCTCATCCAGCTCAAAGCCCGATATATCGACAGGTTCACCGCTTCCCTGTGCCACTTTCATTATTTCGTCGCCTGCTTTTAGTTCTCCTTGCTTCCAGGAAGGACTACCTGTAATGATAGAAGCAACAGTAGTCTTATCGTCGCTTTGATTGAGTCTTGCACCTATACCCACAAAACTACCGCTCATCTTTTCGTCAAATGCGCTCTTGTCCACGGGCGGGAAGTAAGAAGTGTGCGGGTCTTCTGTCTCTGTGAGTTTGTTTACGTAAAATGTAAATCGGTCTTCATCCTTCGCTTTCCTCAGTCGCTTTATGTAGCGCTGATTACTTTTCAGTATTTCCTGCCGCGCCTGCACTTCCAGCTCTTCATCGGTCTTCAGTTTCACATTCACCGAATCTTTGTTCTCTTTCTTCTTTTCCTGTTCTGTCTTCAGATCCACAAACTTCGCCAGTGTGCGGTATTTCAGATATTTACGCCAGCGCTCGGTTTGTTCTTGTTCGTCTTTTGCATATTCGTTCTTTTCCGGGGTCAGCTGCAGCCATTCATCGGTATTGAAAGAAAACGGAGTCTTAAGGATACTCTCGAATATCTTCTCTGAACCGTTCATGCGACGGAGATAAATCGCCTCCAGCGTATCGAAAAATTCTGTGGAGCCCACTTTCACCTGATCATCTATCAAAAACTCATACTTACGCACCTTCTCTATATCGGCCGCTGTAAAGTATAGCTTCTCTCCGTCAAACGCTGTTACCATGCTGCGGTAAACCCTCGCCGAAAACGTATCATCAATCGGACGTGCTGAATAGTGCCCTGCCTGAATTGTCTTGAGTACAGTCTCTATCACCAATGCTCTGCGCTGTTGCGATGTCCTTGCACCGGCGCGCACGTATTTAAAAGAGAAGAATGCCGCAAGCGCCCCCACAACCAGCAACGGTATCAGTATTTTATTCTTCATGAATTGCAACATAGAATTTTACACAGTATAGTAGGAAACAAATGTAGGTGAATTGCTGTTAATAAAAGTATAATCAGTCGCCATATATACGTTAATACACAAGGTGATTATTAGGGTGATTTATGCCTAAAAGAACAGAAATTTGTCATCAATGATCCACCCCTGAAATGCAGCTGACAATACTCACAGACGACCTATGGTTTCCGCCCGTAACGGAGGCACTTCCCGACGGCCTGCTTGCCGCCGGCGGCGACCTTAGCCGGGAACGTTTGCTACTCGCTTATCGTTCAGGGATATTCCCTTGGTTCAACGAAGATGAGCCCCCGCTATGGTGGTCGCCTGATCCGAGATTTGTCTTGTACCCGCAAGAACTAAAAGTCAGCAAGAGTATGAAAAAGGTCATTTCGGCGAGGCAATTTGAATACCGCACCAACACTGCTTTCAGGCAGGTTATAGATACCTGCCGCCACATAGACCGTCCGGGGCAGGATGGAACGTGGATCACATCAGAGGTGGCCGATGCCTATTGCGACCTTCACCACATCGGTGTAGCCCATTCGGCAGAGGCCTGGTTGAATGGCGAGCTCGTCGGGGGATTGTATGGTATCCGTATGGGCAAGGTGTTCTTTGGCGAAAGTATGTTCAGTAAGGTAAGCAATGCCAGCAAGTTTGCTTTCATCAACCTGGTGCACTCACTACTCACTGAAGATGTACAATTGATAGATTGTCAGGTTTATACAGAACACCTCGAAAGCCTTGGTGCTCGCATGATACCACGGCACACATTCATCGAACTCATTACCACTCTGGTTAATAAATAGGGCAACTCCCTTATATTGAGTTACCTTCGTGCATATTTTATTCAATATGACGTTTAAAGATCTCAATCTCAGCACACCTCTACTCAATGCGCTCGACGATCTGGGGTACCAGACTCCTACTACCATTCAGGGCAAGATCTTCTCAGTTATTATGTCCGGAAGAGATGTTTGCGGTATTGCGCAGACAGGTACCGGAAAGACCATGGCCTATCTGCTGCCCTGTCTCCGGTTGTGGAAATTCAGCAAGGATAAAAATCCCCAGATACTCATCATGGTGCCTACCCGCGAGCTGGTGAAGCAGGTGACCGATGAGATTACCAAGCTCACCAGATACATGAACGTGATAACCGTCGGAGTATTCGGTGGAGTGAATATGCGCCCGCAGATGATGGAAGTAGAAAATGGTTGCGACATTGTAGTGGCCACACCGGGCAGGCTCCTCGACCTGATACTGGAAGGTTCTCTGAAAACAAAATCTATAAAAAGGCTGGTCATTGATGAAGTTGATGAACTCTTCAACCTCGGCTTCCGCACACAGGTCAATAATATTCTGGACCGCATGCCAGAGCGTCGTCAGAACCTGCTATTCTCAGCCACTATCACCGGCGAGGTAGAGAAGCTGATGCAGGACTACTTCAACAATCCTGAGAAAGTAGAAGCCGCACCCGCAGGCTCGCCGCTCACCAACATTGATCAGACCCTTTATGAAGTTCCTAACTTCTACACAAAAGTCAATCTGCTCGACTTATTACTGAAGGAAGACGAGTCGATGTCAAAAGTCATGATATTCGTTGCTACCAAAAAGCTGGCCGACGATCTCTACGAGGAAATATCGCTGAAATTCCCCGACCAGGCCGGTGTCATTCACTCAAACAAAGCGCAGAACAACCGATTCAACACCATCAAGAACTTTCGTGATGGCATATATCGTTTCATCATAGCGACAGACGTTGTAGCGCGAGGCATTGATATCTCAGAGGTATCTCACGTCATCAACTTCGATGTGCCGGAAGAGCGCGAGGCATATATCCACCGCATTGGTCGTACCGGCCGTGCCGACCGCAAGGGTATTTCCATCACGTTTATGACAGAGAAGGAACGCCCGCTTATGGAGGCGATCGAAGAATTGATGAAGTACAAAGTACCTGTAACACATCTACCTGACCATCTGGAAATATCTGATGTACTTACCGACGATGAAAAACCTAAGGTGCGCATGCGCGAGACACTTATCGCACTGCCAAAACCTGAAGAGTCGGGTGGTGCATTCCATCAGAAGTTAGCCAAAAATATGAAGGTGAATGTCAAGGTTAGCCACAAAGAAAAAATGCGCCTCAAGTATGGCAAGCCAAAATCGCGCGGACAGAAGAAGTAAGTACACAACATCAACCACATAAAAAAAGAGAAAGGCTCCGTTCGACGGAGCCTTTCCTTTTTAGGGCAATATCACCTTATCTGATAAGTGTTACGTTACCCTTGTATATTTTGTTCTCACCCGATGGCAGTGCCACGATGATCTCATATACATAAGTACCCATGTCTTGTGGCTGGCCTTTGTAAGTACCATCCCATCCAACGTCAGGAGTTCCGGTCTGGAACACAGTTTCACCCCACCTGTTGTACACCCTGAAGTCAACCAACTTCTGGAACTTCAGCTTCATGATACGGAACACATCGTTCTTACCATCACCATCCGGCGTAAAGGCCGATGGAACAAACTGGCTCATATCCTGATCTGTGAAGATGGTAATGTAAGCAGTATCGGCACAGCCCCACAGGTTCATACCTTGCAGAACATAGTGTGTTACCGAGTCCGTAGGTGTTGCTATAGGGTTGTTGATATTCGGATTGTTGAGCGATCCGTTATCAGGACTCCACTTGTAATAAAGCGCGCCCTGAGCGTTCAGCTGAATGCTCTTTCCGAATTCTATCGTTTGCGGACTTGCAGTCAGATCTGTGAATACCAATGGAGGATGTGAACGAACGATAAGATCTTCACTCGCTTCGCAATGGTCCGGATTACCCATGAATACCGGCGTAGATGCCGTAACATGTAAAGTATAGTCACCAACACCCGTGAAAAGCGGATTGCTTATGTCATACCTTGATAGGTTTGAACCTGCAGGAGTCTGCGTCCAAACATAAGTCACCGGCATTTTCTCCCAGCGTTTTGCTTCTGTCTGCAAGTTGATCGCCATTGGGGTACGCAAACACACGTCCGTGTCATGGAACGAATTGAAGACATCCAAAGAGATCACTTCTATCAAACGAGACATTGTATCAACGCAACCTATGTTATCCGTAACCTTGAGTGTTGCTTTGTAAAGACCGGCCTCTTCATACGCGTGTTCCGGAGACACACCGCCATCGTCATAGAAACCGTCACCAAACAGCCAGTAGTATTTAGGATCGTAATTGCTTGTAGATGAGTTAGAAAATACTACAGGAACCGCACGACATACTGAGTCGTAGTTCGGTGCGAAGATCGCGTGTATCTGGTGGTCAATATCTACTGTGTCATAAACAGTACGCTGACAAGCAGGATCATGCCATGGCGTTGTGTTGTAAGTAAGTGATATTACCTTTTGAGTAGCGTACTTCGGTGACAGCAGATGCGTGTTGTAAATATGCCACACTCTCAGACTGTCTGTGGTGCCACCTCCCGTGACATCATAATTCCAGTATGAATAATAACCGGTAGGAGTTGTAGTGTTCGTAAC
>JBGAQG010000054.1:0-12369 GCA_044220845.1 Flavipsychrobacter sp. | reverse complement strand
ATTCAATCCGTATTATGGAGTGAAGTTGCTTGTTACCTATCCTAAAGGATTTTTCATATTGGGTGGCGTGTTTCTGTGTACTACGGGAGCAGAAGCGTTGTATTCAGATCTTGGTCATTGCGGGAAATGGAACATCAGATATTCGTGGATATTTGTGAAGGCATGTCTCATTATGAACTACCTGGGTCAGGGAGCGTGGCTTGTTTCGAATTACAACGGAAAAGTGATCACTCCGGAAATGGTGGAGTCAGGGTTTAATCCGTTCTATGGCGTAATGCCGGATTGGTTTTTGTATGCCGGTATCATCATCGCAACGAGTGCCGCGATCATTGCGAGTCAGGCTTTGATATCAGGCTCTTTCACGCTGATAAGTGAATCAATGCGACTAAACCTTTGGCCCAAGTTCAAGATCAGTTATCCAACCGAGGCCAGGGGGCAGCTCTACATTCCTGCAATCAACTGGATGTTGTTTGTGGGATGTATCTGGATCGTGCAGCATTTTGAAAAGTCGTCAAATATGGAAGCAGCTTATGGTTTGGCTATTACCATGTGTATGATAGCGACGTCGATCCTGTTTGCAAATTTCCTTGTGTTGCGGAGGAAGAATCCGGCATTTATCTATCTATATCTTGTCATTTACCTTACGATTGAACTTGCGTTTTTGCTCGCCAATGTTGAAAAGTTCCCTCACGGGGGGTACGTTACATTGGTGATAGGTGGTGGCCTTTTCTTTGTGATGTATAACTGGTTCAAGGCAAGAAAGATCAAGAACCGATATGTGGAGTTCGTCCGATTGGATAACTACATCTCAAAACTTAACGAGCTGAGTAATGATGAGTCAGTGCCGAAATATGCTACGCACCTTGTGTACCTTACTAGTGCCGATAATCCGCGCGAGATAGAACACAAGGTTATGTACTCGATATTGTATAACAAGCCCAAGAGAGCTGATATATACTGGCTGGTGCACGTAGATACTCTGGATGAGCCTTATACTTGTGAGTATGTTGTAGAGCATATCGTTCCGAACGATATCATCAGGGTGGATTTCAGGCTAGGTTTCAGGGTTCAGCCGAGGATCAATTTGTTGTTTAAGAAGGTTGTTGAGGATCTTTTGGCCGCTAAAGAAGTGGATCTCAAAAGCAGGTATCGCAGCCTTGAGAACAGCAACATGATAGGTGACTTCTCATTCGTAGTGATGGAGAAATTCCTGAGTCAGGACAATGAGCTGCCCGCATGGGAGCAGCTAATGATGAAGCTGCATTTCCTTATAAAACACTATAGTTTGTCGGAGGAGAAAGGTTTTGGTCTTGATACCAGCAATGTGGTAGTTGAAAAATTCCCACTGGTGGTTGCTCCGGTTTCGAAGTTGAAATTATGCAGGGTGGAGCGGAGCAGTCGGACTCTTTGATGTGGTCCAACTGCCCGTTCATAAGCCTATGATCTTCCATTGAGTACTTCCCAGTACTCGGCAGCACGGCGTGTGTGCGGAATCACAATTGTTCCACCCACGATGTTTGCCACTGCGAAAATCTCATACATTTCTTCGGTAGTTATTCCTTCGTCAAAACACTTGCCCAAGTGATATTTGATACAGTCGTCGCAACGCAGCACCATGCTTGCCACAAGTCCCAGCATTTCTTTGGTGCGCACAGGTAGCGCGCCTTCTGCGTAGGTATTTGTATCGAGATTGAAAAGACGGTTGATAACTTTATTGTTCTTACCGAGTATCACCTCGTTCATTTTTGCCCTGTATTCGTTGAATTCCTGAACCTGATCCATAATTTCTGTTTTTGTTAGTGGGATGCCTGCGAAGGTAGGTATTTTGTCTTGAGCGGACTGCCCAAGCGCCGTCGTATAGCGCCCTGTGTATTCACTGTCTATCAGTAGGGATATTTGGTATGACCACACTCTCTATATCCTGATTTTTATTGAAAATAGCAACAAAACATGGGTTTAGACGGCCACATTTTATCCACATTTTTCGTGAATATCAACACCCTAAAATTGCACTCATATTATATAATATTATTGTATGGTAGTATTGGGTGGCACCTGTTTTTTGCAATTCCTGTTATCCACAGTTTGTGTAAATCATTTTCAAAAACGGGTGGTATTCCTGTATACATTTGTTTGGTATCGGTAAGGGGTTTGAGAGGTACTTCAACAGGACAGAGACTTAATAGAAACTTAATTGTGCGTTTATTGAGTGTTGTGAAAGTGAGGACCGGTAAGCATTTGAGTCGATAAGGCGATAAGAAAACCGAGTCGTTCGAAGATGGTGGAAAGAAGGTACACCTAAGGAATGTAAACCCTGTTACAAGTAAATGCGATAAAATTAATGACTATGCAGGATGAGTTACTTTTAAGGGAGAATAAAGACCGTTTTGTTTTGTTGCCCATTAACTACCCAAAGGTGTGGGAACTATACAAGAAACACGAGGCGAGTTTTTGGACAGCAGAGGAGATAGATCTTGGTGATGATCTGAAGCATTGGGAAAATCTCAATGATGGAGAGCGTCACTTTATATCGCATGTCCTGGCATTTTTCGCTGCAAGTGATGGCATTGTAAATGAAAATCTGGCTGTGAACTTCATGAGAGAGGTTCAGTTGCCAGAAGCGAGGTGTTTTTACGGATTTCAGATCATGATGGAGAATATCCATTCAGAAACATACGCATTGCTGATTGATACTTACATAAAGGACAATAAAGAAAAGAACAGGCTGTTTCATGCAATTGAAACAGTGCCGGGTGTAGGCCGCAAAGCAGAGTGGGCACTGAGGTGGATAGAGAACGGTACGTTTGCTGAGCGTCTGGTTGCATTTGCCGCAGTTGAAGGCATTTTCTTCAGCGGTAGCTTCTGCTCGATATTCTGGTTGAAGAAGCGTGGGCTGATGCCTGGCCTGACATTCAGTAATGAGTTGATCAGTAGGGACGAGGGGCTGCATTGTGAATTTGCATGTCTGTTGTACAGTATGCTGAAGAACAAACTTTCTCAGCAGCAGGTTTACGATATCATTTGTGAAGCTGTGACGATTGAAAAGCAGTTTATAAGCGAGGCGATACCGGTGGACCTGATAGGAATGAACGCCAAATTAATGCAGCAATATATTGAGTTTGTTGCTGACCGTTGGATAGCAGAATTGGGATACGAAAAGGTTTACAACACGAGCAATCCTTTCGACTTTATGGAGATGATCTCTCTGCAGGGTAAAACAAACTTCTTTGAAAAGCGTGTCGGCGACTACCAGAAAGCGGGAGTGATAGCCGGTTCAGCATCGCAGAGTTTTTCTCTTGATGAGGATTTTTAAGGGAGAAGAATAAAATATCAATACAAATACACACTAACTCATAATATTGTTTTTATATGTACGTAATAAAGAGGAACGGGAAGCAAGAAAGCGTAAAGTTTGATAAGATCACGGCACGCATCGAGAAATTGTCGTACAGCCTGAACAGGGCGGTGAACGTGATAGATGTTGCGAAGAAAGTGATAGAGGGGATCTATGACGGGGTTACGACCACCGAATTGGATAACCTGGCTGCGGAAACGGCTGCGTCGCTCACCATCAAACATCCGGACTACGCTTTGCTGGCAAGTCGTATTGCCATCAGCAATCTCCATAAGAATACCATTAAGTCGTTTTCTGAAACGATGCGTTTGTTGTACAACTACACAGACGAGACCAACGGCAGGAAGATGCCACTGTTGGCGGATGACGTTGCTGAGATCATTGAGGCAAATGCTGAGCTGCTGGACAGTTCGATCATTTATGATCGTGATTTCGGATTTGATTATTTCGGTTTCAAGACACTGGAGAAGTCTTACCTGCTGCGCATCAATGGTAAGATCATGGAACGTCCGCAGCACATGTATATGCGTGTGGCTATCGGAATCCACAAGCATGACATAAAGAGCGCGATAGAGACATATAACCTGATGAGTGAGCGTTGGTTCACACATGCGACACCAACATTGTTCAACGCAGGTACGCCAAAACCACAAATGTCTTCCTGTTTCCTGTTGACCATGAAGGACGACAGTATAGATGGTATTTACGATACACTGAAGCAGACTGCGAAGATATCGCAGAGTGCCGGTGGCATAGGTTTGGCTATTCATAATGTACGTGCAACAGGTAGCTACATAGGTGGAACTAATGGTACGAGCAATGGCTTAATACCGATGCTGCGCGTGTTCAATGACACTGCACGTTACGTGGATCAGGGAGGTGGGAAGAGAAAGGGTGCATTTGCAATATATCTGGAGCCATGGCATGCTGATATTTTCGATTTCCTCGACATTCGTAAGAATCACGGAAAAGAGGAACTAAGAGCACGTGACCTGTTCAATGCTTTGTGGATTCCTGATCTTTTCATGAAGCGCGTTGAAGAAAATGGCACATGGAGTTTGTTCTGTCCAAATGAGGCTCCGGGTTTGTCTGAGTGCCACAGTGCGGAGTTTGAAGCATTGTATGCGAAGTATGAGGCTGATGGCAGGGCCAGAAAAACTATTAAGGCACAAGACCTTTGGTTTGCCATTCTGGAGGCGCAGATCGAAACTGGTACACCGTACCTGCTGTATAAAGATGCCGCAAACGCGAAGAGCAATCAACAGAACCTGGGTACTATAAAGAGCAGTAACCTGTGCACTGAGATCATCGAGTACACAAGTCCTGATGAGGTAGCAGTATGTAACCTTGCATCTATCGCGTTGCCAAGATTTGTGCAGGACGGCAAGTTCAATTTCGACAAGTTGTATGAAGTTACTTACCACATCACCTGTAACCTGAACAAGATCATTGACAATAACTATTATCCTGTTGAAGAAGCTCGTAATTCGAACCTTCGTCACCGTCCGATAGGTTTGGGCGTTCAGGGACTTGCTGACGTATTCATACTGATGCGTTTGCCATTTGAGAGCGACATGGCGAAACTGCTCAATAAGAACATCTTCGAAACGATATACTATGCGTCAATGACCGCAAGTAAGGATATCGCAAAGGTTGAAGGGCATTATGAGACATTCCATGGCTCACCGCTATCGCAGGGTAAATTCCAGTTTGACCTGTGGAATGTGAAGCCATCAGACAGGTATGACTGGGACGCATTGAGAGCGGAAATTATGGAGCATGGTGTGCGGAACTCACTCCTCGTTGCTCCGATGCCGACTGCGTCAACATCGCAGATACTTGGTAATAACGAGTGCTTTGAACCATATACGTCAAACATCTATACCCGTCGCGTATTGAGCGGTGAATTCATCATCGTGAACAAACACCTTTTGAAAGATCTGGCGGAGCTTGGATTGTGGAATAACACCATGAAGAATGCCATCATCAAAGCAAACGGCTCTATTCAGCATATAGACGAGATACCGGCTAATATAAAAGAACTGTACAAGACAGTTTGGGAAATCAAGCAGCGTAATCTGATCGATATGGCCGCTGACAGGGGGGCTTACATCTGCCAGTCACAATCTCTGAACCTGTTTGTGGATAGTCCAACTATGTCGAAACTTACCTCTATGCACTTCTATGCGTGGAAGAAGGGCCTGAAGACAGGTATGTATTATCTGCGCACGCAGGCAGCCACTCAGGCAGTACAATTCACTGTCGAGAAGCAGGCAAGTCAGGAAATAGAGCCTGTGATACCGACAGCGGAAACCAAGGTTGCCGAAAACGATGCTGATGACATCACTACAGAATTTACCGGGCCTACATGCAGCATGGAAGATGGTTGCATTACATGTAGCTCATAGTTTATCACGATATATTTCGAATTTGGTTAGAGGGTCGCACATTTTGTGCGACTCTTTTTTGTTATACAACCCTTTGAAATATAGCGTTGTATATTATTTTGAATAATGTTGTAACAAAATGCGTACATTTCCGATATACCACTATAAAATCTCCAGAAATGTTACAGATCAGCAATCTATCAAAGACCTATCCCAACGGTGTACAGGCATTAAAAGACGTCACATTAGACATATCTAACGGTATGTTTGGGTTGTTGGGCCCCAATGGTGCCGGAAAAAGTTCACTAATGAGAACCATTGCAACATTGCAGGATGCAGACAGTGGTTCAATTGTTTTTGATGGGATTGATGTTTTGACAAACAAGCAAGAACTCAGGAAAACGTTGGGGTATCTCCCACAGGAATTTGGTGTGTACCCCAAAGTGTCGGCAGAGGAAATGCTGCATTATATAGCAAGGCTGAAGGGAGTAAATAACGACAAAGAAAGAAACGAACTGGTGAAGGCATTGCTGGAGCAAGTGAATCTGTATAATCACAGGTCAAAATTCCTTGCCGGTTATTCAGGAGGGATGAAACAGCGTTTTGGAATCGCACAGGCGTTGATAGGAAATCCGAGGCTGATAATTGTTGATGAACCGACAGCAGGATTGGACCCTGCAGAACGTCTGAGGTTCAATAACCTTTTGAGTGAAATAGGTGAGAATATAGTAGTGATCTTATCTACCCACATTGTTGATGATGTGAGCGAGTTGTGTAATGATATGGCAATCATTGCCGGTGGCAGGGTAGTGAGAAGGGGTAACCCAGAAGAACTGCTTAATGAATATCAGGGAAAAATATGGAGCAAACGCGTTGCGAAGGATGAAGTGGCGCACTATCAGCAGAATTATCAGTTGGTATTGTCGAAGCTCTCCGGCGGGAAAATGGTAGTACATATTTACAGTGAGGTTGATCCCGGTAATGGATTTGAGCGAGAAAGGGCGACGCTGGAGGATATCTATTTTGCGAATATCTCGTAGGTCTCGGGCTGTTGCTACAATGATCATTTTTATTTCTAAACATTCCAGATCCATAATATTTTATGTTCGGTTCAATATTCACTTTTGAAGTGAGGAGATTATTACGTTCTCTCTCTACTTACGTTTACTTTTTTGTACTGCTGGCAGTGACATTTCTTGTGGCATTGATGGCAGGTGGTGCTTTTCCTGATGTTAAGTTCGACACGGGTGGAGACAAAGTCTTCGCGAATTCACCGTTGGTTATTGACGCGTTTTTTGGTCAGATCAATAACTACATCGGGTTGATCATATTGGTGGCCATGGTGGGTAATGCTGTCCTGAAGGACTTTAAGTACAATACCTATTCTATGATATTCACCACACCTGTATCGCGTTTGAGTTATTTAAGCGGCCGATTCTCAGCGTCCATGCTGGTGACTCTACTTGTGTTGTCTGCACCTGCTTTCGGTATGATGCTGGGGTATGCGATGCCGATGGTCAATGCTGACAGGATAGGTGAATTTGCATTGGCTCCCTACGTAACAAGCTATCTGTATACAGTAGTCCCGAACGCGATAGTTTTTGGAACTATATTTTTTGCCGTGAGCCTTATCTCTCGCGACATTTTCGTGATTTGGCTTTCGCTTATTGTGTTTTTTGTAGCTAATGGCGTGGCAGGGTCATTCTTTGGCAGATTGGATCATCAATCGGTTGCGGCGCTGGCAGATCCTATGGGTAATTTTGCAAAACGGACCATTACTAAATATTGGTCGACCTGGGAGAAGAACCATTTGTTGTTACCGCTAAAGGGCTATTTCCTTTATAACCGGTTGTTATGGTTGGGAATCGCATCTGGCATCTGGGCGATAGGTTACAGCTACTTTTCTTTTTCAGCTGCGCCGAGGAGGATATCATTCAGGAAGCCTGTGGCGGCTGAGCCGTCGAAAGTATCGTTCATTCCGTCGATGTTCAGAAGAGATTCTCTACCCGAGGTGCAACGTTCGTTCGGTACCGGTGCGTTAATGGGAAACCTGTGGGGGCTTGCGAAGAATGAATGTTTGACCTTGCTGAGGAATGTGTACTTCCGAATCATCCTGCTGTTTGGTATGCTGCTACTTTTTTTGGTTTCGATGCAGATGGGACAGATATATGAAACAACGACATTGCCAGTCACCTACCAGGTTGTTGAGAGTTTTGGCGGGACCTTCACGTTGTTTATTGTGATACTGACCATATTGTTCGGAGGAGAACTTGTGTGGAGGGAGCGAGAATTCAGGATGAGCAATATTACCGACGCGCTACCGGTGCCTAACTGGGCTTTCTATGCCAGTAAGATGTTCGGTCTGATATTTATGCAAGTGATACTTGTCGGTATCATTATGTTATGCGGTATCCTTGTGCAGTTGTCCAAAGGCTATACCAATATCGAACCCATATTATATGTTCAGTATTTGCTAGGTATCGTATTGCCTGATATGGTGTTTCTCGCTATCCTGTCAGTGTTTGTGCAGACGTTAGTACGCAACAAATACCTTGGTTACTTTATTGTGGCTCTATTCTATTTCTGGAATTCTGTTTTTGCGCCATTAGTTCTGAAACACAACCTCCTTGTTTTCTCATCTAATCCCGCTGTCGTGTATTCGGACATGAACGGTTTCGGACATAGTGTGTGGCCCTATTTAGTGTTTAAATTATACTGGGGCGCATTTTGTTTAGCGCTAGCTGGGTTATCCAGTCTGTTATGGGCACGGGGAACCGAGAGGAGCCTGAAGCTGCGCATAACTGAGGCATTGACAAGTGTCAATAAAAGATCGTGGGGTCTTGTTACCGGAAGTTTTGTTGTCTTTATAGTTTGTGGTGGTTTTATTTACTACAACACTAATGTGCTGAATGATTTCAAGACAAACACTGAGCAGGAAAAAGAGCAGGTAGCCTACGAAAGGACTTACAGAAAATACAAGGGGATACCGCAACCCAAGATATCTGATGTGAAACTCTTTCTGGATCTGTATCCGTCAAAAAGGGCATTGCATGTAGAGGGTAGCTACGTGCTGGTGAATAAATCCAACGCGCAGATTGACTCGGTGCATGTGATCATGCCGGGTAAGTTGAAGGTAAGGAAGATGGCACTTGGTCTGCCGTACAAAGAAGTGTATAAAGACTCGGTGATAGCGGACTACCGTATCTTGAAATTGGAAAGCCCCTTGATGCCGGGCGCAAGCGTTTCGTTGGACTTTGACATGGAGATGGTGAGTCGTGGGTTTGAGAATGGTTTTACGGGTTTGGCGACGCCTTTATACAATGGTACGTTTATTAATAATCAGAGTTTTCTTCCATCTATCGGGTATAATGAACAGTATGAAATTTCGGACAATGCTGACAGAAAGAAGTATGGGCTTGCCTATCGCCCAACTGCCAATAAGATCAATGACACAACAGCATGGCAGCGCAACCTGTTTATTCATGATGCTGACTTTGTGACGCTTGATGCTACCGTAAGTACAGAACGCGATCAGATAGCAGTGGCTCCTGGCTATTTGCAGAAAGAATGGGAAGATAAAGGGCGAAAATTCTATCACTACAAGATGGATAGCAAGATCTTGAATTTCTATTCATTCTTGTCGGCTCGTTATAAAGTGAAAAGAGACGTATGGAACGGTGTGAATCTGGAGATATTCTATCATCCCGGACATGAATACAATCTGGACCGGATGATTAATGGAATCAAGAAGTCTTTGAGTTACTACACTGCATCGTTTTCAAATTATCAGCACAAGCAGGTGAGAATTCTCGAGTTTCCAAGGTATGCAACATTTGCGCAGTCGTTCCCGAATACCATTCCTTTCTCAGAGGGAATTGGTTTTATTGCCGATGTGAATGCTAAGGAGTCAGATAATGTTGACTATCCGTTTTATGTGACCGCGCATGAGGTGGCCCATCAGTGGTTTGCGCATCAGGTGGTGGGAGCTGATGTTGAAGGTTCCAATATTTTGTCTGAATCGTTGGCGCAGTATGGAGCTATAATGGTTTTGGAACGCGAATATGGAGAGGAGCGTTTGCGAAAATTTTTGAAGATAGAGATGGATAATTACCTGCGATCCCGGTCGGGCGAATCGGAGAAGGAGAAACCATGGGCGTATGCCGATGCAGGTCAGTCCTATATTCTTTATCAGAAGGGTGGTGTTCAAATGCATGCGTTGAACAAGTATCTTGGTGAGGACAGCATGAATGCCGCGGTGAGACGTTTTATAGAGAAGTTTGCCTTTAAGGGGCCTCCCTATCCAACTACTTTGGATCTGATAGCCAGCATCAGGCAGTCGACTCCAGACTCATTGCAGTATTTTGTTACCGACCTGTTTGAGAAGATCACAATACACAACAGTAAGATCACTGATGCCAGAAGGACTGCTACGAATGGCGGTTACGATGTGGACCTGACCGTTCAATTTGAAAAGAACTATGCTGACAGTGCAGGTAAGGAAGTAAAAGCTAATGGTGATAGCTATGTAGAGATCGGCGTGTTTAAGAATAGGAGTGAGTTGATTAGTTTGAATAAGTACAAGCTTCACCAGGGTATTAATAAGTTGAAGATAGCGGTGAAAGAGCGGCCATACAAAGTGGTGTTAGACCCCAGGTTATTACTGATTGAAAAGAATCCTGACAATAATGAATTTAAGGTTGGAAAGCCCGGTGAATTAACTAAGACTACCCGAACAAGATCGAAACATTAAAGTAGCAGGGCCGGAGGCTATTTATCTGACATTGAGGCACTAATGTTGATGTTTTTACATTAACTTTAAGCAAATTTTATTGATGCAGATGAAAAAATGTCATTTGATGTCGCGTGCCGGATTGTTGCGTAACGTGATTGTTGCGTTGTTGTTAGGTGTTTTATCGACGGCTTCTCAGGCTCAGGTTTCTCAAAGCGGTGTAATTTCTCAGACAAGAAATGCGATAGATAACACGCCAACGTCTGTCTCTTTCGGACCGGAGTCGGTGTATGTAATGACACAGCCTGATCTTGTTTTTTCCGGTGTACTGGATATGAAGCAAGGTGGCCCTACGTCTTTGCGTTTTAAGAACAGTATAACTACCAAAGCTGGTATTACAACCGATAGATACGAAGAGTTCTACAAGGGGATAAAAGTGGCACATGGTGGGTACACACTTACTGGTCGTGACGGGAAAGTGAGTTTCATGACAGGTAACTACTACCGACCAACAAGTGACCTGCCTGTTACACCATCAAAATCGGAGTCTGAAGCGCTCGCAAGTGCGTTGAGTTTTGTAGGGGCGTCGAAATACAAGTGGCAGAACCCGGTTGAAGAGGAGTACATAAAGAAATTGTATCACAAATCAGATACTTCCTATCTGCCTAAAGGCACTCTTGTATGGATAGAGGATATGCGCGACGCAAAGGAAGATAGGCAGTTGCATCTGGCGTATTCATTCGATATTTATGCAGAGGAGCCGTTGAGCAGGCAGGTTGTTTATATTGATGCAAATGACGGGCATGTTCTTTTCTCGAACCAGATGATCAAGCATGTCGCGGCAACAGGTGCATCACGCTACAGTGGAGTTGTTCCATTCCAGTCGGCTACAATGCCGTCAACTTACTACTTGTTTGATTCAACAAGGGGGGATGGTGTTCATACCCTTAACATGGGTAATGGAACGTCATACGGTGCTGCAACACAGTTTGCAAGTGCAACCAATACCTGGCCGAATATTCCGAGTAATAATGTTGCATTAGATGCACACTGGGGAGCGTCAAAGGTGTATGATTATTTTTTCACAGAACATGGCAGGCTCAGTTGGGACGGGATGAACGGGATATTGTTGCAGTACGTTCATTATGGCACTAACTACAACAACGCATATTGGAACGGTGTGTCAATGACCTATGGCGATGGCTCGGGTATTGCGGCGGGCGGATTTAGTCCGCTGACCAGTATGGATGTTACTGCCCATGAAATAGGGCACGGCGTGTGTCAGGCGACGAGTGATCTGATCTATGAAAAGGAGTCGGGTGCTTTGAACGAGGCTTTCAGCGACTGCTGGGGCGCAACGATAGAACATTGGGCGGACCCGCATGAGGTAGACGCAATGCCGAAGAATGCCTGGGAGATGGGCGAGGAGATAGGCACAGAGCCGTTACGCAGCATGAGCTCTCCGCTTCTTCAGGGGCAGCCAAATACTTATGGTGGTACCAACTGGATCAATGTAGTTGGGTGTACCCCAACAGGTGGTAATGACTATTGTGGTGTACACAGGAACAGTGGACTCATGAATTACTGGTACTATCTGCTGGTGAATGGTGGTACCGGTACAAATGGGTTGGGAAACAGTTATGTTGTGAACCCTTTGGGGTGGACAAAATCCGGCATTATCCTATATCAATCTGAGTTGGTATTGGCGAATAATGCGACATATGCAGATATGAGGACAGCGTCGATAAATGCAGCTAACATATTGTACGGTCCCTGTTCTCCGGAAGCTCAGAGTGTAACAAATGCCTGGTACGCCGTGGGTGTTGGTGGACAATTTGTGGTGTGTACGCCACAGATAGCTTTTTCTGTAACTAAAGCAACGGTGACGGAGGCATCTC
>JBGAQG010000009.1:0-93879 GCA_044220845.1 Flavipsychrobacter sp. | reverse complement strand
TGAGCACGCTTTCAACAGGTGGCACCTGGAGCATCAGTCCGCTGGCAACAGCAACGATAGGCTCTGGTACAGGAGTGGTGACAGGTGTGAGCGGCGGTACAGGTTCTGCCACAGCAACTGTAACCTATACATTACCTACTACGTGCCGTACGACACAGGTAGTTACCGTATATGCGCTGCCATCGGCTATCGGCGGATCCCTTCAGGTATGTGAGGCGGCCACAGGCACACTGACCACTACCACCCCGGGCGGTACATGGGTGTCATCAAACACCACTGTAGCAACGGTAGGCTCAACGAGCGGAACGATCAACGGCCTGATAGCAGGCACAACAAATATCACCTACACACTGGGTACGGGCTGTCAGGTTACCGCGGTAGCGACGGTTAATCCGATCCCTGCAGCTATAGGCGGCACCCTTCAGGTGTGTGAAGGCCAGACAACAACATTAAGTAATGGTACACCATCAGGTGCATGGAGCAGCGGCACACCGGGCACAGCTACGGTAGGCGCATCTACAGGTATAGTGACGGGTATAGCAGCAGGTACGAGCACGATCAGCTACACGCTGAGCACAGGCTGCCGCAACACAGCGATAGTGACAGTACACGCATTGCCTGCGATCATCACCGGCCCCGCACCTATGTGGGTGTGTGAGAACGCTACGGTGACACTGAGCAGCAGTCCGGCGGGTGGTGTATGGAGCAGCGCTAACGCGGAGGTGACAGTGAACCCGGCAACGGGCGATGTTACAGGTGTGAGCGCAGGCACAGCGACTATCAGCTATATGTTCGGCATCGGCTGTGTACGCACAACGACGGTAACAGTACAGCCACAGCCGGCCACGATCACGGGCAACCTGAACGTATGTATCGGACTGACACAGACACTGGCTACAGCCAGCGCAGGCGGTACATGGAGCAGCAGCAACACAGCGGTAGCACCGGTGGACGCTTCGGGTGCAGTATCAGGCCTGAGCCTTGGCACAGCGAACATATCTTATACACTTCCTGTTACAGGCTGTTCAAGGTCAGTAGTTGCGACAGTGCAGCCACTGCCATCAACGATCACGGGTAGTGCAGGCTTCTGTAACCTGAGTTCTACAATGTACCTGAGCAGCCCCGGCGGTGGTACATGGACGAGCAGTGACACGACAATATTGACGATAGATCCTACAACAGGTATGGCTACCGGTGTGAGCGTAGATACGGCAACGATCACCTATACATTGCCTACGGGTTGTAAGACAACGAAGGATGTATTCCTGATCCTGGCACCATATCCGATCACCGGTCCTAATGACATGTGTCTGGGTCAGACGAGGATGCTGTACAATGCTATCAGTGGCGGTGTCTGGAGTCCTACCACCATACCGGGAATTGCTTTAGTTGATCCTGTTACAGGTGCAGTTACCGGTACGGGTTTAGGCTCCGGAATGGTCACCTACACACTGTCTACAGGTTGTGCATCTACTCATCCGGTAACGGTGAACCCGATACCAGTTGGTACCACAGGCCCTATCCAGATATGTGAAGGCAATACAGCAATATACAGCAACGCAACACCGGGTGGTACCTGGAGCAGCAGCGATACAACGATTGCTACTATTAACACAACAAGCGGTCTGCTGACAGCCATATCAGGCGGAGTAGTTACAGTTACCTATACATTAGGTTCAGGCTGTAACGCGATGTTCACCGTTACGGTCAACGGCTTGCCGGGAACGATCGGCGGACCTAACCAGGTGTGTGAAGGCTCTACGATCGTGTTGACAACTACATCAACAACAGGTCTGTGGTCATCAGCAGATCCGGGTGTTGCGAACGCAGGTGCGCTTACAGGCGTTATCACCGGTATGTCAGCGATGACACCTGGTGTAATGGGAATGGGCGTAACCCTCATCACGTACACGTTGCCAACTGGCTGCTTCCGTACACATGAAGTAACTGTTAATCCGCTTCCGAACATCATCGTGGGTAACTCTGATGTATGTGTGGGTGATGTGGCATTGTACACGTGCGCGACACCGGGCGGAGGCTGGGTAAGCAGCAACCCTGCAAGGGGCACGATAGATGGTGTTACGGGCGTATTCGGCGGTATCTCTGCCGGTACGGTTATCATCTCGTACGTACTGCCTACAGGCTGTATCGCAACAAAAGCGATCACAGTACACGACAACCCTGCACCTATCTCGGGTTCACTGAGCGTGTGCGCAGGCTTCGCTACTAACCTTACCAGCAGCCCTGCTGGTGGCACATGGAGTCAGAACCCTACATCAATGGTATATGGTACCATCCATACACTCACAGGGGTTGTGAGCGGTATCACAGCTGGTGTCATCCCTGTTACGTACACACTGGGTAGCGGTTGCCGCGCGGTAAACGAAGTAACGGTGATCACATTGCCTGCAGTTGTAGGCGGACCATCACAGGTATGTGTGAACGACTCAATAGTAATGACCCATCCTACAGCAGGTGGTACATGGAGCAGCAGCAATACTGCCCGCGCTACAGCAGACCCGCTCACAGGTATGATACATGGCATCTCGGCAGGAACAGCGGTGATCACCTATTCGGTGAGCACAGGTTGCTTTAACGTTCGCACCATCACAGTGAATGCACTACCTACACCGATAACAGGACCACTGCAGGTATGTGAAGGTTCAACCATCACGCTGGCCAGCACGCCTACTCCGGGTGGCATCTGGGTAAGCGACACCACGGCAGCAGCTACAGTTGGTTATCTGTCGGGAGTAGTGACAGGTATCGCTGCGGGTCATACCAACATCAGCTACATACTCGGGGCTACAGGCTGTCTGACAAGGGTGCAGGTTACAGTTAACGTTACACCTCCTACTATCACGGGCAACCCGCACATCTGTATGGGTTCAGCGAATACATTCACCAACGCAATGGCCGGTGGTTCATGGGTGAGCAGCAATCCTGCGATCGCGAACATCGACCCTGCAACAGGTGTGGCCACTTCAGTATCACTGGGCGTGGTAACCATCAGCTACGTACTCCCTGTAACAGGTTGTATGGCCATCAAGACGGTTAGCGTTGATCCGCTGCCAAACGTGTATAACGTATCAGGCGGTGGCAACTACTGCGCAGGCGGTACAGGTGTTACCATCGGCTTGGGTGGTTCTCAGCCTGGTGTCAGCTACGAGCTGTACCGTGGTTCTTCAGTTACAGGCTACCTGCCGGGCACAGGCTTCGGTCTCAACTTCGGACTGCATACTGCAGCAGGTGTCTACACTGTACTGGCTACAGACGTGACCAGCGGCTGTCAGCGCAACATGAGCGGCAGCGCCAATGTGGTGATCAACCCGCTTATCACTCCTGCGGTATCAATAGGTATCAGTCCGTACGACAGTGTTTGTCCGGGTCAGTCAGTGACGCTGACTGCCGTACCTGTGAACGGCGGCACTACTCCTACCTACCTGTGGAAGGTGAACGGAGTGAGTGTGAGCACAGCAGGCAGCTACGCCTTTGTACCTGCTCACGGAGACGTGGTAACAGTGACTATGACCAGCAACGAAGACTGTCTGGCAACAACTACGGCAACAGGCGTGAGGACACTCACAGTGCTGCCAACAGCAACACCGGTAGCAGGCGTGCTCACTACACCAAACGATACCATCTGTCAGTTCAACCCTGTTACGTTCACGGCTGCACCTTCTTATGGTGGTGCAACACCGGTGTACCAGTGGTTGGTGAACGGTGTAGTAGTGGGTACAGGCAGCACGTACAGCTACATACCGGTAGACGGAGATGTGGTGAACCTGCGCATGACCAGTGACTACCGTTGCCGCACGGCGAACACAGTGACCAGCGGAGACGTAGCGTTGAGTGTAGACTCGATCCTGATACCAAAAGTTACAGTATGGCCTGAGCCTGGTTTTGTGGTGACAGCGGGCAAGCCGGTTGTGCTGCATGCATCTGTTGAGGACGCAGGACCAAATCCTAAGTTCCAATGGAAGGTGAACGGTTATCCGGTTCCTGGTGCCACCAACGACACTTATACGGCTATCTTCAACGACTACGACTCTATAGCCTGCATTGTTACCAGCAGCGGTGTATGTGCCAACATAGGTACACACGATTGGGTGTTCATCACTACAACACCATTGGGTTCATCAACCACAGCAGCAGTAGTGAGCGACCTGAGGTTGTTACCAAACCCGAACAAGGGCATCTTCACGGTGCGCGGCACACTGGGTACCGGCAATGATGATGTAAACATCGATGTAGCAGATATGCTGGGTCAGGTAGTGTACCGCGGCGCAGTAAGCACCAAGCAGGGACATCTGGAAACACAGATCAAAATGGACGGTAGCCTTGCCAACGGTATGTACATCCTGACACTCCGCAGCGGAACAGAACAGAAAGTGTTCCACTTCGTGATGGAGCAATAAATTAATGGAAACAATAATCGAGGGGCACAGCGATGTGCCCCTTTTTCATGAATGTAACATATGTGTCATGAAGTGTCCGTAATCGACCGCAAAGCAAAAATTAAGGTAATTTACACCCCGAATGAGTATTAAAGTCAAGATCATTAACGATCCTGTTTATGGTTTTATAAGGTTTCCGGAGCCTGAGTTGATGCGGATCATAGATCATCCGTGGTTTCAACGGTTGCGTCGTATCAGGCAGATGGGATTTGCAGATCTGGTCTATCCCGGAGCGTCCCATTCGCGTTTGGCACATTCTTTGGGTGCCTGCCATTTGGCCGGCAAAGCCATGGATGAGCTGAATGCCAAGGGCATAGTTACCTCAAAAGAAGATTATCTGGCAGCCCGAATGGCCGCGTTGTTGCACGATATTGGCCATGGGCCCTACTCACATTCCTCAGAGCATACGTTGGTTGGTGTTCGTCACGAGGTGCTTTCCCATCTGATCATGAAGAGAATGAATCAGGAAATGGGGGGCATTCTGGAACGTGCTATCGGTGTGTTTGACAGGTCCTATCCGGTTCGTTATTTGCATCAGTTGGTGTCCAGTCAGCTTGATGTTGATAGGATGGATTACCTTAACAGGGATAGTTTCTACACAGGGGTTTCAGAAGGGGTTATAGGTTACGACCGCATTTTACAGATGCTGACAGTACAGAACAACGAGCTTATGGTGGAAGAGAAAGGTGTGCAGTCGGTGGAAAAGTTTATCATCGCCAGAAGGCTGATGTATTGGCAGGTATACCTGCATAAGACAGTTCTGGGCTCGGAGATGTTGCTTGTTAATATCCTGAAACGAGCCAAGGAAATTTGCGGGAATGGCGGTAAGCTCTTCGCCACACCTTCTTTGGCCTACTTTTTGCAACAGGACCTTACGGAACAGGACTTTCTGAAAGACCCGGGACATCTAGATCGTTATTGCGAGTTAGATGACGCAGATGTGACTTCGGCAATAAAAGTATGGCAACAGCATGAAGATAGCGTATTGGCGGAGTTGTGCAAGATGCTTGTTCTCAGGCGGTTGTATAAGGTTTCTTTTGTGACTGATCATGTGGAGGAGCAATTGGCAGAAAGGAAGGAAAAAGCACGAAAGCAAAGAGGTTTTTCAGAAGATGAGATGCAGTATTTTGTGTTTGCCGGCAAAACCTCAAACAATACGTATAATGTGAAGGACGAATTGATACAGATCGCAATGAAGAACGGAGAGGTGCGAAATATTACAGAGATAGAAGATACGTTGGTCAATCAGACTATTGCGGGTGCGGTACATAAAAACTACATTTGCTACATACAGTAATGTAAAAAGTATGCCCCTCTGTTATGAAATGTGCCTGATAGGTTTTCAGGCAAAGTGAATCAAAATTGAAATAAGGACATACATGCAGTTTACAGCACAGCAGATCGCAGCATTGGTACAGGGGAAGTTGGAAGGTGACCCCGAACAGAAGGTGAGCAATGTTGCCAAGATCGAAGAAGCGGGTCCCGGAGATCTGTGCTTTCTATCGAACCCTAAGTATGAAGAGTATTTATACACTTCCTCCGCATCGGCGGTATTGATAAATGAAACACTTGTGTTGCTTCGCCCTGTAACCCCTACTTTGATAAGGGTAAAAGACGCTTATGCCAGTTTTGCTATGTTGCTGGAGCAATACGATCACATCATTTCGGGTAGCGGAAACGTGGGTATTGAACAACCATCTTATGTTGCGTCTACTGCAAAGATCGGGAAGGACGTGTATATAGGGGCATTTTCATATATTGGTGAGAATGCGGTATTGGCTGATGGTGTAAAGGTTTACCCCGGAGCGTATGTTGGAAATAATACAGTGGTTGGAAAAGGTTCGAAAATATATTCAGGTGTCAAAGTGTACCATGGATGCGTCCTGGGTGAAAGAGTTATCATTCATGCCGGGTCGGTGATAGGGGGCGATGGATTTGGTTTTGCCCCGCTGAAGGATGGTACGTACAAGAAAATAGCACAGATAGGAAATGTGATCATAGAGGATGATGTGGAAATAGGGGCGAATACTACAGTGGATCGCGCTACAATGGGGTCAACTATAATAAGGAAAGGTGTGAAGCTGGACAACCTGATACAGGTAGCGCATAATGTGGAGATAGGAGAGAATACTGTGATAGCGGCACAAACAGGTATTTCGGGTAGTACCAAGATCGGTAAAAATTGTATCATAGGTGGTCAGGTAGGAATAGTGGGGCATATCCATCTTGCCGATGGCACCAGGATCAACGCGCAAAGTGGTCTTTCCAAATCGGTGACCAGTGAAAATGTCACTTTAAACGGATCACCCGCCTTTGAATATAAAAATTCGTTAAAAAGTCAGGCAATTTTTAGAAATTTGCCAGATTTGCAGGCTCGTTTACTGAAATTGGAAGAGATTGTGACTGAACTCACAATGCAGTTGCAAGGGCAGAGGTCACAGTAAACGGAATCAGGCAAAGAAAAATATTCTCCCAATTAAGGAAAAACTCAAAGCATTGTCACAAACAAATATCAATCAGAATCAACAGACATTAAAAAGCCCCGTTACCTTAAGTGGCGTAGGCTTGCATACCGGCCAAACGGTGAAAATGACCATGAAGCCGGCAAATCCCGGACACGGTATCCGTTTCCAAAGGGTTGATCTGCCGGATCAGCCGGTGGTTAAGGCCGATGTAGATTTTGTGGTGGATACCTCGAGGGGTACCACTATTGAGTATAACGGAGCAAGAGTAAGCACTATTGAACACACTATGGCAGCGCTTGTGGGGTTGGGTGTGGATAATGTGCTTATTGAGATAAACGGACCCGAGGTGCCGATTTTGGATGGTAGTTCCAGAGAGTTCATGGACGCTATCGAAAGTGCAGGCATTGAAGAGCAGGAAGCACGCAGGGTTGTGTACTCAATAGATAGTAACATCCACTACTACGATCCGGTGAAGAAGGTGGACATGCTCGCATTGCCATCTAATGATTACCAGATAACTGCGCTGATTGATTTTAATTCACCTGTTCTCGGCACACAACATGCGGCATTGAAGAGCCTTTCGGAGTTTAGAACTGAGATAGGCCCTTGCCGCACTTTCTGCTTTCTGCATGAATTGGAGTACCTGCTTGATAACAACCTGATCAAAGGAGGCGACCTGAGTAACGCGATAGTTGTGGTGGATAAGGTGGTAGAGCAGTCTGAATTGGAGCGCCTCGCAAAAGTGTTCAATAAGCAGAAAATTGAGGTGAAGCAAGAGGGTATCCTGAACAATATTCAGTTGCATTTTCCTAACGAGCCCGCCCGCCACAAATTGCTCGATGTTGTAGGCGACCTCGCACTGGCTGGGCATTCTATTAAGGCGCATATCATTGCCAACAGGCCGGGCCACGCCACCAACGTGGAATTCGCGCGTAGGATCAAGCAATACATAAAGAAGAACAAGCACATCGCTGATATTCCACACTACGATCCATCGCAGGAGGCTATCTACGATATCACACACATCACAAAGGTGTTGCCGCATAAGTTTCCGTTCCTTCTTGTTGACAAGATCATAGAACTGAGCGACAATCATGTGGTGGGTATCAAGAGCGTCACTTTCAATGAACACTTTTTCCAGGGGCACTTCCCGGGGAATCCGGTAATGCCCGGTGTGTTGCAGATTGAGGCGTTGGCACAGACAGGTGGTATACTGGCGCTGAACAACATCAGCGACCCTGAAAATTATGACACCTACTTCCTGAAGATAGACAAAGTGAAGTTTAAGCAGATCGTGCGTCCGGGAGACACCCTTATCTTGAAGCTGGAATTGCTGAGCCCTATCCGCAGAGGTATCTGTGAGATGAAGGCGACAGCATATGTAGGCAACAAACTCGCTACCGAGGCTGAACTGGTAGCCCAACTCATCCGTAAAAAATAAGAAATGATTCACCCGCTTACATACGTACACCCGGATGCAAAGATCGCTCCAAACGTAAGGATAGACCCTTTCACAACCGTTCATAAGAATGTGGAGATCGGCGAGGGGACCTGGATAGGCTCCAATGTGACGATAATGGAAGGTGCCAGAATAGGCAAGAACTGTCAGATATTTCCAAGCTCAGTTATTTCTGCTATCCCGCAGGACCTAAAATACAAGGGCGAGGATACAGTGACGATAATAGGAGATAACACAACCATTCGTGAGTGTGTTACCATAAACAGAGGCACCACAGACCGAAACGAGACCAGAATAGGCAACAATTGCCTCATAATGGCATATAGCCACATCGCACACGATTGCCAGGTTGGTAACTATTGCGTTTTCTCGAACAATACAACTTTGGCCGGGCACATCATTGTGGGCGACTATGTGGTACTTGCCGGACTCACTGCAGTGCAGCAGTTTGTTCGTATTGGATCGCATTCTTTTGTAACAGGTGGTTCGCTGGTGAGGAAAGATATTCCGCCGTATGTGAAGGCGGCTCGTGAGCCATTATCGTACGTGGGTGTCAATTCCGTAGGTCTGAAACGCCGCGGATACTCAACTGATAAGATCAACCAGATACTGGATATTTACAGGATATTATTTGTGCGCGGATATAATGTGTCGAAGGCGTTGAGTATCATTGAAACTGACATCCCTGTTTCTGACGAACGAGATGAGATACTTTCATTCGTTCGTGAAACCGGAAAGGGTATCATGAAGGGGTATACTCGCCGTCATTCAGAGGATATGCCTTAATGCGAAACAGCTAATCCGTATAATACAACACCCGCCGAATGGCGGGTGTTGTATTATAGTCCGGCTTCCTTGAAGATCTGTTCTGTGATGAGGTCTTTGTAATGCTCGTCCAGAGCAACTGCTTTTTCGTAGTGGAATTTCGCGAGTGAAATGTCGTTCAGCGCAGTGATATACAGACTGCATAGCCGTGCATGACTTTCGGCATGGTCTGGATCCAGTTCCAGCGCATGTTTTAAGTTGCTGAGGGCTTTGTGCGGTTGTTTCAGACTTTGCATCTGCATCACCGCGCACTCACAGTACGTATTCGGGTTGCCGGGGTCTATATCCATGGCCCGCATATAGTGGTGCATCGCCTTTTCGTAGTCCTTTGCGTGGTCGTCCAGCAGATTGGCGAATAGCAGATTTGCTTCGTAATTGTCAGGTTCTGCTTTCAAGGAGCGTTCAAAAAGGCCCCGTGCTTCTTCGTGCTCCTTGTAGTGCTCCGTAAGCAGAATGGCCAGTTCGCGCAGGGCACTTGCATGGTCATTCTGCAGGCTCACGGCCGTCTCGAAATGAGAGCGTGCTTCATCCAGCCTGTTCTGACTATAAGATAGCATTACAGCATAGTCGTAGTGGGCGCGGGCGAGTTCCGGTTCCAGCCTGAGTGCTTCAAGGTAGTGATGCTCCGCCAGATCCAGCTCTGAAAAATGAGCGTCTATCAGGTTGGCGAGATTGACGTGTATGTCAGCAATTGTGCCATCTTTCTCTATTGCCTGCTCATAACATTGTCTTGCCTTTTCGTAGTTAGCGAACTGATGTTGCATCAGCAGCCCCATGTTGTTGAGGTGGTCTGCATCTTCAGGTTCAAGGTCCATTGCAAACTGGTAATGCATGGATGCCTTATTATAGTTATGTGCTTTATTGCTCAGGAATGTGGCATAGCTGGCGTGCGCCAGGGCATTGAATGGATCGGTGTCGATGGCCTGTTCATAATAGGTATTGGCCAAGTTTTCATCGTTGAGGTGGTCGTCGTAAAGCAATGCCAGCTGGTATAGAGTCATGCTATCGTCCGGTGCTATAGCCAATGCTTTCTCGAAGTGAGTGCGGGCAAGGTCGTGTTCTGCAAAATGACTGGTTAGTAGCAGCCCCAGGTTAAAGTGAGCCGCATCATTGTCGGGTTCAAGTTCTACGGCAGCCTCTATATGTTTGCGGGCAAGGTCATATTCTTTAAAGTGGTCTTCAAGTAAAGCCGCAAGGTCAAAATGAGCTTCCGCATTGCGCGGATCCATCAACAGATCTTGCTCGTAGCGCTGACGTTCCAGTTGTAGTTCCCAATCCTGACTTTTCATGTAATGTGACCTTTTTAGCAGGCAAAAGTGGTTCTGAACTATTAAAACACCCGGCGGACCATGCGCAGTTTGTGGGTCCGCTTTTTCAGCAGGGTGCTGATGATACCGCCCTGATCGAAGCGGTCTATTACAACCCTGCCAGCTGCGTCGGTGGCGTGAATGATGGTTTCATTGTTAAGAAGCAGGCCCACGTGGTTGATCTGATCTTCTCGTTCTTCGAAGAAAGCGAGGTCGCCGCAACGCGCGTTAACGAGGAAATCTACCACCTCGCCCTGGGTGGCCTGCTGAGAGGCATCGCGCATCAGTTTGAAGTTGCAGAGTTTGAACACCATTTGAGTGAAACCAGAACAATCTATGCCGGACACTGAACGACCACCCCACTGATAAGGAGCGTGCAGGTACTTCAGCGCCGCTGCGGCTATGTTGGCCTCCGAGAGTTCCGAATTGGCCTGTTTGCCCTTCTTACCCTTGAATTTTCCGGTATCACCGTTCAGGTCCAGTTTTCCGCCCTTCATGTTGTGCAACACACTACCCATCGGTAGTAATATTTCTCCCTTTGGCATCATCACGCGGCCATTGTGCCCGGCCACGAAGTATCTGGCCTCTTTGCGGTGTTCTTTTTTCTGAATGAGTGCCAACTGTGACAGTTTGCACCAGCCTTCGTAATCGTCCCACGTACAGCGGATACGTGCCCAGTCTCTGTTGTTGGTCTCTAAAATCTCAGCTTTTTCGCCAAATAGCAGCTGTGTGGTCTGCTCGGCCGTGTGAAAAGCATCAGCTCTCACGGGCATTACAGGTACATTGCAGTAGGCGAAACCGAGAACAACAGGCATGACGGGATATAATATTTATATGATGTGTAAAGGTAGTAAGGAGATGTTTTTCAGTTGCCGGAAGTTTTTAACATTACGCATTTATATGTGTGATTCATTGGTTGGCGACAATCGAAATGTTTTATTAACTTAGCACGCTAATACTATGCCCTTTTTAATATTTTGCAATCAATAATGTAAATGGGTGTGTGAAAATGACTATTCATCAAATAAAATTTTTAAACAATTATGGGATCGACCATTGTAGCCGTTGTCTTTGCGATAGTGGCTCTCGTCATAGGTATATTTTTAGGTAAGATCATATTCGCGAAAAACACTAAACAGCAAATAGACGACGCCGAAGCACTCGCTAAAAAGACCATCGAAGACGCAAAAACACTCGCAGAGACCTTAAAAGAGAAGAAATTACTCGAAGCCAAAGAGCACTTTTTACAGTTAAAAAGTACACACGACAAAGAAGTATCGCAGCGTAACCAGAAGATCGCAGAGAACGAAAACAGGCTGAAGCAGCAGCAACAGCAGCTTAATGACAAGACGTCGGCTTTGCAGCGCCAGACACAGGAGAATGAAACGCTGAAGGAAAGCCTGGAAAACCAGATCAAAGCATTCAACATCAAGAAGGCTGAACTGGACAAACACCACGAAGAGCACGTGAAACGCCTTGAAAAAGTGGCGGGTTTGTCGGCAGAGCAGGCTAAGGTTGAATTGATGGAGGTGGTGAAAGAAGAGGCACGCACCCGTGCTATGGCCTATGTGAAAGACATAATGGAAGAGGCCAAGGTAAATGCCTCGAAGGAAGCCAAGAAGATCATCATTCAGAGCATTCAGCGTACCGGTGCAGAACAAACGATCGAAAACGCCATTACGGTATTCAATCTGGAAAGTGATGAGATAAAAGGTCAGATCATTGGTCGTGAGGGTCGTAACATCCGCGCGTTGGAAGCAGCAACCGGAGTTGACCTGGTGATAGATGACACACCTGAAGCTATTGTGCTCAGCTGTTTCGATCCGTTCCGTAGGGAAGTGGCTCGACTGTCGTTGCAACGCCTTGTTCAGGATGGTCGTATTCACCCGGCCCGTATTGAGGAAGTGGTGGAAAAGACCAAAAAGCAGTTGGAAGAGCAGATCATGGAGATAGGTGAGCGTACCATCATAGAATTGGGCATTCACGGTTTGCATAAAGATCTGGTGCGACTGGTGGGTAAAATGCGCTTCCGTTCGTCCTATGGTCAGAACCTGTTGATGCACTCAAAAGAAACAGCTAATCTGTGCGGCATTATGGCTGCTGAGCTGGGCTTGGGACAGAAAGTGGTGAAACTGGCTAAACGCGCCGGCCTGCTGCACGATATTGGAAAAGTGCCTGATGAAGAAACAGAACTGAGCCACGCATTGCTGGGTGCTAAGGTAGCAGAACGTTGCGGTGAGCATCCGTCGATAGTGAACGCCATTGGTGCCCACCACGATGAGATGGAGATGCTGTATATCATTTCGCCTATCGTTCAGGCTTGTGACGCCATAAGTGGTGCGCGTCCGGGTGCGCGTCGCGAGATGATGCAAAGCTACATGCAGCGCATAAAAGACCTGGAAAACCTGGCAATGACCTATAACGGTGTTGAGAAGGCATACGCTATTCAGGCCGGTCGCGAGTTGCGCGTTTTGGTTGAGGCAGAAAAGGTTTCTGATGCCGACAGCCAGAAACTCTCATTTGAGATCGCAGATAAGATCCAGAAAGAAATGCAATACCCGGGCCAGATCAAGGTTACCGTTATCAGGGAACTGAGGGCGGTGAATGTGGCCAGGTAAATTTTATAGATTAAATAAAAAGCTGCACATGATCAATGTGCAGCTTTTTTATTTGAGGAGGTTCGGTTTTATTTGATAATTGTAACTTTTCTGCGCATTGGTTCAGAACCATTGAAGCGTAGCTCTAAAATGAACGTTCCCGATGAAAGACCGGTGTCAGAAAAATCCACCCTTAATTTGTTGTCACCCGGAGTTATATCTTTTGTCAGTGAACCTATTCTAGTGCCCATTGGATCGTACAGTGAGATCTGAGCGGATCCCGCCACAGCATTCTTTATCAGGATGTTGAAATGCCCCGTGGAAGGGTTGGGGTAGATACGTACATCGGCGTTTTCGGAAACTGTGCTGTTGACTCCGAGTTCGGGCTTTATCCACCTTATTGCTGTGTTCAGTATATTGTCTTCGTTGTTGCAGACACTCGTCCTATTGAACCAGACAAATGAGTCGATGGGGAAGTTGTGATGCGACAGGTAGAATGTGTTGTCTTCAGCACGGTAAAAATCCCCGTTTTGTCGTGACGCATTGAAATTCGAAAAAGGCATTGTTATTGACCTTATCGATCCGAATGCCCCCGCGGTGGGTTTGCCTATTATCTTTAGTTGAGGGTGATGCGTATAGAGTATCTGCATAATATCGCCGGCACTTATGGCGCCGGGGCCAACGAGTAGTGCTATTTTCTTATCAAAGTAACTGGGGTCGGTATCGGTTGTGCCATAAGCTGACGGAGGTGCCAACGACGGGTCCATTGTGTATCTGTCGGTAGGAGATACCCTATCAGCCCATCCCATCCACGCGAAATTTCCATTATTCAAGTAATGAAATGCGTTGCGGTAAGTGAGAAGAGAACCTCCGAAGTTGGTGCGGATATCAAGGATCAGTCCATCTACCATACTGTCCTCAACCAGTCTTTTGATGGGAATCAGCAGACTGTCTCCGCTTATGTCGCCACAGTCATACAATGCCACATAGCCAATGCCGGTACCGGTTATCACACCCCATGTCACCATTTTGTTGTTGGTGTAATAATCGGTGTAGGTCATTTTTTTTACCCCGGGCACTTCCATTTGTTCAGTACAGAAGTTGTTGGCAGTATAGGCGCTTGTCATTATTGTTGTGGGGAAGTTGACTTTTGTGCCGTCGCATTTTTCAATATTCAGTGTGTCGAACATCAGGAAGTTGCCAAGCACAGATATCATATATCGGTGCCACGTGGCGGAGTCGGTCGAATAGGCGCTAACACCCATTGGAAGTTGATGGCGCAGTAACAGTGGTACAAGAACTTTCCACGGAATTCCGTTGTAGCCAAGTATCCTGTCGCCCGGTTGCAGTCCAAGCACGTTGCCGGGAACGGCAGTATAAACCATAACCGATGAATCGTCCAGCATGGTGAGGCATCCTCCATAAGAACCCGATGGTCCGTAAAACAACGGACGGCCCCAGAATGTACTGCTGGTAGAGAACAGATCCAAATCGAAGAAGTGGGTGTGGCCGTCATTGAGGTACCCGAGTAGTTGCCCCATAATGCCTGCAAACCTGCCCTTACTTACTCCTCCGGAGATCTCAGTGCGCATTGCGTTTACTATGGAGTCCCAGTTATACATAGGTAATCCGTTGAAACTGGCATAAAATGAATCGATCTGTTTCCAATAGGTATCAAACACGTTTAGCTTTTCAGATGTGCTCAGGCCGGCACCCCAGCTACTGTTTATTCGTGCTGTAAATGTTGTCGTATCGAAGTTTGAAGCGGTTGTCTTTCCTGCAAGTTGCATGCGTGATACTGAAAGCGCCTGGAGGCTGTCCAGTGTCCTTTGTAGTGTTTTGAGTGGTACGGTCTCGAACTCTTTACTGTTAATTTGAGCGTTTAGATTCACGCTGCACAAAAGAACAACAAATACAAGGGTAGCATACTTCATAGGAATATATTGTCTTAATATAGACTATAAATTTACTTCCTTTCGTTGGTCTGCGTTTGGAATATTTTAATGTATCTGATCTTTGACACCAAATAGCCGGCCTTTCTCTTTTACATCACCTATTTTTGCAACCACAATTACAGACAATGAAAGACTTTTCAAATGCTATTATAGAATGCGTTCCCAACTTCAGTGAGGGGCGCGATATGAACATCATCAAACAGATAACCGATGAGATAGAAACCGTGGAAGGTGTGCGCCTGCTGGATGTGGATCCCGGAAAGGCTACCAACCGTACCGTGGTGACGTTTGTCGGCAATCCGCAGGCAGTGGTCGACGCGGCTTTTCTTGCTATAAAAAAGGCGGGGGAGCTGATAGACATGAGCAAGCACAGCGGAGAACATCCGCGCATGGGTGCTACAGACGTTTGTCCGCTGATACCTGTTTCAGGCATCAGCATGGAAGAAACGGTTGAATTTGCGAAGCAGTTGGCAAAGAGGGTAGGCGAGGAGGCTAATATTCCGGTTTATCTCTATGAATATGCGGCTTCAGCGCCCTACCGCACCAATCTGGCTGATATTCGCAGTGGAGAGTACGAGGGACTTGCCGCCAAGATTGTTAAACCTGATTGGAAGCCTGATTACGGACCAGCAGCATTCAATGCGCGTACGGGTGCTACCGTGATCGGCGCGCGTGATTTCCTTATCGCTTACAACGTCAACCTCAACACAACTTCAACACGTCGTGCCAATGCGGTTGCATTTGACATTCGTGAGAAAGGCAGGCAGAAAAAGGATGATAATGGCAAGGTGGTAAAAGACGCGAATGGTGAGCCGGTATGGGTGCCCGGTCTCTTAAAAAATGTAAAGGCTATAGGATGGTTCATTGAAGAGTATGGGGTGGCGCAGATATCCATTAACCTTACCAATATGAACACTACACCACTGCATGTGGTGTTTGATACCGCTTGCGAACGTGCCACAGCCCGTGGCTTGCGGGTGACGGGTAGTGAGCTGGTGGGCCTGGTGCCGTTGCAGGCACTGCTGGAAGCCGGCAAGTACTTCCTGCGCAAGCAGCAGCGTAGTGTGGGTGTGGGCGAGGCAGAGTTGGTTCGTATTGCCATCAAGTCGCTTGGCTTAGACGAGTTGGGCCCATTCGATCCGCAGAAGAAGATCATTGAATACAGGTTGAGGGACATCGAAACGAAGAAGTTGGTGGATATGACCGTGACCCGTTTTGCGCAGGAAACTGCCAGTGAGTCTCCGGCGCCGGGCGGTGGTTCTGTTTCCGCTTTGTGTGGCGCTATGGGCGCTGCATTGGGCACCATGGTGGCCAACCTGTCGTCGCACAAAAAAGGGTGGGACCATCGCTGGGAAGAATTCAGCGATCATGCGGCTCATGGTCAGGAATTGATCAAAGAGATGCTTTACCTTGTAGATGAAGATACCAATTCGTTCAATGCTATCATGGCGGCATTCGGATTGCCAAAGGCTACCGACGAGGAGAAGGCGGCACGCAAGGCTGCTATAGAGGCGGCAACGATTTATGCGATCAAGATCCCGTTCCGTACCATGGAGGTGGCATTTCAGGCTATGGATCTCGCTATACAGATGGCGGCAAAGGGCAACCCTAACAGCGTGAGTGACGCAGGTGTAGGTGCCTTGTGTGCGCGTACTGCCGTTAAGGGGTGTTATTTAAATGTCCGTATCAATGCTCAGGACCTGAAGGAACATCCGGAGGTGAAACCGTTGCTGGCCCGTGCCGAGGAGATTAACGCGGCTACAGATGCCAAAGAAGCCGAGGCATGGAACATAGTACTTGCGGCAATGAAATAATTGTATTTGTCTTTTTTTAAAAAGTAAAGGGCTGAACGCGCGTTCAGCCCTTTACTTTAAGCTAGTTGGACGTACTTAGTATTCCTGTCCTTTGTGGAACACCTTGAACATGTTCTGTCCCATCTGGTACTGTATCACGTCATAGTTCAGTTGCCAGTTGGTGAGTTCAGCGTTTGTGACATCATATACTTCGCCTTCTGAGAATAAACGCAATGTGTTACCAAAGTTCACGTACGCAAGCGAGTTATACTGGATCACCATGTTGGTGGGGTAGTAGTTATCAACTGTGGTTATATCTCCTTTATAAAACACCTTTAGCATGTTGCTTTGATCCTTGAAGGCCACAATGTTATCCACCACCTGATACACGCCATTCATGAACCCGGCAGAACGCACACTATCTTCGTAAAATATCTTGAAGTACCCGTCGGCTGTTACAAATGCAACCACGTTGTCGCCCACTTTATAAGACTTGGGCGGGAAGTCATCGACTATAAAGGTTTTGCCGCTGTGGAAGATCTTGAACTTACGGTCAATATCAATATAAGCCGCCGTGTTGCGGCCCACTTCGAAGCCACTCACCGGATAGTCTTCCTGAGCCAATAGCTCGCCGTGGTAGAAGATGCGGAACTGATTGGCAAAGTTGTTGTAGGCTATTATGTTGTCGGTTACTTTGATCGCTGACAACGAGCTGTCTGCGAAATAGCTTTCCACATTAAAGATCTGCCCTTTATAGTAGGCCTTGTATGCGCCCTTATAGGAGTCGAGGAAAAGTATGACACTGTCTGCCACAAAGAACTGATCGGTGACGTTGGTGAGGTTTTTAATCACTCCGTTGTCGAACACATTCAATGATTTCTGGTTTAGGAACGCTACCAGATTGTCCGTTACATAATAGGCGTTGGTGAAGCCGATGTTTACGGGTGTCACACGGTTATTCGCATATATCTTGAATGACCTTGAGTTGTCGAGATAGGGGATTGCTGTCCGGCCTATTTTAATGCTTACCGGTGCCAGAAAATCAATCTTCCTTATCATTCCTTTATCCCAAACCATCAATTGGTTCTGATTGTCGAGGTAAGATGCAAGTTGCGCATGTGCGCCAAAGCTGAAAAGAAAGGAAAAGAGAAGGCCGATGCTGAAATGCCTCATTGCAGACTATTTCGCTCTAAGTTAGGCAATTAAGGGGAAACAACAGATGTTGGGTGGGGCGAGCAGTGGCTAAAAATAAAAAAGCCAGCCTGAGAACAGGCCAGCCCCTATAAACCCTATCACTATGAAAACTTATACAAAGTTAACGAGTATATGAATATCCCCAAAAAAATAATGAAAAAATGTTGGACCGGCCACAAATAAAAAAGCCAGCCTGAGAACAGGCCAGCCCCTATAAACCCTATCACCATGAAAACTTCTTAAAACTCTGAAGTAAATATATTATTCGAGTTGTTGTTTCAGATTTACAATGTAAAAGTACAGCAGGAAAATTCGATTTGCAAAATTTTTCTTGACTTTTACGAGGGAATAACAAAATTAGCAGGTATTGTCCTGCTAATTTTGTTATTATTTTTTCTTTTTAGGTGAAAACATCGCCAACATACGGCGTCCTTCCATCTTTGGCATTGATTCAAGTGTGCCAAATTCGGACATACGCTCGGCAAATTTCAGCAGCAGTAGTTCACCGCGCTCCTGGAACATGATGGCCCTTCCTTTGAACTGAACGTAACATTTTACCTTGTTACCTTCCTGAAGGAAGTTCTCGGCATGTTTTGCTTTAAAATCAAAGTCGTGATCATCTGTGTTTGGAGTGAAGCGAATTTCTTTTACCTCCGACTGTTTTGCTTTAGCCTTCTGTTCTTTGTCTTTTTTCTTTTTTTCGTAGAGGAACTTTTTATAGTCGATAAGCCTGCACACCGGCGGAACCGCGTTTGGTGATATCTCTACAAGGTCCACTTCCTTTTCCTGCGCCCATTTCAGCGCCTGAGCCAGCGGATAAATGCCCGGCTCTATATCTTCACCTATCACGCGCACTTCCGGCGCTGTGATCTCGTTGTTGAGACGGTGCTCATTCTGAGGCACTCGGGGCCTGAAAAAAGGTTTTGGTTTTGGTCTTTTCTGCATTAATGCTTTTTATGTTTATCAGACAAAATTAGATTATTTGTTCATCAATATGGCAATTCCACCATACAAATTTTAGGCGCTTTAGCCTTTACGTTTTCCTTTTATCTGCTCGTTCACAATATTTTTTATCTCGTCGCAGAAGGCGGCCACCGGCATTGAACCTTTGTCTCCTTCGCCATGTTTGCGAACAGAAACCGTACCGTCAGCAGCTTCTTTTTCGCCGACGATGAGCATATACGGGGTCTTCATCAATTCCGTATCGCGGATCTTACGACCTATTTTTTCGCTCCTCTCGTCCAGTTCAGCACGAATGTCGGCTGCTTTCAGTTGGGCTGCTACCTGGTGTGCATATTCGCTGTATTTGTCGCTGATAGGCAATATCATTACCTGGAGCGGTGCAAGCCACAACGGCAGGTTACCACCGCAGTGTTCCAGCAACACGGCTATGAATCGCTCCATGCTGCCAAACGGTGCACGGTGGATCATGACCGGGCGTTTGCGGGTGTTGTCCACATCCACATATTCCAGTTCAAAGCGCTCAGGCAGGTTGTAGTCTACCTGAATGGTTCCCAGCTGCCATTTGCGGCCCAGTGCGTCGCGCACCATGAAGTCGAGCTTAGGGCCATAGAATGCAGCTTCGCCGTATTCTATTACTGTATTCAATCCTTTTTCCTTCGCTGCGTCAATGATGGCTTGCTCAGCAATAGCCCAGTTCTCTTCAGAGCCTATGTATTTACTACGATCTTCCTGATCGCGCAAAGACACCTGTGCGGTATATTCGGTAAAGCCGAGTGATTCAAACACATACAACACCAGGTCTATTACCTTCTTGAATTCAGCTGATACCTGCTCCGGCATACAGAACAGGTGGGCGTCATCCTGAGTAAAGCCGCGTACGCGTGTGAGGCCGTGCAGCTCGCCGCGCTGTTCGTAGCGGTACACGGTACCAAACTCAGCCAGACGCAATGGAAGGTCTTTATAAGAGCGTGGGGATGACTTGTAGATCTCGCAGTGGTGCGGACAGTTCATTGGCTTCAGCATGAACTCTTCGCCTTCCTGCGGGGTAGTGATGGGGCGGAAACTGTCCTTGCCATACTTTTCCCAGTGACCTGAAGTGACATACAATTGCTTACTACCTATGTGCGGCGTAATAACAGGCAGATAGCCTGTCTCCAGCTGTGCACGTTGCAGGAATTGCTGCAGCCTTTCGCGCAGCATAGCACCTTTCGGCAACCACAAAGGCAGACCGCTACCTACTTTCTCAGAGAAGGTGAATAGTTCCAGTTCCTTACCCAGCTTACGGTGGTCGCGTTTCTTAGCTTCCTCCATCATGGTCACATACTCGTCCAGTTCTTTCTGGGCAGGGAAGGTGATACCATAGATGCGGGTGAGCATTTTGTTCTTTTCGTTACCACGCCAATAAGCACCGGCAATATTTGTGAGCTTTACAGCCTTGATAGCGCCTGTTGACGGAATATGCGGGCCGCGGCACAGATCGGTGAAGTTGCCCTGAGTGTAGAAAGTGATGCTGCCATCCTCAAGTCCTTCCAGCAGCTCCAGTTTGTACTGGTCGCCTTTTTCGGCAAAGTAAGCAATCGCTTTGTCCTTGGGTACATCCTGACGAACATAGGTGCTGTTGGTCTTAGCCAGCTCCTTCATTTTGTCTTCTATCTTCTTCAGGTCTTCATCGCCAATAGTACGGTCGCCAAGGTCTATATCGTAGTAGAAACCCTGCTCAATAGAAGGTCCGATACCAAATTTCACACCCGGGTAAAGTGCTTCAAGAGCCTCGGCCATAAGGTGGGCGGATGAGTGCCAGAATGTTGATTTTGCATTCTTGTCGTCCCACGTCAGCAATTTGAGGGAGACGTCGCTGGTGATGGGGCGGGCAGAGTCCCAAACCTCGCCATTCACTTCGGCTGCAAGTACTTTTCTTGCCAACCCTTCGCTGATAGATCTTGCGACATCAGCGGAACTTGTTCCTGCGGCATATTCTCTTATCGAGCCGTCAGGCAGTGTTATTTTTATCATATTGGATAATTAAACAGCAAAAACTTACAAACGTTTCTGCCGGATGCCAAATGTAGTAAGTATTACGTACATTTTTTGCTAAATGTGTTCGATTGCCGGTCCCGGGCTTTGAGTGTCACTAAACCTCAGTTGAGAGCCGACTACTGAATATATAAATCCCATCACAATTATCTTTGCTGAAAATATACCCATGAAACAGATTTTGATCATCGCTCTAGTGCTTTCCGGGTTTACCGGTTATGCAAAAAAGGACCCTTGTTCACAGATAAGAACTACATCCGACAATGTCACCGGTGCACGCACTTTGAAGAGTCCGGACCTGAAAAATATCACCGTCATCAAGCAATTCAGGAGTGATACTTTTTTCGCGTTATTACTGCATTTTACCACCGATAACCCGCACTTCGACACCTGGGGCGCACGTATAGTTTTTGACGATGGAACAGTGATAGATGACGAAACAGTTTCTGTAAAGTGTGTGCAGGAAGCCAGTGCCTTGACTGCAGGAGCGTATGCTGGTGGTGCGGTGAATAGCGGTAAGTATCTGGTACAGGGTTTCTTCCGTATAACCGATCCTACTGCAGCACATTTTATGCTCAATAAAATTGCCAGCGTATCATTGCATAACGCCACGAAACTGATACCACCCAAAGAGGCGGCTAAGATCATGCAATATGTTCAATGCATGAAATAGACGTGCTTCCAAACTATTCGTTCGCGATACTCCCTGCCTGCTTAAATGCAGCTACTTGGCGGTTGCAATCATCACCTTCTTGTTCTTGATCTTTTCGTTGCGTATCAGGTGTAGTGCATGCGTGGCCTTAGATTTCCTGATGGCAACAAATGAAAAGAAGTCTTTCACCTCTATCAGGCCGATGTCTTCCTTTTTCAGTGCCCCTTTATGTGCCAGGAAGCCTACAATATCCACTTTGTTCACCTTGTCTTTTTTGCCGGCGGCAATAAATAGCGTCACCCATTGCGGCGCCTCGGGCAGTGCGGCTTCAGGATCTGGCTGCAGTTCTGCTACTTCACCCGTTATGTAGTCGGGCATAGTCTCATCGGGTCCTAGCAACATGATGGCAGTTCCGGATGCATCCATGCGCGCTGTGCGACCGTTTCTGTGTGTATAGCTTTCTTCGTTCTCCGGTAGGTGGTAGTGGATGATGTAGCGGATATTGGGTATATCAAGTCCACGTGCTGCAAGATCGGTGGTCACCAGAAAGTTCACGGTGCCGTTGCGGAACTTGCAGAGGGCGGCATCGCGTTGCTGTTGTTCCATGCCGCCATGGTAGAAGGTGCAAATGATCCCTTTTTCAGACAGCAGTCGGGCGGTACGTTCCACCGCTTCTCTGTGGTTGCAGAAAATGATAGTAGAACGGTTGCCTAAAGTGCATAACAGCTGAAACAGCGTGTCTGCCTTATCTCGATCGATCGCGTGGGTCACTTTCACTTCCAGTCGGTGCGCAGGAACTTCATCGGTTGGCAGAAAGTTGAGGGTAATGAGGTTATCAAATTTGAGAACGTCTATGAGCATGGGGGCTTGTGTGGCCGAGGTAAGTACCCTGCGCTGCACGGCCGGCAGAGATGATACAACGAAGCTCATTTCTTCCTCAAAGCCCAGTTCCAGTGTTTTGTCATATTCGTCCAGCACCAGCGTGGTGATGCTGTGCGTGGTAATATTGCCCCGGCGGATGTGATCACCCAGACGGCCGGGCGTACCCACTATCACAGCAGGTGGCTGAATGAGATTGTTCTCCTCGGTCTCGCGCAGGTGTCCACCATAACATGCCGTTATTTTTATGCCGGTACCCATGCTGCGAAACACTTGTTCAATCTGCTGTGCCAGCTCGCGTGAGGGCACTACTATCAATGCCTGAGTGGTTGTAACAGATGCATCAAGCCCCTGCACTATGGGAATAAGAAATGCCAGCGTCTTACCCGACCCCGTTGGCGATAACAGCATTATATCACTGTCTCCGCCGGCAGCAGCTCCTATGGCGGCCTCCTGCATGGGGTTGAGCGCCTTGATGCCTAGTTGTTTAAGAATGCTGTCTGTGGAGATGTTTTGGTGTTTCATTGGCGCAAAGGTAGGTGTTCGCTGGTGGCGAAGTAGTTAAATTGTGAGGAGAAGTGCGTTGTCGCGAATATCAGCCGAGGTATTTACCCACTATCGGCACCCTTCTTCCTATACCAAAAGCCTTGGGCGATACCCGTATAATGGGGCAGAACTGGTTGCGTTTGTACTCGTTCATGTTCACAAGACGCAGGATGCGTGCCACCAATGCCGCGTTGTGCCCCAGCTCAATGATCTCAGCCGGCCCTTTCCTTTCTTCAATGTAATGATACAGGATGGGATCCAGTTCGTTGTATTCGGGCAGACTGTCACTATCCTTCTGCCCGGGGCGTAGTTCCGCGCTCGGGGCTTTGTCAATAATGTTCTGCGGAATGATCTCCTTGTCGCGGTTGATGTACCGCGCCAATGCATATACCTGAACTTTATACAGGTCGCCCAGCACACCGAGGCCGCCGGCCATGTCGCCGTAAAGTGTACCGTAGCCTGTAGATAGTTCGCTTTTATTGGACGTATTCAGCAGTATGTAGTTGAACTTGTTGGCCAACGCCATCACCATCGCGCCACGTATGCGCGACTGCAGATTCTCCTCAGCCAGACTAAAGGGCAGCCCCTTGAAAACAGGTGCCAATGCTGCCTCGTAGGCGGCGTACACATCCTTTATAGCAATGATATCGTAATGGTTGTTCAGGTTCTTCGATAATTGCACGGCATCATCCACAGAGTGTCCCGTAGAGTACTGCGACGGAAGCAGCAATGCGCTGACATTTTCGGCTCCCAGCGCCTCGCAAGCCAGCGCCAGCACCACGGCGCTATCTATGCCGCCCGACGATGCCACTATGGCCTTCTTAAAGCCCATCTTCCCAAAATAATCTCTGATACCGAGCAATATTGCTTTGTGTGTCTGTGCAATGTTGGTTTCGGGTGCCTTCATGCCTTCAAATCGGGACGGGTCAACCTTTGTGTCGGGTTGTGAGGTAGCTGTTATTGCGGTTATGGAGCCGTCTTCATTCCACAGAACCTCCTGTATGGCCTCCTCAAAGTAGGGCAGCTCGGTAATCACATTCCCTTTGTTGTCCATCACCAGTGAACCTCCGTCAAATACGATCTCTGTTTGCGAGCCTACTGTATTGCAGTAGATCATGGGCAACCCATACTTGGTTACATTTTGCCGAACAATATCCTTTCGCCCTGCGGCATGCAGGTAGTCGAACGGAGACGCGCTGAGGTTGATCATCAACTCCGGTTGCTGCGGCATCAGTTTGTCCATGGGGCACATGCGGTACATGGGGTCGTCGCCCAGGTTCCATATGTCTTCGCAGATAGTCACCGCCAGTCTGCGCCCTTTGAATTCCAGCGCGTTCCAGTTGTATGCGGGTTCGAAGTAGCGGTATTCATCAAAGATGTCGTAGGTGGGTAGTAGCGTCTTGTGTACCATGCCGGCTACTTTCTGTTGGTACAGCAGTACAGCGCTGTTGAACAGATTTTTTCCGCCCGGTTCGGGGTTGCGGGTGGGAACGCCTATCAACACACCTATTGTGTCCGCTGCATTCCTGATCACATCCAGCGCGGCACCGGCCTGGTCTATAAAGTCATTGAACTCAAGGAAATCGCGCGGGGGGTAGCCACAGATCGCTAACTCAGAGAAGACCACCAGATCGGCACCGCGATCTTTTGCATCAGCAATTGCTGCTAAAATGCGGTTGGTGTTGGCCTCGAAGTTGCCAATATGGTAGTTTTGTTGTGCTAGTACGATCTTCATTTGTTGCCTGTCCGGGAATGCCATCGGGAATGCAAAGGTAAACCGCCGGGCGTTAGGTACATACAGCAGGACGTAATTCGGTACAACGCGGGATAATCCGTAAATTCGTACTACTAAAACAACATCATGGAATTCAGCGGAAGGACGGCATTTATTACCGGAGCAAGCAGGGGCATTGGCGAGGCAATTGCACTAAGGCTGGCACGGGAAGGGGCAAACGTAGTGGTGATAGGCAAGTCGGTGAAAGAAGATCCCCGGTTGGGTGGAACCATTCATTCTGTGGCGCAGAAAGTCACCGAAGCGGGTGGTCGTGGTCTGGCGGTGCAGTGCGATATCCGCGACGAAGAGCAGGTGCTTGCTGCCGTGCAACGCGCAGTATCCATCTTTGGAGGTATCGATATTCTTGTGAACAATGCATCCGCCATATCACTCACCGATACTTTGCAGACAGATATGAAGCGCTTCGATCTCGTGCATGATATCAACGTTCGCGGCACCTATTTGGTCACCAAATATTGTGTTCCTTTTCTGCGCAAGGGTACTAATCCCCATATACTCACACTTTCACCACCAATAGATCTTGATCCGCGTTGGCTCGCACCGTTCGTTGGGTACACCATGAGTAAGTATAACATGAGCCTGATGACCTTGGGCTGGGCCGCCGAGTTCCGCGAGTCGGGTATTGCAGCTAATTCCATTTGGCCCGTTACTACAATTGCAACTGCTGCTGTGCGCAATATCATTGGCGGAGAGGCATTGATGGAATGTAGCCGAAAGCCGGAGATACTCGCCGACTGCGCCTATTATATTCTTCGCCGCGATGCCGCAAGCTGCACGGGGAATCTGTTTTTGGATGAGGCGTTACTGGCGTCTGAGGGCATAACCGATCTGTCACACTATGCAGTAACACCCGGTGCCAAACTGCAGCGCGACCTGTATGTGTCCTGATCTCAGAATTTCTTTCCCTCTATCAGTTCAGCCGCATTCCGGAAGGCGTCGCTGATGGGTGTTTTTTCGTTTTTGTTGAAATCAAAATTCACGATCACATCATGAGCTTCGGCTGCCACGGTGCCATCGGCTGTAACAATGCGATGGTGCAGCCCGAAACTGGTGTTGCGCATAAATTCCATACGCACCTCCACAGTTATGTCGCCGGGATAATGAAGTGGTTTGATGAACTGACAACCTGTCGACAACAATATAGGCCCCACTTTTGTGTGTTCGAACGTGGCCGCGAGGCCCGTCAACTCCCAATAATTGACCCGAGAGGCCTGTATATACTTGAAGTACGAGACATTATTGATGTGTCCGAACAGGTCCATCTCGCTCCAGTCGAGACGCAGCGGCAGCTTCACAGGAAAATGGTGCATCCAACAAAATTAAGCACTGTAGCGGCTACTTTTTTCAGCTATACTTTTATAGCTTTGAGATAAATAACTGTTTATATGAAGAAATTCTTCCTTTTTGTAGCCATGGCTGCAGCGGCAAACATGTCTTTTGCACAGTATCCCGTATTTATGGAGATGCTGGAAAATAAGAAGATATGTAACAAGGAAGATCAGCTCACCTATTTCCTTCAGTCAAAATCATTTGAACGTGGTCTGGAGAACACCTACACGCACCGTTATGCGGTAAACGGTAAGTTCTTTACCACCACGATAATCAATCAGAACGAGTGTTATGTGTCTTATCAAACTAATAATGCTAAGGATTATAACCAGATAAAGAACGAGATCACCAAAACCTGCCACAAAGAGTTGGCTGCCGATAAATCTGAGTATTACGTGTGCGAGGAAAAGAGGATGCACGATGTACAGGTGATATTTAACGGGTTTCTTGCAGAGGAGGGAATCTATGAGGTAATGGTATATCAGAATCCGGATAGTCATGAGTCTCCCTACAAAGAGACCGATAGGGTAGCGCCTGCCGATGAAATGCCCAAACCGGGAAAGAAGGCGATGAAAAAGAAAAAGGCAGTTGCGGCAAAGTCAGCCACCGCGCCTGCTTCTTCTGAAGTGAAAACACCTGTGCCAGAACCCGTTCAGGCAACGGCAACAAAACCTGCATCAGCAAAGGCCGCAGCGCCCTCCGTTAAAGCTCCGTCTGTGCCTGTAAAAGCTGCAAATACTTCGGTAAAACCTTCGGTGCCTGCAATTAAGACCGGTGCGCCTCCGGTTGGTGTAACAAAACCCAAAGAAGCTACGGTAAAGAGCGTTACGCCAAGTGTGAACAAGAAATAATTCAGATAAATATTATCAGTAGTGCGACGTCGGTCTCCGGCGTCGCATTTTTTTTAGAACTCAAATTTCACACTACCGAAAACACCAAAGTAACGCCACATCGCTTCAGATGAGATCGGCTTTGGTGTCACACGCCATACAAAGTCTATACGGCCCACCTGCAGGATGTTGGAAATGCCTGTACCCAGTTCCAGATAGGGCGACCCTTTCAGTGTCCTGAACGGGTAGCCCTTGTTCAGGTTCAGTTGTTGGTTGCTTTCACTCAGCGATCCAACTACACCCTTGGCTGTCCAGAATTGCCTGAACTTCATTTTCTTCAACAACGGTATCCTGTTAAAAATGCCCCCTCCCAGATTGTGCTCCGTGTTAAATCCGAAGTACTGATCGCTCAGGAACTCGTAGTTATTCATCATTTGAAAGGCGTACATGTTATAGGTATAGTACTCATTACCCGGGTGTATCTCCAGCAATGGATAGGGTAGTGGTCCTCCCAGGTACTTACCCGCAAATACATTGTAGTATAGGTTTCCGAATGGCGGGATATACGTGAGCCCGGTTATGGACATGCGTGCCTTCTGATAGCTGTAGGCGCCGTCCATTATGCCCTTTATTCCGGTGGTTACCGCCATATTGAAAACAGGATACTTACTGGCAATAGACACACGCTTGAACTGGCCTTCAAGATATTTTTCTTTATAGGCAAACCTCAGGTGCACCCCTAACTCAGCGCTTACCACATGGTTTGCCGGTGCTCCCAAATGGTCTCTGAACAGGTCTTCAGATGGTAACGGGTCATAGGGCGTGAAATCTCGTCTTTCTGCTACCCATTTATGACTGAAGCCGTTGAAGTATTGTTTGTAATACTGTATGCGGGTATCGCGGGTGAAAGCCAGCTTCCAGGGTACACCCTGCTTTCGGAACATTGTGCTAAAAATATTGTCTGCGCCCACCTGGTCATAATAGTTCGTGGTGAAACTCACATCATGGGCGTGATACGCTTCCAGGTAACTCCATGGCGACCGATTGATCATCCACAATGCATTGAAGCCATATTTATAGCGCTCGTCCCGCGTGCCATAGGCCACATACCCAGTAAGCTGGAAGTTCTTTATGCTACGGGGAGTTCCGAGCGAGAGTCGGAATCTGTTTCCCTCTACAGGATTGTTACTATAGAGATAGAAATATGGCCCGAACATCACAGGCCCTATGTCAGTTACCCCTGTAGTTGCAAACGTGATCAGTCGCTTGTAAACGGTGGTAATCGGCATCTGATCAATGGTATCCACCATTTTGTAGATCGCCTTTTCGTTCTTGGTCAGGGTGTCAGGACGGTTGGCATACCACCAGTCGTCGTTGTGATGCTTGGCCGAGTCCAGTTTCACCACGTCCTGCTTTATCTGTTTATCGTCAAGTACCGCTTCTACTGTGTCGCTATTGATCCGTATGTGATGGTAGGTGGTTGTCTTCCTGCCGATCATGCCGGGCAGCTTCTTCGACTTATATGCTGAGAATCCTGCAATGAACTTGTCTTTTACACAAAACCAGAATGTGTCCACTGGCGCAAATTCCTGATACATCGCCAGGTTGTCAACCCAGTTGATGTTCACTTCTCTCGCCACTTCCATGCTCACCCGCTGAATGGCATATACCGAGTCTACTACCCAGAAATCACCCGTGAAGCAGTTTTCGAGTGGTCGTTTTGGGGCATACTGAACTAGTATAATGTTATGCCCGTAGGCAACCTGAGTATCTTTGATCTTATATTTATAGAACAGCAGGCCGTCATCACTTATGGGGCTCACAAACTTCTTATCAAATACAGGCACATAGTTCCGGTACACGTTGAAGTTCTGGTGAAAGGTGCCCAGGTATTTTACAATATTCTCATTGTTCACTCCTTTTACCATGCTCGCCTTTATCACCTCGCGTACTTTCTTGGGCTTGCTCCTGAAATAATAGTCTGATATTGTTTCGGTAAGGTAAAGCGGCAGATATGGAGTGCTTTCTGATACTGTATCCAGATTGTTGTAGATGAAGCTATACTTCTTCAGCAGTGGCACCTTTTCAAACTGATCTTTTCTAAGGCGTTGTAGGTCAGCCTCAAGCCTATTGTAGGCTTCGTAGGAATAGTTGTCGGCTCTGTCGGGGTTGTTGTTTGGTTTTCGCTCTATGATCTTTTTTACAAGCATTATAGCCGGGTCTTCTCCTGCCTTTATGGTCACCTCATTCAGCTCTGTAAGCGATCTCTGGAGTTCTATGATATAGTTGTATTCATACTTTGCCTTATTTAGGATCTTCCTTTCTGATTTGTATCCGATAGCGTCCAGTCGCATCGTATCTGATGGTAGTTTCTTCAGCCTTAGAATGAAATTGCCATCAAGGTCAGCGGCTGTTCCTTCTTGTGTACCCGGGAAGTATACGGTTGCAAACGGGATCCCTTCGCCGGTCGCCGCATCGGCCACTTTGCCGTGTATCACATATCCTTGCTGCGGCCCGCCTCTGAAAATGGTTTCCTCCAGTCGTTTCTTTTTTTCGGGTACAACCAGCAAGGCGGTGTCTGGTTCTGTGGCGGTTTTGGGAATAGCACTTCTTAGCTTCAATGTGTCGGCACGGCGCGTGCTGTCCATTACCTGTGCCATAGCCGGCAGGCTCATGAAAAGCAGACAAACAAATAGTGCAATGACCGGGTTGCTCATTCTTATTGCAACACAATGCAAAGGCAATGTACTGAATTGCAGGTATTTGAAATTCCAATCGTTCAATTTTTCGCACCGGTTTATGCGTCAATTTCAAACAAATTGGCACATGATACTCTATGTAAGCATCATATGTAATATATGAAGCGGTGGTGCGTATCTCTATTTTTGACAATTGCCGTAAAACCTTTTACTTTCGGGGTAAAATTGGCTGGCTGATGCATATAGCACAACAAATTTTATTTATCATTTGCGCGGTGGCTGCGGTTTATGTCTTTGCCAAAAAGGTCAAGGAAATGAGACGCAACGTACTGTTGGGCCGCGACGAAGACCTCTCTGATAATAAGGATCAGCGTTGGCGGAACATGGTTTTACTGGCATTGGGTCAGAAAAAGATGTTCAAAAAGCCCATACCAGCCTTGCTGCATTTGGTCGTTTATGCCGGTTTCATCATCATAAATATCGAGATCCTTGAGATATTCATCGATGGGGTCACAGGTGCCCATCGCATCTTCGCTCCGGTTCTGGGTGGTTTGTATTCGTTCCTTGTCGGTTTCTTTGAGGTCCTTGCAGCGCTGGTGCTCATAGGTTGTGTGATGTTCCTGATACGCAGAAATATCCTGAAAATAGGACGTCTCAATATGCCTGAGCTCAATGGCTGGCCGCGCAACGATGCTAATCTCATTCTCGTAACTGAGGTAGTGCTCATGTCATTATTCCTTATCATGAATGCTGCCGACCTGTCTTTGCAGCAACTAGGGGCCGAACACTACACAGCAACAGAGCCTTTCTGGATATCGAGCCACCTCACCGGTATGTTCTCCGGCATGTCTGCCGGTGCTTTAGTAGGAATCGAACGCACCTGCTGGTGGTTGCACATTCTGGGTATCTTCCTCTTCCTCAATTATCTTCCTTATTCCAAACATCTGCACGTAATTCTTGCATTTCCCAATGCGTTTTACGCCAAGTTGGTTCCTCAGGGCGAAGCGCGCAACATGAAGGAGATACAGAATGAAGTGCTGTACATGATGGAGCCTGACAAAGCCCCTGCTGCGACAGGCGATGCTACTCCGCCTCGTTTTGGCGCCAAAGATATCATGGACCTGAGCTGGAAGAATCTGCTTGATGCTTATTCCTGCACTGAGTGTGGTCGCTGCACTTCGTCATGCCCGGCCAACCTTACCGGCAAAAAGCTATCGCCACGCAAAATAATGATGGACACCCGCGACAGGATGGAAGAAGTGGGTAGGAACATAAACGAGAATGGCGAGTTTAAAGACGATGGAAAATCATTGCTGCACGGTTATATCTCAGTCGAAGAATTGAGGGCTTGCACTACTTGCCAGGCTTGTGTGGAGGCGTGTCCGGTGTCTATCGACCCGCTTGATATTATCATGCAGTTGCGTCGGAACCTGATCATGGAAGAAAGTAATGCTCCGGGTGAATGGAATCTGATGTTCGGAAATGTTGAGAACAACATGGCGCCATGGAAATTCAGTCCCGATGATCGCGATGCATGGGTGAATGGTTAGTGCTGTTGCCAGTGAATAGTATGTTTTAACAACGAAACGAGAAACAATGTCAATAAAAAGCATGGCGGAATACGCCGCGAATGGGGAAATGCCTGAAGTGTTGTTCTGGGTTGGGTGTGCCGGTTCTTTCGACCAGCGTGCACAACGTATCACCCGTGCCTTCACGCAGATATTGGATAAAGTGGGAGTGAAGTTCGCAATACTCGGCAAGGAAGAAATGTGTACCGGCGACCCTGCCCGTCGTGCCGGTAACGAGTTTCTGTTCCAGATGATGGCATACAACAACATCAACACGTTGAATGCGTATGGCATTAAAAAGGTAGTTACCATTTGTCCGCATTGTTTCAATGTGTTCAAAAATGAATACCCTAAGTTGGGCGGTAATTATGAGGTGATGCACCACACTACCTTCCTGCAGCAGCTTATCAATGAAGGCAAAGTTGTGCTCAAAGATGGAGGTGCTTTCAAAGGCAAAAAGATCACGTATCACGACAGTTGTTATTTGGGCCGTGGCAATGGCATATATGAAGCACCACGCGAAGTGTTGCAGGCGTTTGATACTGAATTGGTAGAGATGAAACGCTGCCGCAGCAATGGTATGTGTTGCGGTGCGGGTGGTGCGCAAATGTTCAAAGAAGAAGAGCCGGGATCTACCCGCATCAATTTTGATAGGGCCGAACAGGCACTTGAAACCGGTGCAACCATCATAGCGGCCAACTGTCCTTTCTGCACCACTATGCTCACCGATGGGGTGAAGAATAAAGAGAAGGAAGACAGTGTTAAGGTGCTGGATATTGCCGAGATGGTGGCCATGTCGCTTTAGTTTTTGCATTCCTGCAACACTAAACGGCGTAACTTCATGTAAAATCTGTTGAGCATGAAGAACAAAACATTGGTGCTCGGTGCTTCTGAAAATCCGTCCCGCTATAGCAATATGGCAATGCTAAGACTGCAGCAACACGGCCACCCTGTGGTGGCGGTTGGAAAGACCGGAGGATCGGTAAATGGAATGGAGATACTGAAAACACCACCTTCCACCGATGAGATCGATACGGTCACGCTTTACCTGAACCCCGATCATCCATGTACGCTCGTTATGCTAGGTACGGGACAATATTAGTCCTCTTCTTCACATAAGTTAATAAACCTAATGCCACAACCAGTTCCGTTTTCAATTACTGTTGCAGCACCCTGTCACCAACCTTGGGAGCAAATGACGCCCGTTGATGCAGGTCGTCATTGTCGCGAATGCTGCAAGACTGTCATTGATTTTACCGGTTTTACCGATGCTGAACTTTTTGCGTACTTTTCAAAATCCCAAGGTAAAGTTTGTGGCAGGTTTCTCTCTACCCAATTATCCCGGCAGTTGCATATCCCGCCACAGCCACACAGCCGTTTGTACAGACTTACGGGTGCACTCGGGTTCACTTTGTTGTTTGCCTATCCAACCGTTGTTTCCGGTCAGTCTGTTCGTTCGGCTCCGCTGATCGAGACGCGCACATCCGGTAAAATGCCGGAGGGTAAATCCGGAGGTGTTGTAGGTAGGTTATCCGGCTCTGTCGTTGATCAGCGTGGGTATCCGGTCGATAGCGCATTCGTTTACATATACAACTCAGGCGGCTATTTGACAGAGGTGCTCACCAACAAGGAGGGCCTCTTTTCCGCAGGTCCGTTTCCCTACGGATTGTACGATATAGCAATTCAGGCCCCCGGATATGAGTTTATTTCGATTAAAAACCTCAGGCTCGATTCTTCAAACAGCACCATGCCGCCATATATGCTATACAGATCCCCGAAGCGTTGGCCCGCGCATACGATTGTTACCGGCGAGGTAATTATCGATGATGTTGCTGATACTCTTCGTACCTCGGAAAAAGCCGCCGAGAAGAAAACTAAAATGCGCCGAAAATAGCTTCATTTGCTTTCTTTTTTAGGTTCGATGCTTTAGCTATCGAACGTGGTTTCGGTGATATTTCTGGTTTACGCAAACGCAGGTTCTCTTTGTCTTACAGTCTTGACGGTAGAGGTTTTGATTGCTTTCTCATTCGGTATCGTTACATGCACCCGTGTGCCGCCGCCACGCACGCTTTCCAACTCTATTTTTCCGTTCAGTTTCTCCACCGCCGATTTAACAAGGTAAAGCCCGATTCCACTGCCTCTCGATGATTCATTCCCCCTGAAATGCAGATCAAATACTTTGTTCAGGTTTTCTGCCGGAATACCAATCCCGTTATCCATAATCGTCAGGTGTATCGATTGCTCGTTGGACGATACGTTCACATATACACGATGTTCCACTGTACTGCGCCTGAAGATGATGGCATTGTTCATCAATTGTGTAACGATTTTGCCGAATAGCTTTTCGTCAGAACAGAAAATACGGTCAGGGGCCACTTCTGTCACTAAATGTGTATGTTCTATTTCGGTTGCCAGTTGGTCGTTGTGCAGAGCTTTTTCTATGATCCTATTCGGGTCTATTTCAGAAAAGTGAGGGTCCCATTGTTTTATCTGAGTTATTGCCATCAGGTCATCCAATGTCTTTTCCATCTTTATTGCCACTTCTCTGCAGTTGGTCAGGTATTCAGTTGCTGCTGCTTCCAGATTGTCGTGCATACCTACTTCCGCCAGTCCAATGAGTGTAGTGATAGGTCCCCTCAGATCGTGTGATGATCTGTAGATAAATGTATCCAGCTCTCTCGTTTTGTATTTTAGTTCGTCCTCTGTTTTTTTAGACTGGTCAATGTCATTAACGGCGCAGGATATATATAGTGCGTTGCCTTCACTATCACGAATAAGTGTCAGCAACTGTTCCACCCATATTGTGGTTCCGTCGGCTCGTACAACCTTTGCTGTGGATATCGGAACGGTTGCTTCTCCGCGCACCACTTGGTCAAACAACTCTTTTGCTGTTTTCTGTTCCGGCTTGGGAAATAGTTCGTGATATTTTAGGGATGTGAGGTGGTCTCTTGAGAATCCCGTCAACTGCAGGAATTGGTTGTTGATCAGTTCCGGTGAGCCACTCAGATCGAAATTGATCATTCCCACTGCCACTTGTTCAAATGCAGCTTTGAAGTGAAGTTCGCTGGTCGCAATTTTCTCTTCAGCAATTTTTCTCTCGCTTATTTCGCGGATGTTGATCAGCAATCCTCCTACTACCGGGTCGTTCATTCTGTTCACAACGTTTCCCTCTATCCATATCCAGCTCCCGTCTTTATGACGCACCGGTGTTTCTCCTTTCAGGCTTTTGCCGGGGCTATTTAGAGACAAATTTCTTAACTGTTCCATTGGTTCAATGGATTCCTTCGGGAGATAGTCAAATACATTCACTCCTGTGAATTCCTCTTGCGTATATCCCAATAGGCGCGCGATGTTTGGCCCCACATATTTCACGATGCCTGCTCCATTTGTCAGCAGTACAAGGTCACTTGCCTGAACGATCAGCGTTCTATAGAATGTATCGCTTTGTGCTTTCGCGTCAATGGCGCGCTTCAGCGCATTTATATAATGACTACTTAGAAGGAATAGCATGATACCTGTGACAAGGATGAATCCGTAACCCTTGTAGGTTTGTATGGTCGTTATGGCGACATGATTGCGGAAAATATTGTCTACGATCTTGTCGGAAAATGTAATGTATACCAGTCCGAGAACAACGTAGGGTAGGGCAATCTTTATAGGTGCGGATTTTATATTATGCATTCCCGGTTTTTTTCTGAGCGGTTGCAGCAAAACTCTCATTTATGGATTCCTCAACTTGTGACTACGGTCATATTAGGTCCGGAATGCAAAGGTGATTCTCGTCATGTATTCTGGTGAGAACTTCCGTTTGAATGGCTTTTTTTGAGACTTTTCCCGTCGGTTTTCGTTATATTTGGTTCGGAGTTCTTGTAGCCTTTGGCCACAAGCGGGTCATTGTGCAGGAAAGAAGTTTATTTGTAGCAACGGTGTCAAAAACTCATTGATCATATGAGCAAGCAATTTTTTGTAGATAACAAGGCAAATGCGGGCGGATCCCCGTCTAACGTATCTGCCAAGATCGCATACATTAACGATCAGGCATACGAGATTCAGGATGGTGATACCATTCTTACCCTCATGCGTCGTCATCATGGTAAGGACGCTATTCCTACATTGTGCGATGCACCCAATCTCGATCCGTTCGGTTCTTGCCGGGTATGTAGCGTTGATGTGGCACTGGCCAAGGGCGGTCCGGTAAAGACAATGGCCTCGTGCCACACTCCGGTAATGCCCAATTCATATATCTACACCGAGTCTGAAAGGATACAGAAGCTACGTAAGAATATTGTTGAGTTGGTCCTAACCGATCACCCGCTTGACTGCCTGACCTGTGAGGTCAACAACAACTGCGAATTGCAGTCTGTTGCTGCCCGTGTGGGTATCCGCGATGTGCGATACCCGGAAGGGAAGAACCACCTCGATCGAAAGAAAGATCTGAGCCATGCTTACATGACCTCTGATTTCTCTAAGTGCATTAACTGCTTCCGCTGCGTTCGCGCCTGCGACGAAGTACAGGGGCAGTTTGTGCTCAGCATGGGTGGGCGTGGGTTCGACTCGCACATCATCAAAAGTCTTGAAACTACTTTCGAGCAAAGTGATTGTGTCAGCTGTGGTGCATGTGCACAGGCTTGCCCAACATCTGCCATATCAGATATTTTCGAGTCAAAATCAATTCAGGTAGATAAGAAAGTACGCACCGTGTGTACTTATTGTGGCGTAGGTTGCAATCTTGAGGTCGCAGTAAAGGGCGGAAAGATCAAGTCTATTCAGGCTCCATATTCCGCTGAGGCTAACGGTGGGCACACCTGTCTCAAGGGTCGCTTTGCCTTTTCGTTCTATAACCACCCCGACAGGTTACGCACACCGCTCATCAAGAAGAATGGCGAGTTTGTTGAAGCTACCTGGGATGAAGCATATGACTTTATCGTCGCGAAGCTTACGGAGATACGTGAAAAATACGGTCCCGATTCAATTTCAGCTGTGTCCTCAGCCCGGGGCACCAATGAAGAGAATTACCTGGTGCAAAAGTTCATGAGGGCAGTGATAGGCACGAATAACGTAGATAGCTGCGCGCGCGTTTGTCACTCACCCACTGCGTTGGGTATGCAGCGTACTTTCGGCACGGGTGCAGCAACCAATTCAATAAAAGACCTCAAGCACACCGACTGCATCCTCGTGATAGGTGCCAATCCTACCGATGGTCACCCTGTTACCGGTGCTAAAATGAAGCAGGTAGCACTGAGTGGGAAAACGACTATTGTTATTGATCCGCGCCGCACCGAATTGGCGAAGTATGCAACGTATCACCTGCAGTTACGTCCGGGTACCAACATGGCAGTGCTCAACATGATGTTGTACTACATCATCAGTGAGGGCAAGGAGGACAAAGACTTCATTGCGAACCGCACTGAGGGTTACGAAGAATTTAAGCAAGAGATTCTTGCTCAGAATATAGATGAACTGGAGGCGATATGCGGTGTCGATCGTAAACTTGTACGCGATGCTGCCATAGCCTATGCTAGCGCAAAGAATGCAATGGAGTTTCACGGCCTCGGTGTCACCGAACACAGTCAGGGCACGTTTACCATCATGCTCATTGCCAGTCTGGCCATGATCACGGGCAATATTGGTCGCCCGGGAGTGGGTGTCAATCCGCTGCGTGGACAAAACAACGTACAGGGCGCTGCCGATATGGGTTGCCAGCCACATCAGGGTGCAGGCTACCTTGACGTTACCGATCCCGTATACCACAAAAAGTACGAGGAATTCTATAACGCCAAGTTACCCAACTATGCCGGTCTGAAAACACCTAAGATGTATGAGGCTGCCCTTGACGACAAACTTAAGGCGATGTGGGTTGTTGGCGAAGACATGGCGCAGACCGACCCTAATACACATCATGTCACAGCAGCGCTCAGGAAACTGGAACTGTTTGTGGTGCAGGAGCTGTTCATGACAGAAACAGCAAAACTCGCCACCGTCATATTACCTGCTTCTTCCTTCCTCGAAAAGAGCGGCACATTTACCAACGGCGAGCGCCGCATACAGCGCGTAAATGCAGTGGTAGAGCCTATCGAAGGTACACGTAGCGACGGCCAGATAATGGTCGATATCATGAATCGCATGGGTTACAAGCAACCCGCGGTATTCGATCCTGAGTGGGTTCTGGAAGAGATCTCACGTATTGTTCCTTTCTTCGAAGGTGTGAAGTGGAATGAACTGGGAGAGAACGGGAAGCAATGGCCTGTTGCCAAAGACGGCAAGGGAACCGACATCCTTCATACGGAGACGTTCAAGCGTGGCAAGGGAAAGTTCATCCACAACAATTACAAGAAGTCGGAAGAACTGGTGCAGAACGAGAAAGATTACCCATACATCATCACCACCAATCGCGAATTGGAGCACTACAACTGTGGCACGATGACACGTCGCACCAATAACGCACTCATTGTCACAGAAGACGTGTTGCTCATCAATCAGGTAGATGCCGACAAGCACCTGATAAAAGACGGTGACATGGTTTGTGTGGAGTCGCCGCGCGGCAAGGTGGACATCAAGGCGAAAATCTCCGACGAGGTGAAGCCGGGTATTCTCAGTAGTACGTTCCACTTCCCCGAGATCATGCTGAATAACATCACCAGCAGCGTTGCGGATTCCGAAGCACTTTGCCCTGAGTACAAGGTGGTGTCTTGCCGCATCCGTAAAAGCAAGGGCGAATTCAAAAAGCAGAAAGTAACTGCCTAGTTGAGATATAAATTAAAGAGGGCTGTAGCGTTTGTTCGTTGCAGCCCTCTTTCTATTTGGTGTGACGCCCCTGGTTCTATTCTACTGCGCAATGCAGGCCTGCTCCGCCGTCATTCACAACCAGGGTATGTGTCGCGCCCAGCATCAGTGTATAGTTCACGTCCTGATGTCCGGTTGGGAAGCCAAAGCAAACCGGATAGTCATATTCACTCACTTTATCCCATATCAGCTCTTCTATTGTCTGCCCGAAAGGACGCTCGGTATCCTGCATATCGGTAAAACTACCAACAATGAGACCCGCTAAGTTGTCCAGTAATCCCGCGCGTTTCAGGTTTAGCATTAATCGGTCTGCATTATACAGGTGTTCTCCTATGTCTTCTATGAACAGGATCTTTCCCGCCGTGTCCACCTCCGATGCCGAACCGGTGAGGTGCGCCAGTATTGCCAGGTTGCCGCCTGTTAGTAGACCTGTTGCACTGCCCGGTAGGTTATGCGAGGTAGGTCGGTATCACATACTCAAGTGGAGCTCCCGTCAGCGCCCGCCTGAACGAATGCATGTAGTCCAGTTCCACTGTGTCGGGTTTGAAAGCGCCGCACATGGGGCTATGCAGCGTTGCGATGCCCGTTTTTGCATGGATGTGGTTGTGTAATACCGTTATGTCGCTGAACCCACACAGCCATTTAGGTCGTCTCGCAAATTCAGTAAGGTCCAGTGCGTCAATTATGCGGCTCATGCCATATCCGCCGCGACCCATCAGTATTGCATCAATTTCGGGGTTATCCATCATCGCCTGAAGGTCCGCAAGGCGTTCAGCGTCTGTTCCGGCAAAATAGTAATGCTCTGCGCCTACTGTTTTGCCGCACATCACCCTGAATCCCCAATCTTCCAATGTCTTTATTGCATAGGTAGTCCTTTCAGGTGCTACATACCCCGATGGGCAAGTGATACCAATTGTTGATCCTTTTGTAAGGTATGGTGGGCGCATTTGTTGTAGATTGTTGTTTGGTTTTAGTTTGTACTCATCAGTCCCACCCATATTTCATCTTCGCGTATGTCCACAGGGTAGGTGAACAGCTTGTATCCTTCGCCGCTGGTATTCCTCCCGTTGGCCGGGTCGAACCTGTATTTGTGGTCCGGGCATACGATACGGCCCTGTGCGTCCAGCCAGCCATCACACATGCGTGCCCCCGCGTGCGGGCATTTGGCAGCAAAAGCATAGATATGGTCGCCTCGTTTCAGCAGCCCTATTTTTTTACCGTAAACCTCTGTTTCCAGTAGCTTCATTTCAGGCATGCCGCTCAGGCTATGGTCAGCAATTTTGTGCCATGTCAGGCCGAGCCCCCCCTTCATTATTTCCGTTTTTCAGCTCCAATACTTGATGTTGTCTTGTCGCGGCTAAATTAAGCAATTGCGCAAAGAGTGGCGGTTACACGTTGATCCCGTTCTCAAAAACCGAAAAAAATGGTACTTTCAAACCTGCTTTGTAACGTTATTAAATATGTCAAAGAAGTCGCAAGTAAAAAAGCCCCAGAACGATGCCGTTCAGCCGGCTAAGGCTGTGGTTGCGCCTGCCGCACCCACTGCAAAGGCACCTTCATTCAGGTTGTCGCTTAAGTTGAAGCTGTCGCTTGTATTGGCAGCTATTACTTTCCTTATTTACTTCAATACCCTGCAGAATGGTTTCGTGCTCGATGATTCTATGGTATATTCAAAGAACACCATCGTCACGCAGGGCTTCGATGGGATTCCCGAGTTGTTCAGGACACCGCGTCTCAAAGGTTTCGGTTATCTCAAGAACGAGAACTACCGCCCGCTTTCGTTGGTGATGTTTGCCACCGAGGTCGGAATGTTCGGGCTCAACCCTGCTGTCGGACATTTCTTCAATGTGCTCTTCTTCGCCATCTGCACAGTACTTCTTTTCCTGTTTCTCGATAAGCTGTTCGAAGGAGGCCGCACAGTTGTTGCTTTTATTGCATCGCTACTGTTTGCAGTACATCCCATACATACCGAAGTTGTCTCCAACATCAAGAGCCTCGACGAGATATTCTGTTTTCTGTTTGCATTCCTTGCAATGAATCTGTTTGCCGACTACATGAAGAGTAGTAAGATATGGCAATTGGTAGCGGGCCTCATCGCTTTGTTCTTGTCCTATTTGTCTAAGGAAACAGTAGTAACCTTTCTGGGTATTATTCCGCTGGTGTTCTTCTTTTACCTCAACGACGATAAGCGCAAAGCCATCTACATGACAGCCGGCGCGCTGGTAGTTACCGGTATTTACCTGGCCATCCGCCACAAGATCCTCAGCGATTATGGTGCCAGTACGACAGCAGTCGAGTTCATCGATAATGCCCTTGTTGGCGCCCCCGACCTTGCATCTCGCATTGCCACCGCGCTCTTCACGCTGGGTATGTATGTGAAGTTGCTCGTCATTCCTCATCCGCTCATCGACGACTATGGCTTCCGTAGCATCCCCTACAAGTCATTTGCCGATGTCTGGGTGCTCCTCACTGTTGCTATATATGTAGCCGCCGGTGTGGTGGGACTGCTGCGTTTGTTCAAACATAAGAAAGACCCTTGGGCGTTTGGTCTACTGTTCTATCTGGCAACCATCGCTTTGTTCTCTAATATTTTCTTTCTCATGGGCTCGGCCATGGGCGAACGTTTCTTGTTCTTTGCATCTGCCGGTTTCTGCCTGCTTGCTGCACTCGTGGTCGATAAATATCTCCTCAAGGGCGATCCTGACTTCGGTGCATTCCTGAAGAACAAGGTTGCAGTGGGTGCGCTCACAGTCATTTGTGTGTTGTTCTCCTACCTCACGTTTGCCCGCAATACCGAGTGGGTAGATAATGCTACATTGTTCACCAAAGACCTCGAAAAGTCTCCCGAAAATGGTCGACTTAACTACTACGTAGGCAATGAGCTGGTTGAGAACGTGCTCCCAAAAGAGACCGACACCAACAAGCGCCGCGAGATCCTGCGTCAAAGCATCACGCACCTCAAAAAAGCCATTGAGATTTTCCCGAAGTACACAGATGCATTCACCGAGCTGGGAACTGCCTATCTCAATATGCTGCGCTACGACTCGGCCGAATATGCGTTCAAGACCGCTATCTCACAGAGTCCTTATCAGTCTATTGCCGCCAATAATCTGGGTACTGTGTACCTGCGCACAAATCACATACCGGAAGCGATCGCAGCTTACAAGCTCGCCATACAGATCAAGGCCGACTTTGTGCAGGCATATTGCAACCTCGGTTCCGCATTCGCCAAAATAAATCAGTTCGACTCCGCAATTTTGTACCTTAATCAGTGCCTGGCTATCAGTCCGGGCTACAGCGAGGCTTATATGCAGCTCGGTCTGTCTTACTATTTCGCCAATCGCTTTGCAGAGGCCGAACCTTTCTTTAAAAAAGTGCTGGAGCTCAATCCGTCTGATGTGAATGCAGCCAACAACCTTGGTGCTGTTTACCTCAATACGCGCAAGTATCCCGAAGCGGTGAACATCTTCAAACAACTGGTCGCTGCCAATCCCGGCTATGTGAATGGCTACTCAAACCTCGGCCATTGTTACTACGAGATGAAGGACTATCAGGGCACTATCGATGCCATTTCTAAAGCATTGGCACTCGATCCGGGCGATGTAAAGGATATTCCATTCCTTGCATTGTCGTACAAGGCACTGGGCAATATGGCTGAGGCACAGAAGTACGAAGCTATCGCACGCCAATACTACCCGGCATTCAGGATGTAGGTTGCTATGATCTTCTCACTAAAACCTACCGCGCTGCAGCTATGTGGCGCGGTTCTTTATTTGGGGTAAACTGCAGGCAGGCGCGGACTTTTATATGCCGGTATACGCAATAGGCCGTCATCTTCAATGATGCACACGTAGTTGTCGCCATAGCGTTTGAAGTGCTGTTTGTTGGCGTTCAATAGTGCAGCGCCATAGTCATCTTCATGCCCCTTGTATATAATACCTATGTTGGTGGGCGAATTGTCGAAAAGCAGTCGCGTGAGCTCGGCTATGGTCTTGTTCTTTATGCCCATCTGGCGCAGCATCGGCACATCTTTGCCGGTCAACTCAGTATTCGGGCGCGGATGCAATACTTGAGCCTTCAGGTAAACCGGTGTCTCACGCGGCATCAGTGGGTGGCGTGGCGCCTCCTCATCGGCGGTTGTTGGTGCCGACAGTGTCAGTGCTGACTGAGCAGGCCTCGGTGCAGGTGCAGGTGCAGCCACCGTTGGTTGTGGAGCTGCTGGTGCGTTGCCTACCGGAGCCTTGGCTATAGGTTGTTTGGCAGGTGTTGGTTCAGCATCCACCGTGTCGGCAATTACTGTGTCTGCCATCAGGCTGTCCGCCAGATTCACCATACTATCAGGAGTCTCCACATTGGCTTGTTGTATTGCAGCCGGTGTTACCTCTTCTTGTTTTACTAGTTCTTTTTCTGCCTTCCGCGATCGGGTTACAAAGAACGCCGCTACGCCCATCAATATAACTATACCCAGTAATATGATAGCGCCTATCGGTCTGCGCTTCCTGCGCTCGCCCTCATATTCTATGCCATAGTCGTTCACCGGCATAGACGTGTCGCTTGTTGCAGTTTTCGTCTTGCCCGACTTCTTTTTTCTACCGGTGGCATCGTTCATGTGCTCCAGCAGGGTATTGGTATAGGTAAAAAGGCGGTTGTATTCCTTTACTCTGTACCGCACTTCCTCACGTGGCCAGCCACTATCCGGTATCGGTTCGTCCCACCTGTCAAACGGACGATACGGATCATCTTCTTCCTCCGGTGTGTTTGCAAATCTTTCCTCCGGTGTTTTGGGCAACGGTGGCATATATGCCTCGTGGCCCGGTTCCGGCGTGGGGAATGATGGTGTGTCGTCGGGTTCGGGTGCCTTGGGGTGCGTGTGGTTGGCAGGCGCTTCGTGCATGCCGGCACCTCGGTGAATTCCTTTTTTCGTGCGCACCACACCTGCTTCCGCTGGTTTGTACTCTATGTAGTCGTCCCAGTCCTTCACTTCTATCTTGCCTTCTTTCACTACAAACTCATACACATTGCGGTCAAAGGAGAAATAGATAGTTTCAGTATCCGTAAAGTCTTTCAGTGCTTTCTCAAAAAGGTGCGTCACCTGTGTGCTGCGGTCGTCCTCGCTAAGTGGGTTAGGAGTAACAAAAAACTCCTTTCCTTCCGTCACTGCCGAGCTGAAGAACGGGGTCTTGCTCACGGGTATCACATTGGCGCGCAATGCCAGAAATTCCTCCCCCTCACGCAGCACCACCTCTTGTGCTTGCTGTGGCACCAGTATGGAATTTTCCACGTTTTGCGTGTTGCACACCACATTGTCATGCAGGGCATTCAGTGCGCGGAACACATAGTCGGCCTCGGCATATCCATCTTGCAGCACGATGCAGTTGCCCAGAAAGGTGCCGAACCGCTCGGTATTCAATTCGCGAACAAAGGTGTAGGCGCACAGGCACACTGTGTAGATACCATCGCGCAGTTCGCGTTTCACGGCATATAGCCGTTCGCCCGGATAAAACTCAATTTTAGTCTCGTCCAGGTCCAGGCTGCCGCCAAAAACCACGCCATGGTAAAACAGCTGCTGGTAGCCATTCGGGTCGCCGAATGTGCCAAAAACGCCTAATCCTACCCTGTTGTTCATTTCGAGGCCGAAAATAGATAGTATTTCTTAACTTTTATTGTATCGCCCCCCACTCGTTATTCACTAATGTTATTATTGATTCGTTAACGGCCAAACGTCGGTTACGTCTTACGGGGCTTCTTCTTGGCCGCCGGGAACAATATGTTATTGAGAATGAGGCGGTAGCCGGGCGAAGAGGGGTGTACATTCAGGTCGGTTACCGGGTCATGTATCATGTGTTGGTAGTCCTCAGGATCATGACCTCCATAAAAGGTCCACGTGCCCTTGCCGTACTCGCCATGTATGTAACGTGCCTCGTTCGATGGTTTGAAATCGCCCATCACCAGCACTCCCGATTTCAGCACCTCTTTGCGGAACGCCGTAGTTTGTCCCATAAAACCCTTTATAGTAGTTGTGTGGTTTTGGCACAGCATAGCCGGCACCGGGTCGAATTTGGCCGAGAACGTGAACAACGTGAAATAGTCAATATTCATGGGTACTGCTGTGCGGTACTCGGTATTGTCTATGTTAGAGTACTCGTAGTGCATGGGGCTGGCCACAAGTGTGAAATCTTTAAAGGCAAAGCATCGGCTGTAGTCCAGCTTTTGCTGCGCTTGCGGGTCCGATCCGTCACCGTCAAACATAGATTCGCATATATCCACTCCTTCTGCTGCCAGTGCTATATCATAACTGTCCGTTGCCGAGCACATGGCAAACAGGTAACCTCCGCCGGCTGTAAAGTCGCGTATCTTTTTGGCAATGGCCAGTTTCAGCTGCGATACTTTTTTGAATCCATGTTTCGCGGCACTCGCTTCGGCTGTCTTTTGGTCGTGCTGGTACCATGCCTCGTTGCGGAAGCTGTACCAGAACTTGCCATACTGCCCGGTAAAGTCCTCGTGGTGCAGGTGCAGCCAGTCATATTTCGAAAGGTCTCCGCGCAACACCTCATCGTCATATACCTTGTCAAACGGGATCTCGGCATAGGTAAGTACCAGTGTCACCGCATCGTCCCACGGTTCTTTGTTTGGTGGGGTATATACTGCTACGCGTGGTGGTTTGTCCAGCTTTATTACGTCTCCGTTAAAGTCTGGGTGCATTATGGAGTTTACAATTCCGTTGTATTCGCCATCGCTGATCACCTCATACGATACCCCCCGCAGTTTGCACATACGCTCAATGCCGTCCAGATGGTCCATACCAAAACTGCCGCCCTTGTAGTTCAGCAGCCAGTCTATGGGCACGCCGCCCTTCAGTGTGGCATAGGCTACGCCATATGCTTTCAGGTGCGCAGCCTGACTCTCGGCATCCATGGGTATCAATATTTTAGATGCCCATGCAGGTGCGCCGCACACCAGCAACAGCAGCATTGCTATCAGGTTCACCCGCGTTCTTCTTGCAGCTCTTCTACTCATAAACGCTCTAAATTACCGAATATAGCCGTACACTGCGGTCGGGTAGTCATTTTTTAACACCTATAATGAAAGCCGGTTGTTGTAAAAGCGAATGTCCGATGTTCCAGGCAGGTTGACGGGAAAACGCTTCGACAGCAAATTCTTGGCCTCGCGTTCTTACCGACGCACGATTGCCTGCGTTTGGGTGGTGTATTAACTCTCGCTGAAATGAAAAGCTACATATTTTTAGAAATTCTAAAAAAATAGGTAACTTTGGTGTACAACCAACACCATGGTAGTGATCAGTTATCCAGTCATCAGAGAATTTATTGAGAAGCACCCGCAGGCAAAAGATACTATCAATAACTGGTATAGGGTAGTGGCGAAGGCAGATTGGAGTAGCTTTCACGAGATCAAACGTGTTTTCAGTAATTCGGTTGATGCCATTGGTAATGACAGATTTGTGTTCAATGTAGGTGGAGGAAATTACCGGATTATTGCCATGATATTTTTTGACGTGCGCACGGTTTATATCCGGTTTGTTGGAAGGCATGCCGAATACGATAAATTAAAAGATGCATCCATTGTTTGATCCGGTTGTATGAAAAGTGTGAAAATGAAAGAAAGAAAGAAAAAAATCAACGACGTCTTATCCGATGAAGAATATAATGCGGTAATGCAGCAGATAGACGCACTGATGAGTAGGGGCAGCACTGATCTTTCCAAGAGAGAAATGGCCACTGTCCGTAGGCTCGCTATGAAAGCACAGGCCTATGAGCAAAAGACATTTGCTGTGGATCCACCTACTACACTGGCCGGCATCATAGAAATGCGGATGTACGATCTCCGTCTGAAGCAGACCCAGCTTGCCCAAAAACTGAACATTAGCGATGCGAAACTATCGTTGATAATGAGTGGCAAACAACGCCCCGATGTAGCCTTCCTCAAAACGGTACACAAAGAACTGAACATAGACGCCAACTTGTTGCTGGAGGCTGTGTAGACGATTCAAAGTGACAGGACCGGTTAATAGCAAATAGTAATGAGAAAGCTTTTTCAAAATATACCCCTATGGGTAATACTCGGGATACCATTTTCATTATTGGTATTCGCCTTTTGGTACGATGGTCAAAGTACAAACGTGAACTTTTATAAATGGGATAAAGGTGTTGGTGTTGTGACACATGTAAACTATGGTCGCGGAAGCGCAAGCGAGATGGAATATTTTTACAAAGGACAAAAATACAATTGTGCCGGGAGGATGAGTTGTGGGCGATACGAAGGCGAGAAATATGAAATCCGGATAAATCCCCAAGATCCCGGCGATTATATGCCATTGTCCTGGTTGCCGACATTTGAGCAAAGCGAAGAAACATACGAAGCAACCGGTAAAGTTACTAGGGTATTTAAGACGTGGGCAATTGCCAAAAATGTACCCAAATACGCATTGGAGTATACTTTCATGATTGATCAAACTGAGTACGAGGCTACTCAGTCCCTGCCACCTTCCTATAAAAATGGAACGATAAAAGTTGGACAACAATACCTCGTACAATTCGGAGAGGGAAATCCCCCTCGTTCAATTTTACATTTGGAGTTGCCGGTTGGGAAGTTAAATTGAGAGAATCCGCAAGCCCAGTTTGCCGTAGGTTTTACCTACGGCATAATAGGCTGCCGGTATCCGACCGGCGAATGAAACTAATCTGCCCGGATTTTTCCTGTTTTGCCGGCAGTTCTTTGGCGTATTTAAGATCGCGTAACAGAGAATCAAATTTCTATCATACTACCAAAAACGCACTACCATAAAACTTTCTTTTGCACGTTTTCATCAACGGCGGTAACTTGAGTGATAGATCAAAAAAACTGTGCAAAACAGCCTATATGGAAATATTTTTCCATTTCTCACACTGCGCAGTTTTAGGAAATGGGTGCGCAGAGGTGCGCAGGTTTTGCGCAGTTTTTTGCAACAAACTTCCCACTTCGTCATTGATTATCAATGGCAAGTAGTGCAAAAACTGGATGCAAAAAATATTGGGGATGTTCAGCATTCTCAACTCTCTGGAATTGTCAACGCAGTTTCAAAATACCTTGCGCTATGTCGTCTTTAGTCTCAAGCCGCTGGTTTGTGTTGCTTTTGTTCGTAAGTTTGACCACACTTTTATTAAAATATACCTATATGAAAAAACTCTTGTTGCTGCTTTCTGCAGCCTTTTTCTTGCAGCCTGCTATGGCTGCCGAAACCTGGACCATTAAATCTCCAATGCCTGTTGCCGTTACTGGGGGAGGGGCCGCCTGTATAGACAGTTACGTTTATGTTGTTGGTGGCGTTGTTTCAGGTTCGGGTGTTAACACGGTATATGCGTACAATGTCTACACCGATACTTGGTCCACCCGCGCCTCAATGAGCGTGGCTCGCAACGATCTTTTTGTGGTGGCATCTGGTGGCAAACTCTATGCCATCGGCGGCTACAGTTCTTCCGGAGCCCTGAACGTTGTGGAAGAGTACAACCCGGCCACCAATACCTGGACCACCAAGGCTCCAATGCCCACAGCAAGGTCGCTTTTTTCGGGCGCTGCAGTGAATGGTAAGATATACGTGACCGGCGGTTGGCCGGCTACTTATGCCGTACACGAAGTCTATGACATCGCCACCAATACCTGGAGCACCAAGGCACCGCTGGCATTGGGCAAGTTGCAACTGGGCGGCGGTGCAGCCATGGGTGGCAAATTCTACTTCCTCGGTGGTAAGAACTATGCCAATACTTCATTTTATGATACCTGCTCTATTTACAATCCCGGTACCGACTCATGGTCTTATGGTCCGGTAATGCCGGTGGCGCGTTTTGCGTCAGGTACCACCTACCAGCATGGGCGCATTTACCACATGGGTGGTGGTCAGGGCTATTTTGCCCAACCCAACTTCGATAACAACGTCTATCTCGATTCGGCGACAAATACATGGCAAACAGCGTTGCCTTGTCTCGCCAAGCGCAGTTATGCCATGGCAGTAGCTGCCCCCAACAACAAGATATATCTTATTGCCGGTATCGATAGCGCGGGTAACCCCGTTACATGGAACCACGAATATTCTTCAGGGCTGTTTCCTACCGATATCAATGAGGCTGTTTTGCCAGCTATTACGGTGCAATTATATCCCAACCCCGCAACAGATGGGTTTGTAGTAGACCTGCCCGAAACCGCAGGTACGGTTGCTACTGTCACCCTCACTTCGGTGACTGGCCAGCGCCACACTGCTACATGGCACGCTACGGCGGGTCGTTTGTCGGTGCAGACCACAGGATTGGCTGCCGGTATGTATGCCGTTTCCATTACCGACGATAAGGTCCGCTACGTGGCCACTTTGGTGGTGCAGTAGATCTTCCCAAATGACTGATATTAATCATGCGGCAGCCCACAGCTGCCGCATGGTATTTAATGGTAAAAGCCTACTTTTGCACAAAATTTAAAGGGTCTGATGCGTTCATGGTGGTGGAAAATATTGTGTGGTGTGCTGGTGCTGTTCACAGTTGTGGCGGGCTTTATGATGCCCGTGCCTCGACTGGACATACTCAACGAGACCATCCGCAATCTGTACTTTCATGTGCCCATGTGGTTCACAATGATCGTACTGTTCACTGCGGCCTTTGTTTATTCTATTAAATACCTGCGTTCAGGAAAGCTGGAGGATGATATTTTCGCTTCTCAGCTCACCGCTACGGGCATATTGTTCAGCATTCTGGGGATGCTCACGGGCATGGAGTGGGGAAAATATACCTGGGGTGCTGCCTGGAGCAACGATCCCAAGCAGTTGTGCACCGCCATTCTGATGCTCATTTACTTCGCCTATGGCATATTGCGCAGCGGCATGAGGGATGACGAGAAGCGCGCTAAGATAAGTGCAGTTTATAATGTGTTTGCATTTGCCATGATCGTTCCGTTGCTGTTTGTTTTGCCGCGTATGGTCGATTCACTGCACCCGGGCAACGGTGGTAACCCTGCTTTTGCCAAGTACGATCTCGATAGCGACATGCGCATGGTCTTTTGGCCCGCAAATGCAGGTTGGATCATGCTGGGCTCGTGGATAGCTAGTCTGAATATCAGACTGGCACTGCTAAAACACAAAAAGGAAAACGATCTTTAATCAATACAATGTCAGGCCCAATGCTTAGATCAATACTTGCTACAATTCTGGTGCTGCTGCTTTCAGTGGTTACAGGTCAGGCGCAGACAGAAATGGCAGATACAATGCGGTCAAACGGTAAAATATACGTGGTTGTTGTTGTATTAGCCACTATATTTGCGGGAATTTTTACCTACCTGGTAGTTCTCGACCGGAAGATCAGTAGGTTGGAAAAGGAAAATCAGAATTAATTTTAAATAATATTAATCACACAAAAATCAAAAAACAGTGGAAAACAGTCACTACAGCTTCTTCCAGGGTGTGGAGCGCAACTTTGATAAGGCTGCGAAATACACCCGTTTCGAGTCGGGAATTCTCCAGCAGATCAAGGTTTGTAATTCGGTTTACAGCATGAAGTTTCCCGTACGCATCGGGGATAACATCGAGGTTATTGAAGCTTACCGCGTACAGCACTCTCACCACAAACTGCCATGTAAAGGAGGTATCCGTTACAGCATGGATGTAAATCAGGACGAAGTGATGGCTCTTGCCGCGCTGATGACCTACAAATGCGCTATCGTGAACGTTCCGTTCGGTGGTGCGAAAGGTGGTATCAAGATCAATCCTAAGAAATACTCTACGTTCGAACTCGAAAAGATCACCCGCCGTTATGCGAGTGAACTGGTGAAGAAGAACTTCATAGGCCCCGGCATCGACGTTCCTGCTCCTGACTACGGTACAGGCGGACGCGAAATGAGCTGGATCGTGGACACTTACGCTTCTCTGAAGCCGGGTGAAGTAGACGCACTGGGTTGTGTTACAGGTAAGCCTGTGACTCAGGGTGGTGTTCGTGGTCGTACCGAGGCTACAGGTCTTGGTGTTTATTATGGTGTTCGTGAGGTGTGCAACACCGCTGAAGATATGAAACGCCTGGGTATGGAAGTTGGTATCGAAGGCAAGCGTGTTATCGTTCAGGGCCTGGGTAATGTGGGCTACCACGCTGCCAAGTACTTCTTCGATAATGGCGCTAAAGTAGTAGGTCTGGCTGAATACGAAGGCGGTATCTACGATGAAAAAGGTCTGGACGTTTACAAAGTGGTTGAACACCGCAAGGCTACAGGATCTATCCTGAACTTCCCTGGTGCTACCAACATCAAGAACAGTGCTGATACATTGGAGCAACCTTGCGACATCCTGATCCCTGCAGCTCTTGAGAACGTGATCAATGGCAGCAACGCTGCACGTATCCAGGCTAAGATCATCGGTGAAGGTGCTAACGGTCCTCTGACTCCTGAGGCAGACGAGATCCTGAACCAGAAAGGCGCTATCGTAGTTCCTGACATGTACCTGAACGCTGGTGGTGTTACAGTATCTTACTTCGAGTGGTTGAAAAACCTTAGCCACGTTCGTTTCGGACGTATGGACAAGCGTTTCAGCGAAAACCAGAACCATGGTATCATCAAGGCGGTTGAAGGTCTTACCGGTAAAAGGGTAACCGACATCGAGCGTTCACAGCTCCTTCACGGTCCTGATGAGGTGGATCTGGTTTACTCAGGTTTGGAAGACACAATGATCGGTTCTTACCACGAGATCCGCGAAGCGCTCATGAGCCTTGACGGTAAAGTGGATATGCGTACTGCTGCATTCACAGTTGCTATCAACAAAGTGGGTGTATCTTACGAAGAGCTGGGTATCTTCCCATAATCGTTATAAGTCAATATCTTACAATAACAGCAGGGCTGCCGCAAGGCGGCCCTGCTTATTTATGGGTGGTATACAGCTCTTCCTTTTCGCGCGGAATGCCCTTCTCGCCGGTATGCTGAGCTAACAAAAAAGCCCCGTGCTTGCGCACAGGGCTTTTTAATTGAATTGTAGTTGTTTGTGATTAGTGCTGTACCGTGAAGCGGATCGCTTTGCTTACGCCGTCAGCGGTCACATTCAGCATGTAGATGCCGGCAGCAAGTGTGCTTGTCTGCACCGATGCATCCAGTTTGCCGTTGCGTAGTGGTGCGTTTCTGTTGTAAACAACCTGACCCAGCGGATTCAGTACAGTCAGCACTACCTCGTTCAGACCAAAGCCTGACAGGTCCCCTGTAACGTGGAATGTACCGTTGTTCGGGTTAGGGAACAGCTCTACATTTTCAAGTACTGCCAGAACATTGTTCACAGCCGTATTAGGGTGCGCCACCAGTTTGTTGCTTATAGCGAAGTTAGACGTTGCGCAAGCCATTGTAGAGGTAACTACCAGCGAGATGGTATCGAACGTTGTTACGTTGAGGCGCGTGTAGGTAGCATTGGTAGCACCCGGTATGTCGGTGCTATTAGCGCGCCACTGGTAGGTAGCACCTACGCCCACATTGTACACCGCTGAGCTGAACACGATGCTATCGCCCGGATTGACAGATATGCCCGGGTTGGCAAAGATGTAGGCTGAAGGCTCATTGGTGATCACGTTCATTTTGATAACGTTGCTGTTTGCTGCTGCAGGGAACGGACAAACCGCATTGCTCGTGAGCACGCAGGAGATCATCGCGCCATCTGTGAGCGTTGATGAAGACCAACTGCCTGTGATGGCACCAACTACGGGTGTTGCACCGTTCATCCACTGGAATGCAGGAGACACGCCACCATTTATTGGCAATGCATTGAAGCTCACTGATGTGCCGCCGCACACTGTGTCGTTTGGCGATACTGAGATGCTGACAGAAACTATAGAGTTAGGTGTAACGGTTACGGTAACAGTAGCTGCCGGTGAAGGGCAACCGTCAATTGTATCTACTACTGAGTACACACCTGCATTAGCCGCTGTAGCCGGAGTAATTGTGGGGAACTGTGTATTGTCGGTGAAACCGCCCGGGCCGCTCCAGAAGTAAGAACCTGTTACTGAGCCTGCAGCCGTATCGGCGCCAAGATAGATCGTACCGCCGTTGCAGTTAAGAGCGCTGGCGATAGCAACCGGTGCGGTTGGTATCACTGTGTTTACGAATACTGAAGTAGTGCCGATTACCGGAGGACAGCCATTGTGTGTGAGTGTCACGCTATACACACCGCCATTGGCCGTAGTAACTGAAGCTACAGATCCTGTTGCTGCGGCGCCTGTGAAGCCTGCAGGGCCGCTCCATGAGTAAGAGTTAACAGTCCATGGTGCAGTTGCTGCTACGTTGATAGTGCCTCCTACGCACACGGGCGTATTTGAGATAACAGTTGGCGCCGGGAGAGAACTCACTACCTGTATGTTCACCACCTGATCGGGTGATGTATAGGCCGGGTTGCTGGAAACTATACGGATGCGGTAACCGCTACCCACCGGAGTGCCACCTGGGATTGTACAGTTGATAGTGCCTGATGCTACAGCAGTGGCTGAGCCGATATTGATCGGTGTCGCGAAGCTACCGGCTGCGTTTGACAATTGAGCGGTAAATGTATTGCCTGGTTGATGTGCAAAGTTAGCTGTGTAAGAAACCGTAAGCGGACCACCTGCACATACAAGTGTGTCGGTGAACGGTTGGTTGATGAACGCGAAGGTGTCTGGCCTGAATTTGGTGATGAAAGCATCGTAAGTGCCACCGCCATAGGCTGTTTGGGCCGAGCCTGCTGTTGCAATGCCTGCCGTGCTGGTAGTATGACCAGCCAGATGGATCTGACCGCCACCATCGCATGCTACCCCAAAGCCGTAGTCGTAGAGGGTATTACCAAAGTAAGTGCCCCACATGCGTTGACCGAAGCGGGTGAGCTTACCCACAAAGGCATCTAGTTGCCGCCAAGTGCAGGCTGCAGACTGCCGGGTGTAGAGATGCCGGTATTACTGAATGTGGCACCTGCAACAATGATATTGCCGTTAGGGTCAAGCGCGATGCTTTCTCCGAGGTCAATATCGTTACCACCGTAGTAAGTGCTCCATGCCATGGCGCCCGCGCCCGAGAATGAAGCCACGAATGCGTCTTGGCTGCCACCGCCATAAGCGGACTGGTGGGCGTTGGCAGATGCGATACCCGATGTGCTGGTTGTGTAGCCGATCACGGAAATAAGTCCCGTGCCGGTATTGCATACCACGTCAGAGCCCTGTTCAGAGCCGCTGCCTCCAAAGTAAGTACCCCAGAGGCGCGTGGTGCCGGTATTGTTGATCTTGGCTACGAAGGCATCGTTACTGCCGCCGAGAGTTGCCTGATAGGCTCCTGCTGTAGCAATGTTGATGATACTGTTGGTCTGGCCGGTGATGACAACATTGCCACCCGACGCATCGGCAGAGATACCCTGGCCTTCATCAACCCCGGTACCACCGTAGTAGGTTGAGAATGAGTTGGCGCCACTGCCGCCGTTGAAACGGGCAATAAACGCATCGGCTGAACCACTGAGTGCTGTTTGGAAGACACCTGCAGATGCAATGAGTGTAGCACTTTCAGTACGGCCGGTAACATATACGTTGTTGGCCGCACCATCGTTGGTAATGCCGTTGATGTAGTCATTTCCCGGGCCGCCGTAGTAGGTGCTCCACTGGCGGACGCCATTATTGTTGATCGTAAAGATGAAGCCGTCGATCAGGCCACTGTTGCCGCCACGGTAAGCACCACCCGATGCAAGACCGGTAGAACCCTGAGTAACACCGCCCAATGAAATAATGCCACCGGTGTTGTTGATAGCTAGGCAGGTGCCCCTGTCGTTGCCTGCACCACCAAAGTAAGTGGTGAACTGACGAACGCCGGCAACGTCGTACTTGGTGATGAACGCGTCGAAACCACCGTTCTGAGTAACATCGTAAGGAGTACCGGTGCCGGTAAAACCGAGAGTAGTAGATGAGCTGTAGCCACCGATGTAGATATTTCCTGCGGGGCTCACGCGCACGGCCGTTGCCACGTCTTCGTTCGTACCACCGAAGTAGCTGCTCCAAAGGATGAACGGATCAATAGTGAGTGTGCCGTTACATTTACCTGTTTCAAAACTCACCACATCGCCTTTAACGCGGAAGTTGGCAGCTACTTCTTTGCCTGTTGCCGCTTCGTAGGCGTATGGCTTCTTTTCGCTGATAGTTCCTAATGGCGTAGTAGCACAAATGCCTCCTTCGGCAGAAATGCCCAGTTTGCTGGCACCGCCATACTGCAACTGGATGCGGCCGGCATCGGCCCCGGGATGAACTACAAAGTCGTACTCCACTTTATCGCCATTCAGGTAAAGTACCCAGTCAATGCCGGGGTAAACCTCTTTATAGGTGATGCGGCTGTATGAATGAGCGGTGATGCCGTTTGCAGAAGATCCATTGTAGAAATTCTCGAAATAAGCCTGCTGGCCGGTGGTTTCCACTTTGGCGTCGGGATTGGCCCCCAGCAGTTTCACATCCATGCGATAGGTACGCATGCGTGGCGCGCCGGCTACTTCCCCTTCCATTTTTCTGAATTGGTAATGCAGCTGACCTTTACCAATGTATAGATTGACACCTGACGATGACAGGGTAAACTGGACATCCTTGCTTTCCATCTGGCCTTTGTTCTCAATGAAGCACAGCGGTTTAGGTACGCCTTGCCCCGTGGTGGGAACAATGTTCTTTGCCATTACAGACGCAGACAGGAAACAACTCAATGCCAGGAAGGCACATTTTGTACCATTCAAATACATATAATAGTATTTTGTTAGTTAAATTATAGACTGCAATATAGGAAATATATTTTGCAATAAGAACCACGCACATACCCCGCCCGAAAATGGCTATAAAACCCTTTTTTATTCGTGCAAAATGACGCCTCAGATATTGTTTCGGGCAGTGGGAGTGAGCAGCGAGTAAATCGCTGAATCGACGAAATGACCGTTGTGATAATAATTTTCGCGGAAGTAGGCTTCCCTGATGAAGCCATGATGTTCCAGCAAGACCTTTGAAGGGGTGTTGGCCGGGTTTATGTTGGCTTCCAGGGAATGTAACTTGATGACGCTGAATGCATATTCTATCACAGCGGCCAATGCTTCGCTCATTAGTCCTTTGCCCTGATGTTCGTTGGTGATCACATATCCGATCTCTCCTCTGTGATGCTCTTTCTGGATCCTCCAAATGGCAATGGTGCCAATGAGACGGTCTTGACCTTTTAGTGTGATGCCCCATGTCACATTGCTATTCTCATCTATTGCCGCATTCACCATTCGTATGAATGCAACAGCTTCGTCGATTGAGGCACATGGTGTACGATCCAGATACTCGTTAAGTGCTGGGTCCGAGCGATGGTGAAATATCTCGGGACCGTCATCAACTGACAGGCGGCGCAACACTAACCTTTCGGTAGTGAGTATCGGAAATGGGTTGAAATTGAGCGTTAACATGGGTTCGGAGGTTTTACAGATATTGTCCGGTGTAGCTTTCTTTCACTTTTTTTAGTTCTTCGGGCGGACCGGCGTAGAGCAGGTTGCCACCGCCTATGCCTCCTTCGGGGCCCAGGTCTATGACGTGGTCTGCACATTTGATGACATCAGTATTGTGCTCTACCACAATAATTGAATGCCCCTGTTCTATCAGGGCGTCAAACGACTGTAACAGCTTTTTGATGTCGTGCATGTGCAGGCCTGTTGTGGGCTCGTCAAAGATGAACAACACCTTCTCTTTTACCCTGCCTCGACCCAGGAAGGACGCCAGCTTCACACGTTGTGCTTCTCCACCGCTAAGGGTGTCGCTGCTTTGTCCCAGCTTCACATAGCCGAGGCCCACGTCGCTGAGGGGTTGTAAGGCGGCTGCAAGTTTCTTCTCGGCAGCAAAGAAGGTAATAGCCTCGTCCACGCTCATTTCAAGTACATCATATACATTCTTGCTGTTGTAGGTTACTTCCAGTACCTCGTCTTTGAATCGCTTGCCTTTGCAAGATTCGCAAAGCAGGTGCACATCGGCCAGGAATTGCATTTCAACGATCACTTCGCCTTCGCCTTTGCAGGTGTCACATCGACCGCCATCGGTGTTGAATGAGAAGTGTTTTTCCTCAAATCCGCGCATTTTGGATAGTTGCTGTTTTGCGTACAGCTTACGCATCTCATCCCATGCCTTGATGTAAGTGACCGGATTGCTGCGCGATGACTTGCCGATCGGGTTCTGGTCAACCTGCTCTACCATGGAAATGTTGCTGAGGTCGCCGGTAAGGGAGCGGAACGTGCCGGGGCGATCGCCACCTTCGCCAAAATGTTTCATGAGGGCGGGGTAGAGTGTTTGTTTGATCAACGTGGTCTTTCCGCTACCACTCACTCCTGTTACCACACACAGCACATTCAGCGGTATGTCCACGTCCACATTTTTCAGGTTGTGTTGTGTGCAACCCTCAAGGTGCAGCCATCCGGTCGGTTTGCGCCTGATGGCCGGCGGTTCTATGCGAAGCGCGCCGCTGAGGTAGCGCCCGGTGAGGCTTTTTTCGTTTTTAATCAGTTCTTTATACGGGCCGGTTGCTATGACCTCTCCGCCCAGGTGACTGGCAAGCGGGCCCATGTCTATGATGTAGTCGGCTTCCCGCATCATCATATCATCGTGTTCTACGACCACAACTGTGTTTCCCAGATCGCGCAACGACTTCAGAACACCGATCAATCGTTCAGTATCCCGGCTATGCAGACCAATGCTCGGTTCGTCGAGGATGTACAGAGAATCGGTAAGGTTGCTACCCAGGAACTTCGTTAGCTGAATGCGCTGGCTTTCGCCCCCCGACAGTGTATTGGCCAGGCGACTGAGTGTGAGATAGCCAAGCCCCACATCCAGCAGCGTTTTCATGCGTTGGTTCATTTCTATCAGTATCCGCTTGGCAACGGTCGCGTCATGTTCGCTCAGTTTGATGTTCTGCAGCCAGTTATACAGCTGGTCAGCAGGCTTAAACATGAGGTCGGCTATGGTGGCGCCGTTCACTTTCACATAGAGTGCTTCTTTTCGCAAGCGTGATCCCCGGCATTCGGGACAGGTGGTGCGGCCACGGTAGCGCGCTTGCATCACACGGTATTGCACTTTGTAGAGGTTTTGCTCTACCATGGCAAAGAAATCGTTGATGCCGCTTACGTCTTTATTGCCTTCCCACAGCAGCCGGAACTGATCTTCTGTGAGTGCTGCTATGGGTTTATGGATAGGGAAGTCGTATTTCGACGCGCGGCGCATGAAGTCCTGTGCCCACTCGCTCATTTTTTCGCCACGCCAGCAGGCCACCGCGCCTTCATACAAGCTCAGCGACCTGTCGGGTATCACCAGTCCATCGTCAATGCCCAGCACCTGTCCGAAGCCTTCACACTTAGGGCAGGCGCCGTAAGGGTTGTTGAAGGAGAACATGTTGGGTGTAGGCTCGTCGAACTGTATGCCATCGGCTTCAAAGCGGTTGTTGAAGTTGTGCACTTTAGAACCGTTCACCTCCACATGGCATTCACCCTCACTTTCATAAAAAGCAGTCTGAATACTATCGGCAAGGCGATGCAGGTCATCTTCATCAAATTCTTCTTTTACCACTATGCGGTCTATAAGCAGGTATACTGTTCCTTTTCCGGTGGATACAGTGCCCGCCAAAACATCTTCTATGCGTATTGGTTTTTCATCGGTCTTGGGCGCATACACACGGCTGAAGCCTTTTTGCATCAGTATATTCAGCTCTTCTTCCAGCGTGCGTTTGTAGCGCAGAACGATGGGGACAATAAACTGGACCTTGCTGCCGGAGGGCAGGTGTTTTACGAATTCAACCACATCGGTCACGGTATCTTTCTTTACCTCGCGACCACTCACCGGTGAATAGGTTTTCCCTACGCGGGCAAACAAAAGACGGAGGTAATCATAAATCTCGGTCATACTACCCACAGTGCTGCGGGGTGTGCGGGTGGTGACTTTTTGTTCTATGGCAATGGCCGGGCAAATGCCACGTATGTAGTCCACGTCTGGTTTGTCCATGCGCATGAGGAACTGGCGGGCGTAGGCACTCAGACTTTCGGCATAACGGCGTTGACCTTCGGCAAACAGAGTATCCATAGTTAGCGACGATTTGCCGCTACCGCTCACACCCGTAACCACCACCAATTGATTGCGCGGGATAGCCACATCCACATTTTTCAGGTTGTGCATGCGTGCACCCTTTATGAATATGGAATCACCAACGTTGTCGTGTTCAGCTATGCCTGTCTCCTGATTGGTTGCTTTTGATTTAGCTGTTTTCTTAACAACCGACTCTTTTGTTGCCGCGGCCTTTTTTGCTTTCTTTTCTGCCATATATCCTCCCGCACCGCCGGAAGGGCGGCGCAGACCTTCACAAATTTAGGGTTAATAGACCGATAATAGCCGATAGATCTATTGGTCTCTGTAATGCGATAACCATTATTTTTGCTCAAAATTCTCACGTATGAACTTCAGGATACTTTTTGCCGGTTCGGCTCTTTCTGTGATCGCATTGGCATCATGTGGTGATGGTGGCGGTAATACTTCTTCAACCTCGTCTGCAGATTCTACTGTACCTGCTCCGCGTGTTATGCCTTCATTATCGCCCGTGAGTGCGTCGCCGGAATTCCCCGATGCAAAGATCGGATTGGCGGGCGTGAAGGCTGAAAAGGTGGGCAAGGACTCGGCTAAAGTGAGCTTTATGTTTGATGTGAAGAACTATCAATTGAAAATGCAGACTGCCGACAGCGCAACCAAGCAATGCAACAATTCCGCTCAGGGGCAGCATATTCACTTTATTATGGACAATATGCCCTACAAGGCACTGTATGAACCCAAGAACGAGGTGACACTTGCCAACGGCACAGAACATTACCTCATGGCATTCCTGTCAAGGTCGTACCACGAATCGGTAAAGAGTGCAGGTGCTGCGTTGGTATATCACTTCCGTATCTCCGCCGATGGCAAACTTGAAAAACTGGACGAACCTAAAACACCGATGGTGTTCTACAGTCGTCCCAAAGGCGATTATATTGGCAAAGACACTGCTAACGTATTGCTTGACTACTATGTGTGGAACACGTCACTGGCACCGGATGGCTATAAAGTAAATGCGACAGTGCTTACAGAAAAGGGAGGTATGACCGACTCAACGAAGTTCACGTTTGATAAATGGGAGCCAAAATTCATTACCAACCTTCCCACTGGAAAGAATAAGGTTATTCTCACGCTCACCGATAAGAACGGACTTCCGGTAGAAGGACCTTGCACCAATGTGGCAAGAGAATTTACGCTGACGGCACAGGAACCAATGAAATAGATCAGAATGTGACCTTGCACTGCGGCATCACGCCGTTAGCATTGTTTTTCAATTCTATCTGATGATCGTTGCACATTTTCTGTGCAGTATTATTAGGCATATAGCCGAGCCATTTTTCGCTACGTGTGCCATCGCTCATCACACAGCTGCAATTGTAGTCTCGTTTCTCGCAAGAAGTGAGCAGCAGTGTTGCAGTGACCAGTAAACCGGCAGAGATGAGATGTTTCATAGTATTATTCTTTTGTATTAACTGACACAAAGAACGGACTTTTTTCTGAATTGATGAAATGAAGTAGGGTTACTATTCCGGTCTCCAAACGTTATTTCCCGGTTATCCAATCCTTCACTGCCTGTTGGTTCAGGCTATTGTAGGTCGATCTCGCCACAACTTTGCCGTTATCCACCCAAACAATGAGCGGGAAAACACCACCCGTGTATTTCAGGAACGGGTCGCGGTGCATACGCATCCACGGAACATTTTTTGCGTTAGTTGCTTTCCAGAAATCGGAGAGGTCGCTGGCAATTCCGCCAATGACCATGAGGAACGGCAGCGTGCTGTCGGAGCGGCGCATCAGCGCCATTTTGCGGGCTGTGAACCTGCAGTGTTCGCAGCCTGGGCTTAGGAACGCTACCACATACCTGCCATGAGCAAGGTCTATTGGTGCTGTTGCCGGGTATGGCACTTTTAATGCCTCGCTATCATCGATAATTGGGTTGTAAAATGGTGCGAGATCGAGTTTGTAACTTCCTTTATTAAGCCAGTTCGGAGTGGTGCGGCTCATCGGGAACAGAATAAACGGAAGGGCGACACCCGCAGCAAACAGCCAATGGGTCAGCGTGTTGCTCCGTTTGAACGACAGCCCGTTGTGAAAGCGGATCAGTATCCCGATGACCAGCAGCAGACCGGCGTTTTTGATGAGCGAAGCAGACGGACTCATCCAGATAGCATCTCCGAAGCAGCCACAGTTCACATTGTTTCCTGCAGTGGCCCAAAGCCAGATCAGATATGCAGAAAGCACCGCTACCATTGCGAATGCAACTTTCAGTATGATCCTATTCCTGCCGAAAAGATGTAGCACCAATAGTCCACCCAGCGCAGCTTCAAGCCCTACCATTAGCCGGGCGGCAACAGTTGCCACCAGCCACGGAAGATGCAGGTATTCAACCATTGTGTATTCAAACGGTTGAATGGGTAGCACCTTGGTCCAGGCAGAATACAGAAAAAGACTGCCGGTAGCTACAGACAAAACAATGAGTAATATTTTTGAGGCGAGTCGCATATTTTTCAAGAATGAACTTAGCCGGCACGTTACTCTTTACAAACTTTTAGGCTTCCAGCCCAGTTGAGTGAATAGTTTCTTTCTGAGCAGGAAATAATCCCAAACTATGCTGCGGCGGTAGATCCCTTCTTCGTTGCGGGTAGTGATGAGCTGTTTGTTTTCCCTACGTTTACGGAACCATTTTCCTATCTCCCGGTAGCAGTGGAAATGAGCTTTGATGATGGTGTAAGTTTGTTTAGGCTGTCCGGTCAACAGAAGGCGCACTCCGGCAATGCCATCCAACACCAATCTCAGTGGGAATAGCCACGTCAACTTATATCCTTTCTCGTTTTTGATGAGTAGAATGAGGTTGTTGCGGAAATTGTAGTACAGCTTCTGCGTGCTGCCATAGCTGATAACGCTGCCACCAACATGGTAAACAGTTGAGGATCCGGTGTAGCCTATCTTGTAACCTGCATTTTTTAAACGCCAGCACAGGTCCACCTCTTCCATGTGTGCATAGAGCTCATTGTCCAATCCGCCCACTTTGTGGTACAGATCAGCCCGCACCATGAAACAGCCACCTGACGCCCAAAATACTTCGATATCGTCATCGTACTGATTGAGGTCTTTTTCTATGTCGAAGAAGATACGTCCTCGGCAAAAAAGATAGCCGTACTTGTCCATGAAGCCCCCGCCGGCACCTGCATATTCAAACTTATCGCGTTCGCGGTAGTAGCGGATCTTGGGTTGGCAAGCAGCCAGTTGCGTGTCCCGTTCCATAGCCGCATGCAATGGTGGGAACCATCCGTGTGTAACCTCAAAGTCGGCACTAAGCAGAATGTAGTATTTCGCTTCAATGCCACGCAATGCCTCATAATAACCATTGGCGAAGCCATGGTTTTCGGTAATTCGGAGTGTCTTTACGGTGGGAAAGTTTGCCTCAACATACGCTAGTGTATCGTCGGTGGAGGCATTGTCGGCAAGTACTACATCATATCCTGTATGAGCTTCGGCCACAATTAGTGGCAGAAAGAGCTCGTGCCACTTGGTGCCGTTGTAGCTCAGAATAACAACAGCAGTGTCGTGCTGGCATCGGATCATAGTAGGTACCTGATTCTAAAAAGTGTAACGGACGCAATGCCGACAGGCACCACGCCGATGTGCATAACAAAGTTGCGGGGTGCCATGAACAGGATCCCGCAACTTTGCAAATTATTTATACTTAGGATCGTATAAAGTGTTGTCAGGCACCTTTACAGAGTCGTTCTTCTGGTATTTATGCTCCCACAGGTTGTAGCAGCCTGACCAGGCGAAAATGAAGATTCCAAAAAACGACAAAAGGAACAGAAAACGCGATTTGCTGGGTTTATTCAGTTCAATATCGTCCGGGTTGTCTATTTCAGCGCCGTAGTTGTTGTGATTCGTATTCATTGAATTGTTAAGTTTCCTTCGCAAAAATAATAGTAATTCCCTCAAAATCATAATATTTTTACGGTCTATTCGTTTAGCCCGTTGTATGCGTCAATATCTCAATTGGAAAACATATCTGGCGCTTGTCGCGGTCCTCATTGTGGGAGCCTCCCTTTATTATACCAATAGGCTGGCAGCTGATCTCGCAATTGAGGAGAAGAAGAAAGTCGAGGAGCTTGCCGAAGCCCTGAAGGTGTTGTCGAATCCGTCTAATACCAACGAGTTGGAGACACAGGTGGCCGTGAATACCATGGCGCAGAACAAAACCATTCCTGTAGTTATAGCTGATGAGAAGAATAACATTATTGATAATAGAAATATCGATACATCGGGAACACTGAAAATCCCTGCCAGGGAGCACCTGTTAAAATATAAAAAGCTCCATGCCCCCATAATAGTTGATTATGGTACCGGACGCAACTATATTTATTACGGTGAGTCGTATTTGTTGACCCAATTGAGGTATTTCCCATATGTTCAGTTGGCAATAATTATGGTGTTTCTGGTGGTGGTATTGTTGGCACTGAACGCCGCTCACAGGAATCTGCAGAATCAGGTTTGGGTGGGTCTTTCAAAGGAGACCGCTCATCAGTTGGGCACCCCACTTAGTTCTATCGAGGCCTGGCTGGAGTTGCTGCGGGACCATGAAGGCAATGCGGAGGCTGTGACCGAGATGCAGAAAGATCTGGACCGCCTGAAGCTGGTTGCTGACCGTTTCGGGAAGGTGGGCAGCGCTCCCAAGTTGGAAGAAGAGAACCTTGTGACACGCCTGCACAGCATAGTAGAGTATATGCAGAAACGCAGCCCGCAGAAGGTGCATATTAAACTGCATTCTACTGAAAATGAAGTCCCTGTTTCTGTGAGTGGTCCGTTACTGGATTGGGTGATGGAAAATCTGATAAGAAACGCGCTGGATGCTATGTCTGGTTCCGGGCACATTGATATTACGTTGACAAACAACCCGCAGCAGGTGTGGATAGATGTGCAGGATACCGGTAAGGGAATACCGTCACATCAGTTGAAGGACGTGTTCAAGCCCGGTTTCACCACCAAGAAACGCGGATGGGGATTGGGTCTTTCGCTGGCAAGACGCATTATTGTCAACTACCACAACGGATCAATTTTTGTGAAGTCGAGTGAGGTGGGGAAGGGGACAACTTTTCGCATTGTGCTGCGGAGGTGAAGCTGATGTAAACGGTTGTGCAGCAGTGAGTTTGCTTGCCAATATTGCTATTTAAAGGTTATTCTTCGCCGCGATACTGACTTTTAATTTCTTCTTTTTGCATTTTACTTTAATTTTGAGGCAAATAAGATCATAGATGCAGAAAATACATGCTGCCATTACAGCCGTAGGCGGATATGTTCCTGAGTATCGTCTCACGAACGCCGAACTGGAGACAATGATGGACACTACGGATGAATGGATCACCACACGCACCGGCATCAAGGAGCGTCGTATACTGAAGGGTGAGGGAAAAGGCAGCAGCGATATAGCTGTAGAGGCCGTGAAGGTACTTCTGGAAAAGCGCGGGATCAGCCCCACAGAAATTGAACTGGTAATTTGTGCTACTACTACTCCTGATATGCAGTTTCCGGCCACGGCCAATGTGATCTGTGACAAAGCAGGTATGACCAATGCATGGGGATATGACGTTAACGCTGCCTGCAGCGGGTTCATATTTGCGCTCACGGTGGGCGCTCAGTTCATAGAAACAGGCCGTCATAAGAAGGTGATCGTGATAGGGGTGGACAAAATGAGCTCAATCATGAACTATGAGGACCGCACTACTTCCATCATATTTGGCGACGGTGGCGGAGCAGTGCTTCTGGAGCCTAATACAGATGGATATGGTATCATAGACTCTGTGTTGCGTACGGATGGTAGCGGAAGGGTATTCCTGCATCAAAAGGCGGGCGGATCGGTGAAGCCGGCCACCATTGAGACCGTAATGGCGAAAGAGCACTTTGTGTATCAGGAGGGGCAGTCGGTATTTAAGTTCGCGGTAAAGAATATGGCTGATGTGGCTGCTGAAATCATGGAGCGTAACAACCTTACTGCGGAGTCGGTGAATTGGCTGGTGCCGCATCAGGCCAATAAGCGCATCATCACTGCCACTGCCGACCGTATGCAACTGGCACCGGAGAAGGTGATGGTGAACATAGAACGCTACGGAAATACAACGAACGGAACTTTGCCGCTTTGCCTGTGGGAATGGGAGAGCAAGTTGCACAAAGGCGACAACATAGTACTGGCGGCATTTGGCGGTGGGTTCACCTGGGGCTCCACCTACATTCGCTGGGCCTACGATGGGAAATAGTTGACTACTTTAATATATAGAGATCCCCCACCTGAAAGTGGGGGATTTTTTGTATCAGCCGGTTGGTTTCCTACAAATGTCGGTCCCGAAAAACTTTGATTTATAACAAGAATTACCTGTTGTTCGTGAAAGTTTTTTTACTACATTTGCAACCCTAAGGTCGGATGGCCGAGTGGCTAGGCTCAGCTCTGCAAAAGCTGCTACAGCGGTTCGAATCCGCTTTCGACCTCAGAAGTTATCAACCCGTTCAGCGCAAGCCGAACGGGTTTTTCTTTTTTGCTTAATCACCCAGCGGCATCAACTTCTCTCCCTTTATTGTGTTCGCGGGAATGATGTCTTTTACCGCTGAAACAATGCTGCTCTGCAGTTCCTGCACCGCTTTCTTTTTTGCAAAATGGCGGTGCGTCACCAGCCCTATGCTGCGGTAGGGGACTGGTGCGGAGAATTCGCGCACGTGTCGGTTGTCTTCATCAGAAAAGTCGGTTATGGAAAGGTGGGGTAGCAGCGTGGTGGCATTGTTTGCTTTTACAAAGCGCAGAAGACTATCTATCGAGCCTGCCTTGTACTCGAAGTTCAGTTTTGAGGCCACGTCCTTACCATACTTGTCGCACAACTTCAGTACCTGTGTGCGCATGCAGTGGCCATCTTCCAGCAAACATAGGTTGGTCATGTCCACCTTGCCTACGTTTATGGACCGCTGATTTTCGTGTCCGGCGTCATAAAACACGAATGGCTCGTCATATAGTTTGTACTCTATCAGGTCGTTTTGCAGCACCGGTATTGACAGGATGCCGATGTCCAGTTCACGCCGGTTGATCTGCCTTACTATCTCGGCCGTTGTCTGTTCATTCACCGAAATGCTGAGGTTGGGGAAACGGGACGCAAAGTCTTGTAGAAATAGCGGTAACAGGAAAGGCGCTATCGTGGGTATCACGGATATGCTGAGTTTGCCCTTTATTTCCCCTTTTACTTCATTTACAACCTCGCCAAGCTGCTCTACTTCGCTGGCTATATTGCGCAGCTGGTCAATGATCGCTTGCCCTTCAACGGTTACCTCAACGGGTTTTCGCTTTCTGTCGAAAATGCGGATGCCGATCTCGTCCTCAAAGCGCGATACCATTGTGCTGAGCGTAGACTGGGTGACAAAACACTTGGCGGCAGCCGTTTCGAAATGCCGGTTATCGGCAACGGCGAGTATGTACTGTATTTGTTGGAGGTTCATTGATGTGGTAGATATTGTGTTTGATATTATCGTCTGGGTAAAACAAAGGTAGCTATCTACTTTTGATCTGTCGTAGAAAAGCAATTCATAACTAAAAACAGATTCCGATGAACAAAACACTTATTATTTATGGGTTACTTGCAATAAATTCATTAACTTTCGTAAGTAAAACAAACGCTCAGGATCATATGGAAAACGCATCGAAATGCCCGTTTCATGAGGGCAAGATGGATATGGGAGGTTCGCCGCACGGCCATACCCCTCAAAAAGGAACCGGTAACCGTGACTGGTGGCCCAATCAGCTGGATCTGAGTGTGCTGAGACAACACTCCAATCTGTCCGATCCCATGGGGAAGGATTTTAACTACACCAAAGAGTTCGCGTCACTTGACCTTAAAGCGGTGAAGAAGGACATAGCCGAGATCATGACAAAGTCGCAGGACTGGTGGCCGGCCGATTTCGGACACTATGGGCCTTTGTTCATACGCATGGCATGGCACAGTGCCGGTACTTATCGCACAGCCGACGGTCGTGGCGGTGCAAGGGCAGGGCAGCAACGTTTTGCGCCACTCAACAGCTGGCCCGATAACGTGAACCTCGACAAGGCGCGTCGTTTGTTGTGGCCCATTAAACAGAAGTACGGCAGTAAAATTTCATGGGCCGATCTTATGATCCTCACAGGTAACGTCGCATTGGAAGATATGGGTTTCAAGACCTTTGGTTTTGCCGGTGGCCGTGAGGATGTCTGGGAACCGGAGTCGAATGTATATTGGGGCGCAGAGAAGAAATGGTTGGACGACAATCGCCACACCGCAAACCGCGATCTCGAGAATCCGCTGGCCGCTGTACAGATGGGCCTTATCTACGTGAATCCGGAAGGACCTAACGGAAATCCTGATCCTGTGGCTGCTGCCAAAGATATTCGCGAAACATTTGCCCGCATGGGTATGAACGACGAAGAGACCGTGGCGTTGATAGCCGGCGGCCATACATTTGGTAAAACACACGGTGCCGGCCCTGCATCAAATGTGGGGGCAGAGCCTGAGGCTGCATCTATTGAAGAGCAGGGCTTCGGCTGGAAAAGCAAGTATGGTACAGGAAAAGGCAAAGATGCCATCTCTTCTGGTCTGGAGGTTACATGGACCTCAACTCCCACACAGTGGGGTTATGGTTTCTTCAAGATCCTGTTTGAGAACGAATGGGAATTGACCAAGAGTCCGGCCGGTGCCCACCAGTGGATAGCCAAGAACGCAGAGGCGAAGATACCCGATGCGTTTGATGCCGGTAAGAAGCACAAGCCAACCATGCTTACCACCGATCTGTCGTTGCGTATGGATCCTGTATATGGAAAGATATCCAAGCGATTCATGGAGCATCCCGAGCAGTTTGCCGATGCCTTTGCTCGTGCATGGTTCAAGTTGACACACCGTGATATGGGCCCTCGTAGCCTTTATCTTGGCCCTGAAGTGCCGAAGGAAGAGTTGGTATGGCAAGACCCGATACCGGCGGTAAATCATCCGCTTGTTGACGCTAATGATGTGGCGTCTTTGAAGACAACTATTCTTGCCTCGGGTCTCACCATCAGCGAGCTTACCGCTACAGCATGGGCATCTGCTTCCACTTTCCGCGGTTCCGACAAACGCGGTGGGGCCAATGGTGCACGCATAGCACTGGCGCCGCAGAGGAACTGGGAAGTGAATAATCCGGCACAACTGAACAAGGTACTCAATACACTTGAAAAGATCCGCAAGGATTTCAATAGTAAGTCTGCACCAAAGAAGATATCGCTGGCCGATATGATCGTTCTGGCCGGTAGTGTTGCCGTTGAAAAGGCGGCGGCGAATGCAGGTTACAAGGTTGCCGTGCCATTCACACCCGGCCGTATGGATGCGACACAAGAGCAAACTGATGTTCAGTCAATGGCTTTCCTGGAGCCAATGGGCGATGGATTCCGTAACTACAAGAAGGCAAATTATACACTATCAACCGAGGAGATCCTGGTAGATAAGGCCCAGTTGCTCACACTCACAGCACCGGAGATGACTGTGTTGATGGGAGGGCTGAAGGTGTTGAATATTAACTATGATGGAAACGCGCACGGGGTGCTCACAACCAACAAGGATATGCTGAACAACGACTACTTCGTGAACCTGCTGGATATGAGCACCGAATGGAAGGCAGTTGGTGACTCGAAAGAAGAGTTTGCCGGAATGGACAGGAAGACCGGAAAGCAAAAGTGGACCGCCACCCGTGCCGATCTCATTTTCGGCTCCAACTCAGAACTAAGGGCGCTTGCAGAAGTATATGCGAGCAACGATGCGAAAGAGAAGTTTGTAAAAGACTTTGCTGCAGCCTGGACAAAGGTGATGAACCTTGACCGTTTCGATCTGAAGCAATGATTCCTACGCTGAATACGGAGCGGCCGGCATTTTGTCGGCCGTTTTTTTGTTACATTTATCATCTGTATGACCTCATTACTCAACTATCTCAAAAGTTTTGGGCCTGTGTCAAAGGAGGCGGAGAAAGCTTTGCTTTTAGTAGCACGGCGAATAGATGTAAAGAAGAATGTAGATCTGCAACCTATCGGTCATACCTGCAAGACCATTTATTTCCTTGAGCGTGGCATTGCTCGCATTTATTATTTCAAAGGCGACGTGGAGGTTACAGAGAGCTTCGCATTCGAGAATTCACTGGTGGTGCGTTACGAAAGTCTGTTCACCGGAAGGCCGTCGAGAAAAGCTATACAGATGCTGGAGGATGCGGAACTTATTGCTATAGACGCGAACGCGTTGTTTCGCCTGTATGACGAGCATCGCGATGTGGAGCGCATATTCCGGCGCATTTTTGAGGCTGCCCTCGTCGATCAGGTCAATCGAATTGAGAGTATTCAATTTCATACCGCCGAAGAACGTTATCATGCGTTTATGAAAGAACGGCCAGATGCACTGTTGCGTGTTCCGCTCAAGTATATCGCTTCTTACCTTGGCATTACTCCTGTCAGCCTCAGTCGCATCCGTGCGCAGCGCTGATTTCTTATCATATGTAAAGTCAGTGCGTTTGCCTCCGGTGTACCTTTGTGTAAAATTATGAGGACATGGTGTCACGGTGGTTGTTGGTAGTGGTGTTGGTGGTGATAGCAGTTGGTGCAATGTCTTTTTTTGCTCCCACCACTGGTGAGCCCTGGAAAGAAGGTCAACTCCTGGCACCTGCTTCCCTTGCAAAGGTCATCATCGATCCCGCTGCACATAAGCCGGTTATTTTTAGTGTTGGTCCCGGTGCTGATATAAAAGGTAGTATAGAAATAGGGCCTGCGCAGGATGCGGCTAATTTGCAAAAGCTGAGAAACGCCTTATCTAAGATAGACAGGAATGAAGAGGTGGTGCTTGTATGCGGTTGTTGCCCGTTTGCCAATTGCCCTAATATTCGCCCGGCATTCAAGTTGCTCAATGACATGAATTTCACCCGGCATAAACTGCTGGATCTTCCTCACAATCTTAAAGTGGATTGGATAAGCAAAGGATATCCCATGAACTGATCTCCCTTTAATTATTTCACATAGCAATGCATACAGTAGGTGTTTGGCTGTGCCGGCGTAGGTATGGTCATAAACAAATATAAAATGCTCACTCATAAAAATACAAATGTGCAGGTGCGAACAGGACTCAGAGAGAATCTCTCGCAGTTCTCGTTGCTGGTGCTCGTAAATGCTTTTGTGGGCGGCATGGTGGGTATGGAGCGATCGTTGATACCGCAGATCGCGGATGCCGATTTTCACATCGCAGCTAAAACTGCCATCTTATCTTTCATCGTTGTGTTTGGCATTGTTAAAGCTGCTACTAATTATTTCACGGGTGCATTGGCTGATAAGTTCGGGCGAAAGAATCTGCTCATAGCAGGTTGGCTATTCGCTGTACCTGTTCCGTTCATTTTGATGTGGGCCGGTAGCTGGAACTGGATACTGGCGGCTAATGTGTTGCTGGGCATCAATCAGGGGCTGGCATGGAGCAGCACCGTGGTCATGAAGATAGACCTGGTTGGTAATAAGGACCGGGGATTCGCAATGGGGTTGAATGAATTCGCGGGATATCTTTCGGTAGCATTGGTGGCATTGGCCACAGGCGTTGTTGCAGGTAGCTATGGCTTGCGTCCTTATCCATTCTATATCGGGGTCGGGCTGGTGGTGGCAGGCTTGCTCACCTCTTGGTTGTTTGTAAAAGACACAGCTGCGCATGTTGCCGCAGAGGCAGGAGCCAGTGGTCTGCCGCGTCTAAAGAGTGTTTTCATGGCCACTACGTTCACCAACCGCAACCTGAGTACTGTCACACAGGCTGGTCTTATCAATAATCTGAATGATGGAATGGCATGGGGGCTGTTTCCTGTGTTTCTTGCCGCCCGGGGTTTTCCCATATCACAGATAGCTATCGTTACCGCGGTCTATCCTGCTGTGTGGGGTTTCGGTCAGTTGGTCACCGGTCGCATGTCCGATAGATTCTGTAAGAAAAGTATGCTGTTCTGGGGCATGTTGCTGCAGGCATTAGCCTTATTGGTGTTCCCCTTTGCAGTCACGCTCAATCATTTTATTGGCCTCGCCGCAATACTCGGCTGGGGTACAGCCATGGTATATCCCACATTTCTGGCCACAGTGGCCGAGAACACTCACCCTTTCGATAGGGCGAAGGCAATGGGAGTTTTCCGTCTGTGGCGCGATCTCGGGTATGCTATCGGCGCAGTGCTCACCGGCATCATTGCCGACCTTGCCGGGCTCAATGAAGCTATAATTTTTATTGGCGCACTCACTTTGCTGTCATCGCTGGTCATCGATCGTCGCATGCACTGCACTTCCCGTGCGCCCAAACTCACCGATTTTTTTAGAGGGAATAGTAGAAAACAAGTAGTAGATGAAAAAGTGTATAACCCCTGTCGAAATGCAGCAGTTGCGTAACTCGATAGATGATGTGGTGGTAATGGATGTACGCACCCCCGAAGAGTATAATGAGTTTCACATACCAGGATCTATGAATGTGCCCCTGGCATTGTTCAAGCTGGAAAGTTTTCAGCCGCCGGTAGGTGTGGTGGTGGTCACTGTATGTAATGGTGGCGGTGGGCGCTCCGAACTGGCGGCCGATCTGTTGAACCTTGCAGGAGGGTCACCGGCCTTTTATCTGGATGGAGGAATACGCAGATGGCAGCGCGAACAGGAACTTGCAGACGGTCTGTTGCATGTGCAGCATGTATAGCATCGTTTTGTAACTTCACACTATGTGCACCCACGTAGCCATACCCAACCGAGACGACCTGCAGAAAAAGCTGGGCCCCCAATATGGCATCGGCAGCTATGCCCATGCATGGCATGCAGCCGGTTATGCTCATCCCATTGTGCCGGCTGTTGCTTCAGCACACCATCACGAAGTGCGTGGGTATTCCTGGGGCCTGGTGCCGCCGTGGGCTAAGGATGCTGCAGCAGCGGCAGACATAGCCAACAAGACGCTTAATGCCCGTGGCGAGACCATGTGGGAGTTGCCGTCCTTTCGCGATGCCGCAGCGCACAACCGCTGCCTGATATTTCTTAACGGCTTCTTCGAGTGGCGGCACGAAGGGAAGGAAAAGCAGCCGTGGTTCATTTATACCGATCATACACCATTTGCTGTGGGTGGGCTGTGTAGTACTTGGGTGAATCCCGATACGGGGGAGATGCGGGAAACCGCCACAATTGTCACCACACCCGCCAACGAGCTCATGACTTACATACACAACGAGAAGCAGCGCATGCCACTCATCCTTTCTCCGGAGCACTGGTCGCTGTGGTTGAATATTACTGCACCTGTGGCAGATGTGAAACAACTGGTTGCACCATTACCCGACGGAATTTTGAAGGCACGCCGCATCAGCAAGCTCATCTCTTCCCGCACGCAGAACACTAACGTCCCTGAGGTGCAGCAGGAGTTCAGAGATACACTGTTTTAGGCGAACAACTTACTGGTTGTAGTGCTGTTCTTGTGTATTTATTTTCCTGATGGTAGATTAGTTGTCCCTGCTTTTTTGCGCAATAGCATGAGGTAGGCTCCGCTGATGCCGAAGTTGTTGTAAACTGATCCCTTTTGATAGTGGCGTATCAATGTTTGCCCGAATGCTCGAACCGACAGGCCATTTTTAAACGCATAGCCTATGTTTCCGCCAGCCCCTACCGTAATGCGATTGGGTTCGCCCATTCCTCCGAATTTCATCGGGATATTGATATCTCCCAGGTTTAAGAAGTAGCCCTTCCAGCGTCCGTTTATGTTTATGTTTGGACTCACGCCGGCACCAATAAGTAATCCGGTTTCCCTTTTTGTTTGGTACGTTAGGTATAAAGGGAATTCAGCCACATGTACGTAGAAAATGGCTTTTTCTCCCCACAATTCAGCATAATATCCATTTCTGCTGAGCGTCAGACCCGGGTTGAAGTGAAAATCACGCCCGATGTAAACGTCGGCAAGCACACCAATCCTCGGGTTAATTACCGGTACGTTGCCATTTAGCGAAGAATGCCTATTGTGAAACTCAGTGACGTTGATGCCCGCCATTGGACCTATTTTTACCTGAGAATGTGCAGCGCTACACATAATGGCGCTTGCGCAAATGAGAACGACTTTTTTCATGGTTGTGATTTTCCGTAAAGATAATGTCTGAATTCATTGCCGCAAGCTTAATGCAGGCGTTGATGTGCAGTGTAGTTGATCGACTGCGGTATGGGCCGCTGATAGAACTTTTCTGAATCATCAAAACAAATTTCTATGATACTGCAGAAATCGCACTATCATAAAACTTCATCGTTTCCTTAAATTATGCACTGTTCTATCTTTAGTGCCCAATAGGAAGAAAGTACATGTTTCGTTGTTAGGTTTTGTTTGTTGGGTAACGGAGAAAGCGTAGACCAGGATGGGAGTTTTTTGGGAGATTTTGGGGGAGTGGGAGAATTGTATTTGGTTAGTTTTCACCTGTATTTTGGCCGACAAGACTTGAATTTCAATTTTTTAAAACGGGAGATTTTTCTCGGCTTATTTCACTTTTCTTCCCTTCCATTCATACACACCCACAAATCCCAGAAAGCCGGCCAGTACTATGTAAATAACGTGCAGGGGCTGTAGAAAAGGGAAATACCAAAGCGCACGGTCCTGGCCAAAGAAGTGTGCCACGGCTCGCAGGTAGTAGTATTCGGCAAAAATTTTCACAGCCACTACCACTGCGGCTGTAAACTGAAGCGCAGGGTGGAAAAAGCTACTTAGAGAAAGCAGCAACACCATCATGTTGAAGGCATATACAAGCAGTAGCACAAGGGTAAGGCGCGTATCGTTATACTTGCCCGATTTGGACGCCCAGCGTATGCGTTGCTGCAAAAAGCTCTGCCAGTCAGGTTGTGCGGGGGTGGTCACTGTGGCAAGGTTGCTCTTCAGGTAACTGATGCTGGCGGGATTTTGCTTGTGTATCTTCATCATCAGCAGGTAGTCGTCGCCCGATGCAAGGTGGTTGATACCCTCATAGCCGCCCACCTCGTTGAATGCCGCCTTGCGAAATGCCAGGTTGGCACCGTTGCTCATGTTGCCCAGCTTCAGCGCATGAGCAGCAGCTGTTATGCCCTGCATGCTCATAAAGTCTATGAGCTGAAAAAGTTGCAGAATAGTGTTGCGCGCCTTGTATTGCACCGGTGCCACTATCATATCGGCGCCGGTCTGCTCATAACGGGCAGCAATATAGCGCAGCCACATATTGGGGGCAGTGCAGTCGGCATCGGTGGTCACTATCAGTTCGCCGGCCGCCTGTGCAATGCCTGCCGATATAGCGGCCTTCTTGTAGGCATGGGTAGGCTCGGTGTCCTTCAGGTGTTCAGACAGACTGATGCAGCGTACGTTACGGTCGGCATACTCTGCAGCAATAGCAGCTGTGTTGTCTTCTGAATGGTCATCCACCACAATGATCTCAAGCAGGTAACCGGGGTAGATCTGCGCCAACACCGATTCTATGCAAGGGCCTATGTTGGCGGCTTCATTGCGTGCGGGTATCACCACGGTGATGCGGGTAGCGGGTTCGTAGTTGGGTGGTACAGTGAACTCCTTTTGCAGTAGCCACCCCTTGCGGTACATGATCATCAGCGTAGCGTAGGCTACGGTGAGCAAAATGCACGAAATGAGGACGATGTTCATTGAAGGAGGTGTTGCGCTATCTGAGACGCATTAGCAGCATCAAAGATACGATGCCCTTTGTCCAGAACGAAGAACTGTGCGGAATTTAACCCTTTCGTGAAGCGTTCTCCCAATTGTGGCGGCAGCACCCGGTCGCGGCTGCCCATAAATAGCAACAGCTTTGTGTTGTGCCCGGAGATTACAGCACGAATTTCGGCCGGACGATACACCAGTCTGCTTAGGCAAGGCCAGGCGCGGCGAAGCTGGTCTCTTGTTGCAGAGTGTTGCAGCACTTGTGCCGTCAGCTTGAAGTAGGAGCCGGAGATGATGTGCAGTCGTTGCAATACGTTTGCCAGTTGCAGGCTGCTCGATGGGTTTGAGAGAAAGGTGCTGAACAAGGCCCTGCCCAATAATGTTCTGGTAACGAAGTAATACCAGGGATTAATAGTAAGGCCATCGGCAGCCATCAGCAAAACGGTGTCAATTTTGTCTGGGGCTGCTTTCAGCAGGGCAAGACACACACGGGCACCAATGCTATAGCCCAGCAGCGATACACTCGCCACGCCATGCAATGTTGAGGCTTGTGTGGCCAGTGCGGCAAGGTCATCGGGTAATAGCTTTCGCCCCTCGGGCCATTCGCTGCTGCCGTGGTGAGGGAGGTCTATTGATAGAATGGTGTAACAGTGTTGCAGATGAGGTTCAAACACAGCAAAGACATCAGCTGTTTCGCCATAGCCGTGAAAGGCAAGCAGCAGCGCCGGGCCGTTACCCATGCGGCTGTAGTGCAGCCGTCCGTTGTCTATGTCGAAGTATGGCATGTATGGTCAAATTTACCGAATACAAGCGGATTCGGGCTATTGTGTTAATTTTGAGGCCTTAAAATCAGAACAGATGAGTACATTGAGTCAGCTTGCCGAGTCGCTCGTGGGGTCGGAAGTAGTGAAGTTGGGAAACGAGATCAACCGACGCATTCAGGCCGGTGCCACCATTTATAACTATACCATTGGTGATTTTAACCCCGCGGTATTCCCCCTGCCCAAGGAGCTTGAAGATCTGATAGTCGATTCTTACAGGAAGGGCTACACAAACTACCCGCCTGCCGAAGGCATAGGTGAGTTGCGCACGGCTGTCGGGGCTTTCATCAACAAGTATCAGGGAGTACAGTTCAGCAACGATGAGATACTCATTGCTTCCGGAGGCCGACCAATTATATATACGCTGTTCAAGGCTATTGTAGATGAGGGCGACAAAGTGATCTATTCAGTGCCGTCGTGGAACAACAACCACTATGTGTCTATGAACCGCGGTCAGCACTGCATGATTGATACGTTACCTGAGAATGATTTTATGCCATCTGTAACAGATATTGCCGCTCACATCAGCGATGCGGTGCTTATTTGCCTTTGCACTCCTCAGAACCCCACCGGCACAGTGATGCCAAAGGAAACACTGGAAGGGATATGTGATCTGGTGCTGGCAGAGAACGCCCGCCGCACAGGTAGTCAGAAGAAGGTGTACCTGATGTTTGATCAGATGTATGCGCTGCTTACGTATAACGGAACCGAGCATCACAATCCTGTCGCGTTGAGGCCGGCTATGAAAGACTATACCGTATTCGTGGACGGTATCTCAAAAACCTTTGCAGCTACCGGTGTGCGTGTGGGGTGGGCACTGGGTCCTGCTAATATACTGGGCAAGATGAAAGCGCTGTTAAGTCATATAGGTGCATGGGCACCCATGGCAGAACAAAAGGCCGTTGCCAAATACTTGACCATGCATGCCGAAGTGGACAGTTACTTTAATGTCTTTAAAGCAGGACTACAGGAGCGGTTGGAGGCATTTTATGATGGTATCATCGCGCTGAAACATAAGGGTTACAACGTAGACTGTATTGCGCCAAAGGCGGCCATATATCTGACTGTTAAGGCCGATCTTGTTGGTAAGACCACTCCGGAAGGGAAAAAGTTGGAAATGCAGGACGAGGTCACTCAATACATACTTGGCGCCGCGCAATTGGCCATGGTGCCCTTTTATTGTTTCGGGGCTGGTCACGATTCGCCCTGGTACCGCATCAGTGTGGGCACCTGCAAGACTACCGATATTCCCGTAGTGCTGGGCTTGCTGGAGAAAGCACTCAGTGATCTTCGCTAACAATTGCAACTGATTCCATAAAAGAAAGAGGCGCCCAACGCGCGTTGGGCGCCTCTTTCTTTTAGTTGATTTTTGTTAGAATGTTGCCGACGCGGGCAGGTCTTTGCCGGCAAGTCCCCATTTCTTGTTCGGTACGATGCCCATCTCAAATTCCAGTTCGCCGCCGTCAAGCAATGTTGTGTGGTCTATGTAGGTTTTTGTGTACGGCTTTCCGTTCAGCTTCACACTCTGGATGTAGATATTCTTCTTGCCGCCGTTTTTGGTTTTTACCTTCATTGTCTTGCCGGAAGGCAACTGCAATGTTACTTCGTCAAAAACAGGGCTGCCGAATACGTACTCACCGCCACATGGGTTAGCAGGGTAGAACCCGGTCATACTCCATACAGCCCAGGCACTCATCTGCCCGCAGTCTTCATTTCCTGCATAGCCATCCGGCTGATCGTGGTACATGGAGTCGAGAATCGTGCGTACCCATTTTTGTGTTTTCCACGGTTCGCCAACAAAGCTATACATGTATGCAATATGATGACTGGGTTCATTGCCATGGGCATATTGACCGATGAGGCCACTAACGTCAGGTGGCGCTTGTTCGCCCTTGATTGCTGAAGGCGCCTGGAACATGGCATCGAGCTTGTTGATGAACTTCTGGTTACTGCCGAACGCATTGGCCAATCCACGCACATCGTGCGGCACGAAGAAGGTGTATTGCCATGCATTGCCTTCCTCGTAGAAGGATTTGCTGCCATCAGTGGATGCGTACATCGGGTCGAATGGCTCCACCCATTTGCCATTGCTGTCCTTGGCGCGGATGAAGCCGGTGTTCTTGTCGAACAAAGTCTGATATGCCGATGCGCGGATCATGAAGAGTTTGTAGTCGTCCGTCTTGCCCAGCTTTCTCGCCACCTGAGCAATACACCAGTCGTCATAGGCGTACTCCAGTGTTTTCGTCACACTGTGCCAGGATGGGCCTTGCGGCACGTAGCCATATTTGCAATAGGGTTGTACCCCACGTCCTTCCTGGTAGGCGCTTTTCTTCATAGCATCGAACGCGTGTTCTGCATTTATGCCATCGGTGTTCTTTAGTATGGCATCGGCTATTACCGGTACAGCATGGTAGCCGCTCATACAGTTGGTCTCATAGGTGCTGAGGTCCCATACTGGCAGCAGTCCGGTCTCGTCATAAAATTCCAGCATGCTGTTGATAATGTCCTTTAGACGGCCGGGTTGGGTGATGGTCAGCAGTGGGTGCAGTGCGCGGAAGGTATCCCACAAGGAGAACACGGTGTATCTTTGTCTTCCGTCTTTCGCCTTCATTTTCCATCCGTCGGCATTTTGGTATTCACCGTCGCTGTCTGAATAGATCGTTGGTGCTATGCACGTGTGGTAGAGGGCGGTGTAGAAGATTCGTTTAATTTTGTCATCATTCGACTTTACTTCCATCTTTTTAAGTTCTGCCTCCCATTTGTTGATTGCGTCAGCCTTCACTTTGCCCGGATCCCAGCCGGGTATCTCATCGAGTGCTTTCAGCGCCTTGGTCTCGTTGACAGAGGAAAGTGCCACCTTCATCATAAGCGGGCGACCTTTTAAGTCAGCAAATTCCAACTCGCCATTGTACCGCCCTTCCTTATTCTGTTCTTCAACATTGATCTCCTGGTGTGTGGTGTTGTTGAAGATGTGCAGTTTTTTGATAGGTGCAGAGAGCCGGGCTGCGAAATACACCCGTTGATATTTTGCCCAGCCGGTAGAGTAGCGATATCCGGTAATAGTGCTGTCGTCTACAAAATTGATTTTGCTGAACGCGGCACTATCGTAGTTCATCTGGTAGGTCAGGTGGAAGCGAACGTACGGAGTGCTGCCCTTCGGGAAGATGTATTCGTGCAATCCACATCGTTCGGTAGCGGTCAGCACTGCGGTGACACCGTTGTTCATACGCACACTGTAGTAGCCTGGGCCGGCCTGTTCATTTTTGTGACTGAAGCCTACCTTGAAGAAGCGCTGAGCATCATCTACGTGTGCCGTATGCGGCATAACGGACACGTCTATCCAGTCACCTACACCGGTGCCACTCAGGTGCGTGTGGCTAAAGCCAACAATGGTGCTGTCGGCATAGTTGTATCCGCTACACCAATCCCAGCCCTGTGTGCCATTATCGGGGCTAAGTTGCACCATGCCAAAAGGAACGCAGGCTCCCGGGAAGGTGTGACCATGCCCGCCCGTGCCGATAAAAGGATCTACGTATTTTACAAGATTCTGGCCTAAGGAAGTTGCGACTGAGAAAACAGCTGCAAGTATTATAAATGATCGCTTAACGTTGATATTTAACATACTACGAAAGTAAAAAATGTAATGCATAATATGCTGTCATTGTTTGGCAGAATATTATGTATCGATTTGTGCTTTTCGGGTCATCATGCTCTGTTATACTGCTTTTTCGGTAGCTGAGATACAGGTCCTGAAAAAGGGTAAATTGTTATTACTGAAGAGTGTTGTCAGGCGGAGTTGGTGTTTTCACTACGCGACCGAGTTCCCATTTTGGTATTTCATTCACAGTATAAAAAGTATATTTGACTGAAATTGTGTTGCCGCGCCTAAGCGGTATATGAGAACGAATTTCCTTATTATTTGCCTGATTGTCTTTTCACTGGCCGGATACGCGCAACAACCTGTTGTCCGTGATACGACCAATGGTGCTGATATTGTAAGGTCGGGAAGGAATTTAACGAAGGTGAATCCTTATATCCTTGATACTCTGATGCGCCCGATCCCGATGACAAGGGTGTTATTTCACGACAAGATCAGTAATGAACAGAACCGGGCAGATGCAGCAGACGGAAGCGTTGATGGAAGTGTGTTTGTACCCGGGAATGTACCGGCTACCAAATTGTTGAGTCGTGCGTTGATAAGGGATGTGAAGGAGATGCAGACAATGGTGGAGAATATGCCGCCGAATGGAAGAGACTCTGTTCTTAGTAACCAGCAAAAGATACAGAGTTTGCGTGCGATATGGGAGATGCTGCGACAGTTTAACGGTGACCCTCGGCCGGATGCAGGATATTACGTGCAACTGGTGCAGAATATGCACGACATGATCGTTGCCGCCAACGAGCACAAATCACTTGATTTTGTTGTCGCCAACCCCAGCCTTGCAACACTTGATAACAGCAGGGTGCTGCTGGATAATCAGCCTGAGCCACGAGCATACATTTACAGGTGGATGGGGCAACGTGATCCGGTTTTGATGTTGAAACGTCTTGAAGAGTTCTCGAAAGACACATTCGCTACCGAAATAATCAGCGAGGCCGCTCGGCGAGAACCGAAGCTTATTTTCAATTATGCATTGTCAAGCAATGTCCTATTGAAGAAGGCAATATACCGTACAAAGGATCCCTTTGTACAGGCAATAGTCCAGATCACAGCAGAATCTGCTTCTCCATTGCGTGCCCTGCCGTTCGTGGCAGATCTGATGAACGGCAGAAAAACTATAGACGACATAGATACGATTGCGTCAGATCCGGTAAAGAGTTTTAATGAGCTGGTTAGGTTGCGTACAAGCAATGAGCCACTCTCCCGATCGCTGTATACCGATGAGATGGAATACAGTGCCTTGAAGAATTTTGTCCGCCAGATGAATGAATTGCACGATACAACCGATGATGTGCGTTTTCATTGTGTCGATAGTCTATCGCCGGAGGCCTTGTATTACATAATGGTATATGGAAGGGAGGAGATATATACCAGTAGCTTTCTCGGAACATTTCACCGGTTTCTTGAGCGCATGAAGCCTGAACCGGCCAATTATGTCTTGGACAGGGTTCATAGAGATCAGTTCAGAACTTTTATCAGGCTCTGTGCAGGTTACAACACACTCTCCGAGTTTCTGATGGCCATGGAAGATTCTTCCAGAACTGCGTTGATGAATGACTTTGTGGGTGGATTGCAGAATGGGGCGGACAATGAACTGGAAGATGCCGTGAATGTGGCCGATGCGTTGGGGAGTATCCGGGATTCATCTTTGTTTGTTTATCTGCAGCAAAAGGTTCGCGAGAATTACGACCGGTGTGGGCGGATTGAAAGCCAAAAGGGAATTGCCGTCTATAAGCTATTGGGACTACTAATAGATGCCAGGCAGTCTTCGGTTAGCGATACGGGTGTTGCAAGAACATCGGCCCGGTTGAAGTTACCACCGGTAAATGTACTCCCTTCGGCGTCGCTGGCGAACGATACCGGGGCGATATTCGAACGACTCTTTTTCTACGGAGATCAGGATGGGGTAGATGCATACTGTGGGTTCATTGATGAATACCGCAAAAATCCGAAATGGAAAGTGGATACATCTGCGAGATACTGGGCTACAGTCAGTTCTCTTGGCGGCAAGCGCATTGTAATGTATGCAAACTATCCGTTGAAGGAGCCTGAAGATGATGTCGCTATTGATTCGTTGGATGCGTTCTTACGTTCGGTATATGTGCGCCCTGCCGTAGTCATTCACAGAGGGCACAGTTATCACGTCAAGGGTACTATCTCTCGTATTGACACCAATGCGCGTTTGGTGATGCTCGGGTCCTGCGGAGGATATCATAATGTATCCGGTGTTTTGGCGAGATCACATGGAGCCCATATCATTTCATCGAAGCAGACGGGAGTGGGTGCCATCAACGAGCCAATAATCAGGGCAATCAACGCACAGTTGCAGGAAGGGGGCGACCTGAACTGGATTGGCATCTGGAAGGGGCTGGATGATGGTTTTTCAAAGCGCAAGGAGCTCTATGAGAAATTCACAGATTACATACCCCCGCACAAAAATCTGGGTGTTATCTTCATAAAGGCTTATAGTGCAATGATGCAACGCAAGTAGTCCCACAAATGGTTATTTATCCTACTTGTCGGTTTGTCGGTCGTGCGTACCCTTAAGAATTATTATATTGAGCTAATATTTTTTTCTATTGCATCACGATAGTAATAAACTGGAGCGCAGTCTTAGTCTTTGGCAGGCCACCGCCATCAACATGATCGATATGGTCGGTATAGGTCCGTTTGTCACCCTTCCTATGATCGTATCGATGATGCATGGGCCTGCCGGTGTAATTGCGTGGCTGTTAGGAGCACTCCTTGCCTATATGGATGGCATGGTGTGGGCAGAATTGGGCGCAACGTGGCCGGAAGCCGGAGGGAGTTATGTTTTTCTGGGCAAGTTATATGAAGGCAAAAAAATAGGCAAGTTGATGCCTTTCCTTTTTATTTGGCAGACCACAATTCAAGCACCATTGGTAATAGCCAGCGGTGCCATCGGGTTTTCTAAGTATTTTTCGTTTCTGGTACCGTTGGGTGATATTGACAAAAAGTTGGTGAGTGGTTCGTTGGTATTGTTGTTGGTGGCTTTACTGTACCGACGAATCAACAGCATTGGAAAAATATCGGTGGTTTTGTGGGTCATCACTGGAGGTACGTTCTTATGGCTGATCTTTTCAGGCGTTGGTCATTTCAATGCAAGACAGACATTTGCTGTTGATCTCAGTAGTTTCGACAGTAGCACCCTGTTATATGCTGCCTTAGGCAAGGCTTCTCTGAATGCCGTTTATTCTTATCTGGGATACTACAATGTTTGTCACTTGGGAGGGGAGATAAGGGATCCTCAACGTAACATACCAAGGAGTATCCTTATTTCCATCACTGGTATTGCTCTTCTATACCTGGCTATGCAAACGATGGTGCTGGGCGTGTTGCCATGGCAGCAAGTGGCTGTTTCAGACTTCGTAGTGAGTGAGTATTTTCAGCATATTTATCAAAGCCATCTTGTAGGGCAGTTAGCTACACTTTTGATATTGGTGATAGCAGCTTCAGCTCTTTTTGCAGGAATTCTCGGATACTCACGTATACCTTACGCAGCCGCACTTAAGGGAGATTTCTTCAGTGTATTCGCACGCGTACACCCCCGCCTGCATTTCCCCCACGTTTCTTTATTAGTAATTGGTGGTGTGGGTTTCATGTTTAGTTTGTTGTTCCGTTTGGGAGAGGTTATTACCGCAATTCTCATGATGCGGATGTTGGTACAGTTTGTGTCACAGGCATTAGGGCTTATTGCCTGGCGTTATCAGCAACCAAGTGCCTCGCGTCCATTCAGGATGCCTTTATTCCCTTTTCCGGCAATTCTAAGTATCTGCATCTGGCTGTTTATTTTCTTCAACAATGAGGTAAAGTATCAGCTGTTCGCAGTTAGTATCATATTGAGTGGCACAGTCGCTTATTTCATCCGCGAGCGAATTATCCGATCACGACAGAGCGCATAGATATTGATCCGTAGTCAAATTTGTCGTTGAAGTATTTCAATTCATCTCCGGGTTGTTTCAGTCCCAGTATGTAGAAGAGCGGCAACAAATGGTCGTTAGTAGGGTGAGCCATACGGGCGGTCGTGCCAAGTATCTGTTGGTATTTTAGGATAGATGCATGGTCGCCCTTGTTCAGCCATTCCGTGAACTTCGTATCGAATTCGGTGGCCCAGTCAAATTTCTTACCGGTATTTCCCCAATCTACCATTCCCAGGTTGTGCACGAGATTGCCGCTGCCAATTATAAGCACTCCTTTATCGCGGAGTTTGTTCAATTGTTTGCCTATTTCGTAATGGTACTGCAATGGCTGATCGTAATCGATGCTCATCTGATAAACCGGAATATCTGCAGCAGGATACATAGGTAGCAGCACACTCCAGGTGCCGTGGTCTAGGCCCCAGCTATCATCGGTCTGTACGTGAGAATAAGTAATGAGATCCTTGGTCAGTTTGGCTAATTCCGGCGCGCCCGGTGCAGGATATTGTTGATCGAACAGTTTTTTGGGGAAGCCACCAAAGTCGTGGATGGTACGTGGTTGTGCATTGCCCGTCACTTTTGTGCCCTTAGTTATCCAGTGTGCAGAAATGGAAAGTATAGCTTGCGGACGCGGCAGCGATTTGCCCATTTTTCTCCAGGTCTGGCTGAATGAATTGTCCTCGATCGCGTTCATAGGGCTCCCGTGGCCTATGAATAGTACCGGCATGCGTGCCGATGACTTGAGGCTGCTACCCATGTTTGCTAATGCAGATAGTGTTGTCATACCCGTGAAGTGTGCAGCGGCAATGATGCCGCCCGCTTTTATGATGTCTCGCCTTTGCATGGCTGGTTTGTTTTACTTGCGGTCTCCGAAGCTATTTCGATAACCACTATACAAAAGTACGTGTATGTACATGTAAATCCAAATTTCACTACTCATACAAATATAGATGTAATTGATTAAGTGAAATTTCCTTACTTTTCGGGTATGTCTCATAGTATTCCGGCTACAGTTATTGCACATTTATCAAGAGATAAAAAGCTTGACGGGGTTATGCAGCTGGCAACACCCTATCAGCTGAAAAAGCGAAAGAATGTATGTCTGCGATTGTGCGCGTCCATTATGAGTCAGCAACTATCTACAAAGGTTGCAGAAGTGTTTTTCAGACGTTTTCTGGATCTGTATGGGGGAAAGGATCCAACACCGAGTGAGATCGCTGAAACTCAGTTTGCTGCGTTACGTGGTATAGGGTTATCGAATGCGAAGGCACAGTATGTACTGAACGTGGCCAACTATTTTCTGGAACATAAGATAACGGACAGGAGACTATACGGTTGTACTTCGCAGGAAGTGATGGATCTGTTGCTGCCTATAAAGGGGGTAGGGAAGTGGACCGTGGAAATGCTGCTTATGTTCACGCTCGGACATGAAGACGTTTTTCCGGCAGACGATCTTGGAATTCAACAGGCAATGGCCGGAATTTACAAACTGGATGTTACAGACAAGCGTGCATTGCGCGCACAAATGTTGAAGATCTCTGAGAAATGGGCGCCTTACCGAAGTTATGCATGTTTCTATCTTTGGCCGTATAAAGATGCAGGTAAGTGATGGATGTAACGGCGGGGTACTGTCGCTAATATTCCTATTTTTGCGACGCTCTGTTGCTGATGCAAGTTAAAGACCATTATAAAACACTGGGTGTAAAGCCATCTTCGGGGATAGCGGAGATAAAGAAGGCATACAGGGCGCTTGCAGTAAAATATCATCCCGATAAAAATCCGGATTCGACGTGGAGTGAGGCGTATTTCAAGGAGGTCAGCGAGGCATACGGTGTTTTGAGTGACCCTAAAAAGCGAGCTGTCTACGACGAGGATAGGTGGTTGTCGGGGGTGGGGCAGAGAACGAGTTATCAGGAGGGTGTGACTCCTGTCTGGCTGAAAAAGGTGAGTGAGGAATTGAACGTGAGTCTTGCTAAAATGGATACTCATCGTCTGCGACAACATACGTTGCAAGCATACATCATGATGATACTTACAGATGCCCATCTCGGTGTGCTGCAAAGTGAGGGTGACAGGGAAGTCAATTATGCCATAATCAAAGAGATTATCAAGGCAACCCACCATCTGGAACTCAAGTATCTCGATATCATTCTTGAGGCACTGGTCGTAGTGGCCGGAGATAATGAAGTGGCTAAGACTACAATCGGAAACTATACAAAGTACAGGGTAAAGCGCGAACGGAAGGAGCGAATGATCCCGTACATTGTGATGGCGGTGACACTGCTCTTGTGTGCGCTGATGTACTTATTTGGAGCCCCGCGATAAACCCGGTAACACAGCTATCTTTGCAGCATGTTCTACGCATTTAAAGGATTTGTTCCGGTGGTACATCCATCGTCATTCGTTCATCCGCAGGCTTCTGTAACGGGGAATGTAATTATTGGCAGAGACGTGTATATAGGGCCGGGTGCTGCTTTGCGTGGCGACTGGGGAGGGATAGTAATAGAAGATGGTTGTAATGTTCAGGAGAACTGCACAGTGCATATGTTCCCGGGAACAACGCTCACATTGAAGGAAGGCGCGCATATTGGTCATGGTGCAATAGTGCACGGTGCCAATGTGGGACGAAACGTTCTTGTGGGTATGAATGCGGTACTGATGGATGAAGCTGAGATAGGTGACGAATGCATCATAGGGGCAATGACGTTTGTAGCTGCTAAAACAATCATACCTGCACGATCTCTTGTGGTGGGGAATCCGGGTAAGGTAATTAAGGAGGTGAGCGATGAGATGCTGGCTTGGAAGACAATGGGTACACGTCTGTATCAGATGCTTCCCGCTGATTGTCACGAAAGTCTGATTGCTTGCCAGCCGCTCACCGAGCTACCTGCAAACAGGCCCAAACAGGAGTCGTTGTACGCAACGTGGGAAGCAATAAAACAAACCCAAAAGTAAGAGACCGGAAAGTCGGTCTCTTACTTTTGGGGGAATAAAAAAGACGTGTATTGCTACACGTCTTGGAATGATATGTTAAGTGTTGCTGTTAAAAATTAAATTACTTTAACGTTCACGGCATTTAAACCTTTCTTACCATTTTGAACTTCGAAAGACACTTTGTCGTTTTCGCGGATCTGGTCTTTCAGGCCTGACACGTGAACGAAGATGTCCTGACCGCCGTTTGATGGCGTAATGAAACCAAATCCTTTAGTTTCATTGAAGAATTTTACTGTACCTTCTTGCATTTTGTTTGGAATAAAAAATTAATAATAAGCAAATCTACATTTTTTTTATAAAACAACAACAATTAATGTGGGTTTTTATAAAATGATATTGAGCGTGCTTTTTGTCTGAAAATATCATTATTATAGTAACAATTAATCGAGTGTCATTCTGAATACAACACGCTCGCCGTTGCAGCTAGCAATCACAAAGTAGTTGCCCTTAGGAAGCCCTGCAGGCAATGATATCTGTTCGGTAAGCATGCCGTTCGTTCCTTTTGTTTCGCGTGTATATACGGTTTGCCCCAACACATTGGTCACATTGATCTGAACAGCTTCGTTTGTTTGAACTTTCCCGTTTATCACAAATGTTCCGTTGTTAGGGTTCGGATTGAGGGTGAATGCATTACCACTGCCAGTCACTTCCCACACTCCTGTCGTCACTGTCATTTTGAACCCGCCGCTCATAGCAGTATGCGGCAGCACACATGGCTCGGCAGTAGTAACCTTGCAGTGCACTGTTTGTCCGTTTGTGAGGAGGTTGGTTGTGAACGTGATGTTTGTAGCACCGACAACTGCAACTCCCTCTATGAACCACTGATAGGTGGCCGATGGTCCGGCATTGGCTGCTATTGCCACGAATGTGACATTTTCACCAGCTACTATACTTGCAGAACTAGCACTGATCAGTACAGTGTTTGTAACCGGTGCCTGAACGGTGATGGTCATCGGTGCACTGTTTACCACAGTAGTTGTACGGCATGTTTCATTGCTTGTCATCCGGCAAGTGATCACATCTCCGTTTGAAGGTGTATGGCTGTAAGTAGGCCCGGTGGCCACGGTAATGCCATTTACGCTCCACTGATAAGCGGGAGCAGTGCCGCCACCAAATGGTACCGCAGTATAAGTTGCTGACTGGCCCGTGCAAACTGTGTCATTGGGCGAAGGGCTTATGCTCACAGCAGGCGTTACTGTTGGCGCTACAGTCATAGTCACACTATCTGCAACTATTGCAGGGGTTGCACATGGCAGGCTGCTGGTGAGTTCGCAACGAACTACATCGCCATTTGCCGGTGTGTAAGAGAATGAAGCAGTAGTGATACCTGTAGAGATGCTGTTTACATACCAAAGGTAGCCCGGTGTGGAGCCGCCATTGGTGATCGTTGTAATATAGCTTACCGTGCCTACACTTGAGCATATATTGGTGCCGGGAGTAGCAGACACAGAAATAGTAGGGACAACTGAGCCCGCACCGCTAACCGAAACTGCAAGAACGGCAGATGTACCTGTGCAGCCTGCTGTGTTGGTAACAAGTACGCGGATATTACCAGCACCGGATACCGTGTAGGACGATGAAGTAGCGCCCGGTATATTGATGCCGCCATCCTGCCACTGGTAAGTGAAGCCGGCGGATACAGGAGCTGCATTAACCGGCGCGGAGCCACCTGAACAAAGCACAAGACTTCCGGCCGGTGATGTTGTTGCTGCAGGTGCTGCATTCACTGTAACTGTAGCTGTCGCAAAAGAAGTACAACCAAATGCGTTAGTTACAGTGTAGCTGATTGTTGCCGTGCCGGCAGCAATAGAGGTTACCACTCCTGTTCCTGCCCCTATTGTGGCTACGCCCGTAGTGGCGCTGGTCCAAGCTCCGCCGGGAGTAGTGCTGGAAAGCGTGGTACTGTTTCCGTTGCAGATGGCCATAGTGCCCGTGATAGGAGCAACAGCCGTTGGAGCGCTAACTGTGACTACAGTTGTGGCGGCACCTGTTCCGCATGCATTAGTAACACTATAAGAAATGATGCTTGTTCCATTTGTAAGTCCTGTCACTACACCCGTAGAAGTGCCGATCGTGGCCACCGCCGGCGTGGTACTTGACCAAACACCGCCGGGTGTTGCATTGCTGAGTGTGCCAGGAGTGCCTACGCAAATAACGCCGCTTCCTGTTATGGGTGCAGGTGCGGGTGTCGCTGTTACCGTAACTACCGCGGTAACCGGGCCTGACGCAACGTTGTAAGTGATGGTTGTAGTACCGGCAGAAACACCGGTCACAATTCCGGTTGATGAGCCAATGGTAGCAACAGCAGGGGTACTTGACGACCATGTACCTCCGGGTGTGGCGTCAGCAAGCGTTGTGGTGCCCGTTACACAGACTGTGAATGTGCCTGTGATCGGAGCGGTTGTGGCTCCCGGATTCACTGTGAAGTTATTTGAGTTGATGTTGAAGAAGATGTTGTTTGTGCCTTTTACCTTGATACGTGCCTGAGTTGTGGCAGTACCCGGGTTCGGGATAGTGACACTTGCAGTGCCGCTGTTTGGTACTGAGGTGGCAACGGTATAGGCCCATGTAACCCCACCGTCGACCGACATAAATATGTCAACGTTCGGAGTGTTCACCGGCGGCAGGTTCGTGCCTACGACGTTCCAGGTAACTGTCTGTGTACTGCCTCCAGTATAGACTATCCCCGTGGTATTTTGACTTGTAACTCTAAAACCTGCAAATCCGTTTCCAGATCCGGTTGAGCTAACGTTGATATGGATCGAGTCGTCAGGAATGCGGAAACATCCGTATCCTGCCTGAATATTGCGGAAAACTTGTTTGAAAGTCAGGAAACGTGCAGTGTCAGGGGCTTTTTCACCTGTATTAGACAAAACGCCTGATAGCACATTGGCGAGTCGGGGGAAGATACGGTCGGGAGTGTAAACCGGTTGGTAGCTGCGGAAGATGGGGCCGCTCACGAATGTTTGGTTGAGACGGCGACCAAAATCACCAAGATTATATTGTGACCAGCAATAAGTTATTGCAGTATCGCCGCCGCTACCGCTGGCAGTTCGGCCGCGCAATTCGAATGGAGTTTTGTAAGGAATGTTGTAGGTAGCTGTGAAAGTAGCCACAGTTACTGGTGCATGACCAGACGGTGCAGTTGTGGGGCAGGTGCCGCCGGTTCCTGACATGTACGTCTGGATCTGTTCCAGACTGTTGATGCTGAAGTAGGGATTGCTATTTGCCTGAACATTATCAGGGTTACAGATACCTGCGTAGTCCATGATGGTAGCACCGCTGGCCGGCTCAAAGGCGTGTGTTGACGATGCGTTGCCGTTGCATGACCCGTCCTGATTGTTATTGAATGTATGAGATGACCCGAACTGATGACCCATTTCGTGACATACGTAGTCTATGTCAAATGCATCGCCTACCGGTGAAGACGATCCGGTAACACCTCTGGCTTTCTGTGTGTTGTTGCACACAACGCCCAGTCCTGCAAGACCTCCTGCACCGGTAGTGAACACGTGACCGATATCGTAGTTTGCATTTCCTATACGCGTGTCGCAGGTTGTTTGGTTTGTTGTCAGGCAGGATGCGGCATTTGTATTTATCGCGTTAAAGGGGTCTGCTCCGTTTGCGCTACCGGTAGCGGTAGGCCAGATGATCGTGTTTTCTGTCGCTACGAAGTTGAGCTGCACGGCAATTTCGCGATTGTAAACACCATTCACGCGATTCATGCTGGTGGTCATGGCACTGAAACACTGGCCAATGGTGGGTGATCCTATGCCCGTTGCGGCCTGGCAATAGAAGTTGTTTGCTGACAGCGCAAGGCGGTAGGTGCGGATGTTGGTGCCATTAACCGTAAGCGCCATTGGTGTTGCCGGTGTTGGTTCCACCGCTCCTGTTGCTGTAGAGCCTGAGGGATCATATATCTTCAGTTTGCCAAGATTTGTTGGCGGAAGAAGCGTCTTCAGCGATTCCATCTGTGCGCCTGCAGGCGCCGCCTGATCTTGAGATGTGATCTCGCACAACATACGATGCGACATCGCGCGCTCTTCATTGCGTTTGTCATGCACAATGTAATAGCCGTCGTTCAGATTGTCATAAGGATCAACGAATGAAACTGATTCACCATTGAAGATCGCCGCATGGAAGCCGAATTCGGTAAAGTCGAGTTTTGCAGTGACACGTTTATTGTTCACGGCTTCCGCTGTGAATGTGCGGATGTCGGGATATTGCGCGGCGAGGCTTGCAGGCATCATTGGAGTTTCCCATACTCTGAATTCGCGGAAAGAACCATCGGGCATAGGCAGCGACATGATCTGCGCATCGGCGTATGCCTGAGGTAATGCCCACAGTTGTGCTTTCAATGCCGGCACATTCACCTGATACACAAGGTATTCAGACGGAGGCATGCGCAGCAGGCTTTTTGATGGCGCCTGGCTAAGTGGTACGCTTGTCCATGCAGCGGGTGCTTTTGCGCTCAGGTCGGCATTGCCAATGAACAACGACAATGCGATACATGTAAAGATTTTCTTCATGTTATGGTCCTCTTATTTGGAGTTGAAGTTAGATAAAAGTAATGAGAATATAAAACCCATGCGTACGAAGGAGAAGGTTGAGGGGGCACGGAATAGCAGAATAACCGATGGCAATAATTTCGCCTGCTCCTTTCATTGAAAACTACTCAATAAGAGCAGCGCGGCGATAATTTCTTGTTTTGGCAATATACCGGTTCAGGTGTCCGACCTAAAATCAGGGTTGTAGTCGACGAATACTCGGCACAAGCTACCGGCCTATCCACCGCAAAATTTCTCACAAGTGCGCATTTTTTTTCTGTGCGCAGTTCGGGGTATTTTTATTGATTATCAATGGGTATGTGGGACGTTTTGCTTCTCGCTGCTTCCCAAAACTGCGCAAAAACTGCGCACCTCTGCGCAGGGTGAGAAGCGTATTCAGCCAGATGTTTTCGCGGCAAGCGACGATGACAAAACAATTTTACATCTCCTTTGCGCCTATTTTCTGCGACCTCGCCACAAGGTACTACCGGGATGGCAATGGAGCAAAAGGGAAATCTGTGATAGTGCGTTTTGTGTAGTGTGATAGGACGGAGTTGGGAATTTGGAATTGGAAGGGTATGGAAGCCGGACTTTGCTAAAAAACATAGTCCCCTCCTTTCAATTATTTCGCTTGTTCCCGTGAACGCAAAAAACAACACCTGTACCCGCAAAAAAGCAGGAGCCCGCCATGTGGCGGGCTCCTTAAAGTTATTGTCGGTAATTATTACTTACCCGCGAATTCGCTCCTGATAACGTTGAGCGCACCGCCGGCTTTGAACCATTCGATCTGTTGTTCGTTATAAGTGTGATTCACTTTGAACTCTTCTTTGCTGCCGTCTTTATGGTTAAGAACCACAGTGAGCGGTGTGCCAGGTGCGAAAGTTGTCAAACCAACTATGTCGATACTGTCATCTTCCTGAATGCGGTCGTAATCGGCCTTATCAGCGAAAGTTATAGCCAGCATGCCCTGCTTTTTCAGGTTGGTCTCGTGGATGCGCGCGAAGCTCTTAACGAGGATCACGTTCACGCCCAGGTGGCGAGGCTCCATAGCTGCGTGCTCGCGGCTGCTGCCCTCACCGTAGTTTTCGTCGCCTACAACAATACTGCCGATACCCGCCGCTTTGTATGCGCGCTGCACCTTTGGAACTTCGTCGTAGTTGCCATTCAACTGGTTTTTCACCTTGTTGGTGTCCATGTTGAAAGCGTTAACGGCGCCAATAAGCATGTTGTTCGAGATATTATCGAGGTGACCACGGTATTTCAACCAAGGACCCGCCATAGAGATATGGTCTGTGGTACACTTGCCGAATGCTTTAATAAGGAGTTTCAGGCCGATATAATCAGAACCACCCCATGGAGTAAATGGTTCCAGCAATTGCAGACGGTCGCTTGACTGGCTAACAATCACCTGAACGCCTGAACCATCAGCAGCAGGAGCAACATAACCCGGATCTTCCACAGAGAAGCCTTTAGGAGGCATTTCGAATCCTTGTGGTTCATCCAGCATTACTTCTTCGCCATTTTCGTTTTTCAGTTTGTCTTTCAATGGGTTGAACGACAGGCTGCCCGAAATTGCGAATGCGGTAACGATCTCAGGAGACGCTACGAACGCGTGCGTAGAAGCCAAGCCATCATTACGTTTTGCGAAGTTGCGGTTGAATGAAGTAACGATCGTGTTTTTCTTGTTGGGGTCTGCTACGTGGCGAGACCACTGACCGATGCATGGACCGCATGCGTTTGCGAGTACCACGCCACCCATTTTGTCGAAAGTGCCGAGGAATCCGTCGCGCTCGATAGTGTAACGAACCATTTCAGAACCCGGAGTAATAGTGAATTCGCTCTTAGCTTTCAGACCTTTATCCATGGCGTTCTTTGCAATGAATGCAGAACGGGAGATATCCTCATAAGAAGAGTTGGTGCAAGAACCAATGAGGGCTACTTCAACCGCATCAGGCCAGCCGTTAGCTTTCACCGCAGCAGCCATTTCGCTGATAGGTGTAGCCAAGTCAGGTGTGAACGGACCGTTTACATATGGTTCCAGTTCGCTGAGGTTGATCTCAATGAGCTGATCATAGTATTTAGCAGGATCTGCATATACGTCAGCATCAGGACGCAGGTGCTCTGCAACACCTTTTGCCAGGTCTGCAACGTCTGCACGGTTAGTACCACGCAGGTAGTCACCCATTTTCTCGTCGTAAGCGAACATAGAACATGTTGCACCTATTTCAGCACCCATGTTACAAATGGTAGCTTTACCGGTACAGCTAAGGCTTTCAGCGCCTTCGCCGAAGTACTCAACGATTGCTCCGGTTCCACCTTTAACAGTAAGGATACCAGCAACTTTGAGGATGATATCTTTAGCAGATGTCCAGCCGCTCATTTTTCCTGTCAGCTTTACACCTATCAGTTTAGGCATTTTAAGCTCCCATGGAAGGCCGGCCATCACGTCAACCGCGTCAGCACCACCTACTCCGATAGCGATCATGCCCAGACCGCCCGCATTAGGTGTGTGGCTGTCAGTACCGATCATCATGCCACCGGGGAATGCGTAGTTCTCCAGCACCACCTGGTGAATGATACCAGCGCCGGCACGCCAGAAACCGATTCCGTACTTATTAGATATGGAAGCGAGGAAGTCATAGACTTCTTTGTTTACGTCAACTGCAGTTGCAAGGTCGGCATTCGCTCCTACTTTTGCCTGTATCAGGTGATCGCAGTGAACCGTACTTGGTACAGCTACTTTGTCGCGGCCGCAAGTTGAGAACTGCAACAACGCCATTTGAGCGGTTGCATCCTGCATAGCTACGCGGTCGGGTGAGAAGTTAACATAGTCCTTACCACGTGTGTAAGGAGCAGATGGTGTTTCGTACGCATGTGCGTATAATACCTTTTCTGCAAGTGTCAGGGGGCGGCCCAGCATTGTGCGGGCGGCAGCTACCTTTCCAGGTAATTGTCCGTAGATCTTACGGATCATTTCAATATCAAATGCCATATCAGAGTGTTAAATGCAATTTAAGAGGTGGCGAAATTACCGATTCTGAGACAAAAACTGAAATTAAACATGCGAAAATGAAGTACTTTAAGAAAGCTAATTGTATGTAATTTTTAGTTAATTTACTTGCCGTATCCCAATTCATCAGGGAATAACTTCTATATATTATCGATTCTGTCAATTGAGGTAGTGGTTCATACTATCGGTCGTGTCTTTAATTGGTCAAAAAACTACCCTTTAGACTTTTTTATTCAGTGAAATAATTTATTTTTACCCTTGGCAAACTGTTTTCGGGGCAAACCCGTCTATATGGTTTGTTGTTGTACGTAACTATTTGAATTTTATTATAGAATTGCTTGTATGAAGAGAACACTACCTGTCGTTTTTCGCAGTTTATTTTTATTCATTGCTCTCTTTTTAGGTGGGCAAAAGGCCTTTGCATCGCACATTGTGGGAGCTGACATCTACTACACCTCAGTAGGCGGTTTACAATACCGAGTGACGGTGGTGCTTTACGGTGACTGTGGTCCGCTGAGTTCCGGAGCCTTTGCAGGTCTCCCCACGGCACGCCCTCAGGTGTGTGTGTACGATGGTGCCACCCTTTGGAATTCTTTTGACCTTCGAATAAAGGCGCCGAGCGCCGGGGTGGAGATCACGCCTGTGTGCCCGGACTCCCTACTGCTAACGCAGTGTGTTAACCCGAGTAATCCGATTCCGGGTATTAAGAGGTTTGTCTACGATACCATTATGACCCTGCCGAATACCTCTACCAACTGGCGTTTTGTTTTTAACGGAAATCTCGGTGCGAGTGGATCAGCAGGGCGCGCAGCTGCGATAACTAACATCACCGCACCCGGAACCACCACACTCCAAGTGGAAGCAACATTGAATAACACGGTTTACACGAATACATGCGCGAATTTGACCGTTGTTCCGACGCCATTCTTCTGTATCAACAATCCGATATGTTACACACCGGGGGCTATTGATCCGGAGGGTGATAGCCTACGATTTGACTTAGTCTCTGCCCAAAATGGCACA
>JBGAQG010000008.1:0-94988 GCA_044220845.1 Flavipsychrobacter sp. | reverse complement strand
TACAAGATAGCGAGACTGAAGTTCGAACTAGAACTGGACAATGACGCTATAAGGAATATTGTGATGATGTGTGGAGGTGACCCCGACAAGGCACCTCACCTCTTCAATTCCACCTGATTAGGTTTCGAACACTAGTGGCGCGACGCTTCGACTAGATGGGTTAAGCGTAATATATGAAATCACAAACTGATTTAATTGGTCCGCACCCGCAAGCGCCGAACAAATTTGGCGAATGGCTAAGTGTTGAAGATGTAGCGGTGACGAAGACAAAACGCCATCGCGCATTGGAAGGGAAAATAGCAACCGATGACGCCAAATTGATTGCATGGCTATCGCAGAAAATCATTGAGCACCATTACGATGATTACAGCATGAACCGGCTGAAGGAGAAATTTGGAAAAATTGGCTACAAAAAATACGCTGAAACTCATCGCAAACTGCCAAGAGCGGATAGAGTAAAAAAAGGCAATGCTACCGAGATTATACTTACTGAGTATATAGAAAGCACAGTCGGGAAAAAATTAGTAAAGATTTTTAAGTTGAAGTATAACCCCAATGTTGATCAAGCAATAAAGGGCGATGACACTCTTTTGATTGATGTTACAGATGGTCTTCCCCCCAGAGTTTTTCTTGGCGAGGCAAAATTCCGAACAACCCCGGGAAAAAGTGTAGTAGACGATATTTTAAAATCATTGGGCAAGGGTAAAAAACCTCTCTCTTTGTCGTATGTCGCCAGCATGATCGCAAAAGACGATAAAACTTTGGCTGACAAAATTGATGACCTCATTATTGATGATATAAAGGGAAAGGGAGGCTTGATTTATACCGGCATGCTCTTAAGTAACCAGAAGACAAAGAACGTTGTTGAAACGCACTTAAACAGTAATAACCCGACATTTATTATGATCTCGGTAGCTATCGAAAACCCCGGAGAACTTATCAATGCTGCTTTTGCCCAGGCAGAAATAGATTTAGTAGACAATTTAAAGAAACCTTAGTGCATCATGGCTCAAGAAAACTTAAAGGCGAAGTATGTTAAGATTAAGAATGACAAGGTCATTCAGAACCAGATTGCACAAGCAAATGCACGCTACATTCTGTTGAATACAGAAGAAGTGCCAGATAACTTTCCACTTTACACAATCGAAGACGATAAGCTGAACCTATTGGCGTTTTATTACCTTAATATTGGTGCGGCGTTTGCCGAGGCCGGTTCAATGGAAGAAGCAAGGGAGCCGCTTGAGCAAGGAGCGTCCATTTTGGAGTTTGTTCACGGAGCACATACAAATCGCGTAAATACCAGTACGTATTTTGGGCTTGTTTCATCGCTGGCATACTACGTTAGTTTTCAATACTCAAAATCATTCATTCTCATTAAAAAGCTTGAAGCTGAGTCAAAGATCTCACGCTTTATATCGCTATTTATCCAGAGGCAGTTTTCAACGCTAACGAGAGAGATACATTCCGTAGTGGTTGATGAAACTTACACTGATGAGTACCTGGCGGAAAATTTTGATGAAGTTGATGGCTCAACGAGAATTTATGAACTTAAGATAGGTTTGTCGTTAAACTGCCTGCTAAATCATTTTTGGACGGGTGAACGGGCTTATATCGATGAAGCAAAGGAGACCCTTCAAACTCTGAAGGAAATTGCGGAGTTAAGTGCCGATCCTGGAATATGGTGGGTGGTCCGGCTTTTAATACTCATTTCAGATGGCATCATTGCTTCATCGTTCTGGAATGGTCTTGGCGATTTCTTCGACGTAAAACAAAAGTTCATTTCAGAGTACATATACGCTTTGGCTTTCCATCGGCCCACAAGTTTCCATGAACTTTTCATTACCCAAAGGCTGGCACTGCCTTTGATATTGGGAGAAGGCAATAAGGGTTCCGTTGTCAGCATACCGACTAGTAGCGGCAAGACAAGAATAGCGGAGATTGCCATTCTTGATAGTCTAAACAGGAATGAGGAAGGGAAAATACTTTATATAGCTCCATTCCGGTCTCTCGCCTTCGAGATTGAAAACTCCTTTGAAAGGATATTGGGAAATGCCGGTGTCAGAATTTCGCATTTATATGGTGGTGGATTATTTAACAAGCTTGACGAGGAGGTTATCGGTGAATCAAATGTCATCATCGCAACGCCGGAAAAGGCTAAGGCTTTATTGAGGAGCAGGGAGGATATTTTAGCTGAAATAAGCCTGGTCATCATAGATGAAGGTCATTTGTTAGGGTCTGATAACAGGCATACAGTGAATGAGCTTTTTTACGAAGAGTTGAGGCATTTTATTCATTCAAACGGTGGTAAATTCATTATCCTGTCGGCGGTATTGCCTAATGCAGAAGACATAGCCGAATGGCTAAATGGTGACGGGAAAGCCGTTGTGAAAAGTAACTGGCGTCCGTCTGATGAACGGTTAGGTTTACTTCAATGGACCGGCGACGTTGTCAATCTTGACTGGAAAAATGACGATGATGCCAAGCGGCCCACATTTAATAACAATTTCATCGTCAAAGAAGAATTGCCGTGGAAAAAGCGGCAAATAAAACCAAAGTATTTTCCCAGCAGCGATAGTGAAGCGGTGGCTGCAACCGCCCATAAGCTTGAAGCTTTCGGCACGACACTCATATTTGTCGGGCGCAGGGCCTCTGTGTTTGTGCAGGCCAAAGCCTACCTTCATTGCCTTGGCATTAACCCACTTGACCACAAATGGAAAAATGTTGACGACTGGAAGGCATTTGAACTTGCTAGTATCGAAACTTATGGCCCATATAATGCCTGGCTGACGTTCGCACAAAAAGGCATTATCTGTCACAGCGCTGATTTGCAGAATGATGTAAGAATACCATTGGAGCGCATCATGCGGTCTGAAAAGCCTCGTGTTATCATCGCTACATCTACATTGGCACAGGGCGTTAATTTAGGCGTGTCGACAGTGATATTTTCAACCATTTACCAGGGCGGCAGCACAACGCCCATTTCTGCACGCGATTTTTGGAATATTGCAGGGAGAGCCGGGAGGGCATTTGTTGATTTTGAAGGGAAAATTCTCGTTGCGTCTGATGAGTCCGATAAAAGTTTGAAAGGGAAGGGCAAAACTCGGTATCGCCGGTCAACGATTAGAGATTATTTTAGAAAGGATATCAATCGGGCTCACAGCGGCCTTCTTATCGCATTAGTCCAATTGAAAAACCTTTCTGCAGAACATGACCTGGATTTTCCAACGCTGCTTGAGTTGATATCAAATAATCAGCTGAGCACACTCGATGATCCGGAAGCTACGAGGCTCGACCGAAAACTGGATTTGATTGACGATGCCCTCCTCTCCATAAAATACATTAATACGGAAGAGAATGATGACCCAACATTAGTTGAAGAGTATTTTAAAAAGTCTCTGGCCTATATCCAAGCTGCCAAAAACAAAAGAGTCGATAAAAATGAATTGCTTGCCTTAGTCAGCAGTCGTATCGAAGGTATTGTGAAGAAGACCGGCGCTGACCGTGGAAATTGGAAATCAGCGATATCTTCAGGCATACCGTTAAACAGCACATTGTTCCTTGATGAAAATCTGCAAGCACTATTGGACGCAGTTCAAACCTGCCAATTGATGGGTAATGAGTTTGAAGATAAATTGACCCTTTTGCATGACATTGAAACTATCATTTGGAATATCCCTTGTCTGGATGAAGATCGCGCGAAAATAAAAAGCAAGAACAGCAGCGAGATTCGCGAAGCCTGGCTGAACGGCAGCGGGGTTTCGCAAATACTCCGGCTTGAAAATGGCGATGAAATAATCAACAAACTTTACAGCTTTACCTTGCCATGGATTATGAATGCCATTGCAAAGAAACTCAGAATTAGGGAACTTGCGGAGGAGGCAGAGATTGTTGAAGAATTATCTGTTTTGACGGAAATTGGCCTTCCGAATTATAAAGCAGTAAAAATTTATCAAGCAGGGATTCGGTCACGCACATCAGCGGTTGAACTTGCAAGTCATCTTGAAGACGGCAACATGACTATTTCCGACATTAAAAAAATTATAATTAGGGAGGAGAAGAATTTCTCTAAACTCGTTTCTGCAACAACACGTGAATGGATCAGGCTCCTAGTAGTGACAAGCCCGGTACAGAAAAAAGCTGTACCGAACATTTCTTTTACCTATGGTAATACACACCTGAAAACTAAGACGCTTGTCGCTCGAACAATCAACGGCAGGCAATTCCTATTAAGCCCAGACCTCTTATTCCAAGGCGATGTGAGTGGTTCTGATAATATCGATTTTTCACCAGTGACAGATATTGAGGGTATTTACTTTAATTATAATGATTGCGAGGAAGAATGGCAGATGACCGTCACTAACCCGTTCATACAGGTTCTTTGATAGTCCGATGTGCGTAACCCCCGCTAGGCATAGTCCCCCCACTCGTCCTGGTTTGCAACCAGGATGCTGCGGGGCTGCGTTTGTAACGCATGACAGAAACGTTACCTTTGAATGGTGCGGATAATTCTTATGTTTCTTTGTTTTGTGGCCGTGCCGCTTGTAGCAGTTGCTCAAAATAACAGAACGGCAGGCAAGATCATTGATACGCTTTATAGAATTAAGGAGGTTAATGAACGCTTTGCCTATGTAGAAAAGCAAAGCGGCGGTAAACGTCACCTTTCGTTTGTGTTTTTTACAAAGCCAACGAAGAAGGAGCCGTATTATTGGGTGAAGGTGTGGGAGTATAATAACGTAAGTAATGTGACTCACTTTAACTTCTTTGTTTATCCCAAGCCATTTTCAATAATGTACTATGACACAGTAAGGGATTCAGTGATCAGTATTGAAGAATGGCGGCGGGAGAGGAACAATCAGAATTAACCTTCGCCCACGTTTGAACAGCCAGTATTACCGGTGAATATTCCCGATGTGGCATGTTCTGTGACCGTTATCGTCAACTAATAGTAGAAAGAATGGATATTGAATTCTCAAAACATGCAATGGAGCAAATGGAGCTGAGGGGTATTTCTCATGCCGAGGTTATGTTTGTGCTTCGTTCTCCCGGGCAGGTCATCAGGGAAGTCAATTATGTAATATTTCAATCGGTGGTGGATGGTGGCGGGCAAAGATTTCTGTTTCGTATCTTTGTCAATGATCACAGATCGCCCAATCTGGTTATAACGGTATATAAAACCACGAAAATAAATAAGTACTATGAAGGTGAAATATGATAAAGAGGTAGATGTTCTTCGGCTCGTTTTCAGCGATAACAAGATCGTTGAAAGTGATGAAGAGAAGCCGGGGTTGATACTGGATTATGATATTGCCGGCGATGTGGTGAGCATTGAAATTCTTGATGCGTCAAAGAAGATGAATAATCCTGCCCAGGTAGAATATCAGGCAGCATAATAGCACTTCGCGGTTTCGCTACCCTTCGGGCGAAGGGTAAGTTTTGTTCTGTTTTGTGCAGCCACCTGTTTGCGTGGAAATCTCCTATCCGGCATTATCCCATCTGGTCGAAGCGTCACGCCACTAGTGTTCGAAACCTAATCAGGTGGAATTGAAGAGGTGAGGTGCCTTGTCGGGGTCACCTCCACACATCATCACAATATTCCTTATAGCGTCATTGTCCAGTTCTAGTTCGAACTTCAGTCTCGCTATCTTGTAGCTTCCTATTTTATTTAGCTTTTTGTAGACTATAATGAGTGTTGCTAAAATCATGGTCATGTAGAGCATGACTTTTATTCCATTCGGACTGCGAGATACTAGATGCTTGGCATTTAAGTGTTGCTTGATAAACTTGAAAAAGACTTCAATTTCCCACCTTTGTTTATACCATGCAGCAATCTGATAAGGGTCTTCATCCAGGATATTTGTAATAAAGCAAATAGCATCGCCATTTGAATCTATAGTGCCTTTGATCACTCTGTACTGTGCTTGTGTCGGCTTTTCATCTTGATTGATTAAGTTGCCCGTTGTATCGCTTGTCAGTGTAACTGTACTATTATTGGGCTTTGGTGGCAAAATGTTATTGCTCTTTTCTCTACATCGTACATTAGGTTTGGTACGGCCTACAAAAAGCTTCTTCTCGACGGTAAACTTTTCAAAGTAATGACGGGATTGCAGACCTCTATCGAAAACAACAATATTTTCTTTATGCTGGTCATCTTCATCTATTAGTTCCCTTAGTGCCAAATCTTCACTTACGTGTGATTGTGCCGTATGGACTTTTACTTTAGAAGGCAAAGAACCTTTGATGTTCACACTATATTTCACAAACTTTTTGTCACTTGTTCCGTTTTCCATGCCAATAGAAAATAGCTTACTTGCTAATGCTACATAGGTGCTATCTGCTTTCGACAGCGCCTTTTCTTCTTTGAGACATTTATTGTAAATACCGAAAATGGTGTTGAATAACTGTTCAAAATAATCACAATTGATAGTGCAAATGCGGTCTCTTAAAGAATTGTATTTCCCGTCAAGTACGTCATAACCAGTAAACGATTTGAAATTGGCCGATTGTAAATAGGTCTCCATTACCCGCAAACTAAGCTTGTTACTGCGGAGCATTGAAAACAATATCAGTTTAAACATCAGTTCTCCTGATAGCTTTTTCACCTGGCTATCTACTTTGGTCTCTACTGCCAGATCTCTAAAAGTCTGCTCTGGTATTAATTTCAGTATTTCATTAACTGTCACATGCCAAAATTACACCAACAAGGTTTCGAACACTAGTGGCGTCACGCTTCGTCCTGCTTCATTCAAGCGTCCGCTTGCTAAAAGAACATTGTCCCGCATTAGCAAACATTTATTACGGTCATCACCGCCTTTTTCTGTATTATTTTTTACTTTCGCCCATCTTCCAATAACATGAAAAAAGAAAAGGTTCTCATCATAGGTTCGGGCGGCCAGATAGGCGTGGAACTGGCACTGGCACTGCGCAAGGTGCATGGTACAGACAATGTAATAGCATCAGACATCAGGGATCCGCACCCGATACTGAAGGAGAGCGGTCCGTTTGCCATTCTGAACGCTATGGACGCGCCGGCCATTCTGGAGCTGATACGCAAGGAGGGCATCACACAGGTGTATCTGCTGGCGGCAATGCTGTCGGCCACCGGCGAAAAGGACCCTAAGCGTGCCTGGGAGGTGAATATGCAGAGTCTGCTGCAGTTGCTGGACCTGGGGGTGCAGGAGAAACTGAGCAAGATATACTGGCCGAGCAGCATTGCTGTTTTTGGCCCCACAACGCCGCACCACAACACGCCGCAGCAAACGGTGGTGGAGCCGCGCACGGTGTACGGTATCAGCAAGTATGCGGGAGAGCTGTGGTGCCAGTATTACCACCAGCGCTGGGGTCTGGATGTGCGCAGTCTGCGCTATCCGGGGCTCATCAGTTGGAAGTCGGCCCCCGGTGGCGGCACTACCGACTATGCGGTGGAGATCTACCACGAGGCGCTGAAGCACAAGAAATACACGAGCTTCCTGAGCGAGGACACTTACCTGCCTATGATGTATATGGACGACGCGATACGCGGCACCATAGAACTGATGGAGGCTCCTGCCGAAATGATTAAGACGCGTATGAGTTATAATCTGTCGGCCATGAGTTTCTCGCCGAAGGAGATAGCGGCATCTATACGCAAGCACATACCTGAGTTCACGATAGACTATGCGCCGGACTTCCGTCAGCAGATTGCAGATGGCTGGCCGAAGAGCATTGACGACAGTGCCGCGCGCGAGCACTGGAACTGGAAGCACGAGTTTGATCTGGACAAGATGACGGCGGAGATGCTGAGGAATTTGAGCAAGTAAAGAACCAAAGAGCATAAAAAAAGACACCGTTTAGGGTGTCTTTTTTATCTGTAGTGTGGTTGTTGCTTAGAAGTAGAAATGCAGGTTGATGGCTGCATTGGTATTGTCGAAGCCAAGGCCCATAGAGCGCAGACCTACACGGTTGCTGTGGGTTGGGGTAGTGACAGTTGATACTGATGCTGTGCCGCCGTTCCACTGCTCGGTGGTCTCGTAGCCCTTGCCTGTGGTAGAGAAGCCCAGCGTATAGCCGATCTCGCCTCCCAGCGATATTTTAGGAGCTATGAAGTACTCTACTCCTGCAAAGGCGCGTGCACCAAAGAGGAACGATGTGCCTGTAGAAGAGAACCTGTTGCGCACGGCATTGGCACCCGATGTACCCATGCCGAAGTCGGAAGTGGACACAGGAGCCAGGAAGGTGGCGCTGAAGCCGTTTCCGTAGGTGAAGTCGCGGGTGCTACCGTTGACACCGGCCAACAGTTCGGCCCCATAGATGCCCTGTACACGGCCGCTGCCGCGGCGCTTTTCGAAGCCTGCACCCACCATCACCGTAGAGGTATTGATAGTGAGCTTGTCTTCTACAAACTGCGGGTTCAGTGGATCGGGCGTGAGGGTGTTCTTGGCCACGAAGTTGCTGTAAGAGAAGTTACCGATGTTGGCGAGTACACGTACACGGTAGGCCATAGTAGCGGTCTTCATGTACTTGCCTGAGATGCCCCAGCCGCCGAGGTTACCCACAGCGAAGGCGTTGGCAGCGTTGGCAGTGTTGAAGGCAGGCGCATTGTTGCCGGCGGTATTGTTCATGAGGTTGCCCATGTAGCCGAGGAAGCCTGTAGCGGAAACGCCCAGTGCCCACTCGCCCTTCTGAGGGAGTACCTCGTGGCCGCGTACGGACTTGAATGAATGGTCTTCAGCCTTGGCGGGCTCGGTCTGCGCGAAGGCAGCGGTGCCGGCCATAAGCATAGAAGTGCATATTGCAACGATATGTTTCATTGTTCTGATCTGTTTTTAGTTAAGGAAATAGGTTAGGGATTAATTGAAGTTGATGTCGTTGATCAGCTTCTGACCAGCATGCAGCATGTGCGCAGAACCGTTGGCGTTGAACACCTTCCTGTCGGTATAGAGGGTAGCAGGCGTAGTGAGTTCGTTCTTCTTCAGTACGTTGAATTCGAAGTCTGAAGGAACGATGTGCACCTGAGCAGGGTTGTAGGAAGACACAGAGATATCGAGTGTGTAGTAGCCATTGGCATCGGATGTGGCAGTGAAGTACTTCTTAGCGTACACTGTGTTGGTGTCGGTCTGGCCGAGAACGTAGTCTTTAGTGTCTACCCAAGCCTGGATGATAGTACCTGCGGGTGCGTATTGCATCACTGCCGCGCCTGCTGTATCTACTGTCTTTGCAGTGATGCGGCCTGTGATGGTAGCTTTTGTAAGCGACGCTGTCTGGTCGATGTTGGTGTCTTTGCTCTTGGAGCAGGAAACCGTAAGTGCCATTGCAGAAAGAACGGCTGCTGTTGTGAGGATGTTGGTCTTTTTCATAAGGTTAACGATTTTTTAATGTGGAGCAAAGGTAGTGCCTAGGGTGCCGGGAAAGATGACGGAAGTCAGCGGGGAGTGTGTAGGAAATGTTAAAGCATTGGGAAACAGGACAATACGCGGCATATGAGGGCGTTTGTATTAACTGTTGGTGCATAAACGGGAGTAAATGAGGAATATGGAGAGTGAAAAAATTTTGTTAATCGGTGGTTAAGATTTCGGAATTGTGTTTATATTTGTGTCACAAACGATGAGCGTAAGCCAAACAAAGGCGCTAATGATATCTGAAGAGTTTCGTTTCAACAAGGGGTAAATGGTTCTTCTTTTTCTAATCAAGAACTGAAATGAAAAAAAAGGGAGCGTGTATTGACACGCTCTTTTTGTTTTAGGCAGGTCGGCAGCTATCATGTAACGGTGTTTTACCAACAAGCATAGTTTTAGGGGTAGTATATTTGAGTAATGGGAGCAGAACAGAAGGTACTGGCAGCCATGCTGGACAAGGACCACTACAGCCGTTGGCTTGGCATCATTATTGATGAATACAGGGTAGGGTATTGCAAGCTGCACTTTACCATTAGGGAAGAGATGCTGAACAGGTTCGGGATAGTGCATGGAGGTGTGTTGTTCTCGGCGGCAGATAGTGCGTTCGCGTTTGCGTGCAATGGTCAGGGGAAGCTGACGGTGGCGCTGGATGCATCGATCAGCTTTATCAAGGCGGCGAAGGCGGGTGAGGTGATAACGGTGGAGTCGAAGGAGCTGCACTCGGGCAACAGGACGGGTTTTTACGACATCCTGCTGACGAATGAGCATAACGAGTTGGTGGCGTCGTTCAAGGGGACGGGCTACCGCACCGCAAAGCCGGTATGTGCCGACGACAACGAAACGGCAGAATGAGATGGTAATTCCCTACATTTGTATAACTGATAAATCCGCACGGTAATGAAAAAGCTTATAATGATCGTCTTGGCGCTTGGCCTTATAGGTGTAGGTACAGGCATCTACCTGTTCAACAAGAAGCCGGAAACGGTGGATGACAAGAAGGGCATCAACATTGCCGCCGCCGATCTGGCAAAGGCGTATAGTACCAACGAACGGGCTGCGGATTCGCTTTATCTGAATCAGGTGATAGAGGTGAGCGGCACGGTGGGCAGCACGGAGACCAATCAGGACGGTGGACTGATGGTGATACTGACCACCGGCGACCCAGATGCGGACATACAGTGCACGCTGCGCGACAAGGGTGTGCAGGTGGCCAAGGGCGCACAGGTGACACTGAAGGGCTTTTGCTCGGGCAGCGGCATCACAGGGGTATCTCTCACGGATTGTATTGTAACCAAGTAAACCTATCGGAATACAACAACACACAACGATATGAAGAAACTGATAGTAATGGCCGGCGCACTGGTGGTGATGGCGGGCTGCTATAACGACAAATACGACAAGCTTTACCCTACAGGTGCAGTAGTGTGCGATACCACCACTGTGACGTATATGGCAATGGTGAAACCGATAATAGATGCCAAGTGCGCGACGGCGGGTTGCCACGATGCGGGCACTGCCGGTGGTGGCTATAACCTGAGTACCCATGCGGGTACGGTGACATCGGTGACGGCGGGTAAGCTGCTGGGTACCATCAACTGGACGCCGGGCTTCAGCGCTATGCCGAAGAACCAACCGAAGCTATCGAGTTGCGAGATCAACAAGATCACTCGGTGGGTAAACCAGGGTGCGCTGAACAACTAAGAATCACGATCTGAAACCTATAATCGAAACAACAAACAACACAACAATGAAGAAGTTCATAATGACCGCTGCAATACTGGCTGCGGGATCGACAGCGCTATTTGCGCAGAAATACATGACGCGTACGGCGCGTATCACATTTGATGCAACGTCTAAAGGATCGCCGGAGGATATAACGGCGGTTAACAATGAGGTGGCCTCTATCCTTGATTCTAAGACGGGAGATGTGGTGTTTCAGGTGCCTGTGAAGAGCTTTAAGTTTGAGAAGGCGCTGATGCAGGACCACTTTAACGAGAACTACATGGAGAGCGATAAGTTCCCTAAGTCGGACTTTAAAGGCAAGGTGGGCAACCTTGATGCGCTGAACTTTGCTAAGGACGGTAGCTACCCGACGACTGTTGCCGGTAAACTTACGATCCATGGTGTGAGCAATGACGTGAATGTGCCGGGCACTATAGTGGTAAAGGGTACTGCTGTGACGCTGAAGGCTAAGTTCACTGTGAAGTTGGCCGATTACAAGATCAGTGTTCCGAATATGGTTGCGGACAAGGTGGGTAAGGAAGCAGTGATCTCGATGGAGGGTGTACTGAACCAGAAATAGAATTCTACCAAAACTTAACTATCAATACAATGCTTAGAACACTCCTGTTGAGTGCCTTGTTTGCCTCTGTGGCTACGGTATCATCGGCGCAGGCCGACAAGTTGCTGGAGGAACTGGACGATAAGTCGGACAAGAAAGAAGCGGTGACCAATACATTCAAGGCCACGCGTATCATTAACAGTAGCACGGTAGAGAACCTGGCTGCAGGTGTACTGGACTTCCGTATCCTGCACCGTTTTGGTCGTGTGAGCGATGGCGTGGATAACTTCTTCGGGTTTGACAATGCTACCACGAGGATAGGTCTGGACTATGGCGTGACGAAGTGGCTGATGGTGGGACTGGGGCATAGCACGCTGTATAAATCGAACGACGCGTTTCTGAAGGCGAAGCTGCTGGCACAAAAGACCAATGGCACCCCTGTGACGGTGTCGTACTTTGCCGGGATGAGTGCTGTGGGCGATAAGGCGCCGGTGCTGCCGCCGGGTATGGAGTATTACTTCACACACAGGCTGGCGTATGCACATCAGTTGCTTATTGCGCGTAAGTTCAACAGTAATCTGTCGCTGCAGCTGATGCCTACTTTGGTGCATCAGAATCTGGTGGACAGTTCGGCATGGTCGAACAATACGTTTGCGCTGGGTGTGGGTGGTCGCATGAAGGTGAGTAAGCGTATGGCCATAACGGCTGAGTATTACTACCGCGTGAACAATGCCGACATGCTGAACTTTGGTGCAAAGACCTATAATTCACTTTCGTTGGGTTGTGATATAGAGACAGGCGGGCACGTATTCCAGTTGTTCTTCACCAACTCGGTGGGTATGAACGAGCGTATTATTGTGAACCAGACCACGGACACGTGGGAGAAGGGGCATCTGCACTTCGGGTTCAACATCTCAAGGGTGTTCACGGTGGTGAAACCTAAAGAATTCCAGAAAGGTAATAGTAACTGGTAGGGGAGGACCGGATGGTTTTCCCCTATCCGGCTACATTGAACTCATTCATCCAGATGTTCACGGACATGGCGCGCCATATCTGAAGCGCATCGGGCGTGGTGAGTGTCTTTGCGTTCATTTTGCCTATCAGGAGATCGCGCTGACCATGTGCCAACAGTGTACGGGCTGTGAGGTTGTTCTCTACCCATTTTGCATCGCGGTAGATTGCGTCGATCAACGGCGTGTAGAAGCCGATCTTATCGGTGCGGTTGTAGATGATGTGCGGCAGGTATTCGCGGCATGATTCACGAAGCATGTACTTGCGCAAGCCATGCATGAGGAAGTCTTCGGGGCGAATGGTGGCCACAAATTCAGCTATGCGGTGATCGAGGAATGGCATACGTCCTTCGAGGCTATTGGCCATGCCGTTGCGGTCGTCGTAGTGAACGAGGTGTGGTATGTGCAGTCCGTAAATGCTTTCGAGCAATACGTCGTATGGTTTGTTGTAATCGTACAGAGATACCAGACTATTATCGACGCCTGTGAGCAACGAGTTGTCGATGATGTCGCGGCGTTTGATGCGCGAGTTGGTGCGCATGCTTGTCTCAACCGATGGCAGCAGCGATTTGAGCATGGTACGCATCATGTAGGTCTTGCCCAATTTCATCTTGTTGAGGTTCTCGTAGAAACGGCCGAAGCGCAGCGTCTTCAGCTGCTGTAGCAATATGGCCTGTGCCATGTTGTTGTATCCGAAAAAGATCTCATCGGCGCCCTGGCCATTCAGGACGACCTTGATGCCGGCCTCTGCTGCCATGTTCATGAGGAAGCCGTGGGCTATTATAGAGGGGTCGCCGAATGGTTCTTCCTGTATCCTGATGTATCCGGTGAGGTCGTCCTTAATGGACAACTCGCGCAGGTCCTTGCGGTGAACGATGAAGTTGCCGTTTTTGTTGGCTGCAATCACCGCGTCAACGTATTTCGATTCATCGAACCGGCTGCCGGGAGCCTGGGCAGTGAAGATGTGAATTTCTTTGTTGTAATGTTTGCCAAGGATACCCGCGACGATAGACGAGTCGATACCACCGGAAAGGGTAATGCCGACAGGTACATCGGCCAGCGTTTGAGATAGTACGCCCTCCACAATGGCGTCGTGGAGTTGTTTGCGTGCGGTTTCGTCGAAGGGACGTTTGGCAGCAGCCGGTACATCTGGCAGCTCCCAGTATTTGGCGGGCGACAGGTCGGTCTGGCCGGGGGTTATCCATGCGTAACATCCCTGTGGGAAGTGCTTTACATCGCGGAAGAATGTATGCGCGCCCAGGTGACCATAGTTGCCCAATGCGAGGTATTCCACAATAGCGGTTGGGTCTGCAGCAGGTTTTTCTCCGGCAGCCAGTAATGGTTTCACTTCGCTTGCCAGCAGCCAGGCGTCGTTACGGTGGCGGATGTACAATGGTTTTTGTCCGTAGCGATCGCGACTGACAAACGCCTTTTTTGATTGATGGTCCCAGAGAATGATGGCCCACATACCCACCATTTCCGCTAGCATTTTCTCCTGCATGGTGCGGAAAAGCTCTATGATCGTTTCGGTGTCGGAGTGACCACGAAAGGGATGGTTGGGGAGGAATTTTGCTCTGAGTTCGAGGTGGTTATATATCTCGCCGTTAAAAACGATCGTGTATCGTCCGCAAGAAGACGTCATGGGTTGGTGGCCCAATTCAGATAATTCGAGAATGGAGAGGCGGCGGTGCAGCAGTGTCACCTCATCGAGGTTGAGTATGCCACTGTCGTCGGGGCCCCGGTGCATGATGAGCACCCCGGCATTTCTGCAATAATCAAGGCCTTGTTCTTTGCTACGGCCTATAAACCCTGCTATTCCGCACATTCGATGTAAATGTTGCTCTAAAAGTAAAAGTTAGTAAGTGAATCGCCAAACAAGGGGTAGGTTGCAGCCGCAGGTAACGCAATAATAACAGTGGTTTTCATTGAGCGGGCCTGCGTAAGGCTGCAAGATACAAACTGTAACGATAATCGTGTGTACATTTGATGCCTCTAAAATACCCTGCTTTCATATGGTTCGAAGGTTGTTTTTGTTGTGTGTATTTTTTGCAACTGCTGTCACTGCTGACGCACAGCAGGTGAGACCCGCATCATCGGGCACTATTTACCACGAGATATCGAGGTTGCGGAATCTGGTGAATGTGCTATATGTGGCTGCCCATCCCGATGATGAGAATACGCGTTTACTGGCTTATCTGGTAAATGACCAGCACATCAGAACAGGGTATTTGTCGCTGACGAGGGGCGATGGTGGCCAGAATCTGCTGGGTACGGAGCAGGGTGAGGCATTAGGGCTGATAAGGACCCACGAATTGATTGAAGCCCGTAAACTTGATGGCGCAGAGCAATACTTTACCCGGGCTGTTGATTTCGGTTTTTCTAAAACATATGAAGAGACATTCAAACATTGGCCGAAGGAAGTGCTGGCCGATGATGCTATTTGGGTGATGCGTCGTTTCAGGCCTGATGTAGTCATTTGCCGTTTTCCGCCGGACACCAATGCCGGACATGGGCAGCATGCAGCATCGGCAATAATTGCAGAGATGGCATTTAAAATGAGTGGTGACGCAAGGCAGTATACTGAACAACTGCGGTTTTATGAAGCATGGCAACCCAAGCGCCTATTGTTCAACACCTTCAGGTTTGGAAGCAGGAACACAACATCTGAAGATCAGTTTAAGATTCAGGTGGGGCAGTATGTACCGTCGCTGGGCATGGGTGTAGGTGAGTTGGCGGGGCAAAGCAGGAGCGTGCACAAAAGTCAGGGTGCAGGTACGCCCAGTATACCAGGATTGCAGACCGAGTATTTCAAACTGGTGGCAGGCGAGCCATTCAGTAAGTCGATCTTTGATGGGATAGACATTACATGGAACAGAGTGGGCCGTGCGGATATCGGTAAAGAGCTGGATGGAATCCTGAGTAAGTTCGACTTCAGAAAGCCCGAATCGAGTATCCCGGCGCTGATTGCTGTGAGGAAGAAAATAGCTGAAGTGAAAGATATATACTGGCGCGGGCAGAAACTGAAAGAAATTGATGAAGTGATACTGCACTGTTCGGGTGTAATGGCCGAGCTGTATAGCAAGCAGGCTGAGGCCGCGAGGGGAGATGTGTTGCCGTTCACCTTGCGAGTGATAGCGAGGGCGCCCGGCGTGAAGCTGGAAGGCATAAACTGGGCAGGAAGCGGAGATACCACAATGAATCTGGTGATGAGCAGGGATACATTGCTGACATTTGATCAAAAGATTACAATACCTGCAGGAGTACCTTTAACCCAACCCTACTGGCTGCAGTTTGCGAGTAGCAATGCGACATACTACATGCCGGCTGACACAACAGCGGGACTTCCAGAGTCGGTGAACCGACTGCAGGCAACGGTAAAGTTGAATATTGGCGGACAGTCATTTCAGATGCCGGTGCCATTGTCGTTCAAGAAACTGGATCCAGTGAAGGGAGATGTAGTGGAGCAGCTGCGCATTGTGCCAGATATGGTGGCGTCGTTCACCAATAAACTGTTATTCGCTGACGTAGACGGAACGGTACATGCAGATCTTCGGTTGAAGGCCAATAAGGACCTGCCTAACATGAGTGTACGGGTGGTGTCGAGCCTGACCAGGGAGCCGGTGAAAGACATTTATGTTCCGATGTTCCGGAAGGGAGTTGATACCGTTATTCCAATCGTTTTCAAGCCCACTACAACCGAATTGAAGGATTTTATGATAGTGCCGCAAACTGCTGTGCCAGAGGTGCAGGAGCAACACGTGATACAATATGACCACTTGCCTGCACTGCAATATTTTACACGTAGTATAGCAAGAATTCTCGTACCCAACTGGAAGTGTACTGCGAAGCGTATAGGCTATGTGCAGGGAGCCGGAGATCTGATACCGGACGTGCTGCGTGAGGCAGGTCTGGAGGTTGATGTGTTGAAAGAAAGTGACCTTGTGTCAGCAGCGGGGCTTAAGAAGTATGATGCGATTATTACGGGCATAAGGGCGGTGAATGCCGAGAAGAAAATGGCGCAGTGGATGCCGGTGTTGCTGCAATATGCGACCGAGGGCGGGACGCTGGTGATGCAGTATAACACACTACAGGATATGGCGACCACCAAGCTGGGACCGTATCCATTCAGTTTGTCTGCGAAGCGGGTTACCGAGGAAGATGCCGCGGTAACATTCACAGCGCCTGACCACCGATTACTTCATTACCCCAATGAGCTTACTCAGGCTGATATGGCGGAGTGGGTTCAGGAGCGCGGGCTTTACTTCCCGGTGAATTGGGATAAAAACTACACCACTATCTTTTCAATGAACGATGCGGGAGAGCAACCTTTGGAGAGTAGTGTGCTGTATGCAAAAACCGGGTCGGGGCATTACATATATACCACCCTTTCGTTCTCCCGGCAATTGCCAGCGGGGAACAAGGGCGCCATCAGGTTGCTGATGAACATGCTGAGTGTGGGTAAGTAGTTTTATTTCGCGTTCTCCTGAAGCACCAATAGTGGTATCTGCATGGTCTTTGCCATGTGTTTGGTATGGCTGCGATGTATCAGGCTTTCGAAAAAGGAGTGACTACCGTGAATGACCGCAAGTAGCTTTACGTGGTGCTGTTCGCAGAAGTTCTGAATGTTTTCTTCCACCTCCTCGCCGGGGATAAAGTGATAGGCAGGACGTGCAGGCAATAAGGCCAATTCAATACTGTCGGATAGTAGTCGGTTGCCTTGTGCGTCGTTGTTGCCTACATTGACAACGTGTAGTTGTGCGCGAAGTGCTGTGGCGATATCCGCGACGTGACGCAGTGGACGGTCAATGTCTTTCATGTTCAGGTCTATTGCCAAACACATAACAGGGGCTGATCTGAACTTCGCATCGGGTGGAACGGCGAGCACCGGCTGTTTCATGTTGCCGGAAGCGTCGCTAAGTGTACTTAGTATCCAAACTGAGTTTTCGCGCGTGTTGGTATTTCCCATGATGGTGATGAAGGGTGGGTTGTTCTCTTCGACATATCTCTCTATCACATCGATCACGGTACCATAACGAACCTCGCCAGAGACATTGAGCCCAATATGTGCAGCTGCCAGTGATTGGACGAGTCCGGTCATCTGTCTTTCAATATCCACACGCGTATCATCGATGAGCGTGGCGGGCAGGGGGACATCGCCCACCATGACCGGCAATGAGAACGCATTGATCAAAACGAGCGGGTAACCTGTGGCAACAGCCATATTGGCTGCATATGTCACAGCGTTTAGTGATGTATCGGTGAAGTCGGTGGCGGCTATGATATATGACATAAGAGACTATTTTTGTATAATAAAGTTACGGATTGTGAGGGGCAGAAATATGACCAATATCAAAGAGCGCACCAATTCCCGTCAACCTCTAACCTGTACCTTTGTAGTCTTAACGTTTATATAGCATTCGCATTATTATTTTTACTACGACATGAAGAAGATCTACCCCTGGATAGTAATATTGATCACTCTGTCGGTGGTGGGTATCCTGTTCATTCAGATGTCGTGGATACAGAATGCGATAAAGCTGAAGCATGAGGAGTTTCAGCGATCGGTGGAGTTGACATTGAATGAAACCAAGGAGGGGATACACAGTAAGTTTGTGTACAAGACGTCGGAATATGTTCCGACTGAAGAATCAAAAAGGTACATACTCAGCAGGTTCTTTATGGTGGAAGGTAAATTCACCGCGGAGGAGATATCTGACATTATAGCCAAACGCCTGAAGGAAAATAATGTGAAGCAGAAATTCGAATTCTGTGTCACGAACATCTACAAGAACATCATTCTACAATCGCCGGGATTTCATCCGACCGAACAAGAGACGGCCTACCGCATAGAGCTGACCCCTGAGGATTCTTACCGGGCAAGGGAAACGCTGTACATATCGATCAGGGAAGATAAAAATCTGATCATAAGGGAGATGGGTTGGATGGTTGTAGCTTCTATTATTTTCACTACCATAATAGTTCTTGCATTCGCGCTGACGGTTCGGACACTGATCAACCAAAAGAAAGTCTCCGAGATCAAGTCGGACTTCATCAACAATATGACCCATGAACTGAAGACACCACTTGCCACTATTTCTCTCGCTATTGATGCATTGACCAATGAGAAGGTGATACATGACACCGACAAGATCAAGATATATAGTAGCATGATCAAGGAGGAGAATAAGCGCATGAATAAGCAGGTAGAGAAGATCCTTCAGGCGGCGAGACTGGAGAAGGAGGAGATAAAACTTACCCTGCAGAAGCTTGACGCGCATCAGATCATCTCTAAGGTGGCGCATAACCTTGCGTTACAGGTGCAGGAGAAACATGGAGCGATAGAGCTGCACCTTGCCGCAACAGATCCTGTTATTGAAGCTGATGAAGTACATTTTTCCAACATCATCTTTAACCTGCTTGATAATGCGATGAAGTATTCGACAGAAGCGCCGAAGATAGTAGTGGATACACTGAAACATGGCAACGGTATGTTTACCATAAAGATCCGCGACAACGGTATAGGGATGGACAAAGAAACGCAGCAGAGAATATTTGAGAAATTTTATCGTGCGCATACCGGTAATATTCACAATGTGAAGGGATTCGGATTGGGTCTCAGTTATGTGAAGGCGATAGTGGATGCACATGATGGAAAGATAAAGGTGGAGAGCGCTCCCGGAAAGGGAAGCCTGTTCACTATCACATTGCCGGCAGTGAGATAGTAGACCATATTTCAAAATGAAACGGCCCCGAATATCAAAGTATTCGGGGCCGTTTGTATTTCTGGAGGTTGACCTATCAGATGACTGCACAAAGGCTTTTTATCACGGCAGCCAGACGTATAGCATCGTAGATGCGCGCTTCGGATGCGCCTTGTTCTTTCACTGAATGCTCGTGTGAATTGACACACTGTTCGCAGCCGTTTACTGCAGACACTACCAGGCTTATCAGTTCGAATAACTGTTTGCCCATGGCAGGTGTCATCATAATACTCATGCGCACGCCCGCAGGGGTCTTTGCATAATATTCGTTTCCGTGCATGTAATGACGGAAGCGATACAGGACATTGTTGAGGTTCATGACAGAGGTGCAGCCATGTGTTTCAGCGATCTCATCGGGTGTGGCCCCTTCTTTGGTTGCCTGTCCTTCAAAGGCTGAGATGAGTGCATCATTTTTTTCGTTTACTGCAACTGAGAGTGCGATAAGGTATGCTTCTTTACGGGTAAGGTTGGCACTACCCAGCATAGCCGCCACATTCAGTTTGAGATCACGGAGATACTTGTGATTCACTGCAGCCAGACTTGTGAGGCTTTTGCTCACGTGTTGCGGATCTATACCGAAGTCGGCGAACATACTTTGCACGGTTTCATTTTCTATAGCCATAATAGTAGATTGAATAGTTGATAATAAAAACGTCCCGCATCAAAAGTTGCTGCGGGACGTTTATGATTGCATATTAAATTATCCGACAGCAGGAGTGAGTGTTTCGGCACCTTTGGTCCAGTTGCAAGGGCAAAGTTCATCTGTCTGCAATGCGTCAAGAACACGGAGCACTTCTGCTACGTTGCGGCCAACGCTGAGGTCATTCACATTCACCCAACGAACGATTCCTTCCGGATCGATGATGTATGTAGCGCGGTAAGCAACTTTCTCGTCGGCAGAGAGGATACCCAACTCTTCAGCCAGGCTTTTTGAAGTGTCTGCGATCATCGGGAAACGGAGGTCACGCAGATCGTTGTGTGCAACGCGCCATGCATGATGCACATATTCGTTATCGGTAGAAGCGCCGAGGAGCACTGTATCACGGTCGGTGAAGTTTGTGTAGTTTTTGTTGAATTCAGCGATCTCTGTAGGGCATACGAAAGTGAAGTCTTTAGGCCACCAGAATATAACCGCCCATTTGCCTTCGATGTCCTTGTTGCTGATCTCTTTGAATTCTTTTCCTTTCTCCAGGGATACTACAGATTTCTTTTCGAACTGAGGAAAAGCCATTCCTACTGTAACAAAATTGTTTGCCATGATCTTCTATGTTTTATTGTTGGTTTTGAGGTGCAAATATCGCTCAATAAACACAGATATAAATGACGCTGGTCATTGTGTTTGGCTATGACAAAATAGGATAATTCAATTTGCTATATGAAAGCTAATTGAGGGATATGCCCGGTGCGGGTGCGGGGAGGGTATTGTGAAAAAGCAGGGGTCTACAAACTACGTCGGTGCACAGGTGGTAAAGCGGGAAGGCTGTAACCAATTCGTTTGCTTCCTGTTCGTCTTCGGCATTGATGACGCACCAGATAGTGGCGCGACTCATAGCCACGCTGTACGAGAGGATACGCCCTTGTGTAAAAAGCGAATTGATGTGTAAACGATGAGCCGGAATGGCAGCAATGATGCTGTCGTTCATCTCGGGTAGTTCCAGCTGAAACATGAATGCAGCCACAACAGAAAGATTTGGTTACACAAAATCGATGCTATCGGAACAATGTTACGTTGCCCTGTTTTTTGATGGGCTTGCCATCTGAGCAGAATCCATCAGCAACCCAAACATACACTCCTTCTTCTGCCAGATCACCATTGAACGTTCCGTCCCATGCCTGTGTTGGCGTAGTGGTCTGGAACACGAGTTGACCATAGCGGTTGAAAATGCGGAAGTAGTTCAGCTTAGCTATTGAATTGTTGAGGATACCGAATTTGTTGGTGCCCGGCCTGCCACTTGTAGGTACAAACGCATTCGGAAGATTAAAGCCGGCGCCGCAATCGACCCTGACAGTTACCGTGTCACGTGCAAGGCAGGTAAACCCTTCGCCCTGATAGACGACCGTGAGGTTGTAGGAGAAGTCATAAGGTGGATTTACATTCGGGAACATTAACGTTGTGTCGTTGATGAACTGGAATGGTTCCCACCGGTATGTGTAGGAGCCGATAGATGTGTTTGGTCCACCGATAGTTGAAATTGCACCATCGCGGATGTATCGGTCCGGACCTGCATCAGCGTTTACTTTTACTACCTTAACGGTGATAGCGGTATCCACGATACAGCCGAAAGGATAGTAGAGTGTATAGTTGTAGGTAACTGAGTGGTCGGGATAAACACGAACTGAGTCGAAATAGACGTTTGTGGTGTCAATGTTGTGACCGGCAGCCCACCTGATAGAATCGGCAAGGGTAGACACAGCATAGAGCCTGAGTGTATCGCCTTCGCAGATTGTTGTATCATTCGGACGGTATAGTGTGGGCGGTGCCAACACAGTGATATCTTTACAATCGGTGCGTTGTGTAGGCAGCCCTTCATCTACTGTGAAGAACACGTTGTAGACACCCGGAGCGTTGTAGCTGTATGCAGGCGGATCGAGTTCTGTAAAAGAAGGGATTGAAGCGTTAGTACAATTGTTGAAAGAGATCTTTGTGATGGTTGTGTCGAGCGCGTTGGTGATGAAACCATAAACTGTGTCGCGGTCGCGCAAGATGCCCGAAATAGCTGAAGGGAAGTTCATGCCACCCACAACGCTATAGCTGATACCTGTGTAGGGGCCCAATGCTTTTGGTGCACGTACTTCAACCAGCTGGCCTGTGGTGCTGTCGGTGATGTAGATATGAAGGTAGTTACAATCGCGAACGGTTGTAAGTGAGGATGGACGCAGGATACGGAAAAGGAAGTCGCCGAGGCTGGTACCTGCTGCGAATGCAGGGGCAACAGGGTCAAGGGTAGCTCCCATGTCTATACGTGCCAGTGTATTGTTGCCATAGTTGGTAACAAAGAAGTACCATTTGTTATCGTCATAGATGGCAGAAAGGTCTGAAGGGAAATTGAGGACCCCATCAACGTTTCCGAGTGTTTTTGCAAGCGGTGTTGTAGACGGGTTGAAAGCGAAATCGAGCTGGATGAGTTCGCTGGAATTGTAGTTTACGGCGTAACCGATCCAACGGCGGTCGGCGTCCTGAGTTACGAAAAGGCCACGAGGCTGATCGAGGAGATTGCCGGGGTTGCCGAAATTGGCTACGTTAGGTTTAGGGTTGCCGAGACGCGGACCGAAATCGACACGACCGAGTTCTGAAGTTGCCTTTTCGAAGCCACCTGCTACATAAAGGAACCATTTGCGAGAGAAGGTATCGTGAAGCAGGTAAAGTGTAGTCGGGTTTTCGGGTAGACCATCGGTGAGGTTGCCGAAATTAGTAACAGTAGGAACGTTATTGAGGCTGGCACCGTAATTGAGGCGGAGCAGTTCATTTGTTTGAGTATTGATAACAAAGCCGTAGAAAAGGCCACTATCGTTGGCGATTTCGATGCCGGTCGGGCCGTTCAATTTGAACCCGCTGCCCATATTGGTACCAGTAGGGGCGTTGAACAGGAAGCCTGAGCAGAACCCCCAGTAATAGGATTTTGCATCGAATACGTTGCTGGAGAGCTTCACTGGTTGATTGACACAAACAGTATCAGGCCCATCAAATAACGATTGTGCAAATGATTTCAGTTGCGATACTATCAATATCGCTATAACGAACAAGCATTTTTTCATAATCCCGGTCAAGATATAATCCTATTATTCCGCTAATATATGGAATTAACAGGGAACTTTTGTAGCAAAGGTGTATATTTATTTCCGCAAATCAAAATGTATATATGATTAAAGTTAATGTTGTTGTTTCGCCTGTGTTTATGCGGAAATTTTTGTTGTCTGCATTAATAACAGCGAGTTGTAATTCGATGTTTGCCAAGGAGGGTATGTGGATGCCTCCTAAGGTGAAAGATCATGAGAAGGAGATGAAGGAAATGGGGCTGCAGATAGCAATTGATAAAATTTATAATGACAATGGAACCGGGTTGAATAATGCCATCGTTCTGTTCGGGAAAGGGTGTACCGGCGAGATCATATCATCGAAAGGTTTGATATTGACCAATCATCACTGCGGCTACGGAAGTGCCCAGGCGTTGAGCAGTCCGGAGAAGGATTATTTTGCGAACGGCTATTGGGCGAAAAACACCGGTGAGGAGCTTCCCTGTAAGGGATTGACAGTGACGTTCATCCGCAAGATAGAGGAGGTGACTTCGAAGATCACCTATGGGTTGGATGATACCCTGAGGGATGCGGTGCGCGACAGCATAGTGAATCAGAGGATAACACAGACTGAGAAGGATATAGCGAAGGAGACAGGGATGGATGCCAATATCAAGGCATTTTTTAAGGGGAATCAGTATTGGGTGGCGATATCGGAGACTTACAGGGATATTCGTTTTGTGGGTTTCCCGCCAAACGGGATAGGCGCCTTCGGTGGTGATGAGGAAAACTGGATGTGGCCGAGGCATACCGGCGACTTTTCGATCTTCAGGGTATATGCAGGGGCAGACAATAAGCCGGCTGACTATTCGCCGGAGAACAAGCCCTATAAATCGGAGCAATTCTTCAATATCAATATATCAGGGATAAAGGAGGGCGATTTTACCATGGTATATGGGTTCCCCGGAACGACGAACGAGTATATTTCATCGTTTTCTCTAAAGCATGTGTATAACATTTCGGACCCTATAGCTATTGACGCGAGGACAAAAAGGCTGGACGTGTGGACGAAACACATGAGTGCATCGCGAGATATATTTATAAAGTACACATCTAAAAGGGCGAGTGTTGCCAATGGTTGGAAAAAATGGCAGGGAGAGGTGAAAGGTCTGAAATTGAATAACGTTACCGGTAAGAAAGAGGCGTACGAAGCGAGCTTTGCCAAGTGGGCGGCGAACGATAACACCATGCCGTTTGCCGATAGTCTGCTGTCTAAAATGAAGGTAGCTGCCGGAGCTGCAGATAAGCTGGTAACTGACGAGCAGTATATAAAGGAAGCAGTACTGGGCATAGAGCTGATACAGCAAGCGGCGGTAGGTGAAAAGTGGATGGGGGTATTCAGGGCATCGATGGATGGAAAGGCGTTTTCTGATTCGCTGGTAAAACTTGCCGAAGCGCAGGACGGATTCTATAAGAACTATGATGCGGGAACGGATAGAGATGTGTTTAAAGCACTGATGAAGCTGTACCTGACCAAAAATGCCGCAAGCGCCCCTACATACTATACCGCTCAGTACAAGGCGCACAAGCAGAACATGGACGAGTGGGCCGCAGATGTTTACAAGAACTCGCTGTTTGTGTCGAAGGATGCGCTGAAAAAGTGGGCGGCTGCCGCTAAGCCAGGAGATAGTATGCAGCTACTGAATGACCCTGCATACCTACTGTATGATGCAGTGGCCAAGATGAGGAAGGAAAAGATAACGCCTGCACTGAGCAAGTACTCTACCAATATGCGCTACCTGGAAAGGATGTACATGAAAGCACAAATGGAACATAGAAAGGACAAGGCGCTTTACCCGGACGCCAACCTGACATTGCGCCTGACGTATGGTAAGGTTCAGGGGCTGGATCCGGATGGACCGGCTAAATACTCGTTCCAAACAACGCTTGCGGATGCGGTGGCATTGCACAATCCGAAGTCGGATATTTTTAAGGTGCCTGCGAAGTTGCTGGAGTTGCACCAAAAGAAAGACTACGGACGGTGGGGCATGAACGGTGTGATGCCGCTGGCGTTTGTAGCGTCGAACCACACATCCGGCGGGAACTCGGGTAGCCCTGTGCTGAATGCGAAGGGTGAGCTGATAGGTACGAACTTTGATCGTGCGTATGAAGGGACTATGAGTGATTACTATTTTGATCCAAACCGATGCAGGAATATATCGGTGGATATAAGGTATACACTATTCATTATTGAGAAATTTGGTGGAGCGGGTTGGCTGATAGACGAGATGAATATCATCAATAATTAACCGCTGAAAGTTACTTCTCGCCAGGTTCGGGATTACCCGGAGACAGATCGCTATCGTCTCCGGGTTTTTCTTTTTTCTCCATCATGGAGATGACAATTGACATTGAAAACGCGAATAACAACAATACACCAGCCATACCATTCCGATTTCAGTTACGTACCAATATCCGGTCCTTAGTAAGTATATAGAAATTATCGTGCCAGATTTTGACCGAAGGAGCAGTTATGAAATGAGAAAATGTTAATACGGCACTAAAAATGTGCGCATTATGTGGATAGGTTATACGTATATTCCGTCATTCTATTCATGCAACATCGTTTATTGGTTTACCTTTGTTCCTCACAACAGTAAAAACAAATAAAACATCTGAAGCAATGGCAGCAGTATACACTGATTCAAATTTTGAGGCCGAAGTATTGAAGGCCGATAAACTTTCCGTAATTGATTTCTGGGCTCCATGGTGCGGACCATGCCTGGCACTGGGACCAACGATTGATGCACTTTCAACTGAATATGCAGGCAAGGTGAACGTAGGTAAAGTGAACGTGGACGAGAACCCTAACCTAAGCATCAACTATGGTGTTACCAGCATTCCATGTGTACTGTTCATTAAAGACGGTCAGGTTGTGGACAAGCAACTGGGAATGGCACCAAAGAATGTATTTGACAAGAAGATCCAGAAGATCCTCGGTTAATTCTGACGGAGTGATGATATTGATCCCGCGCGGCAATGCTGTGCGGGATCTTTTGTTTAGTGGATACAGCCCATGTACATGCGGGCGGGTTTCAGAAACGCGGCTGGTACCACTTTGCGGACTATTACGAGCAAAGAGTCTGCACCCGGTTGCTCGTAAAACAGGCCTGCGATCAATGCAATGTTACCTTCAGAGGCAGATGTGTCATAGAGGGAATAGTATTCGAGACTCATTGTAGCAGACTCGGTGCGACGAGGGAAGTATTCACCACGGTACATTTCGTCTTCGTCGTTTTCGTTGAGGACGATGCGGTCTTTTTCAAGGTCATAATAGCGGTTCATGGTGTCTATAACGAGGCCGAGGGTGGCTGCAAGGGGATACATTTTTTCCTGCAGTATGTAGTAGTTCTGATTGGTATCGAGCACCACTACGTAGACCGTGTCATATTCGCTATCGCTGTAGTCGGCGGAATTTGCGAAACTGTCAGTGATGACGCTGTCGGTGGTTGGTGCCTGTGTGTGGGCGGTGTCGTTACTGCCACATGACGTCAACAGTAATAATGATGTGAGAAGACCGATCAGAGCGAATCTCATAGCTGTTGTTCAGGGGTTTCTCCGTTGTCTGTTTCGGTAATCAGCCCCCATTTTTCTGCCAGTTTGTTCCAACGTGCTTCGGGGAGCGTGGGCTTCCCGTTGTAGAAACCGGCTTGATTACGTTGGCGGAAGGCTTCATATAACGAAATGGCGCACGCTACTGATATATTGAGCGACTGTACCATGCCGACCTGAGGGATGATGAAGTTGCCGTCGCAAAGGTCCAGGCACTCTTGCGTGACGCCTTCCTTTTCGTTGCCGAAGACGAGTGCGACACGTTGTGTGAGGTCAAGCTCGTAGAGGGAGTGAGACTGTACGCCCAAGTGGGTAGCATAGACCTTGTCGCAGAGTTCGCGCACGGCCTTCATGCACTCAGCAGTGTCAGAGAACTGGCGTACCGTGAGCCAGCCTAACGCACTTGCGGAGCTTGTTTTTCCGAATTTTTTGTGGCGGGGTATTGAGTTGTTGAGTACGAAAATGTCTTGCACACCTACTGCGTCGCAGGTGCGCATAGCGGCTGAGATATTGTGTGGATCGTGTACGTTTTCTAAAACTATCACCAGTCCGCCCTGTCGGTGATTGAGTACCTTTTTGATCTTTGCTTCGCGTTCGGGAGTCATGGCAGCAAAAGTAATTCTTCGGGGCTTAAGCGGCAACTATGCGCGTTCGGATGTTTGACTTGGCGGATAGCCGAAATGGTCAGAGTAACATTTGGTGAAATAGGATTGGGAAGTGAAGCCCGTGGCATAGGCGATCTCTGTGATGTTACCTTCTTTGCGCAGCAGCAGCTCGCGGGCTTTTTCCAGCCTGATGGTTTTTATCAATTCAGATGGCGAATAACCGGTCAGGGTTTTGATCTTTCGTTGGAAGTGGCTTCTGTTGATATTCATGAGGCCGGCGAGCATTTCTACAGAGAGTTGTGCATCATCGAGGTGTTCATTGATGATCTCGCAGCACTTGCGAGTAAAAGGATCTTCGGCAGAGAAGCGTTTTTCAATCGGTTGGGTCGTGTCGATAGCGTGTACTTTGAATTCGTTCTTACGTCGATCGAGGATATCGAGCTGATTGCGCACGAGTGCTTTGAGTTCGGCAGGGCTGAAGGGTTTTGAAAGGTATACCTGTGCGCCGTCTGCCAGTGTTTGGGTCTTAGTGTCCATGGAGGCACGAGCACTGAGGATTATGACGGGGATGTGCGCCGTAAGTTCGTTCTGTCGGATCTCCTGCAGTAATTCGGTGCCGCTTTTGTGCGGCATCATCAGGTCGGTGATGACGAGGTCGGGTAGTGCGGTTGTAAGCAATTGTGATGCTTCAAGTCCATCTGTCGCTGCTATAACATTGTATCCTTCAGCGGTGAGTAGTCCTTTGTTGAAGGAAAGGATATCGGGATCGTCTTCAACCAGAAGGATGACGCCTGTTGAGTTGGTGTCAGGCTCAGGCGTTGAATAAGAAGCAACAGGAAGCGGGCACTGCACAGAGAATACCGCTCCTGTGCCTGCATCGCCGGACACAGAGATGGTACCATTCATGAGTGTAACCAGTTCGCGTGTGAGGGCGAGCCCGATGCCCATTCCTTTTATGCCTGCTTTTTTGTGTTCATCAGACCGGTAAAACCGGTCGAATATCTTGTCCCTGTCTGCTATCGGTATGCCGGGACCGGAGTCCCAGACGACAATTGAAAGTACGGCGCTATCGCCGGATGTTCGGGATGTTGTTATTTCGACCCCTGCGGAGCCGCCCAAAGGTGTGTATTTGAGTGCGTTACCTACCAGATTGTTGATGATCTTTTCAACCGCGTCACGGTCGAAGCTCAGGAGACCGGCCGTGCAGTCGGCTGTACAGGTAAGTCTGATATTGCGTTCGGTGGCCTGGTGCCTGTATTGGTCAAATAGTTGGTTGGCGAGGTCTTCAATGTTGCCAGTGCTTGGGTGTAGGGTATATTTCGCAGCATCTATCTTGGAGATGTCAAGCATCTGGTCTATGAGGTCATTAAGTCGCTGTGTGTTTCGGGTTGCGACCTCAATCTGCTGTTGCATTTCATGGTTGCCTGTATTTTGTTGCAGCACCTCCAGAGGTCCGCGAATCATGGACAAAGGCGTGCGAATTTCGTGTGCCACGTTTGCAAAGAATCGTTCCTTTGCTTCTTCGACCTGTTTTGCGACCCTGTTTTTGAAAGTGATATATCCGAATGCAATAGTGCCCGCAGATAGCATCACGACGAAAATGATGATTACGACCAGGGTAGTGTTCCGATGTTTTTGAATGGCCAGGTTGGTAGCATTGATCTGCAATTGTTGCGCTTGTATCGTCTGCCGGTTCTGTTCCGCGTGAAATTGTTTGTCGAGTTTTAACACATAACTCTTCACATCTTCCTGGTTGAAGGAGTCGCTGAGGGTGGCATACCTATAGAGGTATTCGTATGCTTTATTGTATTGGTTAAGGGCAGCATAGGACTCGGCCATTGTGCCATAAACATGCGCGATGTCGCGTTTGTTGCCAAATTTCTCGGCAGCGGCAACAGATTGATGGTAATATTTCAGAGCCTCGGTGTAGTTCTTCTTCTGGAAGTAGTAGAATCCGAGGTTAAACGTGATCTTAAACAGCTGTGCCTGATTGTTGAGTGCTTTCCATATGTCGTATGCCAACATGTAGCACTCTTTTGCTTTGTCGGGCTGATTGACAGCGGTCCAATAAGCACCGAGGTTAAAGAGGTAATAACCTTTGAGGGAGCTATCGGGCCATCGGGTAAGGATGTCTTTGACCTGATCGAGCGCTATGAGTGCACTGTCGAACTCGCCCAGTTGCTGGTGCATGACCGACATATTGATATATTGGTTGCCGACACTATCGCGGCCAAGCAGCTGTGTAAGGATGGCTATTTCCTTGCGGTAGTAGGTCTTTGACTCCTGGTGATGACCCTGTATAAAGTAGGAAAAGCCGATCTCTCCGTATATCCATGCACGTTCTTTGTCGTCATCGGGTATTTTACATTTTGCCAGTGAACCGAAGTAAAGATCGATAGCGTCTTTTTCTTTTTTAAGTCCGAATAGTGCCTTGCCCTTTAGTCGCATAGCGTTGATGGTGGCTTTTCGGTCCCGGAGTGTTGTTGCTTTATTAAGTGCGAGGTCGGCCAGAATGAGGGCAGAGTCGTAGTTGCGCGCATTGGTTGACGCCCGGGCTTTGGCAAGCAGCGCTTGCAGATCGTCGTCAGAAGCCCGGCTACCGATGGTTGCAGCAAGCAGAAGAAATGCTAAAAGAAATAGCCTTGTCATAAGTGGGGTTTATGCCCTGTTTTGGCAATCGCACTGCCAAATTATGCTAAAATCCAGTTAACTGACTCTTGCGATCCGTTTTTGACACGGGTATGGTATTCGCTTATGCAATTACAAATCGTACTTTTACGGCCCCGATGGCGCATCAGTACAAGATATCAGCAGTTATTTGTTCCTATAACCGTGCCCGCTTTATAATAGACGCGGTGGAAAGCCTGTTTAATCAGGAAATGGATAAGGAACTGTATGAAGTGATCGTGGTGGATAACAATAGTACCGATAATACTGTTGCTTTGTTGGAACAGTATAAGCATGCCCATCCAGATTACCACTTCAGTTATTACATAGAGCGGCAGCAGGGAGTGGCTCATACACGGACGCGATGTGCCAAGGAAGCCCGCGGTGCGATAGTTGCATATCTGGACGATGATTCGACAGCGCAGGCCGGTTGGCTTTCTTCTATTGTGAGTTTTTTTGATGAACATCCTGCCTGCTACTCGCTGGGAGGGAAAATTGTGCCGAAGTTCCTGACAGGGATACCCGACTGGTACTCGAAGTATTTCTTTGGCCTTGTGGGCAATTTCGATCAGGGGCCGAAAGTGAAGCGTCTGACCGGCGCAAGGTATCCGTGCGGTGCCAATATGGCCTTTAGGAGTGAGGTGTTTAGGGAGATCGGTTATTTCAATACTGATCTGGGTAGGAAAGGAACGGGGCTGATGGCCAATGAAGAGAAGGATATTTATTTGCGCATTCTGGCCGCGGGCCATGAGGTCTATTATCTGCCGCATGTATGGGTGCTGCACAGCGTAGAGTCTAATAAGTTTGATAAAGCCTACGTGCGCAGGCACAGCATGGGGATAGGTGGCGGAGAGCGCCTCCGTTTGAAGGGTCAGACCATGGCATTGGTGATGAAATTCGTGGAGTATTTTCTGAAATGGGGATATGCCGTGGTGTATGGTTTCGGTTTCCTGCTGAAAGGGCAACGGAGCAAATTTGTAATGCTGGAGCGTTTCAGGTGGTGGGTGATCATGGGGTTTATAGACCCGACGGGTGCTGAATAGATGTGAGACGCCCATTAACTTATCTTTCCCTTATCTTTACCAAAGACCTAAAATAAATTAGAATTGATCCTGCAACAACCGTTGAACGAAAACCTTGAGCTCATTGCACGTCAGGTGGTGGAAGGGTTCATTCTGGGATTGCACAAGAGTCCCTTTCACGGGTTTTCGGTAGAGTTTGCTGAGCATAGATTATATAACCAGGGCGATCCGTTGCGCCATATAGATTGGCGTGTGTACGGGAGGACCGATAAGTTGTTTGTTAAGCGGTTTGAGGAAGAGACGAATCTGAGGTGCTGCATGGTGCTGGATACATCTTCTTCAATGCAGTTTCCCAAAGATACCGGAAGGATCAATAAGTTGCAGTTCTCTTGTGTTGCTGCGGCCAGTCTCCTGCAACTGATGAAGCGGCAACTTGATGCGTCGGCCCTTGCGATGTTCGACGAGTCGGTGTACTTTATGTCGGACTGCCGGTCGTCGCATAGTCATTACCGGATGCTGATGAACGAGTTGCAGCGTACATTGGACATACAGACAGATAATAAAGTGACTAATGCAGCGGCGGCGCTGCACCTCGTGGCCGAGCAGATGCACAAGCGTTCCCTGGTGGTGGTTTTCAGTGACATGATGGATGATGCGGAGCATATGGAAGACCTTTTTTCTGCTTTACAGCACCTGCGGTACAACAAACATGAGGTTATTTTGTTTCATGTAGTTGACGGGGCGGCTGAACTGGCTTTCGAATTTGAGAATAGACCATATGAGTTTGTGGATATGGAAAGTGGTGAGCGGGTAAAGCTGCAGCCTCATCAGATAAGGGAGCAGTATATAGAAAAAATGAATGAGTTCAGGCGTGAGGTTGAACGGAGATGTCATCAATACCATATAGATAGGGTAGCCGTCGATCTTGCACGGCCCGTTGATGAAGTGTTGCACGCTTTTTTGATAAAGCGAAATAAATTGATGTAAATCCGTATTTTTTTTCTACATTTGCAGCCCGTTTTACCTGTGTACCAATCGGTGCATTAAAAATGATGATCTGAAAGGGTTGTTGTAGGACGGATAGGGTATGAAGCATAACCGGGAATTTGAGATAGCCTGGATGGGGTTAAAACCCGGACCGCAGACTTTTGTATACGATATTGACGATCGTTTCATGCAGGAGCGGGAGGCAGATAGCGAATTCAGTAACTGGAATGCACGCATCACCTTGAAATTTGACAAGCATGAGAATTTTTTCATGCTGCACTTTGACATAGATGGGAAAGTTTCGGTGCCCTGCGACCGTTGCGGAGATAATTTCGATCTCCGGTTGTGGGATGAATTCGATCTGGTGATCAAGTTGCTGAGTGTTGACGATGCCGAGATGCCTGAGGATGAAGATGATGTAGTTTTCATTCCGAGAAGCGAAACGGTAATAGACATGAGCAACTGGTTGTATGAGTTTCTGATGTTGAGTGTGCCGTTACAGCACATACATCCCGACAAAGCCGATGGCAGCGCCGGGTGTAACGAAGAAGCGCTGAGATTGCTGAGCAGCCTCGGAGATCATGAGGAAGAGCCAGCAAACCCATTGTGGAAAGGACTTGAAGCGTTCAAGAATATTGAGACGCCGAAAGCTAACAAGAAAGGAAAGAAGTAGTATATTTAACAATTATAAATAAAGTAAAATGCCTAATCCTAAAAGACGACACTCCCAGCAGCGAGGCGCAAAACGCAGGACTCACTACAAGGCGACTGCAGAAACCTGGAGCATAGATAAGACTACAGGTGAAAGTCACCTTCGTCATCGTGCACATTGGGTTGAAGGTAAACTCTACTACCGCGGTAATGTGGTGATAGACAAAACACCTGCAACACCTGAAGTTGAGAGTGAACCAAATCAATAACCATACTTTCTACCGATGAAGATAGGGCTCGACATCATGGGGGGAGATTATGCTCCCGCCGAGGCTGTCAAAGGCGTTCAGCAATATTTTGACCTGAGGCCTGATTCCCCGGTGCATCTTATGCTCATTGGCAATGCCGATGCTGCCGCGCCATATCTTCCTCTTATAGAAAAGTATCAACACAGGTACACCTTTGTTCCTGCGGCCGATGTAATTGGTATGCATGAGCACCCAACCAGGGCATTGAAGGAAAAACCGGGTTCCAGTATTTCAATGGGTTTCGGCATGCTCCAAAAGGGCATGCTGGACGCGTTTATCAGCGCCGGCAACACCGGTGCCATGCTGGTAGGGGCTATGTACTCTGTGAAGGCGATAGAAGGGGTTTTAAGGCCCACTATTGCAACTCCCATTCCCCGGATCACCGGAGGCTTCAACTGCATACTTGATGCCGGTATCAATGCTGATTGCAAGCCCGAGCATCTGGTGCAGTTTGCTCAGTTGGGTTCTTTGTACTCCAAATACATCCTCGGGGTGGACAACCCACGTGTTGGTCTACTTAACGTTGGAGAGGAAGAGGGTAAAGGCAACATCCTGGCACAAGCTACCTATCCGCTGCTGAAGGAAAACCCTGCAATCAACTTTGTTGGTAATGTGGAGGGCAGGGATGTATTCTACGACAAGGCAGACGTGATAGTGTGCGAAGGATTTGTAGGAAACGTTGTGATCAAAGTTGCTGAATCGTTCTACGATATCTTTAAGACAGAAAAGAAGATAAGCGATCCTCTTCTGGACACCTTCAACTTTGAATTGTACGGTGGAACGCCCATATTGGGTATCAATAGCCCTGTGATGATAGGTCATGGTATCTCTCATGCTCTTGCTTTCTGCAACATTATTGATGTGGCGGCGAAGTTTGTTAGTACCGATATGACGGGGACCATCAAAAACAGCTTTAAGCCTGTTGCCTGATCTTACTGATCGCTCTTTTTGTTTCGCATGCCCTGCTATACTATCTTGCGGCGCAATAATCCATATTTCCATTTCCGATGATCGCATTAAAACGAATTGACACCCCTTTGGGTCGTATGCGTGTAGGTGCTACCGAAAAGGGTATCTGCCTTTTCGATTTCCAGTTCAGGCGAGCGGTAGAAGGAATCATGGAGCGGGTGGAACGTCTTCTGGACGACAAATTTGCTGAAGCAGATAGCCCGTATTTTTCAATTCTTGAGACGCAGATAGCCGAGTATTTCAACGGAACGAGGAAGGAATTTGACGTGCCATTGCACCTCACAGGTACCCCTTTTCAGAAAAGTGTGTGGGAGGCTCTGAAGGACATTCCCTTTGGGGAAACGCGATCTTACAAGCAACAATCAGTTGTGATTGGGCAAGAGAAGGCCATTAGGGCCATTGCCAGCGCTAATGGGGATAACCCGATTGCGATCATCATTCCCTGCCACAGGATAATAGGCGAGGATGGCAGCCTGACCGGATATAGCGGTGGTTTGCAGCGCAAACAACAACTATTGGATCTGGAGCGCCGGTTTTCGGGCAAATTCACACAAGCCCAACTTTTTTGACGGTAACAATGTAGTAGCTATATTTGTATCAAGATCGCTGGTAAAACAGCCTGCCTCGTCGAACGTATTCCCCTCTTTTTTCAGACAGGCAAATGAAGTGAAAGGCGTGTTGGTACACGCTTTGAAGATGTTAACGAGTATGGTATCGGCAAGTTAACATCATGTAAATGCGTCAAGAAATACAATAATATGGCGGATATTTGCACTGAAAAATAAATTGATGATTTCCGGATTCGGGGATTTCAAAATATATAAATTTTATGTCGAATATTTTAGTAATTGAAGATGATGACATCATGCTTAAAGCCATCAGGAACATCTTGAGGAAGGACGGGCATGAGGTATTGACTGCAAAGGATGGGAAAGAGGCTTTTGAGAGATTGGACAATGACGAGTATGATGTTGTTATTACCGACCTGATGATGCCGTATGCGAACGGCTTGGAAGTAGTGAGCAGGCTGAGGTCGAACCCTACGAAACGACATGTTGGAGTAATTGTATGTTCATCAGTTGGGAATGAAGAGACTATTACAGAGGCATTTCGATTGGGAGCAGATGACTATCTTAAAAAACCGATCATGGCTGGTGAATTGATGATTCGTATCCGCAAGTTGCTTGCCAACAGGAGCAGCGGGGCTAAGTTGGTAACCAAGAAAAAATAGCACCTCAACAACACACTAGTATGTGGAGAGACCTGGTCGACCTATTATTTCAAGCATATGAGCAGTTTAGTCTGCTGCCGCTATTTATCGAGATAGCTCTGGCTTTCATCGTGATCGCCATTCTGGCGACGATAATAGCGTATGGTGCTATCATGTACAAACGATACAAAGGTTACGTACATGAAAAGCGCGTGGCTTTTATCGGGCCGATCATAGAGGAGATGATCACAGAGCAGGTGCTGTTGAATGAGAACCTGGGACGGGACATCCCGACCGAGGAAATTGAATTCGATCAGGCGGCACTTAACGACAAAGTTTACAAGAAGCCATTTGTAAGGCAGATACTGATAGAGACCCTCGTACAATACAGGAAAAATTTCAGGGGAGAGGTGGGCGATCTTTTGAGGAAGCTTTACATTGACATGGACCTTCAGAAAGATTCATTCAACAAGCTGAAGTCACTGAGGTGGGAAAAAAAGATAAAGGCTGTGGTGGAATTGACGCAAATGGATATCACTATTTCGGACGTTACCATCCTTCCACTGACGAACAGTACAAATCCGTCTTTGCGTGCGGCGGCCCGTAACGCCTATGTGCAGTTGAGTAAGAATGAACCGTTCAAATTCTTCGATATTGCTACGGAGCCATTGCTGCCGTGGGATCAGCTTGAATTGTTCAAGATCATTACAACGACCAAGGACATCGCGATACCGAACTTCTCTCGTTGGGTAAGCTATTCGACGAATAAGAGCATTGTTTCGTTCTGTCTGAAATTGATAGCACACTACGATCAGCAGAGCGCGATACCTGCGGTGATGGAGTTACTGAACAACAAGGATCACTACTTCAGGGCCGATGCCATTGCGTGTCTCGGAAAGCTCTCGGCCGATGCTGCAGAGGAAAAAATGGTGAGGATATACAATCACCAACCGCTGAACTGCCAGATAGAGATACTGAAAGCGATGGGAAGTATCGCATCGGGTCGTCACCTTGATTTTTTGAAATCGGAGTTTTTGTACTCCTCCAACTTTGATATCAGGATGAATGCGGCACGTGCCATCATCCGACACAACACACAAAACTCAAGATTGCTGGTAGAAGAATTGATGGAGATGACGTACGAGGAAAACCAGCTCATTATCAAGCACTGTTTAAACCCACTGATAAAGTACTAATGGGAGAGAATTTCGTTGAGTATGCATCGGCCTTTTTTGAGACCACCGTATTTGTGTACGGTTCCGGTCTCCTTTTGCTGTATGCAATGCTTGCGATACTGTCTTTCATCAATATCCGTTTATTCCTCAGGAAGGAGAGCTACACTGATTATTCGGTTATTGTGGCTTCACCTCTCGCGCCCGGTATATCTGTGATCGCTCCGGCCTTCAACGAGGGTCTTACTATCATCAGTAATGTGCGATCCTTGCTCACCTTCGATTATCCGAACTATGAGGTGATCATTATTAACGATGGTAGTACCGATGACACGCTGGAGAAGCTGATGAAGGAATTCTCGATGGTGAAGGTGGATTTCGCGTATGACGTGAAGATCTCGTCCAAGCCGGTGAGGGGTGTTTACAAATCGACTGACGAGGCTTATGCGAAGCTGGTAGTGGTGGATAAGGAGAACGGTAAGTCGAAGGCGGATGCTACCAATGCGGGTATCAATATCGCGGCATATCCCTACTTCCTTTGTACGGATGTGGATTGCATTTTGCATAATCAGACCCTGCAAATGCTCATCAGGCCGATGATGGAAGAAGAGCACAAGCGGGTGATAGCAACCGGAGCCACACTACGTATGGCCAATTCGTGCGAGGTGGACGAGGGAGTGCTCATCAAGATACGTGCGCCACGCCCGTTGCTTGCCCGTTTTCAGGAGTTGGAATACATCAGGTCGTTCGTGTTGGGTAAGATGGGCTGGAGTTATATCAATGCCGTTCCGAACGTATCGGGTGGTTTGGGGATGTTTGATAAGGAGATAGCGGTGAAGGCCGGTGGATATGATTCGGTGTCGTTTGGTGAGGATATGGAGTTGAGGTTGCGTATGTCGCGTTATGTATATGACAACAAAATAGACGCGGCGGTGCGGTACATACCGACTACTCTGTGCTGGACCGAAGGGCCATCGTCAATGAAAGTGTTCATGAGGCAGCGCACACGGTGGGGCAGGGGACTGTTGCAGTTGTTGCTCACGCACCGTGCCATGTTCCTGAATCCGGCCTACGGACGGGTGGGTATGATAGTGGTGCCGTATAACGTATTCTTCGAATTGCTGGCACCCGTTATTGAGTTCCTTGGTATCATTTACTACATCCTGCTTATTTATTTCGGGTTGGTGAACTGGCCGTATGCGATCATATTGCTGATATTCGTTTACACCTATTCGGTGATGATATCAACGCTCGCGGTGTTGTGGGATCAGCTTACGTTCCAGTATTATAAGAACTGGAGGGATGTGGTAATGATAGCGCTGATGGCTTTTGTGGAGATGATCATTTACCACCCGCTTATTGTTGTTTTCGCATTGAGAGGATACTACTTCCACCTTGCAAACAGGAAACATAGCTGGGGTAACATGCAACGTAAAGGATTTCAGAAAAAAGAAGATAAACCAAAAGTTACGCCTGCGACCGGGTAGAACCGGAAAGCGAGGGACTATAGAAGGATATGGGTGTTCTCTATCATTTTTTTACGGGTGGTACATTTTGGGATACGATCGGTGCTTTTTACCAATCGGCGGTCTTCATATACGGTACGTCCCTGCTGATGGCATATGCCTTGCTGGCTATTATGTCGCTGACATCCATTCAGCGGTATATGAAGAAGAACTCTACAACCGATATCAATATCATTGTAGAGTCTCCGCTGGCGCCGGGCATTTCTGTTGTGGCACCTGCATATAATGAGGGGGTAACGATCATATCGAACGTCCGATCACTGCTGACGTTCAACTATCCGAAGTTTGAGGTCATAATTGTAAATGATGGTAGTACGGATGATACCCTGGAGAAGCTTATAGACGAGTTTGAGCTGGTGCATGTGGAGTATGCCTTCAGGGAGCGACTGAACTGCGAGCCGATAAAACGAATTTTTAAGTCGACCAACCGTGCGTATGATAAGCTTGTGGTGGTGGACAAGGTGAACGGAAAGAGTAAGGCTGACGCGTCGAACGCGGGTATCAATATCTCGAGTTACGAGTACTTCCTGTGTACGGACGTGGATTGTATCCTGGACAAGGATACGCTCATCAGGCTCATCAAACCATTTATGGATGAGGAGACCACCAAGGTGAAGGAGGTGGGCAAACCTTGTGAGGAGTGCGGATATGTGCATATTGAAGAAGACTACCGGAGGGTGATCGCATCGGGTGCTACGCTGCGCATGGTGAACTCTTGTGATGTGGATGAGGGGTTGATGATACGTGTGCGTCCGCCAAGGCGTTTGCTACCGAGGTTCCAGGAGATGGAATACATCCGGGCGTATATGCTGGGTAAGATGGGGTGGGACCTTATCAATGCCGTACCCAACGTATCGGGTGGTTTGGGGATGTTCGATAAGGAGATTGCGGTAAAGGCGGGAGGGTATGATTCAAAGTCGTTTGGTGAGGACATGGACATGATCACAAGAATGTGTGCGTTCATGAAGGACAACAAGAGGAAGTACTCAGTAAAATATGTGCCGCTTACCCTTTGCTGGACGGAAGGACCTACTACGCTCAAAGTATTCGGGCGGCAGCGTTCGCGCTGGGGCAGGGGACTGGCACAGATCATGAGCATCCACAGAAAGATAATATTGAATCCACGCTACGGAAGGCTGGGGCTGATCGTGTTCCCTTATGCGTTCCTGTATGAGTTGCTGGCACCAGTGGTGGAGTTTACCGGTGTGCTGTTCTACATCTATCTGATAGTGACAAATCAGATCAACTGGCCATTCGCCATCATTCTGATCGTGTTCGTGTACACCTATTCGGTGATGATCACTACACTGGCGTTGTTGTGGGATCAGCTTACGTTCAAGTATTATAAGACATGGGGTGAGACGATAGGGCTTTGCCTGATGGCTTTTCTGGAGCCGTTCATCTATCACCCGCTGATCATGTTCTTTGCTATTAAGGGATATTTCAACTTTGTAACCGGAAGGAAGCACGTGTGGGGTAATATGCAGCGGCAGGGATTTGGTATGCAACCCTCCAAGAAGAAGGCACCGGCTGCAACAGGATAGTATTGTGCGGTTGCTGAACAGGTGGCCGGTTTGAAAAGAAAAAGGTAAACTAATGAGGTCTTTTGTACGAATATTGATCACGACGCTGACACTTTTGGTGGCTGCGCATGCAGATGCGCAGTGGCTGAAGATGATCGAGTCTTCTGATAACCTATATAACGAGGCGAAGCGTGAGATAGAATTGAAACACTATCAGAAGGCCATCAATATGTGTAACAAGGCGATAGATATATCGCCGAAGAACATGGATATTCACTTGTTGCTCGGTCACGCGTTTGCGTTGGCAGGCAAGGTGGATAGCGCCCGTACGGAATTGAACTATGTATTGCAGAAGAACCCGAGGTACAGGGATGCGTACATATACCTTGTGAACATGGAGTCTCAGGCGTGTAACTATCTGCAGGCGCTTGAGTATGCTGATATGGGGCTGAAATACTTTCCAAACGACAGGGACCTGTTGCTGAAAAAACTGGATATCTACATAAAGATGGGTGACTGGATAGAAAGTAACAAGCTTGCAGACTATCTGTTCGACCGGTTCTCTACCGATCCCTACATTCGCAGTGTTTACCTCGAGTATAAATTGGCTGTGGCGAGACAGTACTCGCACCGGGGGTATATAGAGATATCGAAACGGGCCTATGAGGCAGTGCTGGAGCAGGACCCGTTGAACAAGGAAGCACTGACAGCCATCTACTCACTCGACATACGTTCCGGTGACTATGAAAGTTCGTTGGCTTATACCAATAGGGCGTTGCAGTCTACTCCTAACTCTTATGAGTTCCTGATGAAGAAAGTGAGCATACTTGACGCTATGTCGAGGTACGTGGAAGCGATAGAGGTATGCAATAAGCTGATGAAGCTGTACCCAACGAACAGTGAGGTGCTGAAACTGAATTCCTACATCAGGATGACGGCGGGCCGCTTCTATATGAACACTGATCCGTATCTGCTGTTCAGCGGCGTGCTGGAGCGCGACCCCGGCAATACCGAGGCGCTGTATTATACCATTAACCTGGCATTCAGCCGGGGGATGTTGCCCGAGGCGTTGCAGTGGATCAACTATGGACTCAAACGTTCGCCTAATGACTATGATCTGCTGAAGAAGAAGCTGGGTATCCTTGAGAGTATGAAGCGCTATGGTGCTGCATCTTCCATTGCTGAGTTGATGTACAAGGACAATCCGACAGACTTCAATAAGGCTAACTTTCTGGAGTTGCGCACGCTTGCTGCCAAGCAGTTTATGAACGACATGGAGTATGACAGTGCTATAGTGGCTTTGAAGTCGGTGTTGTTCTACGATCATACCAACATGTCAGCGGTGGGGTATCTCATTAATGTGTACTCATCGCAAAAGAGGTATGATGACGCATTGCGTACATTGGACGAAGCATTGTCATACTACCCCAACGATGAGTTCCTGTTGTTCAAAAAGGCGGCAGTGCTGGAAGGATATCAGCGGTATGCCGACGCGGCGCAGATATCAAAACAATTGCTGGAGGCGCATCCCGAGAACAGGCAATACCTCACCAGTCTTATTGAACAGTCGTTGGCAGCGGGGCGTCAGTCTATGCAGTATGACGACTACTACAATACGCTGAGGGTGCTGCGCGAAGTGCTGGACAAGCAGCCAGATAATGTGGACGCGTTGAACTATGTGATCAATATAGAGAGCGCGATAAAGGACTATGATTCGGCTCTGTATTATGTTGAACAAGGGTTGCGCTATTATCCAGATTCGAAGGATTTCCTTTTCAGGAAGTCGCTGGTATATGCGGACGCGCAGAAGTACAGGACTGCCTATGAGATATCGGGTGGACTGTTGAAGGATTTCCCGTACAATGCCCGCTACAGGAATGCTAATATGGAGCAACACCTGGGGGCAGGCCGGCAGATATTGGAGACAAGCAACAATCGCGACAGCGCATTGGTGGAGTTTTACAGCGCACTGGCGGTAGCCCCGAAGGACACGGTGCCCATGTATTACACTATAAATCTGCTCTACGATCTGAAGCAGTATGATACTGCATTGACCATACTCGACAGAGGCAGGAGGCTTTATCCCGGCAATCCGTTCTTCCTGATGCGTAAAGCAGAGGTTTTGCAGCAGCAGCGGAAGTATGAGCAGGCATGGAAGGTAGCAGATACCCTTTCGAAAATGTATCCGTTGACAAAGTATCTCGACTACACTGCACTGTTGTACGCATACAGATTGAAGAACGAGATCGGGTTGTTTTACCTGCATTCACGGATAGTTGATATATCGAACCTACCCAAGATAAATAGTATTGCTACTGTGCAGTATGCGCGGTATCACCGTAGGGGTACACTCAACCTTCGTGTGAACTATGCAGGCAGGACAACAGGCACAGGGTTCCAGGGTGAAGCTGAAACATACTACAACCACAACAAGAAGTGGTATTCGTATGCTATCGCGTCTTATTCTCCGGACATCCTTATCTTCCCTGAGATAAAGGCAGGTTATTCTATCAACCGTGGCTTTAAGAAAGGATTCTCCGGGGAATTGGGTGTGCGTTATCTGAAACTTGACGGCGGGGATATGATATCGCCGATGGCCGGCATCTCGAAAGAGGTGAAAGATTTCTTCCTCAATTTCAAGTTTTACTATCAGGACCTTCAATATCGCGACTCGATCAAGCGTACATTTTATTCAGGAATATTCACTGCGCGCTATTATCTGAAAGAAAACAGAAGTGAGTGGTTTTCTGCTATGGCGGGATATGGTACAGTACCCGATGATTTCAGTACTAACTACTTCCTCAGTACCCTGGCTACGTTCAAAACCGTTAGCTGCGGGGTTGGCTACAGACGACAGATATATTATCTTACTACGTTTGGAATCAATGCTACCTGGTACAATATCAAGTCTGATGAAGCAATTTTCAGGAATCAGTACGACATTTACGTTTCTTTGCAGCGACGTTTCTGATAAAACTGAACATATTTAATGAATCTTTTAATTCGATTACTCTTCATATTGCTGGGAGTAAGTGCCTGCAGCGGCAGCGCACAAGAGGTGGTACTTGCTGATGCAGCCGGTTCTGTTTATTCAATTGTGGTGCCTGCTGAGTCTACGCCGTTGGAGGCAAGATCTGCCAAAGTATTGCAAGACTACATAAAGCGCATTTCAGGCCGCCAGTTGCCGATAGTGAAAGAGGGCACACTGACAACAGCCAATGGCATCTATCTGGGCCACACTGCCAAAGAGGGTGTCGTAGTGCCTGGTAAGCTGCCTGCTGAGGCATACTGCCTGAAGATGGTGGGTAAAGATCTGGTGATTTGCGGCGGTAGTGGTAAGGGGTTGATCTATGGAGTGTACACGCTTATAGAAAAGTATTTTGGTTGCAGGAAGTTGGGTGACATGCCCGCGTTATTGCCTGAGGGCAAGGAAGTACATGTGCCTGCAGATTTGAATGAAGACGGACGTCCGTTGTTCCAATACAGAGAGGCCTACTACCCGGCGTTTAAAGATGCTGAGTATCTGGAGTGGCACAAAATGCAGCGTTTCGAGGACCTGTGGGGATTGTGGGGGCACAGCTACAACAAGCTGGTGCCTGCTGCTACGTGGTTCAAGACCCATCCTGAGTATTTTGCACTGGTAAAGGGTGTTCGTAAGCCCTCGCAATTGTGTCTGTCCAATGAAGCAGTATTGGGCATAGTGACAGAAGAACTGAAAAAACGTATGGCCGCCAACCCGGACGCGATGTATTGGTCGGTGGCACCCAATGACGAGAATGGCTGGTGCAAGTGCGAACGATGCAAGGCCATCGATGATGCCGGTGGTTCTCCTGCCGCCTCGCTCATCACGTTTGTGAACAAGGTGGCGGCCGCATTCCCTGATAAGCAGATCACTACGCTTGCCTATGGCTACACACACCGCGCACCCAAGGGGATAAAGCCGGCTGCCAATGTTTATGTGTTTCTGAGCAACATTGATGTGTTCAGGCAGCAGGACATAGCTAAGGAGCCCACGGCGGCACCCTTCCGCAGAGATGTACAGGAGTGGCGCGCACTTACGGGCAATCTCTTTTTGTGGGATTACCTAACGCAGTTCACCAACTATCTGGCACCTTTCCCCAACCTGCTGACGTTGCAGCCCAATCTGCAGTATTATAAAGACAACGGTATTAAGGGCATTTTTGCGCAGGGATGCGGCGATACCTATGGCGAGTTTGCAGAGCTGCGTAGCTACCTTATGGTGAAGCTGTTGCAGGATGATAAAGCGGACGTGAAGAAACTGACCGAAAAATTCCTCACTGATTATTATGGACCGGCGGCTAAGTTTCTGCTGCAATACATTGGTCAGCTGCACAGCAACCAGGCCGATGCCAAAACTAAACTGGACATATACGGCAATCCTGTGAACGACTGGAATAGCTGGTTGTCGCCGGAGAAACTGGAGGCGTACAGCAAGATATTGGATGTGGCAGAGGGATCGGTAGAAACTAAGCCTGTGTATAAAGAACGGGTGGCGCGTGTGCGTTTATCGCTTGATTATGTAGTGTTGCAACAGGCGCGTTTCTTTGGTATAGAGAAGCACGGGATATTTGAGCAGAAGGACGGTAGCTGGGTAGCGAAGCCGCAGATCAGGCAAATGGTGGACCGGTTTGTTGCAACATGCAAAAAAGCAGGTGTTACCGAACTCTCTGAAGGAGGCCCGTCGCCTGATGCATACAAGGCTGAGTGGGATGCCATATTTGCCGCCGGTGTAACGCCTACAATAGCCACCGGTGCTACTGTGAAACTACAATATCCTAATGTTTCCGAGTATCCTGCTAAAGGTGCCAAAACACTTGTGGACGGCACTTCTGGTTACAGCGACTTCAGTTATAACTGGCTCTGCTTTTATGCTACCGACATGGTGGCGACTATTGACATGGGTGTGGCCAAGAACGTAAGCGGCATGAAGATGCACTTTCTGGACGACCCGAGGCATTGGATTTTCCTGCCTTCATCGGTTGTGGTAGAAGTGTCTGATGATGGTGTTACTTATCGTCCGTTTGCTTCCTTCACCGAACCGATGCCGGAGGAGCACTACGAAGTAACGGTGAAACCATTTGCAGCCGAGGCAAAGGCACGCGCCCGTTTTGTGCGGGTAACTGCAAAGAACATACCGGCGCTTCCATCATGGCGCGAACACGACAGCAAGAGACCTATGCTGGCGTGCGATGAGATATTTGTTCAGTAGTTGACAACGGGTATTTTGGTATTTTGCATATAATTATCGAATTTTATATACAACTATCAGTTGCGTGGGGTGCTACGTAACATTAAAATATACCCGATGAGTGTACTTCCAAATACTTCCCGGCTACTGCTGGTGTTCGTTCTTGCGAACGTTATGTTTTCCAAATCACATGCGCAGGTCATTACTACTGTAGCCGGAGGCATTGGCAACGATACGGCTGCGATACCGTATTGCAGGACCACGCAGCCGTCGGCACTGGTGAGCGATGGCGCCGGCAACATCTACTTCAGTGATGTGACATTGGGTCCTGCAGGCTGGCGTATGCAGGAAGCAGCAACAGGAAAGGTAAGGGCAATGTCCACGGGTGGCCTTGGTGCATTTGACGGGGGCGGCAACTGGTACTTTGTAGCGGGGAACAAAATAATGAAACTGACACCTGCGGGTGTGCTAACCACGGTAGCCGGAAGTGGTTCGTCAACTTATTCGGGTGATGGTGGCTCGGCACTGCTTGCCGGCATGAATCCGTCGGACGCGGGTGTTGATGCAACTGGCAATGTGTACATCTGCGACAAGAACAACCGAAGAATAAGAAAGGTGACACCCGCGGGTTTGATCTCCACTATAGCAGGAACGGGTATGTCGGGTTCAGCAGGTGACGGAGGGTCTGCGTTGATGGCAACGTTTGGTACTCCGGTTTCCATTTGTGTAGAACCTGGTGGAGGCGTGTATGTATCCGACCAGTCAGCGGGGCGTATCAGGTACATTTCTCCGGCAGGAATAATCTCGACGTTTGCGGGTGGTGGCAGTTCAAGTGCCGAGATGATACCTGCAACAAGCGCGTCCCTTTCATTGTCAGGTGTCATAAGGTTGGGACCCGGTGGTGAAATATTCGTGCTCACGGGTTCCAGGGTGCGCAGAGTGAGTGGCGGTATTATTGTTACAGTTGCAGGAGACGGTACTATGGGCAGCAGTGGAGATGGCGGACCTGCAACGGCAGCGAAGCTAAGCGGCCCGCGTGGTATAGCCGTAACCCCTTCAGGAGAACTTTTTATTGCTGATTACAATAATTCGCGGATCAGGAAGGTGACAACCGCGGGCATCATAAGTACGGCGGCGGGTACAGGACTGCCGCCATCGGCCAGTGCGGGTGATGGCGCTAATGCGCTTGAGGCATCATTTGCTTCAATAAGCGCGGTGACATCTGATGCAGCGGGCAATCTATATATTGCCGATGCGTCAGCAAACGTTGTTCGGAGAGTTGATGCCGGTACGGGCATCATCACCAGAATTGCAGGTAACGGTGCTGCCGGATATTTCGGCGATGGTGGCCCGGCCACGGCCGCCGCCCTCAGCGGTCCGTCGTCCATTTCATTTGACAATGCAGGTAATCTGTACATAGGCGAGAGTGGCAGTGATCATGTGCGCAAGGTGTCGCCCGGTGGTATCATCACCACTATAGCTGGCGGAGGAATAGGTGGGCCCGGTGACGGTGGTCCGGCGACTGCGGCAGTTTTCAGTGCTGATGGAGTGGCTGCGGACACTGCCGGTAATGTGTACATCGCCGACAATGTTGCCAAACGCCTGCGCCGTGTAGATGCCATCACGGGCATCATCACCACAGTGGCCGGCAGCGACACGGCCACCACGCCCGGTGATGGTGGACCCGCAACCGCAGCCGCGCTTGCCCATGCATACGGTGTGTCGTTCGACAGAGCGGGTAACATATACGTGGGAGGAAATCCTTTGCGTAAGATCACGCCTGCGGGCATCATTTCCACTATCCCTATCTGGGGCCAGACGGTGGCCGTGGATACGATGGGCAATCTCTATACCAACTACGGAACGCGGATCTTGCGTTACGACATCTACAAGTATATCTCGGTTATCGCCGGCAATGGTATCTCCGGTTACTCGGGCGACAATGGGCCGGCATCAGCAGCATTGCTTATAGGTGGCGGCGGGCAAATTTCTATTGACAGGGAGGGCCGGTTGTATGCGCCCGGCATATTCGGCATTCGCCGTGTTTCGTCGCTTAGCACAACCATCGATATCCCACCCGTGTTTGCATTGGGTGCGTCGGCTACCTTCAAGGTCTGTAAGTCATCAACAGGCAATAGTCTGGACACATTGCTACGTGTGAACGATGGTGATGCCGGCCAGCCACTCACGTGGACGGTGATCAGCGGGCCACTTCACGGCACTCTTGGCGGGTTTCCTTACACAACAACTTCCACCGGTGCCGTAGTAAATCCATCAGGGCTCACATACACGTCCACTGCTGGTTATAGCGGTGCCGACAATATTGTTGTTCGCGTAAGTGATGGTGAGGACACAGCGCGTTTTGAAGTATGGCTGAATGTGGTGAACGAAAGCTATTCCATCAGCCTGTCCAACAGCCCTAGCGTTTGTATCGGCGATACCGTATATGCCGCTGCAACTGTGGCAGGTGGTGCCTGGTCGGCAGCCAACGCCAATATTTCTATGGTGCAGAATGGGCCTGCAAATGCATGGGCAATTGGTGTGGCCGCGGGTACCTCTGTTATTACCTACACCCTTACAGGCATGTGCGGTGTGTACACTGTCACCTCGGCCATTAGCGTGTTGGGGATACCGCCAACCCCGGTAGTCACAACAACTCAGAACACACTATGCGAAGGCGCAACGATAACATTTACAGCCACACCCGCTGGCGGCACATGGAGCACCAATGACCCTGTGGCATTGCTTGTATATGGAGATGGGCGCGTGACAGGGCGCAAGGCGGGTACAGCACTTATTACCTACAAATTGACGTCCATGTGCGGCAGCGCATCTGCTACTCATTCGCTCACTGTGTTACCTAAGCCGTTGGCGGGATATTTAACCGGTACACCCATAGGTTGTGTTGGTGCTGAAGTGGCGTTGAATCATGTGTCATATACTGCAGGTGGTGCGTACACGGTAAGCGACCCGAGTGTCATTGCACGCGACTCCGCAGGTAAGCTGATAGGACTAAAAGCAGGCTCGGCGTTGTACATGTATGAAGTGAGCAATAGTTGCGGCACATCATCGACATCGGCATATATAACAATACACCCGTTGCCTGAAATGTATCCCCTGGTGGGAAAGACAGTATTGCTGACGGGGACCGTAGTAAACCTGAGGGGATCATCGCCGGATGGTACGTGGACCTCGTCTGATCCTACCGTACTGACAGTGAACGGTTGGGGAGATGTAACGGGTCACCGGCCGGGTATAGCCTGTGTCACCTATTCGCGCACCAGCGATAAAGGCTGTGTTGCCGGCATTACGACGCAGGTATCGGTGGTTGATGTGGCATCGCCTCTTTTCCTGATGCAGCCCAATCCGGCGAAAGGTACTGTCAATATCAAATTCAGGAACACTGCCGCCACCAATGCTGATGTGTATGTGACCGACATAACAGGAAGGGTATGGTACATGGCCACGTTCTCAATGATAAACTCTGACGGCACTGCAACAATGGATATAGCACACATACCCGATGGTGTCTATACTGTAACGGTACACACAGCCGATGGCGATCAGTCAGACCGCATCGTAATCCTTCGTTAGTATTATCAGAACTTGAAGTTGTACGTGATACTCGGAACGATAGGGAGGATATAGACCTGGAAGATCTTTACGTCTATGCCCTGCGATACGTTTCCGGTATTGTCCACATACAGGAAGTAAGGATTCTTGCGGTTGTATGCGTTGTAAACAGAGAATGCCCAACTACCTTCCCAACGGCGTTTCTTCTTGGGTTGCGGTGTGTAGGTGGCTGATAGGTCCAGCCTGTGGTAGGCCGGCACACGGTAGGCGTTCACCCTGCTATACAGTTGCACCAGTTCTCCGTCGACAAAGTAGTAGGCGGTAGGCAGTGTGATAGCATTACCCGATCCGAAAACAAATACGCTTGATACCGTCCATTTTTTATTGAAGTTGTAAGTGGCCACTGCCGACACGTTGTGCCTGCGGTCATACTTCAGCGGGAAGCGTTCGCCTCCATTCAGTTGGTTGAAGATCTGGTAGGTCCACGCCAGTGTGTAGCCTACCCAGCCTGTGAAGTTGCCCTTGGTCTTGTTCACAAAAAACTCGGCACCGTATGCATAACCACGACCTTTTACATATTCCAGTTCAGGGTCGCGCAGTGTGTTGGGTGTGTATCCTTCGCGGTACTGCAGTTGGTTCTGCATGTCTTTATAGTACAGTTCCACGCTGGTTTCCAGTTTGTCATCCAGGAAGTTGCGGAAGTAACCTGCCGAATATTGTACTGCTTTCTGAGGCTGAATGAGGTACGTACTCGGTGCCCAGATGTCGGTGGGCAATGTAGAGCCGTTGTTGGATACAAGGTGAATGTATTGATACGTTTGAGACACACTTGTCTTGAACGAAGAACCATTGTTCAGCGCGAAGCGAAGGTTGAGGCGTGGTTCCCAGCCGCCATACGTTTTGGCTATTTCGCCTTTCCGGTATTTGAAACTGTCTGTGGTATTGCCCGCTGCGTCAAATTTATAACCTGTGTATGGTCCTGTCTGTCCGAAGAACGAATAGCGAAGACCTGCATTCACCTTGAGCCAGTCGGTTGGTTCAAACTCGTCCAGCACATACACGCCCGCTTCGTGGGCATACTTGGTAAAGGCGTTGTTGGGTTCCAGCTTTATCGTATCGAGCTGGCCCGATACCTGGTTGGGAATGAAGGTGTGATAGGTGTAGATGCCACCCGTCTTTATGTGGTGGTTGCCGGGTGTGTAGTAGTCGAAGTCGGTTTTGATATTGTAGTCTCTGATGCCGGAAGATAACTTGACAGCGAAGGCAGACTGGGTGAAGCTGGACGCGAAGTCGTAGTCGTTATATACCGCGGTAGTGTTGGCAAACAGTTTGTCGCTGAACTGGTGGTTCCAGCGCAGGGTGGCGGTGTTATTGCCCCACGGGATATCGGCATTGAAGGAACCGCGCGAGTTGGAGAATTTGAATTTATCTACACCTGTATAGCCACTCAGGTATATGCGGTCTTTTTCCCCTATGCGGTAGTTGGCTTTCACATTTGCGTCGTAGAAGTAGTAGCCGGTATTTTCCAGATTTTTGGAGAACGGACGTGCCAGCACATCTATGTAGGTGCGCCTGCCCGATACCGCTGAACGAGCCTTTCTCTTTTTTGATGGGACCTTCCAGCGTGAGCCTTGACGCGATAAGGCCAATACCGCCCTCCGCATGGTACTCTTTCATATTGCCCTCCTTCATAGAAACGTCCACCACGCTCGACAGCCTACCACCATAGTTGGCAGGCGCGCCGCCCTTGATAAGGGTTACGTCTTTGATCGCGTCGCCGTTGAATACAGAGAAGAAGCCGAAGAGGTGACCCGTATTGTACACAACAGCATCGTCAAGCAATACCAGGTTTTGATCGGGGCCGCCACCACGCACGTAGAAGCCAGAGTTGCCCTCGCCGGCGCTCTGCACGCCGGGCAGCAGCTGAAGTGTCTTAAGGATGTCGACCTCGCCAAATAGGACAGGGAGCGTTTTAATGCGGCCAATAGACAGACTTACGGTACCCATTTCGGCACTTTTCACGTTCTCGTCTTTACGGCCCGATGTGATCTTTACCTCCTTCATGGTGGTGCCGTTTTTCAGCTCGGCATTGTAGGTGAGGTTGCTGCTCAGGTCCATTTCCAACGCCAGTGGGGTATAACCGACATAGGAGTAGATGACCGTGTATTTTTTGCCGGCTGGTACGGAAATAGAATAGAAACCGTAATTGTTGGTGGTAGCGCCCTGTTCTGCTTCTTTGATATACACTGTGCCGGCAATGAGCGACTCACCGGTAGCGGCGTCGCGCATGTAACCGCTCAGCGATACACGCTGTGCAAGGGCAGTAATGGTGAAGGACAAAAAGAGCAGGGTAGTGACCAGGAAACGCATGAGTCTTGTTTTGTGGGTGCAAAAGTACACTTACCTACATACTGGCAAGGGAATGCGGCGGATATAGGGAAAATTAACAAAATGTTTGGGGTGAGGAGGCGGTGTGATCATCAGGTTTGAGACGCAAAATAGATATGCCGCAGACGACGGAGGCTGCGGCATACGGTTTATATTCTCACGGTGATCGGAAATCTACGTTGGGGCTGATTGCTGATGCAAACCTACTACTATTAGTATTCTGACAACACCGTATTTTTCCCGTATTTTTTGTGAACATTTTTCAGTATAAAGCATTTTTTGCATATCATAGAAGGGTTGAGTTTAATGTGTTGGTGTGCCTGCAATCATCTTTTCGATGGTGGGGAATACCTACCTTTGTGCCCTTTATCAGAACTTTCGTAAACAATCTTTCATTATAATGAATAACGCTTATTTCGATTACGCAGAACCAAAGAACGAGGTGGTGCTGAGCTATGCACCCGGAAGTGCGGAACGCAAAGCCCTGCAGGCAGCCCTTGCCGAGCTGAAAGGCCAGGTGCGTGATGTGCCGATGTATATAGACGGCAAAGAAGTGCGCAACGGCAAAAAGAAGGAAATGCGCCCGCCACATGAAACGGCTCACCTGCTTGGGTACTACCACGAAAGTGAGGAGCAGCATGTACACGACGCTATTGATGCAGCCCTGCGCGCCCGCGACAAATGGGCGGCTATGAGCTGGGAGCATCGTGCTTCTATATTTATGAAGGCAGCCGAGTTGCTGGCCACCAAGTATCGCTTCCGTATGAACGCGGCTACTATGCTTGGTCAGAGCAAGAATGCATTTCAGGCTGAGATAGACAGCGCCTGCGAGCTGATAGACTTTTTGCGTTTTAATGTGCATTATCTGAGCCAGATATACAAGCAGCAGCCGTTGTCGCCGGTGGGTATGAACAACCGTTTGGAGTACCGTGCGCTGGAGGGATTTGTGCTGGCTGTTACTCCGTTCAACTTTACTGCTATTGGGGGCAATCTGCCTACCAGTGCGGCAATGTGTGGCAACGTAGTAGTGTGGAAGCCTGCCAATACGCAGATCTACAGCGCCAGTGTGTTTATGGAGATACTGATAGAGGCCGGTCTGCCTGATGGTGTTATCAACCTCATTTATCCTTCGGGTCCCGTGGTGGGCGACATCTGTTTCGCACACCCACAGTTTGCAGGCGTGCATTTCACGGGTTCTACAGGTGTGTTCCAGCACATGTGGAAGACGATAGGCAACAACATTGCCCGTTACAAGTCTTATCCACGAATCGTGGGAGAAACCGGTGGTAAAGATTTCGTGTTCGTCCATCCGTCTGCCAACGTTGATGCCGTAGTGGCGGGACTGGCACGTGGTGCTTTCGAGTTCCAGGGGCAAAAATGTTCGGCTGCATCAAGGGCGTATCTGCCTGCCAATCTTGCAGCCGAGATAAAATCGAAACTGGTTGCTGAGATAGCCACCATGAAGATGGGGCCGGTTGATGACTTCACCAATTTCATCAATGCGGTGATAGACGAAAAAGCGTTCAACAGCATTACCCGTTATATAGATGGTGTGAAGAATAGCAACGGTGCTGCATCTATCCTGTGCGGAGGTAAGTATGACAAGAGCAAGGGTTGGTTCATAGAGCCAACCGTTATCGAAGCCAATGACCCGGCATATGTGACCATGTGTGAAGAGATCTTTGGCCCTGTGCTCACCATCTATACTTACGAAGCTGACCAGTGGATACAGACGCTGGAGGTGTTGGATAATACATCTCCGTATGCGCTTACCGGTGCCATCTTCGCACAGGACAGGCATGCTATTGAGTATATGACTAAGGCGCTGGTGAACAGTGCGGGAAACTTCTACATCAACGACAAGCCAACAGGCGCAGTAGTTGGTCAGCAGCCATTCGGAGGTGCACGTGCATCGGGTACCAACGATAAGGCGGGGTCTGCCCTGAACCTGTATCGTTGGTTGAGTGCACGTACAATTAAGGAAACCTATGTTTCTCCAACCGATTATAGATATCCTTTTCATCAGCCTGATGTGAAGTAGTATACGGGGATGATATAAATAAAGAGAAAGGCTGCATCACACGATGCAGCCTTTCTCTTTATGTGATGAAAAAATTGTTAGTCGTCGCGCCTGTTCAGGAATATCATAACGAAGTAGACCAGTTGTGCCACAGAAGCCAGTGCAGCTACAAGGTAGGTACGTGCCGCCCACTGCAGCGCATCAGCAGCTTTGTCGTGCTCATAGCGTGTGGTTAGATGGGTATTCTCCATCCAGCGCAGTGCACGGGCACTGGCGTCATACTCCACCGGTAATGTGATAAGCGAGAACACTGTAGATGCCGCAAACAGTACAATACCGATTAGCAGGATAGTCTGGTTACCACCACCGAATCCCATTACACCCAAGCCGGCCAATATAACCCACTGTGCCAGCGTGGTGCTGATCTGCACTATGGGTACCAGCGCACTACGTAGTTGCAGCATGCTGTATGCTGTGGCATGCTGCACTGCATGACCACATTCGTGCGCCGCAACTGCAGCGGCCGAAATGCTGCGACCCGAATACACATCGGGGCTCAGGTTCACAGTTTTGTCAGTGGGGTTGTAGTGGTCGGAGAGGAAGCCATCGGCCGAAATGACACGAACATCATAGATGTTGTTATCGCGCAGCATCTTTTCTGCTACTTCTTTTCCGCTCAGCCCCTCAGATAATGGCATCTCGCCATACTCCTGAAATTTGCGCTTTAGTGTTGAACTCACGGCCATACCGATCAGAAACAGTATGCCCGAGAGTAAGTAATAACCTATCATTTTTCGTTTGTTTAAAAGACCTTCTGCAAATTACTTACCAAAGTAAAAATGGCAGATATAGTACTTTGTTAAATTCATGCTTGAAAAAAATAATTTTGGTCGGTAGGATTAAGCATCGTAATATTGCGATGAAATAGAGAAATGGGAGCAACAAAGACAGATCTGTTCACGGCGAAGCAAAACGAGCTGGCAAATATGGCAAAAGCTATAGCACACCCTGCTCGTATTGCCATACTGCAGAAGGTGCTGCGGACGCAAGGATGTGTGTGCGGTAGCTTGGTAGAGGAGCTCGGGTTGGCGCAGCCAACTATCTCTCAGCACCTGAAAGAGTTGAAGAATGCAGGTCTGTTGAGAGGAAATGTTGACGGAACGAGCGTTTGTTATTGTATTGAACCCGAAATATGGAATAAATATCGAGATATTCTGGCAGGTTTTTTTGTGCCGGTTAATGAGCAGGGAACCTGCTGTTGATTTTTTTTGAACTTAAACATCGCAATATTGCGATAAATAAAAAACAGAAACGATATGCACAAGGTATTATTTGTATGCATCCACAACTCGGCACGCAGCCAGATGGCTGAGGCATTTGCCAATTATTACGGCCACGGAGAAATATCGGCAGAGAGTGCTGGTATAGACAGTGGAAAATTGAATCCGTTAGTAGTTAAATCTATGGAGAGTATAGGCATAAACATGAGCGCCCATTACGCAAAAACAGTAGCAAGTGTACTGGAGCAGGGCAAGACGTATGATGTGGTGATAACGGTGTGCGATGAGGCCAACGCCGCCCGTTGTCCGGTATTCCCCGGAAAGGTGAAGCGGTTTGCTTGGTTCTTCGACGATCCGTCGGCACTGGGTGGGACTGAGGATGAAAAGCTCGAGCGCATAGCGTTGATCAGGGAGCAAATAAGAACCCGAGTGCAGGAGTTTGTCGCCGATGCGAAAGCTAACAATTACTGGAAATAAAATTTATAACAATTAAATGCAAACAAGATGAAAACAGATCAGGAGTTGAAAGAGCTGGTGCGCCAGAAGTATAGTGAAATTGCCTTGCAGGATAAAGAGTCCAATGCCGCGTCATGTTGTGGTTCGGGATGTTGCAGCACCGAGGTCTATAACATCATGAGTGACGACTACACACAAATGGAAGGATATAATGCGGATGCTGACCTTGGGTTGGGCTGCGGACTTCCAACCGAGTTTGCACAGATAAGGCCGGGTGACACGGTGATAGATCTGGGCAGCGGGGCCGGTAACGACTGTTTCATTGCAAGGTCGCAAACGGGACCAACAGGAAAGGTGATAGGTATAGATTTCACTGAGGCGATGATACAGAAGGCGCGCGCCAATGCCGATAAGATGGGGTATAACAACATTGAGTTCCGTCAGGGCGACATTGAAAAGATGCCTGTTGTGGCCAGTGTGGCAGATGTGGTGGTGAGTAACTGTGTGCTGAACCTGGTGCCCAACAAAAAGAACGTTATTAAAGAGATAGCCCGTGTGTTGAAGCCGGGTGGGCACTTCAGTATCTCTGATGTGGTGCTGGTGGGCGAACTGCATGAAAGCCTGCGCAATGTGGCCGAGATGTATGCCGGTTGTATCAGTGGGGCTATTCAGAAGGATGAATACCTTGACCTTATAAAAGAGGCGGGATTCGAATCAATAACTGTGCAGAAGGAGAAAGTGATCACTATACCCAACGACATTCTCAGCAATTACTTGAGTGCGGAAGAGATCAAAGAGTTTAAGGAGAGCGGAGTGGGCATATACAGCATTACTGTATTTGGTCGCAAGCCGTCGTGTTGCGATCCCGGTACCGGATGTTGCTGATCAAACGACAGATCACGGACGCAAAATGTGCGTGTAAACGGTAGCAGAAATGCTGCCGTTTTTTTTACCCGTCAAATAGGGTAATTTTACGACCTATGCAGCTAACGCCCCGCAATACTGTACTGTTCATGGTGATCATTGCTGTGGCTGTTTTCGCTGAGACCAGTCTGCCGTATTGGCTGGCCGAACAAAACGCCCCTGCCGGGTATGTGTTCTCGGGTCAGGTAGCCTACGCGCCCGATCAGAACATGTACTTTTCCTTCATCAGTCAGGCGCGTGACGGGGCTTTCCTTTTTAAGAATAAGGTTACTGCCATACCCAACGCCCCTGCTTTTTTTAATATTGAATACTGGTTTGTAGGCGCAGTGCAGCGGTTCTTTGGCCTGTCGGAGAATGCTGTGTATCAGGTGTGGCGCCTGTTGGGCATGCTGTTTCTTGCTCTTGGTTTTGCACGGCTCACCCGGGCCACTCTTACAAGCGAAAAGCGGCGCCTCACTGCGTTTGCCTTGTTCTTTCTTACGGGTGGCTTCGGTTTTCTGTTCGCCTTCCTCGATAGACTGCACCTGCTGAGCGCGGATAAGTTGCAGTCAGGCATTATAGACGCGCGCTATGGTATGGTGCCACTGCAACAATTGGTCACCAATCCTCACTTTGCATTGCCACATGGTTTGTTGCTTGTCGCTTACGCTTTGTTTCTGGAGGGTGAGCGAAACAGGTCTACCGGGAAATACGTTTATTCCGGTTTGATGTTCGCGCTTGTCGGGCTCATCCGTCCTTATGATCTTATTCCGCCCTTCATCATCTTTCCGGCATACACACTGGCGGTAGACGGATTGAAGTTCTCTATACGCACAGTATGGCATCGTGCATTGCCGCTAATATTCATCTTGCCCGTGCTTGCATACAACTTGTGGTTGTTCCGCTATCACGAGATCTTTAAGTATTGGTCGTTGCAGGGGCACAATGCCGGCAGTTTGCCCGGGCCACTATGGCACTATATGGCATATGGTGTCGTTGGTGTGCTTGCCGTAACCCGTCTTTTTCAGGCAAGAAAGCAGGGAATAGGTAGAACCGGTATTTTCCTGCTTCTGTGGTTCGGACTTACCTTCATTGTGATACAGGTAGGACGTTTTATGCCGGTAATAGGGTGGAGTCCACAGATAGGCGTGTACCTTGCAGCGCCACTTGCTATTGCAGCAGCATCTGTCCGGTCCGAAGCGTTGAGGATGCCCCTGATGATGAGTAGAGTGCTGGTGCCAGTATTGGTGGTGACGCTCTTGCTGAGTAATGTGTTCGTTGTCTCTTATCATGCCCGTCGTTTCACAGGCAGCATAAAGACAGATATTTTCTATACCTCGGTTAATGAAATGGATGCGTTCCGATGGCTGAAGGCCAATACCCGGCCGGGAACCGTAGTGCTGGCCGATGATGGTGCCTCGCAGCGCATTGCAAAATACACGTCCAATTCAGTGGTGGCATCACATTATAGCGTGACACCACAATACGGTTACTTTGCGCAAATGGTGGAACGGTTACTGGCCGACGATCGATTTCTGAGCGGCACAGAGCCTGTACCTGCCGGAAGCAACATTGAATATGTTCTTTTGAAGAAAGGAAGAAACAAATTACTGACACTTACCGGTGCCCACCTTCAGCCTGCATTCAGCAACGAAGATGTGGTAATATATAAAACCCTACCGTGAGGCACGATAGGGTTATGAATTAAGAAGAATAATGTCAGTCGATTAGAGCGGTGCGTATCCACCCGCAATAGACAATACAATAACTGCCAGACCAAGTATGAAGCCTGCGATAGCCAGTCCGCGGCTACGGCAGAAGCGCTTCATGCCAATGAAGCCAAACATGATGGCGCCTACAGAAAATACCGGAAGCAAAAAGCCGAGTGCGCCAAACAGCAACGCAATGAGCCCCAGCGTTCCTGAAGCCATCAGACCTACAAAGAACCTTGATGGTGAAGACAGTTGTTCCAGTTTAGTGTTGATCTGTTCCATTTCCGCCGACTGCTTCAGTGTTTCTATCGCGGCAACGGCATTGCCGGCTGTGGCTGTAGTCTGAACAGTAGCCTGCTTCTTCATGATGAAGCCCGCGTGCGCAGGTGCAGGTGCAAAGAACAGAACCATTATAGAAAGTAAGCAGAGTATATTGTTTTTCATGCGTATATATTTTATGGCATCAAATATAGTGTTTTAGCCAAAAGGTAGTTAATGCAATTCTAAAAATAATTAGGTGGTGGCAGAAGCCCGACTACATATTTCGTAGGGCAGTCAAATAGCTGTAATTTTGCGACTTTAAAACAGATGACAATATGAAAATGGATAAAGTGCTGAGTAAACTCGGCATCGAAAAGAATAACGATGGTGCTTCAACCGGCACAAAATGGATGAAATCGGAGGGTGAAAAGATTGTTTCTTATTCGCCTGTAGATGGCAAGCGTATCGCAACTGTTTCCGGTGTCACAAGGGCGGAGTATGATGCCGTGATAGAAAAAGCACAGTCGGCATTTGCCGAGTGGCGCATGTGGCCGGCACCAAAGCGAGGTGAGATCGTTCGTCAGTTGGGCGATGCTTTGCGCAAGCAAAAGGAACCACTGGGTCGTCTGGTTTCTTATGAAATGGGCAAGAGTCTGCAGGAAGGTCTGGGCGAAGTGCAAGAGATGATAGATATATGCGACTTCGCGGTTGGTCTTTCGCGCCAGCTATACGGTCTTACCATGCACAGCGAGCGTCCGCTACACCGCATGTACGAGCAGTGGCATCCGCTGGGCGTTGTTGGTGTGATCAGCGCGTTCAACTTCCCTGTTGCTGTTTGGAGTTGGAATAGCATGATCGCATTCATCTGCGGTAATACTTGTGTATGGAAGCCATCGGAGAAGACACCACTTTCAGGCATTGCCTGTCAGAATATTATTTCAGAAGTGTTTAAAGCCAATAACGTGCCTGAGGGCGTGTGCGGATTGGTGATCGGTGGTCGCGAAACAGGAGAGTGGATGAGCCACGATACCCGTGTGCCGCTGGTGTCAGCAACCGGTTCTACCCGCATGGGTAAGGCGGTAGGAGCTGCTGTGGCAGGTCGTTTGGGTCGTTCGTTGCTGGAGCTGGGTGGCAACAATGCCATCATCGTTTCAGAGCATGCAGATCTTAACATCGCACTGCGCGCAGCGATATTTGGTGCGGTAGGTACTGCCGGTCAGCGTTGCACTACTACCCGAAGGCTCATCATTCACGAAAACGTGTATGACGCGTTCAAAAAGAAATTGGTTGCCGCTTACAAGCAACTGGTAATAGGCGATCCGCTGGACGAAAAGAGTCATGTGGGCCCACTCATTGACAAAGATGCTGTTGCTGCATACCTGAAAGCGATTGCTGAAGTGAAGAAAGCAGGAGGTAAGGCAGTTGTGGCTGGTGGTGTGCTGGAAGGCCCGGGATATGAAAGCGGCTGCTATGTGAAGCCATGTATATTCGAAGTGAAGAACGAATGGGCTATTGTGCAGCACGAGACATTCGCACCCATCCTGTACATCATGAAGTATAGTACCCTGGAAGAGGCGATTGCTATGCAGAACAATGTGCCGCAGGGTCTATCTTCCTCTATCATGACGTTGAATATGCGCGAGGCCGAATGGTTCCTGTCGCACAAGGGCAGCGACTGTGGCATTGCCAACGTGAACATTGGTACAAGTGGTGCTGAGATTGGCGGTGCGTTTGGTGGCGAGAAAGAAACAGGCGGTGGTCGCGAAAGCGGCTCAGACTCATGGAAAGCATATATGCGCCGCCAGACCAATACCATCAACTACAGCGATCAGCTGCCGTTGGCACAGGGCATCAAGTTCAGCGTATAGTTAGTTGAAAGGACAATGATTGATAAACAAAGAGCGCGGACCATGGTTCGCGCTCTTTGTATGTAAACCCGTCAAATGAATATCTGGTATTGCACCCATACGCTGCTCGCATTGGACGTGCGTCTTACGTCGCCGTTTGCCTGAGTTGTAAAGACGGGGCGCAGTTGATAGTTCAGTGATAGCTTGGCCATGTGCTTGTTGATGAGCCAGTTGATACCCACGTCATATACATTTACAGGGTCTTTGAGTTTTTCTAAAGATCCCTGCCTCCACGATATGTACGGGAGCAGTGTTCCATTATCGCCTAGCAGGTCTTTAGGCAAACGCAGTCCTATCTGAGTATAAATGCTGCTGCCGGTACCGAACATGGGGTAAGCATTACCGGCACCGTTGAATACACTTGTAGTTGCGTTGCCGTTCGCCGGGTTCATAATACCGTTGTTGCGGATGTAGTTGTGTCCGTAGTCGGTGCTGAAGTAGCCGGCATAGGCGTTCAGTGCATATTTGTTGTTTTGCAGGGGCATGTCGGCAAAAGCGCCGATGCCCCACAACAGCATGTTGTTGAAAACGGTATCCGAGCCGGAAAGATTCCAGGTGGCGTTCTTCTGCCATATAGCACCCGCCTCTATGTTCAGTATTTTTTTGTCGCCCAGGTAGGTTCCTGCCATATATGGGGTGGTGTGTGGTTCTTTGTCCAGAATATTCCAGATGACCATTCCCTGCACCTGCTGGTTGTGCCCGTACGGTGTGAAGGTGGCATCCTTGCCCAAAGCGGGCAACGCGTTGCCGTTGGTCTGTATCGGGAACGGATCAGAGAGTGCGATTCGGTAGTCTATTTTGCCAATCTGTCCACGTGCATACACACTCAGTTTTCGTGCAAATTCATCTGTCTGATCAACGGTTGCCTGCAGGAATACCGGGACATCTGTGGTGACAATAGATCCAATTGCCGGCTGCGTGAACCGGCTGAGTCCGTTCACAATGGTGAGCCCTCCGCCAAGCGTAAGGTAGTTGTTGTGCTTCCACACTTTGTATTCGCAAAGGGCATCATGGAAGAATGCTTGTATCTTTCTGTTGCCTGCGTTTTGCGCCAGAAAGTTGAAGTTGTTCATACCGAACTGCATGTAAAATCCCACATGGTCAGTAAGTTGACCATATAGCTGCATGCGTGTGCGTCGGAGGCCAATATCAAGAGTGTTGTCGGTGGGGGCGCCGTTAACGATAGTCCCCGGATTGCTCTGATTATACCTGACCCAAACCTGATTAAGGAACGTAAGTTTCACAAACTTCGATCCATCCTTGGTCAGCGCATACTTCAGTTCGCTTATTGGTTTCTCTTTTGCTGTAGTGTCCGTTTGCGCATGTGCTGCCAATGTGCAGGCACTGGAAAGCAGCACGGCAGTTGTGATTTTTTTGAGCATATCGTTCCGTGCCGGACCCGCTGTGTTGGGGGCAAAGCACGGTGCAAAACTAACTACAAAACAACCGCAAACTCAATCACTTTTTCCCTTAAATGCGAAATGGCAAAAGCGGCCCGAACGACATAGTCATTAATCCTGGCTTCGAGTATAGGGAGTGGTGTATTCAGGTGAAATAGAATGCTAAATGCGTTAAAAGCAGTGCTGTACACCTTAACAAAATATTGTACTTTACTTTAACTTATCTGGTACTATATTTGATAAACAATTAGCATTATGGAAAAAGAAAAAAATAAAATACTGTTGGTTGAAGATGACACCAACTTCGGCCAGGTTCTGAAAAGCTACCTCGAGTTGAATGACTTTGTGGTGGAACTTGCACGCGATGGTATTCTGGGGCTTGCCGCATTCCGCAGGGAGCGTTTCGACGTTTGTCTCCTTGATGTGATGATGCCCAATATGGATGGTTTCACATTGGCCGAAGAGATCAGGAATGTTGATCCTGACGTACCTTTGTTCTTCCTCTCAGCAAAAAGCATGAAAGATGACGTGCTCACCGGTTACAAACTTGGTGCCGACGACTATATCACTAAGCCATTTGACAGCGAGGTGTTGTTGCACAAGATCAAGGCGATCCTGAAACGCAACCAGGACCTGCACGATAAGAACCATTCCCAGATCGAGTTCCAGATAGGTAGTTACCATTTCAACAGCAAGCTACGCACCTTGAAGCATGGCGACTCATCGCATACGCTTTCTCCTAAAGAGAATGAGTTGCTGCTGATGTTGTGCGAATATAAGAACGACCTGCTGCCGCGCGAGACTGCACTGAAGCGCATCTGGGGTAGCGATACCTACTTCAACGGCCGTAGTATGGACGTTTACATTGCCAAGCTGCGCAAATACCTCAAAGAGGACAGCACAGTAGAGATCGTGAACATTCACGGCAACGGTTTCAGGCTGGTAGTTCCTGAATAAAATATCTATCAGGCCGAAAGGCCATATAAATAAAGAGCGGAGGTGATCATGTCGCCTCCGCTCTTTTATATAATTATACGTTACTGGTTACAGTGCTGCTTCGTAGCGTTTTTCTACTTCGCGCCAGTTGATCACATTCCAGATAGCGCTCAGGTAGTCCGGGCGCTTGTTCTGATATTTCAGGTAGTAAGCGTGTTCCCACACGTCGATGCCAAGGATCGGAGTTCCTTTCACTTCTGCAACGTCCATCAGTGGATTGTCCTGGTTAGGCGTAGAGCTTACTACCAGGTTGCCACCACTTACAGAAAGCCATGCCCAGCCGCTGCCAAAACGTGTAGCCCCTGCTGTGTTCATTTTTTCTTTCAATGCGTCGAATGAACCGAAGGTTGCATTGATGGCGTCTGCCAGTTTACCAGATGGGGTGCTGTTGCCTGTGCCCAGTACCGACCAGAACAATGAGTGGTTGTAGTGACCGCCGCCGTTGTTGCGCACAGCTACCGGGTAAGAAGAGATGTTAGCCATCAGTTCTTCCAGCGATTTGTTCTCACCGTCAGTGCCGGCAAGTGCCTTGTTCAGGTTGTCAACATATGCCTGGTGGTGTTTGCCATGGTGTATCTGCATGGTCATTGTGTCGATGTGTGGCTCCAGGGCATCGTAGCCATAGGGGAGCGCGGGAAGTGTATGTGCCATATTGGTTTGTTTTTATTGTTTTGAATTAGGACAGTCAAAGTTACGCCAAAGGTGCCTCATTAAGGAGGGGGTATCCATAATAAATACCCATACTTCTATAAGCATCACAATTGAGTTGCCGCTTGTCAACCGGCATAATATACCGAGCGGCAAAAGGCTGTAACCGACAAAAAGCCGTAATTTACCGAAGGTGATTTTTGCAGCAAGTGCCTGCATCTTACTTTTACATCATCAAACATAAAAACACATAACTATGCTGAATCATGAAATTGACTACCAGATCCACGGTGAAGAAATGCAATACGTGGAGGTAGAACTGGACCCCCTGGAAACCGCCATTGCTGAAGCAGGAAGCTTCATGATGATGGAAGAAGGAATAAGTATGGAAACAATATTCGGCGATGGCAGCCGCCAGCAGCAAGGCCTTATGGGCAAGTTGTTCTCGGCAGGCAAGCGCCTGCTGGTGGGCGAGAGCCTGTTTATGACCGCCTACACCAACGAGGGTACCGGCAAAAAGAAAGTATCATTCGCTTCGCCCTATCCGGGCAAGATCATCCCGTTGGACCTTATGCGTCTGGGTGGCAGGGTCATTTGTCAGAAGGACGCCTTCCTTTGTGCCGCCAAGGGTGTGGCAGTGGGTATAGAATTCCAAAAGAAACTGGGAACCGGCCTGTTTGGTGGTGAGGGTTTCATTATGGAAAAGCTGGAAGGTGACGGCATGGCGTTTGTGCATGCCGGCGGTCATGTGGTGGAGCGCCACCTGCAGCCCGGCGAATTGCTGAAGATAGATACAGGTTGTATTGTGGCATTTACCAGCCACGTTACTTATGATATACAGTTTGTCGGTGGTATCAAGAATACACTGTTCGGTGGCGAGGGTGTGTTCTTCGCAACCCTGCGTGGCCCGGGCACTGTGTGGATACAGACATTGCCTATCAGCCGTCTTGCAGGTCGTATTCTGGCATACGGTGGCTCGCGCCGCAAAGAGGAGGGTAGTATACTTGGTGGTCTCGGCAACCTGCTGGATGGGGATGGAATATAATGACAACTTATGCGTGATGTAAAAAAGGAGACCCGCCGGGTCTCCTTTTTTCATGTTTTTTTGAAGAGAAAATATTTTGAAATGAACATATTATTTTATACATTCGGGTAACTAAAACGCTTAATCCATATGAAAAAAACTATTTGATTCTATTTCTGCTTGCCATTATCAGCAAGCCTGCATCTGCTCAATCCGGTGCCTTGTTCATTGATAACACAGCCAACCCATGCGGGGTTTATGTGAAGATGTATGCCATTGAAAGCGCATATTCTACTCTTTGTGATATTCAGGCAAACCAATTTTACGTGGCTGCCTATAGCAGCACAGGCTGGAACAGTTACAACATCTTTCAGAACGTAGGTTGCAGCCCATGTTTGCCCACAGGTCCCGATCGGGACAATATTACTCCCGGGTCCATATCATCGTCATCAACGTCATTCCAATGGACTGATGCTACCTTTCAATTTGATTGTTCGTCGTTGCCGCCCGGCTGCAGCAATGGAGGGGGAGCAATAAATGATGGGTATTTTAGTAGCGGCGGTTGTCATGGGACATCTACGACTTGGTCTGGCGGTTGTCGAAACGCAGCCTGGCACCCAGGAATAGGCAGTGCTATGCAAAATGTTTCAATCAACTTCTGGTAGACAATTCCTCCCGAGAGTGCCTTGTAAGGAGAATTGTTACAACCAATTTTAATTCGAAAATTCATTACTGCCATGTTAAGTTTCAAGTCATTTTTTGTTTCATTTGTTTTTTTTACGACAACTGGGACTTACTCAAACGCTCAGATTATTTCGACAGTAATTGGCACTGGTACTTCTGGATACAACGGAGACGGAATACCTGCGATTACTGCACAGTTAAATCGTCCTACTGGCATTCATGTGGACAGTTTAGGTAGAATCATCGTGTGTGATTTTTTCAACCATAGAGTTCGCGAAGTGGATGTTTCGGGTGTCATAAACACTATAGCCGGTAATGGAGCAAGTGCTGGATATACAGGTGATGGTGGGCCTGCGACTGCAGCCACGCTTACTAATCTGGCCGGGATCTTAGCAGACGGTGACAACGTAAATTTTTGTGGTTTTGGCCCTTCTGCCGAGAGGATATGTAAAATAAACGGTGCGGGATTTATTTCAACACTTATTGGGACGGGTGTTGGTGGATATACTGGCGATGGAGGTGCCGCTACCGCCGCGCAATGCAGCCCTCGGGATATTGCGAAAGATAGGTTTGGCAATTTCTACGTTGGTGATGCTTCCGGCCATATTCGCAAAGTAAATGTTGCGGGCATTATATCGACGGTAGCAGGGTCTTCTACGGCAGGATATGGTGGTGATGGGGGACCTGCAACTATGGCAATGCTAACTGTTCCTGCTGGAATTGCTGTAGATCGGTCAGGAAATATTTTCTTTTCTGACGGCACCAATTACCGAATAAGAAAAATTAGCAATACCGGAATAGTGACTACGGTAGCAGGGACAGGTGTTAGCGGCTACAGTGGAGATGGATCCTCTGCGTTGTTAGCAATGATAAAAGACGGGGCAGGGCTGGATCTGGATGGTCTTGGAAATATTTTCATTTGTGATAGAAACAATAATGTGGTCAGGAAAATTGACGCTTCAGGTATAATTACTACAATTGCGGGTAATGGTAGTGTAGGGTATAGTGGCGATGGTGGCATGGCCACTGCAGCCCAATTGAATCAACCTACCCACATTTCTATTCACCCCAATGGAGACATCTATTTCACTGAGCAACTCAATCATGTTGTCCGCAAAATTTCCTACGGCAATCATATACCCGTTTTCACAGGTGGGCATGTACAGTCGTTGGCAGTATGTGCCGGTGGCAGTGTGCCACTTAATGCTGCCCTCGCTATCACAGATGCCGATGCCGGACAAACCCTTACCTGGACGCTGATAACGCCACCCGCACATGGTGTGGCTGCAGCCGCTTATACAGCCACCGCCACCGGTAGCTCCGTCACGCCAACCGGTCTGGTGTACACACCGTCTTCAGGCTATTCAGGCACCGATACTTTTGAAGTGCGTGCCGATGATGGCCGCTCGGTGGCCATTGTAACATTTTATGTAACTGTAACGCCCGCACCATTGGCAGCCATATCTGGTACCGACACCCTTTGCGTGGGTGACACAGCCACACTTGCAGGTACAATGGCAGGCGGTACCTGGAGCGTGGGTGGCGGTGCAGCAACGGTTTCTGCCACCGGTCTTTGCACGGCAGTAGTTCCGGGTGTGGCCACAATTTCATACACTTTCAGTAATAGTTGCGGCACGGCCACAGCGACACACAGCATTGCAGTGTTGCCTGCGGGTGCTTGCGCAGCAGGTGTGCCTGTTGTGCGCGAAGAAGAAGTAACGTTATTCCCCAATCCGGCACAGGATGTGTTTGTTGTGCAGCTGCCACAAGGTCACACCGGGCACATTACCGTAACAGATATGACGGGCAGGGTAGTGCAGCGTCTTGCTGCGCAGCACCACAACAACATCCATCTACCCGAAAGTGGTGTGTACATGGTTGTAGTAGCTACAGATGCCGGTGTATGGCGGAGAAAGGTAACTGTTGTTAAGTAGTGTAGGTAGTTATAAAAGACAAAGGGACCTTTTTGGTCCCTTTGTCTTTTATGTTTTTCGTTTCAGAAATTATACATGCAGCACCCATCCGTGTGTGTCGGCTTTGCGGCCATAGCGGATATCTGCCAGTTCTTTTTTCAGCCAGTTGGCCACGTCCCATGTTTCCATCGCAGGCAGTTCCATGGTCTCGCCGTGGTAGGTAAGTGCCCTGATAGGTGCAATAGAAGCCGCAGTACCTGTGCCAAACGCTTCTTTCAGTTGTCCGTTTCGGTAGGCATCAGCCAGTTCGTCTATGGCTATAGGGCGTTCTTCAACAGTTATGCCTTTTTCACGCAGCAGTGTTATCACGCTGTCGCGGGTCACCCCGGCCAATATCGTTCCTTCTTTCAGGTCAGGTGTCACCACCTTGTCGCCCAGCACAAAGAATACGTTCATTGTTCCTATCTCCTGCACATACTTGTGCTCAAAACCATCCGTCCACAGGATCTGGTCGTAGCCCATTTCCTTTATTTTCATGGTAGGGTACATGCTCATACCGTAGTTGCCGGCGGCTTTTGTGAAGCCGATACCACCGGGGAATGCGCGTACATACTCGTCCTGCACATAGATCGATACCGGCTTGCTGTAGTATGGGCCTGCAGGGCTGGTGATGATCATGAACATGAATTTTTCAGCCGGGCGCACGCCAATGAACTCGTCAATGGCAAACATGAAAGGCCTGATATACAGCGAAGTGTCTTCTGAAGTAGGAATCCAGGCGCGGTCAATATCCACCAGTTTGCGGATACCTTCTACAAATAATTCTTCAGGTACCGCAGGCAATGCCATACGCTCGGCCGAGCGGTTCATACGCTTCCAGTTGTCGCGCGGACGAAACACCAGCGGATTGCCGTTGGCGTCCTTGTACGCCTTAATTCCCTCGAATATTGCCTGGCCGTAGTGTATGAATGTAGTCGCCGGGCTTAGCGACAGGTTAGCATAAGGCACGATCTCAGGTTGTTTCCACTCACCGTCTTCGTAGTAAGCCACGAGCATATGGTCAGAATAGAGCTTACCGAACTGTATGTTGGCAGGATCCATTTGCGCAATGCGGCTTTCTGTTGTTTTTTTTACGGCGATGTCAATTGTGGAAACACTCATGATTAATAATTTTATTTAATTTGACAATGTGCTTACTTGCGTAAATTTGCGCAAAGAAACGACTTTTTTCGCGGAATCGGGTCAACCCTCAAGGGGCTTCTTATTAACCCGAAACTCACGGATTTCGTATGTTCTTTTGCAATATTTTTATATTTCTGTTTTTTAACAGGATATATTGACGCCTTTCTCGGGCAATAGGCGGAACTTTACCTTTTACTACTTTATGTCGATCATCAATACTGATATTGTCTCTGCGGCCAACGATGTATTCTGGCTGGATTCGGGTACTGTGACCAACGGACTGGAGAAACGACCTGTTCTGGTGTTGCTGGGCGAAGCCGACCGCAAACCCGAACTGGAAACACAACTGGTGCGAATGCTGGATGCCTGCAAACTGCAGCCCGCCGACTATAATATTATATACCTCGCAGAGGGGCAGCTGGTTGCATGGAATCAGTTGCGCACCGCGCTCGATCCTTATGTGGTATTGTTATTCGGTTTGGTACCGGCGCAGTTGGGCGTAGCCGTAATGCTCCGGTTTTTGCTGCCCAACAGGTTCAACGACACGGTGTGGGTACCACTACCCACCGTTGAATCGTTTGCGCCACAGCCCGAGCTTAAGCGCCGTATGTGGACTGAAGCGCTGAAGCCGGTTTTTGAAATGGGGAAGTTTGGTGCCATCCAATGCCCCGGCAACCAATAAAAAGGAAAGTTTCTTTCTATAGATTTTGACTATATCATTTATTATTCGTATGTTTGTACCTAATCGCCATTAATTATGACCATTACACAACTTGAATACGTCGTTGCGGTAGCCACTTACAAAAGTTTTGTTGCTGCTGCGGAAAAGTGCTTTGTGACGCAACCCACACTCAGCATGCAGATACAAAAGCTCGAAGATGAGCTTGGTGTCAAGATATTCGACCGCAATAAACATCCGATTGCGGTTACTGACATGGGCAACATTATTGTTGACCAGGCACAGATTGCATTGGCTGAATGTGAGCGGATACATGAACTGATACAGCGCCAGCAAAAAACATTATCGGGTACATTCAGGTTTGCAGCCATACCAACCGTTGCGCCCAACATCCTGCCTTCTCTGCTTGATAACTATGCGAAGGCATTTCCGTCAATGAAGTTGCAGGTTACGGAACTGGAGACACACCAGATCATTACTGCACTGCGCAACAACGAGATAGACGCTGCCCTTTTGAGTACTCCGCTTGAAGAGCAGGGCATAAAGGAATACCCACTGTTCTACGAACCTTTTGTTGGCTATTTCAGCGAAGGAGAGGCTGCGTTGAAAAAGCGTATGGTCACACCTGAGGATATTGATCTGGGGCGTATTTGGTTGCTGAACGAAGGTCATTGTATGCGCAATCAGATCATCAACCTCTGCAGCGATCAGATACAGAAATTACAGGCAGAACGCCCTTATCGATACGACTCCAGCAACGTAGAAACACTGCGTCGCATGGTAGAGAAAAACGGAGGAATGGCTGTGTTGCCTGAGTTGGCCACGCTTGAATTCGGGGAAGACCAGATGGAGTGTATCCGCTACTTCGAATCACCTGAGCCCGTGCGCGAGATCAGTTTGGTTACCAGCATCCACTTTGTAAAAGATAGCGTGTTGCAGAGCCTGATGGACGAGATACTGAAACTGGTGCCCGAGAAAATGCGTGTACAGAAAAAGAACAGAAAAGTACTGCGTATTCAAAGCGCTAAATTGTAAGAAAACTAAATGCATAGATCAAACATGCCGCCGCCGTCGCGAGACGAGCGGCGGTTTCTATTTATCATAATGTATAGTTAAGATTGCTTTTAGTTAATGTGGGAGTGGGGTAATTTCGGTACCTTTGCAACAACTTAAATCTGAAAACGTGATCGCGATAGTGAGGCCCCTAAGTAAGTTCATTGTTTCTTTATTTGTGTATGCACTGCTCACGTTGTCATACAAAATTGCGATGGCCAACGAGACCATATCGCACAACGAGGCTGTAAGGGTTGAGAATTACATCAGTACCCTGTACAAGCAGCTCGATTTTCAGAATTTCACCCGATTATCTTACACTGTTTTTGAAAAGGCGATGCGTGGTTATATTAACCTGCGAAATGCCGGCAAGATCAATACCGCCAAAGAGATCCTTACCATTTGCGACTTCAATCAGCCTTCAGTACTGGACAGACTTTGGGTCATAGACCTTGCTACTAAGCGGGTATTGTACAATACGTATGTAGCGCACGGACAGTCCACAGGCGAGGGTTGTGCGGTCGACTTTTCTAACAAGGTGAATTCACACAAGAGTAGCCTTGGTTTTTATGTTACAGCCCAGACTTATACAGGTGATAACGGACTTTCGTTGCGTATGGAAGGAATGGACCAGGGTTTCAACGATGCCGCCTATAAGCGTGATATCGTTGTACATGGCGCCCCATATGTAAGCGATAAATACATTAACGAGAATCAGCGTCTGGGTAGAAGCTGGGGCTGTCCTGCAGTACCGGTGGAGCTGGCGGCACCCATCATAGAAACAATTAAGGACGGTACTTGCCTGTTCATCTATTATCCCGAGCCTAAATACCTTGCGTCGGCATACTGGCTCAACAAAAAGGTGTCTGCTTTACCCGACTACAATGTCATCGGCAACATGATCCCATCAGACTTCAATCGTCCACCTGTAAGGACGTATCAGTACATCCACAACGGCAAAGTGGATAGTGTGCGCAAGGTTCCACTGCTGTAATAACGTTTTCCTTACCTGAGGAACGGGTTATCCCTTTTTTCATCGCCTATCGTAGTGCTGTCTCCGTGTCCGGATAGAACTGTTGTACTGTCAGGTAGCCTGAACAGGTGGGTTCTGATAGAACTGATCAGCGTATCAAAGTCGCCTCCCGGCAGATCGGTCCTGCCGATACTTCCTTGAAACAGAACGTCACCCGCAATCACCCAGTTGCCCGGTTCGTAGTAGAATGACACACTGCCCGGCGAGTGGCCGGGTGTCAGGAATACCTGCAAAGTATCTTCGCCCAGTTGCAGCGGCGTTGCGTGGTCTATGTAGTTCGTAACTACCGGCAAGTTGTTGAAAGAAAACCCGAACATCGCTGCCGTTTCTCGGCCTCGGTCCAGTACCGGTTGTTCCAGCCGGTGAATGCTAAATGGAATATGGTACTTATCTACCATCGCCTGCACCCCAAAAATGTGATCCAGGTGCGCATGCGTATTGATGATGGCCTGTGGGGTAAAGCCTTGTTTTTCTATAAATGAAATAAAACCGTCTGTTTCGCGTTGTTCATACATACCCGGATCCACTATCCAGCACTCCTTTTTATGGTTGCTGATGATGTAGGTGTTTTCCTGAAACGCATTGAACGTGAAAAAGTGGACATTTAACATATCTGAGTGGTATTATTTCTTTAATTTGTATTGCAAATGTAACACATCCGCTTCACTGCCGGCAGCCTCTGTGACAGAGCTTCCGGAAGGCACTAGCGCTTGAGAAAAGTACGTAGAGATGATAAATAGCATATCGCGGCTGGGAAAGATGAACCTTATCATGCTTGCTGCCCTTTGGGGTAGTGTCACTATGCCGCAGATGGTGCATGCGCAATCCAACCTGGAAGTGTTTGGTCAGAACCGTAAACAGGAAAAGAAGAAATTCGACTGGAAGTACTTTGATACCAAACATTTCCGTGTATATCACTATGACAAGGCGGGTCGCCAGTTGGGTCGTTATGTTGCTGAAGAAGCAGAGATGGATGTGGCCGTGATTGAGAAGAAACTTGGTGGCGCATTCCCTCCTCGTTTCAACATCATGTTGTACAACTCTTATGACGAGTACAGGCAATCAAACATCGGACTTAAAGATGAGGTGCCAACTATCGGCAACTCCCGTGCAGGCTCGCTCAAGGTTGTCGACGATAAGTTGGTGGTATATTTCACCGGTGCACACACCGACCTGCGCAGGCAGATCAAGTCGGGTATGGCCCTGGTGGTGATGCAACACATGATCTTCGGCGACGACCTCAAGAAGCGTGTGAAGAATGCGCTCCTCCTCAATCTGCCTCCATGGGTCACTGAGGGTTATATCTCATATCTGGTAGATGGTTGGGATCAGGAAAGCAACAGTCAATGGATGGCATTGTTGCAGGCGCGGCCCAATACAGGGTTCTTTGAGTTGTCAAACGAATATCCCGAGCTGGCAGGCAAGGCTTTCTGGAAGTTCGTGTCCAATCAGTATGGCGACAGTAAGGTAAAAGGACTGTTGTACAGTATGCAGCAGAAGACCAGTCTCAACAAGGCCATGCTCGACCCTGACAACCTTAGCATGAAGGTGACAAAGGCGTATGATTCCTGCATCAACTTCTACAAACATATTTATACGCTCGACGCGAAGAACCAACGCAAGCCCGACAGCACAGGCGGTGTTACCACATTGAAGGTGCCAAAGGACAATAGCATCGTCCGCAACATTACCATTTCGCCATCTGGCACCGATGTCTCTTATGTGGTTTGGAAAGAAGGTCGCTTCACGGTTTACACCCAGCGTACCGGGAACCCCAACGTCAATCCATTGTTGGAGGGTGGCAAGAAAGATCTCACGGAACAGATAGATCCCAACTATCCTATGCTGGCATGGTCGCCTACAAGTAGTAAGCTGGCTATGCTTTACCGCAAGGGCAAACAAACGCGCTTGCGCATATATAACAATGCACGGGGCAGGGTAGAGAATTACGTCATTCCTGCTAACCGTTTCGATAGAGTATTGTCTATGGCTTTCCTGCAGGATGACGACAAATTAGTTTTCTCTGCTATCAAGAAGAGTCAGTCCGATCTTTATCTTTTCACTATCAAGGGATCGAAGATGACCAACATCACCGATGATACCTGGGACGATGTGTCGCCAAAGTTCGTTCTGTTCCTTTCCAACAGACCTAAGCCAAATCTCAATGTGCCGGTTGCGGTAAACGAATTGCCTGCAGGACCATTCAATGTGTTCTTCTACAATACTGTAAGTATGCGCCCCGAGTTGTTGCAATGCTCTGATGTGGGCAAGGGGCACATAACACAGCCCATACAATACGGACCGGAACACTTTGCCTACCTGTACGACAGCAGCGGCATCACCAACAGGTACGTAGTTTATTTCGCGCGCAATAAAATGAACGAGGACTCTGCTTATGCCTTGCCTGTTACCAACTATAACACCAATATTCTGAGTCATCAATACAATGCGTCTTCGGGCGATGTGTCTGATGTGATCCAGATTCGCGACAAGTATGTCCTTTATATTCACGATCTGCATATGCCCGGCGACAGTGGGGCAGTAGAGCACCCGGTACCTACCATTCTTTCGAAGGAATGGCCGGACGCTCCATCGGCCACTCCGGGTGCCAAGCGTAGCGCAAAAGATCCGGTAACACCGGTGCCCGAACCGAAGTCGGAACTGTATCCGGGGCGTTATGCCGATGAGCAAAAGCCCAAGCCACAAATTAAGAGCGGCAACATTTTCCAGAGCGAATTTGACGATAATGAAGAACAGCCGGTAAAGAAGTCGCGGCCGGTGGCGAATAAAGCCGATGATGCCGTCACTAAGGGCGCAGAAGAGGTAGCGTCAACAGATGCGGATAGTTCTGTACTGTCAGAGATAAGCGACAGTGCTTATCTGAAGATGAAACCAACCGCCTACAAAAAGAGTTTTATTCCTGATTTCATTTCTGTAAAACTGGACAACAGCATTCTTTTCAATCAGTATCAGTCCATAGATGCGAATGGTGGTGAATTCGTTAATCCGGCTATCGGCCTGATGCCAACCATCAGCCTCAATGAATTGCTGGAGGACCAACGAGTGAATATTGGATTCCAGTTGCCCTTGGATCTGAACTATTCAGCCTATTTCCTGCAATATCAAAATTATAAGCGCCGATTGGATTGGGGGCTAATGGCGTTGCGGAGGCAGAACCGCGACTATAAAGGTGTTGCCTACATCGATAGCGCATCCGGTATCGCATACGGACCATACCAGCAGTTGTTCCAAAGTGTATCCAATATGATCCAGGCCGACTTTTGTTATCCACTCGATCGCATGCGTAGCTTGAGGTTCCATACGGGGGTGCGCGAAGATGGCTTCATACAAAAGGTTATCGATACCCTTAGTCACGCAATAGATTTTCCAAAGAACAGGACCTATACAGAGGTGAGTAGGTTCGAGTATGTTTTTGACAACACCATAAGCCCGATGATGAATATCCTTCGTGGCACTCGTTATAAAGTATATACCGAATACATGTACGGTCTGAACAAAGGCAACAAAAGCTGTTACAATATTGGCGTAGATTTCCGCAACTATCAGCCGTTATACAAGAACATTATTCTTGCCAACAGGATCGCCTACGCACATTCCGATGGCAACAAAATGGTTCAATACTTGTTGGGCGGGGTCGACAATTGGATGTTCCCGCAGACCAGCACAGCGTCAACCGAATTCAGCGAGAATTATGGCTTTCAGATGCTTGCAACATCGTTGCGTGGTTACAAGCAGAAAGCCAGGGCTGGTAATAACTTCGCGGTAGTTTCCACCGAGATCAGGGTGCCTGTGGCGGCAACATTTGTGAAGCGCCCGGTTCAGTCTGCTGCGCTCAAGAACCTACAGTTGGTAGCATTTACCGATGTGGGTACCACTTGGAAGGGCTTCTTACCCACCAAAGACAACTTGTCCAATACGTTCACCTATCCTCAGTATGGCGATCCGAGGTCATTGAACAATGTCGTTCTTACGCTGACAGTTCCTTACGGGTCAGCACTCACTGCCGGTTTCGGTGGAGGCATCCGCACTTCATTGTTTGGATACTTCATCAGAACCGATGTTGCCTGGAATGCCGAGGGCGATAAAAAGCCGATCATTTACTTTGCACTCGGCACAGATTTCTGATCCAGCTCCGATAATAAACACATAGTCGGATTTTTCTGTTAATTTTCGCCTTCAATAGCTCAGGTTCAGCAGTGGAGCAAAACGTCGTTCCGTTATACAAAGCCGATGTGGTAGCAGCCAGAATTCTGGTGATGTGCCTCTTCATGCCACCTCAGTTGCAGGTGCTGGCAGCAATCGGTATCTGTGTATACTTTGTGTTCCGTTCGTTGCGTTCGGGTCTGCGCCCTTCGGCGGGAGATCTGAGGTGGGCTGGTGTGCTGGGTGGCAGTTATCTACTCTATGTTATTGCCCTTTTCTTCACGCCTGAGCGAAACAGTGCCTATGCACACATGCTTTGCGAGCAGAAGTCGGCATACCTTTTGTTACCCTTTGTTTTTGCCATTATGGGGCAGCAGTTTCGCCTCGTCATCGTCAATGAACTTCGTTTCTTTGTTTACGGTTGCATCATCACTTGTTTTTTGGCCAATGTCGATTATCTGTACAATCATTTCATGATAGGTGGTCCGGGTCGGGAGTTGTCGCACGTTGCCTACCGCAATATCTTCGAAAACTTTACCGGCATCCATCCCACCTACATGGCTATGTATCTGTGCTTTGCATTGTACATCACCATTTTCCGTTTCATCACTCGCTCCAGTCGGGATGTTTTTGCGAAGTATGCAATGGTATACACACTGCTGGTGTTCATGCTGGCGCTGTTTGCCAAGTCTCCAATTATCGCGTTGGTGATTGCCGCTGTGCATTTTCTCATTAGCGACCTGCGCATGATCGCCCGCCTCAAATGGATATTCCTTTCGTTGGTAGGCGTTGTGGCAGGAGCCTATGCATTCATTCCGTTCTTCCGCCAGCGTGTGCTGGAACTCTCCGGTCTCTTTAGCAAAAAGGATGCAGACGATCTTATCCAGAACTCAGTGAATATGCGCAAGCTGTTGTTTCATACCGATAAGGCCATGTTGCAACACTATTGGCTTACGGGCACCGGTCCCGGCAGCATGCTCGATAAGCTCCATTACCGCTATTTCTTTCACTCTGTTTACAGAGGGTATTGGGTAGGCTACTTCGATCCGCATAATCAGTATTTCTACGATTGGTTGTCGTTTGGTATTGCCGGTATCAGTGCAATGGTTGTTGTGTTGTTCTTGCAGTTCCGTCGGGCAGTCCTTTCCCGGAACGTGATCTATCTCTATTTGCTCGTCACCATCAGTGTCACTTTCTTTACCGAGTCGCTGTTGGCGCGTCAACAGGGCGTACTGTTCTACTCCATTTTTACATCCTTGATGTTTTTTGCAGCGGCACCTAGGGCGGCAGGCTCAGATTCTTAGTTGGTTCTGTAAAATTTCCCGGGCAGCGCTTTAATAAGCCCCTGCATTTCCAGTTGCAGCAGGGTTGCGGCAAGCATCGTACTTGCCAGTCCTGAATGATGGAACAATTCGTCCGCGTGCACATTGTCTTTTGTCTGCAGCAGGTCCATTATCTTTTGTTCGTCGTTGGTCAGGTTCAGGAAAAGCTGTTTCTGCACAGCTCTCGGCTTTCGGTCCTTGTCCCAGTTCATCAGTTCCACCAGGTCGTCCGCCTTTGTTATCATTGCTGCCATGTTGGTCCGAATCAGTTCGTTACAGCCGGCACTTCTTGTGTCGTTGACTCTCCCGGGAAATGCCGCTACTTCTCTGTGATAGCCAGCCGCAAGCGTTGCCGTTATCAGTGCGCCTCCGGTGGCATTACTTTCCACTACTACGGTCACATCACTCATGCCCGCAACTATTCTGTTGCGCATTGGAAAGTTGGTCCTATCTGGAATTGTCCCGGACGGAAACTCTGAGAGAAGTCCTCCGTTTTCTATCATTTGTGCTGCAAGGGCCTTATTCGAATAGGGATATATCGTGTCAAGTCCATGTCCCAGAACCCCCACCGTTGGTATGCCCAGTTGCACACACTTTTTATGGGCAATGCTGTCTATACCCAATGCGAGCCCGCTCACAACAAGCAACCCATCCAGCGACTGAAGCCCCTCTATGAGGTCCTCACACAGCTTGTGGCCGTAGTCGGTATTTTTTCTGGTGCCCACAACTGCTACTATCTTTTTTGCTTCCAGGTCAGCCGTGCCTTTGTAGAACATAAGCAGCGGAGCATCCGAGCAACCCGTTAGTCTTTTTGGGTAGGTGCCGGCAAGGCAAAACACCTTTACATCGTGTTTCACCAAAAACTCCATTTCCCGTTCAGCATAGGCAAATACGTCACTTTCTTTAAATGCTTTTGCTTTTATTTCGCCTATGCCGTCAGTATTTTTCAGTTCTTTCAGCGGCACTTTAAACACATTAGTGGCGCTGCCGAATTTTTCTATCAGCATACGGCCCATCTTGCCGCCAATGCCATTTACGTAGCTGAGTGCTAATTGGTGGTACAGTTCTTCATGGTCGTTTTCAGGGTGTGTGTTCATGGTGTTGCAGATTCGCGGGTGGTGCTTCGTCTTTTATGATATGCTGATGTAGGAGTGGTGCTTGTATTATGCTATCTTTGAGCCTGTAAAATTAAGAAAATGAAGAAATTCTCTTTGCTTATTTTGATCCTGGCCGGCATTATCCCCGCAATGGCTCAGTCAAAATTTATAGGCAGCGATAAGAAGAAAAAGAAGAAAGTTGTTTCAAAAGAGATCGTTTCGGTCGGCATCCATCGCACGCTGTGTTTCGGTCAGTGCCCCGACTATAAGATCGAGATCAATAAGAAAGGTGTTGCTACTTACACGGGTATGCGCTTCACGCCTGATACCGGCATTTTTACAAAGAATATAGGAAAAGCACAAGCCAAAGAGATCATCGATATGTGCCGCAAGTACAGGATAGACACTTGCAGTGAAATGTACGAGAATCGCATACCTGATCTTCCGGGTCTCAATTTTGTCATCAAGTATGCCAAAGGCAAGCAGTCTATTTATAGTGCCGGCTTCGGTCCCGAATTTCTCACCGAGATCGCTACACGAATGGATGAGATTGGTATGAAAAAGGACAATACCTGGAAGAAGATCGGTATGCCTAAACTCGATTAATGACAAACATGATATAAAAAGGGCCTGAATCGCTCAGATGCAGGCCCTTTGTTGTTTTGATGCGTAGGTTTGGCTTAGAGATGCAATTTCTCTTTCTTCGCCATCAGTTCATCTACAGTCTCTTTATACATTTCGTCAGGAATGCAACAGTCTACCGGACAGACAGCTGCACACTGTGGCTCGTCGTGGAATCCCTGGCATTCAGTACATTTATTTGCTGTGATATAGTACGTATCCACTGATATCGGTTTTTGACGCGAAGCAGCATCGATCACTGTTCCGTCCATCAGGGTAAACGCACCGTTTACAGAGGTGCCGTCTGCAATAGCCCACTCAACGCCACCCTCATAAATGGCATTGTTAGGACATTCCGGTTCGCACGCGCCGCAGTTGATACATTCATCGGTTATTTTGATCGCCATAATTTGGTCTTGTTTATTTAGATAATTTCGCATCAAAGTTACAACATACAGTTGAATAGCCTAACGATATTTACCGCTTAAAGTATAGCATTATTATGATCATTGATATGACGCTGCAGGAGCGTATCGACCTTATGGTTGGCCTGGGAAAATACATGCTCACCAATGGTGAGGAGTGGCAGACGGCAAAAGCCGATGCAGTTTATGCCAATCCATGGTTCTCGACCGAGCATGTAGAGCTGGCTGTAGCAAACGTCATTCGCGAGTTTCTGGATGAAAAGCGGTTAACGCAATGGGTGGCAGCATATAAAATGCCTGCCGCTGCGCGAACGGTCGGGATCGTTATGGCGGGCAACATACCAATGGTCGGTTTTCATGACCTCTTGTGTGGTTTCATTGCAGGGCATTCCTTGGTTCTGAAGCTTTCCTCAAAAGACGAGGTCCTTATGAAGCACATTGTCAACCGGATGGTGACGACTGATCCTCGTGTGGCTGGTCGTATCGTCATTTCCGACCGGCTGAACGGGTGCGATGCCTACATTGCTACAGGCAGCAACAATACCGCGCGTTACTTTGAGCAGTATTTCAGCCGTTTTCCGCACATTATCCGTCGCAACCGAACCTCTGTTGCCGTGCTCGATGGATCAGAAACTGACGAAGAGTTGCTTGAACTTGGTCGCGATGTTTACAGTTATTATGGTCTGGGTTGTCGAAACGTCACTCAGGTGTGTGTGCCCGTTGGCTATAATTTCGAACGTTTGCTGAAGGTGTTGAGCCATTACGATTCTTATGCTGATTTCAACAAGTACAAAAATAATTACGACTATCACCTCGCGATCTACCTCCTGAACCGGGTGCCATACATGAGCAACGCGTCCTTGCTGATGGTCGAGAACGCATTGCCTTTTTCGGCCGTAAGTGTGCTGCATTACAGGTTCTATGAAAATCGCGAACAGTTGGCCGACGAACTGCGCAACAGCGAAGATATTCAGGCTGTAGTAGGGCATGAGTTTCTTCCGTTCGGTAGTTCTCAGTGCCCGTCACTTTCCGACTATGCCGATGGGGTAGACACAATGCAATTTCTTTGTAATCTCTGATAGATGTTGCGCAAAACAAAGAGGGCGGTTTCATAACGAAACCGCCCTCTTTGTTATATCTTTTCTTGGTTACTTAAGTAACGTTATGTTGCCCTGTTTCTGAATGATCTGTCCGTCACTGGTCACCGCTTCGGCCTCATACACATAAACCCCTGCAGGCTGTGCCACACCGCCTATGGTGCCATCCCAGCCATTGGCAATGTTGGTGCTTTCAAATACCATGCCGCCCCAACGGTTGTATATCCTGAAGTATCTCAATCGGGCAATACCGCGCAATATCACTTTTATCGTTCCGTTCACCGAGCCCGGTGCAAAAGCGTTTGGTACCGTTATTACAGAGTTGGAAACTACACGAATCCTGATCGAATCCTTGGTCATACAGCCGTCTTCCGTCATACCTGTCAGAATGTAAACAGTGTTGATCGGTGGAGTAGCAACAGGATTCACCAAAGCAGTGTCGTTCAGACCCACCGGCGGTGTCCACGCGTGGAAGATACAGTTAGTGATCGGCGTTATATGGTGCGATTCACCGGGGAATATCACTGCCGAGTCCTCCAGGTGTATCACCGCACCCGGATTGATCACAATGTTATAGCCGATCGTATCCTTACATCCATATTGACTGGTGGCTATGCCGCGGTAGCTGATGTTATTGATCGGCTTGATAACCGGGTTCTCCAGATTGGAGTCGTTCAGGTAGGTCGAAGGTGACCAAACGTAGGTTGTAATGCCCGGCTCCGTAGAGAATGGGAACAGCACCACCGAGTCGCCGGGACAAATGGCCGTGTCTGTTTTCATCATCGCGAAATTGCCGTTGTACTTGAATACAATCATAGAGTCTGATCCCGCACAGCCTGCCGGCGTGGTCACCGTCAGTACAATTTTCGTTGTGTCGCCCGCAGTGAATATCGCAGTGTTAGATGTCGAATCATCGAGGAATGTTCCCGGTGTCCAGTCATAGCTATAATTGGTGTACCATCCCGGTGACACGTTTGGTGTTATGCGTATGGTATCAAACTCACAGACCGACCGGTTCCCGCCCATCAGTACCGTGGGGTTTGGTTGCACATCTATGCGCAGCGTGTCGGTAGTAAGGCAGCTTAGCATTACACCGTCCTTTATAATGCGCCCTTCAAGCACATAGACAGCTGAAGTATCGGGGTTGATCGTTGTTGCGGCAACATTTGAGATCGGAACGCCGGACGTCGGTGTCCATTGGTAAGTGATGTCGGGCGAAGATGTAGCGCGCACCATAACAAATGCGCCCTTGCATATAGCCGTGTCCGGGTTGAATACGGTAAGTGTATCGTAAACTATGGTTACACGAACAGTATCTGCCGCAACGCATGCGCTGTCTGTTACTTCCAGCCAGTAGGTGCCTGTGGTCGATACAACCAGCGAAGGAGTGGTTGTGACACCATCGCTCCAGCGATATGTGGGGCTGTAATAAGTGTTAGATGAACTAAGTGTCACCGTCCCTCCTCTACAGAGGGTGGTATCGTTAATGAGGGTCACCGCAGTAAGTGGAGATACCGACACTATCGCAGTGTCGGTTCCGAGGAAATGCAGTGTGGAACCACCTATGGTCACCGTGCTGTCAGCAACAACCCAATAGGTTCCTGACGTTGAAACACTGATTGATGGCGTGGACGCACCCGTACTCCAAGAGTAGGTAACTCCCGGTGTCGGAGTTGGGTTGAGCACTACTGAGGAGCCGGTACAAAGTATCGTATCTCTGCCGATATTCACTACCGGCACCACGTGGCGCACGGTAATGGCGCGCTGTGCCGGGCACGACAACCAACGCGTAATGGTAAGGGTGCGTGTTGTATCCGGAACCGGCGTCATCGGGAATGTGATCGAATTCCAGGATGTTGAATCTCCGGTATTCCAGAGGTAACCATATGCAGTCTGGTAGGCCGCTGCCGCAGTGGGGATGTACCTCCTGTTGGGGTAGGTGATGGTATCGAGTGGATAGGCAGACAGAGGATGAGCACCGAGATAAAATACGTTCGGAGCAATAGCTGTATCGTTGCCTAAAGTGAAATTAATGTACGGATTGAAGTCGCGTATCAAGATCATTTCAGTGTTCGACACCTGCCTGTCATAGAGCGCAACATCGTCTATTTTTCCGGTAAAATAGTTGGCCAGTCCGGTGAAATTACAGCCCAGTTGGAAGAAGGATGTGGGCGGGTTGTAGCCTGGAGTAATAGCCGGGATGTAGGTATCTGCAAGCACACCGTCAATGTATAGAAGGTAGCTGTTACCGTTCCTTCTCATCAACAGATGGTGCCACTGGTTCAGTGTTACCGGTGCTCCGACTGATTGTGCAATACCACCAAACAACATAGAAACTACGTTGCCCGCTCCTCCACCGAAGATGCCGTTGTTCATAACCAACCCAAGCCCGTTTGCAGTAGGGTTTCCATTGTAAAGAATGATCGAGTTCTGAGCAACAGTGGGATATATATGGCACGAGTAAGTAAAGTCTGCAATACCGAATGCCGGAATAGTAAATGTCGTTGTGTAGTGCATTTCGCTGGCAATACCATCGAAATTGTATGCCTGATTAGGACGGCCATAGCGGTCCGTTGTAGAACTGACGCCCGAAGAAAGCAGGTCGAAACCGCCCAAAGTGCGGTCCATAACGTCGGTAGAACTACAGAATGGATACCATGCTATAAGGTTCATCGACGGAAGTTGGTGCATGGGTTGCGCCATACTTGCTGTCAACGAAAATAGGGATACCAAAACAAGTAGAATTCTTTTCATAATATGCACTACGTACGACTAAGACAAAAAATACTATACAAATATATCAAAACTAACTAAACGCCACTTGTTTATTTTAAAAGGCTGAATGTTTAGCTACTAAGTATTTAAGAAAAAATAATTGAAAGTCATTTTGTTTTACTTGAAAGACGCTATTTTCAACACGTCCGTTGGAAAGAAGTTGAAATATTACCCCCAAAATGGCCTTGCAGTTGCTTCTCTGAATTCACGCCACATATCTGCCACTACCTGTCCTGCCGGTACTATGTCATTTATGGTGCTGCTAACCTGACCTATTTCCAGTTCCCCCTCCGTCATATCTCCTTCAAACATTCCTAATTTGGCCCGTCCCCTACCGAGTAATGCGGCCAACTCTTCGTTGCCGGCTCCCGCATTTTCAGCAGCCTCAACTTCTTTATAGAATTTATTCTTTATAAGTCTTACCGGGGTCAGCTTTTTCAGGGCGAGGGCAGTGTCGCCTTCGCCGGCGGCAACTATAGCTTCTTTGAACGACTGGTGACTGGATGCCTCGTGCGTACATACAAACCGGCTGCCTACCTGCACCCCTTCAGCCCCCAATACCATCGTGGCATACATCGCCCGTCCCGACCCGATACCCCCCGCGGCTATAAGCGGAATATCTATCGCCTTGCGCACTGCCGGTATCAGGCATAGGGTGGTTGTCTCCTCGCGGCCATTGTGGCCACCGGCTTCAAAACCTTCTGCCACAACTGCATCCACGCCGGCATCCTGACATTTAACCGCAAACTTTGCGCTGGACACAACATGCACTACAACAATGCCATGTTCTTTCAGCTTGGCTGTCCATGTTTTCGGGTTGCCTGCTGATGTGAAAACGATGGGCACTTTTTCTTCAATAATGGTTGCCACGTGTTCCTCTATAGATGGGTACAAGAGTGGTAGATTCACGGCAAATGGTTTCGACGTGGCTTGTTTGCATTTGTGCACGTGCTCCTTCAGAACATCAGGATACATACTTCCTGCACCAATAATGCCCAGACCACCTGCATTGCTGACCGCCGAGGCCAGTCGCCAGCCGGCCGCCCATATCATGCCTCCTTGAATGATCGGGTATTGTATCCCGAGTAGTCGGGTAACCCTGTTGTCAAATCCGTTCTCCGAAAACTGTAACATGATCAAAGTTGTATAGATTGTTTACTTGGCCTGTTTCTTTCTGTAAAGCAAAGTGTTAGCGTTCCCTTTCCTGAAAATGTCTTTTGCTGTTTCCATTAGCGACGCTGCGGTCACTGCAGAGTATTTGCCCCATTCATCATTAATGAACGCAGCGTCTCCTATCAGTTCATAAAAGGCAAGATTGTTGGCGCGGTTCAGAAGGCTCATGTCTTCAAATGCGATCATCGATTCTATCTTGTTCTTCGATTTTGCCAGTTCAGCTTCCGTAACGCCTTCCTGCAACAGTCTGTTGATCTCTCGCTCAATTCCCTCATTTGCCTCATCAATAGTTTTTCCTTCTCTCACTTTTCCTTCTATCACCAACAGGCCTGGGTCAAGGCTACCCGTGTGGTAGCAACTGATACTGCTGAACAGTTGTTCTTCTTTCACCAGTCGTCGGTATAGTCGCGACGAATGTCCGCTGCCCATTATTTCAGTTATAAGGTCTGCAGCATAGTAGCTTGGTGCCAACCGTCCGGCTATATGCCATGCTTTGTACACCGCGTCAAGTGGCACGTCGGCTATGATATTTTCCGTACGGTCTTCGTCCTGCCGTGGTTCTGCAGGAAGACGTCTCTCGTATCGCTCTCCCGATGGGATATCGCCAAACCATTTCTCAGCAAGTGTTTTCACTTGTTGTGTTGTCACATTTCCGGCAACACATAATACAGCATTTACGGGACGGTAGTGTTTATAAAAAAACGCTTTTACGTCCTCCAGTTGAGCCGTCTCTATCTGCTCCAGATTCTCACCTATCGTCGGCCATTTGTAGGGGTGTGTTGTGTAAGCGATTTTTCGCAGCAGGTGCCATGCGTTACCATAGGGTTTGTTCAGGTAGTGTTCTTTGAACTCTTCGCAAACTACCTTGCGCTGCACGTCCAGACTCTTTTCTGAGAAAGCCAACGACAACATACGGTCACTTTCCAGCCAGAATGCAGTTTCAATATTCTGCAACGGAAGTTGGATGTAGTAGTTTGTAATGTCATTGGTAGTATAGGCATTGTTCTCACCACCTGCCATCTGCAAGGGTTCGTCATATTCCGGAATGTTCACACTTCCCCCGAACATCAGGTGTTCAAAAAGGTGCGCGAATCCGGTCCTTGCGGCATCTTCATCACGTGCGCCCACATCATACAACAGGTTCACTGCCACCATGGGCGTCGCATCATCGAGGTGCACCAATACGCGCAGTCCGTTTTCAAGTGTAAATCGTTCAAACTTTAACATGGGATGTCCCTTTTTGCAGGTGGCCAAAGTTAACGGAAATATCATGCCCTGTTGCACAGCCCGCCACGTTGGTCACATATGTGCATAAAAAACGGCAGACAGCTTTTACGCCGCCTGCCGGTTCTACTGTCGCTGATTTTTACCCGTTATGTGATGTCTTCACAAATTCCATAGCTTTTTCCACCATGTTTTTCGATCCTATGAAGATAGGAGTACGCTGGTGCAGCTCCGTTGGTTTGATATCAAGGATGTTCTCTTTGCCACTTACACCCATGCCACCAGCTGCTTCCATGATAAATGTCATTGGGTTGCACTCATATTGCAGGCGCAGCTTGCCTTTTGGCGCACTCTTGTCACCCGGATATATGAATATGCCGCCTTTTATCAATGTGCGATGCATGTCAGCAACCATTGATCCGATATAACGTTGTGAGTAGGGGCGTCCTTCTTCCTTATTGCTTTCCATACAGAAAGACAGGTAGGACATCATTCCTTCATCATATTTCACGCTGTTTCCCTGATTGATAGAGTAGATCTTACCTTTTTCAGGGCATTTCATATTAGGATGAGACAGGCAGAACTCACCTATTGATGGTTCCAGCGTGAAGCCATTTACACCCAGTTTTGTGGCATATACCATCATCGTGCTTGAGCCGTATATGATGTATCCCGCCGCAACCTGTTTGTTGCCTGGCTGCAGGAAATCTTCCAGCGTGCACGGCGTACCTATCGGGCTAACCCTGCGGTATATTGCGAAAATCGTACCGATCGATGCATTCACATCAATGTTGGACGAACCGTCTAAAGGGTCGAATAAAACTACATATTTAGCGTTCTGTGAATACGTATCTTCATAAGAAAGATGGTCGTCATTTTCCTCTGACGCGATACCCGCACATTCAGTACAGTTTTTCAGAATATTGATCAACGTTTCATTAGCGAATACGTCCAGTTTCATTTGCTCCTCGCCCTGTACATTTGTTGCACCGTGCTGACCCAGGATATCTACCAATCCTGCCTTACGTACCTGATTATTAATGATCTTACCTGCCAAACCAAGATCTCGTAGCAATGCTGAAAGGTCACCAGTGGCTTGTTTAAATTTTCGCGTCTCCTGGATGGTGAATTCATCCATCGTGATCAGATTATTCTGCGACATAGATTTGTGCTTTTTTGAATTGTGTGGGCAAAAATACCATCTTGAAAAAGAATGCTTAAATATTATTTTAACGCCCATGTTTCATGTGTCGTTAACGAATAAATTATATGTAAATGGCGCGTATAATCAGTTTGTTACAAATAAAAATGATGATTAATGAATTTTGTTTTTTCGTTCTGTTTCATTAACTTCGTGGTATTAAAACCAAATAAGAATCAGTGTTATGTTCCGCAAGAAGATACCTGTGTTTTACCTGCTGATAGCCGCAGTGATTGGGGGCCTTCTCGGCGTGGCATATGTGAAACTCTCAGCTACTGAGCAGGTGAAGCAAGTTGCTGAGCAGCCGTCCCCTTCAGATGATGGTTGTACATATACTATCTCGCGATTAGATGGTTACAAGAACATTCACCCTGTGTACATGGCCGAGCCGGCTTGTGAGTCGAAGAATTACCTCTCCCTCAAAGCGGAGATCATAGACTATATTGAAAGCGTAAAGCCAACAGGTGAGTTGGAGCATGCATCTGTTTATTTAAAGGACCTCAACGGAAACTCTTGGATGGATGTCAATCCCGAGAATACCTACCATCCGGGCTCACTTTTCAAGGTGATTACCATGATCACTTTCCTCAAAATGGCTGAAAACAATATGTCTATCCTTGATCGGCAGGTGAATTATACACAAGAGGTTCAACCACCAACTCAAACCTTTAACTCGAAAGTAATAACACCTGGTAATACCTACAAGATCAAAGATCTTATCTACTATATGGTCGTGTATTCAGACAACCATGCAACAATGTTGCTTCACAAATACATGGATGCTAAGATATTTGAGAATGTCTTTACCGATCTCGGGCTCGTTAAGCCGGATATTTATAACAACTCTTATCAACTATCTGTCAAGGATTATTCAAAATTTGTGAGTATCCTCTACGACGGAAGTTATCTCACGGGCGCTGCATCAGATTTTGCAATCTCACTTCTTTGCGAAAGCGATTTCGCCCTCGGCCTCACAAAAGAAATACCAAAGGACATAAAGATCGCTCACAAATTTGGCGAAGCCGGAAAACCCGGCAACCGTGAATTGCATGAGAGTGCCATTGTATACCTGAATAATCGCCCCTACCTCATAACAATCATGACCAAGGGAAAGCAGTCAGAGAAGCTGGCTGATATAATGGCACGTATATCCAAAATGGTTTACGACCATATGGCGTCACATCCGGTTTAGTCCCTGCTTACACGGCCCAGATAAAACGACTCAGACATCGGCTTGCCGCCCGGGTTTCCGGATATGGTGGCGATCAGAGAATCTGTATTGATCCGCACGTACGTGATCATACTGGGGAAGTCATGAGCCGGATTCTCGAATATGAAACTGTCTGCGGTGCTTCTGGTAAGCGTAAACGGTACCGGTTGGTTGTTGTTTTGTCCGTTAACGGTAGGCGAATAAATAATTGCGCCATCCCTCAAAGTGAGCGCGATCCTCTCCGTTACTATCGTGTCTTTTCCATTTATGAGTCCGCTTACGCCTGCCATAGAGTCTGCAGATGCGATGGTCCAGTTCTCAAAAAGCGTTCCTTCTTTAATGGTTTGTTGCCATTTCCCCGCCAGCCACTTGATATTAGCAATTGTACGTGCGGGAGGTGCCGCCTGTGCGGTTGCAGTATCGGCGGCGGTTTGTTCTGTCGGTGCTGAGTTACCGCAGCTGCTGAGGGTGGTTGCGGCAAACGCAAAGGCCAAGAACATTGATGCGGATCCACAGTTGGTTAGGTTCATTATATCTGCTTTTCGGCAAATATAAGGAGTCGGCTGTATAAACCTTTCCATATCTCCGGCTGATACCTGCTATTACGAAAGAAATTCCTGTGTACTTTTATGGTCACTAGTTAGTTCTTAGATTTACAGGCTCATCTGTTGGTATGCTGTACCGGTTTTTGCGAAATACTGTCGTTTTCTTCCTGCTGGTGTCAGCAGCGGCGGTGGTCGTGGTCAATCGCAAGGTGATACACGACACACGGGCGCAGATATATACCGACATCAATGCCATTCCAAAGAACAGAGTAGGCCTGCTGCTGGGTACGGCAAAGTACCAGGACCGCGGAAAGAACATCGTCAATACCTACTACCAATACCGAATAGAGGCCGCTGTGGCATTGTATATGGCTGGTAAAATTGACTACATTATTGTAAGCGGATACAACACGCAATACTATAACGAACCTGCGATGATGATGCAGGACCTTATAGCCCGTGGGGTGCCCGCCAAACACATCGTTATTGACAATGCCGGCTACCGCACACTCGACAGCATTCTGCGTTGCCGGGACGTGTTTGGACAAAGCGCCTTTACGATCATCTCGCAGCAATTTCACAACGAGCGCGCCATTTTTATTGCCAACCATAAGCGCCTGAACGTGGTGGCCTTCAATGCGCTTGACGGCGACTCTTTCTGGGACGTGATGGTACGAGAGAAGCTCGCACGCATCAAAATGGTACTGGACCTGCTGTCCAACCGCCAGGCTGCTTATTACGGTCCCGCAATACCCATTGGCTGATCTTTCAGTGCGTCTCTGTGTTGAATTTTTGTTCATTGTGTATTGTGTTTGTTTTAATCTGTACTTTTGCCGCCCCAAAAACAATTAAACTGATATGAACAAACAGTTCATGAGCTTGCTGGCCGCTACGTCCCTATTGGCCGCATGTGGCTCTTCTGAAGCAGGTAAAAGCACATCGAAACCCGATCCGCTCGCGTCGCACATTGATACCACGGTCAGCCCCGCTGACGATTTCTTCGCATTTGCCAACGGCGCCTGGATAAAGGCCAACCCCATTCCCGGCGACGAGGTGACCTACGGAATAGGTGAACTTGTTGACAAAGAGCTGCGTGAGCGCCTGCTCAAGATCAACGCTGATGCACTGACCAAAAACGAGCGTACCGGTGCCGGACAGCTGATCGGCGACTTCTGGTACTCGGCGATGGATACTGTGTCTATTGAAAAGAACGGCATCACACCACTGACACCGGAACTCGACAAAATAGCCGCTATCAAAACACGCCCCGAAGTGATGGCGCAGGCCATGCGCATGCACAGCTACGGCAGCAGTGTGTTATTCTCTGAGGGTGTGGCGCAAGACCCCAAGAACAGTGAGATGCAGGCCTACCACATGATGCAGGGTGGGCTGGGCTTGCCTAACCGCGACTACTATTTCAGCACCACGCCACGTACCGAGAAGATATTGGCGCTGTATCCATCTTACATTGCTAAGCTGTTTGTACTGGCAGGTACCGACAGTGCTGCTGCTGCAAAGAAGGCCCATGCGATTGTAGCACTGGAGACAACTCTTGCGAAAGCATCGCGCAAGCTGGAAGACCTGCGCGATCCCTATGCCAACTACAACAAGATCGCGATAGCCAAAATGAACACGCTTACCCCGGGTATCGACTGGCCGACTAATCTCAACCAACTCGGTGTGAAGCATGTCGACAGTGTGATCGTAGGTCAGCCGGAGTTTTATAAGGCACTCGATAAGGCACTTGCCACAACCGATCTTGAAACCCTTAAGGATTACCTCACGTTCCATCTTCTGTCAGACTATGCCGAGTCACTCAGTAAGCCATTTGTTGATGCGCACTTCGATTTCTACGCACGTGCCCTGCGTGGCGCGCAGCAGCAGAAGGAGCGCAGCCGCCGCATGCTGGAAGCTGAGCAAGGCGTAATTGGCGAAGCGCTGGGCCAGTTGTTCGTTAAAGAATACTTCAGCGACAAGGCAAAGGCCCGCTACCAGCAGATTGTAGAGAATGTGCGCCTTGCCTACAAAGCCCGCATGGAAAAGCTTGACTGGATGAGCGACAGTACGAAGAAGAAAGCGATCAACAAGCTGATGGCCATTACCAAGAAGGTTGGCTATCCCGACAAGTGGAAGGACTTCTCTTCTCTGAAGATAGACCGTGGCCCGTTTGTGTTGAACATGATGCGCGCTGCCGAGTGGTGGAACCAATACAGCCTGAACAAGCTGGGTAAGCCCGTTGACCGTAATGAGTGGGACATGACCCCGCAAACATACAATGCCTACTACAATCCATCGAACAATGAGATAGTGCTGCCTGCTGCGATGATGACCGTACCCGGCTATACTGACGAAGAGTTGGATGACGCCCTCGTTTATGGTTACATGGCCGCGTCTACTGTAGGCCACGAGATCACACACGGCTTTGACGATGAAGGTCGCCAGTTTGATGAGAAAGGCAACCTATGCATGTGGTGGGCCGCAGCAGATACTACCCAGTTCAACAAGCGCGCTGACGTGCTGGTACAACAGTTCAACAATATGGTGCCAATTGATACCATACACATCAACGGTCGTGCTACGCTGGGCGAGAACCTTGCAGACCTGGGTGGTATCCTGATAGGTCTCGATGCCTTCAAGCAGACCGAGGCCTACAAGAAGGGCGAGAAGATAGCCGGTTACACACAGCTGCAGCGTTTCTTCCTGGGTTATGCGTTGGGCTGGATGATGGTGCAGCGCCCTGAAACCCTGGCCGACCGCCTGCTGACCGATGTGCACTCGCCTGCCAAGTACAGGGTAAATGGTCCGTTCCCCAACGTGCCTGAGTTTTACGAGGCATTCAACATAAAACCCGGCGACAAAATGTACCTCGCTGATAGCCTGAGGGTGCACCTTTGGTAATGCAACCGAATTTCACACAGGTCGCCGGGGCATTTGCTCCGGCGATCTGCTTTTACCCTTAAATTGCCCACTCAACACTGAAGTGAGATGTCAAAGAACTTCGAAAAGATGATGGAGGTGGTCAACTCCACTTTCGATACCCGATCAGATCCCGACCAGATCAGCGTATCGGCAGAAGAACGCGAGCGGCTGGAGGCGCTGCACCCGGCCACCCTTTCCGAACTGACTGATGCCGATGGCCCGCTTGTGTGGATATTGGTAGTACCCACCACGCGACAGTTGGCAGACCTCTTTCAGCAGGGTACCATCTCTGAGCGAGGGTTGCTGATGCGCACACAGCCCGGCGATGCCTTTGATGTCATCTACCTCTGCTCGGCCAGTGTGCTGCCCGAAGTGAGGGGACAGGGGTTGGCCCGCAAGGTGTGCCTCGATGCCATTAATGACATTCGTGCCGACCATAAGATAACCTCTCTCCTCTGCTGGCCCTTCAGCGAGGGTGGCAGGGCGCTGGCGCAGTCGGTGGCACAGGTCTCCCAGCTGCCGCTGCAGGAGCGCACCGACCATTTGCCCGGTTAGCCTAGTTACTTCACCCATTTTTGCCCGTTCGCTATGCTGAAAAAGGATAAATAATTACATTTGGCTAATACTCTCTTATAGATGGCTAAAAAGACAAATGCTCCTCTTCCCAATAAGCGCCCCGCGCAGGCTGCCCCGGTAGCAACCGCTGCTGCTGTAACCCCGCGCGAAACGGTGAAAGACTCACTTATACCCGCCTGGCTGTACGAATTCCGCAACCAGGCTATCATTGTGGCACTGCTCGCCTTCGCTTTCTACTGCAACACTTTTCAGCACGAGTATGCGCTGGACGATACCATAGTGATCGTGAAGAACGAATATGTACACGAGGGCTTCGCGGGCATACCCGACATCCTCACCAAGGACGCCTTCGACAGTTATTACCGTCAGTTCAACTCTTCCAACCAGCTTTCGGGTGGTCGTTACAGGCCGTTGTCCATCCTCACCTTTGCCATAGAGCAGCAATTCTTTGGCGCAGTGCCCAAGGACAAAGTGGACAGCGTGCTGGAGCGTGGCATGAGCTACGAGATGAAGTCGAAGGAGGAACAGCAGTTTCTCAGTAACATGCATACCCGCCACGTGCTGAATGTGCTTTGGTACATGGCGTGTGTGGTCACTTTCCTTTACTTCCTGCGCTACGTTGTCTTCCGCGACAACTATATCATGGCGCTTATTGCCGCAGTTATATTCACCGCACACCCGATACATACCGAGGTAGTTGCCAACGTGAAGAGCCGTGACGAGATCATGTCGCTGTTGTTGCTGTCGGCAACATTCATCAACGCATTCCGACACCTGGAGACCGAGAACAAGAAGTACCTCTACTATGGTATGGTGTTCCTGTTTTTGGCGTTCCTGGCCAAGGAATATGCGGTGTCCATGATCATACTGTTGCCGCTGGCGTTTTACATTTTCAACGGCTACGACCTGTCCAAAAGCATCAAGACGGCACTGCCTTACTTTGTGGTGATAGGCGTGTACCTGGCCATGCGCAAGGCAATTGTAGCACCTATGAATGCGGCTTCCGACAACGACATATTGAATAACCCTTATGCCAATGCCGATGATACCCAGAAGCTGGCCACCAAAATATCAACCAGCCTCAACTACATAAAGCTGCTGTTGTGGCCGCACCCGCTCAGTTCCGACTATTCTTACAATACCATTCCTTATAAGAACTTCAGTCACTGGTCGGTGTGGGTATCGCTGCTGGTGCACGGCGCGCTGTTCCGCTATATGTTCTATTACTTCAAGCGGCGCAGTGTTATGTGTTTTGCCATCGCGTTCTACCTGCTGAATCTGTTGCTGGTATGTAACATCATTTTCAACATTGGTGGCACCATGGGCGAACGTCTTATCTTCCATTCGTCGGTTGGTTTCTCTATAGCCGCTGCATGGTTCCTGTACAAGGGCATGGAGAAGATACAACCCGCCGCTACCGGCCGCATGGCTCTGGCTGCGGTGATGGTGGCGATAGTGGGCCTCTATGGTTTTAAGACCATAGAGCGTAACGCCGACTGGAAGAACGACGAGATCCTGTTTGCACACGATATTGAGAATGCTCCCAACAGCGTGCTGGTAAATGCCAACGTGGCATCGTCGTATGTGAACAAGTCGGAGGCGGAGCCCGATACTGCCAAAAAATACCAGTTGCTGCGTACCGGTATCCGCTACTACAACAAAGCCCTTGAGGTGCATCCGACGTTCGTATCGGGTTATATGAACCGGGGCGTTGCCTACCTGAAGCTGAATATGCCCGACAGTGCCAAGGCCAACTATGATATGGCCAAGACGCTTTACCCCAACTACCCCAAGCTGTATGAGGTGTATTACAACCTGGGTGTGTGCTACTACCTTGTGGGCCGTGTGCAGGAGGCTGTGAACATCTGGCAGATGGTGCTGAAGATGGAGCCGCGCTACATATTGGCACAGCAAAGCATCAACACAGCGATACAGGCAGTTAATGCCGCGCAGATGCAGGCAGCGCAACAGGCAGCTCAGCCACAAGGTGCCGCACCACCACCTACCAACCAACAACCTAAGTAGTCAATCTCTTTCCTTTTGTCCCGCACTTTAACCGGTGCGGGATTTTTTTTGCGCAGATTTTTATTTCTGCGCATTTTTAAACTAACTGATTGATATTCAATGATCATGTGGGAAGTTTTGCTTCCCACTGCTTCCTAAAACTGCGCAAAAACTTCTCACCTGCCTGCCGGCAGGCAGGCTTCTGCGCACGGAGAGAAGTAAGAAAAATCATTATTTGTGTACTTGCCGTCCATTTTTTCGCAACTTCTTTTCAAGGTACAACCGTACATGAAAACCGGCAAAAGAAAGTTTTATGGTAGTGCGTTTTTGGGGGTATGACAGAAAATTGTTGCGGATGATAGAAAACTAATTGGTGGAGGAGGAGATAAGCGGTACAATATTTGCGGTATATTTGAAATATATTTTATGAGGTATTTCATCTCCATCATGCTGTGTTGTGTGTTGCCGTTTTGCGGCAGAACGCAGATAATTACCACAATTGCCGGTAACGGTGGTGGAGTTGTTGATACTGGCGATGGTGGACCGGCTACAAATGCTGTAACATTTCTACCAATCGGGTTGTGTTTCGATAAATTGGGGAATCTATTTATTGCAGAAGGAAACGGTGGTCGAAAAGTAAGAAAAATCACCCCTGCAGGTATTATCAGTACGGTGGCTGGAACCGGATCTCCGGGTAGTTCCGGCGACGGAGGACCGGCAACTAACGCAAAATTTCGACATATTAACAGCATCTGTACTGATAATTTTGGAAACATCTTTGTCGCTGATCAAGACGAATACCGTATTCGTAAGATAGATGCTACAACAGGTATTATAACCACAGTGGCAGGAACTGGTGTAGGAGGGTATTCAGGGGACGGAGGGCCAGCAACTAATGCGCAGGTATATGGGCCAACGGATGTTTGTATAGACAAGTACGGGAACCTATTTATTGCCGATCGTGCTAATTTCCGAGTTAGGAAAGTCGCACCCAACGGTATCATTACAACTGTTGTGGGAAACGGATCAAATTCCCCGGCCTATTACGGAGGAGATGGGGGACGGGCTGACACAACCGCCATTCATGCCCCTTGGGGATTATGTTTGGATGACACGGGGAATTTATATATCTGCGACTATCGCTCCCGCATAATGAAGGTAGATACTTTCGGCATCATTCGCACCTATGCAGGAAATGGAATAATGGCAAGTGTCGGAGAAGGTATTCCTGCCACCGCGGCAAGCGTAATCGCAGCTAGAATATGTATGGACCGGGAGAACAACATGTATTTATCGGAGTGGACTGGGGCATAAAGTTCACCAAAATTAGCACTGACGGCATCATAACCACGGTTGCGCGTCTGGGTGCCGGCGGGTATGGCGGAGACGGAAGACCGGCAACATCAGCTCACCTCAATGCTCTGCTGGTGTAGTCACCGATACCTGCGGCAATTTATATATAGCAGATTCTTGGAACAACCGAGTAAGAAAAGTGTTCTTTTATCCAGAGTGCCCCGACACCACCGGTGGCGGGGACGATACTGTGGCGCTTGCAGGTGAAGTAGAAACAACTAATGACGCGTTGATATTTCCGAATCCTGCAGTGGATGTTTTTACTATTAAATCGGCTACCAAACTTACCTATTCGCTTACTAGCATTACGGGGCAGATTATAATGAACGGCTCTATCACCAATGGTACACAATCAATACCTGTGGCCCATCTTCCCGCAGGCGTGTATTTCATCACCACAACCTCACCACAGGGCATCCGTAGCGTAAAAAGAGTAGTGAAAGAGTAGTCGGCTCAAGGGTGCGTGCCAATGACAGTTGGCATGCGACGCGGGGCAGCGTTTTACTAAAGTTTAATCAAGGTACAACCGTGCAAGAAAACAGGCAAAAGAAAGTTTTATGATAGTGCGTTTTTGGGGGTATGACAGAAAATTGTTGCGGTCGATAGAAAACTAATTGGTGGTGGTGGAGATAAGCGGTACAATATTTGCGGTATATTTGAAATATATTTTATGAGGTATTTCATCTCCATCATGCTGTGTTGTGTTGCCGTTTTTGCGGCAAGACACATGATTAATTACCACAATTGCCGGTAACGGTGGGAGGAATTGTTGATACCGGCGATGGTGGACCGGCTACGAATACTGTTACATATATCCCGGGGAGGTTTGTGTTTCGATAAATTCGGGAATCTATTTGTTACCTTGAGGGCATAAGGTGGTCAAGTTAGAAAAATCACCCCTGCTGGTATCATCAGTACGGTTGCCGGAACCGGATCTCCGGGTAGTTCCGGCGACGGAGGACCAGCTACCAATGCTACATTTCGAGGAATCAACAGTCTTTGCATTGACTATTTTGGAAATATTTTTGTAGCAGATGTAGACGATAACCGGATACGTAAGATTGATGCGGTCACTGGAATCATCAACACTGTTGCGGGTACCGGTGTCGGAGGTTTTTCGGGAGATGGAGGACCGGCAACTGCCGCGCAGCTATATGGGCCAGCTGATGTGTGTATAGACAGACACGGGAATCTTTTTATTGTCGATGCGAGTAATCTGCGTGTTCGAAAGGTGGCCACGAACGGTATCATTACAACAGTAGTTGGAAACGGATCGACCTCCCCGGCGTATTACGGTGGAGACGGTGGACGAGCTGACACCACCGCCATACATACCCCTTGGGGACTATGTTTGGATGATACAGGGAATTTATATATCTGCGATTATCGCTCCCGCGTAATGAAGGTAGACACTTTCGGCATCATTCGCACCTATGCAGGAAATGGAATAATGGCAAGTGTCGGAGAAGGTATTCCTGCCACCGCGGCAAGCGTAATCGCAGCTAGAATATGTATGGACCGGGAGAACAACATGTATTTATCGGAGTATCT
>JBGAQG010000053.1:0-12669 GCA_044220845.1 Flavipsychrobacter sp. | reverse complement strand
ATACTTGTGTGTCCACACCCGTTGTATAAAGATACGAAATTGACGGTCGATCGGTGGCACAGGGGTAGAATTTTAGCAAAATTGATGATAGTATCTTCCTTACCGAGGATCCATTGGATAGGGTATTTAACGTCTTTGATCAGTTCTGTACTGTCTTCACGCGCAATCATGGCATTGTAAAAATTGGCCAATGCAATCTCGGTGACTTGCATCCCCTGTTCGGTTTTCCACTGTATAATGTCAGGGTTATTCTTTCTGAATTCTGTGGAAAAGAGGTTGACGTTCATCTGTTTTATAAATGCTTCTTTTCCGCCGTTCATTATCAGATCAATAGCTTTCAGGCGATTTGCTTTCTTTTCGTCATCGTCAGCAGCCGGGGTAGAGTGTACCAAAGACAGCCCACGAACGGCTTCAGGATAGGTACGAGCAAACGCCAGAGCGGTATACCCACCCATTGAGTGTCCGGCAATAACAGACGAGGATATATGCTCTTTCCTCAAAATGTCCATAATGCCTTCTGCCATAGCAGGCAGCAGGGTAGGTTGTTTCAATGGGGTGCCGCCACTTCCGGGCAGGTCGGGTGTCAATACCGTAAAATGTGCTGCCAGTTCCTTGGTTATATTCTTCCAGATGATACTGCTGTCGGGGAAGCCGTGTATCAGTACCAGTGCCGGTCCGGAGCCTTTATTAGTATAATTCAGTTGCAGGGGCATGTTGTAGTTATGTGGTTGCATTGTTTGCAGCCTCTTTGCTTTTGCGGTAGATATTTATGTGTATCGCCATCAATGCCAGCATCAACGGCATCAGCTCCGGTACCAGACCCTGAACATTCAGAACATGCATGAGAAAGGAAACGGCTATCATCAATATCGCGAGTGCCGCATACTTGTCCTTTTTAACGGGTTTTGCAAAGGCAAGCACAAGATTCACCGGCATGGCCCACAGAATATTGTAATTGTTGGCGCAGCCCTGATGGTCTGTAGCAAACCACATTGTGACAATGAGTGCGCCCAATAGCCCGGATACAAACAGCAGCAAAATACTCATGATGCGCCCCAGTAGTTGTAATTTTCTTATACCCACGCCGGCCAGCGTCAGCAAGAGTAAAGTACAGGTGAGCAACAGCGGTATATTCGCTCCGGCCTCCACCGGTTTGTTGCCGGGTAATATGATGGTGGGAGCATCGGCTACTTTTTTACCATTGTTAGTGGCACCTGCAAGGCCATCTCTCAGGTAATCGGGCAGAAACATGATGTCGTTGTCGGTCATTACCTTGTCGATGCTGCTTCCCAACAGGATGTTTACTCCTACGCGCTCCCAATGCCTGCGGTAGAAGTATCTGTTTATGATGTCGCGGAAGGTCAGGGTGCTGTTGTCCGGCAATATCTTTCCATATTTGAAACCCGCACCCAACGTTGCCGGAAACACATCTCTTATGCGTGTGGCGCAATTGTCAAAAAAGAAATCGTACTTGTAATAGCGGTTCTGCGGAAGCACGTTCTCCTGAAGGAATGCATTTATACTTTCTTTGGCGCTGTCGTTGATGTTGAGTACTTGTTCTTCTACCTGGCGACCAAGCTCATTGTATTCCATCATGAAGTCCTCAAACAGATTGGTAGCGACATAGTAAGGCAGTTTGCCCCGCATAAACTTCAGTTCAAAGTTGTCGTCATAACCGTTGAACATGCCGTAGTTATATACAATGTCTCGCAGAGGGCCTTCTACGGAGCTGTCGATAACCCGCACAGCAGTGTGGCCGAAGATCTCATAGACCAGTTCGCCTACACCGCAGGTAAGCAGGCTGATGCGCAGGTGACTTTTCTGAGGCTCGACTGAAATGGTGGAATCAGTCTGCGACCATGCCGCCAGCGAAAGTGCCATGGCTAATACCAGGCTTGCAAAACGCTTCATCATCCTGCAAAATAACGAATCCATTTCCTATTCACGGGCAATACCAGGGTCAAACAAGGGTTAATTTTAGGGTAGGGGTGGGCGTTTCGTATATTTGATGATTGTAAAACCTGTATTATGTATCGAATCCTTTTGATGGCTGTCCTGTTATCATCACATGGAGTATTTGGTCAGACTGTGCTCGATGCCACCCGCCGATGCTGGAGTGGCGGCATAGCGGGCAGGCACGGATGTGACTATACTTTTTCGATAGTGTTCAAACCAGCAGGGGCATCTGTAGTTCCGGAAAAGATATGGGTAGACGGCCAGGAGGTGCCATTACTGCTGAAAGCGGAAAACGGCATGCAGGCAAATGTCTCGCTCACACGCTCGGCACGCGGATTGCAGCTGGATATTGCGGTCGGTAGTCAGTTTGACGACGGTAATATGTACGCTCCGGCAGGTGACAGACCTAGGGCGAAACCGTTGCGGAAACACGCAGGGGTCGCATTGCTGTCTTATAAGTTAAATGGTAAAAGGAAGTATTTTACCGTGAAGAAGATCACTGTCGAACACCCGCCTGTGTCGTATCCATGATCGTAGGGCACCTTTTGGAGCCTTTTTGTTTTAAGTGAAAGCAATAATTTTTGACCTTTTTCAATCAGTTATGTGCTGAATAAAAAAAAATGCGGCTATCATTATTGGAAATCTGAATTATTACTTATCTTGCCTTCACAAAATAAAATTGAATGAAAAACTTCGTCTTACTAGCGTGTTTATCGATCGCATTATTCGGTGCAAACAGCGCCTCAGCCCATGGAGATGACTCCAAATCAGAAACAACTGAGTTCCATTGCTACAAGGCCTGGAAAAAGGACTGGAAGAGCGACAAGAAAGAATATAAAGCTAAGAAGAAAATGTGCCAGGACAGGCCATTTGCTGCTGCTCGTAAGCACCGCAAAGCTCACAAGAAAGCTTGGAAGAGCGAGATCAAAGAGCACAACCACACTCATTACTACCACTGGTATTAGTAGATATTTGATTGCGAATAGCCCCGTATCACAACTTCGGGGCTATTCGTAATTATATTCGTTTCTATTTAGTCGACCTTTTGCTTATTGCAAGGGTTCTTTCTGTTTATGTATACTTTGCACGGAGATACTTCCGAGGTGCAAAGTTTTTTTATTTTGAGTAATTTAGACCGTTCACGTACCGGCTTTCCGATAGGCATTTTCACATTATGCTAATACAGTGCCTTTCCCGGTTCATTCCTTTATGTGGTTCTCTCATCAATAAACGTTGCCGAGACGTAGCTACTTTTCGCTTCCACTGTTGAGAATTGGTTCAGCGGACATGACCCAACCAAGCAGGCAAGTTTGCGGCAATAAAAAAAGCTGCCCGAAGACAGCTTTTTGCAAAATATGGAGACTTTAATTAGTCGTCGTTCTTAGTTGAATGCAGGTGACCACGACCGCTGCAGTCCTGGTGGTAGCGAGCGCGAGTGTAAGTGTGGTCGCAAGATTTTTTGCAAGACTCTTTCTTATCGCAGCAAGACTTTTCTTCACCGCCGCATTTTTTCTCGCAGCTACCTGCGCAAGCGCCTTTGTGCTTTGCGTAGTAACCATCAGGGCCGTAGAAGTAACCATGATGTCCCCAGCTGTGATGTGCAGGGCGGCAGCAGTTGCCTTTTTTGCAACCTCCGTGAGCATTAGCAGCAAATGAGTTGAACAGAGACAGGAAAACCACCATCAGCATGCCTGTAAAGATCCTTAGTTTCATACAGTAAGTTTTTGTTTTAAAAATGTGTTTGGTTGTTAGGACATAAAATTAACATAAAAACGCGCATTTCAAAAAGATTTTGGCAAAAAAATCTCATCATCGCCGTTTCACCGCGAAAACCTTTGCACACATGGTTTTGCGCGATGTTTAAAGTGTCTGTTTTGAGACCGGAAACATGTCTTCAGGGACAATTGTTACAGAACAGGAGTGCTTTCAGTTGCACCTTTGCATCATGATCGTTGCCGGGTATATTGCATCCATACTCATTGGGCTTTCTCTGGGGCTCGTGGGTGGTGGTGGTTCCATACTTACCGTGCCGGTGCTCGTGTATCTATTTGGTATAGATGCTATGCAGGCCACCTATTATTCCTTGTTTATCGTAGGTAGCACCAGTTTGGTTGGGGCATTTCGACATTATCGTCAAGGCAATGTGCAATTGCGTGTGGCGGGACTTTTTGGGATTACTTCAATTGCCACAATTCTTTTTGTGCGTAGGTTTCTTTTGCCATTGGTGCCGAAGGTGATCTTTGCGGCCGGAGATATGGTAATTACCCGCCAGATGGCTACTATGACGCTCTTTGCCCTGCTTATGGTGGCAGCGTCACTTTCTATGATCAGGGGCGGCAATGCCGAATCTGCGATCGACGAGAATGGCGAAAACAAGACACTTCAATTCATTCTCGCAGGCATTGGTATAGGAGTCGTAACGGGTGTGCTGGGTGCAGGAGGCGGTTTCCTGCTCATTCCTGCATTGGTGCTCTTATTGCGATTACCCATGAAGCGCGCAGTGGGAACTTCGCTGCTCATCATTGCGTTGAACTCTCTTTCAGGGTTTGCGGGCGACCTCGGTTCGGCCAATGTCAATTGGCAGTTTTTACTCACCATCACAGCAATTGCTGTTGCAGGTATATTGGTGGGTACCAGGCTGTCGCGCAACATTCCCGGTCACAAGTTGAAAAAAGGTTTCGGTTGGTTGGTGCTTATCATGGGTATTTATATCTTCATAAGAGAAATTTACTTTGCATGAGTTGTGGGACAATTGTTCCGCATGTAACGCAAACAACTACTGAAATTTGTATAAAAATCGGAAAACACTAAAAACATATAAAAATGAAGATCGAACAAATTTACACCGGCTGCCTTGCACAAGGAGCCTATTACATTGAAAGCAATGGCGAAGCTGCTATCATTGATCCGCTGCGTGAGGTGATGCCTTATGTGACAAAGGCGAAAAATGACGGGGCTACCATCAAGTACGTTTTCGAAACACACTTCCATGCCGATTTCGTTTCGGGTCACGTGGACCTGGCGGCAAAAACAGGAGCCAAGATAGTTTATGGCCCCAACGCACAGCCCGGTTTTGAAGCAATAATTGCTTCAGATGGTCAGGAGTTCAAGGTAGGTAATGCCACTATCAAGGTGTTGCATACACCCGGCCATACCATGGAGAGTTCCTGCTACCTGCTTACTGAAGAGAATGGAAATACCACCAGTCTGTTTTCGGGCGATACACTTTTCATAGGAGACGTTGGTCGTCCGGATCTGGCACAGAAAGCTGCAGATATGACACAAGAGCAACTGGCAGGCGCACTGTTCGATAGTTTGCGGAACAAGATCATGCCGCTGGCCGATGATATCATCGTTTATCCTGCACACGGCGCAGGTAGTGCGTGCGGCAAGAACATGAGCAAGGAAACATCTGACACACTGGGCCATCAGAAGGAAACGAATTATGCTTTGCGTGCAGATATGACCCGCGAGGAGTTTGTGAAAGAAGTGACCAACGGCCTTATGCCGCCTCCGGCCTACTTCCCGCTCAATGTGGCTATGAACAAAGGCGTGTACGATTCTATAGACACTGTACTGGCACGCGGCAAGCGACCACTGTCGCCGGAGGCTTTTGAGGCTGCTGCTAATGAGACCGGCGCGTTGGTACTTGATACCCGCGACCCACAAACGTTTGCTGCCGGCTTCATTCCGGGTTCGGTGAACATCGGTATCAAGGGTGGGTTTGCTCCATGGGTGGGTGCACTCATACCTGATATCAAACAAGAAATACTGATAGTGGCTGAGCCGGGTGCTGAAGAAGAAGTGATAACCAGGTTGGCGCGTGTGGGTTATGACTTCTGTATCGGCTTCCTGGATGGTGGCTTCCCGGCCTGGAAGGCTTCAGGTAAGGACGTTGATATGATAGAGTCTATCTCTGCCGATGAGTTGGCTGCGCGTCAGGAGATAAATGATGATGCCCCGGTGATAGATGTGCGTAAGCGTAGTGAATTCCTGAGCGAGCATATCCGTGGTGCAGAGAATACGCCACTTGATGATGTGAATGCGGCCATGCAGCAACTGAGCAAAGACAAAACTTACTACGTGCATTGTGCGGGTGGCTACAGGTCTATGATCTTTATCTCCATCCTCAAGGCGCGCGGCTATGACAAGCTGATAGATGTGAAAGGCGGTTTTGGTGCAATAAAGAACTCAGGCAAGTTCACTCTTACCGATTATGTGTGCCCTACAACACTTCTGTAAGGCATATCAGGATAATAGGAGATCAGCAATCGATGCGAACGCTAATGAATAACTTACGTGAATGCCGGCATGCGCTGTTGTATGCCGCATTCACGTTTTTTTTGCTTCCCGGTGCACAGGCGCAGCACTACAACAGTTGGGCGCGGTTCACTACACAGGTGCCGCTGACAACACGCTGGCAGACAGATGGCGAGTTGCAGTATCGTCGGCAAAGCGTTGGTGCACACGTCAACCCTGTGGAGCAGCCGCTGATGGCCTCTTTTCGCAACTGGACCTACTATCATGCGTCTGATAAGGTTCATATTGGCTTATCTCCGATAGCTTTTTTCAGGTCGTGCAACACATTGGTGCATACCGGCGATGCGCTTGGCAGCGGGAAAGATGAGTTCCGAGCCTCGGTGATGGCCGAGGGCGATCTGCTCGGCACAGGTCACTTTACAGTAAGCACTCGCTATGCTGCCGAGTCGCGCTGGTTTGAGGGCGGAACGCATGCATGGCGGCAACGCCTGCGGCCTGTGCTGCGTTATTCACCACATGGCAAAACATCATGGTCGGGGTATTACGAGGTGTTTCTTACTAACACAACCGGTAGTTACTCGGTTGTAGACCAGCATCGTGCTTTCGCGGGAGTATTGCTTCCCGCAGGCCAATTTGTGAAAATAGAAACAGGATACATGTTTGTGCACCGCACGCTTGGCAACAACACACGGCTGAATGAGCATGATCTGGTGTTGAACATCAGCCTTGCGGCGCGTAGGGTAAAGACTAACGTGTCATTTCGGCGATGATACCTGAATGTGCGGGATACTGCGCCGAGAGTTCCTTTCTGTCAGCCAGTTCAAAGTCGGCAAAGTCAAAGCCGGGCGCAACGGTGCAACCGCATAGCGTGAAAGAGCCTTCCTGTTCCACCCTCGACCCGAACCAACTGCCCGCAGGTATCACCACAAACGGCATAGCGCCTTCTTCAATGCCCAGTAAGTGCCGTATCAGTTGCCCGTCGGGCGTTATCTCGTAGATACAAAGTGTGCCGCCATCGTAGTGGTGCCACAATTCATCAGATGCTATTCGATGGAATGCTGAAAACTCGCCATGCTGCAGCAAAAAGTAAATGCTGGTCATGGCATTGCGGTCGCTGTTGTGCGTCTTGATAAGTGCGGAGTGGGGTAGTATCAGGTTCGCCCTGTACACCTCTCCATAGGCACCACCTTCCACATGCGGTGTCAGTTGCAGCTTATCTATCCAGTATTGTGCGGTCCTTTCCAATTAGTTTCTAGAAAAATTCAATCCCAACTCCCGATTACCTCTTCCCTATGTGCCTTTCGCTGTGGTAGGATGAGCGCACCAGCGGCCCACTTTCCACATAGTCAATGCCCATTTTCAGGCCTTCTTCGCGGTAGAACGCGAATTCATCGGGGTGTACAAAACGAACTACCGGCAGGTGTTTCTGGGTAGGTTGCAGATATTGGCCCAGCGTCACCACGTCCACGCCGTTATCGGCAAGGTCCTGCAGCGACTGCAGTACTTCTTCTTTTTCCTCGCCCAGACCCAGCATGATGCCGCTCTTGGTGCGCATGCCGCCATCCTTCAGGCGGCGCAATACCTCCAGGCTTCGGTGATACTTGGCCTGTATGCGCACCTTGCGCGTCAGCCTTTCCACCGTTTCCATGTTGTGCGATACCACCTCGGGTGCCGCGTCTATGATGCGTTGCAAATTGTCCCAATCGCCTTTAAAGTCGGGTATCAGTGTTTCCAGGGTTGTGTTGGGGTTCAGTGCCCGCACCGCCTTTATGGTATTGTACCATATTATGGAGCCACCGTCTTTCAGTTCGTCCCTGTCTACCGACGTGATCACTGCATGTTTCACCTTCATCAGGTGGATGGCCTCTGCCACGCGCTGCGGCTCGTCCCAATCCACCGGTTCGGGGCGACCGGTGGCCACCGCGCAGAAACCGCACGATCTTGTGCAGATGTTGCCCAGTATCATGAATGTAGCTGTTCCTTCGCCCCAGCACTCGCCCATATTCGGGCAGTTGCCGCTTTCGCATATAGTGTGCAGCTTGTGGGTGTCCACGAGGTTGCGCACATGGCGGTAGCTTTCGCCTATCGGCAGTTTCACTCGCAGCCAGTTCGGCTTCTTCTGGCGTTCTTCTCCTTTACTGATTACCGGCAATTCTTGCATATCGGGTTGCAAATTACGACCATCACCAACGTTTGCCAAATTGTATGGCCATGAAAAAGTCTACAAAAAGTTGTTGGGGGTCTCTGTTAGCCATTATGGTTATGGGTTCGGCATAGTAGTCTACACTTACACCTGTCTCCAGCGACAGCACACTGGTGCGTGCGCCCGGCAGGTCAAAGTGCAGCATGGACTTAAAGTGGCCACCCGGCACCATCTTCATCTCACTCAGGCCCGTACCGAAGCCCGCGGCACCCATTATGGACCGCTGCGACAGGAACAGGTTCTTCGTGTCTTCTGTGTATTTTATTGCGTTTGGATCGCTCCACACATTCAGGTAGTAGGGTTTCATCATCCCCAGCGATCCGCTTACCACATTTGCCCAGTGTATCGATACCGATCCGGGGTCGGGTTTGCCGGCCAGCATGGCACGGTGACCAAAACCCAGTTTCAGTGTATAAAAGTTGTTGATCTTTCCGTAGATGTACTTGGTGGTGCCACCTGTGGCGTTACCCTCTGATCTCAGCTTTTCCTGCTGCGGACTTCTGATCTCGCCCAGCTCCAGCTGCAAGAAGTTCACCCGGTAAAACATATCAGCCGTCTTGGTGTTGTTGAACTTCACCTTGCCCAGCTCGCCATACACGCCCCAGCCATTCGAGTTCAGGCGGATGCCACCGCTCAGTTCGTGCTCTATTGGTTTCGGACCCTTGGGGGCCACCTTTGCAGCCGGCGGAACAGCTTTTTTCACTGTGTCCTTAGCGGCCTGCGCATGGGCATACCCTGCCCATGTACACATTCCTGCCAGCAACCAAAAACTACGCCTAAGGCTTTTCATACCTACATACTAAATTAGTTAGTATGTCTCATTCAAAAAAATAAAACTACTCTTCACTACCTTTATACCTGCACTTTTAACACAAAAACAACTATGACAGCACTCGTAACATATACCGGCGACCTCCGTACCAGCTGCACCCACACCCGCTCGGGCAGCGCCATAGAGACCGATGCGCCTGTAGATAATCATGGCAAGGGCGAGCGTTTTTCGCCTACCGACCTTGTTGCCACTGCGCTGGCGGCCTGTATTGTCACCACTATTGGTATTGCCACATCGGTGCACGAGTTGGACATAACCGGGGCAGAATGCGAAGTGACCAAAATAATGGTGCCCGACCCGCGCCGCATTGGTGAGATAAAGGTGCATATGCGTTTTCCCAAAAGTCAGCCGTTTACCGACAAACAGAAGGCCATCATAGAGCGCATAGCCCGCACTTGTCCGGTATTTGAAAGCCTGCACCCCGACCTTGTGAAGACCATGACGTTTGATTGGCCGTAGATTTTTGTCACGGTTGCTATGTATGGAAGTATTTCGTATTTTTGATAGTAACCATGAAACACTTACTCAAGTTATTATCTATAATTCTGTTGCTCATAGCAGCTGGCAACACGCATGCTCAAAACCTTGTTCCCAACGCCGATTTCGCATTATATTCCACGTGTCCTTATGGGTTAGGTGAACTTGATTCATGTTTATATTGGCACAGTCCAAGTGTTGCCTCGCCCGATTATTTCAATATCTGTCATGATACTTTGTCCGGGACGAATCACGATGTTGGTGTCCCCATTAATGTTTTTGGTTCTCAGCCATCGTTGTCAAATTCATACATCGGGATTGCTACATGGGCCATTAGTCCTCCCAATTATCGAGAGTACGCAGAAGTTGATCTGCCTGCGTTGGAAATTGGTGCGCGATATCGAGTGTTGCTTAGGGTTTCACTGGGTGATAACAGTTCCTACGCCACAGCAGCACCGTCTGTATTTTTCTACCGGGTGGGGAATGTTTATCAAACAACCAACAAAGAGCTTCCGTTTACGCCACAGATATCATTTACTCCGGAGCACATTACAGATAAGGTAAATTGGGTAACAATCAGTGATACATTTACCGCTGATTCAGCGTTTAAGCACATGATAATCGGTAATTTTAATAATGACGTAAATACTACCCGTTCTCCTTTGCCATCAGGCTCTCCAACAACATACTACTACATCGACTCAGTATCTGTTGAAAAGATTGCTGACCCATCCTATGTATCGGGCGGAGATTTTGTTCGTTCAGGTTTTGCCCTGTTCCCCAACCCCACGAACAGCACATTTACGGTGCAGCTGCCGCAAGGCGGCACCGCCGTTGCCACCATTACCGATGTTACGGGCCGCACCCTCAGTACCCAAACTCTCACGCACAACCTACCCGTAACCACCACACTGCCTCCAGGTATTTACCTCATACACCTAAATACTACCACGGGCACCTGGCGCAGCAAACTCATTATTGAATAACCTGCTACATACATTTATTGGCATGTTATTTGCGGCATTTTTATGGCTGTTTGGCTGCTCTCGGCAATCTTCTGTCTTACGCAATTCTATTTTTCTCACACAGAACATATTAAGAAAATAATGTGTGATAAATGTGGGAGTTTTTTGGGAGTTTCTGAAACCGTATATCGCTATAAATCAATGACTTATCATGAATTCTGATTTTTTCGCCCGAAACGGGAACATTTCGCGCGTCGGGTATGGCGCTACGTTTACCTTGCGCACCATATTTCCCGGGCTCCGCCACTTGCTGTTGGCAGCACATGCACAATTGTTACATCGGGTCTTGTCAGGTCATGCCAATTGTCAACCTCTGTAAGGAACGTGCTGGCGCGCAGTAGTGTGAAAAATGACAGATACCTCCTTTCTACTTAGCTACAGTAATTTGTGTGTTAGCATTTGCAAATAATTGATATCCAATTATTTGTACGGTATTTAGCAATTGAAAAGCAGAAAATTTTGCTGGGGCTGCCAAGCGTTGGTCGGTGAGTTTTGGAACGTTTCTTAAATGGCTACTCTTCCGTGTCCGTCACCGGTGGATTAATAGTGACCTTTACCCGGGTGATACGCATTTTCTCTACAGCAAGTATCGTGAAGTCGTAGTTCTGATGAGACACCACATCGTTCACGGCTACAAACTTACCCGCGATCTCCAGCACCAGACCTGCCAGCGAATCGCTTTCACCGCGTACATTATCAAACTCGTCTGACGGAAGCCCTATGATACGGCACACATCGTTGATGAGGGTCTTGCCCTCAAAAGCGAAATTATTATCATCTATCTTCTTGAAGTGGAGATCGTCCTCGTCAAATTCATCCTTAATATCACCAATTATTTCCTCCATGATATCCTCAAGCGTAATGATACCCGAAGTGCCGCCAAACTCGTCCACCACCACCGCGAAGTGCTGGCGTTTCTGCTGGAACTCTTTCAGCAGGTCCTCAATCAGCTTGCCTTCATGCACAAAGAACGCGGGGCGCATCAGACCGTGCCATTCAAATTCGTCGTTGTCTATATGTGGCAAAAAGTCCTTTGTGTGGATCATGCCTACAATGTTGTCCAGGTTCTCCTTAAATACCGGCAGGCGCGAGTATCCTACCTCTATGCAAAGCTTGCGCACCTCAGGGAAAGTAAGATCGAAGTCCACGCCGCTCACATCCAGCCTTGTGCGCATCACCTGGCGGGCTGTAATGTTGCCAAACTTAAGGATGCCCTTAAAGATGTTCACCTCCTCGCGTGTGGCCGAGTGGCCCACGGTCAGTTCTATGGCGTGTTCAAAGTCTTCGTTGGATATGTTGGAAGATTTGGTGCCCATACGTCCCTCGATGAAGCGGGTAGAAGACACCAAAAATCCGCTCACCGGCTTGAACATCCACGACAGCACCTGCAGGAACGGAGCCGAGAACAAGGCCATGCGCAGATTGTTCTGTGTGGCATATACCTTGGGCAATACCTCGCCAAAGAGCACCAGCAAGAAAGTGACGCAAACTACCTGTATCAGGAACGATACTATGGCACTGAGATGCAGCCCCTGCAACATCATTTTCACCAGCATATCTGTAGTGATAACTATGGCTATGTTGATAAAGTTGTTAGCAACAAGAATGGTGGCGAGGAGTCGTTTAGGCTGATCGAGCAGCAGTCCTGCAGTGCGCGCACTTGATTTGTCGGAGCTCTTCAGGAAATTGATATCCTTTGCTGACAGCGAAAAATAAGCAGTTTCAGCACCGGCTGTTATAGCGGTAAGCAGTAATAGGATCAATACGATGATGATGAGTATTGTGGCCCCCGACGATGTGAAAACGCTGTCTGATGCCTGCAGTAGCAATGGAAAAAAGCTCGTGTCGCCTTCTGTACTTTCCAAGTTGTTTGTGTTTGGTGAGTTTATCAAAGATAAAAAAAGGAATGAAACCGT
>JBGAQG010000052.1:0-13703 GCA_044220845.1 Flavipsychrobacter sp. | reverse complement strand
GTGTGGTGAGTGCACTCAACTCGGGTGTGCTTACAATCAGCTATACTGTTTCAAATAGTTGCGGAACATCTACGGCGACAAAAACACTGACAGTTAACCCTCAGCCTCGTCCGGGCATTCAGGTAGGACCGGCGTCGGTACCTGCAGGTGGCACCATTACGCTTCAAGATGCTCACCTCGCTATCAGTTCACCATCTATTATCGCCTCTCAGCTCAAATTCACATCTGCACACTATAGCAATGGCGGATCAGGAAACTGGGGTGGTGTTCCTGCAACATTTACTGCACAGGAAGTAAAATTGGCTCCGTCAACAGACCCTGTTGCTTGTGGCACCTTTGGCTCCGGTTACTTTGCCGGTAAGATTGCCATCATAAATCGCGGCACATGCGAATTCGGCTACAAAGCGCTTCAGGCACAAACTGCAGGTGCAATTGCTGTTGTGATTGTGAATAATACTAGTGATGACCCGATCAATATGGGCCCCGGTGCGTCAGGCGCATCTGTTACAATTCCTGTGTACATGATCACCAAGGCAGAAGGCGATAAGATCGCGCTCCGTATCGCAATGGGTGACACAGTACGCATGACACTAACTTATGGCGGTGGTGGCGGCTATTGGAACAGCGCGTCAACAGCTATTGCTACAGTTGGTTCGGGGACAGGTGCGGTAACCGGTGTTGATACTGGCTTAGTCAATATCAACTATACTGTGAGCAATAGCTGCGGCACTCGCTCCTCTGTGACTACAGTCAATGTATTCACGCCAACCACGTTCTCAGGGCCAGGAGTAGTTTGTATTGGCGATACTGCAATGTTCACCGGCACGCCTGCGGGCGGCACATGGTCATCATCCAACCCATCAGTGGGTGCAATAGTGGGCAGCGGTGGCCTGGCAGGAATTTCTGCCGGCACCACGATGGTAACCTATATTGCCGGATCAGGCATGTCGATGGCAGTCGTGACTGTAAACGGAGCACCAACATTGGGAGCGATATCAGGCCCATCAGTAGTGTGCGAAGAAAACAGTATTACACTTACAAATGCTACCTCAGGAGGCACATGGAGTGCGTCCATTCCTGAACTGGCAACAATAGATTCTACCGGGGTATTGTATGCACTTAACGAAGGCGTGATTCCGGTAAGCTACACATTCGCGGGAGCATGCGGAACCGCAACTGTTACAAAAAACGTTACGATCAACCCAATGCCTCGCCCCGGAATTCAGACCGGCATGGCAACCGTTGGTGTAGGTGGCACAGTGGCGCTCCAGGATGCACACCTTGCTATCAGCTCACCGTCAAGCCTTGCAAAACAACTCAAATTCAGCTCAGCCAATTATAATGACGGCGGAAGTGGTGCATGGGGCGGAATCCCTGTAGCATTCTCCGGCAACATGGTTAAGTTGGCATCATCAAGTAATCCGCTCGGCTGCTCAGCACACTCAGCAGGATACTTTACCGGCTACATTGCACTCATCGACCGTGGCACATGCGAATTCGGGCTGAAAGCATTGGAAGCCCAAACTGCCGGTGCATCTGCATGTGTGATCATCAACAATACATCAGCCGACCCCATCGACATGGGCCCCGGCACATATGGATCGTCAGTGTCGATTCCGGTTTACATGATCACAAAAGCTGAAGGCGACAAAATAAAGGCACGTATCGCTGCAGGTGACACCGTGCGACTGACGCTTACATATGGCGGCGGTGGAGGCACCTGGAGCAGCCTTTCACCATCAGTAGCAACTGTCGGTTCTACAGGTATAGCAACAGGTGTCGACACAGGTTGGGCCGTGATCCACTACAGCGTTTCAAACAGTTGCGGCACAAAAGCCTCTGCAACTAATCTGCGTGTGAATTACTCGACCGGTATCAGCGGCCCACTGGGTATCTGCACAGGTACATCTGTTACACTCACAGGTAGCCCTACAGGTGGATCGTGGTCGTCATCAGACACGAGCACTGCGGTGGTTACAAGTTCAGGAGTCGTTTACGGAACAGCGTCAGGAACGTCTATAATCACTTATGCCACAGGTAGCGGAATGGCAACGGTCACAGTTACCGTTGTTCCGGCTCCTACCGCAGGCACAATTGCAGGTGCTTCATCAGTGGCAGTAGGCAGCACCATCACACTTTCTAACGCGATCTCAGGCGGCACTTGGTCTTCATCAAATCCATCAGTTGCTACAGTTGGTTCAACGGGAGTTGTAACTGGTGTAGCTACAGGTTCGGTACTTATTTCCTACACAAAGTCAAATGTGTGCAGCACAGCAGTTGCTACAAAAGCGGTAACGGTAACAGGAGGAACGGGTGCAGCATGTCCCGGAACATGGGGTACGGTGGGCACAGCGGGGATATCTGCCGGAGTGGCGACATACGCGGCAATTGATATCGATGCGTCAGGCGCTCCATACATAGCATATAAAGATGCGGGCATGTCAAACACAGCTGTAGTCAAGAAATTCAACGGTAGCACCTGGAATTTCTTAAGCCCATTAGCAATGGTCTCTACCGGCACAGGCAACTTCACGAACATTGTAATTCACCCATCAGGAACGCCTTATGTAGTTTACCAGGAAGGAGCTTCCAGCGCGAAAGCAGCAGTTAAAAAACTATCCGGCTCATCATGGGTAAGTGTAGGTGCAGCAACAATATCAGCATCAACCGCATTGTATGAATGTATCGCAATGTCTGCTGATGGTACGCCATATATTGTGTATCGCGACAACTCCATCTCAGGTAACCCAACTGTTAAAAAGTACGACTCATCTGCCGGTTGGGTAAGTGTAGGAGGAAGCGTTACAGGCACAACTTATAACGCGAACCACACATCTATCGCAGTTACTGCAAGTGGAACAATCTATGTAGCTTACCTCGAAGCAGTTAGTGGCATCTTTGGTGTAAAGACGTTTGATACAACCTCGGGCTCATGGGTGTATGTAGGTGGCGCACCTATTTCTTCCGGCGGACAGGGCAGCGTAGCAGTAGATAATGCAGGCGTTCCATATATCTGCTACATGGACGGCTCAGTGAGCGGTAGAATTACCGTAAAGAAATTCATCAGTGGCTCTTGGACAACAGTCGGCGCTCCGGGAATTTCGGTGGGCACTGCATGGGGACGTAACCCTATGGCATTCAACAGTGCGAACGAACCTTACATTTGTTATGCAGATGATAGCATTACCGCTGGGTTGATGGTGAAAAAGTTCAACGGCACCGCCTGGGTAACACTAGGCTCAGGGGTTTCTATTCCTGGGGGCGGCAGCCATTCAGCTATAGCTATCGACGGTTCTGACAATGTGTACGTAGCCTATGCAGATGCTTCCGCTGGCGGAAAGATTTCCGTGAAGAAGTTCGGCTCGCCAACCGTTTCCGGTAGCACAACCGTTTCAGCAGGAGGAACGCTTACGCTCACCCCAACTATCAGCGGCGGCACATGGTCAAGCAGCAATGTTTCCGTAGCTACAGTCAGTTCATCAACAGGGGTGGTAACCGGTATTGCAGCAGGAACAGCAACAATAAGCTACACGCTTGACAGTTGTTCATCAACTACAGTCGTTACAATCACAGCACCAAAGCCGGGTGTATCTGACAACGAAAACACTGCGAATATCTCCATCTACCCCAACCCTACCAGCGGTCAGTTGTCGATAGATGCATCAGTATCCGGTGACCTGTCAATACTCACTATTGATGGCCGTGTTGTCGCCTCCGAATCCCTTTCCAAAGGCACCAACCACATCACCCTATCGGCCCAACTGGCACGTGGCATGTATGTGGTTCGATTCAAAGGAGATGACGGTAGTGCTCATGTGGCAAGGATAGTGTTAGAATAGTTCATATTTCGATTTACAACTAATGGCGCAATGACACAAGATCATTGCGCCATTTTCTTTTCGACCAATAATTATATTACCTTTGTTCGGTACCCGATTTCTTAACCCAACCTAAGAACACCTTATGAAAAAAATCACACTACTGGCAGTAATGCTGGTTTTCTCATGTACGTCTGCTTTGCAAGCCATCACAATTTCCGGAGGACCCAATGTTTGTATCGGCATCAGCAAGACACTCACCATCGACACCTCAGGTGGCACATGGAGCATCAGCAACCCGGCAACAGCTACTATTGGCAGCACAACAGGCATCATTACCGGGCTAACAATAGGCTCAGCAACCGTCACCTACACCGTAGGCACTGCTGTTTTCACCGCACCCGTTCTTATTTATCCACAGCCGGGCGCCATTACAGGCACCGGCTCAACGTGTGCAGGTTCCGGTTCTACACTCACAGTCTCAGGCTCAGGTAGCGGCACGTGGACTTCTTCAAACTCATCAGTAGCTTCCATTGGCACGGGATCGGGTGTACTCAACGGCATAACTCCGGGCACAACTACAGTGACGTATACCAGAACGATCTCCGGATGTTTCGTCACACGTACACAAACTGTATTGTCTACACCTTCATCCATCGCTGGCGTATCCTCAATGTGCATGGGCACCACACAAACACTAACCAGCACTCCTGCAGGTGGTACATGGACCCGCTCAAACGCTACTGTAGCCTCTATTGGTGCTGCCACCGGCATACTCAATGGTCTTGCAGCGGGTAGCACAAATGTCATCTATACCTTACCCGGCGGCTGTAATACTACGAGGACGTTTTCTGTGATAAACCTCCCTGCGGCCATCACCGGCACTGCCACTACCTGTGTAGGAAACACCACTACACTTACCTCTGCCACATCAGGCGGAACATGGTCGTCAGCGACCACCTCTGTTGCTACAATTGGTAGCACTACAGGTATGGTGACCGGCATTGCCACCGGAACGTCTTTAATTACATATGCGGTGGGAACAGGTTGTAGCAGAACCACAACCGTGAACATAAGTTCGGCCATAGGTTCAATCGCGGGAGCGTCTGTTGTCTGTACAGGACAGACCGCAACACTTACCAATTCAACATCAGGCGGAACATGGACAAGCAGTAACACTGCAATCGCTACTGTGGGCTTGTCCAGTGGCATTGTTTCAGGCATAACCGCCGGTACAGCTACAATCTCCTATCGTTTGTCGGGCTGCCTTGCCACAGCTGTCATCACCATCACTGCAACACCAAGTGCCATAACCGGAAACGCTAACGTGTGTATGGGGGCATCTACCGCATTCACACACACAATAACTGGCGGATCATGGTCCAGTAGCAATCCATCCATCGCTTCTGTAAATTCGACCTCCGGCATCGTAATGGGTGTTAATGTCGGGACTGCTACCATCTCCTATTTTGTAAGTGCGGGTTGTTACGTCACTAAATCGATCGGTGTAAATCCTCTACCCAATACTATTTACGGCGACTCGACGACTTGCCCCGGCTCCTATCTATCATTTACAAATACCACGCCAGACGGCACATGGAGTAGCAGCAATACCAGCGTCGCGACAATCGGATCGGTGTCTGGCATCGCGAATGGCTTAGCTGCCGGCACCAGCCTAATTTCCTACACTAAAACAACAACGGGATGTTTTAAAAGCAAGATTCTGACCATCATTTCCGGATCGGGCACAATTAGTGGAACCTCCTATTTGTGTAGCGGTTCAACAACAACGCTCACCTCGTCAGTTGGCGGCGGTTCCTGGACCAGCAGTAACACAACTGCTGCCACGGTCGGTGCCTCATCCGGCATTTTGACGGGAGCGAGTGCAGGGACTACTACAATATCATACACAATAGGTGGAGGGTGTTACTCAACACTTATTGTTACTGTGAGTACCATGGCGTATGCGGGTACACTTTCAGGGTCATCAACCGTCGCAGTGGGCGTCAGCATTACATTATCACCTTCAGTAACGGGTGGTACCTGGTCTTCATCAGACGCCTCTATTGCGAGTGTCGGATCAACGGGGATCGTTACTGGAATAGGGGCCGGAACAGTTAATATTTCATACGAGATCACGAATGATTGCGGGAGTGATTTTGCCACAAAAATGATCACAGTGACCGCCGCTGACACATCGTCCGGCTCAGTTTTATGGGCTACATATTTCGGTGGAGGTTTAACGGATGGCGGACGATCAATTGTTTCTGATAACGATGGAAACATATACATGGTAGGTTTCACAAACAGTCCGTCAAACATATCAACTCCTGGCGCGCATCAGGATACCCTTGGCGGTGAAAATGATATTTTCCTTGTAAAATTTAATAGTGCCGGAATACGCCAGTGGGCCACTTATTACGGTGGAAGCGGAAATGAAAATCCACTTAATGAGAATCCAATTGCGATTGATGACTCCGGGAATATCTATTTAACAGGAACAACCTTCAGTTCAAATGGCATCTCGACTCCGGGGGCATACCAGGAAAATATAAATGGGGGTCAGGATGCCTTCATTGTTAAATTCAATTCTGCGGGAGCACGTCTATGGGCCACTTATTATGGAGGAGCCTATAGTGAAAACGCCGGGGCTATCGGAGTTGACAATTTTGGCAACGTATACGTTTCCGGACAAACAAATAGTGACACGGGGATTGCAACACCCGGATCCCATCTGACGAATTTCGTGGAGGGTCCAATGGCGTTTCTTGTAAAGTTTAATAGTTTGGGGATCAGAAAATGGGCAACCTACTATCAAGGATATACTGCCGCCGGTGTTGGATTGAGTCAATATGGAGATGTATATATGACGGGTGCAACTTGGAGCGATACAGGAGTTGCGACTACGGGTGCATATAGCACTTCTCTATCTGGAGAGGCAGACGTTTTTCTTGTAAAATTCGACAGCTTAGGCAATCGGATATGGGGCACCTATTATGGTGGAGAGTCAAATGATTTAAGCGGTTTTCTTTCAATAAGTAATAGTGGAGATATTTATTTTAGTGGAGGAACAACCAGCTCCACTGGAATCGCAACTACCGGCGCCTTTATGACGTCAATTGTTGGAGGTACACAGGACGGATTTGTTGCTAAATTCAACGAGTCCGGAAATCTCCTTTGGAGCACTTACTACGGCGGTGCGGGTTATGAAAATATATACTCAGTGACATTGGATGAATCAAACAATATTTTCATAGCGGGCATTACAACGAGTGATACAGGTATTGCAACGTCGGGATCATACCACAGTTCTTTCGGAGGATATTATGATGGCTTTGCTGCCGGTTTTGATAGTTCAGGTAATAGACTCTGGGGGACATACTTTGGTAGCGACGGCTACGACGTGGCTACTTCGGCAATTGTCGATGGTGAAGGGCATTTGTATGTTGCCGGATATACAGAGCAAGCGACTGATTTTACCACGCCAGGTGCCTGTGACACGATACTTGAAGGTTGGGATGCTTTTCTCATTAAATTCAACGATCCGGAAACTGTTTCTCCCCGACCAATTGTCAAAGAGAACTATTCTCTAAACGAAATCCAATCTCTGCAGTTTTTTCCAAATCCAACTTCTGGTGACCTAAAGATAAATTCGGAGTCACACGGACAAATTTCTGTGTACTCGATTGATGGCCGCGTTGTTGCCTCCGAATCCCTTACAAAAGGCACGAACCACATCAACCTACCGGCCCAACTGGCACGTGGCATGTATGTGGTTCGATTCAAAGGCGATGACGGCAGTGCTCATATGGCAAGGATAATACTCGAATAAGATCAATTTTCATTTGTGTTATAAAGCCTCCGAAAATTCGGAGGCTTTATTTTTTCCCGCAGGCTATCAGGCCTTTGCATGCCTGTTTAACGGCAACGATTGCGTAAATTGCCGACAGTTACAACTGGTGTACCCACCAATTAATTCTCAGAAAATGAAAAAACTCGTCCTTGCCGGCATCCTTTCGTTCGGCTCTCTGATAAGCACTACTCAAGCGCAGAACGCACCAAATGCCGCCAAAATGTCGGCATTCACGCGTCAGTACCTATTCGAGGCTGGCCGGACCAACGGTAAGAACTTAGTGCCCGGATACGTGTATAAATTCATAGGAGGTAGTACTTTTATCAGTGCCTTCATCCGAGTAAACAGCACCGTCGATGAGAGCGCCATCACTGCGCTGGGCGCATATACCGGAACAAAAGCCGGAAATGTTTGGACCGTACAGATCCCTGTTGAAAAGGTGAAGGAATTCGCAACGATCACAGGCATTACGCACATAGACCTTGATATGCCCGTCGGCCCTTCACTCGATCAGGCCCGCAGGGCCACCAAAGCCGATTCGGCCCAAAAAGGATACAACCTGCCCACAATGATGACCGGAAAGAATGTGGTCGTCGGAGTCATTGACGCAGGTTTCGACATGCGGCACCCTACTCTGTTCGACACCTTGCACAGCACATACAGAGTGCGCAGGGTGTGGAAGCAAAAGAATGCAGGTACACCACCCGCAGGCTACAGCTACGGACAGGAACTTACCGATCCATATGTCATCATGACCTCCGGCACCGACACACCTATTACATCTCATGGCACCCATGTAGCAGGCATTGCCGCCGGCTCAGGCTTTGGCAGCGCCTCCAATAATCGCTATCGCGGCATGGCATACGAAAGCGACCTGGTTCTGGTGGGCATTATGCCCGCACCCTACCAGTGGGCTATGCCGGGTGCTTCAGATATCATTGACGGGATAAATTATATTTTCACCTATTCAGCTTCTGTATTCAAATCTGCCGTTGCCAACCTCAGCTGGGGAAGCAGCATAGGTCCGCACGACGGCAATTCGTTCTTCAGTCAGGCCTGCGACGCCCTTACCGGCCCCGGCCGGATATTCGCCTGTTCTGCCGGCAATAACGGTGGCGACACCATTCACCTGCAAAAAACATTCACTGCTTCAAACAATACAGTCAGCACATTTGTCACATTCTCTCCTTACCTCGCGGCCGACAACCAACGCACATGGCTCGATATCTGGGGAGACACAGCAAAAAGCTTCTGTCTCAATTTCCGTCTGTTCAACGGCCCTTCAGCAATAGACTCAACTGTTAGTCTCTGCATGACCGACACCACAACATCCTTCAACCTCATCGGGTCAAACGGCGACACCTGCTTCATCACGGCTTCTATGGTTGCCAACGAATACAACGGAAAACCACATGCGTTCCTTTCATTCTATAGCCGTGTACCGGACAATATCTGCCTCACAGCAACCGGCACATCAGGCACCATAAATATGTGGGAGGGTTATGTGTTCCCACCTACAGGCTACTATGGTCAGCTCAAAAAGCTCGGCTACCCGTTTGCCGTAAGCGGCGATACCCGCATGACCACGTCCGATTACAGTAGCACACATTCAGCCATTTCTGTAGGTGCATACACCAGCAAAGCAGGTTTCACCAACATTAGCGGTGCCAGCCTCGGCTACCCGGGTGCAGTTGTTGGGCGCATTGCTCCTTTCTCAAGTATGGGGCCTACAGCCGACAATCGCATGAAGCCTGACATCACCGGTCCGGGCTTCGCTTTGGCCTCAGGCGTAAGCTCTTACGATACCAGTTACGCCCCGGGCGGCGACAACTACAATGCAGTTATCAGCAAGGTAACTATGAGCGGCCGCGACTACCCATATGCAATGGCCGCCGGCACCTCTATGTCTTCACCGGCTGTATCAGGTATTATCGCACTGATGCTTCAGGTAAATCCGCTCCTCACCCCCGATTCTGTGAAGAAGATCATGCGCATCTCTGCAATCACCGACGGCTTCACAGGTACTATCCCCGCAACAGGCAGCAATACTTGGGGCTGGGGCAAGATCAATGCCTACAAGGCACTCCGCTACATGACACAAACCACCGAAGTTGAAAATACGTTAGATAAGACCGGCCTCGATTGCATCTTATACCCTAATCCGTCTTCAGGAGTATGCTACATCAATTTCCTCAGTAACAAGGCCGACATATTAAACATCTCCATTTCCGACATTGGCGGACGGGTTGTTTACAGTCGCTCCATGCCGGTTACCGCGGGTGGTAACACACTGCAGATATCGGCAGACAATCTGCCGAAAGGACTATACTTCACCCGAATTTCGAATAGCGAAAATAAGATCAAGGTCATCAAAACTATAATTCATTAGTTTTCAAATGTTTGCTGCCGGGGTTTTGTTTTCAAACTGTCAGTTATTTTATTTTATAACAAAATACTTGCAATTCCCACCTATTTGAGTTAACTTAACAGTGTAAATTCGCAGTCCTTTAAAATCATTCCCACTTATTTTTTCGTTGGCTGCAGAATGATTTAATAACTATTAGTTAATTTCTTGTGTATGGGTGTTGTCAGTAGCAGTACTAAACTGAATCTAAAAAAAGAATTACAGCAATATTTCGGTTTTGATAATTTCAAAGGTGAGCAGGAGAAGATCATAAAGAGCATTCTCGGCGGCAAAGACACTTTTGTTATCATGCCTACCGGTGGCGGTAAGTCTTTGTGCTACCAGCTACCCGCGCTCGTCAGCGAGGGAGTCGCGATCATCGTTTCTCCGCTCATCGCACTCATGAAAAATCAGGTCGATCTGATCAGAGGATATAGTTCAAGCGACAATATTGCACACTTTCTCAACTCCACACTCAGTAAGGCACAGCAAAAAAAGGTCAAGGCTGATCTTACCGAAGGCAAGACCAAAATGCTCTATGTTGCCCCCGAAACGCTTACCAAACAAGAGAACATCTCATTCTTTTCAGACCTTCAGATCTCTTTCATCGCCGTCGATGAGGCACACTGTATCTCAGAATGGGGACACGATTTCCGTCCTGAATACCGCAAGCTTCGCGACATGATCGATATGATCAACCCGGAGCTTCCTATAATCGCACTCACCGCAACAGCCACACCGAAAGTTCAGGATGATATCGTTAAGAATCTGAATTTAAGAGAACCAAACATATTTATCGATTCATTCAACCGTGCGAATCTTTATTACGAGATCGTTCCCAAAACATCAAAAGAACAGACATTAAAGAGCATAGTAAAATTCATCAATACGATGAAAGGCAAGAGCGGCATCATCTACACGCTCAACCGTAAGACAACCGAAGAACTGGCTCAGACGCTCCAGGCCAATGGCATTAGTGCGGTTGCCTATCATGCGGGCCTCGAGGCGGCAGTGCGCTCTCAACGTCAGGACCAGTTCCTGATGGAGAAAGTAGATGTTATCGTAGCTACCATAGCTTTTGGTATGGGCATCGACAAGCCCGATGTACGCTTTGTGATACACTACAACATCCCCAAATCGCTGGAGAACTACTACCAGGAGACCGGGCGTGCCGGCCGCGACGGTATGGAAGGCAAATGCCTGCTATACTACTCGCACAAAGACGTGCAGAAACTGGAACACCTGATGCGCGACAAACCACTCAGCGAACGAGAGATGGGCGCACAGTTGATCTCCGAGACACTTGCCTACGTGGAAAGTGGTGTATGCCGCAGAAAACTGTTGCTGCACTACTTCGGTGAAGAATATAAAAAAGAAAACTGTGGCAACTGCGACAACTGCAAGAATCCTAAAGAGAAACTAGAAGTAAAAGACAGTATCAAGATCACGCTCGACGCTATCAAAGAGCTCGATGAGCGCTTTGGTATAGAATATGTTGTGAACGTGATACTGGGTAAAGCAAACCCGCAGATACATACTTTCCGTCACGACAAACTCAAGTCGTTCGGCGCCGGACTGGTTATGGGCATGGACGCCAATTTCTGGAACTCACTCATCCGCCAGATGATGCTGGAAGGCATGATCCGCAAAGACATTGAAGAGTATGGTCTGCTCAAGATCACAGAGAAGGGGCAAAAATTCCACAAGAAACCCTACTCTATAATGGTGGCACTCAACCACAATTACGAGGACGCCAACTTCGACGACGAAGATGCAGGTGGCACGGCCGGCGGCACTGCCACCACCGATCCGGTTCTTTTCGAAATGCTCAAAGACCTGCGCAAGCAGGTGGCACGCGAAAAAAATCTGCCTCCGTTCGTCATCTTCCTCGAAAATTCGCTGGAAGATATGGCTACCAACTACCCCACTACCCTCGAGGAGTTGGAAAAGATTCAGGGCGTAAGTAAAGGAAAGACTCTTCGCTACGGCAAGAAGTTCGTAGAGCTCATTGCTAAATATGTTGAAGAGAACGACATCACCAAGCCCGATGATTTTGTCATGAAAAGCGTGGTGAATAAGAGCGGTATGAAGGTGTTCATCATTCAGAACATCGATAAAAAGATCCCGCTTGAGACCATCGCCAAAAACAAAGGACTTAGCCTACCCGATCTGTTACTGGAAATGGAAACCATTGTCGCCAGCGGCACACGGCTGAACCTCGACTATTGCCTGGAACAGGAACTGGACGAGAACGAGCAGGAAGACATCTTCGACTTCTTCCGCAACAGTGCCGACGACAACATGGACGAGGCCTACGAAGAGTTCAAGGACCGCGATGTGAGCATAGAACATCTCAAAATGATGCGCATCAAGTTCATGAGCGAATACGCCAACTAATACAATTCTAAAGAAAACAGAAGATACAGAAATGGTGAACAGACCCGTGTGGGAAGAACTGACACAAGAAATGACGGCCGCAGGCGCAACGCTTGTGGCCGTTTCTAAAACAAAACCCTCGTCAGACATTCAGGAGCTTTATGACCTTGGCCAGCGCCACTTTGGCGAGAACTATGTGCAGGAACTGGTTGCCAAACACGAGGAACTACCCAAGGATATCATTTGGCACTATATCGGTCACCTGCAGTCAAACAAGGTAAAGTATCTGGCGCCATTCGTACACATGATTCATGCCGTCGATAGCTTCAAGCTGCTTGAAGAGATCAACAAACAGGCGGCCAAACACAACCGCACCATAGACGTATTGTTGCAAATGTACCTGGCTGAAGAAGAGACAAAATTCGGCATGGACGAAAAAGAGATACTATCCCTGCTCGACTATTACACAGCGCAGAGATCCCAACTGCAAAACGTCCGCATTTGCGGGCTTATGGGTATGGCATCGAACACCGATAACGAGCAGCAGATAAGCGATGAATTTCACCGCCTCTGCAATTTCTTCACCCATCTTGCCGACACTACTTTCTTCAATCAGCCTCATTTTGCTGTAAAGTCCATCGGTATGAGCTCCGACTACAAGTTGGCACTTGCCCGGGGCGGCAACATGGTGCGCATTGGCAGCATGCTGTTCGGCAGCCGCAACTATTCCTGAGCTAGTGCCGTAGGCAAGCCGTCCAGGCTCCATCGGTTATTGTCGTTGCGATACTCAGCCAATCCGTCAGCTCCTTTTTTAGCCACCCATTTCCAGGCATGGTCACGCTCGCCTGCATAATCATATAGCGGCACACTGTAGCCACACGATGTCTGCACCTTCTGCACCTCTGCTACAATCACCTGCCTGATGCCCGGCAGGTCGCCGAACAGGGCCGACAATTCCGGCCATTCGGGGTGCGACGGAAGCACCGTATAACCCCTGCCATACAGCCGCAGTATATTGGGCGGGCCATCGAAAGCACAGAACATAATAGTAATACGGCCGTTCTCCAGTATATGGGCCGATGTTTCATTGCCACTGCCCGTTATATCCATATAGGCCACCTTGTTAGGGCTTAGCACCCTGAAACTATCCAACCCCTTGGGCGACAGATTGATATGCCCATCGGCCGACAATGGTGCTGTGGACACAAAGAACATCTTCTGATGTGCAATAAACTTGGCGTGGGCATCCTGA
>JBGAQG010000051.1:0-13907 GCA_044220845.1 Flavipsychrobacter sp. | reverse complement strand
ATTTTCCTTAATGTCCCCTGCATATCAGCGATCCGGTCCCCAGTAAGAAATATACGGTCAAATTCAAACATGCCGGCCAATGCGTCTTCACCGCGCCCGGATATCTGTATGCCCGTAGTGTCGAATTCGAAATACAAGCTGTCACCCGGTGAAATAAACTTGTTGAAGAATAACCACGTCTCTCCGCACATCAAGTTTATGGATTCTGGTTTGGCGATATTTAATACAATTGAAAAGTTTCTGTTTTTATCAGTTTTGGCGACAAATCGCTCGGGGCGTGAGTCAATGCAATTAATAGGAGAAGGGTGGTAACTTATAATAACGATGCTGTCGGATTCGTAATTAAAGTGTCCTCTTAGTATGGTTTTAGCGGCATATATGTTTTTAAAAGAGGAACTAATGAGCGCTAAGGCGATGACTCTAATGTAAACAGGAAACATGGTGTGTGGTGTTTAAATGGTTCAAAAAGAGGTGGGCCATTGGTAGCGTCACCTAACAACCAAATTAGTGAATGTTATTGGTATTATTGTTTCAGCATCATGCCTTTTTGTTTAAGTTTCTATTTGTTTTAAATAAACGGTTAATTTTGACACCGCAAGGATAAAAGATCGTTTATGACAACCAAAAACCGAGTTATAAGGGCGCCAAGGGGCAGCCAGCTGAATTGTAAGAATTGGGTTGCTGAGGCTGCATATAGGATGATACAGAACAACCTGGACCCGGAGGTGGCAGAACGCCCCGAGGATCTGGTAGTATATGGTGGGATAGGGAAAGCTGCACGCAACTGGGAAAGTTTCGATAAGATACTGGAGTGCCTCCGCAACCTGAATGAAGATGAAACATTGATGGTGCAAAGCGGAAAACCTGTTGGTGTTCTAAGGTCACACAAAGACGCCCCACGCGTGCTCATTGCTAACAGCAACCTTGTGGGCCGCTGGGCAAATTGGGAACACTTCCGTGAACTGGAGGCGAAAGGACTAATGATGTATGGTCAGATGACAGCAGGTAGCTGGATATACATTGGTTCTCAAGGTATTGTTCAGGGAACATACGAAACGTATCTTTCTCTAGCAGATAAGCACTATGGCGGAACGTTGAAAGGTACGTTGAACGTTACTGCGGGTCTTGGCGGTATGGGTGGAGCTCAACCGCTGGCCATAACGATGAATGAGGGTGTATGCCTTGCAGCCGAGATGGAAGAGTGGCGCATTCTCAAAAGGATTGAGACAAGGTACCTTGACAAATGGACGAATGATATTGACGAAGGAATTGACTGGGCGCTGGAAGCGAAGGCAAAGGGCGAGCGGGTTTCTATAGGTGTGTGTTGTAATGTGGTGGACCTGTTGCAGCGATTGATAGATCGCAATATCACGCCGGACTCGCTTACAGATCAGACGTCAGCTCATGATGAGTTGATAGGGTACTTCCCTGAGGGGCTGAGCGTGGCAGAGGCGAATATTTTGAGAACAGCTAATCCTGAGGAATATTCCAGTCGTTCGCTTGACACGATGGCGAAACACGTTCGTCAGATGCTGGAGCTACAGAAGCGTGGTGCGATCACTTTTGACTATGGTAACAACCTTCGCGGGCAGGCTCATGACAAGCGTGGTGTTACCAATGCATTTGATTTTCCGGGCTTTGTGCCTGCATATATTCGTCCGTTGTTCTGCGAGGGTAAGGGCCCATTCCGTTGGGTAGCACTCAGCGGTGATCCGGAAGATATTTACACAACGGACAAGGCCTTGATGGAGTTGTTTCCTGATAATGCGGGTCTGCACCGTTGGTTGCACATGGCAAAAGACCGTATCGCGTTCCAGGGGCTGCCGGCGCGAATTTGCTGGCTGGGAATGGGTGAACGCGAGAAGGCCGGGTTACTCTTTAATGAACTAGTGCGTACCGGAAAAGTGAAAGCACCGATCGTAATTGGTCGCGACCATCTTGATACTGGTTCAGTAGCATCTCCTAATCGTGAGACCGAAGCGATGATGGATGGCAGTGATGCCGTTGGTGATTGGCCGATCCTGAATGCGCTGATCAACACAGCCGGCGGTGCCAGCTGGGTTTCATTCCACCACGGTGGCGGCGTGGGTATGGGCTACTCGCTGCACGCGGGTATGGTCATAGTCGCAGATGGTACGAAGGACGCTGAAGACCGCTTGCGTAGGGTACTGCATAACGACCCGGCTATGGGTGTCATTCGTCATGCGGATGCGGGATATGAAATTGCCAAAGATACCTCCCGTAAATTCGGCCTCGATATTTAATGTCTTCAAATTGCATTTCCTAACTTCAGTGTTGGTATGGCCGGCACTGAAGTTTTTTATTTGTCTAAAATATGCAACTTTCGATGAAGAAGTATGTAATGTTCCTTTCGCTACTGCTTGTCGCTACATCCGGCAATTCGCAGGTTTCATTGAAGCGTTCATCAGCAATAAGACCCAATGGCAGTCGAAGTATCTTCGCGCGTCAGCCGGATGGTAAGTTGTTGTATTTTACTGCAACAGAGGGGCGCTTTTTTTCAGGGCGCTTGTTTGCGAACGGGGAAAACGATGATGCTTATAATGGACCCCGATCATCCAGGCAGCTATTTGAAAATTACTACAACTGTTCTACACGCGCGGTTACAATAGACAAATGGAACAGGATACTTTTTTGTGGTGCAGCGTCCATCGATTCAACTGGAGCACCACATGCCACACTTTCAAGATATAGTAGAAATGGTGAGCCCGACAACGATTTTCTTCCTCGTGTACAGCACATAAAAGTGGGTGACTCGTCTTATGCGGCAGGTACGGCAGTGCTGCCTGATGAAAAGATACTGGTTGCCGGGTCATGCTTTTGGGAGGGTAGATGGTCTTTGTTTCTAACCCGACTACAGTACAATGGAGATAGAGACCCATCGTTTGGTAGGGGGGGAGTTATCATCGACAATTCAATTCCGGGTAATACCAAAGTAAGCGCTGTTTGCCTGCAAGCCGATGGTAAATTATTGCTTGCGGCAACAAATGAAAATGGAGGTATTCGCACATTGACCGTAACACGGTATCATGCTAATGGTACTAAGGATACTGTGTTTGGAATAGGAGGTAACGCAACGATGCCGGCAGAAAGAATAGATCTGACCGATGTCAGCCACATGGGACTTCAATCAGATGGGAGGGTAATAGTCGGTGGAACCTGCCGTTCCCCGGAGGGGCGAAAATCAATATTTCTCGCATCATTCATTCCATGGGGTGTGCCGGATACAGCCTTTGGTAGGGGCACGGCGGTGACGACAATTGCCCCTTACCATGAGAACAGTATGCATGACCTGTTGATGCTACCTGGTGACAAGATTGTGGTATCCGGTGCAGGGCGAAATGCTAATGAAGAGGTGAACAGCAGAGAGGTGTTGTTGCGTTTTAGTAAAAATGGCGTTGTTGATGCTCAGTATGGATATGGTACACCAACGGGATTCGGAATGCACTTTTATGCAAACGGATATGTACCAGTAGCACATAACATTGCATTGGCAGCAAGTGAATGGAAGATTTACCGGCTCAGCGAGCTTAATGAACTTTCAGGCAAAGAAACCTTGCTTACTCTGACGACATTTCTATTAGACACTTCGCTCGGTGTGATAGATGTACCCAATCGGAAGGTCCAGCATCATATCTATCCTGTTCCTATTCGAAATGCCGTTAGATTTTCTTTCGATCTGGTTGATGACCAAAAGGTCTCAGCAAGACTATTGGACAAGGCAGGAAAACTTGTGGCGTCATTTGCTGATGGAAAAGTTATGGAGGAAGGAGAGAACAATCTGGAAATAAGGATACCCTCCGGCAGCCCGGCGGGTACACATACCCTTGAAATAACAACGGACCAGGGTTACAAGCAGACCATTGAACTTACAAAAGTGAGTGAGAAATGACAGTGGGCAATTCTATCTCATTCTTTTTTGTCTGAACGTGTTGATTCATTTAAATAAGACATTGTGTGTATTAGTTATGCTGTATGGTGCATAATGTCTGCATTTAATGTGCATTTCTATATATTAAATGTGCATTAAGTGTGCATTTCATATTTGGTTTGTATTTCAGCAATATTTTGGTAATACTAATGTAGGTAACTTTAGTAAAGCTAAAATACATCAATATGTTATGGAGAAGATTCAGTGGTGAACCGTTAAGAATTCCCGTAAAGGAAGCAGTTGAAGAGGCTATTGTTCGCGAAACAAATGCCGGACACAAACTGAAAGTATGCATTGGTACCGACTCGCAGGTACATGCCACCGACACTGATTTTGCGACAGTTATTGTATTCCTGCGAGAGAAACATGGTGGCTTCATGTACATCAGTAACGACCGCACCAGTCAGCGTTACACAATCAAAGAGCGTATGTTGGTGGAAGTGGCCAGAAGCATTGAGATCGCCTACGAGCTTTGTGACCTGTTTACCAAGTATGAAGTGGACATGGAAGTTCACGCGGATATCAATACTAACACACAATTCAAAAGCAACGAGGCTTTGAAGGAGGCTATGGGATACATACTGGGCATGGGTTTTGCCTTCAAGGCGAAACCGGATGCTTTCGCCAGCAGTTGTTGCGCGGACAAGTTGGTTAACTGATTTCATAGGTAGTTACCCCACGACCTGGTCGGTGTGAGCACACCGATATGGATATAATTCCCCTTTTTTGAAGTTAATACCCACCTTTTCAACTGGTCCCCTGTCTTTTATTATGGATTTACCTTAAATTTACTACGACATCTTTAACTTAATATAATGAGAAAGCACTATATACTCTTATATTGCTTGTTTACCTGTATATCCCTTGCTGCCTCTGCACAGGCGCCACCAACCGAATTCATTGAAAATAAGGGTCAGTGGGGCAATTGGGTCAGGTATAAAGCCCAAACCATTGCGGGAGACCTATATCTTGAAAACGATGGATTCAGATATGTACTGCAAGACCCGGCAAATGTAGAGCGACTGGATTCATTTCACCACGGGCTGATTCGCTCCAATCCAACGATGAAGTTTCATTGCTACAAGATGACCATTGAGGGTGCAAATGATGCTGCAATTAAAGGTGTAAAACAACAGAAGAATTATTACAACTACTTTTTGGGTAACGATCCTAAATTCTGGAAGGGTGGCATTCATCCTTTTCTGGGATTGGAATACCAGAACATCTATAACGGCATAGACATGCATGTGTCGTCTGATGATGGTGCGCTTGTATATGAATTTTACGTAAAACCCGGGGCAGATGCTTCGGCCATCAATCTGAGATTTGACGGGGTGGACAGGATGTTTGTTAATCAGAATGGAAACCTTGTCATAAAGACCTCAGTTGGGCAGGTCACCGAAATGAAGCCCTATGTGTATCAGTACATCAATGATGAGAAAAAGGAAGTAGCCTGCAATTATCACCTTGAGGGTACAAGACTGACATTTGATATGCCCGACGGTTATGATCACAGCAAAATGCTGATCATTGACCCGGTGACACTATGGGCGTCTTTTACGGGTGCCACCGCTGATAACTGGGGTTTTACGGCCACCTACGACAATGCAGGTAACATGTATCTTGGTGGTATTGTCAACTGCCTTTCGGGTGGTTCGTTTCCTGTTTCAACAGGTGCATTTCAGACAACCTGGGGCGGTGGTCAGGGGATGTCCGGTTTTCAGTTTGCGTCTGATATTGCTATCATGAAACTTAGTCCCGATGGCGTTTCACGAGTGTATGCCACCTACATCGGGGGAGTAAACAATGAACGACCACATAGTATGATTGTTGATGGTAATGATAACCTCATTATTGCAGGCAGAACACTGTCACCGAACTATCCTGTGACAACGGGAGCATATCAAACCACAAAGAACGGTGGTTCTGATATCATTGTAACCAAGCTTAATTCGAGTGGGGCATCCCTTGTTGCGTCAACATTTATTGGAGGTTCCGGTCATGATGGCGTTAACTTTGACTCAACCGAGTATTTTCATGGCCATTTGAAATACAACTACGGTGATGATGCGCGAAGTGAAGTTCAGGTAGATAATGCCGGTAACATATACGTGGCAGGTAACACCCAATCTATCAATTTTCCAGTGACTTCAACTGCAATAGCAACCACTATGACAGGGCTTCAGGCTGGGGTGGTATTTAAGTTCGATCCGATAATGTCGTCTTTGCTGTGGAGTACCTATCTGGATGGGAATGGGGATGATGCAGGATATGTTTTAGCATTCAATCCGTCTCAGACCTCGGTTTATGTAGCCGGGGGCACTAACAGTACAAACTTCCCGGTACCTCCCGGCGGATGGCAGCCAACCTACATGGGCGATTCGGCTGACGGCTACATTCTGAAATTCAGAAACAGTCCCCCTTATAATATTCAAAGGGGGACGTTTGTCGGAACGTCAAATTATGATCAGGTTTACGGAATTCAGGTAGATTATTCTGGTAACGTGTATGTGATGGGGCAATCAATGGGAGGATTGTTCCCTGTGACTGCCGGTGTCTACACGAACCCATCTTCGACACAGTTCATAATGAAGATGGATAGTAATCTTACAACGGATCTCATATCAACAGTTTATGGTTCGGGCGATCCGTTACATACTAATATCTCTCCCGTTGCCTTCCTGGTTGATACTTGCGAGAATGTCTATGTATCGGGATGGGGTGGTGATGTTATGGGAGGAAGTGCTGTTGGGCTTGCGCATACCGGAACAACAACCGGAATGCCTACTACTCCAGACGCACACCTGGCAACCACTGATGGATTTGACTTTTACTTTATTGTACTTGGGTCAGGTCTTACTACTCTTCGATATGCAACGTTCTATGGCAGAAATTATCCTGCAGGTGGCGAACACGTGGATGGTGGCACAAGCCGGTTTGATAAGAAGGGTATAGTATACCAGGGTATTTGCGCCAACTGTGGTGGGCCCACCGGTCCGTCTTTCCCAACCACACCGGGTGTTTGGGCGCCGACAATGCCAAGTCCCAACTGTAACCAGGCTGGTTTAAAGATCGCGTTCAATATCGGCCCTGTTGACTGTAACATTACAGCCGGACCAAGCACGGCGGGTTGCGCACCGCTTACCGTGAATTTCTTCAACGCGACAACCAACGGTTTGACCTTCCAGTGGAACTTTGGTGACGGGTCTGCACCGGTCACATCGTTTGCCCCTACACATACATTCACTACGGGTGGTACATTTACTGTAACGCTAACGTCTACCAATTCAAATGCTTGCTTCAAGACAGATGATACAGCTTACCTTGTTATTTCTGTGGACACCAATAAATTGAATCCCGACTTTACTTACACAGTTACTGATAGTTGTGATCCTTTCATTGTTGCCTTCACCAATACATCTACCACAAACATAACAACAGGTGGAGCACCGACATATAACTGGTACCTCGGCGACGCAACTACCTTCACCGGAGTTACACCGCCTCCTCACAACTACCCGGATACCGGCACTTATACCATAACATTGGTAATGTCTCACCCTGACGCTTGCAAGACGCCGGACACTGTGAAGAAACAGGTGAGGATATATTACCAACGGGTCTCTGCAACATTTGAGATACCAGATACAATATGTATAGGCAGCCCGTTCAGGCCTACCGGTGGTGCTACCAATGCAACGGCATATTCATGGTCGTTTGGTGACAGCGCCACATCAACAGAAGCACTTCCTCTACATGTATACACTACCACGGGGACATTCAAAGTCCGGCTTATTGCCGTGAATCCGGGAGCATGTAACGGTGCTGATACATTCGAAAGATCTATTACTGTGCTATCGGGGCCCATTGCCGACTTCACATTTATACCGGTAAAACCGGAAGCCAATGTCCCGACGAAATTCACTAATAAGTCGGTATTGGCCATAAGATATGACTGGGATTTTGGCGACGATACTAAGAGTACTGAGACCAATCCTATTCATCAATACAACAAGACGGGAAATTACAAGGTATGCCTCACTGCGCACAACGACAGTAAGTGTCCGTCGGTTGCATGCAAAACTGTATCTGCAGAGGTAGTTCCATTGCTGGGTCTGCCAACCGGTTTCAGTCCGAATGGTGACGGTCAGAATGACATTCTATACGTGCGTGGAGCTGCAATAAAAACTCTCGATCTTAAGATTTATAACCGATGGGGGCAGCTCGTGTTTCAAACCAATAGTCAGGAAATAGGGTGGGACGGCACCTTCAATGGTCAGCCACAACCGATAGAGGCATATGGTTATGTGCTAAATGCAACGTTTATTGACGGAACAACAAGGATGCTGAAAGGAAATATTACACTGTTACGATGAGAAAAACGTTGATCACAGGATTGATGGCCCTATTGGTCGGCGCGGGTGCAGGTGCGCAAAGTATCCATTTTTCCCAATACTATAACGCGCCATCTTTGATCAGTCCGGCCAATACCGGGTTGATGCCGGATCATGATTACAGGATCGGGTCAAATTACCGCAATCAGTGGGCGGCTTTGCCTGTTCCGTATAACACATTCTCAGGATGGTTCGATCTGAAAATTGGCGGCAACAAAGACAATGACCATAACAATTGGTTGGGGCTTGGCGGCGCAGTTTACACTGACAAAGCCGGAGATGGCCAATTGAAGCTAAATCAGTTTCAGGGTAGTCTGGCCTACCACCTTCAGATGAGTACTACTTTCATGATGTCATTGGGGTTGTCGGCCGCAACCGTATCCAGAAGCGTCAACTATGATCTGCTTACTTATGATGCGCAGTGGGATGGTTTCGCATTTAACAGTGGATTGCCTGCCGGCGAACGGCAAGGATTGATCCGTGCCGGTTATTACACTATTGGTGCCGGAGTGAACTTCTCCTGGTTCCCGAACGAGAATATGTTTGTGAAATTGGGAGGAGGTGCGTTTAATATTAATAAGCCGGTTGAGACATTTTATTCGAGTGGAACCAACACTGTAGCATTGCGGCCCGCCGGCACATTGGATATCCTGATGCGCGCAGGTGAGGTCATGATCGTAAATCCTTCAGTGTATTATACACAACAAAGAGGTGCGCAGGAATTAGTGGCCGGCACGCTTGTGCGAACGATCCTGAGTTCAGGTTCCAGGTCGGGTGGTGCTCCGGTACAACTCATCTTGGGTGGATACTACCGTATTGCCGATGCAGCAATAGGCACTGCCGGGCTTGAGGTTGGGCCCATACAGTGCATGGTGAGCTATGACCTTACGATGTCGTCATTGGCACCATACAACTCGTCTTACGGTGCTATCGAATTCTCGCTTATCTATCAGAACGATTATGGCAAAAACAAGATGAATGCCAAGCGTAGCTATACCTGCCCGCGATTCAACTAATATTAATTACAGGCCCTCACAAATAGCGCGAGCTATGCCAGGCCCCTGGTAAATGAAGCCGGTATATACCTGCACCAAAGACGCACCAGCAGCAAGTTTCTCCTTTGCATCTTCGGCAGTGAAAATGCCACCTGACGCAATGATAGGGAATGCTCCCTTGCTGTTGGTATGTAAGTACTTTATCACTTCTGTGGCCCTGTTTCTGAGCGGAGCACCGCTCAATCCGCCGGCCCCTATACTGTCTACCGCTTCTTTAGGTGTACGCAATCCTTCGCGGCTGATCGTTGTGTTGCTGGAGACAACACCATCAATACCTGTTATCCGAACAATGTCGATGATATCGTCGAGCTGCTCGTTGGTGAGGTCCGGCGCTATCTTTAATAACAACGGCTTCTTTCCACCTTTTTCGCGGTTCAAGGTTTGGAGTCTTCCCAATAGTTGGGACAGCGGTTCTTTGTCCTGAAGTGCACGCAGGCCCGGCGTGTTGGGGCTACTTACATTCACCACAAAATAGTCGACTACGTCGTACAACGACAGAAAGCACTTTTCGTAGTCGCTGGTCGCATCTTCATTAGGCGTGTCTTTGTTCTTTCCGATGTTGCCACCTATGATCACTTTTTCGTTCCTTTTCCGTAGACGTTCCACAGCGGCCACCACACCATCATTATTAAAACCCATTCTGTTGATAAGCGCCTGATCGGCTGGTAGGCGGAAGAGACGTGGCTTGGGGTTGCCACCCTGTGGACGCGGTGTAAGTGTACCGATTTCAATGAAACCAAACCCAAGGCACGCCAGAGAATCAGTGAACTTAGCGTCTTTATCAAATCCTGCGGCAAGACCCACCGGGTTCGGAAATGTGATCCCCCACAAAGTGCGCTCCAGACCTCGCTTTTTTGAGACGAACATTGTGCGCAGTAGCCCTCTGAAAGGAGCGATCGAGTAGGCACGGTTCAACATGTTCATCACCATATAATGTACCTTTTCGGCGTCTATACGGAATAAAATACTGCGGATAATGGTGTACATAATGTGTATTTAGCGCTAGTGCAGGGCGCAAAGATACGCACCACAGACGGTCATTTTTAACAAAAATGAGACAACTATAAATCTGCGAAAGACTAATTTAGCATGGTATATGGTCCGTGTCCTTCTTTTGTTGTTACTAACAAGCATGCTTTGCACTGTTGCGCGGGCGCAGATATTAAGGGGTGAGGCGATAGAAATGGACACTAACGTGCCACTAAATAACGTGGTGATCAATAATGTGCATACAAATGAAACCACCACTACACTTGTAAATGGGTCGTTTGTTATTGCAGCCGCGCCCGATCAGCTACTTGAATTCCGAAAAGACGGATACAAGTTAACAAGAGTGCGTATTCCGCGAGGCTATTTGCCTTCATTCTTCAGGATCATTATGGAGCAGGGAAAACTACAGATAGGGGATGATGCTGCAAAACCAAACCGGTATGATCCGAAAACAGACAGCCTCCGGTTCCGAGAATTGTTTAAACAGCAACTAGACTTTCCACGGCTATCAACCGTAGAGAAAATAAAGAGTCCGTTTTCGGCAATGTCGAAAAAGAACCGCATGACGTGGCAGTTTCAGGAAGACTATGACAGGTTTCAGAAGGAAAAATATGTTGACTTTACATTCAACCGCGATATCGTGACACGGGTTACAGGACTTTCAGGTGACAGCCTTTCCCGATACATGATGCGTTTCCGACCTTCATATGAGCAATTGCGCGGCATGAGTGATTATGCATTCTACAATTACATCAAGACCAGTGTAAGACGATATCGCACTCCCAACACTCCGCGCGGCGCACAGTAGCGTTCGGAGCAGATTCTATTTATTGCTTTCCCTTGCTTTGAGTATCACAAAGCCATATCCGTTTGGGTTATTGGTCAACTTGATTCCAAATACAGTTGCCGGTTTATGCCTCCGCCAGTCATAGATCACATCGCACTTTTCAGAAAACTCGCGGGGAAGGGAGAAATATGCCTCTTGCATGATAATAGTATCTCCTTTGTCGAATTTGTCGGTGATGACGACATATGGCTTTTTGATGTCGGAGAATATCGGCCAGATCCCATTTGATGTGATCACTTTTTTATTGTTGGTGGTATAAGATTCTGCCAAGGTCCTTGCCGATCCAAAGTCTTTTCCTGAGATCATTGTATCTGCAAACAGCAAAAACGTCCTTAAGAACAACAAAGTCCCGGCAGAAACAGTAACCAGAATGGCAACAAACGTCAATTTTGTCCCCCTTGTATCCTTTTGAGATAGTGTCGTTAACCAGAAGTACGTCATCATAGGCAAGATGAATTGGGTGGCATTATAGATCGTAGGTGCCGCACTCAATACATATTTATATAGACCCACTAAGAGGAGTGAAAGTGGGATCAAAGAAATGAGAATAGTAAATTTCGACACAGCTAACCACCTAGATCTGATATCCTTAAAAAACAAAATGAGGCAGCCGGCGAAAACAAAGGCAAAACCGAAACTTAACGGAGCATAAGTCCAGTAATATATAAGGGTGCGGATTGTATTGTCTGAACGATTAAGCGCCAAAGCAATGTGCCATCCTATTGCATTTACAGTTTCGGATAATCCGTGAGGTGAAACGAACAAAATCAGACAAAAGCCACCTACCACTGCGGCAAAAACTGCAACCAGTTCAATACACTTCAATAGGACATTTTTTGAATTGAGCACTTCAAAAAGTGCATAAAAAAGAAAAGTAAAGAACAGGCCTATTATTTGAGTTGAGAATAAAACGGAGAATAAAGTGATAATGACCGGATAGTATACCGTTGCTCTGAACTGCGATCGATTTCTGTATATAAGAAAGATAAGGAATATAAATAAGCCTGAGAAATTCTCAGGACGTCCCACTGTTGGCAAAAGGTACGTACTCAGGAAAGTGAATGTGAGGATCAATCCCGCCTTAACTTGAGGTGTAAGTTTGTCTGTCAGGTATCCCTTTATTGTTGCTGTAAATAACGTAATACCCGCTACACTGAAAAGAGAGCATATGAGGAATATCGTCCGAATGTCCGGTTTTATACGACTTAGCCAGCCCAAAACCATGGGGAAGAAGGGCACATAGTAGTTGAATCTATTATTATGGGTGGGGTCGGTGAAATCTGAAACATAATACAGATGATTGGTCATGCCCTGATTCTTGGCAAACGACAGTGCAGGGGGCATGAAGACGAATGAATCTGTACCTGGTAACGGAAAGACGAGTACAGCATATATGATCAGTAAAATGCTGACAGATATTGCTGAGCCGATAAAAACAGGTTTGAAATTCTTCATTTGAAGTGCCACAAATTTAATCGATATTTCGGGACCCCGGCTGGAACGCAATATGAAAATTGTAGCAACGTGTTATTACGTCTGGTTGTGAAACAATACAAAGCTCGAAAAATGGTAATTTTGCAATGGAAATGCTTCCATTACCCTCTTTAGAATTCCGTGGCCTATTCCCCGAAGGTATCATACCATTCTTTACACAACATCGTAGAGGGGTAGAAGTACTGTTACCATCAGAAGCTGAGATATCGGCAGCCTATGGGTCGAAAAGGCTGTCGGATTTTTGTACCGGCAGGTATTGTTTGCGTAGTTGCACAAATATTCTGGGATTTAATGGGGAGATCCTGATAGGGGAACGGGGAATGCCAATTTTGCCCCCGGGTATCGTGGGTACCGTCAGTCACTCCAAAGTACTGAGCGGTGCCGTGGCTGCTTCGGCGAATGATTTTCAGTCAGTAGGGCTTGATATTGAAAGTAACGGTAGGGTCAACAGGGAAATGTGGCATTTGTTATTTAATGATGATGAGTCCGTTTTTCTTGATTCACTTTCAGCCGAGGATAAAGCCCTTACAGCAACAAAGTACTTTTCGGCAAAGGAAGCTTTTTACAAAATGCAATTTCCACTGTCTGGGATATATCTTGATTTTCACGATGTAGAAATGTTGCCGGAGAACGGAGACAGATTGTTACTTAAATTGCTCAGCGATGCCGGTCCATTTAAAAAGGGCAATCAATTTGAGTTGAGTACAAAAGTTGCCGGAAACGAGATCGTCACTTTTTGCGCACTTCCAAAATAAGAAACGGCCATAGCATTCGCCATGGCCGTTGTTATAAAAACACTGTTTTGTATTACATACTCATTCCACCGCACACACTCAAAACCTGCCCGGTGATGTAACGGCTCATGTCAGACGCCAGAAAAAGCGCAGCGTCAGCAATGTCGTCTGTTTTACCAAAACGACCCAGTGGAATTTTCTCGAACCACTTTTCAGCACCACCATCTTTTAAATAGTGGGTCATATCAGTTTCAACAAAACCCGGAGCAATAACGTTGCAACGAATATTGCGACTTCCCACTTCGGCAGCAATACTCTTTGTAAAACCGATGATACCGGCTTTACTGGCAGCGTATGCAGCCTGGCCGGCATTGCCCTTTACACCAACAATAGAGCTCATATTGATAATGCTGCCCGAACGGCTCTTCATCATTGGCCTGATAA
>JBGAQG010000007.1:0-111572 GCA_044220845.1 Flavipsychrobacter sp. | reverse complement strand
TGCATTGGGTTATGGTCGTTTCAGCATCTATCAGTTCGCGAACCGTCCGCCATACAATACGTCTTCAGGTACATTCAGCCTTACCTACAGGTACTATCTGTCTCCAACTGTGACGCTGGGTCTGGGTTTTGGTCAGGAGCGTATCAGCAATTGGGCAAGCTTCGCCTCATTCATTCCGGAAGTAACTTTCAAATACCTGGACACTAAAGACAGCCATGTGCGCGTGCGCCTCTACGGATCGGTAGGATATGGTTTCTCTGTACTTACAGACCTTCACCCAACAGGCCCCGGCCAGGTTGATGAGTCAGGTGCAAAGCCTTGGGGTTTCCAGGCTACACCTATTGGTATTCGCATAGGTCGCCAGTTTGCAGGTTTTGCTGAGCTGGGTCTTGGTTACAAGGGATTGCTGCATGGTGGTATCGCATGGCGCTTTCCTAAGCACTGGCGCAACAAGGAAGTAGAAACAGACCAGAAATAGTATTAACGAACATAATTCAGAAGAAATGTGCGGTGATGCCGCACATTTTTTTTGAGAACGATTTTAAGAAGAACGCAACAAAAGAAAGGGGCAATAGTGGGCAAAAAGCCTCAATTTTGCAGCCGTCTGCCGTACATGAAAAAACTCGACTGGTATATAGTCCGCAAGTTTCTGAGCACCTTTTTCTTCGCCATTATGATATTGGCGGTGATCTCGTGTGTGATAGACTATTCGGAGAAGGTGGACAATATCGTGTCTAAGAAGGCGCCCTTTCTGGTGGTAGCGAATTACTACAAGAACTTCGTTCCCCACATCACCGCGTTGCTGTTTCCTTTGTTTATATTCATTGCCACTATTTTTTTTACGTCGAAGCTTGCGTATAAGTCAGAGATCATCGCCATACTGTCGTCGGGGGTATCGTTTACGCGGTTTCTGCGGCCCTATGTGATAGGCGGAGGATTTTTGTGTCTGGTGTCGCTTCTGTCTAACCACTGGGTGATACCGAATGCGAACAAGCAGCGGATACATTTTGAGGATACCTACATCAATGATGGTAATTACAGGTACGCATCAGACAATCTGCATCTGGGCATAGCGAAGGGGACCTATATCTACATGCAGAACTTCAACTTCGACAATATGATGGGTAACCGTTTCTGTGTTGAGAAGATGGAGGGTACATTGCTGAAAGAAAAGGTAATGGCCGACTATGTGGTGTATGATACTGCTAAGAAGATATGGCAGATGCATAATGTGGTGATACGCACCAATGACGGTCTGAAAGAGAAGCTGGTAAAGACGCCTGAGATGAATGTGGCCTATCCGTTCACGCCGCGTGACCTCAATAGAGGAGATGCCATAAGAGAGGCATTGACCACGCCGCAGTTGAATGCCTACATCAAGCAGGAACAGATGCGGGGAACCGAGAACCTGAGCAGTTTCTTCATAGAGAAAGAACGCAGGACCGCGCAGCCGTTTGCGGGTTTTATACTCACGATCATTGGTGCCTGTATTGCGAGCCGCAAGATAAGGGGCGGATCGGGGCTGCACCTGGCACTGGGTATTGCCATCAGTGCTATTTACATCATGTTCATGCAGATCTCATCGACATTTGCCACCAAGGCCAATCTGGACCCGATGATCGCCATGTGGATACCCAACATGATATTCGGGGTGGTGGCGTTGGTGATGTATCGTCGCCAGTTGCGCTGATCACTTTCGTGAGGCGTCCCAGCCTTTGTAATATGCTTTTAGTGGTTTTGCGGCAGTTCGCAGTTCGCTTTCCTGCGCCATCAGGCTATCCATGACCAATGGTGTGAAGCGACTTACCACCAGCTCGTAGGGGAAGGCAACGGTGGGGGCGTCGTAGATCTTCTCGATCTTGTAGCGGAGTTTTTGTGCTTCCGCGACAAATGTCTTACGGCTGCTATCGGCAGTGAAGTAGATGGTGTGTTTCACTGTGCGGGGCACATCGGGTTCGTCTCCTTGTTGTAGCAATTGCGACATGGCCTTGTTGGTATTCATCCATGCCACGGCCATGCTATCGGGGTACAGGAAGGTGCGGTAGGTCTGCCACGCCGGTTCATGTTTGATCTTGAGTGTGTATTTCCAGGTGGGGTAGTGCGTGTTGTACATGCGGTGGAGCGCATTGCGAACGGCAATTGTGTCTTTTACGTAGTAGTAGTTGACCCGTTCGCCGTTGTACATTAGTGTGCCGGCCAGTTTCTTTGCGGTGACACCCGAGAGGAATGCACTTGTGAGGTCGAGGATCCGCTCCATTTGAGCGATCTCTGCAGTATCGGGGAAGCCGGTAATTTTGTTTGGGTGGTCGGCCTGTGGCCCGGTGACAAGCAGGTAGGGCAGGAGTTTGTCGGGTGCGGACGACAATAGGCCCATATCGACGAGGACTGAGGCTGGGTTGCCTCCCATGCGCACCATATAGGTATCCCAGTTCTCGGTCTGAGCAGTGACAGCCGAAGCCAGTAGAACAGATGAAGCAAAAGCCGCCAGGGATTTCATGGTCCAAAATAACGGCAAAAATGCAAGGTGATTTGTCAAATATTTGAGAAAAAGGGTGGACGTTCTCCGGTTTGGTAGGGACATGAAAGCGTGGCTATACGGTGGTGGGCTCGTATATTTGCATCAATGAAAACCCTAAGGTGTCTTGTTTTGCTGTTGTTGACGGTGTTGCCTGGGCTGGTGTATGCCGGCGACGGAGGCGGTGCAGCACCCAATGGCATGGTGGCAAAGCAAAGGAATTACCGAACGTTTCCCGACGAAGTACGTCACTTGTCTGACGAAGCAAAGAAGGCGAATGCCCGTACGCCAAACCATCCGGAGATGGGTAGGTTGTTTGCCGATGCGCCATGTGCTGATTGTTATGAGGTGATAGCGGAACGCGCGGAGAAGAGCAAGAAGTTTGTGCTGGAAGGAACCGGCGGGAAAGAGGTGGCCATACAGACCTCAACTGATGCCATGCACTACCGTGATGCCGAGGGTAACTGGCGCACAATCGAAGTCGGGTTGCATCCGTATGACCACAATATATATGGCGCGTTCCATCAGCCCGAGCCTGTTTCGATCAACACGAGGAGGAAGGGAGTTGAGATAGCTCATCCGAAAGGATGGTTACGGTTCAATTATAAACTGGAGCTTGTTTACAGAGATGCAGCGGGCTCAGAGCGATCTCTGGGGCAGGCAAACTGGAGTCAGGCTTCGGTGGGATCTGATGGCATGTATGTGACGGACATATGGCCGGGTATAGACATGGAGGTGTATGTGGGCAGGGGATGGGCGAAGACTAACTTTTTGGTGAAACATGCCATGCCGGCCTATGTGGGTGGCCAATTGCTGATAAGGGATCATGTGGAAATGGCTGATGGATTGCGGTTGGTTTCCGGAGATACCACAGATGTACGTGATAATCTGCAGGTGACGAATGCGAATGGTGAAGCACTGTATAATATAGGCGCGGCAACAGTGTATGAAGAACGACAGCCAGAGCAGACGCTGCAGTTTATTGGCTATGATGTGCATGCTACTTCCCTGGATATTGTGGTGCCGGGAAGTGTGTTTGATAGACCGGCTTCTTCCTATCCTGTGGTGATAGATCCGCTGGTGTCAACCACCACAGCCTCTACTGTTGGTGGGTCTTCTTACAGTCCGACAAAGACAATCAGTTGTAATTATCTGAATGCCGCTACAGTACCTGCTGCAGTGACCGTAACAGATGTTCGCTGGACGTTCAACTATACAGCAAGCGGAGGCGCATTTCTGCTGCATGGTGCGGTTGACTTTACGCTTGGTAGCTGTCGTAGCCCGGGTGCAGGCGGATTTTTCTGGTATTGCAATCTGGCAAGCGGCGGTACGTGCACAGGTACTAACGTGAGTATCATGTCGGATATCGGTCCGTGTGTATTGCCACCGCAATGCCTATCCTACAACATGAACCTGAACATGAGGTTCTATCAGAATTTTGCGGCAACCACACCTTGTGCTACTACCTACATCACTGCTGCTACGCCGCTTACGGTAACGGTATTCGGCAGGACGGTAGAGACATCGGCGATATCATCTGCAGGAGGTCTTACGGCAGTATGCCTGGGACAGTCGGTGTCATTGAGTACTACGCCTTCTTTCGGTGTGCCACCATATACGTATCTGTGGGATCCGGGTAGTGTAGCCGGTTCACCATTGGTGGCAACACCTGCATCAACGACTGTATATACTGTGACAGTATCGGACGCATGTACCAATACTGCGCAGGCTACACAGATGATAACAGTGACACCGATAGCAGCTAATACCGGTAACGCAGTAGTGTGTGTGGGTGGCACGACAACTCTGTCCAATCCGTCGGGCACGGGTACGTGGAGTAGTGGCACGGGCGCTGTGGCGGTAGTGGGGCCGGCAACAGGTATTGTGACGGGCGTGTCGCCGGGGACAGCTGTGATCTCGTTCACCAACTCTTTGGGCTGTTATGCAACTACGGTGGTGACGGTGGTACCCATGCCGGGATCTATAACGGGTACGGCAACTGTGTGCGTAGGCAATACAACAACACTCAGTAATCCGCTGGCGGCGGGCACATGGACCAGCGGGTCGACGGTAGTAGCCACAGTAGGAGCCGGGACCGGTGTGGTGACGGGTGTTGCTGCAGGCACTGCGACCATAACTTATACTACCACGGGTGGATGCACGGCTACAAGGGTAGTAACAGTCTACCCAAACCCGGTGATAACGTCGGTGACATATACTAACCCGACCACTTGTGGTGCCGCAGACGGAACTATCACCCTATCGGGATTGGGCGCTGGTGTGATCTATACGGTGGGGTATCTGCATAACAGTGTGCCGGTGACGCTAACGGATACTGCAAATGCTGCCGGGGCAATATTGCTGACAGGATTGAGTGCAGGTGTATATACCAGCATACAAGTGAAATCGCCGGATGGTTGCACGGGCACGTGGGCGGGGACAGTGACGCTGATCGACATGGGTACGCCACCTATTCCAACAGCCGGTAGCAACTCGCCGGTCTGTGAAGGGTGGGTGTTGAAGCTGACCGCCGCCAGTGCGCCGGGTGTAACGTACAACTGGACAGGGCCGGGTGGTTTTACGTCAACCCAACAGAACCCGCAGATAGACCCGGCAACACTTGCCAATGCTGGTGTTTACTCGGTGACTGCGTCTTTGCTCAGCTGCACAACGCTACCGGCAACTGTAACGGTGACTGTGAATGCGTTGCCGCATATCAGTAATGTGAAAAGCAGTAACCCGATAACGTGTGGTGGTAGCGAAGGCACCATTATTCTGGAGGGGCTATCGCCGGGAGTGGTTTATACTATCGGGCTTACTTATAATGGTGTGCCCGCTACATACACAGCAACCGCAGACGCGGTGGGTAATGTGACATTGTATGGTCGACCCGCCGGCACTTACACCGGCATTTTTGTGCAGACATCCTTGTGTGCGTCAAATGTGGTGGGGCCTGTGGTGCTGACCGATCCGGCTGCGCCGCCACCGCCGGTGATAACCAGCAATGCGCCTATATGTGTGGGCGGAGCGCTGCTGTTATTTGGTGCCAACGACAAACCGGACGGCACCTACAGGTGGGATGGCCCTAACGGATTTTATAGTACCGAACAGAACCCGACTATAGCCGGCGTAACGGCAGCCGCGCAGGGGGTATATACACTTACCTACACCCGGTGGAACTGTAGCAGCAGCACAACGGCAGAGATAAAACTGCAGCCGGTGATAGCTCTGTCGGACATAAAGGCGAACAAGTATGTCCTGAACTATGGCGACAGTGTGCAGCTGCGTGTAGAAGGAGCCACCTACTACAACTGGACACCCAGGAACGGAACGATCTCTAATTACTACATACCTGACCCGTTTGTGAAGCCGCGTGATTCAGTGAACGAGTACATGGTGCGTGGTATGAACGAATGGGGATGCTATGACTCGACGAGCGTGGTGATAAGAGTGATATTTGACGAGGAAGAATACCTGCCCAATGCCTTTACGCCGAACGGAGATGGTAAAAATGATGTGTTCAGGATAGGGAAGATGAAGTATAAGAAGGTTGTGCAGTTTACTATTTATAATCGCTGGGGGCAGGAGGTCTATAACAATCCGTGGGACCCTAATGGCGGATGGGATGGGACCTACAATGGTAAGGAACAGGATATGGGCGTGTATTTTTACAGCATCATCATAGAGTCGGCCAGTGGGAAGCTGCGGTATTATAAGGGGGATGTGACACTGATACGTTAGCACTTTGATGTAGATGTGATAGAAAAACGTCAACTGAAAAATGAGTTTGTAAACCTGTTCAGAAATCTTACTTTTGCACCTCATTTATCAGTTTGCATGTTAATAATTGCATCTGTTATTTGGTTTGGTTGCGTAGTTCAATGGATAGAATAGAAGTTTCCTAAACTTTTGATACAGGTTCGATTCCTGTCGCGACTACGAAAACATAAAAAGCGAGAACGGGGCGCGGAAAGCGTCCCGTTTTTGTTTTGCAAAAGTGATGCCGGAGTTTCGATGCGGGTGCCGGCACCACAGCCAATTTGAAAATGAAAAAGATAATAGGATACAGGAAGTTATTGGGTGTGAATGAGCATGCCACTTTATTGGCTTTGAAAACAGTGTACCGGAACCTGATGAAAGAATGGCACCCTGATAAGTTTACGGATCAGGTGGAGAAAGATCTGTGTGAGGCAAAAAGCAGACACATAATTGAGGCGTATCACTTTCTGGTGAGCATTGCACCGGAGACAAGGGCGCAAACAGCGGATGCATTTAATCAAACGATCACTTCTGCAGGTATCACCGATTTTGAATACAAGGACGAAACTTTGCAGATCAACTTTGCAGATCAGAGCAGCTATGAGTGGTTTGGTATTCCCAAGGCGTTGTATGTGAAGATGGTGAATGCCCCTGCGCTTGGCCGATTTGCCCGCAGGCACATCTATCATTCATTTCCTTACCGGGTTGCCGGTAAGTAATTGCTATTGCAAGTGGCGCTCAAATTAGTTGCTGAAATCCTTAATGTTTTTCTCAGCATAAGAAATAACCAATTCTTCGATATTGTCTTGGTGCTCAAAAAATTCTTGGTCTAACACCTCTATCAGATGGAGTTCATTCTTTTGATAAGAGACCTCTGCTTTTTCAAGTAATTCCTTCGATCTTATTGCGCCTATTTTTTCCAGCCCCATTATCGCATCCAGCCGTTCTTCCTTATCCTTATTTTCCAAATACTGGATAAACCCACCATTCATGACGTCAGATTCGAGGTCTAAAACAGCGTTTAGGAAACGTTCTGTTTCAGTCCAATTCTGATAACGTTGGTTGCACAGCTGATGGAGTGCGATTGCCTTTTGAGTTGTGTTTTCAATTTTAAGTATCTCGTTTATGTCCATAGACGAAATTACAAATGTTACCTGAAAGCAAATGTTCAGGGAGTTAAGCACCGAATGGCAGTTTATTGATCCGAAGGCTTTGTTGTATTCTCATTGATGAATTCATAAATCTGCCGGAACAATGTCATGAGCAGGTTCTAAGAAGAAACAGCAGAGATAGCACAATATGATAGTGGGGGGCGGAATGCTTACCGTTTTTAGTTTTGTAAGTGTTGATTCAGGCGTTACAAACGCCACTCTATTGGGGGCGGTATTGCTAATGCTGACCAGTGGAGCTTAGGGTACATTTGACTGGCAGAGCGTCAAAAGTGCTATTATTGCTGAATTATGGCGTGGTTATTACTGATCATTGGTGGGTTTTGTGAAGTGGCGTTTGCGTTCTGTCTGGGTAAGGCTAAGGAGGCAACCGGAACAGAAATGTACCTATGGTACGCCGGCTTTTTGGTAACGCTGAGCCTGAGTATGGGGTTGCTGATAAAGGCCACACAGTCGCTGCCGATAGGGACGGCCTATGCTGTGTGGACCGGCATAGGTGCAGTGGGTACTGTGCTGGTGGGTATACTGGTGTTTAAAGAACCGGCCACGTTCCTGCGGTTGCTTTTTATGACCACTCTTATCGGTTCTATCATCGGGCTAAAGGTTGTGTCGCATTAGCTAATGGGAATCTACCTACATCACCACCCGTAGTGTTGTGTTACCTGCATAAGAATATCAATTTCCTGCCCTTGTAGAGTTTAAGTTGTTTTCGGTTAACAAGCCTGTAGGCTTTGTCTGTGAAGGTATCGGAACCCTTTCTTGTGCGTGTCAAAATAGCATGTGTATTGGCTGCCCAGATCTCGGCTTTTGTACTGTCGGTTGCAAAGACCACGAACGCATCGGAGGTGGCGGTGGTGTCTGTAGCGTGTAATCGGGTGCCTGTTTCCCAAACGCGGATACATTCTGCCCGTAGGATGGACCATGTATATCCTGCGGATGCGCGACATCCATGTTTGTCTGCATCGCCGCCCGCTATGGTTTGCGCCTCGCCGTGTGCGCAGATGAGCGCCAGTAGTAGTGTGAAAAAATATGACTTCATTGAGTTGTGGTTCTCTGTTCAAAATGTTGCATCAATGGTGTTCGGTGCCTGTTGAGTGCTGTTGTTTCGTCGCATTTTTTTCTAAATTTATGCACAACCGCCGTCAATAATACAAACAGCGGACCAGAAAGATGAAGAAGGAACGAGTATACAAGCTGGTATTTGCGAGCGTTTACCCGCTCTATATTAAAAAGGCTGAGGCGAAAGGCCGAACCAGGGAAGAGGTGGACGCCATCATTTATTGGTTGACGGGGTATGATGAAGGAGCGCTGAAAGGCCAGATAGAGCGGAAAACGGATTTTGAGACGTTTTTTGCAGAGGCGCCTATGCTGAACCCTAACGTAGATAAAATAACAGGAGTGATATGTGGCTATAGGGTGGAGGAGATAGAAGACGAGCTGATACGCAAAATGCGCTCTCTGGATAAACTGATAGACGAGTTGGCCAAGGGAAAGGCAATGGAGAAGATATTGAGGAAGTAGGTATGAATAATGATTGAGAATGGAACTTAAACTCGTTTTAGAAGGTTTGATGAAGAAAATGTCACCGCAGATGCCGGTAACTGATGAACAGTTGCAGCGCATTCTGGAGGTGTTTCAGGAGGTGCCGATAGGTAAGGGTGAGTGGGTGCTGAAACAGGGTAAGGTGAGTAATTACTATTTGCTACTGGATGGCTATATGCGGGGTTATACGTTTGATGAGCAGGGCGATGAGGTGACCACCAATTTTTTTGCGGGGCCAAGGGCAGTGCTGGATGCTGCTTCATTTTTCGACAGGGTGCCATCAGCAGAAAATATTGTGGCTATTTCTGAATGCCGGGGATATATGCTGACGCTGGAGGAGCTGAATAAATTGTTTCATGAAATGCCCGAGTTCCGGGAGTTTGGCAGGGCAATACTTGTACGCGAGCTGGTAATTGCACAAGAGCAGAAGCTGGCGCACATCAATCTATCGGCTGAGGATAGATATAAGCAGCTAGTGGAACGCGATGCAGGATTGATGCAGCATGCACAGTTGCGGCACATCGCCTCGTTCCTTGGTGTGACAGATACATCGCTAAGCAGGATAAGACGGGAGCTGGCAAACAAGAAGTAGATACCAATTGTTGTCAAATGGCAGTTGGGTTCTTGTCATTTGGCAAGTCTTCCGTCATTTTCAGATCGTTCCTTTGCAGCGTAAACGGTGGGAATAGGTTATAGCAATTTTCTGCCGTAGTGAACATCTGAAAATCGCTTTTTTATGGTTTCCCTTCCATTTTATGTTTATGTGGTTTTTGCTGCTGCAGTGATCTTTACCGCTTTTATGCTGCTGTACTCTGTAAGGTTCGACAGGCGATGGGTACTTGCTATAGCCGGGTGGCTTGTGTTGCAGACCGGCCTGGGCCTGTCGGGATTCTATACTGATTTCAGTACTGTGCCACCGCGCTTTTTGCTGATGGTAGCGCCACCAATGATACTGATAGCCGTAGGCGCGCTAACTGCAAGGGGCCGAATGGTTTTTGATGGTATGAATGAAAGATCGTTGTTGTTGCTGCACACGGTGAGGGTGCCCGTAGAGTTCTGCTTGCTATGGTTGTGGCAGGCAGGTTTGGTGCCACAGGTGATGACCTTTGAAGGGAGAAATTTTGACATTATTTGCGGACTTTCTGCCCCCGTGGTCTATTATCTTGTGTACGTGCGTAAGATGGCCGGGCCAAATGCTATGTTGTTGTGGAATGCAGGCTGCTTACTGCTGCTGGCGAACATTGTGATAAATGCCGTTTTGGCCGCGCCAACACCATTTCAACGTATTGCGTTCGATCTGCCGAATGTGGCGATCGGCTATTTTCCGTTCAATCTTCTGCCGGCATTTCTTGTTCCGGCAGTGCTACTGTCGCACGTGGTGAGCCTACGGTCAGTAATTAAGGCAAGATCGTGAAGGTTTGTCTATTCTCGGAAAGTTATAAGCGAGGCTGCCTGATACCAGACAGCCTCGCTTATCAAGTTGTTGTCACTTATAAATCCGATTATTGTTTCAGTATGCTATATACTGAAGTATTGCCTTCCTGATCTACCGCCTGCAGGATGTATACTCCTTTGGCGAGTGGTGTAGTGTCGAATGAGCCACGTACTACGTCGGACATTTCAGCAACTACCGCACCTGTTACAGAGATCATTGTTACCTTCTTCATTGTTTCGCCGCCCTTGTTGTTGAAGTTCAGCATGCCGGTTGTTGGATTAGGGAAGATATCGAGGTTCCTGTTAGTCGCAATTCCGGTTACTGATGCGGTGCTGGTTGGCAATGGAATCATAGCGCCACCTGAAGCAAGTGCCACCCACAGGCCGAAAGCAGGACCGTTGCTATTAGCAGCCGGTGACAGGAAGCCTGAAGCTACTACCGTGATCGCGTCGCCATCCAGGCCAAGTGTGGTGAGTGGAGCGCTGTAGCGCTTGAGTATTGTTGTTGCCGCTGCATTGAGCAGATCAAGAGTGTAGTTGCTAGTTTTTACTTTTACATATCCTCCGCTGGCAAAATCGCCGAAAGCAATATCGTTTACCAGTGTAGCTGAACCGGCGTTCACGTCGACAGCCGGGGCATCAGTGCTACCGTGAACAACCAGAATGTCAGTGCTGTCTGATGCTGAAGTAGAGATCTCACGACCCTGGTCGTATATGCTGAGACGGAAGGGAGCAGCCGCTGCTGATGGAGTGTATCCGGTTGGGCTCACAATTCCGTTGGCCACTATAATGTAACGTTTGTCAGATGTGAGCGTAGTAGTAAGGCTGTAAATAGTGTCTGCTACGCTGGTGCTGTTTTTGGGAGCTACGCCAAGCGTCACGGGTACACCTACCGGTGCATTTACGAATTCTGACGCAGTACGGAATGCGAAATTATTGAGTAGGAGAGTGCTATTCAGGTATACATCTACGCTGTCGGCAATAGCATCGGCACAGTTGTGTATCACCTGCACCCTAGCAGTTTCGTCGAGTGGGATGAGCGCACCGCCGGCAGCAGGAGCCGCCCACAGGCCCAATGCCGGGCCGCTACTGTTTACCGCAGGGTTCAGGAACCCGGATGCCACGATCGTTGCTGAGGCGCCTGTTAGGCCAAGTGTAGAAAGAGGGGCAGAGTAACGTTTCACTACTGTGCCGCCGGCAGTGGTTATATCAATGATATAATTAGCGGTTGGGAGAGACAAATAGCCTGTGCTGTTGAAATCGCCGAAAGGAATATCGTTCACAAGTACAGAGTTGCCTGCGCGTACATCTACCACAGGGGCGTCGGTAGAACCATGCACCACAAGAAGGTCCGTGTTGGTTGACATTGATGCTGCTTCGCGTGCCGCGTCATATACCGACAGGCGGAACGGCACTGCAGATGAAGACGGGGTATATCCTGAAGCGCTTTCAATACCGTTTGCCACCAGGACATATTTTTTTGCAGGGTCGAGCGTTACGGTTACGCTGTAAAATGTATCAGCAACACTTGTACTGTTTTTTGGAGCTACTGACAGCCTGATCGGCGTTCCTGCTGCCGGAGCATCGATGAAGCCCGTTGCGGTACGGAATGCGAAGTTGTCGAGCAGAATGCCATTGTCCAAATATACATCCACTGAATCGGCGGCGAGGTCGGCGCAATTGTGGATCACCTGTACCCGTGCTGTTTGTGCGTTTGTAGCAATTGATACTACCAGAGCTGTTGCTAAAAGAAGTTGTTTTTTCATTTTGTTTAGGTTTTTGCCAAAAGTATTAAACAAAAATCCCTCGAAAATCATCGATTATTTTGTTTAACAAATGTTTGTGAATATTAAACAAAAATTATTAATTGGTGATTAATCGAATGGAGAATCGGAGGTTAGATGGCTCGTGTTGATGGTTTCCGGTGCAGAGTTTTCTTCGGTTAAATGTTCGAAATGATCTGCTTTCGACGTAACGTTTCGCGCCTGTCGCCACGAGTGGTAAGGCATCGTAGTTGATCTGTGCGCGCTATTTCGTTTCTTTTTTTGATGAATGGACAAGTATCTTGTGCGCGGTATCGAAGCGACCGATAAAATGCCTGAAAAAGTCAGAATGATATTGCGATGGTGTGTTCTAATTGCAATTATTGCAGTTGCTACGGGCACGTCAGTGGCTTTGTTCCTGTATATGCTCGATCGGGTGACGCAGGTGAGGTGGCAGAACGAGTGGCTGCTCTATTTATTGCCGCTAGCGGGAATTGGAATATACTGGCTTTACCGAAAAGCCGGGGCGCCGGCTGCAGGTGGTAATGACACCATTCTTCGGGAGGTAATGAGGCCGACAAAGGGTGTGCCGGTAGTAATGGCACCGCTGGTATTGCTAGCTACACTGATCACTCATTTGTTTGGCGGATCGGCCGGGCGCGAGGGTACTGCCGTGCAGATGGGCGGTAGCCTGGCGGGCGCGATAGGGAAAGTGTTTCCGCTGTCTGATGAAGAAAAGCGGCTTGTGTTGCTGGCCGGAATTTCCGCCGGATTTGGAGCTGTATTCGGTACGCCACTTGCGGGGGCGGTTTTTGCGTTGGAAGTAATCGCGATAGGGAGATTGCGGTTAAAAGTACTGGCACCCTGTTTTGCAGCTGCAATGGCTGCTCATTTTGTGTGTATGGCGTGCGGCACGAACCATACAGATTATCACCTATTGTTGCCGCACAATTACTTCCGTTTTTCGATCGACAATGAGCAGATGGTTCTGTTTTTGAAGCTCACATTGGCGGGAGCTGTGTATGGTGTGGTGGCCCGATTGTTTGTGTACTCCTCTCACGGACTAAAAGAGGTCGCGGGCAAGATCTTTGGTAAGCGTGGGTGGTTATCTCCTGTAGTGGGTGGGGCTGCGATAATTGCCGCTACCTATGTTGTGGGTAATACTGACTACCTGGGGTTGGGTGTAACTACGGCAACGGGAAACGGTGCATCTATTGTGAATGCGTTTCATGCGGGAGGAGTAGGGCAGTGGAGTTGGTTGCTAAAGCTGATTTTTACAGTCGTGACGCTGAGTATGGGATTTAAAGGAGGTGAAGTTACTCCTTTGTTTTTTATCGGTGCGGCGTTGGGAAGTGCGTTGGCGATGTGGTTCAATGTGCCTGTAGAACTTATGGCGGGTGTTGGATTTATAGCAGTATTTGCAGGCGCTACGAATACACCCATTGCCAGTGCCGTTATGGGGGGCGAACTTTTTGGATGGGAGAACATGGTTTGGTTTGTTCTTGTGTGCGTTGTTGCCCGGGCGGCTAGCGGCTCTCTGAGCATTTATAAGGCTCAGCGTGAAATATGGTCGGTGATTGAAGACCTGTGATGGTGTGGTGACTGTTTCTTCGTTTGAGTGTAGGTGGCGGAGTGTTCCTTGAATCAATTGTGATGGTATCTTTGCGCCCGTGACCAAAACTACTAAGGCGCACCTTGCATTGCTGGGGGCCAATATCTTCTACGGTGCGGGATTCACTGTTGCCAAGTCGGTGATGCCACGGTTGATACAGCCGCTGGGGTTCATTCTTATCAGAGTGGGTGTTGTGGCTTTTCTGTTCTGGCTTAGCTATTTCGGGGGCAGTAAATACAGAGCAGAGATACAACGTAAAGACTGGCCTATTCTTGTTCTCGGTGGTCTGTTTGGTGTGGCACTAAATCAGATGCTCTTTTTCATGGGGCTGAATCTTACTTTTCCTATACATGCTGCTCTTATAATGATGAGTACACCGTTGCTCATTACAATCATAGCCATCTTTATGTTGCGCGACAGGCCGGGTGGCGGTAAGATATTCGGGCTGCTGTGCGGGATTAGCGGCGCTGTGCTGCTTATGAGTGCCGGTAAGGAATTGACCGTGACCGGTAATTCATCGAGAGGCGATCTTTTTGTTTTTCTTAATGCTACGTCGTACGCGATTTACCTTGTGATGATAAAGCCCCTTATGGCGAGATACCGGCCTATTATCGTGATCCGGTGGGTATTCCTTTTCGGCTTCCTGATGGTGTTGCCGTTCGGGTGGCCACATTTTGCAGCCGTGAATTGGGCTGCTTTCCGGACGATAGATTTTGCTGCAGTGGCCTTTATAGTCATCTGCGTTACTTTTTTTACCTACCTGTGGAATATCTACGGGCTCCATGTGCTGAGTCCGTCTGTAGCGGGGGCTTACATCTATATACAGCCCATTTTTGCCGCGATCATTTCTATTCTGTTTGCAGGCGAGCAGGTGACACTTGTAAAGCTCATTGCAACGGTGCTCATTTTCAGTGGTGTGTATATGGTGAGTTTCGGGTTTAAAAAGAAAGATACTGCACCGGTAACGGCTGATTGATGGTCGTGAGTATATAAGAAATAATATTTAAATAAAAAATGGTGGAAAACACCCTTTTTTAGACGAAGTGAAATGTGTGTTTTTGTGTCGGGAAATATTTCCCCGGGTATATAGTAAACACAACACATTTCATGAAACAGAAACTAAAAATGTCGCTTGCCTTAGCGATGGTTGCAGGTTCGGCGATAACTGGTTGCCAGCCAGAGAAGACAGAAGCATTGCCTAACAGATTGCCACAAGATGTTGTGGTTTCTTGCCCTCTCAATAACGGTAATTCGTGGTTTGAGGGCGATAGCGTTGTTGAGAATGGGAAAGTACTTCCCGCGAACAGCGTCACATTCGATCATGCCAATAACTGTGCGTTTTACAATTGGGCTGCGCAGATGTTCCTATGGGTCACTTCTCCAATGACCTCAGGAACGTACGTGCCGGGGAACACGGTAATGGAGTCTCCAACCTTCTACACGGTGCAGCCTGATACGAACAACAATGGCGGGCAAAATCGCATCTTGGTACAGAACATGGCTGGTAAACAACTTCGCGCTGTGCCGCAGATGAAGAAGTCGGGGCCGAACAGGTTGCCGGTGATCTTCGATAAACGTGGTCGTATGTTTGAGGTAGAGATGCATTCGTCCGGTTCAAAGATGCTGACAGTAATGAGTGGCGGCAAGCAAGTAAAAGTGCATCATGTTGAAAAAGGGGCTGGTGGTCTTGTCACATTCTTTGATGAGAAAAACCAGGCAATAGCATCGCCGGCGGCAATTTTGCAGCACGCTTTAAACAAAGAACGGATCGTGCATGGGTTCCTAACGACAGATGGAAGTAGCGTGTATATAGATGGTAATAGCAATCTGATAGAGACTGAGACCGGACAAGCCACTAATGATGTGCTGGTTGCCAATAACGGCTCGATGGTGTATTATATTCTTTTTGTGAACGATGTATATGCATATTATCAGGCGGGAGTTTCTGCCGGTTTGTTGGATAGTTCGAAGTTTCCGACCACCGCAGGAGAGTTAAGCAAGATAACTGATCTGGCCCGCAACAATGGAGTGACGCTTGCAGACTCTAATGCGTTGGCCATAGAAATGAAGACATCTTGGGTGGAAGCAGTGAATCTGCCTGACTCGAACTCATACATCACTACCTATGCTGTAGTGCCCGTGTACAAAAAGGTGGGTGACGCGGCCTGGGTATTGTCAGGCGAGAAGCTCACGAAATTGGCGTTGATAGGTGCGCATGTGGTGGGTAGCGTTGCCGGGCATCCCGAAATGGTGTGGGCGACATTTGAACATGAAGATAATGCGCCCAACGCGGCGTACAAGTATGTTGATGTGAACGGTAAGGTTAAGATGGTGCCACAGGACACCGGCTCAAACTGGCTGTTGAGTAATAATGCATCTGATCCTCAAACGAATGTTTCACACCAACACTGGAGCAATACAAGTGGTGATACAATTGTTGGAACGTCGGGCGAACTTACTGCATGTAATGTGCTGCGTACCATGCCGTGGGGGAGCGCTATGGATTCATTGACTAATCAGGAAGATACCAGCTCTGCAGCATCCAACAGCGAGGTCATTTCTTTGAATAACCAGGTTTATAAGTTGCTGAAGGGAAATGACATTCGTAAGAACTATCAGCTGATAGGCGCAACCTGGACATTTGGTGGTGCAGCGCCTAACGGTGCGACATATGGTTCTGTTACTACGCCTGGTGTGTCTATAGGTACGAATGTGTGTGCAAATAGTACAATGGAGACTTTCTTCCAGGCGGCTAATCAGTCATGCTTTACCTGCCATTCGGGGAATAATTCACTCTCGCCAACCCAGTTGAGTCATATATTCTCCAATATTGTTCCGATAAAGCTTGCTTCAGTTCCGCCTGCTCTTAAGAAGTAGCAAGTGAGATTTTTTATTGAAGGGGTGCCGGTAATCATCGGCGCCCCTTTTGTTTGGTAGTTGCGGCACATGGTGATATTTTGTACATTTATCTTGACTACTACCATGAGGATACTCCTGACCTGCATATTTATCCTTGTTACATCCATGTGTTTCGGACAGAGGGGGCAATATGGACGGGATCGACCACGACTGGAAGATCTTAGGTTTACACTGGATACTTTTTGGTTCAAAGGAGACCATGTAGTGTTGCAGCGTTTTGATACACGTGAAGTTGTTTCTATTTACAATAATGATGTCGATCAGAATCTCGCGACGCTTGCTCTTTTTAAATTGCTTCCGGAATTCGATGCCAGGAGGGCTGAAATGTTGCGTGGTGTAACGCTCGGCAATCTGAATTTCGCGAGAGAGCAGTTGGATATCATCAGGGAGCATTGCCAAACGTTTGACCGGCGGTATCTTGAGGCGGAGTACAGGCTGTACTATAAATACCGGAATGTAATTACTGACGAAGAACGTAAATCAATCGAAGATAAAGCTGCATACGAACTCGCAGTTGTGCAACATGAGGATAGTAATGTCATTACTCCGTTCGATTCTATTTTAGTTGCACGCACAGACAGGCGTGGACGTCCGTTATGGGCTGAGCACCTTGCTGAACGGAAAATTGCTCGTATCGAGGCTGCCAGGCGGCAATATCTCAGGGACTCAGCCCTGAATGCAGGAGATGAAGAACTGGAGCGCGCCGTTGCCGCGCGGTATGCTAAAAGAGCATCGTCAACGGGAAAGAAAAAGACAGATAATATACAGAAGTACGGACCTGTTGTGGGCAAGGCAATCAACGAACACAAGGTGGAGATAGGGTGGAGCAGGGAGTTGTGCCGTGCGTCATGGGGTGCACCGCAACGGGTGGGGCGAAACACTACGCTGCGCCGCACTGAAGAGACCTGGTATTACGGCGGTTACAGAAAGCTGATTTTTATTCAGGACGTTCTTGTCAGGTTTGTTGAGTAAGTACTTAGTCCCCGTTGATATATACCCTTTTTACGCGCTGGGAAATGCCTGTCATTATCTCGTAGGGAATGGTGTTCGCCCATTCGGCCAGTTTGCCAATGGGCAATTGTGGGCCGAATACAATAGCGTCATCGCCTTCGCGCACATCGGGTATGCCGGTAATGTCCACCATGCACATGTCCATGCATATGGAACCAATGGTAGTGGCTATAGATCCATTGATCAGTACGTGTGCCTTTCCGTGTCCCATACTTCTGGGGTATCCGTCGGCGTAACCAATACATATAACTGCAATTCGCTTGCTTTCTGTCTGAATATTCCTATGACCGTAGCCAACACTATCACCGGCAGCAACATCGCGTATCTGTGCAATGCTGGTGCGCAGGGTGCTTATCTGTCGTAACTTGTTTCCAAGCGTATCAGAGTTATCGATACCATACAGTCCTACCCCCAAACGAACCATACTATGCTGCAACTTTCCATGACGGGAGATGCCCGATGAATTGGATATATGCATGAGTGGCGTGTAGGTCAAGGATGACAGGATCTTTTTGCTCATAGCGTCAAACCGTTCTGCCTGTTGTGCGGTGAATGGATCTTCTTCGGGGTCGTCGCTGGCAGCGAGATGGCTGAAGATGCTGGCCACTTTCAGTTCCGGCGTTTCCTGCAATAGAGCGATCAGATGGTTTGTTTCCTCAGGGCCGAATCCAAGGCGGTGCATGCCTGTATCCAGCTTTATGTGGATGGGGAAGTCCGTCACTTTGAGTGTTGCTGCTACTTGCTTCATAGCCAGAAAAGAACGGGTGTTGTAAATTTCCGGTTCCAGTTTCCATGCGATCATTCTGTCGAACGATGACACATCAGGGCTCATTACCATGATGGGTAGCCGGATACCTGCTTTGCGCAGTCCCACGCCTTCGTCGGTATAGGCAACAGCCAGATAGTCTACACCGGAGTATTGCAGCAGGCTCGCAATCTCGTAGCTCCCACTACCATAGGCGAATGCCTTCACCATTGCCATTGTTTTTACCCCCGGTTTCAATAGTGAACGGAAGCAATCGAGATTGTGTTTGAGTGCGGACAGGTCTATGGTCAATACCGTTTGGTGTATTTTCTGTTCGAGCAATACACCTATCTTTTCGAATGTGAATATCCTCGCCCCTTTCAGTAGAATCGCTTCCCTGTCAAATGTGAGCAGGTGGAAGTTCTCGAGAAAATGTTCGGTAGACCTGAAGAAAATGCTTCTGATCCTGCGGTGTTTGCGGAAGGCTGCCTTGTGTTTGTAAAGGGCAGGACCAATGCCGATGAAGCGCTGGATATTGCGCCTGCTGATGTAGCCGGCAACTTGTTCATATAGTTCTGTGTCGCTTTTCCCGGGCTGCAGAATGTCTGACATGATCACGGTGTGGTGCGCGTGTTGCTTCTGTTGTTCCAGGAAATTCAAAGCTATCTGAAGCGATGTCAGGTCGGAGTTATACGAGTCGTTGATGATGGTGGAGTCGTTGATCCCCTGCCGCATTTCCAGGCGCATGGACACCGGCTGCAATAATTCCATTCGGTCTACTACCGTGTCCTGTTTGACTTTTAGCAGCAACATTGCGCACCAGCAATGTATCGCATTTTCTACTGAGGCGTCATCAGTGAAAGGTATGGTGATACTTATGTCGTTCCCGTCATATCGGGCTGATATGGTTGTTTTTCCCTGGTGTACATTACGGGCGGTGACGCGTAGTGTAGCATCTTGCCTTGTAGACCAGGTGAAGAGTTTCTTGCTGCTGTCGGATGTTCCGCTATGGGTCTGGTGCATGTATTGAGCAATGCACTCGTGCACATCGGCATGGTCAATACAATAGATGATGGTATCAGCGTTTCTGAAGAGCAACAGTTTTTCGTTGATCTTCTGCCGCATAGTGAGGAAGCCATCGCTATGTGCTTCGCCAATATTTGTAAAAATGCCGATAGTGGGCTGGATGATCTTTTCAAGATGTTCCATTTCTCCGGTCTGCGATATACCAGCCTCGAAGATCCCCAGCTGGTGATCTTTTGTTATTTGCCAAACAGAAAGAGGTACGCCTATTTGTGAGTTAAAGCTTTTGGGGCTGCGAACAATGGAAAAGGTAGTGTTGAGAAGGGTGCCAAGCCATTCCTTCACAACAGTCTTACCATTGCTCCCTGTAATTCCGATAACAGGAAGGTTAAAAAGTCTGCGATGGGCTGTAGCTATCTGCTGTAATGCGCTTATGGTGTCGCGGACCAGGATGAAATTAGATTCGGGAAAAGATGTCGTGTCAACTTTTTGGCTTACGATGAAGTTGCGTACACCCTTGTCAAAGGCATCTGCGAGAAATGCATGGCCATCGCGTACAGAAGTGGATATCGCAATAAAAACCGACATTGCCGGATTTTCAAGAGATCTTGTGTCGATTGACAAATGTTCCACCGAACTGTCGGCGTCCCATAAAGAGAGCCACTCGCCCGAGGTCCATGTTCTGATGCGGGAAATGCTGTGCATAGTAATGCAACAAATGTACCTACATATCTGTAAGATAAATGTGAAATGTGGTTTTCTGTAATATGGAGGATGTTTGTGGGGTGGGAATTTACTTGATGTAAATGGCTGGGTTTTAATATGGTTGGATTGGTTATATGTTTGTCTGCAGGTGATATTAGATTCATGTTGAAAAATAGGTCTTGTGAATGTGATACCTATTTTTACTTTTGTGTGGTTGGTATTATTCATAGGTTAATATATGTCATATTAATTGTTGACCCAACTAAAATAATATTTGCCAATGTCTTGTTAGAAAGGAATAATTGGCTTATTTTGCTGACATAATTTTTTATACTGATTCTATAAAAGACTAAAAGATGAAGAAATTATTATTTGCGGTAGGTGTTGCAGTGTCGTTGTCGGGGGCAGTGGAGGCTCAGGATATACACTTTACCCAATATTTCACATCGCCTTTGACATTGAACCCAGCTATGACGGGTCTGGTTACTGATGACGTAAGGTTCTCAGGCAACTACCGCTCACAATGGGCATCTGTGTCTCCAAATCCTTACGTTACAGGAACATTTTCTTTTGACTTAGCAACCCTTAAAGGTAAACTTCCGGAAGGAGATGCATTGGGTATCGGCGTTCTGGGACTATATGACAAGTCGGGTTCGGGCGGCCTAACCAATACAACTGTTGGTCTGTCAACTGCGTACCATAAGGCATTCGGCCGCGATCGTCAGCAACATTTGTCTATTGGTCTGCAGGGTATGTTGGTTCAGAAAAACCTGAATTTCGCTAAGTTGACTTTTGAGGATATGTACAATGCCGCGAACGGTACACTGGCAAATCCAACGAAAGAAGTATTCAATAACGCGGATCTTACGTATCCAGACTTCAACCTCGGTGTGATGTATTCCGGCAGGATCACAGATCATGCTACCTTCTATCTCGGTTACTCTAACTACCACCTTACACGTCCGGCTGAGACATTCCTGAATTCAGATACGAGCAGGATAAATTCTCGTCACTCCGGCTATATGGGTGGTTCGTTTGACATGAATCCTAATACAATTCTCTATGCAAGCGCCCTCTATCAGGCTCAGGGTGGTGCGCAGGAGTTCGTTTTTGGTGCGGCAGTTGGTTTTGTACTCAATCCGGGGCATGATGAGGAATATCAGAAGAACACTATTTTCTACCTTGGCGGGTGGTATCGTTATCTCGATGCTGTGTCTCCATACGTTGGTATCGAGTGGGCTAAAATGCGTTTGGGTATCAGCTACGATGTGAACATTTCCAGCTTCACCCCTGCAACACGAAGCGCAGGCGCTTATGAGCTGTCTCTGATCTATTTTGGTCGCATCAACAAGCGTGAGGCCAACCCTAATTACAACTGGTCTTGTCCTAAACTTTATTAATAGGAATGAGTTTTTGAAGATATCGGAAGCCGGCTCACATGAGCCGGCTTCTTTGTTTACAGTCCCTTTGCTTTACTTACAAAACGGCTGCCGGCAATATAGAACCGGTAGGGGCGCAGCGCATCGGTACCCGCATAGGCAACGCCCACCCGGGTGGCGGCGATAATCTGTGACGGGGCAATGGTAGTACCCGGGTCGTGAATAGAAATGCTGTCGCTATTCAGTGCAATACCGGAGTGTATGGTGCGGATGCCGAGAGCGGCACTCAATGTTCCCGGTCCGGAGGTGAGAGCAGGAGTCAACGATCGTTTTTTCCGGCGCAATAGCATTTGGTCTATTCCTTCCAATGGTTCTCCGGCACGTATGAGGACGGCATGTGGAATGCCCGCGACGTTGGTTACAACGTTAAAGAGATGATGAATGCCGTAACAGAGGTAAACATATGCTACGCCGCCTTCCGCATACATTACTTCAGTTCTTGCCGTGCGTCGATCGCCAAATGCATGGGATGCTTTGTCTGCAGCTCCTGCGTACGCTTCGGTCTCAGTGATCATTGCCGATGTTATAATGCCATCGAAGGATGTAACAATAACCTTTCCTAGCAGCGATCTGGCCACGGCAACAACGTCATCACTGAGGTAATAAGACAAGGGTAGAACCACCTATCAAAAGTAAATTGGAAATTGCATTGGTAATGCAGTAATTTAGGCAAATATAGGTGTACAGAAATATGCATAAAAAGTCAGGAAAGGGGATAATATATATGGTGCCGTTGCCGGTTGCAGAGGATGCCAATCACTCATTGTCGCCGGACGTTTTGCGACATACCGCTGAACTGCGGCATTACTTTGTTGAAAACGCACGCACGGCGCGGCGCTTCCTGCGGAGCCTTCACCAGTCATTGATTCTGGAAGAGATACAATTCTCTGAAATAGATAAACACTCAGGTGCCGATACTCAGATGCTGAAAAAGTGGCTTGCCGAGGGGCGGTCTATTGGCGTGATGAGTGAGGCCGGCTGTCCTGGAGTGGCCGACCCTGGTAGTGTGGTGGCTTTGGTGGCTCATGAGATGGGGGCAAAGGTGATACCGTTGACAGGGCCTAGTGCAATATTACTTGCGCTTATGGCTTCCGGGCTAAATGGTCAGAGTTTCGCGTTTCATGGATACCTGCCGGTGAAAGAACCTGCAAGGGGGAAGCGCATAAAGGAGTTGGAGGCGATCTCGCAAAAAGAAAGGCAAACACAGATATTTATAGAAACGCCATACAGGAACAGTCAGATGATGACAGACCTGGTGAAGAACTGTCAACCCCGCACCAGAATATGTATGGCTATGGACATATCAGGGCCCGGAGAGCGGATAGAGACCCGGACCGCTGCCGAATGGAAAATGCAACTGCCCGAGTATGAAAAAAAGCCTGCTGTTTTCCTGCTACTCGGGTAGTAATCCGTTTATTGTGGGTTGATAATTAGTTTGCTATAAAACAAATAATTTATCTATATTTATCGCCGGGGTTAATAAGTGCCCGCAATAGCCATTCCGAGCGAAATATTGGTTACTTTTGCGCCCTGATTTATCAACTCAAAATATGCAACTAGCAATCATTGGCACCGGCTACGTAGGGCTGGTCACAGGTACATGTTTTGCCGAAACAGGCAATAACGTAATGTGTATTGACATTGACGAACGCAAGATCAATAGTTTGAAAGAGGGTAAATCTCCTATCTATGAACCGGGCCTGGATGTATTGCTGGACCGTAACATCAAAGAAAAGAGAATCCACTTCACCACTGATCTTGCCGACGGCATAAAGGACGCTAAGGTGATATTCCTTGCGCTTCCCACACCTCCGGGCAAAGACGGTTCCGCTGACCTTCAATACGTTTTGAACGTTGCGGAATCACTGAGCAAGATTATTACAAAGTATACGGTTATCGTGAACAAGAGCACAGTGCCGGTAGGAACTGCAGAAAAGGTACATGCCGTTCTTGCTCAGCGTCTGGATCGTTCTTTGTTTGACGTGGTGTCTAACCCTGAATTCCTGCGCGAGGGCGTAGCTGTTGACGATTTCCTGAAGCCGGACAGGGTAGTGATAGGGTCATCTTCAGAGAAGGCAAGGAAAGTAATGGACGAATTGTATCAGCCGTTCGTACGTCAGGGCAATCCGATATACTTCATGGACGAACGTTCTTCTGAAATGACCAAGTATGCCGCAAACTCTTATCTCGCGATGCGTATCTCCTTCATGAACGAGATGGCAAATCTGTGTGAGAAGGCAGGTGCTAATGTGGATTGGGTGCGTATAGGTATGGGGGCAGACAGCAGGATAGGTAAGCGATTCCTGTTCCCGGGTATAGGGTACGGTGGAAGCTGTTTCCCTAAAGATGTTAAAGCACTGGCTCACACCGCGCTGGAGATGGATTATGATTTCAAGCTGGTGAATATGGTGATGCAGGTGAACGACCTGCAGAAGAAAGTGATGGGTGCGAAAGTGCGCAATTACTTTGGAGCTGATCTGTCGGGTCTCACATTCGCCATATGGGGTCTTTCGTTCAAGCCTGAGACTGACGATATACGCGATGCTCCGGCTCTGGACCTGATCGAAGAGCTACTAAGTGCGGGTGGTAAGGTGCGTGTGTTCGATCCGGAGGGAATGAACAATGTGAAGCAGATATTCGGTGATAAGATATTCTATGCGGAAGACCAGTACGATGCATTGACCGGCGCTACTGCGTTAATCATCGTGACAGAGTGGAGCGAGTTCCGCAACCCTGATTTTGAGCGTATCTCATCGAGCTTGGTTCATCCGGCTATCTTCGATGGACGTAACGTGTACTCAATTGAAAAGATGCAGGAGCAAGGGTTCTACTACGAAAGTATAGGACGCACAATTGTTCACCCGCAGATAAGGGAGCAACTGCACACCAAGGGTGGCACAGTGATAAGAGAGCGTGGGACGCTGGATTAATAAAATTCATACAAGGAAAACGAACTATAATGGCAAAACGCATTCTAATTACCGGCGCGGCAGGCTTCCTGGGGTCTCACCTGTGCGACCGCTTTTTGAAAGAGGGATACGAGGTGATCGGCATGGATAATCTCCTTACCGGAAACATCAAGAATATTGAGCACCTCTTTCCGGTTAAAGAGTTCCAGTTCTATCATCATGACGTGACCAAGTTTGTGCATGTGCCGGGTAATATCGATTACATCCTGCATTTTGCATCTCCGGCGAGTCCGATAGACTACCTTAAGATGCCGATACAGACCCTGAAAGTGGGAGCGTTGGGTACGCATAACCTGCTTGGTCTTGCCAAGTCTAAAGGAGCCAGGATACTCGTTGCATCTACGTCGGAAGTGTATGGTGATCCACTGGTGCACCCTCAGACAGAAGAATACTGGGGCAATGTGAACCCTGTTGGGCCACGTGGCGTGTATGACGAAGCAAAGCGCTTCATGGAGAGCATTACAAGGGCCTACAAGACCTTTCATGATGTGGAGACCCGCATCATCAGGATATTTAATACGTATGGCCCGCGTATGCGACTCGATGACGGCCGTGCGCTGCCAACCTTCATGAGTCAGGCACTGCGTGGTGAGAATGTTACTGTTTACGGTGATGGTTCTCAGACACGTTCTTTCTGCTACGTTGATGATCTGGTTGAAGGTATCTATCGTTTACTTCTTTCAGACTACAGCATGCCGGTTAACATTGGCAATCCTGCCGAGATCACATTGCTGCAGTTCGCTGAAGAAGTGATCAGCCTTACCGGTTCTAAGTCCAAGATCGTATTTGAACCACTGCCTCAGGACGATCCTAAGCAGCGTCAGCCGAACATTACCAAGGCGAGAAACATTCTTGGCTGGGAGCCGAAAGTTGACAGGCACGAAGGACTGAAGCGTACGTTGGAGTACTTCAAACAACACATTTAATAACCGGCAGTTGCAAGACTGCTTCTTTTACGGTAATATTTTGAATGGCAACGCAAGTTGCCATTCTCTTTTTAAGTAATTTTAGTTGGAGATGAGAGTCCTATTGATCCTGATATTGGCCGCATTGGCGGTGCCCGGTTGCAAAAAAAAGCAGGAAGTTGTGTTGCTTCCTGTGGGCGACACCAATTTTGTTTATAAGCTAACGTACGATACAATTATTCAAACAGAGGCGAATCTGGTCTATTATTTCCCATTCAATACAAAGGTGGTAAGTGGTGATATCTCTGTAAACAAGCTCACGTGTTCTTTGGAGGGGTTGCCTCCTTACGTTTCGGCAAGTCCGAAGAGTCAGGTGGTTGGCAGGCAGCAAAGCGGCATATTTACGTTGGCTATAGGCGCTCTGCCGGCCGGCGATTATCCGTTCAATCTGAAAGTGTCAAGTGCAAAATATGGAGACAGGCTTAGTCCTGTAATTCTGCGCATTATACCGCAGACGGATTATGTTCCATCGCTTGCAGGAGTATATGATTCCTGCTATGATTACTGCCCTGATTCGGGGTTTTACTATTATACTTCAGTGGTGTCTGCAATACCCGACACGCCGTATGTTATGAAGATCACTAACGTACGTGGCCTGGGCAACGATTTTGTGGTGCGTGCCACTGTGGGAAAGGGCATAAGGATTGCACCCCAGACAATAGGTACACGCACGATATGGGGTAGTGGTACATTCAGCGAGGATGCCCGCCCCGGTCATGGAGGGGACTATGTGATGTCAATAGCAGATACGATCGTGACAGGAACAGATACCCTGCTTTGTACGATGCATATTGAGCATTGATGCGATCAGATGCGCGCCTGTCTGACAGGTGATTCACGTCAGGGGCGACGACAAGTTTCTTTTTTAATTTTGCAGACAAATAATGGATATGAAAGCGAATATTGGAATAGCCGAGGCACATGCAGCCGAGATATGTAAGAAATTGAATGTACTGCTTGCAGACGAGATAACACTGTACTCTAAAACAAGGAACTATCACTGGAACGTGACGGGCCCGGCTTTTTCAGTACTGCACAAGTTTTTTGAAGAACAGTATGACGAACTGGCGTCTATCACCGATGAGGTTGCTGAACGGGTAAGGATGATTGGTGGTATGGCAGCAGGCTCTTTGAGTACGGTTGTTGCCAATAGCAGACTGGGAGAGGCGAAGGATGAAAGTGGCGCGATGAAAATGGTGCTGGCATTGCTGAACGATCATGAGGCAATTGTAAGAGCCATAAGGGAAGATATTGACGAGGTGAACGATATTCACAAAGATGCAGGTACGGCCGATTTCCTTACGGGGGTAATGAAGGCCCACGAGAAAATGGCCTGGATGTTACGGGCACACCTGTAAGTTGATCTGGTAATAGAAGAACAGTGGGCACGTGCGTTTTGCACGTGCCTTTTTGTTGCCTATGGTAATGGAATTGTAATAATGCCGGACGACTGACCGGCGACAGCAAAACCACGAAAGCCGGTTGTATTTTTGGGCCGGAATTAAATACCTTCTGACATGCAATTGATAAGGAGAAACAGAATATTGAGACAGTCGCCGGCGGTGCGCGCCATGGTAGCGGAAACAATGCTGAAACCATCGGATTTTATCGCTCCCCTGTTCATTATTGAAGGTGCAGGTATCAAAGAAGAGATCTCATCCATGCCCGGCTACTACCGGCGTAGTGTCGATCTTACATTAGAGGAGGTGAATGAATTATGGGCGCTTGGAATAAAGTCTGTCTTGTTGTTCATTAAGTGCAAGGACGAACTAAAGGACAACAAAGGCACTGAGGCGCTGAATGAAGATGGTTTGATGCAGCGTAGTATTCGTGCCATAAAGGCAGCTTGCCCTGGTATGGTGGTCATGACCGATGTGGCGTTGGATCCGTTTTCTAGTTTCGGTCATGATGGTATTGTGGAAGAAGGAGAGATAGTGAATGACGCAACGGTGGAAGTGCTGGCAAAGATGAGTGTGAGTCATGCACGTGCCGGTGCAGATTTTGTGGCGCCCAGCGATATGATGGACGGACGTATATTGGCGATAAGGACAGCGCTGGAAGAAGCCGGTTATACCCGCACCGGAATCATGTCTTACAGCGCAAAGTATGCGTCTTGTTTTTACGGGCCATTCAGAGACGCGCTGGACAGTGCGCCCGGTTTTGGCGATAAGAAGACCTATCAGATGGATTATGCGAACCGACTAGAGGCAGTGAAAGAAACGGTAATGGATGTGGAGGAGGGTGCCGACATAGTAATGGTGAAACCTGCAATGGCATACCTTGATATAGTGAGAGAAGTTGCCGACAGTGTGCAGGTACCTGTGAGTGCATACCATGTAAGTGGTGAATATGCTATGATAAAGGCGGCTGCAAAAATGGGCTGGCTGAATGAAGAGAAGGCTGTTTTAGAAAGTCTTACTAGTATTAAGCGCGCAGGTGCCTCACTGATAGCCACCTATTACGCGAAGGACGCCGCAAAGTGGCTGAAGGCGTAATTTGGTTTTACATTTCATTTAACAGCGTTGGTGAATTACCTTTTGCGGTAAGCGGGCATAAACTCTTTGAACCTCAAACACAAAGATCTATGTTCTCTTTCCGCAAACTTTTGTGGCTGTTGCCACTGTTCTTTCTTGCTGCCTGCGATTCGGCAGATATTACACCTGTACATGACGCTATAGCTGCCTCTGAGCCCGCTGTGCAGGAAGCCACCGATACCAACATTGTTGACGAACAACCCGGAGACCTCGTGTCGGAGAACAGAAAGGTCATTCGAAAGACCGATCTATACTGCCGGGTGCCCGACGTGTCTGCCGCGGTGAATGGAATGGAGCAGTTGGTTGCAGCAATGGGTGGCACTGTGGAGCAGAGCCGGGTTGATAATAACATAATTCAGGACAAGATGGTCGCCTATAAGAGCGATTCTCTGAAACACGTGCAGGTTTTCGCAACAACTGCAACAATGCGTTTGCGGGTGCCGGCCTACTTATCAGATACGCTTGCGCAGATGATACAGTCGCGTTCCGGTTTTTTGGAGCGTAAAAGTTCCAGTCAGGAAGATGTGACGTTGAAGTTGCTTTCCAATCAACTGATGAATAAACATCGGAATGGTAAAGCAAACGGCGAAAAGGTCCATGATGGACTGGAGGAGAAAAAGGAAGCTGAGATCAGGCGCTATATTGATAACCTGAAGATGATAGACGATGTGCAATACGCGACACTCTCAGTTACGCTTACTCAGCCCGATCTCCCGGTGGTTCAGATTGTGCCGGATATAGATGGAATGATGAAGGAGTCATATGCTACCCGCTTGCGTATAGCGATGAGTAACGGTTTCGATCTGATAATCGGGCTTGTTCTGGGGCTTCTGAGTATATGGCCGCTTTTGCTGATAGTAGTGGTGATCACGTACCTTGTTCGCAGAAACAGGAAGCGCAGGATGGCGGCATTCCAGGGCGGTGGCAACAGTGTCGTATAATTCATTAGAAATTTGGATAGCTTTGAGTTCAGGAGATGAACGAGAGGCTATCCAAATATTCATTGTTGCTGTTACTTGCGCTGCTGGTATTCGTCTTCCTTGCAGGCGATGGGCCGCGTATCATTCAGTATCCGCCGCGATCCATACACATGTTCCGGCAGAGCGATTGTTTTGCTTACACCAAACACTATTTTCAGCACAAGAATAGTTTCTTTGAGCCGGCCGCATATAATCTTATCGGGAAAGAGGGAAGGGTAGTGAGTGAATTTCCCTTGTTGTATTATTTGTCAGCCAGATTATGTGAGGTCTTCGGGTTCCATTTCGCCATATTGCGCGGTGTGACCTTATTCACCTATCTCCTCGGACTGGTATATCTGTTCCTGATAGTGCGCATATATGTGAAGGATATTTTCCTGTCACTATTCCCTGTTGTGTTGTTGGCGTCAACGCCGGTTTACTTTTACTACGCGGTAAATTTCCTGCCCAATGTGCCTGCAATTAGTTTTTCAATTGCGGGTCTGTATCATTTGCTGCTCTACCGGCGTACTGCCCGTTTTCGGCACATCGCTGTGGCGGCGGTGTTTTGGACTCTTGCTGTTGTACTGAAGCCAACTGACGGTGGACTTTTGTGGGTGGCAGGTTGCGTTGCGTTGATCGGTGTAAGAGACGATACCGATGGTAAATGGTGGCGTAGGTGGCCGTTTTTGATGAGTATGCTGTTAGTGGCATTATGTTTCGTGGCATGGTTTCTGTTTGTGCGCTACTACAATGCTGTTAACGGCAATCAGATCAATCTTCAGGGGCTTTATCCGATATGGGAAATGGACTTTGACGATGCGATGATCACGTTTTATTACAACATCTATCAGCAATGGTGGAGTAGCTACCAGCATACTGCTATCATTGCGATGGCTGTTTTGTTTCTGGTGGTCTTTGTACTGAAGTGGAAGTCGCTCGATTTGTTTCTGAGGCGCCTCACCCTGTTGCTGATAGTTGGCTGTTTGTTGTACACGCCACTATGGTTCAAGGCGTTTCGTCATCACGATTATTACCAGTTGATCTTTGTTCTGCCCACAGTTTTTCTTTGTGTCACTTTGTGCGCGTATTATGAACGTCATTTGCTGCCGCGTGCCGGAAAGTCGGTTTCTGTTTCGGCACGCCTTTTGCTTGTAGGGATAATGGTGCTGAGTATCTTTCACAATCAGGAAGTTCAGTTGGAGCGGTATTCTGATGTGAATAGGGGGTATGCGAACACGAATATTTATGAGGTGGAGCCATATCTTCGGAAAATAGGAGTAGATGCAACCGATCTGATACTTTCGCTGCCCGATAATACACCCAATGTCACCCTGGCTGCCTATGGGAATTATGGTTGGACCAGCGATCTGTTCTCAGAGAATACCTATGGTCCGGAATATTGTATCGCCAAAGGGGCGAAGTACATGATAGTAGCGGATAGTGCCCGTTTGCGCGATACACTGTATTCGAGGTTTGCAGGCGAGCTGGTAGGGAAGTATAAGGATATCTATGTTTATCGTCTTACCAAAGATCTGTTACGATAGTATATGCAGCAACTGAAAGCTATAGTAGGAAGGTTTCCGGTCGTCACGCTCTTGTTGCTACTGTTGTTTCTGTTTGTTGCTGCCGACGGGTTAAGGATCATTCAGTATCCGCCAAGAACCACGCACATCTTCCGGCAAAGCGATTGTCTGGCATACACAAAGACCTACTACAGAAATGATCTTCCTTTCTTACAACCCGCTACCTACAACCTTATTGGCAAGGAGGGGCGGGTGGTGAGTGAGTTTCCTGTGTTGTATTATTTGTCAGCAAAAATATGTAAGGTAGTGGGGTATCACCTGTGGGTGATAAGAGGTGTGACTTTTCTTTGTTACATAGTAGGCCTTTTGTACTTGTTTGGTATTGCTCGAATATGGCTGCGGAGCTTTTTATTACCTGCATTTGTTGTGGTGACGTTGGGAGCTTCGCCCTTTTATTTCTTCTATGCCGTCAATTTTCTGCCCAATGTTCCTGCTATTAGTTTTTCGCTTGCAGGGCTATATCATTGGCTTCGCTATAACGACCGGGAGAAGATGTTGCATCTTGTGGTAGGGGCATTTTTCTTCGCGCTTGCATTGCTTTTAAAGCCTACCGATGGAGGTTTGATCCCTTTGACGTTTCTTGGGGCTATACTATTTACGAATGCGAGGAAGGCAGTAAGTTCCAGCCACCGTTTTCGACTTTTGGTTGCATTCGTGGGCGCAGGGGGTGTGATGGTGTGGTGGATTCTGTTTGTACGGGCTTATAATGCGGAGAATGGGAATAACATCAACCTGCAGGGCATATACCCTATGTGGGAAATGGGCCGATGGGAGATATATGAGACGTTACGGTTTCGCCTGCTGGATCAAGGGCCTAAGTGTTTTCACTCAGTGCCCATGTTATTGTTGTTAGTTGGGTTTGTCTTTGTGTTCCTTGCCAAATTGAAGAAGATGGATTTATTGCTGCGCAACTTCTTGCTGATGCTGGTTTCCGGAGCCGTGGTTTATGGTGTGTTGTGGTTCAAGGCATTTATGATCCACGACTACTACCAGCTCATTTTTGCGATACCCGCTGTTTTTTTAACAATAGCGGTGCTGCATTATCTTCAGCAGTATGTGCTGAGCAGTATGTCAATGATGAAGATCCGCGTTGTTGAGTTGGTTACTGCAGGCTTAATGATTGCCGCCATTTATTACAATCAGGCGATACAACTGGATAGGTATTCTGACGCAAACATCGGCTTTGATAACATTCAGCAGATCAATGAAGTGGAGCCTTACCTCAGAAAGATAGGCGTGAAGCCAACTGATATTGTCTTGTCGGTGCCCGATGGGTCTCCAAATATTTCGCTTGTCGCCTATGGAAATCCGGGGTATTCTTCTGATCTGTTCGGGAAGGGAACTTACTCAGTGCAATTCTGCAAGGAGCATGGGGCGAAGTACATGATAGTAGCAAATGGTACTGCTATACACGAACCTGCCTACGAACCGTTTACGAAGAAGCTCATAGGCAGGTACAAGGATATCTATATCTACGACATCAGCGAGTGAGTTGCTGATCAAAGGTGCTTCAGCATACCTAAGTCGAAATCTTCCATCGAGCGAAGGCGGGCATCAGCTATCGAGAAGCGTGGATCATCGAAGTGAATTTCTTCGGGAATTGCAATTACCTTCATTCGTGCAGCCTTGCCGGCAATCATGCCGTTTACAGAGTCTTCGAGAACCACGCATTGATTGGGGCGTGAGCCTAACTCTGCCGCGCAGTGTAGAAAGACTGCCGGATGCGGTTTGCCAAGATCCACTACGTCTGCCGATGTGATAACATCGAAATAGTGTGTGATGCCGAAATGGTCTACCAGTTCGTGTATCATACGTGCCGGCGAAGATGACGCCAGCCCTATCTTGAATTTGTGTTGTCTGAGTAGTTGTAGTGTTTTCTCTACGCCGCGCATCACAGTAGCATGGCTTTTGGAGGATGCAATTATCTCGTCAAGTATTTCCTCGGCTACTTCTTTCGATGATCTTCCCTCCCACGGATAATGAATGGCCCAGTGGTCTGTCACCTCATAGATGCGTAAGCCGGTTGTTTCCTTAAATCGCTGCGCGGTGATCGGTATCTTGTGTTTTTCTGCTACTTGCAGCATGCTCTTGCCCCACAGTGGTTCGGTATCCAGTAGCAGGCCATCCATGTCGAATATTACGGTATTGATCATTGTATTTGTCTTTCTGATCAGAAGTATCCCAGATAGTGTCTTGAATTTGTTGCAAATTCTATGCTCACTTCGTCGCCTTCATTGCAGGCATTAAAGTCTTCCGGAGATACTTCTATACTTAGTTTTGTTTTTGAATCGGTGTAAAAGTAGTACGCATTCCCCGAAGGGTGAGCAACTTTGCGGGTTATCTTATTTGTTTCAACCGTTTTGGTCCTGTCGCGCAGGTCCAGGAGCAGTTTGCTGTGGTAGGCGCGATAGCTGAAGTACGTAGCAGTACTGCAGATTCCCAGCAACGTGCCCGAGGTAACAAAAAAGCGCACCAAAGAAAAAGTGTTTTCTGCGCCTTCGTATTCCCTGTACCAAGAGGTTATCAATGGTATTACAATGCATGCCACCAGCAGCGCGCGAAGTACTTTGAAATACTGCCCCCTCTCGTTTGCTTCCTTTTGGGTAAGCACTTCCAGATTATCCGGGTTCAGTGGTTCATTATATCTTACGCTCGTCTCAGGCACACTTTCCTGGTTTTGTTACAGATCAATGTTGTAAACGGACGCGTATTTCTTACGTGCATAATCGAGGAAGTATTCGGTGTTCAAGCGCTCGCCGGTCACCAGCTCGCATAACTCTTCCGAAGTATATCTCCTACCATACACATGTATGTTCTTACGCAACCACGATAGCAGTTCAGCGGTTTGGCCGGCCGCTATGTCGGCGTCCAGTGTCGGTACCGCTTTTCGGGCATGCGCGTAAAACTGTGCCGCATAGAAACTTCCCAGTGTATAGGTGGGGAAGTAGCCAAAGCTGCCATGGCTCCAGTGCACGTCTTGCAGCACTCCCGTCACATCATCGGTGGGTGTGATGCCCAGATAGTGTGTATACAACTCGTTCCACCTTGCAGGCAGGTCTTTCACCTCGATCTTGCCTTCTATCAGCTCTTTCTCTATCTCGTACCTAATGAGTACATGGAAATGGTAGGTGATCTCATCGGCTTCGGTCCTGATGAAAGACGGCTCAACCTTATTGGTGGCTTTGAAGAAGTCGTTGGCTGTTACGTCGCTCAGCTGGGTAGGGAATTGTTCTTTCAGTATGGGGAAGAAATGATTCCAAAAGTCAGCACCGCGGCCAATACAGTTTTCCCAAAGGCGTGACTGCGATTCGTGTATGCCAAGAGATGCTGCCGCTCCGCAGGGCATGCCATATTCATCTTCTGGCAGGCCTTGCTCATAAAGTGCGTGCCCACCCTCGTGAATTGTGCTCCATAGCAAGGATGCGTAGTTGTCTTCACTCACACGGGTTGTAACACGTACGTCCGTGGGGGCGAATGATGTCGTGAACGGATGTTCAGACAAGTCTTGCCTGCCGGCTTCAAGGTCGTATCCCATGGCTTTGAGCACTGTCATGGAAAAATCCCATTGCTGTTGTTTGGGATAGTGGCGGTAAAAGAAACTATCGTCAACCTGTTTTGCTGCCTTGATCTTTGTGAGTATTACCGGTAGTTCGTTTTTTATGCCGCTGAAGACCTGGTCGAGCGTAGCTACTCTTATGCCCGGCTCATACTCGTCCAATAGCGCGTCATAGGGGTGGCTTTCATATTGGTACATCTCAGCCTGCTTTCTTTTCAGCGCTACCATCTTTTCCAGCGATGGGGCAAATTTTGAGAAGTCGTTGGCACGGCGTGCCTCTATCCATGCATTGAAGCAAGCACTCGTTTGCATGGATAGTTCTTCAACAAATTCGGCCGATAATTTTCTGTTCTTGCTGTAATCTTCAAAACTGCGAAGAACATTGGCCTGTTCGGTAGGGTTCAGGTCGTTTGCAAATTTTAGTTGATCCAACAGGTGGCCTAGTCGATCACCGGTAAGCAGTTCGTGTGCCTGCGCCGCGAGTGTAGCCAGCTGACGGCCTCGGAAATGAGCGCCCTTGGGTGGCATATATACTTCCTGGTCCCAACCCAGGACGGCCGCTGCATTGTTTATGTCGGCTGCTTTTTGTAATATCTGTTTGTATTCCTTGTAGAGTGGATTGTTTGTCATTTTGTCTTTGATTCTTCTATTGTTTAGCAACGTTCAATGATGCCGGCAATACCCTGTCCGCCACCTATGCAGGCCGTGACAATGCCGTACTTTTTGTTCAGCCGTTTCAGGTCGTGCAGGAGCTGTATTGTTAGTTTTGCGCCGGTACATCCCAGCGGGTGACCCAATGCAATGGCGCCCCCATTGATATTCACCGTTTCGGGGTCCAGAGCCAGTTCTCTCATAACGGCAAGCGATTGTGATGCGAAGGCTTCATTCAGCTCTATCAGGTCTATATTGCCCAGATTCATTCCTGCCGTCGCAAGAACCTTGGGTACTGCCTTTATTGGGCCAATGCCCATAACGCGTGGATCCACGCCTGCACTGGTACAGGCTACCAGCCTTCCCAGCGGCGTGATGTTCAGTTTTTGTGCCAGTCGTTCGCTCATTACAACGGTGAACGCGGCCCCGTCTGACGTCTGGGAAGAATTGCCTGCGGTAACGCTGCCGCCCTGTGCAAACACTGCAGGTAATTTTGCCAGCACCGAGGCAGATGTGTCGGCGCGAGGTCCCTCATCTGTATCTACTATTAGTTCTCTTTCTGCCCTTTTGTTTTTGTCATTCAGGTAGACCTCTTTGACTTTTATGGGCAGGATTCCGTTCTTGAAATAGCCGTTTTGTATGGCATTGATAGCACGTGTGTGTGACCTCAGGGCGAACGCATCCTGATCTTCGCGAGATACTTTGTAGTCCTGTGCCACCTGTTCTGCCGTTAGGCCCATGCTCAGGTAGTAGTCGCCATTGTCTCGGGCATAGTCGTAATTGGGCATCGTTTTCCAGCCTGCTGTAGGTACCAGGCTCATGCTCTCTGTGCCGCCGGCTATTATGCAGTCGGCCTGACCCGTGCTGATCTTTGCAGTTGCAATGGCTATCGCTTCCAGCCCCGATCCGCAATACCGGTTTATCGTAAAGCCGGGCGCCCATTCCCCAACCGCACGGTTGGCAATTATCCGCCCCACCTGCAAACCTTGTTCGGCCTCGGGTACAGCGTTCCCTACTATCACGTCGTCTATCAGTTTCGGGTCCAGCTGCGGCAGCGATGCCAATAGCCCCTTTATCACCTCAACGGCAAGGTCGTCGGGTCTGAAGGCTTTAAATGCACCCTTTTTCGATTTGCATACTGCTGTCCTGTATCCCGAAACTATGTATGCTGTTTGCATAAATTTTCAATTTTTATTGACTCCCCGGTCATCAGCACATGGCCTCGTTTTAAGCCGTTCATCTGCATCAGAAATCCGATATTAAAGTTAGCAAGAAAGCACTACATATTGGGACGGTCTGGCTATTATCCTATCTTAGTAGCCCGATATTTAACACTATTGTGCCATGAAGCAACTGTTGTTTGAAGGTGACATTGTGCTGGAAAAGATGCCCATGAAGGGAGGTTGGACCTATGCACTGTTACCGGCCGTCATAAAAGGTGGAAAGAAGAATTTCGGATGGACACGCGTTGATGCGACTATTGATGGACACTTGATGCAACAGGTGAGCCTGATGCCTATAAAGGGTGGACAGTTGTTTCTGGCAGTGAAAGCCGAGGTGAGAAAGAAAATAGGTAAGGAAGCGGGAGAAAGCGTGCATATCCAACTTTTTGCCGATCGGGCACCAGAAGAACCGGCACTCGCCGACTTTTTGGAGGCGCTTAGCGATGAACCAAAGGCACTTAGCGTTTTCAATAGCTTTACCGAAAGTGAGCAGCAGGCATGGACAAACTGGGTGCTGACCGGGTCAACGACAGATGAGATTGTGCAGCGCATGGCGTTGGCCATTGATGACATTGCCGCGGGGCGCCGTTGCGCTGATGCCGGGAAAAAGAGGCTCAGGTAACCCTTTATTTATTTTCGATAATATGTGTTTGCTTTGAATAGTGTGAAAGGTATTTTACTAATTTCACACCATGGAAAGAAAGGAACGCAAGCCCGTCTATTACAGCGAATATCTTCAGTTGGACAAGATCCTGAATGCGCAATCTCCCGAAAGCCAGAAGGAGGGGGTGCGTGCCGATGATGAAATGCTTTTCATCATTATCCATCAGGCTTACGAGTTGTGGTTCAAGCAGATATTGCATGAATTGGGGATAATCCGGGGAGTATTTTCGCAAAGCAACATCGAGAACAACACTCCGGACATTTACAATAGTGTGCACAGATTGAAGCGTATCTGCAGGATATTGGATGTAGCCGTTATGCAAATGGGCGTGCTGGAAACTATGACTCCGCTTGATTTCCTCGATTTTCGTGATCTGCTCAGGCCGGCCTCAGGTTTTCAGAGCATTCAGTTCAAAATGATAGAGGCATCGTTGGGATTGAAGTACGATCAGCGCCACGGCAAGGCTTATTATCTGTCACAACTTACTACAGCTGATGTTGACAGGGTTAAGACTGCCGAATCTGAATTGTCATTGCTGGTCCTTATCGATAAGTGGCTCACTCGTATGCCGTTTGTTAGTAATCTCGAATATTGGGGCAAAGAAGGTACAAGCGATTTCTGGAACAAGTATCGAGAGGCATATGTAAGCAGCCTTTCGGAAGCGGAAATGTCACAGGTAAAAGTGTTTGATTCGATTTTCATCAATAAGGGCGAGTATCCTGAGGGCCGTTCATTCAGCGTAGATGCGGCCCGTAATGCCATGTTCATTATGCTTTACCGTGATCAGCCGCTGTTGCAGCTTCCTTATGAGTTGCTCAGCACGCTGCTTGAGGTGGATGAACTGATGTCTATGTGGCGTCACCGTCATATACACATGGTGCAGCGCACTATAGGCAAGCGTGTGGGTACAGGTGGTAGCTCGGGTGCTGAATACCTGAGAGGCGCTGCCGATAGTCACTATATCTTTAAAGAGCTTTCTGAGCTTACCTCTTTCCTTTTGCCGCGGCATTTGTTGCCTGTTTTGCCGGGGTCACTGGTTGAAGATCTGGGGTATCGGAAGTAAGCTTATATACGTTAGTCCTTCAGTTTTACCATACATGTCAACTCTGTGGGACTTAAGTACACTTCAAGACAATATCCATCGGGAGCCACATTTGGCTCCCGTATCATTTCAGCAAATGATGCCCCGATCATTGGGAGGTTAGCCATGTAGTTGCTGATGTCTTTAGACAAGTACCTGCCTTTCTTTATGGTGAATCGCTCATATTCAGAGGAGGGTGTGCCATCTGTGTCGTTTAGCTTCACGGCAGCCATGTAAGTGATCCTGCCATCGGATGCAGGTCGGGATATGCCAAAATATGACCGGCCATTCTCTGGTGGATATTCGGCATGCAGCCTGTCGTAAACGGCACTGACCCCGTCGGGGAATGAAGATGCCTTAAGGCAGTAAACTATTATGTCGTCGGATATGGTCGTGTGGTACATAGGTCCATTTTTTTGTAAAGATATCGGTTGCGTCAGGCAGTTAGGTGGTGTCTATGCGACAGATATAGGGTGTTTTAACAAAGTGGTTACTTGGTTTTGATATATTTGCCTCGTGAAGAATTTGTTCCTGATATTGTTTTTGTCATTAGCAAGCACTGCCTCTGCGCAGAAGAATGCAAATGCATATGCCGCTGTTGATAAGGCTGCATTGGCAATGCCTGCTGATAAAACTAATTCCACTACGGCCATCGCAGATTACATCAATAGTAATTTCCGGAGTCAAGCCGATAAGGTGAGAGCTATCTTTATATGGGTAGCCACAAATGTGTCCTACGACGTGGACAATATGTTTGCCTTCAACGAAAAGGAAACCACCCGCGATAAGATCGACAAGGTGCTGCGCACACGCAAGGGCGTGTGCGAGCATTACGCTGCACTCTTCAACGAGTTGTGTGAGAAGTGCGAAATACCGTCATCTGTGGTAGTGGGTTACACAAGACAGCAAGACCATGCAGGTTTTACCAGGCATGGTTGGTGTGCCGCCCGCATTGATGGCAAATGGAGGCTGTTCGACCCAACATGGGGCAGCGGAGTCATCCTTAACGACAAATTCAACGCTACTATCAACAATCAGTATTTTCTGGCCGAACCCACATCGCTTGTGAAGACGCATATGCCTTTTGATCCGATGTGGCAGATGCTGGATAAACCGTTGACCAACAAAGAATTTGCCGACGGCAAATTGATGCAGGGGAGGGCGGTGCCGTACTTTTCTTATGCCGATACAATTGAGGCATACCTGAAGCTGAATGACGAAGGGAAGATGGTTGCAGAAGCCCGCAGGCTGGAGCAGAATGGTGTCAGCAATCAAGTGGTTCACGACCGTTTATATAATCTCAGGGAGAACATTGAGATACTCCGACACAATGCTACGGTCGATCGTCAGAATAAATTGGTAGATGCCTATAATTCGGCAGTCAGCGATTTTAATGAGGGTGTCAACGATCTGAATGATTTTATCAAGTACCGAAATCACCAGTTCACCCCCGCACGGTCTGATGCGGCCATCAGAGCCATGCTGGATAAGGCTGATACACGCATCAGTAGCGCTGACACACGTCTGAAGCAGATTAAGGGCGGAGACCCCAAGATCGATGAAATGATCAAGCCGGTTCTAAGGACTGTAAACGATGCTATGTCTGCTCTCGCCGAACAGAAGGCATGGTTAAATGAATACATGGGTAAGAGTAAGTTGGGTCGCAAGACCATGTTCAGGAAATACACCTGGATGGGAATGCCCCTGAATTGATGCCCGCGCCCCTATTTTATTCAATCTGCCGGAGGTGGTTTGTATTACTTTTGTTTCTGTTTTTCGTATTCTTCTTTCTATGGCTCGCTTGTTTCACATTCTGTTTTTTGTATTGTTTTTTGTTGTTCCGGTTTCTGCACAAGAGTACAAGAGCGTCGCTCAACGCTCGAAGGAAGCAATGGAGTCGACAACAACAATGAGTGCCGGACATGACGGGAAGAGCGAAGAGCCTCCTGCAAAGAAGAGGCATAAGCGAAATGAAGAACAGCCAATGATCGCTCAACCCAAGTCTGCACCTGTCGTTCAGGAGGAGGTAAAGCCGTTAGCTAAGAAGAAACAGGAGATATATTATCCTGAATCCAAAAGAAAGAAACGTTATCGTGTTAGCGTTATTGCGCCGCTCTATCTCGATGAGCTGGTACGAGGTGAGGCGGTTACGTTCAAAGAGAAGGTGCCTGAAAAGGCCGCTCCCGGACTGGCATTCTATCAGGGCGTGAAGCTTGCTGCTGATAGTTTGAAAAGTTTGGGAATGAAACTTGATATAAACATCTTTGATGCCGGCTCGTTTGCCGAATCTCCTGAGATGCTTATCAATAACCGCCGACTCGATTCGACAGATCTCATTATTGGTGCGGTTGAGCAGCATGATATCCCCGTGCTTGCCGGATATGCGAAAAAGAAGAAGATCAACTTCGTTTCAGCCATGTCCAATTATGATGGTTGGGTAAAAGACAATCAGTATTTCACCATGCTTCAGCCAACGATTAAAAGTCATTGCGAGTTCATTATTGATGATCTTTCCCGTAAGTATGCCGGCAGTAATGTAACGCTGCTATATCGCACTTCTTCACTCGCTGATGACAATGCTGCGCTTTACATTCTTAATGATTTGTACAGTGACGTAACATTCAGAAAGTTGTTGTGCAACAATGTGCCGGGCCGCGAATTACTGGCAAATGTCCTTGACACGACAAAGCCCAATATTGTTGTAGTGAGTATCCTTGATCCGGTTTTTGCAGATAGTTTGCTCGCGGCTGTGTCCGTTGGTTTTCCGAGTACACACATAGAAGTCTATGGCATGCCCGGTTGGAATGCGATGCCGAAGCTAAAGAGTGCCGATGCCTACAAAAATCTCACTATCAACGTGTCTTACCCGTTCAATTTCGATTCAGGGAATACCGACGTACGTCGGTCAGTTGCCGGTAAGTTTGCTAAGGAGTTCGGAGGTGTGCCCTCTGAAATGATGTGGCGCGGGTATGAGACTATGCTCTGGTATGGTCTTCTGTTGAAGAAGTATGGCACGATCTTCAATAATGATTATACTGATCTGTCAGGGGCGCCGTTCACTCACTTCAGAATTAAGCCCCGTTGGGACCGCAACGGCTATTTGCTTTACTTCGAGAATAAGAATATCTATCTATCCACTTACCAGGGAGGTGTTTATCGCACTAATTGATGCGGTTAAAAAGATACACGGGCAAAGCAGATCTGTTTCTTCTTAACGCAAGGAACAACCAGCGATCGTCCGGATACCTGACGTGAACTGCGTGGCAACCAGTCGGGATAGTCATTGCCATCAGCCGCAAGGCCATGCGTTTCTGTTTTGCCGCCCTCGGGGCTTACGGTTGATAGCTGAATACGTGAGTGTCTGATATCGAAGTCGTTGTAAAGGAAAGCAAGTGTGCCGCCCGTGTTCAGGAGTGCATAGGATGAGAATACGCCTTCATCTTCCTGCGAGTACTGCTGTTTGTGAACGAACGAGTTCCATTCTCTTACACCATTCTTGTCGTAGGAAAGTACCATGATGTCGTTGTAATGGTATTCACGAACAGACGAGTTCATATAAGGAGTATAGAAGGAATAGTAGCCAAATCCCGGTGTGAAGCTGCTTCTGGTGGTTATGTAGGTCATTTCTGAGATCATAACAAACCCGCCATCGTTCTTGGCTATCAGCTGGCGGACAACATAGTTGTCAAAAATGCCCCCGCGCCTCGATGAGGCAGACCCTCCGGCTAACTGTCCGTCAAAGGGAATAAATTTGTTGATGGTGTATTTGTCTTCAGTGTTGCTGTAAGCCGCATAAATGATGCCGTCGAAGTTGCCGTTTTTATCATTTGAATAGAAACCCCCGAAGTAGACTATATTATTCACGTTGTCCACCTTTGTGTATCCGCCTGTGGCGTATTTCTCATTCAGGGCCAACTCTTTCGCTTCAAAAGCCGTTGCACCCGGTTTTAGTTTCAGTATCCAGTATTGATCTGCATAGTCCTCAGACCCCACAGGTGTATAGGCGGCCATGTACACTGTGCCGTCATTGGCAACATTTACCTCCTTGTGTTCAGCACGGTTCTCGGCTGTGAATGTGACTTTGCTATTGTGCGTCAATACACATTCGTCACTCAGCCATTTGCAGTCTACTGTTATCTCATTTTCTTTGTCTGTGGCAGTATAAATGATGATGTTCTTTTTGTTGTCGGAATAGGCCGACGAGAAGTAGTTTCGTGTTGCCCCAAAGATTCCCGTGCGGATACTTCCAAGTTCTAAAGGTTTCCCTTTCAAAAGTCCGTTTTCGTCCAGCAGCGCGGCATACTGCACTACTTTGTTGCTTTCAAGTGCCTGATAGAGAGCAATTATTTTGTCGGGATAGGTGATGAAGCGCACCTGGTAGATGCGGGATGGAAAAAAGTCCAGTAGCACAGTTGCTACCTTGTTCAGTGAGTCGTTATATACGTCCAGTCGTGAGCCGTCATTGTTCCTGATGTAGGTGAATAGATTCCCGCCGGACATACCTACCACAGAATAGGCATCTGTGTGGTAGTCGAATTTCTCATATTTGGTGTAGGTGACTTCCTGCGCATGGCCACACCACGATCCGAAGATCATGGTCAGGCAAGCAACGAGCGAGAAAAATTTCTTCATAGTCAAATTTATATCAGAACGGGCAAATGCGGTTGTTTATTATTAGCTAAGAAACCGCGCCGCCAAAGAAGGGGCCGGCACCATGCATGTTTCCGACCTACCGAACCATCGGTATCGGTTCTTTGCTACCAGATCGTATACGAGGTCTCTTAAAGGTCCGGGGATCAGGATGAAAGGGTAGAGTAGCGCCCATCTTCCTCCCAGTTTTTGCGCAATTTTCAATACAGCAGTAGATTTCGTGTAGTAACGGTTGCCTGCCAGCAGGATAATGCTCTTGGGCGTGCCTGCCTGTTTTGCAACTTGTTTCATCACTTCCGCTCCTCTTTCAGATTGTAGAGAACAAAAGGTCAGTATTTTACTCTTGTCATTTCTTATAAGAAATTGCACAGTGCCATTGCACAGGTTGCACACCCCGTCAAAGAAGACTATAGTTTGTTGTTCATCAACTCGTGTCACTGGGGTTGATTTGTTGCGCTATCTGTTTGCGCCGGTGTGGATGATTTCAGTTTTTCCTGTAGAATTGAGTCCGCTTTTACCTTCACTTCTATTTTTATACGGTGCTCCAGCTCCTTTTGGGCGTCTCTTTCCAGTTCCCTCATACGTGCCTGCGCAATACTGTCTATCTGCCGTTGGATCTCGTCTTTAGAAAGTGGCTTTTTGACTTCCTTGCTACATCCAGACAGCATTAACACTATCGCCACACCTGTTATCGTCAGCTTGCTCATATCCGGTCACAAAGGTAATGTGCTGATGTCTATAGGGAAAACCCTTTCATTAGAATTAACATATCATATATGTAATAGTTCGAGGTGGTTGCGTTTTATACTGCAGAAAATGCCGAAATTTACAATAGTATGCCGATAGTCCGTTTCAGCTGTAGCAATGCTTCGTGATCAATGATCGTCTCTGTTCGATATATTATTGTTTCTCTTTTTGTTCTGTCATTTAGTTTTGCAGGAATGTCCTGTTATGCGCAGGTGGGCGTAAATGATACAATACGATTGGGTGCAGTGGTGGAGAATGGCCAAACATACCCGATGGCATTTCTACCTGAGTTTACCAGAACAGCTTTTTACATTAATGAAGAGGCGAGGGTACGTAGAAACAGATTGAGGCGCGATATCTACATTGTGTATCCTTACGCACTCACGGCCGCTGCGATACTAAAGGATGTTCATACCACACTTGATACGCTTGAGAGAAGGCGTGATCGCAAAAAGTATCTGCGCGAGACCGACCGGAAGTTGGATGTTGCATTTAAACAACCGTTAAAAAATCTGACCGTAGATCAGGGGCATGTTCTGGTGAAACTCATTAACCGTCAGGCAGGTCAGAATTGTTATAGCATCATCAGAGAATTACGTGGTGGGTTTAATGCGGTTCTGTGGCAGTCAGTTGGTGTAATGTTCAACAACAATCTGCGTAAGGAGTATGACCCGGCTGGCGATGATGCCGAGATCGAGGAGATTGTACAAGTGCTGGAAGGATCTGCCAACTACAGGTATCACCTGTATATGCAAAACGAATTGATGAAAACTATCCCCCAGACGGCAAGCCGTAAGTAGGCAGATATTATTGTGTTTTGCTTTCTTCCTTACGGTCTTTCCTGAAGTAGAACAAATAATATACTGTTAGTATCAGCAGTCCTGTAACGAACAGTGTGGCTGCTACCGGGCGCAACTCAACGTTGTAGAATTCTCCGAGCATCCAGGTCGAATTTCCGGTTATCCAGGCACATACTGCGGCATTGTGAAACGTCTCTGATCGGAGATGTCTGTTGCGGATAAGTAGAAAGAAGGCAACCGCGATGGTAGGCACGATCATTGCGACGGCACCCGGCTTCCACACCAAAGCCCAGCATGCATCCTTCATCAGCCACAAAAGGATGTGGATATTTTCAACCCATCTATGGCTTGCTATGTCAGTTCTCAGCTCACTCATGCTGCATTTATTTCTGATGTGCAAGTTATATAGATTCAGATTTAACTGTACCGTGTGGTTTCCGGGCGTTCTGAATTAAATTTGGCCGCATTAAAATTGCACAATGATAAATCCTGCAAACTGGATCGGGCATCCTGTGGTATTAGAAGGCGATATGGTTAGATTAGTTCCCCTTGAAAGGGATCACTTCCCGGCTTTGCTTAAGATCGGAGCTGATAGCCTCATTTGGGAATATATGTCGGTCGACGGTAGTGATGAACGTCGACTGTTGCAATTGCTGGAATCTGCAGTGCTTAAGCGGGCAACAAAAGAACAATATCCGTTTGCCGTGATTGAAAAGGCGACCGGTGCTGTTGTAGGGAGCACCAGTTTTCACAACATTTTCCCTCAACATCGTAAGTTGGAGATTGGTTGGACATGGTATGCTCCTTCTCTTTGGCGCACCGGCGTCAATAGAGAATGTAAATACCTGCTACTGAATTATTGTTTCGATGTGCTTGCTGCGATCAGAGTCCAATTGGTTACCGATGAGATAAATATCAGAAGCAGGAAGGCGATCGAAGGAATTGGTGGTGTTTTTGAGGGTGTATTACGAAATGAACGCATCCGTGAGAACGGGATTTTTAGAAATACAGTTATGTATAGTATCCTTCCTGCCGAGTGGGAGTTGGTCAGACATCAGATCATGGGGAAGAAATAGGTTGGATTTTCCGCTTTGTTAAAAAACATAACCAAATAAAAAGAGTCCGATTTTGCTAACGTTTTAGTTTGTCTACACGCCATTCATTAGATGGCAAAATAGTGTTTCGCAACATGTATAGCCACAGATCCTATCTATCTGATTACTCAATTGACTAATAGTTTTTTATGTATTGTATGTAATCCTATTTGTTTTTGATTCTATTTTTGAAATTGAATTTGCTGTTGAGTGTCTATATTATTTGTGTTTTTTTAATAAAGTGGTTAAATTTACCCGATTGTTAAGATTGTAAAGATTATTTATTCTAATATACTGTATGAGAAACGTATTTCTACGCCTGATTGTTTTTTTGTTGATCTTTTCGACAAAGGGAAATGCTCAGACCACCGCATCCTATTTTTTCTCTGCCTTCAGTTCCACCTATACTAGTATCAGTTCTACCGGTACGGTAATGGGGACAACGTGGTGGGGAGACGATCGCACACAGACCTCGGTTGGTCTCGGATTTACGTTCAACTTCTGCGGAACGAATTACACTCAATTGTCCATCTGTACTAATGGATGGGTTTCGTTGGCAAACTCAGGGTCCATAACATGGACAAATACCGCAGGTAGTATCACAGGTGCTGGTTTTCTTTTCCCCTACTTTGATGATCTGATATCTCATGCTTCAACCAGCATGTATCAGACGTTAGGTACTGCGCCTAATCGAATTTTTGTAATGGAGTGGGGGGGGATGACATTGTACCCTAACTTCAGTACATCTCCTGCAGGTAGTTTTCAGTTAAGGTTATACGAAACGACAAATGTGATCGACTTTTGTTACAGCACTTGTTCGTTCACGAGCGGTTCCGGTGCCTCCATCGGTATTGCTAATAGCACTACCGACTACCGTACGCTGCCCAATTTCGGTACGTCACCTACGCCCAACACAACTTTCAACAGTGTTTACGATTTTCCTGCGGCCAACCAGGTTTACCGTTGGTCACCTTGTCCTGTTATCGTGACAGCAGCTGCCAGCGCAGGTGTTTGTCCCGGCGGAACAGTTTCATTGACGGGAACCGTATCAAGCGGCACTACGGCTTATTCTTGGACGGGTCCTGCTGGTTTCACATCAACTTCTTTGACGCCGGTTCTCACCGGTGTTACTTCTGCTAATGCAGGTACCTATGTTCTTGTCGCTACCGACGGTACTTGCTCTATGAGTGCGTCTACAGTCGTAACAGTTAACCCTGTACCACCCGCACCAACACTTACTCCATCGGTGACTACGATGTGTAATGGCGCTGTTCAGTCGCTTACTTCATCAGCCGCTGCAGTATGGTCGCCCACAACCGATCTTTATACCGATGCTGCATATACGACGCCTTACACCGGTGGTGTAGCATCTACTGTTTATGTGCACCCGACTACTGTTACGGCCGTTACTGTGCGTACATATACGGCAACTGTAACAAATGGCTTTGGCTGTACCAATAGTTCCGTTGCCACAGTCACCATAAACCCGGCTACAGCTGCCATAACGGGCACGTTGTCGGTGTGTGCGGGTTATTCTACTACACTTTCGAGTACATCAACCGGCGGTACCTGGAGCAGTACGTCTACCGGTATTGCCACAGTTGGCTCTTCGTCAGGAATTGTGACGGGAGGATCTCCGGGCACGTCAACGATCATTTATACGGTTGCCGGCTGTAGTTCTGTTGCAGTGGTTACTGTAACGCCAACGCCCGCAGCAATTACAGGTGTAAACATTGCATGTTTGGGTGCTACAACAACTTTATCAACAACTCCTGCGGGAGGCACGTGGAGTAGTAGTAATCCCGCAATTGGTACGGTAAACGCATCAACCGGTGTGGTAGGAGGCATATCTTTAGGCACATGCACAATTACGTATGATCTGGGCAGCGGATGTTTCGTGACAAGGACTGTCAGTGTTAACCCATATCCGGGGGCAATAACCGGAGCTGGTAGTGTTTGCCTTGGTGCAAGTACGCCGATGACGAGTTCACCAGGCGGTGGCATATGGACTGCAACGGCAACACCTGCGGGTGCAGCCACTGTTGGCGCCACTACTGGTATCGTTAATGGTATTGCAATCGGTACAGCTACAATTAGGTACCAAGTAGCGGGTTGTGCGGTCACAAAGGTCGTGACGGTAGTTGCAACATCGACCCCACCATTCGGTCCTCTGGTATGCGTGGGCAGTACAGGAACATTTACTACAACCGCCTCCGGTGGTACGTGGAGCAGTAGTAACCCAGCAGTGGGTACTATAGGTTCTACGACGGGCGTTCTCTATGGTGTATCAGCCGGCACTACGATTGTTACGTACGCATTGAGTGCGGGTTGTACGAGTACAGTAGTTGCTACGGTAACAGCGGCACCGGCGCCTATCGTTGGTGCTACATCAGTATGCGAAGGTCTCACAACAACATTGACGCACCCTACAGCGGGCGGTACATGGACGAGCAGCGACCCAACGATAGCGAGCATCGGTATCGGTACAGGAGTTGTTACAGGCGTATCAGCCACACCGGCACCAGGCACAGCAACAATAACGTACACATTGCCATCGGGCTGTTTTACGACCATGACATTTACGGTACTGCCTACTCCGGGAGCGATCACGGGAACATTGGCACTGTGCCAGTCACAAACGGCTACACTTAGCAGTTCTACAGTTGGTGGTACCTGGTCGAGCGGCACCACTTCAGTGGCTACGATAGATGCTGCTACAGGTTTGTGGACCGCGATCGGCACAGGCACATCAACAATCACCTATACATCGGCAGCTGGCTGTATCACTACAGCAGTTGTAACGGTGAACGGTATCCCATCTGCCATCACGGGTACAGCTTCCGTGTGTGTGGGTCAGACAACAACGCTGAGCAGTGCGACCCCGATGGGTGCATGGAGCAGTTCTACCCCTGCAGTGGGTACAGTATCCGGTACAGGTGACGTAACAGGTATCACTGCGGGTACGACAGACATTACGTATGCACTAGCCTCAGGCTGTTTTGTAACGACAACAGTTACCGTTAACGCCGGACCTAACCCGATCACGGGTACCCCACTGGGCATCTGTGTAGGCGCGTCAACGTTCCTGTCGTGCACCACACCTGGCGGTACGTGGACGAGCGCATCCCCTACGGTAGCCTCTATCCTGAGCCCCGGCCTGATAGGTGGTGTGTCAGTAGGCACATCAACGATCAGCTACACGATAGGCGCCACAGGTTGCGCGTCTACAGTAGTAGTTACGGTAAATACGTTGCCCGGCGCAATAGGCGGTACACTGAACGTGTGCGCGGGTCAGACAAGCACACTAACGAACTCGAGTGCGGGCGGCAGCTGGTCGAGCGCGATACCACTGGTAGGAACGATAGATGCTACCACGGGCGTGTTCGGCGGCGTAGCAGCAGGCACAACGACAATAACCTATTCATTAGGCACCGGCTGTACGGTGACAGCGATCGCTACGGTGAACGCTACACCAACGATTACCGGCGGTAGCACCAACATCTGCGCAGGCACTACTACCACATTCACAGGCTCACCAACGGGTGGTACGTGGATCAGCGGTACAACAACCGTAGCGACAATAGGCGTTGGTACAGGTCTTGCAACAGGTGTTGCACCGGGCGGCACCACAACGATCACCTATACATTATCAAGCGGATGCCGCAATACGACAGTGTTGACAGTTACGCCGCTTCCATCAGTGATCACGGGTACGACGAGCATCTGCGCCGGTCAGACTACGACACTGAGCAGTGCCACTACGGGTGGTACATGGAGCAGCAGCAACCCTGCGGTAGGCACAATATCAACCGGCGGAGTAGTGACCGGCCTGATAGCAGGCACCACCACGATCACGTATTCGGTATCGGGCTGTTCACGCACGACAGTAGTATTGGTGAACGGCTTGCCTACCAGCATCACGCCGGCAGGCGCACAGGTATGTGAGGGCAGCACGATCAGCATGACAGGTGCACCATCGGGCGGTACCTGGAGTTCATCCTGCACCGGTATCGGCTCAATAGCAACCGGTTCAGGAACATACACCGGCATCAGCGCAGGTACATGTACAGTAACCTATACATTATCTACAGGTTGCTCACTGATATCATCGCCGATCACAGTGAACGCATTGCCTGCAACGATAGGCGGTGTGGCATCAGTATGTGTGGGTCAGACAACAACACTGACCAGCACACCTGCGACAGGCACATGGTCCCTGTCACCAGGTACAGGCACAGCAACGATCGGCAGCACTACAGGTGTAGTGACAGGTGGTACAGCCGGCACGGTGAATGTTACCTATACGCTGCCTACCGGTTGCCGCAGAACGATAGTAGTGACAGTGAACGCATTACCGGGGCTGATCACCGGAGCAGCGAACGTATGTGCAGGCAGCACCACAACAATGAACTGTACCCCTGCGGGCGGCACCTGGACGATCTCAGGTTCTATAGCCACGATAGGCGTGACAACGGGTATCGTTACCGGCACAAGCGCGGGTACAACAGAAGTTACGTACACAGCAGGAGCTGGCTGTTACAGCACGCGCATCATCACAGTTAATCCTGTACCGGATCCGATCACGGGTACAGCGACCACCTGTGTGGGTCAGACAACAACGCTGAGCACGCTTTCAACAGGTGGTACCTGGAGCATCAGTCCGCTGGCAACAGCAACGATAGGCTCTGGTACAGGAGTGGTGACAGGTGTGAGCGGCGGTACAGGTTCTGCCACAGCAACTGTAACCTATACATTACCTACTACGTGCCGCACGACACAGATAGTAACAGTATACGCGCTTCCATCTGCTATCAGCGGTTCGCTTCAGGTGTGTGAGTCTGCGACCGGCACGCTGACAACGACAACACCGGGCGGAGTATGGTCATCATCGAACCCTGCGGTAGCAACAGTAGGTTCAACGAGCGGCGACATAAATGGTCTGGTAGCAGGTACAACAAATATTACGTACACACTGGGTACGGGCTGTCAGGTGACAGCGGTAGCGACGGTTAATCCGATCCCTGCGGCTATCGGCGGCATACTTCAGGTGTGTGAAGGTCAGACAACTACATTAAGCAATACTACCCCATCAGGTACGTGGAGCAGCAGCACGCCGGGCACAGCCACGGTGGGCGCGTCCACCGGCATTGTGACGGGCATCGTAGCGGGCACAAGCACCATCAGCTACACGCTGAGCACAGGCTGCCGTAACACAGCGATAGTTACAGTACACGCATTGCCGGCGATAATAACAGGCCCTGCACCAATGTGGGTTTGTGAGAACGCGACAGTAACACTGAGCAGCAGTCCTGCGGGTGGTGTATGGAGCAGCGCGAACGCGGAGGTGTCAGTGAACCCGGCTACGGGAGATGTTACCGGTATCAGCGCGGGTACAGCTACTATCAGCTATATGTTCGGCATAGGCTGTGTGCGCACAACGACTGTAACAGTGCAGCCACAACCGGCGGCTATCACAGGCAACCTGAACGTATGTGTCGGCCTGACGCAGACACTGGCAACATTGAGCAGTGGCGGTACATGGAGCAGCAGCAACCCGGCATCTGCACCTGTGGATGTGGCAGGCACAGTATCAGGTGTGGCACTGGGCACAGCAAACATATCTTATACGCTTCCCGTTACAGGATGTTCAAGGTTTGTAGTTGCAACGGTGCAGCCACTGCCATCAACGATCACGGGTCCTTCGGGTTTCTGTAACCTGAGTTCTACAACCTATCTGAGCAGCCCCGGCGGTGGTACATGGACGAGCGATGATACATTAGTACTTACAATAGACCCGACAACCGGTCTGGCGACAGGTGTGAATGTTGACACAGCGACGATCACCTATACATTGCCAACAGGCTGTAAGACAACTAAGGATGTATTCCTGATCCTGGCACCATACCCGATCACGGGTCCAAGCGACATGTGTCAGGGGCAGACCAGAACATTGAGCAATGCGATCTCAGGAGGTGTTTGGAGCAGTAGCAACCCCGTAATTGCGTCAGTAGATCCGGCAACAGGAGTTGTTACTGGTGGACCGCTGGGAGTAGCAACGATCACGTATACGCTGTCAACCGGCTGTGCGTCAACGTATGCGGTTACAGTGAATCCGATACCAGTAGGTACAACCGGTCCGATCCAGATATGTGAAGGAAATACAGCGATATACAGCAACGCTACACCGGGTGGAACATGGAGCACCAGTGACACAACGATAGCAACCATCAACACAACAAGCGGACTGCTGACAGCAGTGTCAGGCGGCGTTGTTACTGTTACCTACACATTAGGTTCAGGTTGTAACGCGATGTTCACCGTTACAGTCAACGGCTTGCCGGGCGCGATCAGCGGACCGAACCAGGTATGTGAAGGCTCAACGATCAGCCTGAGCACAACGTCAACAACCGGCCTGTGGTCATCAGCAGACCCCGGCGTTGCGAACGCAAATGCCCTCACAGGTGTGATCACCGGTATGTCGGCCATGACGCCGGGCGTGATGGGTACAGGTGTTACATTGATAACGTACACATTGCCTACAGGGTGTTTCCGTACACACGAAGTAACAGTCAACCCGCTTCCGAACATTATCGTAGGTAACTCAGATGTGTGTGTGGGTGATGTGGCGTTGTACACATGTGCAACACCGGGTGGCGGCTGGGTAAGCAGCAACCCTGCACGAGGTACCATAGATGGTGTTACCGGAGTATTTGGAGGTATCTCAGCGGGTACGGTGATCATCTCTTATGTGCTGCCAACAGGCTGTATCGCTACAAAAGCAATAACGGTACATGATAACCCTGCCCCTATCTCAGGTTCTCTGAGTGTATGCGCAGGCTTCGCCACCAACCTCATCAGCAGTCCTGCAGGAGGAACGTGGAGTCAAAATCCGACTTCAATGCCATACGGTACCATCCATACTTTCACAGGTGTTGTGAGCGGTATCACAGCAGGTGTTATCCCTGTTACCTACACATTGGGTAGCGGTTGCCGCGCGGTGAACGAAGTAACAGTAATTACACTCCCTGCAGTAGTGGGCGGACCATCACAGGTATGTGTGAACGACTCAATTGTAATGACCCATCCTACAGCAGGTGGTACGTGGAGCAGCAGCAATGCCGCCCGCGCTACCGTTGACCCGCTGACAGGTCTGATACATGGTATATCGGCAGGTACAGCAGTGATCACTTATTCAGTGAGCACAGGTTGCTTCAACGTACGCACCATCACGGTGAACGCACTGCCTACACCTATCACAGGACCACTGCAGGTATGTGAAGGTTCTACAATCACACTGGGCAGCACGCCAACTCCGGGCGGTGTCTGGGTTAGCGACACCACGGCAGCAGCTACAGTAGGCTATCTGTCGGGTGTAGTAACAGGTATTGCTGCAGGTTATACCAACATCAGCTATGTGCTGGGTGCTACAGGCTGTCTCACGAGGGTACAGGTCACGGTTAACGTGACACCTCCTACCATTACAGGCAACCCGCACATCTGCTTCGGCTCATCAAACACGTTCAGCAATACAATGGCCGGCGGTTCATGGTTCAGCAGCAACCCTGCAATAGCCACTATCGATCCGGCAACAGGCGTGGCTACCTCAGTATCTCTGGGTGTGATCACCATCAGCTATGTACTTCCTGTTACAGGTTGTATGGCTACCAAGACCGTAAGTGTTGATCCGCTTCCAAATGTATATAACGTGACAGGTGGTGGCAACTATTGCGCAGGCGGTACAGGCGTTACCATCGGTCTGAACAACTCTCAGCCGGGTGTAAGCTACGAGCTGTACCGTGGTTCTTCAGTTACAGGTTATCTGCCGGGTACCGGCTTCGGTCTTAACTTCGGTCCGCATACAGCAGCAGGTGTATACACCGTACTGGCTACAGATGTGACCAGCGGCTGTCAGCGCAACATGAGCGGCAGCGCCAATGTGGTGATCAACCCGCTTGTTACTCCTAGTGTATCAATAGGTATCAGTCCTTATGACAGTGTATGTCCTGGTCAGTCAGTAACACTCACAGCGGTTCCTGCTAACGGTGGTACTGCTCCTACTTACCTGTGGAAGGTGAACGGGGTGAGCGTAAGCACAGCAGGCAGCTACGCCTTTGTACCTGCTCACGGCGATAACGTAACAGTAACTATGACCAGCAATGCAAACTGTCTGGCAACAACCACTGCAACAGGTGTGAGGACACTCACAGTCCTGCCAACAGCAACACCTGTAGCAGGCGTGCTGACCACACCAAACGATACTATCTGTCAGTTCAACCCTGTTACGTTCACGGCTGCACCTTCTTATGGTGGTACAACACCGGTGTACCAGTGGTTGGTGAATGGCGTAGTGGTAGGCACAGGCGACACGTATAGCTACATACCTGTAGACGGCGATGTGGTGAACCTGCGCATGACCAGCGACTACCGTTGCCGCACAGTGAACACAGTGACCAGCGGAGACGTAGCAATGAGCGTAGACTCTATACTGATACCAAAGGTTACAGTATGGCCTGAGCCGGGCTTTGTGGTTACCGCGGGCAAGCCTGTTGTGCTGCATGCATCGGTTGAGGACGCGGGACCTAATCCTAAGTTCCAGTGGAAGGTTAACGGTTACCCTGTACCTGGTGCAACAAACGACAGCTACACAGCTATCTTCAACGACTACGATTCTATCTCATGCATCGTTACCAGCAGCGGCGTATGTGCGAACATAGGCACACACGACTGGGTGTTCATCACCACCACACCGTTGGGTACATCAACCACAGCAGCGGTGGTGAGCGACCTGAGGTTGTTGCCAAACCCGAACAAGGGTATCTTCACGGTGCGCGGCACACTGGGTACAGGAAACGAAGACGTGAACATAGACGTAACAGACATGCTGGGTCAGGTAGTGTACCGCGGAGCAGTAACTACCAAACAGGGACGTCTGGAAACACAGATCAACCTGGATGGCAGTCTCGCCAACGGTATGTACATCCTCACATTGCGCAGCGGCACCGAACAGAAGGTGTTCCACTTCGTGATGGAGCAGTAATAAACTGCATAAACAATACGGTCAGAGAGGGTGGGCATGAGAATGTCCACCCTCTTATATTTTACGCATTCCGCCACTCCTTGCCGTCTTCGTATCCACTAATAGACACATTATCCACGTCTATTAAACTTTGTGATTATTGATAGATACAGGCATGTATCTTTGTTCAGTTAATAATAATATATGAAAGAGTTTTTCCGTTCGTTTTTTGCCTCCCTGCTCGCCATAATCGTCGCCGGAATATTGATGGTGGTTTTCTTTGTCATGCTCGTGGTGGGTGTCGCTAAGTCTGTCACCGAGAAAGATAACACAAAGATTACAGGAGATATTCTGGAGATCGACCTCACAAAACGTATACACGAGATTGGCGAGAATAATCCTTTCGCTGCATTCGGCGAGGGGGAAGCCTACAAAGCAGGTCTGTACGACATCACACGCGCTATCGATTACGCCACTACCGATAATTCCATAAAGGGTATTTATCTCAAGCTGGGTCCAACACCCAATGGCTGGGCTACATTGCAGGAGTTGCACAACGCACTCAAGGCCTTCCGTCTTTCCGGTAAGTTCATTTACGGATACGGTGAGAACATCACGCAGGGCACCTACTTCGCTGCATCTGCTGCCGATAGTATTTTTCTCAATCCCTCCGGAGATATCGAGTTAAAGGGGTTTGCAACCATACTCAGTTTCTTCAAAGGCACCCTTGATAAGCTGGAGGTGCAGCCCGAGATATTCTATGCAGGCCGCTTCAAGAGTGCCACCGAGCCTTTCAGGGTCGATAAGATGAGCGAACCCAACAGGCAGCAGGTCAAAGCGTTTCAGGATGCTATGTGGGCGGAGTTCATTACTGCGGCCGGTGCCTATGCGCAAATGAGTCCCGACTCAGTTCATCTCCTGGCGCAGACAGGTGCCATCCAGTTCCCGTCAGACGCTTTAAAGCATCACCTGGTAGGTGGTCTTCTCTATGCCGATGAGGTGGCGAAACTGCTCAGGCGTAAAACAGGTCGTACCGAATCAGACGACATCAAGACCGTATCTATCAACGATTATGCCGACATGGTAAAAGCAAACCGCGTATCGGCCTCTTCAAAGATCGCTGTGTTGTTTGCTGAAGGTGACATTGTTGACGGAGAGCAGGAAGACGATTACCAGATCGCTTCTGTGACTATGTGCGAACAGATCCGCAAGCTGCGCATGAACGACAAGATCAAGGCCGTTGTACTTCGTGTCAACTCACCTGGTGGTAGCGCTCTTGCTTCCGAGGTTATCCTGCGCGAGCTTACATTACTCAAGCAAAAGAAGCCGCTTATTGTTTCTATGGGCAACTATGCGGCGTCCGGTGGTTACTACATTTCCAGCAATGCCGATAGTATTTTCGCCCTGCCCAATACCATCACCGGCAGCATTGGTGTGTTCGGTATGATGTTCAATTTCGACAAGCTGGCCAAGAACAAACTCGGTGTCACTTTCGATGGCGTGAAGAATGCCCCCTATGCCGATTTTCCTACAGCTGTGCGTCCACTCACTCCTGAAGAGGGTGCTATGATGCAGCGTTCCATCGATACGATCTATGCTAAGTTCAAAGGCCGTGTGGCAACCGGCAGGAAGCTGGCGCCCGAAGTGGTCGATTCTATCGCCCAGGGTCGTGTGTGGACCGGTGGCAAGGCGCTGGAACTGGGCCTCGTAGATGGTCTTGGCGGCCTCGATCGCGCTATCGCCAGTGCGGTTGCAAAAGCGGGTCTCACTACTTATAAGATCGTTACCTACCCCGAACCTGTCGATAAGTTCAGCTCGCTCATGAAGCGCATCAACAACAACACAGGCGCTGCTGCGGCTATCAAGGCTGCTATGCACGAGGAAATGGGCACAGGCTTTGAATGGCTCGAAAAGCTGAAAGGCCTCCAGCGTATGAATGGCCGCGCCATGATGGCCATGCCATTTGTGTACACAGTAGAATAGCATACAACAGAAGAACATGAAGCACGAAAAGCCGGTTATACTCATAACGAACGACGATGGTGTTACTGCTCCCGGCATCAGGGCGCTCGTAAACGCCGTAAAGCACCTGGGTAGGGTGGTAGTGGTAGCACCCGATAGCCCGCAATCGGGTATGGGCCACGCCATCACCATTGGCGAACCCCTTCGTCTTGATAAGGTCGATGTGTTTGACGATGTGGAGGCATGGCAGTGCAGCGGCACCCCTGCCGATTGTGTGAAGTTGGCCCGCGACAAGATACTGCACACCAAGCCAGATGTCTGCCTCAGTGGCATCAACCACGGTGCCAACCACTCTATCAACGTTATTTATTCCGGCACTATGAGTGCGGCCATGGAGGCGGCTATAGAGGGTATTCCGTCTATCGGTTTCTCCCTGCTCGATTTCAGCTTTGATGCCGACTTTACCATTGCCGCCCAGGTTGCCGAAACGCTTACGGCACGCATGTTGTCGCAGCCGGTACCCGAGCATATGTTGCTAAACGTAAATGTACCGGTGGTGTCAGCCTCCGACTTCAAAGGGCTGAAGATCTGCCGTCAGGCATATGCGCGCTGGCAAGAGCAGTTCGATCACCGTAAGGACCCGCGCGGACGCGATTATTATTGGATGGTGGGCAAGTTCGTCAATATGGACAAAGGCCACGGCACCGATGTGGAAGCCCTCAAAGATGGTTATGCTTCAGTCGTTCCCGTTACTATCGACTTCACCAGCAACCCCATGAAGAGCTGGCTCGAAGAGCACTGGCAACTATAGACACGTTTATTTCGCTTTATAAAGTCCTTCATCGGCAACGTTGGTTGTTGTGGAAAGTGCTGTTCGGTTTCATTTTATTAATTGTTAGCTTTATTTAACTAATTCCGCTTGATTCGGGGCTATATCTAGAAACTGGTAAGGGGGGTGTCCTTATTGCCGAGATAGTCAGCTACATTCGCAAACAGATACCAAAAGCAACGACTGCATTCAATGTAAATGCTGGCATTGATAGTGTATTAAATGGGATAGAAAAATATTTTACTTTATTCAACACTCGATTGACGTGAACGTAGTAAAACATTGTTTTTTTAAGCCTGCAATTTGCAGGCTTTTTTTATTCTGGTTCTCCTAAAACGTCTACGATTTTTTTGTACGTAATGTAGTATTTCGTGCTTATAATTTTTGCCGTGGCAATTGCCGTATAGTTTGTCAGATTGGCAGTAGCATATATCTTTTGGTGTGTTACCTAACAAATAGAATTCCACCCTTTTGTAAAGCACAATTCTTAGAGGCCCTAGCTTATCTGGTTTCCCTACAATTTCCAGAACTATTGGTGGCACACTGGCATAGTCAATGTCTATTCTTGTTTCATATTTACCTATCCAGTCCAATGCTTTGTGACCATAAATTATGTGGTCAACAATTGGGCTTTTCGTAGCGTTAACCTGTATTCTGGCAATAGGCTTACTTTGATATGGTGTGCTATTGTCGGGCACAAACATTATTGATTCGTGATGCTTTTCCCTTGGTGTAATATCTGACAAATCACCGTTGTCATTTTCCTATACAGCGTGATGTTCAGCTTGGCATAAATAGTGTGACTGCCAGATAGCCCAGCCATAGTGTATTTTACCACCGTCGCGCCTCACTTTCTCAGCTACATTATAGTAGCAAGACACAGGCTTACAGTATGCTTCTGGTCGAAATATAACCTGTTCTGGTTCTACGTCAATCTGCATAGTGGTAAGCAATTTATCAACCACCTTATTTACTTCCAAAGGAGCTACCGCAACAATGCCGTGTTGCTGCGACACAGCCTTTAAAATAGTCTCCATATCCATTGTGCCAAAAATGACGACTTATTTCGTTTTCAATTCTCTTTCTTACTTCGTTCGTGCTTCTTTGTGAAGCAGTCAGTTGTAAGTTTGGTTGAAAATTACTTTTCGACTGTGAAGGTTAAATTGTCCAAGTCGTTCTTAGTTTCTTTATAGCCATTGGTTATATAATTGGTAAGCTCCTCATTAAATGTATCGTATGACTTACCTATAAGTCCAGTTGCAGTTTCACCGCCTACGGCAAACTCACCCATTTCGGCTTTTGTTATTCTCACCGTAACAGTAACGGTTTCTTTTATTAAAATGCCATTTACTGTATTCTGAAAAATCATTCTATCAACTACCATAAGTAAGTTTTTCATAAAAATAGCAAATGAAAACCAAAGAGTGTTTAATGAAATATTCACTTGCGGTTAGGTGGAAGAGGGAAGGGATGAAAAGAGATGACCAAGCAAGTCGTTTAAAACTTGCTTGGTCATCTTCACCCCTTCCCTTTTTTATGTCTTTACTTGCGTATAAGGCGTTGTCGGTTTCTGAATCAACAGTGTGTAGAAGCAGCATTAGCTAATGAATTATATATCATATTCTATAACTTCCTTTTTTGTTGTTTTTTGATTGTAAACAATCGAGTTGAGCGTTCACCAAGGAGCGCAACCAATTAATTACACCGATAGAATTTTAAAGAGATTTTTAGGAATAGTTATACTTTGCGTTTAACTATGAGTAACAAAAGAAAAACCTTCATTCTGCAAACACAAGCGGACAGGGATTTGAGAACACGACAACTAATTAACTCATCATTTGATGACTATATTTCCAGCAGATTTTTACTGATTAATAGTTATCCATTGAATGGTTTGATATTAGGCAGTATGGCAGTGGAAAAGTATTTGAAGGCAATACTAGTTCATCTTACAGGCGAAGTCAAAGCAATTCACTTTGATAATATTCCTGAAATACAGGCAGACTTCGACAATACTGCCTACAAAGATATTTTTAAATTGGTTGACCCGAAATTCATAGAGTTATTGAGCTGTGGTTATCAACTTAGATACTATGATAATTTAAAGAAGCCGATTACAGTTGGATTTGTTACAAATCAAGCACTTGCCGAAATTGATTTATTTATTGCCCACCTTGATAGAGTACTGACTTATGATACTGCTTTTAAACAAGCTCAAAAAGAACAAGATAAGCGGGTATGTGACCTCAACTATTTAGCACATCACTGGGACAAAAAGGAATTCTGTGAAAGGGAGTGCCAGTGCCACGCTATTTATGTAGATCCCTCTGAACCTGATCCAATCCGTATTAATAGCATTAAGGGAATAATAACACCGTATCATGGTTTTCTAACATCATTCAATGTAAAGAAAGAAAAAGTGGAATCGTTGTAATTGGCTCTGGTGGCTACGCCTAGAAAGGTCTGATCAATACCACTTATAGTAAATGACTATTAAGAAAAGTACTCAAATATTCCGGGGTCTGACTGGTCCAAGCGTATTTAGTCTCGTTGACAACAAACGACACTAATTATGAAAAACGCTAACAAAAATGCGGTAGTAGTTACTGTGCCCGCAACAACTAAGAAAGCAGTTGCACCAGTTAAGACAGCAACAGCAAAGACAGCAATAGTTGTAGTATCACCGATAGCACCTGCAAAAGAGAAACGTACACCTGCTACTATGAAAGTAGAATTGGTTACAATCTGCAAAACTAAGTATGGGTGCTGGCACTATTAGGTTCGCGAAATCCTTATGACTGCAGGTGTATTAAAATACTGCTTCATTAAGAACAAGGACAGCTATGATGGTGTGATAGCTGTAAGTGCTGAGGAAGAAGAAAAAGCAAAAAGCAGCCTTTGCAAAGTACAAGAAAGATAATCCTGATACAGTTGAAATGTGGAACTAAGGAAAACCACAACAGAACAGGCTGTCTCAAAAGTCCGAGACAGCCTCTTTTTATTCGGGTACCTGATAGAGAGAATTTTCGTATAAGCGATTCTCAGGCGGTTCAAAAACCTTTTGAGACATCCTCTTTTTGCTAACTGATTTTACCAACACTTAAATCCGCCAAATGTATCACAAACATATTTTACTGCTTTTGCTTCATCAAGAAAAAATGCCTCAATATCATTGTTGGCAGCAGTGTTAGTATTGTTTGAGGCGTGAATAAAAAACTCTGATTTCGCATTGTTTGTAGAAATGTGAACGCTATATTCTTCACCTGTTTCTAATAGTGTTGCTGTATTAAAACAAGAATTGTCCCTGCAGCTTTGACACTTGCCGGCGGTGAATACAACACCCATATCTTCAAAAGACTTACATTCCTTTTTTACTTCCACTTTTACTTTTACTTCTTCTCCTTCTTCTTTCTTTACCATTACTTACAATTTAAAAAATTCATAAACTACAAAGATACCGAATTGCCATATTTTAAATGAAAATATTATTTTTAAAGGCAGTCAATTTATGACATTATGAATAAACGCACTTTTTTGAAAGCAACTGGACTATTAGGAGTGGGGACGCTTACCAACTTGTCTTCTGTTGGTAAAGTAGTTGATAGTATTGCGAATATGGCACAAGAAGGAACGTCGACAGATGAAGATTTTTGGTTAAAAATCCGGGCTGGATATAAACTTACTTCCGACTATATCAACCTCGAGAACGGCTATTATTGCATACAGCCTCGCAACATACTCGATGCCTACAAGCGGCACATCGACGAGGTCAACCTGCAGGGTGCATATTATATGCGCACCGTTCAGTTCGATAACAAGAAGAAGGCCGCCGAACGCCTTGCCGCCATAGTGGGCTGCACTGCCGATGAGGTCATCATCACCCGCAATACCACCGAGTCGCTCGATATGATCATTGGCGGCCTCGACTGGAAACCCGGCGACGAGGCCGTCATGGCGCACCAGGACTATGGTGCCATGCTCGATATGTTTAAGCAGGTGTCGCGGAGATACGGCGTAGTGAACCGCCTCATATCTGTGCCCCCCGATCCGCAGACCGACGAAGAGGTTGTGGCCGCATACGAGGCCGCCATCACACCACGCACCCGCCTGCTCATGGTCTGCCACATGATCAACATTACGGGCCACATACTGCCCGTACGCAAGATCTGCGACATGGCACACAGCAAGGGCGTGCAGGTAATGGTCGATGGGGCACACGCACTCGCACATATTCAGTTCTCCATCCCCGACCTCCGCTGCGATTACTACGGTTGCAGCCTCCACAAGTGGCTCAGCGTGCCCATTGGCGCGGGCATGTTGTATGTGCGCAAAGAGCACATCGGCAAGATATGGCCCGTTTTTGCCGAGGAAGGCCGTGCGTCTGACGATATCCTTCGGCTCAACCACACCGGCACACATCCACCCGCCACCGATCTCACCATTGCCGATGCCATTGCTAATTATGAGGATATTGGTGCCGCCCGCAAGGAAGAACGCCTCCGCTACCTGCAGCACTATTGGACCTCACGCGTGCGCCGCCTGCCACATATAGTCATGTATAGCCCATCGCAGCCACAGCGCACCTGTGCCATTGCCAACGTTGGCGTGCGGGGCATGAAGCCAGCAGCATTGGCCAAAGTACTGCTCGATAAGTACCGCATTTACACAGTGGCTATCGACAACGAGGCGGCCGGCGTGCATGGTGTGCGCGTTACCCCCAATGTCTACACCACCACTGCCGAGCTCGATGAATTGGTGCGCGCCCTCACCCAAATAAAGGGGTAATGTCCGGTAAGTCTTAAAAAATATTGCCCCGGCAGTAGGGGTAACAGATACTATCAGCGTCTTACATTCATAAAACATAAAAAAAGAACAAAAATGAGAAAGTACATCATCACAGCAGCAGCCACCGCTTCACTCGCTGTTCTGGCATTGGGCCTGTTTTCATTCCGTGCACCTGATGGCGGCACCCCTGTAGTGTATCAGTTCAAGCAGATCACCGCCGTAGAGAGTGTGGTGCCGGGTGGCCTCGGCCGCAGCCGCATACTCACTACCGACGACAATGGCCAGATGCTCGAAAAAGAACTCAAGAACTTCTACAGCATGGTAGGTATCAACTTCGATAATATTGCCAATAACGATCGTGTCATCGTCGATCGCATCAACGAATACAGTTCACAGGGGTGGGAACTCGTACAGGTAGTATCAGCCACCAATCAGCAGACATCTAGTGGCGGCGGCAGCTCAGGCGGTATTTTCATTACCCGCTACATCTTCCGCAAACCTAAGTAAGCAAAACTATTCCCGCAATATAAACCACCCGCGGCTCCATCCGGGGCCGCTTCTCTATTTGCAAGTAGTTGATCGTCAATTAGTTTCCGGTAAGTGTCAGGATGTAGTCTGCCGTATCCGGTACCACTGCCGGTGCATTGTTGTTAGGAGCACCTCCACGCAGTCCTGTCGAGTCCAGACGGGTGCTCTTGAAAGAGAACTTCAGCTTGAAGGATGACGGAGTGAAATCCATGATCTCAGCACCATACAGGTCGAACGAAGGAATACGGTATGGAGTGTAGCGCACTTCGCGTATCGTATCCAGCACTATGAACTGCTTGGTGAAGCCTGGTATCGTATCCAGTCGACCTATGATCGTATCCAGCTTCAGCGGGCTTTTCTCCAGCGTATCGAACTTATATGGCTCAATAGAAGAATTCACGCAGAACACCATGTTAAAGCCGCTGAACAGATCTATATAGGTCTCGTTAGGCAGCAGGCGCCACGTAAAGCTGCGCGATTCAGGATCGGCGAGATTGCATTTTTTTGTACCTGTAAATATGCTGCCAACAAAGTTCGAGTCGAACTTGATGTAATCGTCCCAATAGCACGTGTCCACAAAATTCATGTAGCTCAGCGATGTGTCCTTGCCGTTAGGTTGTTTCACGGTCAGCGTACCGCCCGTAATGGTCCACTTTTTTGCACGCATCTGGTTCGCCTTGCTTGGTGGCACTTCAGGGTCTTTGTTGCAAGATGCCACCAGTACTATAAGTGACAATGCCGATAAGAGGTATCTCATATTATGTGTGTAATAAACGATAAAACTACTAAATATTATTGAGCGGGAAAAGTGGGCGCAGAAGCCCTCAGTTATCCCCCGAACTTTTTTCTATGATACAGCAGAAAACGCACTATCACAGATATTTCTCCCGTCACATCCGCGCCAATCACCATAACTTCATCTCAGATTCTAAAAATCGCGTTTAATATTATTTAATTTTAATATTTTTTTGGCCAACGTGGCGGCTTTGCGCTGTTATTATTATGGTAAATAGGTTTAATGACGTGTGGCTATGAACAAAGAGCGAGAGATTGAAACTGCCCAGCGCCTTGATGGCGCCTTCATATTTCCGTAGATGTGGTTGGCGTGCCCTAAATAGAACCACGTTGCTGCATGAAGCAAAAGAGTCCAATCATCTGGTAGACGATAGGAAAGATGGCAGCGCCATGAAGTTGAGAAGCGAACTGCGAAACAGCGTTGGGCTGACCTTTTGCCCCGCGGAGTCCCGAGAACATTCGGGAGCAAAAGGCGGCGCTTTCTTTTGGTTCTTTTCTTTTCGCTGTAGAAAAGAAAAGAACAAGAGCGGATGGGGAAATCCCGTGGAAGATAATGCGCTCCCGAAAGCATTCGGGATGGGAAGTAAGCCTGTCCCGAGATATTCGGGATGGGAAGTTTTTGGGAAGCAAATGGGAAGTAAGTGGGAAGTTTTTGGGAAGCAGTGGGAAGCAAAACCCACCGTTAAAAGACATAAATAGTTGATTATCAATAGAAACCTGACAAAGCTATGTGAAAACAAAAAATCTGCACACCGGGAAGCAAAAAGAGCCCGATACAAGGAAACCAGCCCGGCCCTTGATGGCGCCTTCATATTTCCGTAGATGCGGTTGGCGTGCCCTAAATAGAACCACATTGCTACATGAAGCAAAAGAGTCTTATCATCTGGTAGACGGTAGGAAAGATGTCAGCGCCATGAAGTTGAGAAGCGAACTGCGAAACAGCGTTGGGCTGACCTTTTGCCCCGCGGAGCGGTAGGGCAAAAGGCGGCGCTTTCTTTTGGTTCTTTTCTTTTCGCTGTAGAAAAGAAAAGAACAAGAGCGGATGGGGAAAGCCCGTGGAAGAAAATGTGCTCCCAAAAGCACTCGGGAAAAAGAACAAGAGCGGTTGCGACAGAGTGCTTTTGAAGGCATACGCGACAGGAAGAGGATGGGAGTTTTTTGGGAGTTTTTTTGAAAATGACTTTGATATAAATGACTGATTATAAACCTAAAAATGAAAGATCATGCCCCATATATTATTTCAGAAAACGGGAGCTTGCCACTAGGGACAATGGTGAAACAACTCCCGCCACACCAACACAGTGTTCTGCATTTATGATAAAATTCCGTATCTTGTATAATGTTGCCTACATCATTCGGCAACAGCAATAGTACCAAATGAAAACCCTGACTACATGAGAACTTCTGTTTTAATATGGCTGATTATTCTTCTGGCGACCCTGCCCGCCCGCAGCCAGATCATCATCACATCTGCAGGCACGGGTGGCGGTGGCTTTAGCGGTGATGGCGGCCCAGCCACAGCAGCTTGGCTCTACGATCCATACGGCGTCACCCTCGACAAGAACGGAGATCTGTACATCAGCGACAACGGCAACCGAAGAGTACGCAAGGTAAGCCCTGCATACGGCGGCATTATAACTACAGTAGCCGGAAACGGCACTGCCGGATTTAGTGGTGATGGTGGCGAAGCGGTAGATGCTCAGATCGATGGGGTAGTAGATATCGCAATCGACCCCAAAGGAAACGTTTTTCTTTCTGATCAAGGGAACCACCGAATCCGAAAAGTGTCACCCGATGGGATAATTACGACGTTTGCGGGCACGGGAACTCCTGGTTTTAATGGTGACAATATTCCTGCAACCATTGCAAAGTTGAATATTCCCGAAGGGATTTGTGTAGACGGAAATGGAAACTTGTACATTTCAGACGTAGGCAATAACAGAATACGACGTGTTGACACCAGTGGTTTGATTACTACAATCGTTGGAAATGGTTCGGCAGGGTATAGTAGTGACGGTGTAAATGGCACTAGTGCTGCATTAAGTTACCCCTCTTGTGTTCGCGTCGACAATTCTGGGTTATTATTATTTAGTGATAATAACAGAATTCGAAAAATCGGTTCTTTGGGGCAATTAATCACGATGGGTGGTAATGGCATCGCGGGTAACGCCGGCGACGGAGGTCCGGCAACTTCAGCATCGATCAATGTGTCTGCATTTTGCACCGATACTTTGGGTAATATCTTTCTCGCTGATGGAGGGAATGATGTGATTAGGAAAGTTTCCCCTGATGGAACAATTAACAGATATGCTGGTTCAGGTCTCGGCGGTTATTCGGGAGATGGAGGGAATGCACTAACTGCAAAACTTAGATCATGTCAGGGAGTGGCAGTGGCCCCCAACGGCGATGTTTTTATCGGAGACGTCGGCAACAACCGCATTCGCATGGTGTCAAACCATATCACGGGTGTAGCTCAAATACACGTAACAGAGCCGAAACTGGAGGTTTACCCCAACCCTGTCACAGATTTTCTGAACATAGAACTGCATGGTGTTTCGGCAGAAGAGGCGGAGGTAAGCATACGCGCCATAGATGGTCGGCTGGTAGGGCATTATTGTATGAAGCCCGCTGCACCACTGAGCCTGTCTGCCAACTGGCCCGCCGGTTCCTATGTGGTTCACGTAACAACTGCCACTGCCACCCTGTTCCAAACCATCACCATCAATGCACAGAAATAAAAGTTGATATGCTCTTTGAAAAGAACACTTTCCTCATAGATCCCACGCGCCTATCTTCAGCAGCCTGAAGAAATCGGTCTCGGTCAGTTCGCGCACCGCACCTGGAGGTAAGTCGCCCAGTTCCAGGTCTTCAATAGATGTCCTTATAAGGCGTCGGCAGGGGTGGTTCACAGCACGCATCATGTTGCGTATCTGGTGATACTTCCCCTCATACAGCGACACCCGCAACCACGAATGGGCTATGTGCGGATTGGTCTCCAGTTGGTGCGGAAATATTGCCGGTGGCTCGGTTAGCAGTTCCACCTCACAGGGCGCCGTAAGATGATCGCCCTTGCTGCGCACACGAATGGTGACACCCTGTTGTAGTTGTTGCACCGTCTCTGCTGTTACAGTGCGCAGCACCCGCACAAGATAGGTACGTCGGTGCGGGCGGGGACTTTTAAACAGCAGGTCTATCACTTTTTTGTTGGTAGAGAGCAGTAACAACCCCTCCGAGAGCGCATCCAGCCTGCCAATGGTGTGCGTGCCGGGTGGGAACTTGAAATCGAGGTGGCTGAGCAGCGGCACGTCTTCTACACTCACAAACTGTGAGACCATGTGGAATGGCTTGTTCAGCACAAAGTAGCGGTATTTGTCAGGCTGCTGCACCGGGCGCAAAGGTAGTGGAGTTGTAGCGTAGTGTCATAGCGCGCAGAGTCTTGGCGATGTAACACTGAAATATAAATATTGAATTTGGTTGTATATTGTGATTGATTAACAGAGTGAAACAGATAGGGTACATATTGCTTACGTTGTTGCTGGTGCTGCAGGCCGGTGGTCTCCTCGTGTGGTACGAAGTGAAGCAGGGAGTCGTTCGCTACCGGCAGCACAAGCGTGCCGCGAAGGCCAATGCCCCGCGACAGCTGTTGGTGTTGACCGCCGAAGCGTATCAACAGGCGAGAGTAGGCAAGCGTGATGTGAAGGTGGATGGTAAGATGTATGATGTAGTGAGCGTAGTGCGGCAGGGCGGTCATGTATATGTTACTGCTGTCCGCGACCATAAGGAAGAAAGAGTCCTGCACCGCATTGCAACCATTGCCGGCCATACACAAGACGGTAGCTCTATGCTGCCCGATGTGCTTCTAAGGTTATTTTCTATAGTTTATGTGTTGCCGCCGCCCATACCCACGGTGACGTTTTTTACAGCGGTTAGCACTGTCTATTTCGAAAGTCCTTCATCGTTGGAGGGGTGCATGGTAGATGTGGGGCTGCGGCCACCGGCATTCAGTGTTGAAGTTTAATTAATGATGTGCACACCCATGCCGGGTGTGCAGTTCCTATTTTATTTCACGTAAATCAACATTGAATGAAGCGTATTTTATATGCAGCAGCAGCGATACAATTGCTGCAAGCCGGCCCCGTTAGATCCCAATCAAAAAATGCAGATACAGCCGGCAAACAAATAGGGCTGGATGAGGTCACAATATCGGTGAACCGTGTGCAGGAGAGCCGCAAGTTGGTGGCACAACAGGTGCACAGCCTGGACAGTAAACAGATAGCGGCAGCGCAGGCGCAAACAAGTGCCGACCTGCTGGCCAATACCATGGGCATCTTTGTACAGAAGAGCCAGATGGGTGGCGGCAGCCCGGTGCTGCGTGGCTTTGAGGCCAATAAGGTGCTGTTGGTAGTAGATGGGGTGCGTATGAACAACCTCATATACCGTGGCGGTCACCTGCAGAATGTCATAACGTTGGACAATGCCATGCTGGATCGCGTGGAGGTCTTGTACGGACCATCATCTACTATGTATGGTAGTGACGCACTGGGTGGAGTGATGCATTTTTACACCAAACAACCACAGTTCTCTAAAGACAGTGGTAAACTGAAGACTGCTGCCAATGCCTATGTGCGGTATGGCAGTGTAAATGCAGAAAAGACCGGTCATGCCGACTTCAGCATAGGTGGCAGGAAGTTTGCCTCGATCACCTCAGTTACCTATTCCTCTTTCGGCGACCTGATGGGGGGTAAGTCGGCCAATCCGTTCTATGACACTGCATATGGAGTTCGTCCGTATTATGTAGGGCAGATAGGTGGTAAGGATACGCTTCTTGCCAACAGCGATCCTTACAAGCAGGTGCAAAGCGGATACGATCAGTACGATATCATGCAGAAGTTTGCCTTCAGGCAGAACGATCATGTGTTGCATACCCTCAATTTGCAGTATAGCACCAGTACCGACATACCCCGCTACGATCGGCTTACAGACCCCGGCGCGGGTGGCAAGGGGCTGCGTTTCGCACAGTGGTATTATGGTCCGCAGGAGCGTGCCATGCTTGCCTACAATGTGAACTCAGACAACGAAAAGGCCTTCTTTCAGCACCAGCATGTGGGCGTGAACTATCAGCAGATAGAAGAGAGCCGTCACAGCCGCAGCTTCGGCAGCAGTAAGTTGTCGCACAGGGTAGAGCAGGTGGCTGTTTTTGGTCTCAATATGGATGTGCAGCGCACCACCGGCCATCATGCTATAAGACTGGGATTGGAACAACAAAGCAATATGCTGACCTCAACCGCCGAGCAGGAGAACATCAGCACAGGGGCGAGGGTGCCGTTAGATACCCGCTATCCAGGTGGTAGCAACGCCATGGATGTATGGGCAGGATATGCATCACATACCTGGCACATTAAAGACAACTGGACGCTAAATGACGGTATGCGTCTCGGTTACACAAACCTACGGTCCACGTTCTCCGATACTTCTTTCTTTGCGTTCCCGTTCACTGAGGTGAAGCAGGGCAACTTTGTGTATTCGGGCAGTACGGGCATTATTCATACCCCTACCGACAAGTGGAAATTGTCACTGATGGTCGCGACAGGTTTCAGGGTGCCTAATGTCGACGACCTGGCGAAAGTTTTTGAATCGGCGCCGGGATCACTGATAGTGCCCAACAACAAGCTGAATGCCGAGAAGACAGTAAATACAGAGCTGGGTGTCACCAAGGTACTGGGCAACAAGGCAGTGTGGGAGAACTCGCTGTATTACACCCGCTACTTCGACGCTATTGTGACCGCGCCATTTACCTATAACGGTGCCGACTCTGTGATGTACGAAGGCAAGATGAGCCGCGTACTGGCCAATCAGAACATGGGTAAGGCTTACATCTATGGCCTGTGGAGTAACATCCGTGCAAGGATCAGCGATCATCTGCAATTGGCCGGAGGGCTTACCTATACTTATGGCCGCATAGCCACCGACAGTATCGCGCAGCCGCTGGACCACATACCCCCTATGCAACTGCGTGCACAGGCCATCTACACTGCAGGCAAACTGGGTGTCGACTTTTTTGTGAACTATCAGGGTGCCAAGAAGCTGGCAGACTACTACCTGAACGGAGAAGACAACGAACAGTATGCAACACCTGATGGTATGCCCGCATGGATGACAGGCAATGTACGTGTATCCTACAAGGTACATAAGAACATAACCTTACAGGCGGGCGTAGATAACATACTGGACACCCAATACCGTGTATTTGCAAGCGGCATCAATGCTGCCGGTCGCAACATATTCGGTGTAGTTAGGTTAAATTACTAATTGAAAGCTGATGTAGGTGCAGCGTGCCGCCACCGGTGCGCTGCCGCCTTTGTAGGGCAGGCGTCATAGCATTAATTCTGTTGCCGGATCCCAGAAGTGTTTATCGAGATCAACGATCACATCATCCACCACCCTGATGCCCTCTTGCTCCAGTTGCTGTTGCATGCTCTCGGGTGGGTGGAAGTGGTGCTTGCCGGTAAGCATGCCGTTCCGGTTCACAACACGGTGGGCGGGTACTGCGGGGGTGAGGTTGTGGCAGTTGTTCATGGCATAACCCACCACACGCGCCCCCGACTTTGCCCCTAGCGCGGCAGCAATGGCGCCATAACTGGTAACACGGCCACGTGGTATGGCGCGCACAATGTCGTAAATGGCATTGTATAGATCCGAAGAACTAGCGGGGCGTGTAGCCATCTGCTTCGCGTTTTTTTAAGAGTTGTGTGCGGCGTGGTTCGGCCACCTGCTCGTAGGCATAGGGGCAGTTGAGGCAGCCGTTGCCACAGCAGTAGCCGCGCTCGTGCAGGTAGTGCGCCGTGAAAACGAGTAGTCCCGCGGGGGTGATATAGTAGTCTTTGCCTTCCTGCATACTGGTTGGTTATTCTTCTGTCACGTCGTCGGTGGTGTCGTCGGCAGCATTCAGCTTGGCAAAGCGGCCTTCCAGTTTCACGCCGTCAGGTGGTAGCGAGAATGACAGGAAGTAGATGGTACGGCCATCGGCAAGGTGCATTTTTTCGTAGAAAGTCTGTATCGCCAGAGGACCTTTATTCAGTCCCTTGCCATAAACGTCTGCAATGTTCTCGTGCACCGGGCAGCCCTGCGCCTCGATCACTTCCAGCGTGAAGTCATAGAGCTCTTTCGAGTCTGTCTTGAGGTTGATGCGCGCGCCCGGCTTCAGCAATTGCTGGTAAAGGAACAGGTAGCGGGGATGGGTGAGTCGGTTAGATTCCTTCTTCAGGAACGGGTCCGGGAAGATGATCCATATCTCCTCCACTTCCTGCACCGCGAAGTAGTTGGTGATCTGCCCGATGTGGATGCGCAGGAACGCTATGTTGTCAAGGCCTTCCTGCAATGCGGTGGTGGCACCACGGTAAATACGGTTGCCCTTGATGTCCACCCCGATGAAGTTGCGGTTGCGGTGTTCGCGGCCGAGGCCGACGCTGTATTCGCCTTTGCCGCAGGCGAGTTCCAGCGTTATCGGGTTGTCGTTATTGAAGAACTTGTTCCAGTTGCCCTTCATGCCTTCGGGGTACTGCAATACGTTTTTGTATGTTTCGATGGCCTGAAATTTGACCAGTTTCTTGTGTCCCATTGTTGGTGTTGTGTGGGTGCAGGCACCCGATTAAACTACTACGTTGATCATTTTGCCCTTTACGAAGATGAACTTCTTCATGGGTTTGCCCTCCATCCACTTTTGCACTGTCGCATCGGCAAGCACTGCAGCTTCAATCTCGGCCTGCGGGGCATCCAGCGCAAACTCGATCTCCGCGCGTTTCTTGCCGTTTATAGACACCGCATAGTTCACGCTGTTCTCAGCAATGAACTTGTCGTTGTGCTCAGGGAAGGCGGCATCGAGTACGGTAGTGGTGTGGCCCAGTTGGTGCCATAGCTCCTCGGTAATGTGTGGCGCAAACGACGCAAGCGACACCGCCAATGGTTCCAGTATGGCGCGTTTGTGGCACCCTGCTGAAGCGAGCTCGTTTACGCAGATCATGAACTGACTGACGCAGGTATTGAAGGAGAAGCGTTCTATGTCTTCGCTCACTTTTTTCAGTGTTTTGTGCAGTGTGCGCAGCTCGGCCTCCGTAGGTGCCTCATCTGTAACAATGAAGCCCGATTGCTCGTCGTTATACAGGCGCCAGAACTTCTTCAGGAAGCGATGTACGCCCTCTATGCCCTTGGTGTCCCATGGTTTGCTCACCTCTATGGGGCCCAGGAACATCTCGTACATACGGAAGGTGTCCGCGCCATATTGTTTTACAATGTCATCGGGGTTCACCACATTGTACTTGGACTTGGACATTTTTTCAACTTCGGCGCCACATAGGTACTTGCCGTCTTCCAGAATGAACTCGGCAGCAGCGTATTCAGGTCGCCACTTCTTAAATGCTTCCGTGTCAAGTTCTGTGCCGTTGACGATGTTCACGTCTACGCGTACTTCAGTGGTCTGATGTTGTTTGCGCATACCGTGTGAAACAAACGTATTTGTACCGTTTACTCGATATGCAAAGCGCGAGCTGCCCTGGATCATACCTTGGTTCAGGAGCTTCTTGAATGGCTCGTCGAAGCCAATATGGCCGAGGTCGTAGAGGGCTTTGGTCCACATGCGGCTGTAGAGCAGGTGACCTACGGCGTGTTCGGTACCGCCTACATATATGTCGACCTGATTCCAGTAGTCCGTGGCTGCACGTCCTGCGAATTCAGTATCGTTGTGTGGGTCCATATAGCGAAGGAAGTACCAGCTGCTGCCTGCATAACCCGGCATGGTGTTGGTCTCGCGCTGACCGGCAGGGGTATTCACCCATTCGGTAACGTTGGCAAGCGGTCCCTGTCCTTCAGGCCCCGGCTTGTATGACTTAACGTGCGGCAGCTCTACAGGCAGTGCACCTGAGACCTGAGGTTCGTCAGTTGCAAACGGTATGTCATTGATGTAGACAATAGGAAATGGTTCGCCCCAATAGCGCTGACGACTGAAGCCCGCATCGCGCAGGCGGTAGTTGGTGCGGCGTGTGCCGGAGCCTATTTTTTCAAGTGCGCTGATGGCTGCTTCTGTAGCATCTTTCACAGACATACCTGTAAGGAAACCGCTATTGTGTATGCTGCCCGACTTATCGGAATATGCTGCCTCGCCGGTGTATTGATCGCCAAAGATGTTTGTGATCGGAATGTTGAAGTGTTTGGCAAAGGCGTGGTCACGGTCATCGCCGCTTGGTACGGCCATGATGGCGCCGGTTCCGTAGCCTGCCAGAACGTACTCAGCTATCCAAACCGGAACACGGTTGTGCGTGAGCGGATGGATGGCGTATGCGCCGGTGAAACAACCTGTTACCTGTTTCACCTCGCTCATGCGTTCGCGCTCGGAGCGGCTTTTTACATAGTGGCGGTATTCGTCAATGGCCTGACGCTGTTCGTCGGTAGTGATTGTGTCAACCAGTGAATGCTCGGGGGCAAGTACTAAAAAGTCAACACCGAATATCGTATCCGGGCGGGTAGTGAAGACCGTGATCTTCTCCGTCTCGTTCAGTGCAAAGTCGACAGATGCACCACTGCTTTTGCCGATCCAGTTGCGCTGCATTTCTTTCATGGCATCGCTCCAGTCGAGGTTGTCGAGGCTGGAAAGCAGACGGTCGGCATATTCGGTTATACGAAGGAACCACTGGCGCATCAGTTTGCGTTCTACGGGGTGACCGCCGCGCTCTGAGACACCATTGACCACTTCGTCATTAGCCAATACCGTACCGAGTGCTTCGCACCACCACACCTGTGCATGTCCCTGGTAGGCAAGTCGGTAGTGCATCAGAACGGCGCGTTGTTCTTCGGTAGAATAGTTGCTCCATGTTGCTGCATCGAAGTGCAGTTTGTCATCTCCGGGGCATGGATGGCCGGTATTGCCTGAGGCGGCAAAGATGTTCGTCAATTCTGAGATAGGACGGGCTTTCTGTGTAGCCCTGTCGTACCAGCTATGGAAGAGTTGCAGGAATATCCACTGCGTCCACTTGTAGTACTTAGCATCGCTGGTGCGCACTTCGCGGCTCCAGTCGTAGCAAAAACCTATGTTGTCCAGCTGCTCGCGGTAACGGGCGATGTTCTTCTCTGTGGTGTCAGCAGGGTGCTGACCGGTCTCGAGGGCATACTGCTCGGCGGGCAATCCAAATGCATCGAAGCCCATGGGGTGCAGCACGTTGAAACCCTTAAGGCGTTTGTAGCGGGCGTAGATATCAGACGCTATGTAGCCAAGTGGATGGCCTACATGCAACCCGGCACCACTTGGGTAGGGGAACATGTCCAATACATAACATTTGGGTTTGGAGGTGTCATTGGATACCTTGTAGACATTTGTCTGGTTCCAGTATGCTTTCCATTTCCGCTCTATTTCGCCGAAATTATATTCCATATAATATGTAGATGTGCCGTGCATACGGCCTAAAAAGTCTGAAAAGTGGCAAAAATACGAAACAAACCCTGCATAAGCATTTTAACAAAATCGTAGCGGTAAGTACGGCTAATGTTGCTAATTTTAATGTTTCGGGTCGCAAATAGATCATAGTAAATTATAAAATTTCAGATATTATGAAGAGGTTAATGATTGTAGTAATTGCCATTATCGGAGCGGTAGTAACATCTTGGGGGCAGGGCAGGTTTGCCAACTGGCCCGAGATGCAAACGTTCCACAGCACATTGTCGCAGACGTTTCATCCGGCTGAGGAGGGCGATCTTAAGCCTATCAGGTCTAGGTCGCTTGAATTGCTCGGGAATGCCAAACAACTGAATGCGGCTCCGATACCCGCCGAATTTGATAATGCCAAAATGCGCAGCACATTGAAGCGAATAGAGCGAGAGGCGGATAAGGTGAATGCATTGGTGGTACTGCAGGAGCAGAATTCTACAATCATGAAGCACCTGAAAGTACTGCACAACTCGTTTCACGAGGTGGTAGGCATGTGTAAAAAAGAAGGAGAAGAGAAAAAAGAGCAATAATGAAAAAGTATATTAACGCCGCGTGTGTAGCGCTGATGTTCGCGTTTGTATTTGAAGGTTGCACGAAGAAAGACCCTCCCGAAACAACAGATCCGACTGGGAACGGGGTGGTGAAAATTGAGTTCACCAACAAGGTGGGTAGCAGCAAGTTGTCCCTGAATGATACATGGTATGTGAACGATCATGGAGATTCGTTCAAGGTAAGTAAATTCAACTACTACATAAGTAATGTGAAGTTAACGAAGGCTGCCGGGGCATACACGGAGAACGAAAGTTATCATCTCATTCAGCAGGAAAAGGCATCATCGCTCGCATTCGATCTTTCTGACGTGCCTTACGGAAAGTACACCGGGATAACCATGACCATTGGTGTAGATAGCTTGCGGAATGTTTCAGGTGCGCAGACAGGCGCATTGGACCCTGCAAACGGTATGTTCTGGACATGGAGTACGGGCTACATTATGCTGAAGCTGGAGGGGACATCGCCAAAGGCGCCATCAGGTTCCATCTCATTTCATGCAGGCGGGTATGCCGGTACAAATGCTACACAGCGAACGGTTACGCTCAGTTTCCCGGCCGAGATCACAGTTGCAAAAGACGGTGTGAACCACGTGCATGTTGAGGCGGATGTACTGAAACTCTTCAAGTCGCCTAATCAGTATGATTTCGCGAACACGTATAATATCAGTACTGCAGGTACAGCAGCCAAGGGGTTTGCAGATAATTACGCCAATATGCTTTCGGTGACCTATGCGGGTCTCTAACAAAAAATGTCCGGGTATGAAGAAGGTGATAGTTGGCATTGTTGCGGCCGGGCTTGGTTGCATGGTTTGGCTGGCAGGGTGTAAGAAGGATGAAATAGATCCACGTACGTGGCGTCCGGTTAGTTTTGAAGTTCCGAAGGGATGGCCGCAGCCGGTATATACATTTACGAACAATCCGTTGACATTTGACGGTTTTGAGTTGGGACGGAAACTCTTTTATGATGCCCGTCTTTCTAGGGACAATACGGTTTCATGTGGCAGTTGTCATCAGCAGGTAGCGGCGTTCGCTCATATCGATCATGATATAAGCCATGGTATTGAAAATAGGTTAGGGACGCGCAACTCGCCCATGATCGCAAACATGGCCTGGAACACAAGCTTTTTCTGGGATGGTGGGGTTAATCATCTGGAGAGTCAGCCGGTTGCTCCTATCGTGAATCCTGTAGAAATGGATATGACCGTGCCGGAGGTGATAGAAAGGCTGAATGCAGATGCTGAATATCGCAGTCGTTTCAAAAAAGTGTTCGGGGTAGACACTGCTAATTCGCAGAGGGTTTTCAGGGCAATGGCGCAGTTTATGGCAGCAATGGTCTCTTCCAACTCAAAGTACGATAAATATGTGGCTAATCCCGGGGCGGGTTATTTCAGTGAGCAGGAGGTGCGGGGGCTGAGTCTTTTCCGTCAACATTGTGCAAGCTGCCATAAAGAGCCGCTGTTCTCCGATTTCTCATTCCGGAACAATGGTCTTCTTCCGAAGGCGGTTGTTAATGACAGTGGCAGGGCTCACATAACCGGACTGGCCGAAGACAGATATAAATTCAAGGTGCCATCGCTGCGTAATATAGCTGTGACGCGTCCTTACATGCACGATGGGAGGATAGCGACCCTTGCAGAGGCAGTGGAGCATTACCGCACCGGGGTAGCAGCTATGCCAACTACAGATGCATTGGTGGCAGGCGGAATATCTATGAGCGATCAGGATAAAAAAGATATTATCAGTTTTTTGGAAACACTTACAGATAGTACCTTTATCACTAATCCGTTGTTTGCAGAACCTGCAAAACAATGATAAACCTATAAGACTATGCGTAAATTATTTTTGCTCGCCGCTGTATCAATGTCCCTGCTGAGCAGTTGTGAACACGAACAATTTGAACCGGTGGCCGGTAAGGGTGGTGCTGCCACTATCGTTGTATACCCTGCTCACCATGGGGTGACTTCATCGCTGGACAGTGTTATGGTGTACATCAAGTACAATACACTGAATGCTCCTGCTGATGGAAAGTATGACGATTCGGCTGCATGTACGTATGTCAATTCCCTCCCGATGTGTTCTTTCCCGTCTCTGTGGAACGGCAATTATTACATTTACGGCAAGGGGTATGATTACGCAATTCCGGGAAAGATCCGGGGAGGCCTTCCGTTTACTGTAAAAGCGCAACAATCATTCAATTTCACGCTCCCATTGGGTGAGGAAAGCGGTTACTGACACGTGGGGAAACGTCCCCTGAGGTATTTCGACCATTTATACTATCTTTCCCTGAAATAGATACGTATGAGTGATACTCAAAATGCTATGTCGGGGAAGGGGGGCTCTGGTGCACTTTCGATCCTTGTCACTGTTTTCTTTTTCTGGGGTTTCATCGCCGCTGGCAATGGTGTTTTTATTCCATTCTGTAAACATTACTTCCAGCTTGATCAGTTTCAGTCTCAGCTGATAGATTTCGCGTTTTATCTGGCCTATTACCTGGGTGCCCTGGTTTTGTATGCTATTGCATCCGTTTTCGGTAAAGACGTAATTGCAAAATGGGGATATAAGAACAGTATCGTATACGGCCTGTTGTTTTCGGCTGTGGGTGCAGTTATCATGATACTGGCGGTAAATGCTAACACTTTTCCGGGAATGCTTGCAGGTTTGTTTGCAGTGGCCCTTGGTTTTTCCTTGCAGCAAACGGCTGCCAATCCGTTTGCTGCGCTACTGGGTACGCCGGAAACAGGGGCGCACCGCATAACATTGGGCGGTGGAATCAATTCGTTCGGTACGGCTATCGGACCTATCATCGTTGCGCTGGCCTTGTTTGGCACAACGATAGCAAAGGACGAGCAGATCAACGCTCTTGGCTTGGACAAAGTGACCATTCTGTACGCATGTGTGGGAGCTTTGTTTGTGGTAGCAGCCGCCTTGTTTTTCTTTTCGAAAAAGCTGCCTGCGGGACAGTTTGAAACAGATACCGAGAAATCGCCTAAGGCGTTGATGACGCTGGGTGTAATGACGTTTTTTCTTGTGATGGTATTTGTGCCCGTCTTCAGAAGTTATATGGTGACCTCAACAGATGCGGCACAGCTTGAGGCAATACAAACAGAGCGTTTCGCGTGGTTGCTGGCAGGTCTTGCGTTGATAGTGCTGACGTTGCTGATGGCTTTGCTTAGCGCGGGCAAGAAGCCGGAAGGGTGGGGCGCAATGCAGTATCCGCAACTGATACTGGGCATGCTAGCCATATTTACCTATGTGGGTGTGGAGGTGACGATACAGAGTAACTTAGGTGAACTATTGAAACAGCCCGATTTCGGGGCATACACATCTTCGCAGGTGGCTCCGTTCATCTCAATTTATTGGGGTAGTCTGATGGTGGGGCGCTGGACGGGTTCCATTAAGGTGTTTGAACCCTCCGCTTCCACGCGGACGATGCTGATGTTCCTGGTGCCTATTGTCGCATTTGGAGTGGTACTGGGTGTGAACTCGCTGGCGCAGAACGATGTATCTCCCTTTTACTGGTATATTGTCTGCGTTGTGATACAGGCTGTAGCGTTCTATGCCACGCAGGATAAACCGGCAAAGACACTGATGGTATTCTCCTTGCTGGGAGTGGCGTTTATGCTGGCGGGTATATTTACCACAGGCAGGATTGCTACCTATGCATTCCTGAGTGGCGGTTTGTTCTGCTCCATCATGTGGCCTTGCATCTTCGTACTGGCTATTGCAGGCTTGGGTAAGTACACCTCTCAGGGTTCTGCCTTCCTGATCATGATGATATTGGGTGGAGCCATCATTCCTCCTATTCAGGGTAAGCTGGCCGACATCAAAACGATAGGTATACATCAGTCGTATTGGGTGCCGGCTATAGGCTTCGCTTATCTTGCCTGGTTTGCCTATGCAGTGAGGAGAATATTACAAAAGCAAGGAATAGACTATGACGCAACCATTGGCGCTGGGCATTGATATAGGCGGCACAAACACAGCATACGGTATAGTGAACCGAAGAGGCGACATCTTACACAAGGGGTCGATGCCCACCACCGGACACGCTACCGTGCAGGAATATATAGAGGCGCTCAAAGGTGAATTGCTGCCCCTGGTAGATAGATTTGGGCGAGACGAAATAGAGGGAGTGGGGGTAGGTGCGCCAAACGGCAACTTTTATACCGGTGAGATACTTTTTGCGCCTAATCTCCCCTGGAAAGGAGCTGTGATACCATTGGTGAAAATGCTGAATGAGGCGCTTGGTCTGCCTTGTAAGCTGACCAATGACGCGAATGCGGCAGCCCTTGGCGAAATGATGTACGGTGCAGCAAGGGGGATGAAGGATTTTGTAGTGGTGACACTAGGTACCGGGGTTGGTAGTGGTTTTGTGGCTAATGGTCAACTTATCTACGGGCACGACGGATTTGCCGGGGAATTGGGCCATATGATATCGGTACGTGACGGGCGTATGTGCGGTTGCGGGCGCAAGGGTTGCCTTGAGGCTTATTGTTCGGCAACCGGAATAGTAGCTACCGCCGAGGAGTGGTTAAAGGACCACAATTCGCCATCCCTGCTGCGAGGCAAAGAGGGTAAACTGACAGCCCGGGACCTGCACGAAGCGGCACTGCGCGGAGATGTAATGGCCTTGCAGATATTTGAGTACACCGGAAAAATACTGGGGCAGACCCTCGCCGACATGGTAGTGATAACGTCTCCGCAGACGATCGTATTTTTCGGAGGGTTGGCTCATGCCGGTGATATTCTGTTCCGTCATGTAAGGTATTACATGGAAGAAAGTATGTTGAATATCTTTAAGGATAAAGTGGCGTTTCTGCAATCGGCATTGCCGGATGCGGATGCCGCTATACTTGGGGCAAGTGCCCTTGTGTGGTAGCCCACAGTTACTTTTTCATATTCATTATGTAGCCAAGGTACCGGTTGGCCAGAACTTCGCGGTCGAAGTTCTGCTGCGCAAATCTATATCCGCTTTCTCCCTCGCGTTTCAGCCGCTCCGGGTCGTTGAGATATTGACGGACGATGCGGTTGTATTCGGCAGCGTTTTCTGGTTCTACATACACCCCTGCACCGGCAGCTTCCACTAGCTCGCGCGAGACGCCATCTATAGCCATGAGTATAGGCTTCTTGCACGACATGTAGTCGAACGTCTTGTTGGAGTAAACGGTCTTAAATGTGTCAACACGTTTGAGGACGGATGCGCCCATTTCTGAAGCCAAAATGTACCTGAAGACCTCTGCCTTCGGCACCGAATCGAGGAAGCGGACGTTTTTTATGTTCCGTTCTTTTGCAAGCTTCATTACCCGTTCTTTCTCCATCCCCTGGCCAATAAGCAGGAAAAGGACGTTGGTGTCGGCAAGGGCCTCACCGGCATCAAGCAATTGCTCCAGGTGATTGGCAACGCCATGCGCACCAACGTAGGTGATGACGAATCGTTCATCAAGATCGTGCTGTTTGCGGAAGGCTTCCCGGTCGAAGTCGTTAAGCAACCTTTCGGATAGGCTGAAATCGGCCGCGTTAGATATCTGGATGAGTTTGCTTTCGGGAATTCCTTTTTTGTCGCGAAGAGTATTGTAGAAAGCAGGTGTGAGAACGTTTATCAACTTTGCATTCCGATAGATGAATGCTTCTACCCAATAGGCCAGTCGGATCACAATTTTGTTGGTAAGCACCCCGGTGTCAATAGCCGATTCGGGCCAGAGGTCGCGCACCTCGAAAACAAAAGGCATTCTTCTTAGTCGGGAAATGAGATAGCCTGTTATGCCGACAAACAAGGGTGGTGAGGTGACGATGACCACATCAAATTTTCCTTTTACCTTGAACAGACCTGCATAGAGAGCCGAGAACATGAAGGAGAAATAACCCCAGAGACGGCCGATGAAACTCTTATTGTAGGCTTCAGACACGTGGCAGCGCATTACGTTGACCGCTCCTTGTTTTTTCGGGACGAAGTACTTGCCTTTGTATTCAGGTCGTTTTTCGTGACCGTTGTAGTGCATCATGCCGCCCAGTACGGTCACTGTGTGGCCCTGGTCGGTCCATATCCTGGTAAATTCGTTCCATCTTGATCCGCCCGGATCGTCTTCCTCCAAAAAGTACTGGTGGATAAGTAGTATGTTCATCGGAGCCGTAAAAATAACAGATATTTTCGGGTGTAGGCTACCCGATACTGATAACTGTAGTTACTGTTGAGGTGTTTGTGCGGAATGAAAGCTCTGTTGACTCTTTCTTTTGGCCATATAGCGATGATGTATAGCCCGTATTTGCTGCAGGAGCAACGTCGGTTCCTCTGGCATCGGTGGCGGTCAATTTTGCCTTGTCTGAATGGCCCGGTGCAATATGCCAGAGTTGTATGATGGGGATGCCTGCCGGCGCATTTTCTACGGTGTCAATGACGCGCCATACAGCCCGATCTTTTTGCTTGATGATCTTGCGTGTATGCGTGATACAGGGTGCCACATGTCCGAAGGCGTGAATTGTTCCGGAAAACTCATAACTGTCAGTGGTTTCTGTCAATCTTGCCTCGGCTTTTTGAATCCAGTGGTACCAGATGAATCGGCCGCCTTTCAGCATCTGATCATTGTTGCCGAGCATAATTGTGTTATGAGATCGGGTGCCGCTGAAGTAGCGAATTGTTTCTGTGTCTGTATTGTATTTGTAGCTGCCCGCATCAGGTATTATGTTCTCTCCGTGGTGCCAGATGTCAATGTGGAGTGCATCTGCCTGGGATGGGCGATCTTTATAGGCGCCACATTTAATGAATGTCAGGGTTTCTGGCTCTCTGATAATATAGTATCCTCCAACCGGGAATTCATGTGTGCCGTTTGCGGGTGCCCATGAATGTTTGAGGTCTTTATTGATGTTGTACCATGCTGCATCTTCGTTGCCTGAGTTGCCAAAAGCATCTATGCCTAGTGTCGCGGCAAGGGCGTTTAGTTGCGGACGGTAGTCGCGATAGTGAGTGCTGCTCAAAGGGAAAAATAGCGCGCCGTCATTGGCGCCATAGTTGGGGAGCCATCCATTGACTTCATTTGTGCATGTGCCGAGGAATGTCAATGACCTGTGTGCTCTTTCATAAACAGTTTCGTTGAAGCGCACGCCATTTTTTTCTGAGAGGGTAATAGCCCACGTTAGCAACTGTATCACGATCCTGTGGTAGTTCATAGAATATTGCAAGAACGTACCGTCTTCATAGATCTGGTAGGCTATTTCTTCTTCAAACCATTGTTTGCCTTTTTGTTTCCAAGCATCGGCACCGGGCATTGAGGGGAAGAATAATCCGCCAAGGTATAGCATCAGCGTTTCGGTAATGGCGTGATTGTTGCGAACCGCAATGCGCGAAAAATTTATGTTGGTATAAATGTGATGCAGGTGCCAGTAGATGACATGCTGCATTTTGTTGAATATGCCTTCGGTGAGTGCCGGGGAGTTGCTGTAAAAATGAAGAGCAAACAGCCAGTTCAGCAGGCGGATGGACATTTCCTGACTGCAGCGGTAATTTGGGCCACAGTTGATGCCGTTGCTATTTATCCAAGATTCGATCTCGTTGAAAATATGTTTTCCGTGGTCGTCGCCAAAATGATGGTCGTAGCGAATGATGTCATATATCCATGAGAAACGAGACCGTTCCCAGACATATTTTATGTCGCCTGCTTCTGGCGAATAATCCGGAATCTCTGTCCAATGTTTGCGGGCATCGTACTTGTAGCCCGAATCGGGATTCGTTACCCAGTCGGGGTTGGCGTTCGGCTCAGACACGAAACTGCTGAACATGAGTATGCGTCCATCCAACAGATCGGTAAGACGTTTTGAAAGCAGTTCTGACGGTGATTTTTTTAGTTTTATGTCTGCTCTTGAATTGAAGAAGAACTTTGTGTTTTTGCCCTTCCATTGACCAAGAGTAATGAATTGCTGAAAGGGAGGATTCTGCGGGAAGCGACGTTTTAGAAGTCCAGAACGGCGCAGCAACTCGTGCTGCGCCCTGAAAGCCACATAGCGTGGTCCCATGTTGCGGATGAGGTCTAAAATGCGCTTTGCTTTCTGCATCTTCGTTTTACAATGTTACTGTAAATTCACTGCCTTTTCCCGGAGTGCTCCTCACTGAAATACTGCCACCATAAGACTCAACCTGGGTTTTGGTAATATATAGTCCTATTCCCTTACTGTCGAAACCGCGGTGGAACGTTTCGTTGAGTCTGAACATTTTGTGGCCATACTTTTCGAGGTCAATACCTAGTCCGTTGTCCCTTATGGTCAGCTGAACGCGGTTGTCTACCATGTCTGTAAATATGTCTATGTCGGGCGCTATGCTCTCGTGGGTGTATTTAAGGGCATTGCTTAGCAGGTTGTATAATATGTGCTCCAAATATGCTTTCGGATACCGGATCACACTAACGCTCAGGTGTTTGCGGATAACTGCTTTTTTCTCGTATATCACAGCCTGAAGTTGATGGCATACATCTCGTATGATGCTGTCCATGTCGCAATTGTCGATTGGGATCTGTTTGTTGAGTTTGATCTCGGTGATCTGCATCAGGGTATTAAGGCTCTCTATGAGGGCATTGCTCCCTTCATGTATCATTGCGGCGGCCTCTTCAATTGTAAATGGTTGTGACGGAGCATTTTCGATGTCTTTTGTTCTGATGAGTTCGAGCAGACTTTCAGACAGCACACGAATGTTTCCCGCCGGTCCCCGCAGATTGTGAGCAACGATGTGGCTAAGTTCCTCCAGTTGATTGATCTTGTTGATCAGGTTCTCTTTCGTAAGCTCCAGTTCCGCATTACGCTTATCAAGCGCCCATAGCATTTCTTTCTTGTCTGTTATGTCTACAACCTGGGCAATGAAGAATTTAGGCTCACCATTGCCGCCTCTCACTACTGATACAGTAAGCAGGATCTGAACAATTTTTCCAAAACGGGAGATATATCGTTTTTCGACATTGTAGGAGTCGATTTCGCCTTTCAGCATTTGTCTGACCAGATTTGCGTCAATATCAATATCATCCGGATGGGTGATGTCTTGCGGGGATATCTTTTGCAGTTCTTCTCTAGAATATCCGGTCATGGAACAAAGGACATTATTGACGTCGAGCCACTTGCCGTCATTGCCAATGAGCGCCATACCGATACCTGACTCGTTAAACGCACTGGCAAAAGTATCCATACTGGTCTTCAATTGTTCCTGCGCCTTTACACGGTCGGTGATGTTGAGGCCGTACCCGATGCCGTAGAGATGTTTTCCGTTCTCATCAAAAACAGGATACATGTACCTTAAGTGGTGCTCCGTTTCGCCGTTCTTGTTAACAAGAGTGTCTTCCCATTCAATTTCCCTACGCTCGTCTCTTGCTCTCTGAAGGATTTTGCGGCGGTGCACCGCCATTTCGAGGGGTTTATTCCTGTAAATACAATAATCTTCGTCGGTTTTGCCGATAAGCCAATGCCTTAGGTCTTCGTTCTTAATCGCTGTGGGATTAATGTACAGGTATCGGAAGTTGGCATCATAGACAACGATGTCGGCACCGATAGAGTTGAGAATTTTCTCGTAAAAATTACGAAGTTCAGCTATGTGTTTTTGGGTATTCTTCTGCGCGGTGATATCTCTGAATTTCCAAATGCCCCCCTTTTGATGGGTATTAAATTCAAGAGGTAAGAAATCGCGACTTAACACTCTGCCGTCGGTCATTTCCCACTCTTCATTGAGTACGACTTCTTTGTGTTTAAGGATGTCTAGTGTTTTTCTGAGGAATTCGTCAGATTTCGTGTATTTGACCATGCGTTGCCTGAGGCTGGGTGCAGTGTGGATACCGACATGCCCTGAGGGGTCTCCTGCAATTTCATACACATCACAAAACATCTGATTGGCGAAAATTATCTCATCATTTTCATCCGTTACCAGGATTCCCTCATTGAGGTTATTGATAAGTTTAGATAGCATCTGTGCTACCGATGCATACTTTTCTTCAGTCCGTTTACGTTCGTCAATATCGGTATGTGTGCCGATGAAACGCAACGGATTTCCGTTCTCGTCGCTTGCTACTACCACGCCCCGGCTCAGAACCCATCTGTAGCTTCCGCTTGAGCACTTGAGCCGGAATTCAGAGTGGTAGTATCTCGTCTCTCCTGCAAAATAATTTGTTCTGGTAAGTTGAACCTTTTCAATATCGTCCGGATGGATCAGTGGTATCCATTGGTTTAGGTCTGTTATTTCATCGTGTTTGTATCCGAATATGCTATGCCATCTGTCCGAGAACGTGATCTTTCGGGTGGGTACATCAACATCCCACATTCCGTCTCCTGATGAGTCAAGCGCTAGTCTCCAGAAGTCTTCGGATACCTGCGTCTTGCCTTTTGTGGATACGAGGTCAACGACCACGAATATCCGGTTTAGGTCGGGGTGATTTGCAAGGAAACGAATATCGAAACGGAAAAGAGAATCAGCCGAAATTACCGAGTATTGGGCTCGGTCGTTTTTTCTTGTTGTTACACAATTCGCTATTATGCTTTTATGCGCAGCAACAATCGCATCGTTGTTTAGTTCCCTGTGTATAGTGTCCGTGCAAGAACTCCACGACTGATGAATGACGCCGTCACCTGAAACGTCGAGCACGCGACCGCCAATAAGGAGCAGTGTATCTACGATCGTTTCCAAATTATGTTTCGGGCTGTCAATCATACGTCAGCAGATCACCTGATCCTGAAAATCTGTATTATGTGATTTACAATGCGTTCTGCGGTTTTCCCGTCCCACAATTCAGGGATCTCGCCTTTCTTCCATTCGCCCGCGAACAGTTTTTTAAAAGCCGGGGCAATTGCGTCGGGGTTTGTGCCTAACAGTTCATTTGTTCCAACAGTACAGGTTTCAGGACGTTCTGTATTATCACGCAGCGTCATGCATGGCACGCGCATTACGGTTGTTTCTTCCGTGATGCCTCCCGAGTCGGTTACCACGGCTTTGGCATGTTGAACCAGATAATTGAATTCAAGGTATGGCATTGGCTCAGCCAGGTGAATAGTCGAAAGGTCCAGGTTGAGTGATGATAGCATTTTTGCCGTACGTGGGTGCACAGGGAATACGATAGTCGTTCCCTTGGCAGATTCTATTATCTGACCAAGCAGTGCCTCTAATTTGTCTTTATCGTCCACATTTGCCGGGCGATGAAGAGTGAGTACCAGGTACTCTTTGTCCTTTAGAGCGGCCGTATCCCAGATCGGGGGCTTGGTGAGCCTCGGCAGTTGTTTGAACAGCGTATCAATCATTGTGTTGCCCACAAAGAAGATACGGTCATCAGTCACGCCCGTTCTTCTCAGGTTGGCGTTCGCCGTTTCTGAGGTGGTGAAGAAGTAGTCGGTTATTGCGTCAGTAACAATGCGGTTTATCTCTTCGGGCATTGTCCAGTCGCCGCTACGAATGCCACCTTCCACGTGCGCAACTTTGATATTGTTAACTTTTTTTGCGGCTATAGAGCATGCCATAGTAGAAGTGACGTCACCTACAACGATACAAAGATCACACGGGCGTTCCATGAGTAGTTTCTCATAGCCTACCATGATCTTTCCTGTCTGCTCGGCCTGTGTACCGGACCCTGCCTCAAGGTTGTAGTGTGGTGTAGGTATGTTCAGCTGTTCAAAGAAGTCATGGCTCATTTTTTTGTCGTAATGCTGGCCGGTGTGAACTAATCTGAATTCGATCGGAACACCTTCTCTCTGCTTCGCCATTATGGCATGTGTGATAGGCGCTATCTTTATGAAGTTGGGCCGTGCACCGGCTATTATGTCTATAAGCATTTCTTGTTGTTCAGTTTTGTGTGTTGATTTTCGTGTCATCGAACAGGAACCCATTCGCGGTGGGTAAGGCTTTCGATCGCGGCCAGACTGGCAAGTGTCGTATTGATGATCTCGTCAAACGGGATCAAGGCACCTCCTCCGTTCCGCACCCGGTCGGAAAGCAGTTTGAATTGGGCTGTGTGTCCCTTGTCCATATTCGTTTTTAGCTTTGAGAAGTTTTTTGTTCCATACCCAACAGTAGTCTGGAAATTGTCCATTATCAGGGTGCGTTCAAGTGAATATACTTCTACGCGTTCTTTTGAATAGTCTTTTGAGCCATTGGCGAAATAGTTGATCACGCCCGTACTGCCGTTTTCGTACTGAAGCAGAATACTCGCGTTGTCTGTATTCGCCTCCGGGTTGACACCCATGGCGTTCATACATACAGCGGTAATGCGGCTACCGGTAAGATAGGTAATGAGGTCCATGTAGTGGCATGCCTCACCAATTATTCGGCCGCCGCCCACCTTCATGTCATGCACCCATACATTTGCCGGTATAGCACCGGCATTCATAGTGGCAATGACATTCATTGGTGCGTCACCCACTACTTTTTTAATGGCGACAATATGCGGGGAAAAGCGACGGTTGAATCCTACTGTGAGCGTCTTTGTGCCATCGTATGCTGCCAGCACATTGTCCACTCCGGCACGGTCGATAGACAAAGGCTTTTCGACGAAAACATGCTTGCCTGCTTTCAGCCCTTCCACTACCATGCCAGCGTGTTCGTTGCTACGGGTGGTTATCATTACCAGGTCGATAGTGGGGTCGGCAAGTATGCTCTTGTAGTCAGTTGTGCTTTTGCCGATCTTGTATTTTTTGGCCAGTGCTGTGCCGGTGACGCCGGATGCGCTTGCGATACTGTATAGCGGTGCTCCTATGCTGCTGAGGGCAGGTAGCATGGTCATGCCGGTGAAATTGCCCGCGCCAATAATGCCAATTCCTCCTTTGCCCTGAGCAAAGAAGCCGTCAGTTACCTTGATGGTGTCTGCCGGGTTGCCTATTTCCGGGTATTCAAGTATCGACGCTATCGCGTCTTTGTTGCCCATGTTGTTGTATATCTTGCCATAGTCGGCAAGTGGAACGCGTTCTGTAATGAGTGATGTTACGTCGAGACGTCCCATGCTTATCATGTCAAGGACTGCTTTGAAATTCCGTTGTTCCGTCCATCTGACGAACGGCAGCGGGTAATCGATTCCGCGTTTTTCATAGGTGTCGTCATAACGCCCCGGTCCATACGAGCAGGACACTTGAAATGTCAGTTCTTTTTCATAGAAATCGGCACGGCTGATGTTGAGTCCGATCACGCCAACAAGGATTATTCGACCTCGCTTACGGCTCATTTGAGCAGCCTGGGCAATTATCTCGTCGGTTTTTGCCGATGCCGTTATGATCACGCCGTCAGTGCCGGTGTTGTCAGTAAGGTCCATCACCGCTTTTACAGGGTCACTTCCTTCCCCGGGGTTGATGCCGATAATCCCTTTTGATCGAGCTATGCTTATCTTTTTTGGATCGAGGTCGATGCCCATAACCCGGCATCCGTTTGCGAGCAACAATTCAGCCGTCATAAGACCGATAAGGCCAAGACCCACCACAACGATAGTCTCTCCGAGAGTGGGGTTGCAAAGCCTGATGCCCTGAAGACCTATAGAACCAAGTACGGTAAATGTAGCTTGCTCGTCAGTGACATTGTCGGGGATGTGGGCAACGAGATTTTTGGGCACACAAACATATTCTGCGTGTGGTCCGTTGGATGCAACTCTGTCGTTTATCGAAAACTCATGTACCCCCTCGCCAACAGCAATCACTGTGCCGGCGTTGCAGTAACCCAGCGGCAATGGTTGACCAAGCTTGTTGAATACTGCCTGCATGGTGGGTTTTAAACCCTCAGATTTTATCTTGCCAATCACCATTTTTACCTTGTCTGGCTGTTGGCGTGCTTTCTGTAATAAGTTGGCTTTACCGAATTCAACCAGCATTCGTTCAGTGCCAAGTGAAACCAGGCTCCTGGTAGTTTTTATTAGTACATAACCAGGCCTGACTTTTGGCGCAGGTACATCTTCCAATATGGTTTCGCCGGTTTTGAATGATTGAATAATTTGTTTCAAGTGTTCGTCTGTTTAGTCCACTAAAGCAGCATTGGTTGCCTACTTGTTATTAACCTACAAATGTAATGTTTATCCGTGTCATTGACTATATGACTGAAGAGGGCGAAGGGCGAGTGATATTGCCGGAACCTAAAAATCCGGTTTGTTATGTGTGAATTTGTGCTTAACTGGTTAACTTTATACGACACCTTTTGAAGTACAAAAAATTGAGCCGTACCCTCGTCTTCGTTTCATTCGTTATTGCACTTGTTTGTTTTTCGATACAAATGGAAGGGCAAACCCGTCGTTTTTTTAATCTGAATGCTGAGAATGGGTTGCCGTCTAATCATGTTTACGGGATGATTACAGACAGGCTGGGTTATTTGTGGATAGCCACCGATAAGGGCGTTGTCAGATACAATGGATATGAATGCAAACTGTTTGACATGTCCAATGGTTTACCTACCAATGACATCTGGCAACTGGTAGAGGATAAGAGGGGCAAAATTTGGTTAGGGTGTAGCTCAGACGAAATTGGGTACATTGAGAACGAGCGTTATCATAAAGCGTATTTCAAGAACAGCGATCGTACGTTTTCCCCGTCATCCATAAACGCTTATGACGACGGAATAATGTTCACTTCTCGCCATTTAAGTGGCAACAGCATGCCCAGTGTCTGCATTGCTAAGGGAGATACAGTATATCAATTCGACGTTACAGAGAAATTATTCAATATCAGTGATTCGCTTTGGAATATTCCAGATGTTTTTTGTACGCAGGTCGGGAAAGTATTCATAGCCTATAAAATGCGTTTTTTTCAACTTAACAACATATCCGGAATATGCGATAACAATACCATCCCGTTTGTTTCATTGGTTGATAATATTGACGAGAAATTTCTTCATCATACCATCACGGAGGACAGAGTGTTTGCGATTGGTAATAGTTTTTTTAGCTTCACTCGTCATGGAAACAGAAGTATACTTAGGAGGTTGAATTTCAACAATATGCGACTTGATTCAATTGACATCAGGCAGTACGGTGTAATTGAACCTATCAATTATATCAATTACGATGGAAGCTATTCAACTTCTGCAGGGGTTTTAAACGTATATACTAAGCGTCATATTTTAAGGTTCTCGATCTCCGGCGTATTGCAGCACCTTGAAACTTTTGACGTGGCCCCGGTGCTTGACAGCATTGCCGACAATACCCAGATCGTCGCGTGTATGAACGACAAGATATGGGGAGGTGTATTCGGGACAACTACAAATGGTGTGTTCATTGAATCTAACAACTACGACACAAGGCTCAGTAAATCAAGATTGGATCTGTGGGGGTACAAACCGGTTGGGAAAGGTGACGCGGACGTAGTATACTGGTGGAATACTGACTCGAAAAAGTTGTTGAAAGTGAGCGGTGGACAGGCGGTTGCGACCTATAGTTTCTCAGAAATAGAAAACATCTACAAGGTTATCCGCTTTAGCGACGATTCGTTACAGCTAATCGGAAATGAGAATTTTGTATTAAATGAGCGTGAAAGAAAACTAACATGGATAAGGCGAGGTATGATCGGTACAAATGTGATGGATATTGTGCACCTGTCGAGAGATGTTCGGTTCGTTCTCGCAAAAATGGCAGTCTATTATATTGGTAGGGAAAATAACTATGACTCGATCAAACCAACTTTTGTTGATCTTGATAGATATCGCGGATTGGTTTTCGATACTCTTCGGCAAAAAATATGGGTGTACAATCACAGGAAGTTGCTTGTAATTGATCCTTTATCGCCTGACGACAAAGAAAAGAAGTTCGTGAGAGATAAGCGATTGAAGGGTATAGAAGAAGTTGTCATTGACAGGCATTATGGCAATGTTTTTATCCGACTCGTAAACTCTCTGGTTGTATTTGACCCCGAAACGGGAACTATAAAACCATTGCTTGAGGGGTTCAACTTTACTGATGCTCGTATTGTGTTATTGAACGACATTTTGGTCGCTGCAGGAAATTTTGGCATTATCACATGTCGGATATCGGGTAAGGGAGCCATTTCGCAACCGGATGTCGTTTTTAACGCTCAACATACGCTTTTTAAGAGGCCGGTCGATATTTCTATCGCGGGCACGAATCTGGTTGTCACTAGTGGAGATTTGGTCTATTATTATTCGCTGAGTGAAAGAGAGGGGGAGAAGGGCGATAAGAACATTAGTTCCCGATCGGTGAAGGTACTTGCTCACTGTAACGGTATTGTAAGGGATCTTGACGCGTCACCACTTCTGGAGATTGATCAGAATGACCGAAAGGTATTGTTCGATGTTATTAAGCCGTCCGCAGTGGGTAAGGTTGTTTATCGTTATCGTTATACGAAGCAAGGGCCATGGGTTGAATTAAATTCAAATGAGTTTAATATTCCCGTCACATGTTTGCCGGATAACTATTATCGGGTTTATCTGTATGTCGGTGACGATGCCTGGAATAGCGATGTGAAAGCAATTGATATCTATGTGCGTCCCTACTGGTGGCAAACAAGATCTGCCCGGTTGATGACCAGAGTAGGTGCCATCTTGTTGGGGCTGATAATAGTGGGGCTTGTGGTGATAGTGACAAGAAAGCTAGTAATGAAGGCCTCTTTGCGAAAGCAGTCGCAGATGGAGTTAGAGCTGAAGGCAATATACTCTCAGATCAATCCGCATTTCATATTCAATTCGCTCAATTCTGCGTTGTTGTTAGTCAGCCGGAATAAGATGGATGAGGCATATGCACATATTTCTAAGTTCTCAAGGCTGTTGCGGAGCTACTTAAAGTCGTCCAGAAACAAGTACGTCTCTATTGAAGAGGAGGTGGCCAATCTGAATAATTACGTAGAGTTACAGCAGGCGCGATTTAAAAGCAGGTTTACTTATGAAGTTGGGGTGGCAGCGGAGATTGATGCAGCCAGGACAAAAATCCCTTCTTTATTGATCCAGCCGTTTGTTGAGAATGCGATCAATCATGGTATTCTGCCAATGACTGGGGAGGGGGTGATTGCGGTGCGGTTTCTTAAGTCGCAGAAGGAAGGTAGTATAGTTTGTGTCATTGACGACAATGGTATAGGTAGAGAACAGAGCAGGCGCAACAATGTGGGGGCAGAGGAAGTAAAAGACTCATATGGGGACGTTATGATCAGGGATCTGGTTGCCGTTTTTAATAAGTATGAGAAGATGAACATTTTCATTGATTATTATGATAAAAAGGCTCCTGAAACCGGGACCACCGTGACAATAACTATCAAAAACCCTTTTTATGAATCGTAGAATAAATTGTGTGATCGTTGATGATGAGCAGGATGCTATCGATCTTTTGAGTTTGCGGATCGGTCAGTTATACGGCAACATTCACATTGCGGATACCTTTTCACATTGGCAGGATGCATTGGCTGCATTGAGGGCTAATACATATGACCTGTTGTTTATTGACATCTCTATGCCGGGCAAGAATGGCCTGGATCTGTTGAAACTATTGCCTGGCATTGACTGTGAGATCATTTTTGTTACGGCTCATGATAATTATGCTTTAAAGGCTTTTTCATTCGCAGCCACAGGGTATATACTGAAGCCAATTGACGATCAGGAATTGAGTGCTGCGGTAGATAGGGCGTTGGAGCGGATCAATCACAAAATGCTTGCGGCACAAAATCAGAAGGGTTCATCGGTCGTTAATGAGAAAATTAGGATTCCAGGTAAGCAAGGGGTAGACTATGTGAACGTAAACGATATTTTGTATCTCGAGAGTGTAAACAAATGTACGCAGATCGTTTCCGCTTCGGGGCGATACTTGTGTTCTACGCATTTAGGAAGCTTCAGGTACCTTACTGATAGTCAATTGTTTTTTCAGGTACATCGTGCATTTATCGTAAATCTCAATTCGATTGTTCGATACGAGTCGTCGGGTGTTGTGATTATGGCAGACAAGTCTGAGATACCTGTTTCTCGAAGTATCAGACATGATTTTCTGAAGCTTTTCGGCAAGCAATGATGTGGTAGGTTTTCAATTTTATTTCCAGTGTTGCCTGCCAGGGCAGGCATTCTCGTGCCCTTTGGTAATCCATTTGTCGGATTAAAACTACCGTTCGTCGCTTCAAATTTGCCTTTCGTCGTTTCAGTGAAGCTGTATGATTTGGAGGTGGGTATTTTCGAACTTGTAACGAAAGCCACATGCCATGTTTCCTCTATCAACCATAAGTGACCCCAAGCCTCTGTGCCCTGCCCGTGAAGTCCATATAAGAGGACCTGGTTGGATACTTCAATTTTAAGAGAACGAATTTTTATCACCATTAATTATCAAAATCATGAAAAATATCCCAAGTAAAAAGATAGATCCAAATAAACTTTCTTTTAAGTTATTTCGCCATTTTGTTGTGTTCTTTGCTCTGCTAGTTAGTGCAGGTACGGGCTTGCATGCTCAATGCTGCAGTCTTGTAAACTCTCTGAACATTAGTACAGGTTTTGACCCGGTTACAGGTACGGTGGTTTCTACTGGTGCTGCTGCAAATGTGCTGCCACCGGGGGGGCGCAGTTCCTACAATAGATCCTCGTTGGAGAGTTACATCCCTCACGCCGGCTTGCGCTGCATTGGCGGGTGTGCCTTCCCCTACACCGTTTAACACATTCGTTATTCCGCCACAAATAGGCTGGTTGGGTGGCGGACCTGCTCCTCAGCCTGCCCAGTGGATAGGGATAGGGAACTTTAATTGTTATTCGACAAACAATCCGCCGGGTTCTGCAGCTCCTGGCTGGGGAATTTATGTCGCAAACTTTTCAAGGCAATTTTGTTTGTGTCAGGACGATGTTGTGACAATCAACATTCCATTATTCCGGTTTGATAATCGGGTTGATGTAAGCCTTGTTGATGGTAGTGGAACTGCAACACTGCTCTATACTTCCGGGCCTACAACTACCGGCGTGAATGCTTATGCAGGTAATCAGTCAATAATTTTTACAGCCCCACTTACAACGGGTTGTTATACGCTGAATTTTCTTGTCGATAATTGGGCGGTGGGTCATGCGAACAATGGCCACGGTTTGTACGTTCAAGGGGCTGTTACTTCACTCAACAATAGCATACAGAGTGAGTTGCCTAACCCGTTAGTTATTTCAGGTTCGATTGTCGGAGATCCCACACTTTGCCAGAATGAAACTAAGAGCTATTCTTACACACCCGTTACAACAGGAGGATTGTGGCAGGTGTCTCCGGCCTCAGTTGCCACCGTGTCCGCAACCGGCGATGTGACCGGAGTTGGCCCTGGTACAGCCATCATCACTTACACTTCTCCCTGTAACAGACGTGCATTCAAAACAATTACAGTAGATCCTGCTCCTGGGTTCTCTTTTTCTATTCTTCCTGGCCCTGTAGTTTGTTCGGGTGACACATATACCATATCAGCTACGAGCATTTCCAATTGTGGTGGGTGCGTTTTCGAATGGGGCGGTGATGGACTGGGTGCGACAACTCCTTCGATCGTAAGAAGTCATACAACAAGCCTGGGTTGGGCTCCTTTTTACACACTGAAGCTTACGAATTCGACAGGCTGCGCATCCATACAGTCAACTTCTGTTGTGGTCAATCCGCCAAATGACGCCGGAGATATTTATACAATGCTGGATCCATGGAGTGTTGTTTGCTCAGGAAGTAACGTGTATGTATTGCGGTCGGGTGGCATGGGTGGAGGGGTTTGGTCTTTGGCCGGAACAGTTCCTCCGTCTGTTGCAACTGTATCTTCAACGGGTATGGTCTCTTTCGGAACTGTGTTCGTGCCAACGACTGTCACTGTGAATTATACAGTGTCGACTCCGCCATGTCCACCCGACGTTGCGTCAATCAGTATTACTGTTTACCCAAAGCCGATTTTGAGTATTATAGGTCCGACAAGTGTCTGTGAGGGTGATATGCCTGTATTTTGCGCATCAGTGAGTCCGGTGAGTACTGCGGGGACGGGGGCGTCTTATGCATGGAGTTGGGGCGGACTTACAACTCCGTGTGTTACGCATCCGCCGATATTTGCAACCGGTAGCTATGTGCGGAGTGTAGTCGTTACCAACAGTTACGGCTGTAGTGCGACGTCTTCCATCAGTTTTTCGGTGTTTGAAACACCTAAACCTGCTATAGTGGCTACACCTCCAGATACAGTGGAGCTATGTGTAGGGGATCAAATGTCAATTGAAGGGCATCCCCATTATAGCGGAAGCTATACCGAATCGTGGGCAAGCAGTAACGGACTTGTTGCATCGGTTTCTTCTGTATCAGCGTCGGCACCACCGACAGGAGCTGTGGCAAATATTGTCGGTCTTTCAGTTGGAACCGCTATTGTTACATATTCAGTTGCTGGCGTCCCGTCAGGGTGCAGTGCATTTGCAACTTACTTTGTAAGAGTGCTTCCCACAGCAGGTCCCATTTCAGGTGCTGCAACGTTGTGCATGGGTAGTTCCGGGGTTTATACTGTTCCGGTGACATCAGGAGGATTCTGGACTACAAGCAACCCTGCTATTGCGACAGTTTCCGTTGATCCCGTTACCGGTTACGGCATTGTGACAGGAGTTTCCGGCGGTGTGGTGGTATTATACTATTTTGATGGGACAGGAAATTCAAAATGCCCTGCAAAATTCACGTTGACTGTCATTCCTGAAATTCGCGATGTGTGCCCATCTTGGCATTTTGATCCGGTGGCTGGTATAGTATTTGATATTATTGGAGCCCCACCCGGTGCTGTGGTACATTATACCTGTTATACGGTCTATCCTGTATATGCGTCTCTTGGGTCATTTACAACAACAAGCACGACATTATCAACATATCCTGCCGGTACTACAAAAGTGTGTATCGATAAAGTTACATTTGCCGGCTGCACTTGGCCCATGGATTGTTGTGTTACGCTTAATCCCGGTGGAGCAGCAAAAGGTGGGGTGAGCTCTTCCGATGGGAATGATGAACTTATGCCGGCTATTTCCCTGATACCCAATCCCAATTCAGGAAGTTTCGTTTTGTCAGGGTCAATGTTGAATTCCGATAATTGCGATCGAGGATATTCCATCATTATCACGGACGTTCTGGGCCGAGTTGTTCACGAAGGTCTGGTCTTGATCGAAAAAGGAAAGCACGTCGGCCTTGTAAAGTTGCCTGAGGGTGTTGTTGAAGGAGTTTACATTGTTCATGTTAATGGTTGCGGAGAAAGGGAGGCTGTTAGGTTTGTCCTTGAACGGTAATTAGTTTTATATCAGCAAATTCTGCTGCATGAAATTTTGCAGTAAATGTGTAGGAAAACCCCACAGTGGTGTGGGGTTTTTTTATGAGCCAACCTACACTGGTAATTTTGTGTTTTAGGGTCTCGACGCAGCTTTTCGGACAAGGAAAAATGTGGCTACGATATGTACTTTTTGTGTCTATTGTTCCATTCTGCTTGTTTTATCAGGCTTATTAGCTTTTAGTTAAATGACTCCATTTTCTATTGTCCACGTGGTATAATTTATCCAGAAAATACCGTTCGTCGGAAAAAAGCTACCGTTCGTCGGAATGTAAGTCGAGGCTACAAAAGGGCGATTTATCTTGCACTCAAGTTGCAAATGCGACGTATTCATGACCGCTTTGAAGGCGGTCGGCACACAGCCCCTAAAGACCATACAGCCAGGTACGGCAATCACCAGACCCTTGTTGTATTTAATGAATACCTCCTTTTGGAATATACCCACGGGCCACCTGAAAAGGTGGCCCAACTTATTTAAAGGCGTTGTTTTAGTATCGGGATCATAGCGTTCTTCCAGGCTGTATAGTCGCCTGCAATGATATGTTCGCGGGCTTGCTTTACGAGGTGCAGGTAGAACGACAGGTTGTGGATACTTGCGATGGTGAGGCCGAGTATCTCTGAGGATATGAACAGATGACGCAGGTAGGCTTTTGTGTAAAATCTGCTGGTGCTGCAGTCCAGTCCTTCATCGATGGGGGTGAAATCGTTCTCCCACTTTTTGTTGCGGATGTTGATGACACCCTGGGTAGTGAAAAGCATGCCGTTGCGTCCGTTTCGGGTAGGCATTACACAGTCGAACATATCTATGCCGAGTGCGATGTTCTCAAGGATGTTCCAGGGGGTGCCTACGCCCATGAGGTAGCGTGGCTTATCTACGGGTAGTCGTTCGCAACAAAGACCACACATTTCGTACATCATATCTTCCGGTTCGCCCACGGAAAGGCCGCCAATGGCGTTGCCATCACACTCCATGCCGGCTACAAACTCGGATGATGCTATGCGGAGGTCCTTGTAGGTGCTTCCCTGAACGATGGGGAAAAGTGATTGTTCGTATCCGTATTTTGGTTCGGTACTATTCATTTGCTGAACGCAGCGTGCCAACCAGCGGTGAGTGAGCTCCATTGATGTTTTGGCATAGCTGTATTCAGACGGATATGGAGGACATTCATCGAATGCCATAATAATATCTGCACCGATAGTGCGTTGGGTGTCGATCACATTTTCTGGTGTGAACAGGTGTTTTGATCCGTCTATGTGCGACTGGAACATTACTCCTTCCTCCTTGATCTTGCGGTTTGCTGCCAATGAGAATACCTGGTATCCTCCGCTATCGGTGAGGATAGGGCGGTCCCAGCCGTTGAATTTATGCAGGCCACCTGCCTGTTCTATGATCTTTGTGCCGGGGCGAAGATAGAGGTGGTAGGTATTGCCGAGGATGATCTGAGCGTTCACTTCATCTTTGAGCTGCTGCTGGGTAACTGCTTTTACGCTGCCCACAGTGCCTACCGGCATAAAAATGGGCGTTTGGATGTCGCCATGGGCTGTGGTGAGTGTGCCTGCACGTGCAGAAGAGGCAGTGTCGGTGGTATGTAGCTTGAATTCCATTGTTTGCGGGTGCGAAAATAACGTTAATTGAGGAGATAATATGTTCGGTGCGAGCCGACGATGAGGGGGCAATGAGTATGGCCCGGGATTGTGGAAATGATCCCGATTATATTCCGCTCATTTTTTTTCTTTCGCACAAGTTTTACGTAGTTGCTTGATTGTCAATAAAAAGATGGGAAGTTCTCCTTCCCACTACTTCTCAAAACTGCGCAAAAACTTCCCACTTCTGCGCACCTGAGAAGTGTAGGTATTTTGCAATATGAGCATTTGGGCTCCCATTTTCTTCGACTCCTATTCAAGTTACACCTACGAAAGTAGACGGGCAAAAGAAAGTTTTATGATAGTGGGTTTTTCGTAGTGTGGTAAAAAGTTGTGTGTGTATTTCCCATCCGCTCTTGTTCTTTTCTTTTCTACAGCGAAAAGAAAAGAACCAAAACCTGCCTGCCGGCAGCTATTCCTTACCCAAATTTGTGGAATATGCCTGATGTGATGACCTTTGAGAAAAAAACAGGTGCATCTAATAACTGTAAAGGACTTTCCAGATATTGACTTTGGTGATATTAGACGCAATCGCCGATTTGTTTCTATCATTAATAATATCAGCCAGCAACCCGGCAGGAGTATACCTCAGCAAAATGGTGAATGGTACGATACAAAAGCCACCTATTCATTTTTCAAGAATGAGGAAGTTTCTGTGGAGTCACTACAACATGCTATCATGGCTTTTGGTTCTGAACAGGTCAAAGGGTTAGATAGAGTATTGATTGCGCACGACATAAGTAACATAAGTTATAACGATTTAAAAGCAGAGGGGCTAGGATATCTTGACAACAAAGAGGGTCAAGGGGTTTTGTGTTATAGCAGTTTGGCGATCAGCACCTCTGGAGTCCCGTTGTCTTTAGTATATCAACACACATGGATCCGTCCATTAGAACAGTTGGGTAAGTCGGCCCGTCGTAAATCTTTGCCCTTTGAACAGAAGGAGAGTTATGAATGGTACAGTGGAATGAAGGAGGTAAATAGGCTTTTAGGTCCGGGTATTAAAAAACTACATATAGCAGATAGGGAAGCTGATATATATGATCTGTTTTTCAGTGCATTCGAAGCACATACAGACCTATTGATAAGAAGTCGGCATAATAGACAACTTGGAGATGGCAGTCATTTGTGGGAAGATATTGCAGACCAACCCATTGCAGCTGAAGTCGAGCTACAAATACCTGATGTAACTGGCAAGAAAACGACGCCAATACTAGTAGAGGTTCGTTTTCATCGTGTTGAGATATTGAGGCCATTGAACAATGGCAGTCAATATGAAAGTGCAGAACTCACAGCCATAGAGATAAAACAAAAAGCAGCGAAGCATGATTGGCAGAAGGAACCGGTTCATTGGAAATTACTTACAACGTTGGATGTACCTACCGTTACAGAAGCGCTGCAATGTGTAAAATGGTATTGTTATCGTTGGTTAATTGAGCGCTTCCATTTTGTACTAAAAAGTGGAACAAGAATAGAAACGCTGCAACTAAAAAAAGCAAGCTCACTTCAAAAAGCGATACACACCTACAGCGTAGCTGCGATGCGAATAATGCAGATGGTATACCAATCAAGGGTAACACCCGATGTGAGTTGTGAAATTGTATTAACCAGAGATCAATGGATAACGTTATACGTGCTTATAAACAAAAGCCTCAACATTCCAGATCGACCACCATCGCTTGGTCAAGCGATTGCCTGGATAGGGCAACTGGGCGGTCATATAGGAAGAAAACGTGATGGCCAACCTGGACTAAAAACAGTGTGGTTGGGCTATCAGAGAGTTTGTGATGCGGAAAAATTATATACGGTACTTAAACAAACTAAATTTGGGTAAGGCATAGCTGCCGGCAGGCAGGGAAAGCGCCGCCTTTTGCCTCATCGCTCCGCGAGGCAAAAGGTCAGCCCGACGCTGTTTCGCAGTTCGCTGTGCAGCTGCATGGCGCTGGCATCTTTCCTACCGTCTACCAGATGATTTAGCAGGGTGCCTGTTCATTTTTTGGATTTCTATTGAGGGCACGGTAACCACATCTACGGAAATATGAAGGCGCCATCAAGGGCTGGGCTAGCTTTCTTTTATCGGGATCTTCGAGGCACAGGTGGCCCGATGTTGCTGCCCGGTGCGCAATTTTTTTCTCTTTTGAGGACATTTTGCTCACTTGCTTGATTGTCAATAAAAAGATGGGAAGTTCTCCTTCCCACTACTTCTCAAAACTGCGCAAAACCTGCGCACTTCTGCGCACCTGAGAAGTGTAGATATTTTGCAATATGAGCATTTGGGCTCCCATTTTCTTCAACTCCTATTCAAGTTACACCTACGAAAGTAGACGAGCAAAAGAAAGTTTTATGACAGTGCGTTTTTGGGGGTATGATAGAAAATTGTTGGGGGTATCGGGTTGTCTGAATTTGGGTATTTGTCCGAACCCACCTACGGTCGGCAGGCCCACCTACGGTCGGCAGGCCCACCTACGGTCGGCAAGCCCACCTACGGTCGGCAGGCGAGGATTGATATGATTTCAAGATAGTAGGATAATAAAGGTTACTGTTGCGAGATTGCTTTGTCGCCGGCCGGCGCACTTTTCCATACGGCTTCTCGCAATGACGCGTTTTATGATATTGTGTTTTCTGTAGTGTGGTAAAAAAAAGTGGACAGTGTAATTGTTATGGGGCTGAAGCAAAAATGAAGACGTTCCGAGAACGGTGGTTCCACGGGGCTCACCATTCTTCTCATGATTGGAAGTTCCCGTTGCCCTACTGAAAGTCCGAAACAACTGCGTCTTAATGAGACGTGAAAGTATTGGTAATGTTTTGCGAATATGAGCATGGTCAGAATTTTGACGGGCATGGAGCGATTACATTTGTGTTGTAAATGAAGCTGATAGCATCAATATTGATCTTCTCGTTACTGTGGCTGAATGTTCAGCCAGTGGTGGCGCAGCATTCGGCGACCGGCGAAGGGAAAGAAGCTTGCTGCGGCAAGAAGGATGGCAAGCATGGGGCGCAGAAACATGAAGGAGGTTGTGAGCGCAACGACAAAGGGTGCTGTGGCAGCGGCATGTGTAATCCGCTGTATAGCCATTGCCCGGTGTGCCTGAGTGTGGCATTGCCAGAGGACCAAGTGCATTTTTCAATTCAATACAATGATATCAGCGAGCGCGCACGTTTCTGTGTGACTGACGATGCTGTGATAGTAAGGGAGGGACCGGAGCTATTGCATCCTCCGGAAGTGTGTTGATGCATTGAGGTCGCCCATGCGGCAACCAAATACACATCAATCCATATTCAACAAACAAAAATCAAACAAAATGAAAAAGATAATTTTTGCAGCGGTTGCTGCTGTTGTTATTGCCGGCTCTATGGGAGCAGCATATGCTATTGAACAGAATAAAAAGGCGGCTACGGCAACTGTTACCGGGTGTGGTGCCTGTGACTGTGGTGGAAGCAGTAGTGAGTGTACTTGTGACGATGCTCCGGGTTGCTGCGCGCAGTAAGCAGGAGGGTGTAAATTGAGAAGGGCGTTCCTGTGAGGGAGCGCCCTTCTGTTTTTGTAGGCTGTAGCTTTTATTGTTTCAGAAACCGTTTGAGTTCAGTGCCTGCCGGAGTCTTTATGGTGGCAGTATATATGCCGGACGGCAGCTGTTCGATACTGATCTTGTCTTCGCCGGCCGATAGATGATGGCGAGCAACGGTCTGCCCAACCGAATTTGAGATGGTAACATCCGTTTCGCATGGGGTGCGGTTGCCTACCATTAACTCGTTGCCTGCCGGATTGGGAAACAAGCGGACAGAACCTGGCCGATCGATGTCGGTTTGTATGCCGGTGGTTGGGCAAGAAATGGTTGTATATAGGGTGTCAGTTGGGCCGAATCCGGGGTAGGGTTGGAGAATGACCGCATAGGATGTGGGGGTAGGGCTGATAGGTACCCATCCATTTGAATATGTGGTAGTGAAGGATGCGCCATCGTACCAGGTGTAGTTCTCGTAGCCGGGTGGTGCCGATAACAGGGTCCAAGTAGTGTCGCAGGAAACTGTGGCCGATATTTCGAACAAGCCACAGGCAACGTCGACATACCCATAGGAGAAGTGGCCGCCGGGAGAGCAATCTCCGTTCATGAAATCTACGGCAACTACATGGCCACCTAAGCCCGAGAGATCGATAGTGGCAGTGGCCCAGTCGCGATATTGAACCGGTTGACTCACGGTAGCTGCAGGCACGCAGGTGGCGCATGCGGAATTGGTAATGAAACCCGGCAAAACACCGCCGGCAATATAGGTATGGTGTGCGCCTGCGAGAGGAGTCCAGCCAGTGGTCGTATCGAACGCGTTCGTTTCGAAACGGGGCTGCATAGAGGGGGCGTGGCTGGGATTTTGGAAAACAATAGCATAGTGGTATAATAGTGCGTAGCTCGATGTGCCGGTGGGTACTGTGACATAATACCTGGCTTTTTCGGCCTGTGCTCCGTTAACCAGGTCGCCGATGCGAAGTGATTGCGTGCCACCCGCCGGGCAAACGATAGGGAAGCCGCCGTATTGGTCGGTAGCTGATGCGCCGGCGGTACAACCTACAAGCCCGGAGGCGGATGTGAGCGTGTGCCGGCAGGAAATAGGTGCTGTGGGCGTAGTTGCAACCAACGGGCAGCAGGTGCCTACATAATAAGACCAAGCGCTGAGCCCGGTCTCAAAGTCGATGCCGGGAGGGCAGGGGACAGTGTCAGCTTGAGCCCTCGCCAAGGTGCCACTTATCAGAAAGATGATAAGCAAAGACGCGAATCGGAGTTTTTTCATTGGGTATATTTTTATGGATAGCTAATAGACAGACGTGTGGCAGTTGCTGAATGTTGGGATTATGAAGATTTTTTATAAAAAAAGCAGCCACCGGAGGGTGGCTGCCTGATAATGAATAGTGTGGCTATGCTTAGTTGCCCAGGTAAGTCTTCAACAATTGACAACGGCTGGCTGTGCGCAGTTTTGTTATTGCTTTGTCTTTGATCTGGCGAACGCGTTCGCGGGTGAGCGAGAACTTCTCGCCGATGTCTTCCAAACTCATGGGGTTGGCCACACCGATACCAAAATACAGCTTGATGACATCGCGCTGGCGATCGGTGAGTGTGCTGAGTGAGCGCTCGATCTCGCAACGAAGCGATTCGCTGTGGTACAATTCGGCGTCGGCCGAGTCAGAGTTAGGATTCTCAAGAATGTCGAGCAGTGTATTGTCTTCACTGTCAACAAAAGGCGCATCAACCGATACGTGACGAGCTGCCACACCCAGGGTTGTCTCCACCTCTTCGGTGCCTATGTCCAGCAGTTCGGCGAGCTCCTCAGTGGATGGTTCGCGTTCGTACTCCTGTTCCAGTTGAGAGTATGCTTTGCTTATTTTGTTGGACAGGCCCACCTTGTTGAGTGGCAGGCGAACGATGCGTGATTGCTCGGCCAATGCCTGAAGGATAGATTGACGGATCCACCAAACGGCATAGGAGATGAATTTGAAGCCTCGGGTCTCGTCGAAGCGTTGAGCCGCTTTAATGAGGCCCAGGTTACCTTCGTTGATAAGGTCGCTCAATGAAAGGCCCTGATTCTGGTATTGTTTGGCAACAGAAACCACAAAGCGCAAATTGGCCTTAGTGAGTTTTTCCAGTGCGTACTGGTCGCCTTGTTTGATCCGGATGGCGAGTTGTACTTCTTCTTCCGGGGTTATCAGATCAACTTTTCCAATCTCCTGCAGGTATTTTTCCAGGGACTGACTTTCGCGGTTGGTAATTGATTTGGTGATCTTTAGCTGACGCATCGACATAAGCAATGAATTGAGGGGTGTGAAAAAATTAACTCAAAACTAATGGCATCAATAAAAGTTGACATTATATCACAAAGCTAAGGTTCTGAACAATGCAACCCAAAAAAAATTATGATTGTATTAACACGAAAAAAGTGTGTTTGGGCGGGCGTTTTGAGAAAAAAGTTGAAACTGTGCCGAATATTATTTTGTTTGTAACGGCATTTTTTTATTATTGCACCCTAACAGATCAACAAGCGATAGTACGACAATGAGTAAAAAGAAGATAATGTACTCTGTGGAGTTCCCGATACGATGCTCTCCTACTATTTTATATGAGTTTTTATCGACTCCGGTGGGATTGCAAGAGTGGTTTGCTGACAAAGTAGATCAGCGCGACACTCAGTTTTACTTCACGTGGAACGGCAGTACTGACACCGCACACATGGTAGAGCACGTGGACAATGAGTTTATTAGGTATAAGTGGGATCATATGGCCAAGGATGAGTTCTTTGAATTCAGCATTGAGCAGAGTCCGGTGACAAACGAGACTATCCTGCGTATCACAGACTTTGCAGACAAGGCCGACATAAAAGACCAGGAGCGTTTGTGGAATTCTCAGGTACACGACCTGAAGCATCGCATTGGGGCTGCTTAAAGGGTTCTGACAGGTGAAAAAACTATTTATAAGCTTGCTTCCCGACCAGGGATGCAGGCTTTTCTTTTGAAATAAAACGTTAATCGTACCCACGAATCGAGGGCATCAGCCGATGTTTTGTGTAGGTTTGCAGCCTCAATAGACCATAGATTGATCAAAAAACTGGATTTATTACTGATAAGAAGCTTTATCGGGCCGTTCATCGTAACGTTCTTCGTGTCGCTTTTTGTGCTGGTGATGCAGTTTTTCTGGCTGTATATGGATGAGATGATAGGCAAGGGCGTTGGTGTGTTGCTTTTGGTGGAGTTATTGGTGTACATGTCGGCGGCGCTTATTCCCCTGGCTTTGCCCCTTTCGGTTTTGCTTTCATCTATTATGACTTTTGGTAATTTGGGGGAGAATTTTGAGTTGGTTGCCATCAAGTCATCGGGGATCTCATTGTTACGGTTCATGCAACCGTTGGTGATCTTTGTTTTCTTTATATCCTGTATGGCGTTTGTGTTCGCCAATAATGTGATACCTGTCGCCAATCTAAAAGCACTATCACTATTGTATGATGTGCGTAACAAGAAACCGACTTTGAGTATAAGGCCTGAGCAATTCAATAATGATATTCAGGGCTATTCGATAAGAGTGGGCAGTAAGAGCGAAGACGGCAAGACCATACACGATGTTGTGATCTATGACCATACGGATATGGTTGGGAACAACAAGGTAGTGATGGCGAGGGAGGGGCAAATGCTGGCCTCGGACGACAAACAATCTCTGATATTCCGACTGAAGGACGGCTGGCAGTACCATGAGGGTTATGAGAACGGCAATCACAATTACACACAGGTGCGTATGCACTTTGACGAATGGGATAAAGTTTTCGACCTGTCGGGGATGAAGTTCACCCGTTCTAATGAGGATATGTTCCGGAATGCCAACCAGATGATGAATGTGGCGCAACTGGCGGAAAGTATTGATAGTTTGAAGCGCCAGAAGTCCCGGTCGGCAGCAACCATCGGTTCATATGTTGCCCCATACGTCACATTGCAGTCGGGGAACAAAGAGCGGGAAGTTGTTATAGATGGGTTGAAAGCCGGAAAGTATGTGCCGAGGAAGTATGATAATTCGTTTATGGAGCTGGTGCCCGCAAGTGACCGAACAGCGTTGGCGCAATCGCTTGCGAATAATGTGCGCAACCTGAAGTCGCTCATAGATGTGATGGCCCTTGACAACAAGATACAGACAGAAAATTACATGAAGTACGAGATAGAACTCCATAGGAAGTTCACGTTGTCATTTGCGTGTCTGTTGTTGTTTCTGATAGGAGCGCCACTTGGGGCTATCATCAGAAAAGGCGGGCTGGGTATGCCTATGGTAGTGGCGGTAGTTTTCTTTGTGATCTTTCACATTCTCAATATTTCAGGCGAGAAGCTGGCTAAGTCTGAGGCGGTAGCTCCGTGGCTGGGCATGTGGATGGCATCGTTCATTTTGATGCCGTTGGCGATCTGGCTGGTGTTTTCTGTGCGTCGTGATTCACGGTTGTTTGCGAAAGAGTGGTACCTGATGATGCTCAGATCGTTTAACGGCTTCCTGAAAATAAAGCCTGCACAAAACCGGTAAGCGTGAAAGAGCTGAAAGCGCATCCATACAATCCGTTTTTTCTAGTCCCCTTCGCCCTGTGGTTGGTGACCGGTCCGGTGCTACACTTCAGGTATGGGAAAGTGGCAATGTTTACCTATATCAACGGGAATTATTCTCCCTTGCTCAATGAGGTGATGTATTACGTGACCTACATGGGTACGGCAGGGTTTATCATTCCTGCGTTATTGATGCCAATGTTGGGCAGGGAAAGAAGGACCAAGAAATATTTTCTGTTGGCGCTTGTGTGTACGATGGTTCCTTTCTTATTGCTACATGCGCTGAAGCACTATTTTGATATGCCGCGTCCCATGCATTTTTTTGAGCACACCAAGTGGGTGCACATTCTGCCGCATTGGGAACGACTATTTGAGCAGAGTTTTCCGTCGGGACATAGCGAGGGTGCATTCGCCTTGTTTTGCTTCCTAGCTATGATCTTGCCTTACAGATTTCGCTGGGTGGGAGCTGTATTTTTTATTTTAGCAATCGCCGTTGGGTACTCTCGCGTTTATCTTACAGCTCACTTTGTAGAAGATGTGTACGCCGGGAGTGTTGTGGGTGTTTTCGGGACCCTCGTAGCTTACGCCGCGATGGACAGATATTACAGTTCACGTAGGCTTAACTGAGGCCGAATAGCCTTCAGTGCTATTTAGCGTATTGCTTCACAATTTCCTTCATCTCGTATAGCTTCATCAGCGCCTGTACAGGAGTGAGTGTATTGATATCGGTCTCTTCGAGCAATTGCTGAATGCGACGGATGTCGTCGGTGACACCATCGAAGATGTTGAGTTGGAAATTAGGTGCGGGTTTGATGTTTTTTACTTTTTGCTGTATTGTCTCTGCATTTCCTGTACCTGTATGTTTTTCTTCCAGTTGCGCCAATATCTCGTTGGCGCGGTCCAGTAGTTTTGGTGGCATACCGGCCATGCGCGCCACCTGGATACCGAAACTGTGGCGACTGCCGCCGGGTGCCAGCTTTCGCAGGAAAATGACCTTGTTGCCTGTTTCTTTGTGGGTGATATGGTAGTTGCGTACGCGGGGGAGCTGTTTTTCCAGCTCGTTGATCTCGTGGTAGTGGGTAGCGAAGAGCGTCTTTGGTCTTGCGGGGCTATTATGCAGGTATTCGACAATGCTCCACGCCAGTGATATACCGTCGTAGGTACTTGTGCCCCGACCGATCTCGTCGAGTAATACGAGACTGCGCTCGCTGAGGTTGTTGATGATGCTGGCGGTTTCGTTCATCTCAACCATGAACGTACTTTCGCCACCGCTGAGGTTGTCGGATGCGCCGACGCGGGTAAATATCTTGTCCGTAAGGCCGATGGTAGCTGCTGCCGCGGGTACGAAGCTGCCCATGTGCGCCATAAGGGTGATGATGGCAGTTTGGCGCAATAATGCGCTCTTACCACTCATGTTGGGGCCGGTGAGTATGATGGCCTGTTGTTCGGTCTTGTCCAGACGAATGTCGTTGGTTATATAGCTTTCTCCGGGAGGCAAACGCTGTTCAATCACCGGGTGGCGACCTTCGCGGATATCGAGGATAGGGTCGCTCACCAGTTGCGGGCGGTGGTAGCCGTATTGTTTGGCGTTATAGGCGAAACACAACAGACAATCGAGCTGCGCCGTAATATTGGCGTTGTGTTGTATAGGAGCGATATACGGTTCGATAGCCGCCAGTAGTTTCTGGTACAGGTCCATTTCTATGGCCAATATGCGGTCTTCAGCCCCGAGTATCTTCTCTTCGTATTCTTTCAGTTCGGGGGTGATGTATCGTTCGGCGTTGGCAAGCGTTTGCTTACGAATCCAGTCTTGCGGCACCTTGTCTTTGTGGGAGTTGGTTACCTCGAGGTAGTATCCGAAGACATTGTTGTAGGATATCTTGAGGGAAGATATACCCGTGCGCTGTGATTCCTGCTGCTGGATCTGCAGGAGATAATCTTTGCCACTGCGCGAAATGGTGCGCAGGTGATCTAATTCTTCAGACACACCTTCTCTGATCATTCCTCCTTTTGCGGCAATGGCAGGTGCGTCCTCGCTGATCGTCTCAATTATCTTTTTTCTTATTTCCTCCAATGGTTGCATAGGCTCTACCATTGCGTGGAGGGCATCATTGTCGGAAGCAAGGCATATTTCGCGCGACTGCTGCATGAAGTGCAGACTGCGTGCCAGTTGCAATACCTCTCGAGGGTTTGCCTTCTTGAGCGGTATCTTGCCCACAAGGCGCTCTACATCGCCGGTCTGCTTTACCAGGTTGGTAAGGGAAATATTCAGGTCCTGATCGAGAAGGAACATGCTGACAAGATCCAGTCGCTGGTTGATGCGGTGCATGTCATAGAGCGGGAATATCATCCAGCGCTTCATGAGGCGTGCTCCCATAGGGGTGTGCGTGTGGTCTATAGCCTGTAGCAGATTGCTTCCCTGTTCGTAGGTGCTGTTTATGAGCTCCAGATTGCGGATCGTGAACCTGTCCATCCACAAGAAGTCGGTGGCCGTTATCCGCTGCAAAGTATTCAGGTGCTGCAGGTTGGCGTGTTCTGTGTCTTTGAGGTAGTGTATTGCTACGCCGCATGCCGTTATGGCGGCTTTCATTTCCTCAATGCCATATCCTTTCAGCGATTGGGTCTGAAAGTGTTGTAAAAGCAGTTCGTATGCATACTGTTCGCGAAAAATCCATTCGTCGAGCTGAAATGTATAAACGCGGGTGTCGAACTGCTCGCGGAAGCGTTTGCCCTGAGATTTGGACAGGATGACTTCTGAAGGCTGGAAGCTCTGCATGAGCTTGTCCATGTACTCGATATTACCCTCGGCCGTGTAGAACTCGCCGGTGGTGATGTCGAGGAAGGCAATGCCGCATAATGGGTCGGCGAGGTGCAGAACAGCAAGGAAATTGTTCGTGCGGTTTTCGAGGAGTTTGTCGCTGGTGGCAACGCCGGGAGTAACCAGCTCAGTGCCCCCGCGTTTTACAATGCCTTTTGTGAGTTTAGGGTCTTCCAATTGGTCGCAAATGGCGACACGGTAGCCTGCTTTCACCAACTTGTGCAGGTACGTTTCCAGCGAGTGGTGCGGAAAGCCGGCAAGGTCTACCGAAGAAGCGGCTCCATTGGAGCGCTTGGTGAGCGTAATACCCAACACGCGCGAAGCTATGTGCGCGTCTTCACTGAAAGTTTCGTAAAAATCGCCTACGCGAAACAGTAACACAGCATCGGGGTATCGGGACTTGATCTCCTTGTGCTGCTTCATTAAGGGCGTTTCCGCTACTTCTTTTTTTGCCACATTGCAAATTTACCCTTTGCAGGGCGCAATAGCTACTTGAAAGTGGCGCATGTTGGGTTTGTGTGGATAAGTGTGGTGTCCTGAATATCAGGCTGTTGCAGTGTTGCGTTTGCTGTGGCTCAGCAGGAACAGTGCGCCGGTGATGATGAAAGGTACGGTGATGATGAGGACGACCAGCAGGCTTTGTGCAATGGAAAAGTGGTTTCGCCCGTGGTTGAGCATATACACAAGAGGACTGAATATGATGCCGATGGCGATAAATGCAATCCCGCCGATCTTCTCCCATTTCCAAGCCAGTGCCAGTAATGCCAGAAGAATAAATGAGGGGGTGAGATGTTGCGCAAAATGCAGCAGTTGGGTCGTTAATGGTTGGCCGGCTTCAAATGAGTCGAGCGCGAACATGCTGATGAAGGAAATGGCAGAGAGGCCGAGGATACGTGGAGCCCAATAGAGCAACGATCTTTTTGTGTTCATAAACTTGTGTTTTGATTTTACAGTGCAAGATTACATACACGTGGGTTGCCGGGAATTGACAATTATCAAAATCTCGTTTCCTGTTGCAATTGCTTTGAAGTTTTGGTGCTGCCGTCGTGGCTCCAGCCGGGAGGGTTGAAGATGTACTTTAGTTTTGTGGTCAGTGATACAGGTTTGCTTACGTCTTTTGCCAGTGCTTCCCACTCATGTGTAACAATGCGGATGGGGTGGTGTGGCTGATCGATGGGTTTGGTGATGCCGTAATGAGGTTTTTCGTCAGGTAGCTCGGGTGAATAGGTGCCGAAAAGGCGGTCCCAAATGATGAATACCATGCCCATGTTCTTATCCAGGTAAGGAATGTTGCTGGCGTGATGTACTCGGTGCAATGCGGGCGTGACGAAAATGTATTCAACCCAGGCGGGTGCCTTTTTGATAAATTGGGTGTGAACGAGAATACCATACACCTGGGTAATCGAGTACATAAAGATGACATCTGCCGGGTGGAAGCCCAGCAGCACAAGCGGGATAAAATAGAAGTATTTGTAGACAGGCATGAACACGGACGACCGGAACCCGGTGGACAGATTGTATTCAGGGCTGGAATGGTGGGTGACATGCACGGCCCAGAACAGCCTGCAGTGATGGTCGACAAAATGTTCGAGCCAGAACATGAAATCCTCGCCGAGTAACAGAAGTGCCCAATATGCAACGGGAGGCAGGTGCAGGTCTATCCTGTATTTATAGAAGAAGTAGAGAACTGAAAGGCCGATCAGAAAACGCAGCAGCAGATCGATACCTGCGTTGAGTAGATTAAGGTAGATGTTTATGAACGATTCTTTTAGCGAGTAAAAGCCAAGGTTTCGGAAGTTGGAGAGGACTATTTCCAGCGGAATCAGGATCGCGTAGATCGGTGCTGAAAAGATTGTGAGTATCCGTTGTTGCAGTTCGTTCATTCGCTATGAGTTAAAACTGCAAACTCATGCACAGGGCATGAGTTTGCGGGAATAGTGTATCGTATAGGACGGGAGGAATTATACCGTCATGATGTCTTTTTCTTTCTCTTTACAGTGTTGGTCCACCACTAAGATGTTCTTGTCGGTGATGCCCTGTATCCTTGTTTCTGCGTCTTTGGCAATGTCTTCGCTAAGGCCGTCTTTCTGCAGTTTTTTCACTTGCTCAATACTGTCGCGACGCAGATTGCGCACAGCGATCTTGGCTTGCTCGCCTTCGCCATATACGCGTTTCACCAGTTCTTTACGGCGCTCTTCGGTAAGCGGTGGCAGGAAAAGGCGGATGTAGTTGCCGTCGTTCTGTGGGTTGAGGCCGATGTTTGATGCTATTATCGCTTTTTCAATAGGGCCGAGCATGTTCCTTTCCCAAGGTTGCAGCGAAATGGTGCGAGCATCGGGGGTAGTGATGTTGGCAACTTGATTGATGGGAGTGGCGTTGCCATAATAGTCAACAAAAATGCCATCGAGGATCTGTGGCGTTGCTTTGCCGGCACGGATCTTGCTGATCTCTACCTCCAGGTGTGCGATAGCCCTTTGCATAGAGGCTGTCAGGTCGCTTATAATACTGTCTACAGTCACGGATGTTGATTTTTTTCAGGCTGCAAATGTAATATTTAACTGCAAATGTTGAAACAGGAAATAGACTAATATGGTTATTTGTTTGCTATGATCGGGGTTGTGGTGATAGATCATTGGTGTTGATTGCGGGATTGATTTTGCTGATTATTGGCGTTTGTGGATTTGGTGGGGCTGAATGGTAGTCGTAATTTTGTAAAAAATCACTAATGATGGATACTATTGTAAGCGCCCCCGTGAAATTGAGTTCAAACGCGATCGCGGAAGTGAAGCGGTTGATGGGAGAGCCTGGTTTTGAAGCCGGCCAGCACCTGCGGATTGGTGTGAAGGGTGGAGGATGTTCGGGGTTGAGTTATGTGTTGGGCTTCGATAAAATGGAAGATGATGATACCGCCTATGACATTGATGGTATACCGGTGTTGATGAAAGATGCGCATGGAATATACCTTATGGGCATGGAAGTTGACTATTCTGACGGACTTAATGCACGTGGGTTTGTGTTCAAGAATCCGAATGCAAGCAGTTCTTGTGGTTGTGGTAGTTCGTTTGCAGTATAATACTATGCAGTTTCGATATTGTATTTGGCCCGTTTAACGCGGGCCATTTCTATTTAGTGTAATAATCATTGTAAAAGATGGCATATAGTTTTAGCGTTGCAGAAGAGATCTGCGAAGACTTTGAAGACCTTATAGATACCGAGTTTCATTTTGAAGGTAGGTTGTTGATGGCCGAGCGTGTGCTGGTTGCGCCTTACGGTGCAGAGCAGTGCGAGGAGTTCTTCTCTAAGTGTGTGGCCGGTGCAGACGTGGCTGCGCTTGTAGCGGATCGCGAGGGGGCGGAATTTGATGTCATTATTATCGTTAGCGAAGCGGATGACCCTGCAGCACTGTCTTATTTACGCATTGGTGCCTATATAGCGGACAAAGGTGTTCACTATAACTTCCCTGAGGAATGATCGGTAATAGGGAAGAGTGTGATATATGCAGCATAGTAAACGTCTGTTTGAGCAGTAAAATGAATGATTTACGTGGTGTGCTCCATGAATTTTGAAATTATTTTGGAGCGGTGTCAATATTGTGAGCGTATTCTGTATCCCTTTACCACAGAGGGTTTCATGAGATAGTTCAGATGCATAGCTAAGTGTGTTGAGGCACTATTTCGAGAATAAATCTGAAAATGATTTTGCTGAGTCGGAAAGGTGCTCTATATTTGCACTCCCTTAGCGATAAGGGGAACGGAATAAGCGAAGATCTTTAGTTGAGTGTAACGGTTGATTTTGAAAGGGAGTAGCGGTAACGGATAG
>JBGAQG010000006.1:0-112193 GCA_044220845.1 Flavipsychrobacter sp. | reverse complement strand
CCGGGTGGGTATTCATGTAAAGTGCATTTACGGATACGTTTCCGTCCAGCAGTCTGACGAATTTTTTGTCTGCGTCGAAAATAGCTGCAGCAGGCAATTGCATCGGCGCAAAGTAGCTGAGGTAAAAGAACTCGTAGTCGCAGCCCACAACCTTGATGTTTGAATAGCGGTCAAGGCCATACGTTTCGATGAAATTACGCATGATGGTGATGTTTTGCAGCATGCTGATCATGTAGATGTTCACATCTTTAAGCGAGTCTATGTTGCGAACTAAGTTGCCGGTGAATTCAACGCAATGTTTGCAATCGGGGGAGAATAGAATAAGTGCGGACGGCTTACCTTTCGGTATGTTGAATGTGTTGAAGATTCCGGAACTGTCGCGCAACAACACGTTGAAAGCCGGCAGGTTGTTGTTGAACATGTAAGGAATGCTGTCGCGGCGGGGTGGTGGTGGCATTCTTCTTTGTGCAAATAAGCATGTAGTTGAGGCCGTGAGTAACGTAGCCAAAGCAAGCGTCTTTACCATAGTCAGTTGTTTGTATGCAAAAATAATAGGTAAAAAAATACCGGCATGAAAGTATGTTCATGCCGGTAAAGAATATAGAGTTGCTATCAGTATTTTATAAGATGGTGGCGATGCAGTAATTGACCTTTATCATTCTCAATAAACATCCAGTACGAACCATTTGTGAGGTGCGACGTGTTTAGAGTCATGGAGCTCGCGGCTAAAACAGACTGTTTTGTAATGATCTGTCCTGACACGTTTACGAAATAGATACTAATGCGTTGATCGACAAGTGCGGTTGGCAACTCAAGTGTAATGTTTGTAGATGCAGGATTAGGGTAGATGTGTATCTCAGGTTGTGCTGAGGCGCTGCTGAGTGACGTGGAGGGAGGATTGTAAGTGAAAGTATCGTAGTAATACACAGTAGTGTAGTCGGGAGTGGTGGAGTAGGAGGTCCAGTTGTATTCGTAATTTAGGATAGTGTCCGGATTGCTGTAGCTGTTGTAAGAAACGATATCTTTTGAGATGGGAACCCACGCATTTGCAATACTGTCCCAACCTCTGTGATAAACAGTGTCAGGCTTTCCGGCGAGGAGTGTTTTCTGCATGTAGTATTGCGGCCACCATGTGCCGTGTATCGGATCCATCTGGATTTGTTTCCAGGAATTGTGGAACGTCAGTGTGCCGCTGTAGGTAAATGTATCTTTTACGTAGTCGCCCATTACAGTGCCATTACTCATGGTAGTGAGGACGGTAGTGAGGCGGTTGCTTGCATCGTAGGTGTTGGTGTACTTCAGTTGCTGTGTGAGTGGGAGCAGGAATGATGTGTCAGTTTGGTTGGAGTAATGGTCAATGAGTGTGACATTACCTGCAGCATCATAAGTATAGAGTGTTCTTGACACGATGCGCCAAACACCCAGATGTAGCTCATACGTGCTATCTTTCACAAGGCGATTTGAAGCGTCATATTGGAAGTGCTGGATGAATGCACTGTCGGCAACCCCGGCATTCAGATTGAATGTGAAGCCTTTAGAGATATTTTTTGCCGCGTTGAACAGGTTCACATAGCTCATGTTGTCGTTGAGGGTGGAGTCTACGTACAGCTTCTTGAAATTGGTGAGGTTGCTGTTGGTGTCATAAGAGGCATAATAACCCTCATATAAGCCAAAAGCAGGCATTGTGAACGGATTGATGGTCCAGTGAGTGTATGTGTCGTATTTGACCTGAGGCGTTGTGAACACACCGGCATAGTCAAACATGGGCGAGGTGCCATATGGGTAATTGTATGGGAACATCATCATATTGTAGTCGTACGTAGAACCACGCTGCCCGCTGTATTTAAGTTTCACGGAATCGGTGAGTGAACTGGTGCCGTTATCGCGCGTGCTTTGCGCAACAACCCGCTGCATGAGCACACCTGCGGTGGGTTTGGCAGCAATGGCATTACGTTCTTCATTCATGCGCAACAATGCGCTAACCACCGGGGACGGCGTAGGTCGTTTGTGCAGCGTCTGGGCCAGCAGCGACTGAGCGCAAAAAAGTAAAAAAAGAAGCGTATGTACTTTTCTCATTGCTAGATGGATATGATGTAATATGGAAAGATAAAAAAAATATCCGGTTATTGGCGTGCGATATTCCGGAAAAATAAAAAGTTATAGCAAAAATTTGTTAGATGGGAAAATGTCTGTACTTTAGACGTATATGTTTCTGTTGCAAATGTAAATTCAACCGTTTATGAACAATAAATTTAAGGGTCGTGCACTGAGAAGTCTTTCAGTTGCTTTTTCGGTGGCTGCTTTTGCCACAGTAATTGGTTTGAATTCGTGTGACCGAAAGGCTGCTAAATACAGTGCTGTGCGCGTTGCGCCTGTAGTGAATACAACTTCAAATACAGCGTCTGCTTCAGCATCTGGTACAGGCGGAAAGAACGGAGCAACCCAAGTAATGTCCTCCGTGCTGACGGTGGCCGGTATAAGGCCGATAGCCGGTACCTCTGCTATCGAGGTGTTCTTCAATGAGAATGCTGAGTTCTTTACAGTAACTGAAATAAATGTCATCGACGCTATCAAGGCTGCATTCAGTGCCAACAAGCCTGTATATGCTACTTTCGATCCGTGGCAGGGCGTATTGGTGAAAGTAGAGCAACCTAATGACCAGCAATTGGCCGACCTGAGGTTGAGGCCGGTAAATGTTGAGAACGGCAAGGCGATAGCTGTTGACCTGAAGAAGATGGCTGACAATGACATCAACGAACCGCAGGCATTGGGTGTGATGAACACAACCGACCCGGGATTGAATAATGTGATCCCTGATTTTGCAACAGCACAGTTGATGTTTGATTACATTGTTCGTCAGTGCTGCGCTTTGCCCGGCCCGTACGGAATAGACAAGTGTATCTCTTTTCAGTACTGCCAGGATGGTTGTTACGCACGTGCGCACAAAATGTGCTGGGTGATCAATAACAGGTACAAATATGGCACAAAGAAGATATTCAGTTTCGCGAATGCGGGTTCTGATAAACTGTGTGTGCAGGCTCAGAAATGGGGTGGCTGCTGCATTCGCTGGTGGTATCACGTGGCACCGCTTGTAACTGTGCAAACGCCTACGGGACCTAAGGCTTATGTGTTTGACCCGGCAATGTTCAATCAGCCGGTGCTGCTGGCAACATGGTTGCATGCACAGGAGAATCCTGCGTGTGCAGGATCGTTCACGCCGCATGTGACAATGATAAATGTGCAGCCGACATCTTCTTACACACCGTCGGGTTCTTCTGGTCTTACCTTTAGCACCGATCCTACATTCTCTTCAACAAACTCAACACTTACAACTTACGCGCCGCGTGTAACATGTCCATAAGGTCTTTTGTGAACAGAAAAATGGTAAACTCAATATGCATGATCTGCATGTTGGGTTTATTGTTTATGGTAGCTGCATTGCCCGCAGTTGCGCAGAAAAAGAAGAAAGGTGCAGTGAAGAAAACAGTTGAATATGCGCTAACAGTAGCAGCTATAAGACCAGCAACGGGCGACGACCCGTATATTGAAGTAACATTCAATGAGTCGGCGAGGTTTTACAGGATATCAAAGAACGCGGCCCCGGCCTATATAGATCTGTTGCGGGAATCGGAGAAGACGGGCAAGCCTGTATTGGTGAAACGCGCCAACGAAGATTCCGATGTGATATTGCGGGTGCGCCGCAAGTAGCTCTACAACAAACGGAGAAAAGCAGCGCAAAGCTGATCAGCCTTTAATACCTGCCCGGTGCAGGCGCTTAGGTTGAACATTTTGCTTGTATCGCCGTGGGCGGCGGCCAGAACTGCTTTCAGCTGGGTATCGATATCGCCGGTTGCAATTGCAGGATGTTTCCATTCATTGAGAAGAGACGACAACGCCCCCATGTCGTGACCCACTATCCAGATGGGTTTGGGGTAGCTACACAATTCATAAAGCTTCGACGGTATGCCGACACGCTCTGCTGACCACGGAATGACCATTGTGCAATTGCTATTGTATATGTAGCGGTTCATGTCATCGGGGGAGAGCCAGCCGAGGTAGTGAATAGCCTGGCGACCAAGTCCGTCTTTAAAGAGCTTCAGGGCCTGATCGTTGCCGGCCAGCAATATTTTGATAGATACGCCATGGTCGGCTGCCATTTCGATGACTGCGCGGAGTACATCGAGCGACTGAATATCGGGGGAGATGGAGCCACCGTAGAAGACATTGAAGTGATTGCCGTGGTTTGCGCGGAACTCAGCTTCTTTGAGGTCTGTTGGTGGAGGAACCATTGCCGGCACTGCATGGCGTATGGTATTGACCGGTAGTTGCAGTCGACCTGAATCGATCTCGGCCCATTCGGGTGAGATGTGTACAATAGCCTTTGCCGAGGATAGTACAGACTTCATCCATCGACGACAATAGGGCCACATTTTTTTCGCTACCCCTTCGTAAATGGGGTCCTGAATATCGGCGATCCATTGCACATCAAACTGAGTGGCAAAGTGTTTGGCAAGATACAAAGGCACCCGGGGTGAAAAGCAGCCGATGATATGGCCCGGTTTTGCGATGCCGAGTTCCGGAAAGCATCTGATAACGTCGGCAGCCCACCTGTAAGTACGGTCTCCGCGTAACGCAATGTAGTAGAGGGTCTCCAGCTTGCGTGAGAGCGGATTGGTGCGGGTAATGCCTGTATCGTCGGTGGATTTTACAGCGATGCGGCGGATGCCGTTGTCTTCCAGACTGATGTGGAACCGAGCGTCGCCACTTTCATTGCGATGGTCTTTGTGCACAACGGTAACATCCCAACCAGCGGCGCGGTATGACTCTGCTATCTGACGCGGACGCTTGGAAAGAGCGGTACCCTGCACTGAATGGTATCCGTTGTATTCCCAGGAGAAGATCAGTAAGCGTTTCTTCATGCGTATCTGTAGGTGTGTTGGAGGCAATCGGGTGGTTGATGACCGGGGGCAAATTTACACAAAATAGCTGCAATGCATGGGTGAAAAAGGGCGATGCCGGTGGTGCCGGCATCGCCCTGATGAATGGTAATTACCAAATCAATTAGAACGTAACGTTGACAGTGACCGTTGTTGAAACGCCACCGTTGCAAAGTGTGATGACAGCAGTACCGGGGCCAGCAGGGACAACTGTATTGCTTGTTGCGTCGATGCTGGCAACGGTAATATTATCGGAGCACATTTTTACAGTGGCACCGGCAACAGGATTGTTTGAAGCGTCTACTGCAGTAGCGTTGATAGTGAACGGACCAGCTGTGAGGCTGACATTGATGGTGGTGCTGCCCGTAACGCTAATACGGTCAACGCCTGGTGTGGTGGTGCCGCAATTACAGTCGGAGACCATGATGAGGCCCGCGCCCCCTGAGATGGTGGGTGATGTCACGTGTGCGATGACAACGGTTGAAAGACCGATAGTAGCTGAAGACTTAACGGTTACAAGTCCGGTTGCGTTAACATTCGCGATATCGAAAATAGGAACGCCGGTGGTCGGAACTTCCCATGTAAGACCGGCAGGCATTGCAATTGGTGACAATGACTTGGTGGTTTTGTTTACAGTGTAAGCCTGTGCTGTGAACTGCTTTGACGAACCGGCACCGATGCTGGCCATAATAGGCGTAACAATGATGGTGGTATCGGGCAGGACATTCACTTCGGCCTGGCCGGTGATGCCGCTTGCTGTTGCTGTAATGATGGTGTTTCCGAGACCTTTTGCAGTAACTACACCGTTCGCGTCAACGGTGGCAATTGTCGGGTCCTGAGTAGCCCATGTGAAGGTGCTGCTTACTTCGGCATTTGATGAGTTGTATGCTTTGGCTGTAAATGTTGCAGTTTCGCCACGGAACATGTCTTTACCGGCCGGGTTAACAGCTACGCGCACAACAGGAAGGGTGACAGGAGGCATGCCGACCACCAAAACAGGAACCACAACCTTGTTGTTGCCCGAAAGGCCGTTGGCAGTGACAGTGATGACACATTCGCCCGGAGCAACAAAGCTGATGACACCAGAGGCGTCGACAGTAGCAACTGCTGTGTTGCTGGAAGTGTAGGTGTAGCCCGACACCGAACCTGTGCCCAGATAAACTGCATTAAGCGGAATAGTGCCTGCGCCTGTGCTCCAAATGACTGCAGATGGAACTACAGTAAACACGGCAGGAAGATAGATACCTACCGGAACAGAAGCTGTGAGTTCTTTACCATTCACAGTAACCTTGGCGGTGATGGTACCAGCCCCCGACGCAGATGGTGTGAAGACGTTGCCGGAGAATGCCCCGAGGTTGTTGCTGACACTCCAGGTGACACCGGTGGCCGCTGTGGCGTTGCCCTTGGTGTCTACGACCTGGGCTTCATATGTGAGTTTTTCATCGGGGGAGATGCTTTGTGCTCCTGTTTTGATGACAAGTGCAGCTGCCGTGGCCGAGCTGCTACTGTTGTTGTTATCGTCGTTTTTCTTTTTGCACCCGGTTACAAGGGTGATGCCCATAATGAGCAGGGCGACAATGAGTTGTGTCTTTTTCATGCGTATTACAGTTTAAAAATGGTAGAAGAATAATATCATTCCGAGTGCAAATGTAATAGCAGGAACGTGGTGAAAACGTTAAAGGTTGTTGCGAAAGTGTGTAAACTTGTTGCGCATGGATAGATTTTCAATTTATTATGCATTTCGTTATTTTTTATTCATTTGAATGGCATTTTTGTAGCCTATTGTTGCCGCCGGGGTGGTTCGATGGGGCTCACCAAAACAATTTATTGTTTGAAGTTGCGGATGCCCTGCGGAACTCCTGAACAGCCAGCAAGGATCGCATTGGTCCCGCAACTGCGCATTTTTTTCATTTGCGCACTTTTTCACTCAATTCATTGATAGTCAATAAAAAGGTGGGAAGTGTAGCTTCTCACTGCTTCGCAAAACTGCGCACCTGCCTGCCGGCAGGCAGGAAAACTTCCCACTTCTTCTCACCTGCTGCGCATCCCGAATGCTTTCGGGACAAGCGACGAAGTAATACATTTTCATCATATAGGCCACTTTTCCCCATTTTCTTCAACTTCTATACAAGTTACTACCGAGCATGAAAACAATCAAAAGAAAGTTTTATGATAGTGCGATTTCTGTATTGTGGTAAAAGTTGTGCGCGTGTTTCCCATCCGCTCTTGTTCTTTTCTTTTCTACAGCGAAAAGAAAAGAACCAAAAGAAAGCGCCGCCTTTTGCCTCATCGCTCCGCGAGGCAAAAGGTTAGCTCTACGCTGTTTCGCAGTTCGCTGTGCAGCTGCCTGGCGCTGGCATCTTTCCTACCGTCTACCAGATGATAAGACTCTATTGCTTCATTTGGCTATGTGGTACTATCAAGGGTACGGTAACCACATCTACGGAAATATGAAGGCGCCATCAGGGGCTGAACGTATTTGCATAACTGAACACTCTCCGTGACTTTGGATTCTTCGAGATGTTTCCCGGCGTGCAATTTTTTTCTTTTGCGCACTTTTTTACTCAATTCATTGATAGTCAATAAAAAGGTGGGAAGTGTAGCTTCTCACTGCTTCGCAAAACTGCGCAAAAACTTCCCACCTGCCTGCCGGCAGGCAGGCTTCTGCGCATGGTGAGAAGCGACTAAAAAACATAATGTATTCATTTCGGCCCCTTTTTCATCGACATCAGAACAAGTTACTACCGAGCATGAAAACAGACAAAAGAAAGTTTTATTATATGGTGTTTTCCGTAGTGTGGTAAAAAAATGTTGGGTAGGGGAATAGACATTGGGCGGCGTCAAGATGAAGACGTTCTGAGAACGGTGGTTCGACGGGGGTGACCATGACATATTATTGTTCGAAGTTGCTGATGCCCGGTGGAATATCCGGAACTACGGGCAATACGGCATCATTTTTGGTACAAGTAATCACCTGATCAAATAAATTTCTTTAATTTTATGAGCACCCGAAACCATGAAGTATAACAGTATATTTATCATCTTGCTCTTTCTGAGCAGTGTAGCCGGTATTCGTTCCTCGCATGCACAGTCATTCAATTGGGTAAAAGGTGGAGGTTCAACACATTTGCTTACAACCGGCTATACACGAGAATCAACACAATCAATTTGTGCAGATAACAATGGCAATGTTTATACGTTAAGTGTTGTTGGCAATTCGGGTCCAATTGTGGCGGATACCTTTGTTAGAGCCAGCGCATATGGAAGTCCACAAAATTTACTATTTGCGAGCTACACATGTAGCGGCACAATGCGGTTCGCGAAGCTGATATCGGGAAGTCAGACAACTAGTTGCAATGTAGTCTCAGATAGTTCGGGACATGTATATGTTGCTTTCCATGTTCTGCACGGAACATCCAGTGGAACTTTACTAAGGATTGGCTACGACACCACAATTTCTGGCGTACTTTATAATACCCAAACATTAGTTCAATACGACACCTCGGGTGATATGAAATGGGTTCGATTTGTTGGAGAGAATGTAATGGCTACTTATGCTGGGACTGCCGCAACCGGCACATTTGCGTTGATAGATGGAAACGACAACGTCCATTACATCAACACAGTGAAATTCGGAGTTCCGTTTACCCCAACCTACATCAGCCACTATGGAAATTATGACTTGAAATATGATGTGTCTGGAAATTTATTGTCGATAAAACGATTGAATTTTGACTCGAGTTTAATGATGTTGATAGGCGGAGCAATTGACAAGCACACGGGGCGTCTTTATGTCTATGGATCTAGGGAATACTACATGTTCCCAGACAGCTCAAGATACCCTTACGTGGCCGCATTTGATACCGACAGAAACCTCGATTGGATTGACACTTTGGGATCAGCAACAATCGCAGGAGGCTTTCCTACATTTTCAAACCTGGCTGTTGACAACAGTGGGGACCTATTTCTGATTGGGAACAGAGCGAGCGCCGTTGCGTACCAAGGAGATACAGTCTACAGTACGCTTTCCGGCGGGGTGACATTTATTATGCGAATGGACTCAAACAGTCATTCGAAATGGATAAAGGGACTGAGTGGAAGCCTTACAGTAATAGGACTTCGTGGTTTATCAATAACGAATACCGGCAACGTATTTGCCTGTGGGACGTTTGTTGGCAATCTTGCTTGCGATGGATTTTCTATGCCAAGTTATGCTGGAGAGGGTCAGAATGCATTCTTTGTAGTGATGGACACTTCTGGTTTTATTGATACGATTCAACAGATACATGGAACAGGTTTTTATGATGGTGCGTTTACTGCTACGTCAAACGGCCAAGGCAGTACCTATTTCGGAGGGCAAGTAGAAAACAACATTTGGGCTGGTTCACTTTCTCCTTACACCAGTATCGGAGGCAACAGTGATTTTTTTCTAATGAAATATGGAGTGGACTGCAATTGCACATCGGCACCTGTCGCTCATTTCACAGATACCGGCTATCTGGTGCGTGGATTCAGTTATACCGGCAGCACTACTCCTGCTATAGATAGTGTGCGGTGGTATTTTGGTGATGGTGGAACCAGTACCTTGTTGAATCCGACACACACCTATGCAACGGCAGATACGTTCACCGCCTGTGTGCGGGTTTACACTGCCTGTGGCAGCGATCTTTACTGCAAGGAAGTGCGGATACCGTGCATCACTTCGCCCGTTCCGTCTTTCGGCATGTCCGGCACGGGGTTGACGCGAACTTTCACCTATACAGGCACCACAACCGGTGTCACCTCTGTATCATGGAGTTTCAGTGATGGTGGTTCAGGCACCGGCTCAAGTACTGCTCATACATTCAGTGCGGCAGGGACATATACTGCATGCGTTTCTGCCACGAATCCATGCGGCACTACCACCACCTGCAACCCTGTAACAATAACCTGTGTAACCAGTCCTGTATCTTCGTTCACTGTGAGTGCCGGTGCCGGGCTTTCAAAGACATTTACCTATACGGGAACAACAACAGGCATGGACAGCGTTACCTGGACGTTTGGCGACGGAGGATCGGCAACAGGATCAAGTCCATCACACACTTATGCCGCTGCCGGTACCTATACAGTATGCGCAACAGTCTATACCAATTGCGGCGTGAACACATACTGTAACCCGGTGACAGTGACATGTATAACTGCTCCAACAGCATCGTATTCATATACCGGCACTGATCTTTCTCGTTCTTTTACTTATACCGGCACATCCGCAGGTATGGATAGTGTGCGGTGGAATTTTGGTGATGGTATCACTACATCAGTGGTGTCGCCCAGTCACACCTTTTCGGCGGCAGGAACCTATACTGTCTGTGTAACGGTGTATACCAATTGTGGAAGTCATACATATTGTTCGCCGGTTACAGTCACGTGCATCATACCACCTATATCTTCATTTACCATCTCGGGGGCGGGTGCTTCGCGCACATTTACCTATACAGGGACAATTGCCGGCATGGATAGTGTGCGTTGGGATTTTGGTGATGGAGGCACATCCAGCTTACTCAACCCCAGTCATGTTTATACAACCGAAGATACCTTCCATGTCTGTGTAACGGTGTATACCAATTGTGGCAGTCATACTTCATGCCAGAATATAATGGTCACCTGCTTTTTGCCGATCACATCGGCATTTACAGACACAGGCATGCTTGTACACGGGTTTGCTTACACCGGCACGATGATCTGGTATGATAGTGTGGAATGGAATTTTGGAGATGGCAATACAGACACAGGTTTAAACGTCATACACACCTATGCAGTTGCCGACACTTACCACGTTTGCGCAAAAGTATTTACAGATTGCGGCACACACACAAGTTGCAGATCTATAATAATACCCGGAAGTAGTGGGTTGAGAACACTGAACACTCACGATATAAAAGTGTATCCAAATCCTGCAACGAATGAGTTGTTTATTACCGGCCTTACTGAACGAATGGAATACCGCGTGATGAATGTGGTGGGTGTGACTGTAATGAGTGGTTCGGTTGACGGGGTTTGGAGTAGGGTTGATCTTGGAGAATTGAGCGCAGGTGTGTATGTGTTGCAACTTGCAGATGGTAATGGCATGCGCGTGGTGGTGCGGGTTGTGAAGGAATAGATTGCCGGTGCTGCTGAAATGTACGGGATTGTTTTGCCGGTGGGATCCCGGGTGGCGAACCTACCGTAGGTGCAACCGAGGGCTTTTTTGGGTGGTGTGGCAAAATGCTGTGCGCGTTTTTCCCATCCGCTCTTGTTCTTTTCTTTTCTACAGCGAAAAGAAAAGAACCAAAAGAAAGCGCCGCCTTTTGCCTCATCGCTCCGCGAGGCAAAAGGTTAGCCCTACGCTGTTTCGCAGTTCGCTGTGCAGCTGCCTGGCGCTGGCATCTTTCCTACCGTCTACCAGATGATAATACTCTATTGCTTCATTTGGCTATGTGGTACTATCGAGGGCACGGTAACCACATCTACGGAAATATGAAGGCGCCATCAGGGGCTGAGCGGATCTGCATCACTGAACGCTTTCCGTGACTTCGGATTCTTCGAGATGTTTCCCGGCGTGCAATTTTTTTTCTATTGCGCACTTTTTCACTCAATTCATTGATTGTCAATAAAAAGGTGGGAAGTGTAGCTCTCACAGCTTCTCAAAACTGCGCATCCCGAAAGCATTCGGGACTCACTTCTGCGCACCTGAGAAGTAATACATTTTCATCATATAGGCCACTTTTCCCCATTTTTCATTACTTCTATTCAAGTTACTACCGTGCATGAAAACAGACAAAAGAAAGTTTTATTATATGGTGTTTTCCGTAGTGTGGTAAAAAAATGTTGGGTAGGGGAATAGGTATTGGGCGGCGTCAAGATGAAGACGTTCTGAGAACGGTGGTTCGACGGGGCTCACCATGACATATTATTGTTGGAAGTTGCTGATGCCCGGTGGAATATCCGGAACTACGGGTAAAAAATTGTTGGGTAGGGGAATAGTCATTGGGCGACATCAAGATGAAGCCGTTCTGAGAACGGGGATTATTATTAGTTCCGGATGCCCTGCGGAACATCCGGAACAACGGGGGAGTGGAAGTTGCTGATGCCCGGTGGAATATCCGGAACTACGGGGGAATAGTCATTGGGCGACATCAAGATGAAGCCGTTCTGAGAACGGGGATTATTATTAGTTCCGGATGCCCTGCGGAACATCCGGAACAACGGGCAGATGTAGGAAGAAAACTACGGGAGATCATGTTGTTTTTTGAATTGTCATTTGATATATTGTGATATGAAACAGCGATTAAAATTGGTGTTGTTGATAGTGCTGGTGGGATTGCTTAATAGTGCAAAAGGGCAGGTAGTGGATACTACCTATGATAAAAAGCTGGCTGACTCGCTTGGGGCAGATGACTATGGAATGAAGATGTATGTGCTGGTTTTGCTGAAGACCGGAAGCAATAAAGTGACTGACAAAACAGTGCGGGATAGCCTGTTTGCCGGTCATATGAGCAACATAGGCAGACTTGCTGATATTGGTAAACTGGTGGTGGCCGGGCCACTAAAAAAGAACGATAAGGAGTATAGAGGCATATTTGTATTGAATGTAGCAAGTAAAGAAGACGCAAGGAAGCTACTTGAAAGTGACCCGGCTGTGAAGGCGAACTTGCTGGACGCGGAGTTGTATGAATGGTATGGATCGGCGGCATTGCCCATGTATCTGCCGTTTTACAAGAAGCTGGAGAAGAAGAAGATGTAGCGTAAGTAGAGAGCCTAAATTTGTAGATTTGTTACCTTATGATATACCCACCCCTATTCCGGTTGCTGCCGGTTATTTTGCTTTTAATGCCACTGCTGTGCGGTGCCCAATCGAAATATGTAGGTGCCGATATGGAGTATCTGTACCGGACAAGCAGGAAATACCCAATTGAAAAGTTTGAGCGTGAACACGTGCCGCTTGACGGTGCTAAGGTTCCGTGTATCCCGTTCAGAAAGGACGAGTTGTATGGTTTTGTGGACAAAAAAACGAAGGAGTGGGTAATAAAGCCGAGGTTCAAGCAGGTATTTGCGGTTTATGAGGAGGGGGCTATTGTGAATTATGGGGGAAGGTATGGATTGGTGAGTTACAAGGATAGTTTCCTCATTCCGCCAGTGTTCAGTAATGTATTGCGGGAGGGTGGTTTGTTTCACGGCGTAGTGACCGCAGTGGATACGTCCATAAAGCCTGAACACAATTCTTTGTACACGCTACACGTGTATTACAACACAAAGGGAAAGTATGTGCTGAGTGCAAGGGCGCATGATGAGCAATCATTCGGGCTGAACGATTCCGTCGCATGGTTTCGATATGCCGACACATTCAAAGTGTACGGCAGGAGTGGCGTGCTGCTGAAGCGTATTCCATTTGACAAGCGCAGGGTGTTTACCGGAGTGTCCGGCGGTTGCTATGTTTACAGAGAGACAACAAGTGATTTTGCAGGGTTCAAGTGGTATGACGGGAAGGGGAAACTCAAGCACAAAATATGGGCCAATGCTTCAGAATATAAAACAGCCTACAGGTTGAACGCGAATGTATATGGGCTTGTGGGTGAAGAGGGGATCTTCTTTGTTGATACCAACAAGACGTACTATCCTTGGGCGGTGGATAACGGGATGGTTTTTCCGGGGTATGCTGATATGTATGATGGTTTGCTGCACGACTGGCTGCATGGAGACGGGCTGGTGCCTGTAACGGATATGAAAACCAACAAGCATGGCTACCTGAACGGGAAGGGAGAATTGGTGTTGCCATGTGTGTATGACTGGATTGGTACGTTTGAGAACGGAATAGCAGCGTGGCTGGATACAGCAACGCATAAGATAGGGTTCATGGACAGACGGGGGCGAGCGGTGATACGGCCGGTATTGGGCGCGGAGAATCTGGAGCAGGTGCGTTTGACAGGAATGTCGATTAGATTTAGCGAAGGCTATTGTCCGATATCGCTTGGAAAGCGAGATGAGGACGGAGGGAGGGGCACGACGGATTATTATGGATATGCAGACACCGCCGGGAAGGTGGTGCTTGTGATGCCGGACAGCATCATATTTGCAGGGGAGTTCTCGGGCGGCCTTGCACCTGTGATAGCAAAGAGTGGCGGACTGGGTTTCATAGATAAGGATGGGAATCTGAAAGTTCCGCTGCGGTATGAGGCAGCGATGGAGGGTGCTTATCCTTTTCCTCGTGTGGTGTTTCCGGAGTTTATAAACGGGTATGCGTACATAAAGTCTTATAAGGGATATATAGACTCAACCGGGTATGAGTATTTCTCGGGCAAGCGAATGCAGGACCATTACGATTTTAGTCATTAATAAGAATACCTATGATAAAGAATATAACCACAATTGCGATTATGGCATGTGCGCTGAGTGCGGGTGCACAGAAGAAAAAGGAGTATTTCCCGAACGGGAATAAAAAGTTTGAAGGGAACTACCGTTGGGCCTGGAACTCGTTTGACGGGCGGGATCATTTGAATTTTGAATATTCTGATAAGCGGAAGGCTTATGCCTTGAAGACAGCGGAGCAGAACAACAGAGTTAATGCTCTGCCCGCCAAACTCTATGATGGTAAATGCACTTTCTACTATGAGAATGGAAACCTGTCGAGTACGGGTACCTACGAAAATGGGGTAAAGGACGGATTGTTCACTTACTATTACAGCGATGGTAGTAAGCAGGCTGAGTGCGGCTACAAGCAAGGAATGCCAGATGGTGCATGGAGGAAGTGGATGCCTAACGGGAAGCCGGCATCGGTGACGAATTACAAGGCACTTACTGATGCGGAGCTGGATACGGTATGGACACACAGGGTGTATGAGAATTTTCAGTACTCACCTTTCAAAGCAAGATTTGCACGTCCGAAGGCAGAGCCTGATTCACTGCGTGGATTGCTGCGTTACTGGACGTCACCAAGACGAGAGGCCGAGGCGATGTTGAATCAATACAGTCATTGGCACGGAGATCAAGTGATCTATTATGACAATGGAGTGCCGGGTTTAGAAATGCATTTTGATAATGATGTGCCGACAGGGACTTGGCGATACAATGACACGAGTGGTAAGGCGGTTGTAGAGATCGTGTATACAAATGGAGTGATAACGGGAGGCTTTAATGAGCTGAAGCAGGAAGTGCGCGGACGATTGTCGGGGGTGGATGTTTTGCGTGCTGAGCTGATGAATGCACAGGAGGCGATGGAGCCGGGAACCGGGATAGACCCCGGGTATGCTCCCTCGGGGGGGACAGAAGCGCCTCCACCCCGATCGGAGGTTGCGGGGCAGACCAAGCAGAGGAGCGAAACGCCGGAACGTCCGATATATACCTATGTGGAGCAGATGCCGGTAACCGGGTTTGACCTCACGGATTACCTCTCGAAGAATATTCGCTATCCTGACGGAGCTGCGCGCAATAACATTCAGGGGCGCGTAGTAGCAAAGTTTGTTGTGAATGAGGATGGTACTTTGTCTGACGTGCAAATAGTGAGGGGGATAGGTGCAGGTTGTGACGATGAAGCCGTGAGAGTGATAAAGGCGATGCCTGCGTGGAAGCCGGGCAAGCAGAATGGTAAGCCGGTGAGGGTGTACTATACGTTGCCGATAACGTTTAAGCTGTAGGTAAAAAGTGCAAATAAAAGAGCCTCCTGTTGATGAGGAGGCTCTTTGTTATTTAGTGAAATTATCAGCCGTTGGTTTTCTGATTGCCGAGGGCCTGCCATTGCTGGCTGCGTTTTTGTTCCAGTTCTTCTTCGCGCTCCTGATCTTTGTCGTAAGCGCGGATAATCTGTTTTACTAGGCGGTGACGAACCACATCGGCCTCATCGAGCTGCACGTGGGCGATGCCTTCTATGTTCTGCAGAATGCGTGATGCCTTAAGCAAGCCGCTCTTCTGATTCTTGGGAAGGTCTATCTGAGAAAGGTCGCCGGTGATGATGGCCTTGGCAGATGCGCCTATACGCGTGAGGAACATTTTTAGCTGTAGTTCTGTAGCGTTCTGTGCCTCATCGAGAATGATAAAGGCATTGTCGAGCGTACGGCCGCGCATATATGCGAGCGGGGCTATTTCTATAATGCGGTTGGACATGAAGTAGTTGAGCTTGTCGCTGGGTATCATGTCGTCGAGCGCATCGTAGAGTGGGCGCAGGTACGGATCGATCTTTTCTTTGAGATCGCCGGGAAGGAAACCAAGGCTCTCGCCGGCCTCTACTGCAGGGCGCGTGAGGATGATCTTCCTAACGGTCTTGTTCTTCAGTGCACGAACGGCCAATGCCACTGCGGTATAGGTCTTACCGGTACCTGCAGGGCCAAGAGCAAAGATGATGTCGTTCTTTTCTGACACCTGGGCCATGAGTTTCTGGTTCTGCGTTTTGGCGCGGATGACCTTGCCGTTGGGACCAAACACGAGTATGTCGTTCTGTACCGGTTCTTCGGCTTGCGCGTCCTGCTCTTCGTCGCCGAGGATGCGCGAGAAGTAATTGTCTGATACATGACCGTTGCGTTCGAGGTACTGGATGACCTGGCTGATCTTTGCCTGAGCATTAGCTACTTCATCGGGCTGGCCCGTGATCTTGATCTGCGTGCCTCTGGAAAGGATCTTCAGAAGCGGGAACTTTCGTTTGAGTAGTTCGAATTTGCTGTTGTTGATCCCGAAGAACTCTATGGGATTTACTGTTTCGAGGTTGATGATTGCTTCTGTCAATGTGCTACGTTTTACGGGTTAAAAATAAAACTACAAAAGGCGTACCAAACTGAGATTATGGTACTGTTAAGTTTGCTGAAGCTGTGCAGACCAAGGGGACGAGGTAAGTTTTACCAGGCATCAGCACATTGAGAAAATGTGTAGTGTGGACAAGGATACAATGGCAGGTGTGCAGCAATGGCGTTTGCAGGCGAGCCTGCCATTGTATCGGTGTAGATTCAAAGAACTTGGTGGTGGATCATCAGATCCTGTAATCGGCTGCCTTGAATTCTTCGAGGCGTTTTGCAACTACGGGGTTGCTGAGCGCGAAGATGCGCGCACAAAGAACAGCGGCATTGCGTGCGCCTGCTTTGCCAACGGCGAGTGTGCCAACAGGGAGACCGGCCGGCATCTGCACGATGCTGTAGAGCGCGTCTATGCCACCTGGCAGGCCGCCATCGAGCGGAACACCGAGGACAGGGAGGGAAGTGTATGCGGCGCACACACCAGGCAGCGCCGCAGCCATGCCTGCGGCAGCTATGACAGCACCGTAGCCGTTGCCGGCCGCGTTCACCATCAGGTCTCTCACTTTGTCAGGATTCCGGTGTGCGGATGCAACTACCATGTTGTTCTCTATTCCAAACCAGGTAAGCCATTTGCTGCTTTCCTGCATTACTGATTCATCGGTCTGTGAACCCATGATGATCATTACTTTCATACAATTTCGGGATTGATTGTTCGTGAAATTAACGAAGGGGCGAGGATATGAGACTGTAGAGTTTTGCAGGGCGGTGGATAACTTTTTGGAGCATGGGCAAAGAAAAAGCCGCCTGTTGGCGGCCTTTCAAAGTATTGTCATTACTGAGTTATTTCAACTTCCTGGCGAAGACCTTTTTGAATTTGTCTACTTTGGGGCCTACTATAAATTGGCAGTAGGGTTGCGTCTTATTGTCGTTGTAGTAGTTCTGGTGGTAATCTTCGGCAATGTAGAATTTGCGGAATGGAGCGATCTCTGTGATGATGGGGTTGCCAAAGGCTTTTTCTTCGTTGAGTCGTTTTTTGTACATCTCGGCTTTCTCGCGCTGCTCATCGTTGTGCCAGAAGATGACAGAGCGGTATTGCGTGCCCACATCATTGCCCTGACGGTTGAGTGTAGTAGGGTCGTGGCACGTCCAGAAGGCTGCAAGGAGTTCATCGAAGGTGATCACAGCGGGATCGTAGTAAACGTTGCATACCTCGGCGTGGCCGGTGGTGCCATTGCACACTTCTTTGTAGGTGGGGTTATCGACATGGCCGCCGCTGAAGCCTGATTCTACATGGCTTACACCTTTCAGCAATTGGAACTGCGCTTCGGTGCACCAGTAGCAGCCGGCGCCAAATGTGGCTATTTCTTCTTTGTGGGTCTTTACAGTAGTATTCGCGGTATTCATTTGTTTAAAAGCTTTTGAGTTGTGAAGATTGTCTTTTTGTGCACATGCCTGCAGTTGCAGCAGCAGGAGCAGTAAGGGGACGGTCAAACGGATGAAGTGCTTCATAAGAAACAAATTTAGGGGTAGTGCGCGCGGAAACCGCAATAGTAAAATAGGAGGATTAGATATTATGTTTGTTTTAACAGTGTTTAAATGCAAAAAGCCATCCCTCGGGATGGCTTTTGCAAAAGGGAGTTTTTTATGACTATTTCAGTCTCAGTTCTTTTTTCTGAGTGTCGTCTATGTCAGACGGAGCGTCGAGCATCACATCGCGTCCGGCATTGTTTTTAGGGAATGCGATGTAGTCGCGGATACTTTCCTGGCCGCCAAGAAGTGCGCAAAGTCGGTCGAAGCCGAATGCGATGCCACCGTGTGGAGGTGCGCCGTACTCGAACGCACCCATGAGGAAGCCGAACTTCTCCTGCGCCTCTTCCTTACTCATGCCCAGCGCGGCAAACATCTTCTCCTGCAGGTCGCGATGGAAGATACGAATAGAGCCGCCGCCGATCTCGGTGCCGTTGAGCACTATATCGTATGCATTTGCCTTTATGGCGCCGTACTTGCTGAGGTCGTTCATCCATTCAATGTGCTCAGGCTTGGGAGAAGTGAACGGGTGGTGACGTGCTACCCAGCGGTTACCATCTTCGTCGTACTCGAACAATGGGAAATCTATGACCCAAAGTGGTTTGTAGACATCGGGATTGCGGAAGCCGAGGCGGTTGCCCATTTCAAGGCGAAGCTCGCTCATGGCCTTGCGGGTGCGTGTCTCGTTACCGGCCAGCAGCAGTATCAGGTCTCCTGCTTTTGCATTGCAGAAGGCCGCAATCGCTTTCAGTTTGTCTTCGGTAAAGAACTTATCTACACTGCTCTTGAAAGTGCCGTCGGTGTTGCATTTGATGTACACGAGGCCACTCATGCCTATCTGCGGGCGTTTCACCCATTCAGTCAACTCGTCGAGCTGTTTGCGGGTATATTCGCTGCAGCCGGGAGCGGCGATAGCAAGGACGGTCTCGGCATTATTAAATACTGGGAACTCGCCCTGCCAGAGTGCTGTGGTATCTGTTGCATCGGTACGGTCGGCAGCCACGGGTGTTTTGATGTTGCCGATGGTCATGCCAAAACGGATATCGGGTTTGTCGTTGCCGTAGAACCACATTGAGTCGTCCCAGGTCATGCGGGGGAAGGCTTCTGTGATCTCTACACCTTTCACGTCTTTAAAGACGTGTTTGAACAGGCCTTCGAATGTGTTAAGAATGTCTTCCTGCTCCACGAAGCTCATTTCGCAGTCGACCTGAGTGAACTCTGGCTGACGGTCGGCACGAAGGTCTTCATCGCGGAAGCATTTAACAATCTGGTAGTAGCGGTCGTAGCCACTCACCATGAGGAGTTGTTTGAACGTTTGAGGGCTTTGCGGAAGGGCATAGAACTGGCCTTCGTTCATGCGGCTTGGCACCACAAAATCGCGAGCGCCCTCAGGGGTACTGCGAATGAGGAAGGGCGTCTCGATGTCCCAGAAGCCTTGCGTATCGAGGTAGTTGCGCACAGAACGATTGACGCGGTACCGGAGCTCGAGGTTGCGGCGCAGGGTAGGGCGACGCAGATCGAGGTAGCGGTACTTCATGCGCAGCTCATCGCCGCCATCGGTATCTTCTTCAATAGTGAACGGAGGTGTAGCGGCACTGTTGAGGATAGTGAATTCCGTTACTTCAACTTCTATGTCTCCTGTAGGGATCTTACCGTTCTTGCTGGCGCGCTCCACCACTTTTCCTTTTGCCTGAATCACAAATTCGCGACCGATAGGCTGGCGATCGAGGGTGGGGTTGAGTTGCTCGTTGAAGTATAGCTGCGTGATGCCGTAGCGATCGCGCAGGTCGGTAAAGGTGATGCTGCCGAACTTGCGTACTGTTTGTACCCAGCCGGCAAGTGTCACTTCTGCGCCTATATGTTGCATGCGGAGCTCACCGCACGTATGAGAACGATACATATAATATGTGTATTAAAGGAGTGCGAAGATAGTTATTAAAATGGAGTAGATGGGTGGAGGGCCACAATAGGCAGTAATAGGGGGCGGCATGTAGTTTTGGGATTCTTGTTAAAGAAAATCAAAATCACATTTTTTTGTCGAACAATGTATAGTTTGCCCGACTAAATTTGTGGTTCTGATATTATGTTCCAGTTTCAACATATCAACTACCTGTATGCACTGGCATTAGTGCCGGTATTGGTGGTTCTTTTCATGAGTGTTATTTACTGGCGCAAGCGCAAGTTGCAAAAGCTAGGCAATGAGGAGCTCATAGGCAGCCAGATACAGGGATACATAGCGGGGCGGAGCACGTTCAAATTTATCTTGCAGGTGTCGGCTTTCTTTCTGATAGTGGTGGGATGGGCGAATCTGCGGATGGGCGACAAAACGGAGAAGACCGAGCGGAAAGGTGTGGACGTGGTAGTGGCGCTTGACGTGAGTAAGAGTATGCTGGCGAAGGATCTGCAGCCGGACAGGTTGACGCGGGCACGCCAACTGATCATGAGGCTGACGGACAAAATGAAGAATGACCGTGTGGCCCTGATAGTTTTCGCAGGTAAGGCATATATGCAGGTGCCGCTGACGGTAGATTACAGCGCTGTGAAGATGATACTTCAGAATGTGGGACCTGAGATAGTGCCTACGCAGGGTACGGTTATTTCGGATGCCATAAAGATGGGTATGGAATCGTTCACCCGCAATGAGCGTAAATTCAAGTCGCTTATTGTTATCTCAGACGGTGAGGACCATGACGAGCAAGCAATAGAGGCGGCACGACAGGCTGCAGAGGAAGGTGTGGTTATCCATACGGTGGGTGTAGGTTCGCCTCAGGGAAGCACGCTATATGATCCTGACACGAAGTCGGTGAAGCTGGATGAGAATGGCACACCTGTGGTGAGCAAGCTGAATGAAGAGGCGCTACGCGCCATAGCCGGGGCCGGAAGGGGTTCTTACAATCTTCTTCAAAACACTGATGACGTTGCTGAGAAACTGAACTCCTCGCTTGAGAGCATGGAACAGAAGAACCTGGGGACGATGATGTTTACTGATTTTACAAGTTATTTTCAATATTTCCTGTTTGCCGGATTTATTCTGCTTGTTGCAGAGTGGATGTTGCCCGGAGCAAAAAGGAAGGTCAAAAAGAAGTTAGATGAATCGGCTGCATGATGATATGGAAATAAGGGTGCACCGTACACTTCGCATACCATTGTTGGTGTGCCTGACATTGCTGTTGATAATGACGGCGGCAAACGAAGCGATGGGGCAGGTGAGCAGGCTTATCAACACGGGCAATTCGCTCTATGGTCAGAAGAGGTATAAAGAGGCAGCTGCAGACTATGCCAAAGTTGTTGCCAAGAAGCCCAATTATACGCCGGCACTGTTTAACCTTGGTAATAGTTTGTACCAGCAGAAGCAATTCGATTCCTCGCGCAGTGTTATGGAAAGGACTGCTAAGGTAGCATCATCGAACGGAGACAAGGCTGCGGCTAATTACAACATAGGTAACACCTACATGTCGCAGCAGAAGTGGGACGAGGCTATAGAGAGCTATAAAAAGACCTTGCGTGCTAATCCGCAGGATGCTGATGCAAAGTACAATCTGTCTTATGCCGAGCAAATGAAGAAGAAGCAGGAGCAACAGGACAAGGATAAGAAAGACAAAGACAAGGATAAAGACCAGAAGGACAATAAAAATAAGCAAGACCAGGACGATAAGAACAAGGATAAAAAAGACGATAAAGACCAGCAGAAAAAGGACGACGAGAACAAAGACAAGAAAGACGAAAAAGACCAGCGGCCGCAGGGGCAGCCCAGCAAATTATCGGAGAAGCAGGCAGAGCAATTGTTGAATGCGTTGCAGCAGGAGGAGAAGAAATTGCAGGACAAGATGAAGAAAGAAAAGGGAGCGCCGGTGCGCATGCAGAAGGACTGGTAAAACAAAAATAGCGATCATGAAATTGCAAAAGCAGACACAAATTTGTGTCTGCTTTTTTGTTGTTTCGGAGTATAAAATCTGTGCGTATTTTTCGTGTGCACTGTACGTAACGACGCTATCTTGAAAATGAGATACTCACATCATTGTGGATAACCTGTCAACATCTTTGAGGGTGTATTTAAAAAAAGAGATAAATAATTTTTTAGTGGAAAATTTTCTTTTTAATATTGTGTAAGGATTGTGCTTACTAACCCATCCTTTATAGAGCCCGGCAGCCCACAACCTCGCCGGGCTTTTTTTATGCACCTACCTGAAAGTTCATGCTGTAGCGGTTTTCAGCCTGTTCTGTATTTCTTCTCTACCCTTATTCCAGACTCAAATTTTCGGACGAACGATTTCTCTTTACAATAAAAAAAGCAGCATCGTGTTGGTGATGCTGCTCAGTGTAATTGTGAAAATTGTTTGAGGTTTGTGATGAGTTGAATAATTCACTTCGTGTTTTGTGTGAGTTATTCACAAGTATCACTACGCGCTTTCAGTCCTTTCTTTTTCTATCTTACCACGGCGCAATGGATTGGCTGTGTTCTCGGCGTGTTGTGCGCGCTGACGCAGAAGGTCGAGTGCCTGGAAGACTGCCTCGCGGAAGGACGATGGATCTGCGATGTCTTTACCTGCAATGTCGAAGGCGGTACCATGATCGGGTGATGTGCGGATGATGGGAAGACCTGCGGTGTAGTTTACACCCTCGCCTTTTGCCAGCGCTTTGAAACCTACGAGACCCTGATCGTGATACATGGCCAACACTGCATCGAATTGTGTGTAGCTGCTGTTGGCAAAAAAAGCGTCGGCACTATACGGGCCGAATACGATAGCATCTTTTTGTTTGAAGCTTTCGATGAGTGGTCTGATGATCGTCTGTTCTTCAGAACCGATCTGCCCTTCATCACCTGCGTGGGGGTTGAGACCAAGTATAGCAATGCGAGGTTTGTCGATCCCAAAATCTTTGATCAGTGACTCGCGCAGGATACTGATCTTACCCAAAAGCAATTCTTTGGTAATAGATGAAGCGATCTTAGATACAGGTATATGCTCGGTTGCGAGGGCAACGCGGAGTGAATTGCTGTACAATATCATCAGCACATCTTTAGCACCAAATTTATCCTTGAAGAACGGAGTGTGACCCGTGTATGGGAAGTCGGGGAGGTTGGTATTGCTCTTGTGGATGGGGGCCGTGACAATAGCATCAAGCTGACCATCTTTCAGGCACTGAGTCGCCACCATAAGAGAGCGAATAGCATATTTGCCACCTGCGTCTGTAAGAACCCCGGGCTGCAACGGCACTTCGTCTTCCCAACAGTTGAAAATGTTTACCTGTTTTGTGTTGAGTTTGGTAAGGTCTTTAGTGCTGTTGAAGTTAATTGTGACCTCGGGCGACAATTTCCTGTAGAAATTGATCACCTTATTGGACGAGAAGATCACAGGCGTGCAGAGTTCGAGGATGCGGTTGTCTGAAAAGGTTTTGATAATGACTTCAGTTCCTATTCCGTTCAGGTCGCCGGTGGTGATGCCTATGACCGGTTTTTCGCTATTGGTATGCATGTTGGCTGTTAGTTGTGAGTGTTACGAAGTTATGCCTTATTATAATGACCGAGGAAGTCGAGCAGCATGCGGAGGCCGAATGCAGTTCCTCCTGCCGGCATGTACGCTTTCCGTGCCGTAAAGAATGATACACCGGCAATATCGAAGTGCATCCATGGGTAGTCAGTAAAATGTTCCAGGAATTTACCGGCGGTTATTGCACCTCCGGTTGCACCGCCTACGTTTTTGAGATCGGCGATGTCGGATTTGATCTGGTCGCCATACTCATCCCACAGCGGATATTCCACGAGACGTTCGTACTGGCGCATACCGCTCTCGCGGAAGGCTGAGCGTACCTCATCGGCGGCTGTTCCCATACACACAATGCCATGTTCGCCTACTGCGGCAGAAGCGGCGCCGGTCAGTGTAGCGAAGTCTATCACCAATTCAGGTTTGTAACGTTTTGCCCAGTGGAGTGCATCGGCGAGTATCATGCGGCCTTCGGCGTCGGTGTTGAGTACTTCCACGGTTGATCCGCTGTACATCTTTATTACGTCGCCCGGTGTGTAGGCTTCCTCTCCGGGACGGTTGTCGGTGGCAGGTACTAACGCAATAATATGTAACGGCAACTGCATTTTGGCGATAGCGTACATAGAAGACGCTACCAATGCCGCACCACTCATGTCGCTTTTCATGCGGTCCATAGAGTTGGCCGTTGGTTTCAGAGAGAGGCCACCGGTGTCGTATACGACGCCCTTACCCACCAGTACTATAGGTTTCTTGTTGAGTGCTTTCTTCGGCACGTATTCCATTATGGTAAAAGTGGGTGGTTGTTTACTTCCGGCATTTACGGATAAGAGGCCGCCCATTTTTTCTTTTACAATCCTCGCTTTGTTGAGCACAGTTACTTTGAAACCTGCTTCTTTGCCCAAGGCTGCAATCTCTTTGGAGAGTTGTTCAGCTGATAAGTAATTAACAGGTTCGTTTACCAGAGTGCGTGCTTTATAGATCGCATCAACCGTTATTTTGAGTTGAGCAACGTCTTTTACTGTTGCGGAGTCTTTGGTTACAGAGACGCTTGTAAGGGTATGAGTCAGTTTCTTTGCTTCGGTACGATACTTCAGGAACTGATAGTTTGCCAATGCAAGACCTTCTGTAATGAGAAGCGCTGCATTTGCAACTTTTGAAATGTTCGATACTGTTACTTCTTTCAGTTTGTGCCTGTTGCAAAGCAGTTGCAGTTCGGCACCTGCTTTTCTGATCGATTCTGATAACTGCCAGTCGGACTTTTTAGTTCTCACCAAAACAATGAACGCGAAACCGCTGTAGTGGTTCAGCGTTGCTATGTTTTGCTCTGCGGCGAAAACGGTCTCTGCATATTTGGTCTGTTCAGTGGTCAATCCGGGTATGGAAGCCAGGCTTTTGATGTCGTCTATGATCCACGTTCTGTCGTGGGCCGATGGTCTTTGCGCTATTTTTATGTCCATGCTATAAAATTAGAAAAATATAGTGGCGAAGGTAAGTTAAAAGGATGCATTTGGTATTTGTAATATCGTGGGGGAGCGCGCAGGTGTTTTTTTGCCGCAGAGCAGTGCCTGAAAATGGTAGCTCAGATAGGGAAGCAATCAGTACTTTTGTTGTATGTACACGCTGAAGAAAAGTCTGGGGCAGCATTTTCTGCACGACGAGAATATGTGCAAGAAGATAGTAGGTTTTGTGACCCGTACCGAAGGTATGCAATTGCTGGAGGTGGGGCCCGGAGGAGGTGCGATCACCAAATACCTTCTGGATTGGGAAGGTGTGCAATACAAGGCCATAGAGGTGGATGGAGAAAAGGTAGAGTACCTGAACAAGACCTATACGGCCATAAACGGCAAGATCATACTGAACGACATTCTGAAGGCGGATGTGCCTTTTGAAGGACAGTTTTCCGTGATCGGCAACTTTCCATATAATATCTCGTCGCCCATTTTGTTCAAAGTGCTTGAATGGGAGCCGCAGGTGGACGAGGTTATAGGGATGTTTCAGAAGGAGGTAGCGTTGCGGGTGGCATGTGGTCCCGGCAGTAAGGTTTACGGCATCCTGAGTGTATTGATGCAGGCGTTTTTCAAAGTGGAATACCTGGTGGATGTACATGAGAACTGTTTTACGCCTCCGCCAAAGGTGAAGAGCGGCGTGTTGCGTTTTATTAATCAGAGAAATCCCTACGGAATAGATAATAAGAGGCGATTTATTGTGATAGTAAAGGCAGCCTTCAATCAGCGGAGGAAGACGCTACGTAATGCTTTGAAGGGCACGATACCCGCAGAGCGCATGGTGAATGATCCTGTATTTGAAAAGCGAGCCGAACAACTATCAGTAGCTGATTTTGTGACTCTATATAAAAACTATGGACAAAACTGAAAACAGGAAGAAAGCACTCATTGCCGCACCGGTACATAAGGTGCTGACCGAAGGACTGGAGGCGATGGGTTATGAATGTGTGATAGACGAAAAGATAGACCAGAAGCGCGCCTACGAGCTTATTGGCGATTGTGAGGGCGTGATCACGTCTACCAGACTGCAACTGGACAAGGCATTGCTTGATGCTGCGCCCATGCTGAAATGGATAGGCAGAATGGGTTCCGGTATGGAAGTTATTGATCTGGAGTATGCCGCTGCGAAGGGAATTGTTTGTTATGGTAGTCCGGAGGGAAACTGTAATGCGGTGGGTGAGCATGCGGTGGGAATGTTGCTGGCGCTGATCAGGCGCATTACGTGGAGCCATTCTGAGATAGGAGCCAATATCTGGAAGCGCGACGAGAACCGAGGCATTGAGTTGGAGGGACGCACGCTCGGTATCATTGGTTTCGGGCATGCTGGTGCAGCATTTGCGCGGAAACTGCAGGGTTTTGATATGCGCATACTGGCTTATGATCGTAAGGAAATAAAAGACGTGCCGTCGTATGTGGAGATGTGCGACCTGGCAACCATCCAACGGGAATCGGACATTCTGAGTATTCATGTGTCCCTGCAACCAGACACGCTGAACTACTTCAATGACGATTTTCTTGCGGCCATGAAAAAGCCGTTCATTCTGGTGAATACCTCGCGTGGTGCTGTGGTAAACACACATACTTTGTATCAGGGAATCAAGTCGGGCAAGGTGTTGGGGGCCTGTCTGGACGTGTTTGAGACAGAACCACTTACTAATGCCGATCAGGAGTTGCGGGAGATGATAAATGAGTTGATATTCAGCCCGGTAGTGATAGCCACGCCGCATATTGCCGGCTACACGCACGAAGCACTGTATAAAATGAGTAAAGTCCTTTTGGACAAGCTATCGGGAGACCGGGTGAACAAATAGCCAGTAGAGAAGCAATAAAATATTTATAATTTAATTTCACATTTCACCGAAATCATCGATTTAAAAAGAAAAAGCCAATTTTTTTCTCGGGAAACCCAAGATTTGGGGACAGTCTATCGTCTTTTATTACAGTACAGATTGATTTTATTCTTCTTATGAAGGGAAAAAGTATTTAAAAGTGTAAAGAAAATATGTGTTTTGGCTGTGGTTTTTAACAGTTTTTTTTATCTTTACGCCTCATTTGCTAATAATTTATTAATGTTGGATATGACACGTACACTACGTTATCTGCTTTTGATTCTATTTACAGGACTATCCGGATTTGTGTTTGCCCAGGGCGAAATCGCCGGTAAAGTGTTGGACGAGAAGAAAGAACCCCTTCTGAGTGCGACTGTCCAGGTGTATCAGGGTGGTATATTGAAGGGAGGAAATGTGACCGATTTTGACGGTATCTACTCTGTGAAGCCGCTTGAACCGGGTTATTATGATGTGGTTGTATCATTTACGGGATACGACTCTATCATGGTGACCAGGGTGATCGTAGAGCCGGGCCACAGGACAACTCAGAATTTCACGATGTCAAGGGCTTCAAAGGAGCTCACGGTAATGACGGTTGTGGGGTACAAAAAGCCACTCATCAAGGAGGGTAGCGGAGGTACTACCGTATTCACTAGTGAAGACATTAAGGTGTTGCCTACAACTGATGTGACAGGTATGGTCGGTCTCGCACCAAACATTTACCAGGGCAGGCGCGGAGAAGGCGTAAGCATGGGTGGTGCGCGTGGTTCGGGTACGTTGTACATCATTGACGGTGTGCAGGTACAGAATATTGGTGAAGACGCAAACACCGGTATCAATATGGCGCAGAATGCCGTGGAGCAAATGGAGGTTATGACCTCAGGTATCCCTGCGAAATATGGTGACGTGTCTGGTGGTGTGGTAAACATCACTTCACGTGGTGTTGCCAGGAAAACTACAGGTAATGTTCGTATTCAGCACTCAATAGACGGTTACAACAACAACCTGGCTTCATTCTCAGTTGCAGGTCCATTGTACAAAAAGAGGATCAAGGGCGACAGCATCAATAGAAAGCCTGTACTTGGTTTTGCGTTGAGCGGTGACTACTACAACGATCATAACAGGTACCCTGCATACGACAAGCAGTGGGTAGTAAAAGAAGACAAGCAGGCTGCAATGGAGAAGAATCCGTTGAGGGTGCTTTCTGACAACAGCGGTGCAAAGATCTACAACTACGAATCTAACTATGTGACTTTCTCTGATATGGAACAGAGGAAAATTCAGCCACGTAACCAGACAGAGGAATACCGTTTGAATGGAAAACTTGATTACCAGCTGACCGACAACTTGCGTGTTATTACCGGTGGTATGGTCAACTATGTTCGTGATGACGCTTACTCACGTACATTGAGCCTTATGTCTCCACAGGGTACTGTTAAGACCAATTCTTTCACAGGTCGTGGTTTCGTTCGTTTCACACAGAAGTTTGGAAAGATGAACGATACGAGTTCACGTAACAGCATCATCTCAAACGCGTTTTATAGCGTTCAGGCTGACTTCCAAAGGACAACAAACTGGAACAACGATCCCCGATTCAAAAAGGACCTGTTCAAATACGCTTATGTAGGTAAGTTCCAGGAGTTGCCAAGAACTAACCGCTATATTGCAGGTGGTACCGATTCTGTAAGTACACGCACTGGTGTTGTTCTTGCGGGTAGCACTTCTAACGGATACACATTTGATCGTTCAGAAACAAATCCGATCCTTGCGAACTACACACAGCAATATTATAACTCATTGGAAGGCGGATTGCCAACAAGCATCCTGCAGGTTCAGGCCAACAACGGTATGGCGAATGGTGACATGCCGCGTAGCACCTACTCATTTAACGGTGGTGGTCTTTTTGCTTCGCCAGGTACTTCGATCACAGGTTACTCTAACTTCCTTTCTGACCAGTACGCTCTTGACGTAAATGCGTCATTCGACCTGATGGCAGGTAAAACAAAACATGCCATTGAATTTGGTCTTTACTACCAGCAGCGTGTGATGAAGTCATACTCAGCTTCTGCAAATCTTGGTGGTACACAGTCTATCTGGACACAGATGAGGAATCTGGTGAGCAATCTGGACAACCAGAATCTCAGGTTGGACACAAAAAATCCTATCTTCAGGGTTAATGGTAAAGACTACACTTATGTAGCTGACCCATCCACTCCAGGAAAAGGTACTTTCTACGATAAGACAACTAATACAATTGCAAACATTCTGCCTGGTCCTACCGATACTATTTATTATGACCTTAAGAACATCAGCCAATCAAACTTTGACAAGCAGTTGAGGAAAAAGTTGGGAGTTGCTGATAACGCACTTATCAACATTGATGAGATAGACCCGTCAAAACTGTCTATGAACATGTTCTCAGCGGATGAGCTTCTGAACCTGAGCGGTAATGCATTTGTTGGTTACTTTGGTTATTCATATACCGGACAGAGGCAGACAGGTGCTGTGAACTTCAATGACTTCTGGAGTGCGAAAGACAAAGACGGTAATTTCACTCGTCCGATAGGCGCATTCACTCCGACGTACATTGCCGGTTACATACAGGATAGGTTTGACTACAAAGATCTTCACTTCAACGTAGGTGTTCGTGTTGACCGTTATTCTGCTAACACAAAAGTTCTGAAGGACCCTTACTCATTGTATCCTGTAACGACTCTTGGTCAGGTGGCCGGAACTACCAACTATACAAATGGTGGCATACACCCATCAAATCTGCCAAGCGATGCCGTTGTGTATGTGAGCGACAACCAATCAACTTCACCGTCTATCATCGGTTACCGTACAGGCAATACCTGGTATGACCCGAATGGTAATGTGGTGGAAGACCCTGCAGTGTTGAAGCAGTACTCTGATGGTCGCGATCCTCAGCCACTTATTCAGACGCAGTATAAGAACATGAAGATGACAGATACTAACTACAATCCAAATCTGTCTTTCACCGATTACTCACCACAGGTGACTGTGATGCCACGTATCCAGTTCTCTTTCCCGATATCAGACGTTGCCAACTTCTATGCGCACTATGATATTTATGCACAGAGGCCTTACCCGAATACAATCGGAAACGCTACTGCATGGGATTACTATCAGCTGTCAGCATCACCGCCCACAGGCGTGTTGCCAAACGCTAATCTGAGGTCACAGCAGACTTTTGACTACGAAGTAGGTTTCCAGCAGAAGTTGTCAAACTCATCGGCTATAACTATCACAGCGTTCTACAAAGAGCGTAAGAACATGGTGACAATAATTCCGTATCTGTATGCATATCCTTATAGCTATCAGACATACGGTAACAGGGACTTCTCTACGACGAAGGGATCTACAGTGATGTATGACCTGCGTGCTACAAACCACTTGAAGATGACCCTTTCTTACACACTTCAGTTTGCTGAAGGAACCGGCTCCTCTTATGCGAGTGGTCGTGGTCTCCTGAACACACTGATAACGGAAGGTCTTCCTAACCTGCGTTATGTAACGTTCCTGGGTGTTGACTCACGTCACAACATCGTTATGAATGCAGATTACAGGTTCGGAGATGGTGAAGGTCCAACGATCGCAGGTAACAAGATCCTGCAGAATGCGGGTGCAAACTTCATTGTAAGGACTAGGAGCGGTGAGCCATACACAAGGTACACTGACGCCCTTGCGCAAACAGTGGTAGGCGGGGTGAATGGTGCGAGGTTGCCATGGCACTTTGGAACTGACGTTCGTGTAGATAAAGACTTCGCGCTGAAGTTCGGTAAGAAGAACAAAGAAGCTATCGAAGGTGTGAAGCCAAAACGTCCTAACTATGTTAAGGCAATCGTGATGGTCAATAACCTCTTCAATACTAGGGAGATCATGGGTGTGCACGGTTTCACGGGCCGTACAGACGATAACGGATATCTTGTTTCATCATTTGGACAGCAGTTTGTGCCACAGCAGATCAATCCGCAGTCGTACATTGACCTGTACAAGATATACCAAAACGTTCCGGGCTTCCTGAACTACGCACGTACAGTCAATTTTTCACTCGAGTTTAACTTTTAATAATTTACCAATATAACTATAACAGGTTATGATATTCAGAAATAAATCGAAGTTTATCGGCGCGGTTGTGCTAATGGGACTGTTGGGCGCAGGTAGTACGGTGACCGCACGCGAGAACGTTGGTGCTAAGAAACCCTCAACACAGTTAAAGTCGACAGCTGCAGGATGCCAACCGGCGAATTCATCTATCGACCTTGATGTGAACAACGTTCGTGCCCGCCTGATGACAGGTGGTGATATGTGGTGGAACCAGGGTGGTGCAAGTAATGCTGCGTACGAGATTCCGAAGGGGTCTGGTAAACACTCACAGTTTGCCGCATCATGCTGGATTGGTGGTTATGACCAGCAAGGTCAGTTGAAGGTTGCTGCTCAGACATACCGTCAGGATGGTAACGACTACTGGCCGGGTGCATTGGATAACGATGGTAAGATCACATCGGACCAATGTGCGGCGTGGGATAAATTCTGGAAGGTTGACCGTTCTACTATCAAGAAATTTATTCAGGCATACAAAACAGGTGGCGACCTTAAATCATCTGATTACGATGTGATCAATGAGTGGCCTGCAGTTGGTAACCCAAACATAAAGGGACAGCAGTCGGTGAAGCTTTCACTGAATCCTACCAATACGTATGCGCCGTTCATTGATATCAATGGTGACGGTAAGTATCAACCTGAGCAAGGTGAATATCCGGATATAAGGGGTGACCAGTACATCTGGTGGGTATTCAATGATGCGGGTAACGTTAAGCAACAGTCTTTGACTGCAGCAATGGGTATAGAGGTGCAGACGAGCGCTTTTGCGTTTGCTACTCAGGACTTCCTGAACAACGCAACTTTCTGCAACTATCGCGTTATCAATCGTGGTCCATTAACGATAGACAGTACATATATCGCTGTTTGGGATGACTGTGATCTCGGATACTATCTGGATGACTTCATCGGATGTGACACTACACGTGGTCTGGGTATCATGTATAACGCAACCAACAATGATGGTCAGTCGGGTGGTAGCCCTAAAAACAGTTATGGTTTGAATCCTCCTCAGGTTGGTCTGGATTATTTCCAGGGTCCTAAGCGTACAATTAAGCTGCCGAGCGGTAAGGATACAGTTCAGCAGTTGAAGATGACGAACTTCACCTATTACAATAATGACCCAAGTATCATTGGTAACCCTAACAACGGTATTCAGATCTACTATTACATGACGGGTTCTATCAGGAATGGTGAGCGTTTTTCTTACGACTACACCGCCGCTGGTGTTCCTTCAAAGGGATATGGTTCAGGTCCGGTTTCTCCATACGTGTTCTGGGGTGATCCTTCTGAAAACAATCAATGGTCTGAGTGTGCATGTGGCAACAACCCAGGTGACAGACGCTTCATATTCTCGTCAGGACCGTTCCAATTGAAACCGGGTGCTGTTAACGATATCACATTCGGTTGTGTGTGGGCGTCGGGAACAGGTGGTTGTCCTTCAACCAGCTTCAAGACAATTAAGAATATCGATGATGGTGCACAGGCACTGTTCGATAATAACTTCAAAACAGTAGAAGGTCCTGAAGCACCACGTCTGGTTGTGCGTGAACTTGACCGTAAATTGGCGTTCTACCTCGTGAATGATTATGGTAGCAACAACTTTGGTGAAAACTATGGCCGTTCAGACGGTGCGTACAACGACTCGCTGTTGTATCATCAGATCGTGGTTAAGTCTAAGGGCGTAAGCGACGACTCTTTGTACAAGTTCCAGGGTTACCGCGTGTTCCAGTTGGCAAACAGTCAGGTATCTACAGCAGAGATTTTTGACCCGGTTACAGGCGAAGTTGATCCTACTAAGGCTGTTGAGGTGTTCCAGTGTGATATTTCTGACAGCGTAACGCAGATAGTAAATTATACTAAGAACCTGCCGGTGAGCGATACAACGCACATTGCGCAGATAAAAGTGAAAGGTAAAGACAGTGGAATTGTTCACAGCTTCGTACTTACGCAAGACCAGTTCGCAACAGGAAACGACAAGCGTTTTGTGAACTACAGAAACTACTATTTTACAGCGATCGCATATGCATACAATAATTTCAGGCCGTTCGATCCTAAGAATACTGTAAGTTCTCAGGACGTTCCGTACCTTGGAAGCGCGCACTCTGCTGGTGGTAATGAGATCAAGATCGTTGCAGCACTTCCTAATCCTTCAAATGGAGCAATGGGCACAACGCTGAATTCGGATTATGGTGACGGTGTTGTTATCAAGAGGATACAGGGAACAGGTAACGGCGGACTCGAAGTTCAAATGGACGAGGAGTCTGAGAACACCGCGGTTAACAATGGTAGCGTATCACAACCTGTATATCTTCAGGGACTTGGACCTGTGAATGTTAAGGTTATTGACCCCGTGAAAGTACCAGCTATGGATTGGGTGCTCCAGATACATGGTGCGAATGAGCTGACAGGTACCGGCGTTAATGCTGCATATGTAGAAGGTATTGTTGACTCAGGTTCATGGACACTTACCGGCTACGGCGATGGCGGTGCTACTGTTACCATCTATAGCGAGAGGTCTATCGGTACTCCAAATGAGCAGATCCTTGCTGATTATGGTCTTTCTGTTAGCATTAAGCAGGTTGCTCCTCCGGGATCACAGGCAAAAGGAACTAAGAATGGTTATATCCACTCGAATGTAGTGTTCGAAGATCCATCTCAGCCATGGTTGTGGGGTGTGAACGATGAATCGGACAGTAGCTTCGCTAACTGGTTGAGGAGTGGTTCAAACTCTTCGTTCGGTGCTACAAGTGCAACGAATCCATGTAACTTCAATGACATTAAGTTGGGCGGTGATTTCCTTGATCCGAAATCTGCTTTCGGTTCTATGATGTCAAACTTCTCTCCAACTAAGGCGTCTTGGGGTCCTTACGGCCTCGCGGCAGGATACTTCCCTCCTGGATCAGCTTCTAACACAGCTGTATGTGGTCACCATCCGGCAGCGTTCTTCTTCACAAGGCTGAACGAGTTTAAGGTGTTGCCTGACGTTGATCTGGTGTTCACCAGCGATAAGTCTAAATGGACTCGTTGTGCAGTGCTTGAATTGCAGGAAGATGAAAATCTGGCCGAAAACAAGGGCAAGAAGTTCTTCCTGAGGAAGCACAAAGGATGGAATAAAGACGTAAACGCTGATGGAACTCCGAAGTATTCTGAGTCAGCTGACGATGAAGGTATGTCATGGTTCCCTGGTTATGCTATCGATCAGAACACAGGTGAGCGTCTGAATATCGTGTTCGGTGAAGATTCTTATCTCACAAGTGATAATGGTAACGATATGATCTGGAATCCATCGAGCCCTAACGGATTCAATGGTTTCAACCCATACGACAACTCGATCGTGTTTGGTGGTAAGCACTATGTTTACATTCAAGGTACTAAGTACGATAGTGGTAAGACGTTTGTTAAGAACCTGAAGGCAGTAGGTAGCAGTATTCCATTGCACAGGGCAGCTTATTCAAACTTCCAGTGGGTTGGTCTTCCAATGTTGAATCCTAACAGCAAATTGCTTTCGTTGAAAGATGGTTTGATCCCAACTACAACGAGGTTGAGGTTCCGTGTAGACAGGCCTTATATGCCTTATGCAGCTACCGACACTACAACTGCGTTCAACAAACCAGGTACTACCATCAAGACAGGTCAAGCTGCTAACCCTTACTACACTTTCAGTACGAAAGAGTTGGCTCCGTCGAAGCTGTCTGATACAACTGACAGGAACAGGTTCATCACACGTATCCACGCTGTGCCAAATCCATACTACGGATATTCAGGGTATGAAAAACCAGGTAGCCGTTTTGACACTAAGGTGAGGATCATCAACCTGCCTGCAAAAGCAGAGGTTCGCATTTACTCTCTGGACGGTACACTCGTTCGTACATTGTCTAAGAGTGATCCGGGAACATCTTATATTGATTGGGACATACGCAACTCAGTGGGTCTTCCTATTGCGAGCGGAATGTATCTGATGCATGTTAAGGCAGAAGGACTTGGTGAAACAGTGATCAAGTGGTTTGGTTCACTGCGCCCACTCGACGTAACTCAATACTAATCTCGATCTCAATTCCGGGCGGTGCGCCGCCCGGAATAATAAATATTTTATAGTTTATAATTATGAAAAAACTTTCGATAAAATCATTTGTTGCGTTGTGTGCGATTGCGGCTTCTTATTCGGCAATGGCCGGAAACAAGGACCGTTCTGGTCAGGCGGGTGCCCCTGAAATGATGATCAATCCATGGGCGCGTACTACAGGTGTATTTGGCCTGAACGTTTCGCACATCACCGGAATGGAGGCGATGAAGGCGAATGTGGCTGGTCTGGCTTCGACAAACGCGACTGAAGCAGGTGTTTCTCGCGGACAATATCTGGCCAATACAAACATCAACATTAATAATCTGGCAATCGCTCAGAAGCTGGGTGAGGCTGGTGTTATTGGGGTAAACCTGATGTCGATGAACTTCGGCGATATAACAACGACGGACTATTTCAATCCGGAAGGCGTGGGTAGTTATCGCCCTCAGTTCCTCAATATTCAACTTGCTTATGCTAAGCAATTCTCTTCGCATGTAAATGCAGGTGCGTCTATGACGTATGTGTCTGAGCAAGTGGGAAATATAGGAGCTCTTGGTGTGGCTTTTGAGGGTGGTATCCAGTATGTGATCGGTAAGAAAGACAATTTCCACTTTGGTATCACACTTCGCAACCTTGGTAGTAATATGCGTTTCACCGGTACAGGTTTCGCGGTTAATGCGGACAAACCACAGAGCAATCCGTCTTTCGCTGTTTCTCAGCAATATCCGGCTGACAAATTCTCTATGCCTACGTATCTGAACTTTGGTGCAGCATATGATTTCTATCTGGATGAGCATCATCTAAGCAGCAAAGACAGTACTCCGAAGCATAGGCTTACAGTAATGGGTAACTTCCAGTCTAACTCATTCAACAACGATTATCTCGGTGTGGGTGTTGAATACGGATTCAGGAATATGATCATGTTCCGTACGGGATACCGTTATGAGAAAGGTATCATGAGTGCTGACAAAACTACGACTATGTACACAGGTGTGGCATTGGGTGCAACGGTTCAGAAAAAGTTGGGTGAAGATGGTCCTACGGTAGCGCTTGACTACTCTTTCCGTCCGACTCAACGTCCTGCAAACGGTGTACACATGATGTCTATCCGTTTTACACGCTAAGTTTAAAATTTACTATTTTTACATCGCAACGCTTCTGTCAAACAGGGGCGTTGTGTTTTTTTTCAGTGCAAATCATAAATAACAGAACAATGTCTGAATTGAATTATCTGACTAAGGAAACGCTGGCCCAGATGAAGGAGGAACTGAACAAGTTGAAAACTGTTGGCCGTGCTGAAATAGCCAGGCAGATAGCCGAGGCAAGAGAGAAAGGTGACCTGAAAGAGAACGCTGAATATGATGCGGCAAAGGAAGCTCAGGGGCATCATGAGGCTAAGATCGCCCAGCTTGAAAGTGCGATCGTTACTGCAAGGGTCATTGACGCAAAGGATATTGATACAAGTAAGGTTTCTATTTTAAGTAAAGTGACCGTTACGCATCTGGGTAATAAGAAGACATTTGTATATCAGATCGTATCTGAAAAGGAGGCTGATCTGAAGCTTGGTAAGATATCTGTGACCTCGCCAATAGGCAAAGGATTGTTGGGCAAGCATGTTGGAGATATTGCCGAGGTAACTGCACCAAGTGGTACATTCAGTTTCAAGATAGAAAGTATTTCGATCTGATCATGGCTACGATTTTTTCAAAGATCATCGCAGGAGATATCCCGAGTTATGCAATCGCTGAAGACGAACGTTTTTTTGCTTTCCTCGATATTGCACCAATGAGAGAGGGGCACGTATTGGTAGTGCCTAAAACCGAAACAGACAGGATCTTTGATGTTGCCGATGATCTGTTGCGGGAGTGGCTTGTGTTTGCAAAGCCCATTGCCAAAGCTATTGAAAGTACATTTCCATGCAATCGTTGCGGGATCAGTGTTGTTGGTTTGGAGGTGCCTCATGCACACATGCATCTGATTCCGATCGATTCAGCCGATGACCTGAATTTTACGCGACCAAAGCTCAAAGTATCGCCAGAGAGAATGAAAGAAATTCAGGAAATGCTTCTCAACAAGCTGAATGGATAATACCATTATTTGCCAACGGTAGGATACTCTTTTTCACTACTGCATCCACGTATCTTCCCCTTTTTCCACGCTGCTTTGTCGGCTGTGTAAAAAGGGGAATTTCTTTCAGTTGTGGCTTCACTGTCCAAGTCTGAGAGGTCGGGTCTGCCGGCGTCAACCCATGCGGTGTACCAAAGGTCAGCAGTGAAGCGGATCGCACGCTTTAATTGCTGTTCCACCATGCCATTGAGCAATTCATGGTAAACGTGTGAGAATTCGTATGTGTGAACTTTCTGCCCGAATTTATTGAGAGAAGGTGTGCCATCTTTCGAAAGGACAAACTGTAGATCTGTGGGTTTGTCTTTCCTCATTTTGCGGTCGTTCAGCAAGAGGCTAGTCAGGAGTGAATAACTGGTGTCCAGTAAACACCAGGTAGCATTCGGAACGTCATCAATGTACCTTGCCTCTCGGGTATTCAGCTTGTATGTCCGACCAAATATTTCCGGCAATTGCGACTCCCAAAAGGAATGGATGCCCTGCTGGCCAGTGAGTTGCCCGTTGTGGTTTATTGTGGTATGGAGTGGTACATGTGCATCACCTACGTAATGGCCCAGATCTGCGGCAAGAAACAAGATCTCTGTTTTTCTTTTCTTACGAAAGGCCTCGGTGAGTTTTGCTTTCATGTCCATTATGTACCAAGGCAGTATGCCATACCGGTCTACGCTGTCTTTACCGTACTTGGCTATGGCTTCTTTTATTGAGGCGGGTAGTTGTTCGTTCTGGTATCCGTAGCTTTCGAGGTTGATGTAATGGCGTGGGTTTTCTGATCTGTCGCCAAGCGTGTATTTCCTGAGATCGGGGACTGTTGATTCTTCGACAATAAAGTCGGCATGGTTGTAGAAGAACATTCCCATTTCTGTGGGCAGTGCCATGATGGCTCCCTTGTTGATGTGGTTGTGCCCCCAGGTGCCCCAGGCTGATGCATTTTGAGCGTGAAAAACCACAATGCAGAACACTATAAAAGTGCGGCAGTTCATTAGAGTCATCTTCCCTCGGTTTGAAGATGTAAGATAGGCTATGAAATAAAACAAAGGAAATTATGTTTTATTTACCCAAGGTTAAGGCTCGTTTCTTTGCAACGAGGAGCATGAATCCAGACATTGCCAGTGCCAGTATACCAAACGTGAGTAATAGTGACAAGTCTTGGGTAAGCCAGGCCAATGCGACAAGCAGTATGTTTGCTGAAACGATGATAGCAACGGCTGCAGTGTGGGAAAAGCCGGCGTCGAGCAGGTAGTAGTGAATATGTGTCCGATCGGCCAGAAGAGGAGACTCGCCCCTTCTGATTCTTAATGCAAAAACACGAAGGGCATCGAATACCGGCAGGAACACAAGTGCAGCAATAATGGACATCATGCCCTGAGACGAATGGATGAACGTGATATTATGTGTGTTCTGACCTGTGCCGTAAAGATTGATTAAAGCTGTGCAGAGTGTGAAAATGGTCAATCCCAGCACCATTGAACCGGTATCACCCATATAGATGCGAGCAGGTGCAACGTTGTAGTACAGCAGGCCTGCAGTTGCGCCCAACAGGCTGAGAGAGATGCCGGCCATGTTCTGATCTCCCAATATGGCGAAAATTGCAGCGGCAACGCCCGTATACAGAATGCCAAGCGAGCAAGCCAAACCGTCTATGCCATCCATGAAATTGAAGACGTTGATAAAGAATGTGCAGCCAATAATTGTCAGAATGACACTTGCATAATAGGGTAGTTCCCAAATTCCGCCAATGCCATACATAGACGTGATGCGGATATCGGCGAGAACGACAGTAATGGTAGCCGCAACGAGCTGAGCGATGAGCTTTTTTGATGGCCGCATATTCATGATGTCATCGTACACACCTGTAAAAAACAGTATCACCGATGCTGCCACAACGTAATACCATTCCAGATACATGAAGAACGCCGAAGCCACCATGTATCCGGCAAAAATGCCTATACCGCCCAGGCTTGCGATCTGATCGCCATGGAATTTCCGCACGTTGTCGGGTATGTCAAATATCTTTCTTGAGCGGGTGATGAAAATGATCTTCCGTACAGCATACAAGCTAATGGCAACTGATATGATAACAGCTGTCAGGTACAACAGGTATGGAGGAAGTGGGGGTATCATATGTTGCGCAAAAGTAGCCTGTGGCACCGCAATTTGCAAAGTGCATTATTGCATCGCTTACTAAACGGCTTCCATGCGTTGTTTATTTTGTAAGATATTGTGCTGTAAAAGAATAAAGGTTGAAATGAGGGTCGGCCAATGCCGTTTTAAGGTGGGATTGCAGCTGGTGGTGGTCTATATCGCGCATGCGGTGCGCCTGTATCAGTTGCCAGCATTTTTCGGTCAGCAGGTGGAGGCGTTTTTCAGGTAGTGCATTCTGATCTTTAAGAAATGCTTCAATAGAGCCGGCAAGTTCATCGATACCTATGCCGTTGGTGGCAACGGTTTTTAATACTGGGATTTCTTTGTCGCCATTTGCTTTTTCGTGGGTGAGTATCCTGAGGTTGCGATACAGCCCTTCGGCCCCATCCCTATCAGCTTTGTTCACCGCGAAAATATTGGCAATCTCCATGATGCCTGCTTTAAGGGTCTGCACTTCGTCGCCGGCTTCCGGTACCAGTGTCACTACCGTACAGTCGGCAAGGCCGGCTATTTCTACCTCACTTTGCCCTACGCCCACTGTTTCCACGAGAATGAGATCGAAGGGGGCTTCCTTTACAATGTCGGTGATCTCAATGATGCGGGCATTGAGACCGCCAAGGGCACCGCGGCTGGCCAACGATCTGATGAAAATGTTCGGATTGGTGTAATACTCACTCATCCTGATCCTGTCGCCGAGAATAGCACCATAGTTGAAAGGGGAGGATGGGTCGATGGCAAGAACAGCTACCTTCAGATTCTTCTCCAGCCAATGAGCCAGTAGTGCATTCACGAGCGTACTCTTACCGGCACCGGGAGGCCCGGTTATACCCACAACGCGGGCGCTATGGTTGCGGCGTAGCATGAGCAAAAGTTCGTGAGCGCCGGCAAGCTGATTCTCAACAATAGTTATGCCCCGGGCAATGGCTGCAAAACTGCCCTCGTGAATCTGCTGGTATAATGTGTTAATATTGCTCTGCACTAAAAACTGTTTTTCTACGTTTTAGAAGAACGAGTGATCAAACTGTGAGCAAAAGTAGCTTTCTAAACGATAAAATGGCAGACAAATCCAACGTGGCGTTGGTTTGTATACTTGGCATGTTTGCCGGGTTCCTGTTTTCGAGGGCGGCGTTATCAATATCTATGTTTTTATTTGGTATCAATGCCATCAGAGATGTGCCGCCCCGAGAATGGCTACGCCAAAAATGGTGGTTGCTGGGTCTTGCCTGGGTGGCCATCTTTGCCGTTTCCGGGTTATGGAGTGAAGATAAAGGGCAGTGGAACGATCATCTGCAGACAAAATTGCCATTCCTCCTACTGCCGCTTGCCTTTTCTTATCAGCCCCGTTTTTCGGGCGGGCAACTGAGATTTTTTACCATTTCAGTTGCGGTAATGCTGCTTATATCGGCCGGCTATACCATTTCAATATTCCTGAGCGATCCGGTGTACTATATCAACGAGTATAAGGTGTCGCACATGTTGCCCACACTTCCCAAGAAGGATCATATAAGAAGCAGTATGGCAGCAGCTTTGTTTGTGATATGGTGTGTGTATGCATGGCCACAAATGACCGGGAGAAGGATGAAGCTGGTAGTTGGCAGTTGCGTCGCTTTGTTGGTGGTGTACATACATGTGCTTGCTGCTAAAACCGGCTTGTTATCGTTTTATCTGTTTCTTGCAGCATGGGGTGTGTACCTGTCTTTCGGAAAACAAAAACTATTGGGTATAGCGGTGATAGTAGCCATGCCTGTGGTGTTGTTTATTGCAATGCGTAGTTTGCCCACCCTGCGCGAGCGTTTTGTGTACATAGGTTACACTATCTTCATGTATCAGCACAACGAACGGACAGATAATCTGGGCGATGTGGCAAGGTTAGTTTCTTATCAGTTGTCCGGGAAACTTATTGCAGCGCACCCCATGACAGGCGTAGGAGCGGGCGATATGAAGCAGGAGATGGATGCTATGTATGAGCGCTATTATCCTCAGACCGACGAACACGGGCGGCTTTTACCCCACAACCAGTTTCTTGTTGTGGCGCTGGGGTGTGGGATCCCTGCAATGATACTATTCATTGTCTGGGTATTTTGGCCTTTGACGAAAATGAGACGTAACAGGCAGAGCTTTTTCTTTTTCATAGTGTGGTTCATACTTTTCATTCAATTGATGATAGAACCAGTCCTCGAGGTGCAATTCGGCGTATTTGTCTATCTGTTCTTCCTGTTATTGATGCTTCAGGAATTGGGCAAGCAGGCAGAAAGTGAACTGCTCCCCGAGTGAACTGAACCGTAAAAGGGCACAAAAAAATAGCCGCGATATCGCGGCTATTTTTATTATTTCTTACGGGGTTGTGCTTTCGCTTTTTCAGCTTGCATTTTTTGCATTTCCTCCAGCTTCATCGCCCATTTCGATTGGGCCGGTGGTTTGTTCTTGTTCTCCTGCAACTGAGCGTGAATTGCCTGCTCGTTGATGAAGTACTTCTGAATGATGAACTGTTGTGCAATACTCAACAGGTTGGAGAATGTATAGTAGAAAGTAAGGGCAGCAGCCATGCGGTTGAACACGCCCATCAGGATGATGGGGAAGATGTATGGCATGTACTTCAGCATAGGATTGTTTGGGTCCTGTGGGGTCATATTGCGGTTATAAAGCGCAAGGAACAGGCTAGATGCGGTCATAAGCAGTGTGAACAGACTTACGTGATCGCCATAGAAAGGTATGTTGAAACCGAAGTTCAGGATGCTGTCATAAGTAGAAAGGTCATCGGCCCACAGGAAGCTCTTCTGACGGAACTCTATGAATGAAGGGAAGATGTAGTAAATAGAAAGCAGTATTGGCAGCTGGAATAACATAGGCAAGCAGCCCCCCAAAGGATTGACACCGGCAGAGCGGAAGAGTTTCATTTGCTCCATGCCGAACTTCTGCTGATCATCGCCGCATTTCTCACGCAATTCGTCCAGTTCCGGTTTCAGAACACGCATCTTAGCGCTTGACAGATAACTCTTGTAGGTAAAGAACGAGAGAATGAGCCTGATGAAAATGGTCATGAGCAGAATGATAACAGCGTAGTTGCTCACAAAACCTGCAAGGAAGTAGAAGATGGGGATAATGGCAAACTGGTTGATATACTTAACGAACGCCATAATGCCAACACCCAACGGCACCATTTCATCCAGATCGATCTTGTATGATTTGAGTGTCTTGTAATCGTTAGGGCCTATGTACCACTTCATAGAAGCGGTATTTATGTTGCCCGCCGGTTTCATAGGCAGCATCATAGTAGCGGTGTTGTATGCTACTACGTCTTTACTTTCGTTTTTGTACCAGAATTTCGAGTCCATTTTACTGAAGCCATCGTCAGCTATCAGTGCTGTGCTGAAGTACTGTTTACGTAATCCCAGCCAATGGGGAGCATTGCTCTTGTTGTCTATGGTCTTTTCTTCTGCAGCAACTGTGAAGTAGTCATGATCTTCGTCTTTGTTGCGATAATAGACCTGTGTGTTCATGCGCTCATTCGCGAGGTCTTTCTCAGTTGGCAGCAACGATGTGTTCCAGGTGAGCGGAAGGGATGATGCCTGAATACCGGTAAGCACCAGGTTACAGCGCATCATGTAATCATCGGCCGGAAGTGTGTAGATGAGTTCCACTTTTTTTCCGTTTCCGAGGTCGGCCACAAAATCGATGGTCTTATCGCCATTGGGTTCTGTGCGTGTCACCGGCGAGAAGTACAGGTCGGCAGTTGCGCGGTTGTTATCGATGGGTAGCGTTGCGCTCAGCACATTGCCGCCGCCATTGAAAAGGTAGAGGTCTTTCTTTTGGTAGGTCTTATAATTTTTCAGTGATGCGGCAGTAGGGTAGGCGCCTTTTGTGGTGAATTCTACTGAAACTTTACCATTCTCCAGCGTAACTTTCTGAGCAGTGCCGTTGAATGCAGGAGGCTGCAATGCGCGCAGTGCCAGTGTGGCTGAATCTGCTGTAGCTGAATCAACGCCTGCAGTCGCGGTTATCAATTTGCTGCTGTCAACAATCGGACGCGGATGCGCTTTTGCATATGCTACGCTGTCAGCCTGCTTTTTTTCATAAAAGACTTTTTGTTCGTGCTGACTGTACATTACATACCCGATCAGCAATGCGGCTAAAAGAGAAAAGCCGATAACCTGGTTACGATCCATGAAGAGGAAAAATGAGGCGCAAAGGTAATAGATTTAAAGCTACCATTGTTGCGACCTTTCAGATGCGGAGCATGAAATAGTGTTAATTATTCTATATTTTGCTGCCCAATAGCATCTGTCTGACCTGATACCCAAAATCAGGGGCTTGGGCAAAGTGTGCTATCTTGCATCAGATATTACATGATTCGTTTCTTTATTTCATATCTTATTTTCCTTGCAATTGCTTCAGTAGCTTATGGGCAACAGACCGGTAACCGGGCCGATGGTCGTGTAATCAAGGAAATAAAAGTAGAGGGAAATAATATTACAAAAACACGAATTATTCTCAGGGAGCTGAGTGTTGCCGTTGGCCAACGTGTACCTTCAGATTCGGTAACGGCGTTAATACAGCAGAATAAGCTACGTCTATTTAATCTGCAATTGTTCAATGAAGTGGATCAGGAAACTACGTCTGTGGGTAGCGATAGTCTGGTCTGGCATATACACGTGAAGGAAAGGTGGTATGTGATCCCGACAGCTATTCTGCAATTTGCCGACAGAAATATCAATACGTGGTGGGTGGACCAGAACCACGACATGGAAAGGGTGTCAGCGGGGCTCACCGTGACTAATCGAAATTTCAGGGGCAATCTCGAGGCGCTTTCTCTAACCCTTCAGGCGGGATATACGCAGAAAGTGGGCGTAAGTTATATGCTTCCCTATCTTAACAAGGGGCAAACGCACGGTTTTGGCATTGTAGCTGCCGCAGCCAGAAGCAACCAGACTTATTACACGACTGAAAATAACAAGCTGCAGTTTGTCGGTCTTTACTCAGGACCGGTTGTGTGGCGGCAGGCGGAGGGGGGTATTTCTTACGTATATCGCCCCGCATATGCCAGACGACATTTATTGCAGCTCATGTATAGAGATTTGCATGTTGCTGACACAATTGTGCGCCTCAACCATGATTTTTTTGCAGACTCATCCCGTGCGGCCCGGTTTGCCGAGATCAATTATCGGTACGAGTACAACGGAGTCGATAACTGGAGTTATTCACTTATCGGCGAAAAGCTGGTTGCAACCGCGGTGGCGCGTGCCGGTTGGCGGGGGCTGAATACACAACTTTTTACAACGGTCGAGGCAGGAATCTTTCGTCGGCCATTACCACACTGGTACGTGTCGGCCGTGGTGAGGGGCAGGCTTATGGCTCCCTCAACCTTGCCCTACTACTTTCGCAATGGACTGGGGACGCAAACTGATTATGTAAGAGGATACGAATATTACGTCACCGACGGATATCAATACGGATTGGTAAGGCTGAGTCTGAAACGGGAATTGTTTAATAACACCTATTCCCTCCCGGTAAGGTATTTTACCGCAGTGCCGGTACGCATCTACCCAAAGGTGTTTTTTGACGCCGGTTATGTAAATAATCCCACACCGCGCACCAATACGCTGGTGAATACGTTGCAATACAGCGTGGGGGTAGGTTTGGACCTTGTGACCTTCTACGACATGAAGGTGAGGTTTGAGTATGCGAGAAACCATCTGGGGCAAAATGGCCTATATTTACACTTCAATAGCGAATAGTGGCCATGAGTAGATCTACGAAGTGACACTTTCGAATTAAAGCCACTGCAGGATGTTATTAGCACTATACAACAGGACATTTAACGAACAGGATGTTCCCTTCCTGAAAAGTGTTTTGCAGCTTTTGGAAGCGCATAAGTTGCAGTTGGTATTTTACAAAGAATTCTACGACCGCCTCCAGGCACATATGCAGCTGCCCGAGAATACGCGAGTATTCACAGGCAAACGTGACCTGCCACCTGGTACCGATATGCTGATCAGCCTTGGTGGAGATGGAACCATGCTTGACGCAGTCTGTTTCGTAGGAGATACCAATATCCCGCTGATAGGTGTGAATCTTGGGCGGCTTGGGTTTCTTGCCGCTATTCCTGAGGAGGAGGTGGAGGCGGCCATACTTTCGCTTGTGAGAGGGTCATACACACTTGAAAAGCGCTCATTGTTGCATTTGGATTCGAGTGTTCCGCTGTTTGATGGTTCGCCATTCGCGTTGAATGAATTCACCATTCACCGGCAGGATACATCGTCCATGATCAAGATACACACCTACCTGAATGGAGAATTCCTGAATACTTACTGGGCAGATGGCCTTATAGTGGCCACTCCCACCGGGTCAACCGGGTATTCGCTCAGTTGTGGCGGGCCCGTGGTGTTTCCGCAGGCATCCAGCTTTGTTATCACTCCAGTTGCGCCTCATAATCTGAACACGCGGCCTATAGTTGTGCCGGACGACAATGTGATCTCGTTTGAGATAGAGGGAAGAACCGAACAGTTCTTGTGTACGATGGACGCACGTACGGAGACCATACGAAGTAATATACAACTTGCGGTAAAGAAGGAGCAGTTTATGGTGTCTCTGGTGCGCCCCGATGAGCATAATTTCCTGAAAACGATCCGTCAGAAGCTGTATTGGGGTATAGATAAGAGGAATTAGAATGTGTTCTGTGTTGTACGCACTCTGTTAGCTCTTGTTCATCTTAAAATATTGCTCTATTTTTATATTTTTAAAATCGTTTTCTCCCTGCGACCAAACGTTTGCGGGAATTTTTTCGTCTGATAATAGTAGCTATTGATCGATCATGCATATATGTAACGTTAAAAACCCTATCAGAAGATCATTCAATCTGGTAACAGTGCTTTTTGCCTGTGTACTGTTTCCTGTTTTTTCCTCAGCTCAGATAACAGTAACACCTGGTTCAACCGCTTTTGGTCTCGCCTCGGCGTTGTCAGGTAGCGGGGTACTCATTTTGTCTCCGGTGCTTACATGCAATACAGCTGCCAATGGCACGTTCACGACAGGGGCAACGGATCCGGTGGGAGTATCAACAGGTATCACCCTGATGAGCGGCGATGTGTCGCTGATGGCAGCCGCTGCGTCTGTGGGGCCCGAGTCTTCATTTTTTACGCCCTCACTTTCTGACGCTGATCTGGCAACCCTGGCCGGTGGCACAACGAACGATGCCTGTGTATTGGAGTTTGACTTTAAGGCTGCGGGCGATACCATCAAATTCGACTACGTTTTTGCATCGGAAGAATATCCTGAATTTGCCTGCTCAGGTTTCAATGACGTATTTGGTTTCCTTATTTCGGGCGGTGTCACTGCGCCACCCACAACGTATGCTACGCCCTACAACATAGCGAGAGTGCCGGGCACTAACATCCCGGTGTGTATCAACAGTGTGAACTCCGCACCCACCGGAACACCCTATGCAATAACCGGTTGTACCTCATTGGGGCCGGGTTCGCCTTTCGGCATGTACTACATTGATAACGCTGCCAGTACTTTTCTCGTATTTGACGGTAAAACAACAGTGTTACAGGCAGTAGCAGCAGTGAGTCCCTGCGACACGTACCATTTGAAGCTGGGCATTGCCGATGTGGGCGACAACGCATACAACTCAGCCGTATTCATAAAAGGGGGAAGTCTTACATCAACGACTACCACATTGGTATCGGCTACGGGTACCAGTGGCCTGCCATACTGTATCAGGGGGTGTGGTCCGGGAAACTTTGTTTTCACCATTCCAACCCGTCACACTACGCCATTTGTGGTTCACTACAACATCCTTGGGACTGCGGTAAACGGGTATGACTATACGACTATCCCCGACAGTGTCATCATCCCTGTTACAGATACGTTTGCGATACTGAATATCAACACTACACTGGTGCCTCCCGCGGGCCCAAAGGTGGTGACGCTTGAGATACTGAATGAGGATCCATGCCATCCGGGTGTGTTCACTCCCGGCGGTACAGCAAGTCTAACAATTCTAGACTCGTTCAATTTCAGGATACTCACTCCAGACACTTCGATATGTGCCGGCCAATATGTGCATCTTGTAGCGATTGGTGATACGGTTTTCGATGATATTTTGAGTTATACCTGGACGCCTTCAACTACCATCAGTGATGATACATTGCTTATCACTGATGCCACGCCGGTAGTCACAACAACGTACACGCTTACTGCCACTGCGCCGGTCGTTCTTGGTTGTATTCCACAAACGAAAACAGTTACAATTTCTATTTATCCCAACCCCGTCATTACTGTTGATTCGCACCTTGTAAAAACCTGTCTGGGTGTGCCTGTTGCTATGAATGTGTACACGACCCCTCCTCCGGGTGTGGGTTACACTTACAACTGGTCTCCAGGGTTAGGACTAAGTAGCACATCCACGCCATCCACAGTAGTGACGCCTACGTTGCTGGGCGATATAACGTACACGGTAACGGTGTATCCCACACTGCTGCCTGCATGTGCAGCAGAAGAGACCATCACCGTACATACCTTACCGAATGATTTTGTACTGAACAACCACGACACAGCGATTTGCATCGGGGATTTCATACAGACCAGTATCAGCGGAAGTGCAGAATTCAACTGGCGCTGGCGACCACCAACAGGGGTATCCGACACCACTGTCATGGAGCCAGTGATCACTCCTACAGTAAGCGGGGGCTATACTGTTACTGCATCCTATGCACACTGTCCGGATATGGTACATGATTTCTACATTGAAGTCGATCATCCTGCACCGTTGATACTCATCAAGGATACGATCTGTATACCGATGAGTTATACAACAGATCTGACGGTGCCGGGAAGCACCGGTGTTGGTGAGGGTTACTATTCCTACCATTGGACTCCTGCCACTTACGTGAGTAATGACACAATACCGAATCCTGTTATCACTCCTACGTTGCCCGGTGCTTATACGTACACGGTGACGGTTCAGCCACATGCAGTATCGTGTGCAGTGAATGATATTATCGATCTTTATGTCCTTCCGAATACTATCAATATTGTGACGCCGGATACCGCTATATGCCGGGGAATGCCGGTGCAGGTGATCGCCTATGGTAACTCGCTTTTTAACTACCAATGGTTACCCACGTCAGGTATCGCAATCTCAAACGTTGTTAGTCCGTTCATTACCCCCGACACCTCAGCTTGGTACAAAGTAGGCGTGTCTTTTCATCTTTGTCCAACGTTTTATGATTCTATCCGCATTGATGTGCAACCGGTGCCGGAGGTTCATGTTGGCAACAACCGGTTCGTATGTGAGGCCGACACTATTCGCCTGACTGCCAATGTGATACCTGGTTGGTACAACGCTTATTCTTATTCATGGGCGCCTGCGACGAATCTCAATTCGTCGACCGACAGATCAGTTATCCTGACAGGAGTTGATACGGGAATGGTTGTGGTAACGGTGACGACACCTGCCGGTTGCAAGGGGGCAGACTCGGTAGAAATTGCTGTTCTGCCGGCCAATTTTGCTGCTATTGAGCCCGAAATGAATTTCTGTCCGCACGACAGTGCCATACTTATGCCTACCGGTGGTGTGTCGTATCATTGGACACCGGCCATGTATCTGAGCAGCGACAAGGCGGCTCAACCGGTCATAAAGCCGATAACTGATCAGTCGTATACAATTGTGGCGACGAATAACTACGGATGCAGGGATACGATTTATTTTGATGCGAAAGTGTATCCGGGGGCGGTATTCAATCTGACCGATTCGGTGCGTTTGTTCCCCGGGGAGAGTTATCAGATCGATCCGCAAACGAATTGTACCCAGTTTTCATGGACACCATCGGGCGGACTCAGCGGGAAATTTATTGCCAATCCCGTTGCTACACCCGAGGTGAGCACGTGGTATGTCGTGAGCGGGGTGACCGAGCACGGCTGTAAGACCAAGGATTCCATCATGATCTTTGTGGACGAGGGGGCAATTGTGGGTGTTCCGAATGCATTTGCGCCGGGCCGCGGAGTAAATAATGAATTTAAAATTATAAAGCGAGGTATTGCTACATTGAATTATTTCCGTATTTTCAACCGTTGGGGAAACCTGATTTTTGAGACAACTGACGCTGAAAAGGGCTGGAATGGTGAATACAACGGCATTCCGCAGCCTATCGGGGTGTATGTGTATGAAGTAGAGGTAGTCGCCAAATCAGGAAAAACAATCAGAAAACAAGGAAACGTAACTTTATTACGGTAATTTTACAACGATAATACAAAGACGATGAATACAAAAAGTATCATAACCCGGTTCAGTATTGCAGCAGCATTAACGCTGGGCTCACCTGCTGTTTTCGCGCAGGATATTCACTTTTCACAGTTTGATATGCAGCCGCTGGTGGTAAACCCCGCCTTTACCGGTATGTTTGATGGTCAGGCTCGTGTAGGTGCTATCTACCGCAATCAGTGGAAAAGCGTAACAATTCCTTACGTTACGACCGGTGCTTATGCCGATATGCCACTTTATGTAGATGGAAGTGGTGGTTATCTGGCCGGTGGTCTTCAGGTATTCAACGATAAGGCCGGTGACGGTAATCTTCAGAACTTCACAGGTGCCCTATCTCTCGCTTACCACAAGACGCTTGGCGCTAACAGCGACCTCGCTGTAGGCCTTCAGGGTGGTTATGCCAATAAGAGCATCGATCTTTCACGTCTTTATTTCGGCGACGAATCTATCAATGGTACATTCTCTCCCGGTACATCTCAGGAATACGCATTGGGTATAGGGAATTCAGTGAGTTACTATGTGGTGAACGCAGGTGTATCGCTGTCCGGCGGTAGCACCCGTTTCAACTATGTATTGGGTCTGGGAGCCAACAACATCAACCAGCCAAATGATGCTTTGTTGAAAAAGCAGACCAGCACGGTAGGTCTGGATATGCGCTACACCGGTCAGTTGGGCCTTTCTATCATGACCAGCGACCGTCTTCACTTCCGCCCGGCTGTTATCTACCAGAATCAGGCCTCAGCAAGCGAGATCGTGGGAGGTACTGAATTCTTGTATTACGTGGGTAACTATATCAACTATACAAACTTTTCAACCGGAGTATTCCTGGGAGCATGGTATCGTACATCGGATGCCGCTATCCTGAATGCCGGTATCGAATTCAAAGGATTCCGCATTGGTCTTGCTTATGACTATAACATCTCGAAACTTAACTCAGCCAGCAATGGTAACGGAGGCTTTGAGATCGCGGTTCGCTACATAGCGCCGTATCCTATGAAATTCGCAGGGAAACGTGTTATTCCTTGCACACGCTTCTAATAAAAACACTAATTAATATGAGAAGGGCTAAAAAAGTTTTTTTTCAAAGCCCTTCTTTTTTTTCAAAGCAATTTATACTTTTATATCCTTTAACAATGCTCACGCACATGAGAAAAAATTGGCTGTACCTGTTTTTAGCTTCGTTTATTGCGATAGTTCCATTTGATGCTGGTGCTCAGAAAAGGAATGTAGAAAAGTACCGCAATAAGGCAAACGATCCTATTTCAGGTTCCAACTACTCTGATAAATTAAATTACGCTGATCTCCTCTTTGCACAAGGTAGCTATTTTAATGCCATAGATTATTACCAGCAGTTAAAACAGATCGACGAGCGTAACCCATATATCACATTCCAGCTCGCCGAATGTTACCGTGCCACAAGGGATTACGTACCGGCTGCACACTACTACACTGAGGTGAAGAATATGGCGAAGAAGGTTTATCCTTATTCAGCCTATTATGCTGGTCTCATGCTGAAACAGCAGTGTGAATATCAACTTGCTATCCAGTCGTTTAACGAGTTTCTGGAAGACAATAAGAAGAATGCTATCAAGCTGGCTCCGAATGATAACCCGATGATCGAGAACACACCCGACAGGACAGTGGACCCGAAAACAATGAAGGTGATCAAGAAGATCGTTAAAAAAGAGATAGAAGGTTGCGAAATGGCTATCAAGTCTGTAAAAGACCCTCAGCCTGTAACTATCGTGAATGCCGGTCCGAACGTGAACAGTGCTTACACAGAACTTTCTCCTTATCCGCTTGGTGACTCATCTCTCCTTTTCGGTACCATCGGCCGTAACGACGTGATCGAGACTACCAACAGGAAAGGTACTGCTACCAATACGCAGTATAAAGAGAAGTTCATGATCTCTCATAAGCAATCTGGTTTTATCGATTCGTTCCAGTGGCCGATGCCGTTCTATGACGGTGCGTTCAACGATAGGAACTATCATACCGCTAACGGTTGCTGGGCTCCGGGTGGAAAGGCGTTCTATTTCTCTAAGTGCTTCGTAGATGAGAACGACTCAAACAAAATGAAGTGTGACATCTACAAGTCAGAGTTCGGCGTAAGAGGTTGGGGACCTGCAGTTAAGATCCCAATCGGCGACGAAGGAACGAACACTATGCCGTTTGTAGCTAAAGTTGGTAAGAAAGAGATCCTTTTCTTCTCTTCAAACCGTACACTGCAGAGCCGTGGTAAATATGATATCTGGTATTCTATCATTGACCCGAGGGATGGTCGTTACGGTCGTCCGCAGAACTGCGGTAAAGTGGTTAATACAAACCAGGATGAGTTGACTCCGTACTACGATTCACGCACCAAAACTCTTTACTTCGCTTCAAGCGGACAGGTGTCAATGGGTGGTTTCGATATCTATGCTGCAGAAGGAGGTCCTTCACGTTATAAGAACCTGCACAACATGGGCTATCCTATAAATACCTGTGCTGATGAATTGTACTACATCCTTGATCCGGTTGGCAAACCTGATGGTTATCTGGTGTCAAACCGTATCGGTTCTTACGCTCTGAAAAACCCGACTTGTTGTAACGACATCTGGCGTGTTCAGTATGAGCCAAGGCTGGTTGTAATGGGTAAAGTAGTGAGCAAGAAGACCAACGAACTCATGACAGAATCGGTTGTGAAGATGGTGGATCAGAAAGGCGATCTGCGTACTTATAACTCAGAAGACGGCAAGTTCCTTTTCAACATGTCTCGTACACACAGCTACGTGATCACTGCTGACAAGCCTGGCTATACATCTAGCCGTGCATCTGTAAGCACTATGGAGATCAAGCGTGCTGATCCGGATGATACAGTAGTAGTTACTATCTTCCTTGATACTATCAAGACAAGTTTCGCTGTAAACAACATCTATTACGATTACGACAAGGCAAATCTGCGTCCTGAATCAGTAGCGTCGCTCGACTCTGTACTGCACTTCCTCACAGACAACCCTTCAATATCTGTAGAGATCTATTCTTACACCGATTCTAAAGGTAAGGACGAATACAACCTGGCTCTGTCACAGCGTCGTGCTCAGGCTGTTCTTGACTACCTCGAAAAGAATGGTATCGACCGCGCAAGGATGACCGCTCGTGGTTTTGGTAACAAAAATTCAGTTGCACCTAACGCCATCAATGGTAAAGACAATCCGGAAGGACGTCAGGCTAACCGCCGTACAGAGTTCAGGATCGTAACTGATGTGCCTACACGTCGTGTTCTGTACAACAGCGCATTGCCGGGCACAATGGATCAGCAGGAGAAAAATCTTCAGGTTGAGCCACAGGGCGAAGATGAGCCGGGTCAGCAAGGTAAAAAAGCACCTGCAACTGACGACGAAGAATAATTCTTCTTTATAAAGAAAATCAGGGAAGGTTGCATTATGTGCAACCTTCTTCTTTTTCAGGAGGATTTATCAGAAGTATCGCTGGAGAAGGGACAGCTTTAAAAAGTTTAAAAATGAGCCACATAAAAGTTACAATCCCTGCTGCTACAGAAGAGCAGAGGGAGATACTGATAGCAGTTTTATCGGAGGAGGGATTTGAAGGATTTGAGGAGGACGAAGCGAACGTCTACGCGTTCCGTGAAGAAGACGGTTTTGACAAAGGTGCGTTAGACATACTGGCTGAAACAATGGACTTTGGTTATGAACTGGAGACCATAGCTCCACGGAACTGGAACGAGATATGGGAGTCGGGCTTTGAACCGGTGGTTGTTGAGGGTTTTTGCACGGTTAGGGCCCATTTTCATAATGTGCCGGTAACAACACCTTACGACATTATCATCACGCCGAAAATGTCGTTTGGTACCGGGCATCATGCGACAACGCAGCTCATGATGATTGGCATGGAACACCTGGACCTCCACGGGAAGAGTGTACTTGATTTCGGGACGGGAACAGGAGTGTTGGCGATATTGGCTGACATGTTGGGGGCAAAGGATATTACCGGCATAGACAACGATGAATGGGCCGTTGAAAACGCTGTAGAGAATGTTCAGCGAAACAGTAAGGAAGGTATCGCCATCTTCCGTGCAACACTTGAGGAGTTGCCCGAACGACAATATGATGTGATACTCGCCAATATTAACAGACATATTTTAATACAGTGTATGGGAGAGCTTTTTGCACGATTACATAAGGGCAGTGTTCTGTTGATGAGTGGCTTGCTTGCGGAGGATGAAATGATAATACGGACCGAGGCAGAGGCTGCCGGGTTCAGTGTTTTCGAGGTTTCGCACAGAAATGGATGGATATCCGTGCTTTGCAGGAAGTAGGTATTCTTTATAGATTGTTCTGTCTTTGGAAACGTTAAAAACATGTGTTTGAATAGTTTTATGCGTTAGGATTTTCAAAACACTTCCTCTATATTTGTTTCACTTAGTAATACAAATACAGTAATGACATTAGCGATTTTAATAATCATAGCATATTTGTTAGGTTCTATTCCTTCTGCAGTTTGGGTAAGTAAGTTCGTGTATGGTATTGATATAAGGGAGCATGGAAGTGGTAATGCAGGGGCTACCAATACATTCAGGATACTGGGTACCAAGGCCGGTTCAGGTGTGATGATAGCTGATATGATGAAGGGCTTTATCGCTGTGAAATTGTCTATTTTCTCTTCTTATGCATGGACCAGTGAGCCTTTTGTGAATCTTCAGATCTTTTTGGGGCTTGCAGCGGTGCTGGGGCATATCTTCCCTATCTGGGCAGAGTTTCGTGGAGGAAAAGGGATAGCCACTCTCTTTGGCATGATCCTTTCAATACACCCTATTGTTGCTGTTAGTCTTGTGCTGGTGTTTGTGATGATGCTGTTGCTGACGCGTTATGTTTCATTGAGTTCTATTGCTGCTAGTATAGCGTTTCCGGTGCTTATTTTGTTCATTTTCAACGCTCAGGCACAGGAGTTAAGTTATCGGTTATTTGCGATAGCAACTGCATTCCTGGTGGTTCTGACGCATCACAAGAACATCAGCCGCCTCATCAGCGGCAACGAGAGTAAGGTGCCTATTTTCCGCAGGAAGAAGAACAACCGCTCATAGCCGGAAATCTCTGAGTTATCGATATACCTATTCAAAAGAAGGTTCTGAGTTTTTTATCTCCTGTATCGCTGAGGCGGGAAGACAGGGGAAAGGGCGATTTTATCGAGCTATTTCTCTACCAGGGACGCCTGCAACTTGCCACCCGTGATGCCCTTTACTCTGACGGAACTGCCTACCTTCCTGCGAGAGAGTTGTACCGGCATTTTAATGCGGATCTGCCATTAATTGAAAATGTACTGGTGCTTGGAACCGGATTGGCCAGCATTGTGCATGTTTTTGCCGAAAAAGGTTACAAACCTCATTTCACGCTTGTTGAGACCGATAAACAGATACTGAAGTGGGCGATGGAGTTTGCTCCTAAGGGCGTGGAACTTGAACCGGTATGTACCGATGCTGCCGCCCATGTGGAATCGTGTAACAGGAAATTTGACCTTATTTTTATTGATGTCTTCAACGGCCGGTTTGTGCCACCATTTGTGTTCAGCGAGCAGTTCCTGAATAGTTGCAAAGGTCTGCTGGCGCCGGACGGGCACATAGCTATGAACTACATGGTGAACGAATGGAATGAATGGTTGTTGGTGCAACGAATGTTTTCCAGGGTATTTCCGGGTTATGAAGTGGTGGAGCGGGGAGAGAACCGGTTGCTGGCGCGCTGACGATTATATGGTCGCGGAAAGCCGGAACTGGCATACACGATAGGCAGGTTGCGCCATTACACGTACCTTTGCGCCCTATGACACAGGAGAACCTGAAAGAGATGCGGGAACGCATCCAACATCTGCATCGCTTTCTGCGAATCGACGACAGGCTGGCCAAAATCGAGAATGACCGGCAATTGACCCTGTCGCCCGGATTCTGGGATGATAATGCCCGTGCCACAGCAATTCTTAAGGAGATAAAAATTGACAAATACTGGACTGAATTTTACGATAGGGTTAAAGCGTCTGTAGAGGATTTTGCAGTGCTTTTTGAGTTTTGGAAGGAGGGTGAGGCAAAAGAAGAAGAAGTTCAGGAGGCCTATGATAAGGCTATAAAAGATACGGACGAGCTCGAATTCAAGAGTACCCTCAACGCACCTGAAGACGAAATGCCGGCAATGGTGGTGATCAATAGTGGTGCCGGAGGAACGGAAAGCCAGGACTGGGCGGAGATGCTGATGCGCATGTACCGGATGTATGGCGAAAAACAGGGCTGGAAGGTGAGTGAGGTAGACGTGCAGTATGGCGACGGCGCTGGTATCAAACAAGCGACCCTGGAATTTGACGGGGCGTTTGCTTACGGATTGCTAAAAGCCGAGAGCGGTGTGCATCGCCTTGTGCGCATTTCTCCTTTCGATTCAAACGCGCGCAGGCACACGTCATTCGCGTCTGTATTTGTGTATCCGTTGATTGATGATACGATCGACATTCAGGTAAGCCCGTCGGATCTCGAATGGGCATTCTTCAGGTCGGGCGGTTCGGGCGGACAGAACGTGAACAAAGTGGAAACAGCAGTGCGATTGAAACACATTCCAACCGGAATTATCGTGGAGTGTCAGCAGGCACGTACACAGGGCGAGAACCGGGAGAAAGCACTGACGATGCTGAAAAGCCGCCTTTATGAGGAAGAGCTTAGGAAACGTCAGGAAATATTGAATGCAACGAATTCCAACAAAAAGAAGATAGAATGGGGATCGCAGATACGCAGTTATGTGTTCCATCCCTACAAGATGATCAAAGATCATCGTACCGACTTCGAGGTAGGAAATGTGCAGCCGGTAATGGATGGCGAATTGGATGACTTTATCAAAGCCTATCTGATGGCCGAAAAAGAAGAACAATAGAACGTAGGTGAGCGGGCAACAAAATAAAAAGAAGGGATTCGACCTTGGTCTATTGAAGCGTATTTTTTCGTTTACGCGACCTTACAGCCGAACATTGTATCTGGTGATGACGTTGGGAGTGGTGCTGGCACTGATAGCCCCTCTCAGGCCATATCTCATCAAGATGTCGGTTGATAAGTACATCAGCAACAATTTAATGGAAGGGCTGATATGGATCAGCGTGATCCAATTCGGGTTGCTGATCGTCGAAAGTTCCCTCAGGTTTCTTTTCAGCTACAGGGCAAACTGGTTGGGCCAGACGGTTGTGAATGATATGCGCAACTCCGTATTCAGGAAGGTGCTGTTTCAAAACATTTCCTTTTACGACCGTACACCTATAGGAACACTCACCACCCGTACCATAAACGATATTGAGTCCATAAACGATATCTTTTCCGAGGGTATCATTAGTATCGTTGCCGACATCCTTACGATAGTAGCCATCATTACCGTGATGCTGATCACCGACTGGCGGCTGACATTGGTGTGCCTGGCTACCTTTCCGCTTCTCATCATAGCCACGTGGTGGTTTAAAGAAGCTGTAAACAAATCGTTTCAGCGTGTACGCAATGCAGTCGCCGCGCTCAACGCATTTGCGCAGGAACATCTTACAGGCATGTACATTGTGCAGGCATTTGCTGCCGAAGACGGAGAGATGAAGAAGTTCACCGACATTAATACAGAGCACCGAAATGCCAACATAAAGGGCATATTTGCCTATTCTGTGTTCTTTCCTATGGTGGAGATCATTTTGGCGATGTCACTTGGTCTGTTGGTGTGGTATGGTGCATCCAGGATCATGAACTACGCGGCTACACCCGGTGATATCATCTCTTTTGTGTTATACCTCAACCTGCTCTTCAGGCCGCTGCGCATGATGGCAGATAAGTTCAATGTGCTGCAAATGGGTGTTATAGCCGGAGAACGTGTTTTTGCTGTTTTGGACAGTGAGGAGCATCTTCCTGATAACGGCTCATTATCGGCATCCGGATTGCGGGGACTGGTGGAGTTTCATGATGTTCATTTCAGCTACAAGCCCGGTGTGCCTGTACTGAGAGGGGTCTCATTCAGGTTGGAAGCAGGAAAGACAATGGCCGTTGTGGGACACACAGGTGCAGGAAAGACATCATTGATCAGCATTCTCAACCGACTGTACGAAATTGAAACCGGAGACATACTCATTGACGGCAGGAAGCTAACAGAATATGACATTTACAGTTTGCGCGGCCGAATAGGTATTGTGTTGCAGGATGTGTTCCTATTCTCAGGCACTGTAGCCGATAATATCACCCTGCGTAATGCCGACATATCCCGCGATAAAGTGGAGCATGTTGCCAAAATGTTGGGAATACACGAATTTATCATGAAGCTGCCCGGCGGTTACGACTTCAATATTATGGAGCGTGGTAATAGTCTGTCTCAGGGGCAGAGACAACTTGTTTCTTTTGCGCGGGCGTTGCTGTATGATCCGGCTATACTGATCCTGGATGAGGCCACTTCATCGGTTGACAGCGAAAGTGAACAACTGATTCAGAAGGCCATAGATACGCTTATAAAGGGGCGAACATCCATTGTGATCGCGCACAGGCTTTCTACTATCCGTAAGGCCGATGAGATCCTCGTGATGGATAAAGGTATAGTGAAAGAAAGAGGCAATCACAACGAGTTGATCGCAGCCGGAGGTGCCTACTTTGATCTGTACACTGCCGTAGAACAGACCAGGCAAAAAGAAGTTTTTTTGAAATAATTGTCGTGTAGTCCCAAGTTTGGTGGTGTTTTCCTCGTCTTTACAAATACAACCAAATTATGGAACATGAGACACCTGTATACTGCTATCGTTCTGTTTCTTGCCGCTCACACCCATGCGCAAACGCCTTTCAATGATCGCGACTCCCTGAATGTAAACAACCTTAACGTGCGCATGATGGTGCACGGCGACATGTGGTTCGATCCATTCACGTATAATGCTCACTGCAAGTTTCCGGCTAATGATCAAAGGAGTCTGCATATAGCTTCTGCACTATGGATGGGTGCTTTAGATCCGGTAGGTGATCTGCACGTTGCCGCGCAAACTTATAGACAGGCAGGTTCAGACTACTGGCCGGGACCTTTGGATGCATCCGGCATGCTTGATTACACTACCTCGGCAAAATGGGCAAAACTCTGGAAGGTGACGCGTGACGAAATAGCCTACCACAAAACAAATGTCTCTCGAACTGTCTTCAATACACCACTATCGATATTGAATTGGCCGGCCAAAGGCAATGCGAATGCAGCAGGGAAGGGTGGGGCAGCGCTGACTATTGACAGGGAAATGGCACCATTTGTTGATCTGAATTCCGATGGGGCCTATCAGCCTCTCAATGGTGAATATCCTGATTTCAGAGGTGACGCTGCTTTGTTCTGGGTATTCAGCGATAATGGGCCTACACACACTGAAACGAATGGCGTGCCATTGAAGGTGGAGGTGCATGCCATGGCGTATGCCTACAAGAGATCTACACCGATAGACAATGTGGTGTATTACGACTACACTGTTGAGAATCGTTCGTCGGTAGATTACAGTCAGTTCAGGATGGCAGTGTGGGATGATGTGGATCTGGGCTATTATCTCGATGATTACATTTGTTTCGATTCTGCCCGCCGCATGGGTATAGTGTATAATGCAACAAATGATGATGGTGCTTCAGGGGGACATCCTCCAGGTTCTTACGGAATAAATCCGCCTGCTTCAGGTATCACGATGATCAGGGTGCCCGGGGATGTAGGAACAACGTTCGTTCCGATGGGAAGTTTTACAAACTACAATAATGATCCGTCTCCGCAAGGCAATCCGGTGTTACCGGCTGAGTATGATAACTACATGCGTGCACGAATGCGAAGCGGCGCTCATTCCAGGAGAATGGTGTAGATGTGGATTATGTGTATGCAGGTGTTCCGTCAGCGCCGGGGGATTCCAGCGAATGTGAAAAGGCGAACATACCCGGAGACAGACGAATAGTAATGGCGACAAGTAGTTTCTCTTTGCCAGCAGGGCAGAAGGAACGGCTGGTGTATGCATTGGTGGCAAGTGCTGCTGCCGGTGGTTGCCCTTCGGTAAATCTAAGCGGACTGAATACAGTAGCTGATACCGCATGGAATGTTTATCATAATCCTCCTGCTGAGTTGGGTGTAAATGAACACATAGCAGGTCTGAGAGCGATCAGTATCTACCCCAACCCTGCACACGACGTATTGGTAATAGAAGGAGCACAGCAAGGGGCTACTGTTGTTGTGACTAACGTATTGGGGGCAACGGTTGCATCGGCAAGTCATGACGGGGCGGGTTCATTTAAGGTGTACGTGAAAGAGTTGCCGTTAGGAGTGTACGTTGTTCGATGTGTTGATTCTGATCGGATGGCATCGTTCAGGATAGTGAAGCAGTAAGCGATGTCACTTGAATTACGTTTATTGCCGGTAGCTTACCTTTCTTTTTGTTATTTTTCAAGTCCGCATCATGAATAAAATAGTCGGCCTTCTGGTTCTCTTTTTCTCGTTTGTTGCTAATGCACAAGTGCCGTTCCCGGATGGCGATTCCCTGTGTGTGAACAACCTGAACGTGATGTCGCTTGTTCACGGCGATATCTGGCACACAACAACACCGTTCAAAAGGCACTGCATGTTCTCAGAGGGTAGCAGACAGGGACTTTATCTTGCAGGTGCAGTATGGCTTAGTGCAACTGATGCGTCCGGAAATCTGCATGTAGCTGCACAGACTTATCGGCAAAACGGAAACGATTTTTGGCCCGGCCCGCTTGATGCATCGGGGAATCTTGACTACTCTACATCTGCTAAGTGGGCAAAGGTCTGGAAGGTGAGCAGAAGCGATGTGAACGTCCATAGGGCTAGAGTTTTTCATAATCTATCGAATACGCCTCCGTCAATACTCTCGTGGCCGGGTAAGGGAAATCTATATGCAACGGGGAGAGGTGGCGTGTCACTTGATGTGCCTGGCGAAATGGCTCCTTTTGTTGATAGGAACGGCGACGGAATTTATCAGCCGTTGTCTGGTGAGTATCCCGACTTTAATGGAGATGGTGTATTGTGGTGGGTGTTCAGCGATAACGGACCTACGCATGATGAGACAAATGGGAGTCCGCTGAAAGTGGAGGTCAGAGCGATGGCATACGGATACAAGCGGTCAACTCCAATAGATAACGTAGTGTATTACGATTACGAGATAATCAATCGGTCTGGTGGGGATTACACCGATATGAGATTCGCGATCTGGAACGATCCCGAATTACATGCTTACGAAGACACCTATATCGCGTTTGATTCGTCTCGTAGATTGGGAATCATTTATAGTGCGGTTGATTCCAGCAGTGGCTCATCAGGCACTCCATCGGGGGCATACGGGTCAAATCAGTCAGCTGCCGGAGTAACCTTTGTTAAGGTGCCTGGCGACGGAGGGGCTGGATTTGTGCCGGTGGGAAGCTTCACATACTACAACAACGACCCCTCTATTATTGGTAATCCGGCCATACCCGAAGAGTACGACAGATACATGAGGGCTCGGATGAGAAATGGTGATCACATTAAGAAGAATGGCGCAGATGTGGACTATGTTGTAGGTGGAGATCCTTTTGATACGTCAGATATCATGGGGTGCGCAAATGGAGGTGCCGCCGGTGATATGCGGACGGTGATGACCACGCGCGGATTTTCTTTGGAAGACAAAAGAAGGGACCATATTGTATTCGCATTAGTTGCCGATTCAAGTGCAGGAGGCTGCCCGTCAATCGACCTTTCAGTGTTGCGTATGGTAACAGACACTGCATGGAATGTTTATCATAATCCCCTGCCCGAGTTGGGTGTGAATGAAACCATAGCAGGTCTGAGAGCGATCAGTATCTACCCCAACCCTGCACACGACGTATTGGTAATAGAAGGAGCACAGCAAGGGGCTACTGTTGTTGTGAATAACGTAATGGGGGCTATGGTTGCAAAGGCGGCTTGTTCCGGGGCAGGTATGTTTAGAGTGTCACTCCACGAATTCCCGGTGGGGTTGTATGTCGTTCGTTATACTGATGCAGTCGGGACAGTGGCAGTCACCGTAATGAAACGATAGTAGCTACAGTTTCTCTTCCTTGAGTGTGTCTTTTTCCATTGCCGATACCCGGAAAAGCATATACATACTCAAAATTGAGATGGCGACAATGATGTAGCCGAGGGTATTATAGTGTTGCAGCGGACTGGTTTTGTCCGTTTGCACTACGATGATACCTGCGAAGGCTGCAGCGATACCGCCTGCTATCTGTTGCAGCGAGGCATTTATACTCATGAATGCCCCACGGTCGGCCATAGCAGGTACAGCCGATACCAAAGCTGAAGAAGGAATGATCCGGGCCATTACTCCTGACATCATCAATACGTTGAAGAGGATCACTTGCCAAAGCGCCGAAGGTCCTAGATTGGTGTAAATGACGACCATAATGCACATCCATACCGTGGCAATGGTAAACACTCTGAACTTATCGATCTTGTCGCTCACTTTCCCAATCAAGGGCATAATGACCAGAGAACCAATGCCTGATACCATGAAAAGCATGGGTAATTGTTCGTTGGTGAGTTTCAAATTATTGATTGCGAATGCGCTGCCGAACGGCATCATCATAAACCCGCCGATGGACAGGAGTGCGGTTGTCAGAAACGCTATCCGGTACTTACGTTTTGCTACAGTGTGCCAAAGGTGCAGAAATGCATTCTTGTCGGTTTGCAGGGAAAGGTGATGTGACACAGGTTTCATTTTAGACATAATTAGAACAGCGATAACAATGCCCAACGCTCCCACCATTATAAACGGCATTTGCCATCCCCAATGGTTGGCAATGTACAGACTGATAGGAATGCCCAGTACCTGACTGGCGCCGAAGCCCATTTGAATGAAGCCCATTACTCGTCCGCGGTGATGAAGGTCGAACAGGTCGGTTATGATGGCCATTGCGATAGACCCGATCACTCCGCCAAAGATGCCGGTGAATATTCGGGCGGCAATCAACTGGGTATACGTATGCACCATTCCGCACAGGAAGGTGCCCGCAATGAAGCCAACATAAAAGAACAGATAGAGTTTCTTGCGGTCGAACCGGTCAGCGAATCCTGCTGTGAATAATCCGGACAAACCGGCGCTGATTGCATAGGCCGAAACTGCCAATCCAAACTGAGATGGGGTGAGGTTCATAGACTTCATCATCATATCGCCCAGCGGCGACATGACCATAAAATCGAGTACGACGGAGAATTGTGTAAGCGCAATGATCAGAATCACGAATTTCTGATAGGGCGAGAACGGGATAGAGGAGGTGTCTTTTTTCATGTGTGGCAAAACTAAGCATGCGCAGCCTAATTTCATTCTTCTTGTCGGCAACCGCCCGCTTTTTGTCGGAAAGCAGACGTAAAACCGCTAAATTGCACATCAAATGAAGGTGGCATTTGTTCAGGACTGGTTTAACGCCAACGGCGGTGCCGAGAAGGTAGCCGGAGAGATCCTGGAGGTTTACCGCAACGACGAGGTTGATGTCTACGCCTTGTTCAATAAGTTTGGTCCCGGCCCTACTCAGACCATACTGAAAGGACGAAAGGTGCGAACATCGTTACTTCAGTTCGTGCCGGGGATCACAAAATTCTATCGCTATTTTCTTCCGGTAATGCCATGGCTCATGGGGCGGTTCCGTCTACGAGGGTATGATGTCGTTATTTCTACGTCGCATGCCGTTGCCAAGGGATTTCAGGCTGATCCGTCGATCCCCAATATTTGCTACTGCCACACTCCTCTTCGTCCCATATGGGATATGTATGACGATTATGCCGAAGGGCATCCGATGGGCAGGTCGTGGCTGTACAGGAAATTTGTAGAATGGTTGCGTAGGTGGGATGTTGCCACTGCATCAAGGGTTCATTTCTTTATTGCCAACTCAAAACACATACAGCAGCGTATAGAGCGGAGTTACGGCAGAAGTTCGGTAGTCATCTATCCTCCTGTGCGCACCGGTCGGTTTGAATTGCACAGTGGTCCGCGTAAAGACTACTACATGTGTCCCGGCAGATTTGTACCCTACAAAAAGATCGACATGGTCATCAGGGCGTTTCAGCAGATGCCCGATAAGAAGCTTATCCTGATAGGAGAGGGGTGGGGTGCATCCGGTTTTGATGAAATGCTGCAAGGTCACCCGAATATTGAATGGCTGGGATATAAGGACGACGCTGAAATGATACGCTACATGCAGGAGGCAAGGGCCTGTATTTTCGCGGCCAAGGAGGATTTTGGCATTATGTGTGTTGAGGCGCAGGCTTGCGGCACGCCGGTGCTCGCCCTCGATTACGGTGGCTATCGCGAAACGGTGGTGGATGGGGTGAGCGGTTATCTCTTTGCAGAGCAGACCGAACAGTCGGTCATCGACGCCGTAAAACGTCTTGACGCCAACCCGCTCACCGACAATGCCTGCATAAGGGAAAATGCCCTCAGATTCTCAGATGATCGCTTCAGGCGAGAGATCAGCGAATTCGTTACCCGATCCATGCACGAACATAAATCCGGTTCGGCTACTCGCTAAAAGCCGCTAAAGCAATTATCTTTACATAAACATCCCTGTATGGCAATTTTCGGAAAATTGGGGCGCTATCAGAATTTTGGTCTCCTGGTCCTGCGTATCGGCCTCGGTGCCATGATGATACTGCACGGTAAAGACAAATTGATAGGTGGCCCACAGGTTTGGACCGAATTGGGCGGTGCCATGGGCAAGTTACATATTCACTTTTGGCCGGCGTTCTGGGGCTTTATGTGTGCCATCACAGAAACGATAGGCGGTCTTTTCTGCATACTCGGTCTTTGGTTCCGACTGGTATGCGCGCTTTTGGTCATCAATTTCATTGTCGCTGCCCTGTCGCAATACACAAATATCTACCGCATTGCCGAGATCAACCACGCTGTTGAGCTTGCTTCGGTCTTTTTCGGGCTCATGTTCATAGGTGCCGGGGCCTATTCGGTAGATAAAAGCTAGACTGGGGAAAACTAACCTTCACTTATTTTGGATTTGGCTATGCAAAACTTAAATTTGCATAGGTATTCCACAATTTACATTAAATGAAATTCATATATTTTGGTCATTCTTGTTTCATGGTTGAAACAGGCGGTAAGAAGTTTTTATTCGACCCTTTCATTTCTGGGAATGAATTGACAAAAGGTATTGTTGACGCATCAACCATTCAAGCTGATTATATCATGGTTTCGCACGGGCATGCCGATCATGTTGCAGACCTCGTTGATATTGCAAAACGCACGGGAGCGAAGGTGATCAGTTCATGGGAAGTAGTTGCCTGGGCGCAGAAGAATGGCGTGGAAAACGTACACCCTATGAATTTCGGACCTGCCCGTTTCGACTTTGGTAAGATACACTACACACCTGCACAACATAGCAGCAGTATGCCCGACGGGTCGTACGGAGGTAACCCGGGCGGATTCCTGTTTCACGATACGGAAAAGAAATTCTACTACAGCGGCGATACCGCATTGACAAAAGACATGGAGCTTATTCCGTTGTATGCGGTGCCGGATGTGGCTATTCTGCCTGTCGGTGGAAACTTCACCATGGATGTGGATGATGCGCTCATCGCGGCAGATATGATCAAATGCAAAAAGGTGATCGGTGTTCATTTCGACACTTTCGGGTATATCCGGATCGACCACGAAAAGGCGAAGGAGGCATTCCGAAATGCAGGAAAAGAGTTGATCTTGCCTGCCATTGGGGACACAATAGAATTATAGGAGCGCGAAGATGTCAGTTGAGGCGGAGCCGGTTATGTACCTGTAGAACCAATACCCAAAAAAACGAATCAAGAGAAAATGGCAAAAGTAATAGCAATAGCAAATCAGAAGGGTGGTGTAGGGAAAACTACTACTGCCATCAACCTCGCTGCAAGCCTCGCAGTGCTGGAATATAAAACACTGCTTGTAGACGCTGATCCGCAGGCTAATAGTACCACCGGCAATGGATTCGATCTAAAGAACATTCAGATAAGCCTGTACGATTGCATGGTCAACGAAACGCCTGCAGCGCAGGTTATTTTAGAGACCGAAACACCAAATCTTCATTTGCTTCCCAGCCACCTCGATCTGGTGGGGGCAGAGATAGAGCTCATTAATCAGCCCAACAGGGAACATGTGATGCGCAAGTCGCTGGAAGGAGTGATCGCTAATTACGATTTCATCATCATCGATTGCTCTCCCTCACTCGGCCTCATTACTGTCAACGCGCTCTCTGCTGCCGACAGTGTGGTGATACCGGTACAGTGCGAATATTTCGCACTTGAGGGATTGGGGAAATTGCTGAACACGATCAAGATCGTTCAGACGAGGATCAATTCCAAATTGAAGATAGAGGGTATCCTGATGACCATGTACGATGGGCGTTTGCGTCTGTCTAATCAGGTTGTTGAAGAGATCAAGAATCACTTCGGAGATCTGGTGTTCAATACCATACTTCACAGAAACACTCGTTTGGGTGAGGCGCCGAGCTTCGGTATGCCGGCATTGCTTTATGATGCAGAAAGTACCGGTGCCGTTAACTATTTGAATCTTGCCAAAGAGATCTTACAGAAGAACAACATGACCAAGATAAAGAACGAGGATAAAATTTTTGAAACAGAATAATACCGAATAGGCGGGCGCCAATAGTGTTCTTGTCCGCTGTTATTCAATTCATTCATACACAAGATCATTTACGCTGCCTACAACATAAAAATGTCGCAGATCAACAAAAAACAAGGGCTGGGAAAGGGTATCAGGGCATTGCTCGATACGATTGATGAGGAGATACAAGCCCCCAAAGAAGGAGTGCCTGCGGTTTCGGGGCAGAACGCTAATACCATCGCGCGCATCCCGCTCGATCAGATCACGGTAAACCCCAAGCAGCCAAGGAAAGATTTTGAGGAACAGCCCTTGCAGGAACTTGCTGCTAGCATCAAATTGCACGATGTTATCCAGCCGGTCACTGTCGTTAAGACCGGACCATCGTCTTACCAACTTATAAGCGGTGAGCGCAGGTTGCGAGCTTCAAAGATCGCCGGTCTCACTGATATCCCTGCATACATCCGCACAGCTGACAGCCAGGGCATACTGGAAATGGCTTTGCTGGAGAATCTGCAGCGCGAGGACCTGAACGCGATAGAGATCGCGCTCAGCTATCGCCAGCTCATGGATGAATGTGGTCTTACACAGGAACAGGTTTCTGAGCGTATGAAAAAGGAGCGCAGCACCGTGGCGAATTACCTTCGCTTGTTGAAACTGCCTCCCGATATTCAGAAAGCCGTTCGCGATGGCCAGATCAGCATGGGCCACGCACGTGCCATTATTGGTTTGGATCATGTGGAGCAGCAGTTGTATGTTTATCGCGAGATCATGCAACGTGGTCTTTCGGTTAGGCAGGTTGAGCAGATGGTCAAAGAGCTGTCATCTAACGATGCCGCCCCTATCGCCCCCAAGGGTTCTGCTGCGAAACTTCCTGTTGCCTACAAGCGTATTGAAGACAACATGGCATCTCATCTATCTACAAAGGTGAAGCTGGAGCGCAAGAAGAGCGGAAAAGGGAAGATTGTTATAGAGTTCTATAATGACGAGGATCTCGAGCGCATCATGAGCAAAATGAACCTCTGATCATGAGAATAGCACTTATCGGGTACGGTAAAATGGGAAAGGCGATTGAAGACATCGCCTTGAGTCGTGGTCACGAGGTGGTATTGAAGATCACAAGCGCTAACCGTGGAGACCTTACGGTTGCCAATTTGGCGCAGGCTGATGTTGCCATTGAATTCACAGGACCGCATGCTGCGTGGGTAAACGTGAAAGATTGTCTGGAGGCCGGTGTTAACGTGGTAAGTGGTTCAACGGGTTGGAACGATCATTTTGCCGACGCCAATTCACTGGCACTTGCGCAGAACAGAGGTTTCCTCCATGCATCTAATTTCAGTGTGGGTGTCAATATCTTTTTTGAGGTAAACAAATTGTTGGCGGCACTCATGCACGGGCGCGATGAATATGCCGTTAAAGTGGAAGAGACGCACCATGTTCACAAAAAAGATGCACCGGGCGGCACTGCGATCACCATAGCCGAGCAGATCATAGCCCGGTTAGGCAACAAGTGTTCCTGGCAGTTAAATGGAGCAGACTCACCCGAGGCACTTCCTGTTTTTGCGCATAGGGTAGGCGAGGTACCGGGAACCCACATGGTTAGTTACAGCTCTTCGATCGACACCATTGATATCATTCACACGGCACATAGCCGCAAGGGGTTTGCGCAGGGAGCCGTTCTGGCTGCCGAATTTCTGGCAGGCAAAACAGGCGTTTTTACAATGAAGGATGTCCTGGGTATCGCTGGTTAGCGATTTCTTTGTATATTTATTTTCAAAAAACTTTATATGAATAAAGCTGCTATTTACGCAACGGCACTGGCCGTGGTTGTTTCTATTGCGTCGTGTCGCGAAGAATCTGATATGGCCTATATGCAACAGTTGCAGGACTCTGTGTTTGCAGCATATCCCGGCAAAGTAGGCGCGGTGCACATAAAACCCGAAGACAGGGAGCACTTGATAGTGGTGCTCGGCGCGCCCGGTATGTACGACATGCCCGAAGAGCAAAGGCAAAAAGAGGCAGTGGCGGTAGGGGCAATGGCTCTTCGGATTTTTGGGGAAGGAAATCTGCTCAGATCTGGCCGCCTGGTGTTCACGAAAGACGAACGAAACACGCTTGATGCCCCGGCAGACGGTTTGGTTAGCGACATGAAAATAGACAGCCTGAAAAAAGGGTCAGGCAGCAAATAAGTGCCTGTATGAGATGTATTTGTAATTCGCATAATTGAACAAATTATATGAATATTGCAATACAGGCATTGTTAAAATTTGATTTGAAATGATTAGATTTGCCTGATTATTGTTATCTGAACCAAAGCCCGGTTTGTTAATTCTATAACGAAAGGGTGATGATTACTTAATACATAGGAAAAATAAAATAACGAACATGAAAAAAAGTGTTTACTTATCAAGTCTGCTGGCGTTCTGTCTCAGTCTTTTCGCTGCAAAAGCTAATGCACAGGCTCCGGTGGTAACTACAGACCCTGCCAACAGCACCATTTGTGCGCACGACACTACTTATTTCCACGTTGTGGCAACAGGTGCAACTCCTCTTTCATTCATGTGGCAGTATTCTGATGATGCAGGTACATCATGGGATACTGTTTTCAATGGTGCGGCTTACTTCTGGGCAACAAACGACACACTCGCGGTGATCCCTTCGGTTGCAAAGAATGGTTATTGGTACCGCGCAATCGTTTCTAATGGTACCGGAAAAGACACATCTGCAGCGGCAATGCTGACCGTTGACACTGCGTTTGCAGGCGTTATCAGCGGCATGACTCCTGTGTGTGTTGGTAGCACTATCACACTCACCAGTTCTGTTGCCGGTGGCACCTGGAGCAATGTGAACCATGCCATCGACACAGTAAGCCCGCTGGGTGTTCTGGAAGGTCGCGCGTTTGGTATAGACTCTATCAAGTATTCATTTACCAACACATGTGGTCTGTCGGTGTCTAAGATCAACTCAAGGGTAGATACGTTAGTTACTTTCTCGGTTACAACCGGTCCAACTCATGTTTGTGTTGGCAACGTAATCACACTCGTGAATAACAACTCTATCGGAACCGCTACATGGTCTACAGCTGCAGGAAATGTCGTTGTTGCTCCTGGTGGTGCTACAACCGGTGTTACTGCAGGTTCTGATATCGTAACGCATACGTTTACAAATGCATGTGGTTCTATCGTTTCCACTAAGTCAGTATTTGTAGAGGTGTTGCCATCAACCGGCACTATCACTGGTGCTACTGCTCTCTGCTCTGGTTCATGGATCCATCTTACTTCATCAGTATCAGGTGGCATGTGGCTCAGCGGCAATCCTTCAGTTGCTCCGGTCGATGCTGCAGGTTTTGTAACAGGTACTTCTCAGGGTACTTCAGTTATCTCTTATTACAGGTCTAACAGCTGTGGCGCTGCATATGCAACACACACAATCACTGTTGAAGTTCCGGCAGCAGCAATAGGCGGTAATGACAGCGTTGGTATCGATTCATTCCTGGTCCTCACAAACACTACTCCCGGTGGTGCATGGGTATCTGCCGATACAATGATCGCTAAGTTCACAACGGGAAGCACCATCAAGGGTATTGACACAGGTGTTACCACTGTTACTTATACTGTAAGCAACACATGCGGAACTACTTCAGCAACTTCACCAATGCACGTTGGTCCTCTCCCTAACCCGGGTACTATCTCTGGTCCTGACACGGTTTGTGTTGGTTCAACTATCTCTCTCATATCTTCAGTTGCCGGTGGTACATGGGTTAGCCTCCAAGACACACTCGCTACGGTTGCATTGTTCAATGATACAACCGGAAAACTTACGGGTGTAGAGCGCGGTAAGGACACAGTGGTTTATTATGTTACTACAGCCTTCGGAAGGTCATCTATCAAGAAGCCGGTATACGTGAACGATCGTCCTGATGTGACTATCACAGGTCCTGCCTCTGTTGCACTCAGTGGTTCCTATACACTCATTGGCTCTCCTGCAGGCGGTGCATGGTCAACGAGCAACATGGCAATGACTCCACTCATCGGTTACGGCTTCTTCGTGGTGATCGATACGGGTACTTCGGTATTCACTTATGTTGCAACAAACACTTGTGGATCAACTACGAAAACATTTACTGTTACCCTTCATGGTTCAACTTCCGGTGTGAATGGCGTTGCTGCTGAAGGCACTTCTCTCAATGTGTTCCCTAACCCATCTCAGGGTACGCTGACAGTGAAAATATCAGGCGTTGCTAACGAGCAGGCTAAAGTGGTGATCACTAACATTGCCGGACAGACAGTAAAAGAATTCACTGCGGTAAACAATACTAACGTAAATGTGTCGCTCAATGAGCCTGCGGGCGTTTACCTGCTTACAGCAATTGCTGCTGACGGAAGCAGGCACACTGCAAGGATCACGATAGCAGACTAATTACATAATGTCTTTTAGAAAAGCCGGCAATAACATTGCCGGCTTTTTTTATGCGCAGAATGTTGTTGTGCGTGTCGCTACCGTTTAATACATTTGTTTGTATAGCTATAAACGTGAGTAAGAACAAGATAAAACAGGCCGGGGGCATTGATCGATCTAACCAACGTACAGTGGCTGCTGACGCAGGTAGTGCATTTCGTATTCCATACCCTGTAATGTTGCTTGCTGCCGCAGTACTGCTCGTTTACCTGCCCTCATTATCACTGGGTTTTACCGAGCTGGATGACACAATATTCATTAAAGAATTCAAAGCGTTTAATGAGGACACTTCCAACCTGATAGCATCATTCTCCCGAGGACTTTTTGATGCGGTAAAGGATCCGTACTACCGACCCCTGTTCTCCGACGCTATGATACTCAATTACCAGATGAGTGGAGAGGAGCCGTTTGGATATCATCTAATAAACGTGCTCCTGCATATGGGCGTTGTGGTAATGTTGTATAAGTTGCTATTTCGTCTTGGCATCACTGCAGCAAATTCGTTTTATCTCTCGCTAATATTCGCGGCTCATCCTGTGCTCACTCAGGCCGTTACCTGGATACCGGGCCGCAATGATACGCTGCTGGCTTTGTTCGTGGTTCCTTTTCTTTATCATTCACTGGGATATGCACAATCAGGCAAAGCTAAGTCGTTGATATTTTCCGGGCTGTTCCTTTTGCTGGCTTTCTTTACCAAGGAGACCGCAGTGTTTGGTGCACCGGCCGCTTTTTGCTTGCTAGTGCTATACAAAGGTATCCGTTGGAATGAGAGGAATATGTTGGTTCAGTATGGCGTTTGGGCCGGCTGTTTTCTGGTATGGTATGGAGCACGATCGGCTGCCACTATTCAATCGTCGGGTATAGGGTCAGCCGCGGCGTTCAGCGACATGGTGCATCGTTTGCCCGTTATCATACAATACATCGGGAAGATCTTCTTGCCGGTTAATCAAAGTGTATTCCCCACTCAGGAGGACACTGTACTGTATTTCGGGTTGATGGGCATCGCTCTGTTCGGTGCGCTTGTCGCGCTTTCATCCGGCCGAAGTGCTGAGTCACTCAAGGTGTTGGCGGGAGCATTGGGTATCTTCCTGTTATTTCTCATGCCGGCATTGTTGGTGCCCGCTTCACTTAATCAGCAGACGTTCGAGCACAGGCTCTATTTGCCGGCTATCGGCGTTTTGCTGGCTTTGCCACATACTGCTTTGCTAAACAACAGATTTTCAGAGAAACAGCGTGCTGTGGTCATTGTGGTGTTGTGTGGTGTATTGGCGCTGCTGAATGTGCGCCATCAGCACAATTTCTCAGATCCGCTCACATTTTGGACAAGTGCCGCAGAATCATCACCCAACTCTGCGTATGCGAATATGATGCTGGCCGCTCGCCTTGATAAGACAGAATATACGAGGTCGGAGCAATTATTCAGAAAGGCATACAAGTTGAATCCGAAAGAGAAATACCTCAATTTCTACATGGCCGAGATGTTGCAGCGCAAGGATTCTGTTTTGGCATCAGAGCCATATTTGCTTGAGGAGAAAAAAATATCAGACTATGTGCAGTGCGATTTCCTGCTTGCTCGCGTGGCCATGGAAAAAAGGGACCTGAATGGTTCAATCGGTTACCTGGAACGTTACCTGCAGCGAGATCCTTACAATCCGATGGCTCATAATAATCTGCTACTGTTGTATGTGGACACGCAGCAGCCCGACAAGGCCAGGAATCTAATCAGAAGCATGCAACAGAAAGGCATGGACGTACCTGCCCCGTTAAGGGCTAAGGTGGGGATGTGATTTACCCTACATCATACCGCTGCATAACACTCCAGGCCTGAGGGGAGGCTGCAAACATTGGCTTTGTAATTCCCCATGTTTCCTTGAAGAATTCTGAAAAGCGGTAGTGGTCTAATGCAGTCTCTGAGTCCCAATGGCTGTACGTGAAAAATATTTCAGGTTGCTTCTTGTCTTGCCAAAGCTCCAGATGCCTGCAACCATCAAAATGACGGATGCGGTCTTTTCGTTCATTGAACATCGCTACAAACTCATCTGTTTTGTCGGCCCTGAAGGTCATTTGCACTATACGTATTATCATTCAAACGTGATTTTTAGGTAATTATGTTGGCCGCCGGTTCTTAGTCCGAACAGGCTGGCGGCGCTGCCCTGATTCACGCAGATCTCCATCAGACCGTTTCTGTTGAATCTGCATAGCAGCTCGCCCGGGGGCACATCAGAGTAGCTGTCGGAAATGGTGTTCAGTTCGGTAACGTGCATGATATCGAGCCGGAATCGGTTGCCTGTGTTCATTTTATCGAAGTACTCCCTTTGGATATTGGTTACCGCATTTCCAAAGTGATCTACATACTGTATATCCACGTTGGAATCTACCTGTTTCTCGTCTTTCTTAGTTTCCACCTTTTCCATAGGCGCAAGGCGGATGGATGGTAGCTGGTCAATGGTCCCATTTGCAATCATCGATACACACTTTGCCGCCGCCAAAAGCCAGTCTGCGAATGAATTCCCTGCCTGCAGTTCAAAAGAAAGCCGTCCTTCCGGCGCATTCATTACCAGTGCGGCCGGAAGTATCCCGTTATCGGGTGCAATAAAATAGTGCCCCCCGTGGTACACGCATACCAGTCGTGGCAAAGCGTCATGATACACATCGACGAGAAGCAGATGCACAGTGCCAGGCGCGAAGTGTGGATACGATGACCGGAGCACGTAGCTTGCCATGTCCTTGCGGAAAGGCTGTATCTCATGGCTCACATCAATGATCCGGGTATCGGGCAGTGCCGACAAAAGAATACCCCGTGCCATGCCGGCTGATGCGTCATGCGTCCCGAAATCTGTTATGAGTGTTACGATTGCCAATACAACTGAGTCTGTAACAAAAGTACGATACAGCCGGTGTATTTATTAGTGAATACAGGCGTAAGTTTGCGTGGCGGCAACTGCCGCTTCATGACTATGGAATTGGTGATCGCTTCAAACAATAAAGGTAAGATCCGTGAGATTAGGGAGATGTTACAACAGGTGCAGTTACTTTCCCTTCAGGATATTGGGTTTACGGAAGATACACCTGAACCCTGGCACACATTTGAAGAGAATGCACACGCCAAGGTAAAAGCAGTATATGATTTCTGCGGAAAGAATGTATTTGCCGATGATAGCGGTATCTGTGTGCCCCATCTGGGTGGTGCGCCGGGTGTAGACAGTGCGCATTATTCCGGCTCGCGCGATGACGAGGCCAACCTGCAACATCTGCTGCACAATATGAATGGTGTTGCCGACAGAGCGGCCTATTACAAGGCGGTTATTTGTCTTATATGGAGCGGAGAGGTCCACTATTTTGAGGGTACTTGCGAAGGGACGCTACTGGAGCATAAACGTGGTACAGGTGGTTTCGGGTACGACCCTGTATTTGTGCCTTCGGGTTACGAACTGACATTTGCTGAGTTGTCGCCCGAGATCAAGAATGCGATCAGTCATAGAGGCATGGCTGTATGTAAGATGGTTGAATTTATAAACGGAAGGATCAACGGTTGATATGAAATTTTCAATAGGGGATAAGGTAGTGCTGAAACGCACGGGAGAAGAAGGGCGTGTCACCGCCTTTATCGACAAGCAGCTCATAGAGGTTGAGGTGAACGGCACAGCATTTCCTGTTTACCTCGAAGAGGTCGATCATCCCTACCTGCGCTGGTTCACCGAAAAGACTGTTGTTAAAAAGAAGCCCCTGCCGGCCGAGCAGATCCCGGTAGAGAAGCCGTTAGCGCGCCCGCAACGTTTGGCACGTGGCGTTTATCTTTCTTTCATTCCTGTTTTTCGTACGATAGATATGGAAGAGATGGCCACCCACGTAAAGGTCTATCTGCTTAATGAGTTGCCCGTAAACGTCAGATTCCGCTACGATGTTCGCGTGAAGGAGAGTAGTGTGTTCATGCACGAGGGGACATTGCACGCATTTGGAAACTTGTATCTTCATACGATCGAGTATCAGGATATGAACGACCAGCCACGGTTCAACTGGGAGTTAACAGATGTACAGAACGAAGACAATGGTGAGGAAGCCGGTACTCTTCGAATCAAGCCGGCAAAGCTATTCGGCCATATTTCTGATGTCCTGGCCGGAAAGAGTCCTTCTTTCGACTACTGCCTGATTGATAGCTTCGGTCCTAAAAAGGAGGAACCGCAGCCTGTAAGTACACCCATTGTTCGTCGATCGGTAGTAGAGCCGGTAACCACACGAAATATTGAAAGCCCGGTGCATGAGCTTGATCTTCACATCGAGCAGCTGGTTAGCAATACACGTGGCCTCACCAATGCCGAGATCATACAGATTCAACTCAGTACCCTGCAGCGCTATGTGCACCTGGCCATTGTGCACCGTCAGGAGCGTATGGTGGTGATACACGGACTGGGTAAGGGAAAGTTGCGCGATGAAGTGCATGCCGCATTGAAAAAAGTCTCGGAGGTGGCCCGATACAAGAATGAATGGAGCGGCAAATACGGCTTTGGAGCCACAGAGGTGTGGTTCCGTTATTGATAAATAGGAGTAGCCTCTCATTTTAAGGACCTGTCCGACTTTTTACGTATTCGCGCTTTGGGTTTTATTGTTGTACTTTCGGAGTAGTAAATTAAATCTGTGATCTATCATGAATGACATGCCTGTTACAGTGCGCCGTTCAATTGAACTTCTTGGTTTGTGCGCTTTGGGTGTTGTGATCAATGTGGGGCAAAGTGTTATTATGCCGCTGCTGATGGCCGTTTTTCTGTCGTTGCTGCTGTTGCCTGTTCTACGTTGGTTGCGTGCCCGTCGTGTGCCCGAGGTGATCGCAATTACTTTGTGCATAGTGTTGGTGTTACTCATCGCATCGGGCATTACTGCATTTTTGTTGTACCAGATAGGCGGGTTTCTTGGCGATCTCGATGCCATTCAAACAAACCTTACTGCACATTGGAATAGCCTCAGCGAATGGATAAGCGCGAAGACACACTTCACCATGAAGCAGCAGATGGCACTCATAAAGCAGCAGGGAACAGGTCTCTCTGAAAACATATCAGGCTATTTCCGTGATGCTTTTAGCTCGGTAAGTAACATCTTTATCTTCTTGGGTCTGCTTCCCATTTACATCTTCCTAATTCTTTATTACCGTAACCTGCTCATTCATTTCATCTATATGTGGTTCGATGAGACGCAGCACCAGCGGGTCAAGGAGGTGGTGCGTGAGACAGAGGTTATTGTGAAGTACTATTTGCTGGGCCTGCTTATTCAGATCACGTATCTCACTGTATTGTTGGGAGGTATACTCTTGTTGTTCGGTATACAGCACGCTATTCTCATTGGTGTCACATTCGCTATTTTGAATCTCATCCCCTATGTGGGTGCACTCATCGGCAATCTTATCGGTGTGCTGCTCACGCTCACTACATCGCAGGAGTTGTGGCAGATATGGGCAGTGCTTGGCACCATTGCATTTGTCCAGTTTCTTGATAACAATATCCTTATGCCGCGCATTGTTGGCTCCAAGGTGCGCATCAACGCACTCGTTAGCATAGTAGGTATAGTGCTTGGTGGTGCCCTTGCCGATATCTCCGGTATGATCTTATCTATACCGGTAATGGCAGTGCTGAAGATCATTTTCGATAAGTCGCGCCATATGCGTCAGTGGGGGCTTCTGCTGGGCGATGCACGTCCTGAGCCGGCATTGGGTGAGCACATAACACAGGTGAGACAAGAGTTGGAGCGACGCCATGACGAGGAGGTAGATAAGCAGCTCCGGGATGAACAGGAACGTTAATAGCCGTCTAAAAAACTATTCAAAAATTAATTGATTATGGAGCCGAGACATCCATTACCTCCATTTACCGAGGAGACAGCAAAGCAGAAGATACAGATGGCTGAAGACGCCTGGAACAGTAAAGATCCCGAGCGTGTCTCAAAGGCGTACACACCCGATAGTGAGTGGCGCAATCGAAACGTATTCCTCCATGGTCGCGAAGAGATCATAACCTTCCTGAAAGAAAAGTGGGAGAAGGAACAGGACTATAAACTGAAAAAAGAATACTGGGCACACACCGGCAATCGCATTGCTGTGCGTTTTGAGTATGAATATCACAACGACGCAGGGCAATGGTTCCGCGCTTATGGAAACGAGAACTGGGAGTTTGACGAGAATGGCTATATGGCAAAACGCTTCGCAAGCATCAACGACCTTGAGATCGACGAGAAGGACAGGAAGTTCCGCTAGTCGGGTCAGTTCGCGGGTTTCTTTTCATCGCTCAAAAAGTCAGGATGGTCAGAAGATAGATTAATTTCTTCATCGCCTTTCCTGTACCGTACACTCATTACTATCAGGCTCATCATCTCTTCTGTACTCAAAGCCCCGCCCCTTATGGTCTTGGGCGGATCGAACCTGTTATCTGAATTAGATCTGGTATTGTCAAAGGTGGCAATAACCTTCAGTGTCGACCCCGCTGGGATATGAATGGGATGCTCCGGTTTGTAAAATTCCTGCCATCTGAAGTTCCAGTTTCTTACCCATACCAGCGGTATTGTATCACCGTTTTGTTGCACTACATATGCCTTCATTTCTTTGCCCAGGTAGTGCATGTGTGGGTTTAGTGCTATGTAAGATTGATCTTCGGTGATCTCCGTTGTTATCTCAAAGGTCTGTATCGAATCGGGCAGTAAAATCAATTGTGGCTCTGGTTCTGCTATACCGCCACCTGTACCTATGTTGTAGCTTTCTATTATCCGGTCTACCTGGTCTGCAGTAAAGAAGAGGTTAACCGATGATTGATCTGTTAGTGGCACAGGAGTAGGACCATAGTGTATCTGCATGATCACAACGCCCTTCGTCGGCATCTTGAACCCGAATCCCTTTGGCCATGTCCTTGCCGATGCGCCGGGTACCCATCCATCGTAATACAGTGCCGGAACCTTCGGAAAGAAATCAGGGTACTCGAACACATATGCCGGTGCCGCATTGCTGTCGAATGAAAGGAACATCTCGCCGAGTGACGGAGTATACTCCTGCAGCAGCAAGGGGGCAGGTGGCGCTATCTGTTCCGGAAATTCATAAATGCGGTCGTATTCTGACGGTGCCGGAAATACCCACGTATTTGCATGATGTACGGCAACCGGATTACCCGGCACAAATTCAAACGCGAGTACGTTTGTATCTGTAGGTAGTGTGTACGGCATCACGAAGTATGCAAACGTATCATTGTTCGTTCCGGGAACTCTGAATACTTCGGTAGCAGTGAGCACAAGATCCGGTTTGCCCAGATTCGACGGTTTGTCGTACGCTGTTATTTGTGTACCTTCTTGTTCCGTTCCTTCCTGCAACCCTTTCTCTATCCATTCCGTGAGCGTTTGTATCTCACCCGCACTCATTACCCGCTGGTCTACGAATTTCCTGTACGATGTATCTGCCTGCCATGGAGGCATATAGCCTGTGTGTACCACCTGTTTGATCATGGATGCATGTTTCACCACATCCCGGTAGCTGATCAGAGAAAATGGCGCGCTTTGGCCCGGCCTATGACAGCTGGTGCAATTGCGTAGTATAATGGGCTGAATGTCTTTGTAAAAGGAAACATCTCTGCTGAATACCGGGGTGGTGGCCAGCGTACATATCACCCACATGACCAGCATTAGCCGGTCGCCGAACCTCTCTATTGTAGTTGCTGTCATCATCGTCAAAGGTGTCGTCTTTCCACAAGACATCCGATTGGTGTGGTCCGCGAGGTTGATGGCATTTTATTGTTTACTACAGAGTCAAGTACCTCACGCAGATAGACCCTGGTTGTTCTTGCATTTTTCTTCCCCGGCGCTCTGTAAGAATTGTCTATCGCACCAGAGTACAGCAGCGTGTCATTACGCAACACAAACACTTCGGGCGTAATTGTACCGTTCAGCTTTTCGGTGATGCTATAGTCGCTGTCAATTACAACGGAAAACTGCAGCGCATATTTTCCAGTGAATGCAGCAACCTCTGCAGGGGAGTATAGTTTGCCCGGAACAACGCCACGGAACCTACAATTTTTGCCATACCTGCCGAATACTGCATTGAGGGTGCCCGTTATTTGCTGTGATATAGGGCATTCGGGCGACAGTAGTATCAATACTTCTGTTTGTGCATCGGGTTGCGCTATGTTGCCGGGGCACGTCATACCTACTTTCCCGTTCTGGCATTCTCTGCGCCACTCTATGTTTTCCGACTCCATCAAACTACACGCCGCTATCAGGGGTATCCACAGCAATTTCATGTTCTCGTGTTATTTTTTCGGCTTCTTTTTTCCTTTGAATTTATTGCCATCCCAATAGCCTTTCTTCACCAGTTTGCCACTGGCGTTATAGCATTTGCCAAAGCCGTCAAACATATCGTTCCTGAATGTGCCCACATATTTGATCACGTTGTTCATACCGGCTGGTTGTTTGCCTTCGGGCCATGTATAAGTACCCTCACCTTCCATGTGTCCATACTTCCATTCGCCTTCATAGGTCTCGCCCGAGTTCCAGGTGATCTTACCTCTCCCGTGTCGCAAATTGTCCAGCCACTCACCCTCATACTTTCCATACTCATCTGTCATAACACCTGTTCCAGCCTTGCGGCCACTCTTCCACATACCGTCATAGGTTGTGGTGCCGCGGGTGTACCTGCCCTTTCCTTCTTCCTTGTCATTCAGCCATTCGCCTTCATAAATTTCACCTCCAACACTTTTATAGGTTCCGCTACCCGATCTTTTGTCGTTAATCCACATGCCGTCATACGTTCCAAGGTCATCTGTGTAAGTACCCTTGCCATTTTTCATGCCTCCGGTCATTGCGCCGGTGAAGTTGTATTTCCATTTGTCATTCACCCATGTTCCTTCCCGCACCAAACTTCCATCAGCGGCATATTCCTTGCCTTGGCCGTTTTTCTTTCCTGCCTTCCACTGCCCTATGTACTTTCCGCTTGCACTCGTTTCGGTTCCGCTTCCTTCACGCTCATCGTTTGCCCAGGTGCCGGTATAGGTCTTTCCGGCAGATGTCTTAAAGGTGCCTTCCCCGTTTCTTTTATCATTGCTGTAATTGCCGGTGTAGGTATCTCCGTTGGTCCAGGTATAGGTGCCCGTTCCATCTTTTACGCCCATGTTCCAGTTTCCTGAGTAGGCATTGCCATATTTGTCTTTGTAGGTGCCATAGCCATGACGTTTGCCATCTACAAGGCCGCCTTCGTAGAAATAGCTGTAGTATCCGTACTCCCAAAACCCTTCATTAATGATAGTACCGCTTTTGTTATACCGCTTGCCCTTGCCGTGCATCTTGTCGTCCTTCCATTCTCCTTCATAGGTGTTACCGTCAAGGTCTTTCTCCACACCGTAACCGTTACGTTTCCCGTCTTTATACTCGCCGGTGTAGCCACACTCATACACGTCATTCTTCCAGTATCCGTCATTCAGCAATTTCCCCGATGCGTCATAGAATTTACCGGCACCGCTGCGCTTATTGTAGTACCAGTTGCCTGAGTATTTAGAGCCATCAGCATACGTCATTACGCCAAATCCGCTCTTGCTCCAGCCATCTACTTCACCTACATATTTATCACCGTTAGCACTGGCGATCGTTCCCTTTTTGTAGGGAAGATCGTTTTTGTAGTCACCGGTGAAGATATCCCCGTTTGTATGGGCAAGACTTCCGTTTTTTATAGGGTTTTCGACCACCTTTTCTCTGTCGCTGCTACTGTTGTAGTAAGATGATTTGTAACCCGATGACCGACTGCCTCTGTCCTCGTCCCGGCTCTTTGACTTGTAAGGAGTATAAGAGTCCTTTGAGTAGTAGTAATCTGATTTGTAGGTCGGAGTATAAGCCTTGTATGGCTCAACAGGCTTCACGTAGGCCGGTGGTTTGTAGGGTGGGTAGTACACCGGCTTCACAGGCGGCACATAACTCTGGAACATGCCGGAATAATATGACTTCTGGTACTGCGCATAACCTCCCGTTGGCAAACCCAGAATACCCGCTGCAAACAGAACCTTTACTATTTTGTTTTTCATTTTAGATCAATGTTTGAATGGTTAAGTAGATTGGGTTGCGTTAGAACACCCGTCCTATTGAGAGCTGATACCATGATGTGTTAACGGTTCTCGGAAACGCGTAGGCCGCATTATACTGCTGGTCATAGTTGTAATAAGAGAGTCCGAAGTAACCTTTCTTCCCTCGCAGGTATTTCAGTTCTATGGCCTGCACGCCGCCGAACGAGTATTCAGCCATCAGGTGACTATAGCGGAAGCGCGCTTTGTGATAGCTCCGCGTATCCGGGAAAAACAAGGTTTTAGAATACGCATAGTAGGTATAGCCGATGTCCACTTTGTCGGTGATACGTATAGCACTTGCGATCCCGAACTGATAATTGACATAGAATTTCAATCCGCTGGCCAACGTATCTATCGGTAGTGTCTCCGTCGATCTGCGCGCTGCACTGCCCATTGCCATTCCGAGATCAAAGGTGTTCTGCAGCCCTATCTTCACTCTCTTGTTCCTTTTGTATTTCTTGGCAAGAAAATAGTTGCTCAATACACTCTCCTGCAAATGAAACATTGCATAACCACCACTGGCCGAAGAGTAGGGTGTCGCCATCCCTGTTTGTGTAAGGTCTTTTCTTATATATCCGCCCGATACATTCCAGTCGAACAGTCCCATATATCCGGCCCCTGTACCATACCTTGTCTTTTGAGTTTTTACAATTTTCAGAGATGGTTCCGGTACACTGGGTTTCTGTAAAGACTGTGCACTGGTTGCAAACGTCGTGGACACCAGTAGCGCCGTAAATATGTTTCTTAGCATGTTGTTTCTTTAGTAGTGACCGATCCCCAATATGGATGATGAAAAACCGGTTCGGCGAAAAATAGCTATTTCAGGTGGCGCGCGAAATACCACTTTCGTGTAGTTTCTGTGGGGTAACTCTTAGTGCCGAAGATGTTTGTTGTCGCTAAGAGTAATGTTCTATACGTACGTTGATGACAAGCAGACGAACGTCATCGGTTTTTCCCGTGTTTGGCATCAGCCCACACATTTTCTGTGTTCCATTCCAGTTGTTCGGCAAATGGCTCTTTACGTTCGGGGCAGTCCTGCATGCTGCATAGTCGGCACTGGTAATGCATGCAGCTATCTATGTGAATGAACAACTCCACTCTGTTGCTGAAATGCGATTGTATCAGCGTTTCAAGTGAGTGTATCTCTCGGTCGGCATCTTCCACCTTTTGATACCAGGGGAGTGTGAGGTGGGCATCAATATGTAGCAGTTCGCCGTAGTGTATCACACGAAGATTGTGCAGGTCCACCCACTGTGCTTTTCGGTTTTTCTGCAGCAGATCTATCACTTTCGCCAGTGTGCCCATATCCATCTCATCCATCATGCCCGAAAGCGATTTTCTCAATACCCTGTATCCGGTCACTATCGTCACTACTGCGAACACCAATGCCACAGCACTATCCAGCCATGGGTACTTTCCGTTTGTTATCAGCAAGAGTCCTACGCCCACTACCACTGCTATGGTAGAGTAGGCATCTGACAGCAGATGACTCCCCGCCGACTCCAGCACCATGCTGTGCAACTTTTTGCCTTGCCTTACCGCATACTTACCCGCCGCAAAGTTCAGCACGCCTGCCCCCGTAACGATCATCAATCCAATGTCAAGGTGTTGGATAGAATGAGGCGTCATCAGTTGATGTATCGCTTCGTATATGATCAATAGCCCCGCTACAATGATCAATGTCCCCTCTACGGCTGATGAAATGAATTCTACTTTACCATGCCCGTATGGATGATTGGTGTCGCGTGGCCGTGCAGACATCACCACACTAAACAAGCCCAGAAAACCTGCCACGACGTTCACTATCCCCTCAAGTGCATCAGTAAGTACGGTCACCGATCCTGTGAGCCACCACGCCAGCATCTTGCCGCCAAACAGCACCACAGACAGTAAAGCAATGTAACGTTGGATCCTTACAGGCATCTTGTAAAACTAAAGATCGTTGGGTGGAATATCAAGAGATGTTTCCGCCCAACGATCCGTATATGATTTGTACCCTTACGGGTGTGTTTCTTTATACTTGGCTATTACTCCGTCCAGGTGTCTGATGAACTTCGCTACATCAGGGTCGTAGCTATATCCCTTTTCTGCCAGCTTATTGCCGTTTTCATCAACAAAGAAATAGAACGGCTGCGAGTTTGCGCCGAATTTTGATGCCTGCAGATCTGAGTTTTTGTTGCCCACTGTAATGATCTGTGAGTTCAGGTCTTTAGAGAAATACTGCTCGCTTTCAGGCAGGTCTACTCTGTTGAAGTCGCAGTAAAGCGATGCAACAATAAAGTCTTCCTTGAGCCGTTTTGCCACCTCAGCATCCGACCATACCTGACCTTCCATCTTACGGCAGTTAACGCAGTTGATACCGGTAAAGTCAAGCATGATAGGTTTTTTCAACTTCTTTGAAGCTGCCAGAGCTTCTTCGTAATCGAAGTAGGTGATGAGACCCAGATTTTTCACAACCGGTGGTTCGTATATTTTCATCTCCTCAACGTATTTAACAGGGTGCACTTCGTTGTTGTTGGCACTATGCACAGGTGCCGCATTGCCGCCGCCCCCGCCGAACGAGTCAAATGTTCCTACTGGTGGCAGGAATGCGCTCATACCATTTAGTGGTGCACCCCACATACCCGGCAACAGATATGTTGCGAACGTGAACGAGATAATAGCCATAAACAACTTGAAGATGGATACATACTCTTGGCCGTATAAATTCTTTGCCGGAGCATCATCGTGCGACAATTTCAGTTTGCCCAGCAGGTAGAAGCCCAGGAGCAGCGATATCACTATCCAGCAGGCAATGAATATCTCCCTGTCAAGCAGGCGCCATCCCTGTGCCAGATCGGCATTTGAAAGGAATTTCAGTGCCAGCATCAGCTCCAGGAAGCCCAGCACCACTTTCACCTGGTTCAGCCAGCCGCCCGATGATGCCATTTTATTCAGCATGCCGGGGAATATCGCAAACAATGCAAACGGCAATGCCAGACCTATTGAGAACCCGAACATACCAACGGCAGGGCCCGCAATGCCGCCCTTGCCCGCCAACACCAGCAACGGACCCACAATAGGGCCGGTACATGAGAACGATACTATGGCCAGTGTGAGTGCCATGAAGAAGATGCCACCAAAGCTGCCTACACCTGCTTTCGAGTCAGTTTTGCTGGTCCACGAAGAAGGCAGCGTAATTTCGAACGCTCCAAGGAAAGATATACCGAACAGAACGAAGATGAAGAAGAAGAAAAGGTTCGCGATCCAGTTGGTGGAAAGGGTGTTCAACGCGTTCGATCCGAAAATAGCAGAGATGGCCACACCCAGCACTGTAAAGATGATGATGATAGATGCCGAATAATACAGCGCGTTCCTGATGCCTTCTTTACGGGTCTTGCTGCGCTTCGTAAAGAAACTTACCGTAATAGGTATCATCGAATACACACATGGCGTTATTACAGCCGCAAGTCCGCCGCCTATCGCCGCAAGGAACAACCATAGCAGCGACTTGCTGCCGCCTTCCTCTGCAGGTGCCGTATCAGGTGTTGGTGCTTTTGCGGTATCTGTTGGTTTATTGTTGCTGTTTGCTGCAGCGGCAGTAGCAGTTGAATCAACTTTCGCAGAATCTGCAACCGCCGAATCAGGTGCTCCGCCGCCTGCATCAGTTACGGTAATAGTAAAAGGTACGTTCTTAGGCGGCAGACACATCTTATCGTCACACACCTGGTAGGTATAGATGCCCTTAATGGTGGTGTTGCGCGCAATTGTCAGCTTTTGTGTGTAGTCTACATTGTCATGAAAATAGGTCACAATACCGTCCACCCCATCCATAGGGCCGGTAATGTTGTGGCCTTTTTCTTTCACTTTCCCCGAAACGGTAAAATCAGCAGTTTTCCTGAATTTGAATTCAGGTGGTATCTGCAATCCGTCACCTCCTGGAGTCAGAGACCAGATATGCCATCCTTTTGCCAGTTTCAGGTGAAAGGTCACCTCATATTCGTTACCCTGGATTTTTTTCGTTTCTATCTGCCACGTGGTAGGGTCCTTGGTTATCTGCGCTATGGCGCTGCCTGCGCCCCAAAGGCACATCATGGCTATCAGCAGTATTTTGGTCAGCTTCGTCATACTTGACATCTTCTTTTTCCTTTGTTACTAAGGGCTTTTCTTTATCAGGGTCTCCCTGCACTATCAGTTGATCACAAATTCAAAACTTTTATCCACCGGTGCAAGACATTGTTTGTCATCGCATACCTGATAGGTGTGTTTGCCGGTTATTTTGGTCGGGCCTTTCACTACAACGTCCTGCACATAATCTATCTGCCCGCTCAGGTAGGTTACTTTGCCATCCACGCCATCCATAAGTGTCGTGGTGGCTTTTCCATTTTCTTTCAGTCCCTTCACCTGCACTTTGTCGTTTTTGTCTATCCTGAATTCAGGCACTATCTGAAAGCCATCACCTCCCGGATGCAGCGACCAAATATGCCACCCGCTTTTCAGATTAAGGTGGTAGATCAGCTGATACTCGGTAGCTGACTTTTTCTTCAATTCATACTTCCACGTGGTCGGGTCTCCTGTTTGTGCATATCCCATCACACCTGCAATAGAAAGTGCTGTTGTAAAAGCAAGATTGCGGAGGGTTGTTATCATTTTTACGCGTTTTGCAATATATAAGACAGTGCAATATAGTTTTCCTGATGGGTAAATTCAGTCATATAGTCGTCTTTTTAACGTTTGTTTTGTATCAGCACAGGTCCGGTGTGCCACAGTTTTTTCCGTTTCCGGGTTTGTACTATACATCAATGAGCCGATATACGGCTCATTGATGTAGGTTTTATGAACGGAGACCGTTATGGTCACCGTTAGTATTTCAGACAGATCAGTTGTGTGCCAGCGCCATCAGTATCGCCTTGCCGTCTATGTTATTCAGCGGCTCCGAGCATGCCCGTTCAGGGTGGGGCATCATCCCGAAAACATTACGCCCGGCGTTACAGATGCCTGCTATATTGTTAACGGCTCCGTTCGGGTTCGAGTCTATGTGTATCTCGCCCTGCTCATTGCAGTACCGGAAAACTACCTGGTCATTGTCATGCAGCTGTTTCAGTGTGGCTGCATCGGCATAATAGCGTCCTTCACCATGTGCCACCGGTATTTTCAGTGCCTTTGTACCCACGGCCGCTCCAATGCGGTTGTTAGTGCCTTCGCTCTTTATATATACGTTTTTGCACGTGAATTTCTGATGGTCGTTCTGCAGCAGTGCGCCCGGAAGCAATCCCGCTTCGCACAGGATCTGAAAGCCATTGCACACGCCCAGCACCTTGCCGCCGCGGTTAGCGAAATCTATCACCTGCTCCATCAGCGGACTGAACCTTGCCAATGCACCGCACCGCAGATAGTCGCCGTATGAAAAGCCGCCCGGCAGCACTATACAGTCGTTGGTCGAGAACATGCTCAGGTCACGGTCTTTGTGCCACAGCATCACTGTTTCTTGTTTCAGATCGTCTCTCAGTGCGTGCATCATGTCGCGGTCACAGTTCGAGCCGGGGAAAACGATAATACCGAATTTCATTTAACGTCATTTGCCTGCCCAAAGGCAGAATAAGAGTAATAAAAGAGAAAAATAAAAGATAAAATTACTAAACCGTTTGTTCTTTTCAAGCAAAAGCCCGTGAGATATAATTATGCTTAATCCGGGCATGGCTATCAGCCACGTGCTTTTTATTGCCACATCGGTAATGATCGCTACCAGAAGTGATATAATAAGGTAAAATGATATGGCTGTCCAGTCGCGGCGCACATATATATTACTAAGGGCCACATTTTCCTGCATTGCATATACACCTGTTCCCAGCAATATGATGATTCCGGCTATAGTGACGATCAGGTAAAAAGGCGAAACAACGTTTGAAGATAGAGACACACCCACGTGTGGCCATTGTTGCAGCAGATAGAACCTGTCTACCAGAAACAGGATACACACCAAAAAATATAACGGAGTGATGTAGCCCATCAGTGCCACGCTCCATTCCCCCAGATTAAACGGTCGGAACATCACCATGCCCACGGTCAGCAGCAGAAAGAACGCCAGCAGAGAGAACTGGAACAGTGCTGCCATGCACAGCAGGAACCCGGCATTATAGATCAGCTTGCGTGGTTGTGTGGTTTGTGTGAAGCTGAACATTACATCCACTGCGCCCAATAGCAGTGTGTTCAGTACCATCGTCTCATTAAAGAAATTGAACGGCTGATAAAGCGATGTCAGTAGCAGAAATACAAAAGCAGGTATATATGTGTTTCTGGGAAACAGTTTGTGCCGAGATGCAATGTCTTTAATATACAGCGATTGCAGGAACAATACCGTTATCCCGAGCAGCGTGTAGGCAAACGAACTGTGCCTGAACACAACGTCTATGGCCCTCAGCATATAGTTATATAGAAAATGCCCTGCCACCGGTGTGGGTGCTACAGGGTACAGCAGCGCCTCTATCTTCACAACAATAGCGAAGAGAAATAGTACCAATACCGTAAAGGGGCTGTTGTTTCTGAATAACCGGAGCACGCTCTGATTTTGCAGCGAAGGTAAGCAGTCTCAGGCACCTTTGAAAGGTGGTTTGCTCCACGATGTGGATAACTAAAAATTGCAGCATAACCCGGTTCGCAGCTTGGTTTAGTACATAAAATTCACCAAAACAATATATGATGGCCCGCTAAGGTCGCAACCTGTTTTCTCGTCTTTAACTGCAATATCTTTGTTGTATGTACCCTCTACGCCGCATTATTATCATCATTCTTACGTTGCTCCCGTGGGTGCTTCATGCTCAGCACCGGGTCGATCAGCCCGAAGTTCTGCTGGTTCAGCTCTCCACTGAGCAGAACCGGCGCAACATGCTTCAGCGCGGCACCAACCCAAAACTCCTCGAGCAACTCAACCGCGATATGAGCGCCATTTACAGGGTCATACGCAACGACTTTCGTGATCATTTCACCTTTTGCCCCGTTTATTACTTCCTCGATACCGATCTTGTTGCAGTCCGTGCCGGCCAATACACAAATGTCATTATAGACAGTGCCGGTTGTACGGTGCTCCCGACTGTAATAGACGGTAAAAATGTATTGATTGCGGTTTATGGATACGCCCACCACCAGATGCCGCCCATTGGTCATATCCGCGACAAGGAAAGCACGCACTCATTCGATACACGCAAGGGCCGCCGCTGGGTGGTCTACGATACCAATATGGATCAGGTAGCGTACACACCGGTGCAAACCACCACCCGTGGCGATAAATGGAGGCCTGGCGCAGACAAGCGTTGGTATTATCGCTCGCCCAAGTTCGATATAGAATACCATCCCTGCGCAGCAGACCTCGCTGCTATACTTTACGACCTCGCTCCCCGTTGATATTGGGTTTATTAATAATTTTCACTATCTTAGACGTGGTTAACACATAGCGCTTCGGCATACGTTCCATAAGACTGTTTCAGGATCATAGTAAGTATTGTTTCACCTCACAAAACAACAACTATTGAAACCTACAGATATCAAAGACCCGGAGTATTTCCATAAGGTCGTGGATTGCCAGTATGCCTGTCCGGCCCACACTCCCGTTCCAGAATATATCAGGCTCATTGCACAGCAAAAGTACGCCGAGGCCTACATGGTCAATTGGGAGTCTAATGTCTTTCCGGGCGTGCTGGGCCGCACCTGCGACCGTCCGTGCGAGCCGGCCTGCCGAAGGGGTAGGGTAGAGGAAGAACCTGTGGCTATATGCAGGCTAAAGCGCGTTGCTGCCGACAACAAGGGCGATGTAAAGAAACTGATGCCGCAAGGGCCGTTCACGCCCAATGGCAAAAAAGTGGCACTGATAGGTGCCGGTCCGTCTGCGCTCACTGTAGCGCGCGATCTTGCCCCCCTCGGATACGAGTTACACATTTATGACGAGCAGAAAAACGGCGGAGGCTTCATGCGTAGTCAGATCCCCTCTTTCCGTCTGCCCGAGTCGGTGCTTAACGAGGAGGTGGGCTTTATTCTCGATATGGGTGTGCATCGCCACTTCAATCACTACGTCAGAAGTCTGCGCGATCTGCTGGCTCAGGGCTACGATGCGGTGTTTGTCGGTACTGGTGCGCCTCGTGGCCGCGACCTCGACATTCCCGGTCGCCGGGAGGGGGGCGCCAACATTCACATAGGTATCAATTGGCTCGCCAATGTGGCATTCGAACATACACATGCTATTGGCAAGCGCGTTATTGTATTGGGTGGAGGCAACACCGCAATGGATTGCTGCCGCACTGCGCGCCGCCTGGGTGGCAACGATGTGAAGGTGCTGGTCCGCAGTCCCTTTGCCGAAATGAAGGCATCGCCCTGGGAGAAAGAAGACGCGATACACGAGGACATTCCGATAATAGACAACCATGTTCCGGTTGCTTTCGTTACAGAGAACGGCCGCCTCACCGGCATGACGTTTCAGAAAGTGCATCCCTTATATGAAGGTGGTAAAAGAAAACTAGTTCCCATCGGAGAACCCGATGTCTTCTATCCTGCCGACGATGTGCTCGTAGCCATCGGTCAGGAGAATAGCTTCCCTTGGATAGAGCGCGACCTCGGCATCGAATTCGATAAGTGGGATATGCCGGTGGTCAATGAAACTACATTTTCATCAACTCATCCAAAGGTTTTCTTTGGAGGCGATGCGGCATTTGGCCCCAAGAATGTGATCACGGCCGTGGCCCATGGACATCAGGCTGCCATTTCCATTCACCTTCATTGTAGCGGAAAGGCGCTTACCGACCGCCCGGCACCCTTCGTTAATCTCGTAAGCCAAAAGATGGGTATTCACGAATGGAGCTACGATAGCGAGGTGGTGACCGATGCACGTTATGCAGTGCCCCATGCTGATAAGGCCATTACGCTCACGAACCGTAAAAAAGAAGTGGAACTGGGCTTTGACCTGCCCACCGGTTTTCGCGAAGCCGAGCGTTGCCTGAACTGCGATGTGCAGACCGTTTTCACGGAAAGCAAGTGTATTGAGTGCGATGCCTGCATGGATATCTGCCCCACGTCTTGCATCACTTTTACTCAAAACCTCGACGAGCCGGACCTGCGCATGAATCTGAAGGTTCAGGCCACTAATACCTCACAAGCGCTTTATGTGTCCAATGTGCTGCCCACAACGAAGGTCATGGTCAAAGACGAGGATGTGTGCCTGCATTGTGGTCTGTGTGCTGAGCGGTGCCCAACATCTGCGTGGGACATGCAGCGGTTTCTCTACAAGGTCACAAAGGCAGAAGGGTGCTGTTGATACTATTTTCCTGTTTTAACATTTCATTGAGGGTGTAAAAACGCTACTTCTGCGTTTATTGAAAAAACACAACCGCATGAGATCACTTTCAGTTTGTTTATTGCTGCTGCCGTTGCAGATTTTTGCCGGCGACACCACCACGCACAAGAACGCCCTCGGCATCTATACCGAGACTAATGCTGTCTTTTCAGCCACCCAAAACCCTGGCACTGGCACGGTGGGTTTGGTTTACAAGATCAGACGTAGCCCGGTAAATTCATTCGTAGCAACACTCGGCTACACCGGTTACAACGACCGCCCCGAGCCGCGTTTCACAACGTTCAATAAAGACACAGCATTCTCCCGTCCGGGCATTACAAAGGTGGGCCTTGTCACTGCAGGGTTCGGCATCGAAGCGCAGCGTCACTTCTACCGCCGTGTAAGTCTGTATGCCGGTGCCGAGGTACGCGCCGGGTACGGATCAGGCTCTACCGATACATTCAGTCGCGCTCACTACAATAGGCCGTATACAAATCCTGCAAATGGTCATGTCAGCCCCTATAACGATTTCACCGACACCAGAATATTGACCAGCGATGTCGCAATGGTCACCGGTAGCTTCACTGCCTATCTCGGTGCTCGTGTAGATATCAAGCGTTTGTCCATCGGTCTGCAGTTCATGAACGGTATGCGCTACGAGAACATTATGCCCGATAAAGGTTCCGGTTATTCCAACCTCACGTGGGATCTGTCTAATATCACCCAGCGGCTCTTGTTCTCCTATCGCCTCTGACGATCATTTCCTGATCTTGTTCCTGATCCGGCTTAGTGTCTCGTTGGTGATTCCCAGATAAGACGCTATGTACTTCAACGGTATTTTCAGCAACAGTTCAGGATATGCTTCCGCAAAGTACTGATAACGCTCCTCCGCACTTTGTTTGCGCAACAGTTGCAGTCGTTCCTCGCTCTTCACAAAGTAACGCTCTGTTATCACGCGGCCCACATAATTCAGGTCCGGGTGTTGGTCATAGAGTTGTTGCAGCCTATGGTAGTGAATGCGCGCCAACCGGGTAGGCACTACTGCCTGAAGGCACATGTAACCCGGCTTTCGCGAGTAAAAGCTATCGGGTGCAGTGAAAGGAGCAAACGGCTCAAGGAACATGGAGCTTATTTCCTCATCATCTTTGATATAATACATACGCACCAGCCCCTCTGTGATGATGTACAGGTAGTTGCACACTTCCCCGTCACGAAGTAGGTATTCATTCCTTGCCACATCAATATATTCACACCCTTCATCAAAACTACGAATGACATCTGCATCAAGTTTGCGGATGTCATTCATGTAGTTATAAAATGGTTGTAACATAGTCTGTGTTCGGGCGCAATATTATCGCTTTGTGAATGTACAAAAATTGACAAATGTCATTTTATGTAATTGTTTGCTCCGCGGTTACTCCACCGCCGCCCTCGCGCACAACAAACAAGATAGTACTGTCAAGGGGGTGAATATGATCGTTTCGAGTGTTGCTTTCGCCGCCAGATTACCTGCACTGTTCAGCGCAAAGAGAATGACAAACACCCATAGCACCATATCCACAAGCTTGCCCGGCACTTTTGCCCTTACTTTTTTTGCTTTTATCGCCACAGTTAGCGCCAGCACCATATTCACAATAATTGACGACAGCTCAAAAACCAGCATTTCCCGCTGGTTCGTCAGCCGGCCACCCCACACTATGTTATAGGGCACCAAACCTACCATCACACATAGGTGAAACAGGGTCACCATACCAGTGATGACCAGAATGGTATTTACTGCAATCGCGAATGGTACTCGTCTCATTTTTCTCGTGTTACAGCAAATGTACACGACTTTAAGTTCGCTGGATGTGTAAGTACTTCGAAATAGGCAGCTGACGGTACATATCAATGGTCCCCTCTGTATCCTATTCGGTTTCGTGCATCCGATTTCACCGGAGTATCAGGGCATTGGGTTTGACAAAAAAAATCCGGCCTGCCGAATTATCGACAGGCCGGTCACACCCAATAAAACACCACCTCTATGTCATCTTCCTATCTATTGTCGCTCATGCCCACATACGTCAAAAACTCTGTCCTTGTCTTTTCGTCAGCAAATTTTCCTTCGTAAAATGCAGTTACAGTAGAAGACGTGGCGTCCTTTATCCCCCTTGTCGATACACACATATGGTGCGCGTCTATCACCACCGCCACGTCTTTTGTACCTAGTATTCGTTGCAATTCCTGTCCTATTTGTATTGTCAGTCTTTCCTGCACTTGCGGGCGCTTGGCAAAGTATTGAACGATCCTGTTCAGTTTCGACAACCCGATCACATGCCCGTTCGAGATGTAGGCCACATGTGCTTTTCCGTATATTGGCACAAAATGGTGTTCGCAATTGCTGAACAAGCTTATGTCGCGCTCCACCAACATCTGGTTGTATTGATATTTGTTCTCAAAAAGCGCAATGTTCGGCTTGTTCTCAGGGTTCAGTCCCGAAAAGATCTCCTTTACATACATCTTGGCTACTCTGCGGGGAGTTCCTTTCAGGCTGTCGTCCGTGAGGTTCAGGCCCAGTGTGTGCATGATCTCCGCAAAGTGATGTTCTATCTTGCGTATTTTTTCTGCATCACTCATGTCAAACGCGTCTTCTCTCAGCGGTGTTTCGCTGCCGCTCGATACATGATCATCGCCCATTTCGTCTATTTCCACGTCGTTCAGGTCGTCATCGTTATGCAGGGTATTCAACAAAGTTCCGTTCAGTTTCATACAGATATATTTTTAGGTCCAGTTCCGCCGGCAACTTGCCACGCAGGGTGTTGTAAATCACCACAGCTACGTTCTCCGTTGTGGGGTTCAGTGTCTTAAATTCTTCTATGTCCAGGTTTAAGTTTTTGTGATCGAACCTGTCTGTCACATGTTCTTTTATAATGTTGCTGAGTATCTTAGTGTCTACAACATACCCTGTCTTTCTGTCAATTGTTCCCGTCACTTTCACCACCAGGTCATAGTTATGCCCGTGATAGTTCGGATTGTTGCATTTGCCATACAGTTCTTTGTTTTCTTCATCCGTCAGCAGCGGGTTATGCAACCTGTGTGCTGCGTTAAAGTGCTCTTTCCTGTATACCGATACTTTTTCCATTGTTTCCGACGCAAAGGTAGAGTGAAAATGTTTAAGAAAACAATAAAATAAGTGAACAGAATATTTTTTCGCCACTTTCAGGTGGTTCTACTTAGCTGAAACTCTTTACCACGCTGTGTTTCAGGCTAATATACAATTTGGCTATACCGCTATTGTTGGATATCGATCCATTCGACCACATTTTCAGCTTTTATCTCTTGTACTTTTGTTTATTAAATAATTATAAAAGGTAAACAGAATGAAAACTCACATTTTTGCAGGTGCATCATCTTCGGTTGCTGTTGCGGCAGCGTATCAGCTCACAGCAGCAGGGCATCGCGTCATCGGTATTAGCACACAGGAATCGGTTGGTCCTTACACCGAGTCGTATAAGGTGGAAAGCTACACAGCCGGGCAACTTCCCGCTATCTCTGGCCCTGTAGATGGACTGGTTTATTTCCCCGGCACCATATCACTGAAGCCATTCCGGGGGCTTTCCGAGGCCGATTTCCTCACAGACTACCGCATTAACTGCCTTGGCGCAGTGGCTATCATCCAGCAGTATCTTGCATCGTTGAAGCAGGCGGGGAATGCTTCTGTTGTAATGTTCAGCTCAGTAGCGGCTCAGCGTGGCATGCCCTACCATGCGTCAATTGCTATGGCAAAGGCCGCAATCGAAGGGCTGACGCGCTCATTGGCTGCCGAGTTCGCACCTGCCATACGTGTCAACTGTATTGCACCCTCACTCACCGATACGCCACTTGCATCGCGTCTCCTCAATACCCCTGACAAAGTAGAAGCCGCTCGCAAGCGTAATCCGATGAAGCTCGTTGGTGAGCCGGCCATGCTTGCAAATACAGTTACCTACTTACTCTCTGATGCTTCGGCCTGGACCACTGGTCAGGTGCTTGCAGTAGACGGTGGTATGGCAGCACTGTCATTATAGGAGCGCACAACGGGAAATGGACGACGATAATAATCTATCAGTATGTTTCACATAAGGAAACAAACATTTTAAATGACTGATCTGTTAGTCCCCCAAAAATGTGGGTATCTTTTTCTATCACCGGCAACTTGTGGTATACTATTTGTGCAATGTTGTGAGCAAAAACAGTCACGCGCAGTTTTCGCGGTCCGGTCACTCGGCACACATACTTTACATCAGCGATACCACTTTTACAGATACGTAACGGAAAACAGTAGATATGTTTCATATCGCAAATTTGACGCGTGATAGAAGTAGGAGATTTTTGGGAGATTTAGTTTCGACAATGTGCTGAGACGCAATCTTATATCATGTTTTTATTTTTTTCTGCTCGTTATGGGCTGTTTTTCAAAATAGGGTATCTCAAATGTGTAATGGGATATAAGGCATGCAAATGCCCCTATTGGCATAAACTATCTCAAAAAGGATTTAGCATTTTGATACATGTTCAACCATTAGTTTTGCGCACAAATTAAAAATAGGGCAGGTCACTCAACCCGTTGAAATATCTTCGCTACATATCAAACTTTCGCAGGTCAGTTGGCTCGTTGTCGCTAAGCATTTTGCTGGTAGTGGCAACACTGTTTTGTGTCAGCGGGTTTGTTAATACATCTGCACCCGTCTCAGAAATTATTGAACTGTCCGACATGCAGGGAGAGAGCCTGTCTGCAGGTGGTCACAATACGGGTTCAGACATCTCCACTGGTTCGCACCGTCACCGCAGGCATCATCACATTGCCAGGCGCCGGGGCATATCAGCGTTTTTTTTCGGCACTCGCCTTCCCGATGAAGTGCGGTCCGTAATTTCCTATCCATTACGTCTCAAAATAGGATACCGTCGCGCTGTTGTGCGCTCGGTCAGGCCTTTTTACTACACCTTCCTTTATAGATATACACTGTTTTAGAGATTGAGATTTTGTTAAGTCACAGGCATATAGCCTGATCTCATTTATTCAACTCTCATAAACAGATATGCGTCAAAACGTCTTAGTATCGTTGTTTGCGGCCTTGGCAGTTATGTCATCCTGCAACAATAAGGAATCAAAACAGAATGAAAAGCCTTTGGAGGTGCCGGTGGTAAGCATCAGGTCGGTTCCCCTCCAGCTTGATAAGCAGTATGTAACAGATATTCAGGCCATCAGAAATGTGGAGGTCCGAAGTAAGGTCTCCGGGTTTCTTGATGCCATTTACGTCGATGAAGGGGCCAAGGTCACGAAGGGTCAGGTTTTATTCCGCATTGGCGATAACGAGTACAAGGCCGAGGTGGCCAAGGCGCGTGCCGTCCTCCATAGCATGACAGCAGAAGCGAGTGTCGCCGAATTGGAGACCGAACGGGTACGGCTCATGGTAGAGAAAAAGATCATTTCTGCTACCGAGCTGGAGCTGGCGAAGTCAAAATTAAAGGCCGCCCGCGCACGTGTGGAAGAGGCTCAGTCCAACCTCGATCATGCTACCCACTTGTTGTCATATACTGTTATCCGTGCTCCATTTGATGGTGTAGTAGATCGTATTCCACTTAAAACCGGAAGTCTCGTGAGTGAAGGAACGCTCATTACCACAGTGTCAGACGTGAACTCCGTGTATGCTTATTTTAACATATCGGAGAACGAATATCTGGCCTTCAACAAGAATGATGATCCCACTACTATTGATGAAAATAAAGTGGCTACACTGATTCTCTCAGATGGTACCGAGTATGGCCACAAGGGTAAGATCGAGACCGTGGTGAGTGAGTTCAATGAGAACACCGGTGCCATTTCTGTAAGGGCTGCTTTCCCCAATCCCGACCACCTGCTCAAGCACAATGCCACCGGCAAAGTGAAATTGGTGTCAGGCAAAGTCGAGTCGTTGGTGTTGCCTCAGAAGGCCGCTTTCGAGATCCAGGACAAGAACTATGTCTACGTAGTAGGGCCCGACAATGTTATCAAAATGAGGAGCTTCGATCCTTCAGCCAGGTATGGTCAGTACTATATCGTAAACTCCGGCCTGATGGCAGGCGACAAAATCGTTTTCGAGGGCATACAGAATCTCCGCGAAGGCGTAAAGGTCATTCCTCGGTCATTACCGGTCGACAGCCTGCCTGGTATTGCTGCTCAATAGTGCCCTGCCACACGGTTGGGGTTCAATTCCATTCACTTAAAGGATAGTCATGTTCAATATATTCATAAGAAGACCCATCTTGTCTTTGGTGATATCGCTCATCATTGTGTTATTGGGTGTCATCGCATTATTAAAGATTCCCGTTACTCAGTTTCCCGATATCGTTCCACCGTCGGTAACAGTAACGGCCAACTACACAGGTGCCAATGCAGAGGTATGTGCCAATGCAGTGGCCATTCCGCTGGAGCGGGCCATCAACGGTGTGCCCGGTATGACCTACATGTCAACAGTAACCAGCAACAATGGCACAACAACCATCCAGGTCTATTTTAAAGTTGGTACCGATCCGGATGTGGCTGCGGTAAACGTTCAGAACCGCGTTACCACCGTGCTCGATGAATTGCCTGAGGAGGTCATCAAAGCAGGTGTGACCACAGAGAAAGAGGTGAACAGTATGCTCATGTACCTCAACATCATGAGCTCCGACACATCATTAGACGAGAAGTTCATCTACAACTTCACCGATATCAATATACTTAAAGAGTTGAAACGTATTGATGGTGTCGGCTTTGTGAACATCATGGGGCTGCAGGATTATGCCATGCGCGTTTGGCTGAAGCCTGACCGCATGCAGGCCTACAACCTCTCTACTGACGAGGTGATCACCGCCATAAGGAGCCAGAACGTGGAGGCCGCTCCCGGGAAATCGGGCGAAAGTTCCGGTCAGGATCCGCAGGCGCTGCAATACGTTATTAAATATACAGGTAAGTTCTTCAAGCCCGAACAGTATCAGAACATCGTTATTCGCGCTGATAACTCTGGCTCATTCCTTCGCCTGAAAGACATTGCTGATGTGGAGTTCGGATCCTTGTCCTATTCCATGACCTCAAAGACCGATGGGCGTCCTTCCGCTTCTATTATGATAAAGCAGCGGCCTGGCTCCAACGCAAACGAGGTTATAGACAATATAAAAAGTACTATGGCGCGCCTCAAAGAAAGTTCTTTTCCGTCGGGCATGACCTACAACGTGAGCTACGACGTATCACGCTTTCTGGACGCCTCTATCCATGAGGTGCTTAAAACGTTGTTCGAGGCGTTTTTGTTGGTATTTCTCATTGTATACCTCTTCCTGCAAGATTGGCGATCAACGATCATTCCTGTATTGGCTGTACCTGTCGCTATCATTGGTACGCTGTTCTTCATGCAGGCATTCGGGTTCTCGCTCAATCTGATGACGTTGTTCGCTTTGGTGCTGTCCATTGGTATCGTGGTCGATAATGCAATTGTCGTGGTCGAGGCCGTCCATGCCAAGATGGAACAACATGGTCTTCCTGCATTTGAGGCCACTATCAATTCCATGAAAGAGATCAGTGGCGCCATCATTGCCATCACACTCGTCATGTCTGCGGTGTTTGTTCCGGTAGCATTCATGGATGGGCCTGTCGGTATTTTTTACAAACAGTTTTCTATTACGCTCGCAATTGCTATCGTTATATCGGGTATCAACGCCGTCACGCTCACTCCCGCCTTGTGTGCTATTATTCTGAAGCCGGTTCATCACGGGAGTGGTGAATTGAAGAAAGGGTTGCTGGATCGTTTCTTTATTGGTTTCAATCGTGGTTACGATGGCATGTTAGGTAAGTACAAGTCGTTATTGCTGGGCATCACCGGTCGACGGATCATAATAATTGGTTTGCTGGGTGTATTCTTTGCCGCAACATGGGGCGTCAGTTCATTGTTGCCATCAGGGTTCATTCCCGAGGAGGATCAGGGTATGATCTATGTTAACGTTACTACACCTGCCGGTGCCACTTTGGAACGTACTGAGAAAGTGCTGGATCAGTTGGAGCGCATTGCATCAAAAGAAGATGGGGTAGAGTCGGTGTCAACACTGGCTGGTTATAACCTCATGAACGACATTGCAGGTGCGTGTTATGGTATGATAATGATCAACCTTAAGCCGTGGGACCAGCGCAGGCATGTGAAAGAGGTGATTGCCACACTTACCGACAAAGCAGCAGGTATATCTGATGCTAGTATTCAGTTCTTCGCACCTCCCACGGTTCCTGGCTTCGGTAATGCCGGCGGCTTTGAGTTGCGATTGCTGAACAGGAATGGTGATGATGCCATTACGCAAACGGCTGAACAGACCAAACGGTTCATGGATAAGTTGGCTCAGTCTAAAGAGATCACGAATCTCGTGACTGGTTACAATCCCTATTTCCCGCAATACATGATCAGCATAGACCAGGATGTGGCAGCAAAGAAGGGTATCAATATAGACAATGCCCTCAGTACTTTGAAAACGCTTCTGGGTAGTTATTACACGTCCAATTTCATCCGCTTCGGACAGATGTATAAGGTGATGTTGCAGGCTGCGCCCGACTATCGCCAGAAGCCGGAGGATATACTCGATCTGTATGTGAAGAATGACAAAGGCGAAATGGTGCCCTATTCAACATTCATTAAGCTGGAGCGCGTGTATGGTCCTGAACAGCTCACCCGTTACAATATGTACCTGTCGGCTATGATCAATGGTGATGCCGCCAAAGGATATAGTAGTGGTGATGTGATTAAGGTCGTGGAGCAAACGGCCAAAGAGATACTGCCACGCGGATTTGGTATCGAGTGGTCCGGTATGACGCGCGAACAGGTGCTTGCCGGAAATCAGGCTATTTACATTTTTATTATTTGTCTGGTCTTTGTATACCTGCTGCTCGCGGCCCAGTATGAAAGTTTCTTGCTTCCGTTGCCGGTAATTCTCTCTTTGCCTACAGGTATTTTCGGTTCGTATTTTCTGCTGTTTCTTACCGGTCTCGAAAATAACATATACGCGCAGGTGGCATTGGTTATGCTGATTGGTTTGCTTGGAAAGAATGCCATTCTTATAGTAGAGTATGCGGTGTTGGTACGCAAAAAGGGGCATACCGTTATGCAGTCAGCTATAGAAGGGGCAGTGCTCAGGCTACGTCCCATTCTCATGACGTCGCTCGCCTTTGTTGCTGGCCTTATGCCACTTTGTTTTGCAAGTGGTGCCGGTGCCGCAGGCAACAGGGCTATCGGCGTTGCGGCCGCCGGAGGTATGCTCACCGGAACTATTTTCGGTGTCATTCTCATCCCGGGTCTTTACTTCATTTTCGCTTCGCTCGATGAACGGCTGCGTAGAAAAAAACACCTGCCCATTCAGGACCTGAGTATTCATCATAATCAACACAAAAAGCACGAAGAGCATGATCACGAAAACTAAGATTTCTTTCCTGGCCATTGCGTCGGTACTGTTTGTAAGCAGTTGTAAGATAAAAGACAGAACATATCAGGCGTCAGATTCGGTTGTGCCGGCAACTTTCACTGGGCGTGCCGATTCGGCATCTGCTGCAACACTTTCGTACGATAAGTTCTTCACAGATCGCCTTTTGGTTGCTCTGCTGGATACTGCCATGCAAAACAATGCCGATGTACGTATAGCCTACGAGCGCGTAGAAGCCGCCGGAGCAGGTTTGTTGGCGGCCCGCGGTGCGCTTCTCCCGTCTTTTAACGTGCAGATGACCGGAGGTTCTACCCGTTTTGGTAACTATACCATGGATGGTATGGGCAACGCCACTACACCGGGTGTTCCTTTCCCCATTATCAACGATTACTTCCCCGGTGTTAGCAGCAGTTGGGAGGCAGACGTGTGGGGAAAGCTGAAGAACAAAAAGCGCGCAGCCCGTATGCGTTACTTTGCCACCAAGGCCGGTGTTGATCTCGTGAAGACGCGACTCATCTCAGAGGTGGCGTATAGATATTATAACCTCTGCGCGCTTGATGAAGAGTTGTCCATTCTCGACACCAATATTCGCCTGCAGACCCGTGCTTTGGAGATAGTGAAGTTGCAGAAGGAAGCCGGCCGCGCTACCGAACTTGCAGTCAAGCAATGCGAGGCGCAGCTGGCGCGAACTCGCGGTATGGAGTATCGTGTCAAGACAGATATACTTACAGCCGAAAATGAGCTGAACTTTCTGTTGGGTAGGTACTCAGTGCCTGTGAAGCGTAGTAGCATAAAGCTGGAGCAGGCAGATAGGATCACCGGCATTGGTGTGCCGGCTCAGCTGTTACAACGCCGCCCTGACGTGGTGCAGGCAGAGATGGAGCTAGCCGCATCCAATGCCGATGTTGCTGCCGCAAGGGCGGCGTTCTTCCCGGCGCTCACCATATCAGCAACAGCGGGTTTCAACGCCTATCATACTTCCGTTCTGTTCGATCCTGTTTCCGCGGCCTACGCGGTCATGGGCGGACTGGTGGCCCCTGTGTTCAACAAAAACCTGATAAAGGCGGGCTACAATGCTGCAAAGGCCGGAAACAGAGAGGCATTTGCACAATACGGTAAGACGGTAATGAACGCAGTGTACGAGGTATCCACCAATGTTGGCCGTATAGCCAATCTCAAAGCGCAGTATGCGCAGAACGTAACTGCGGCAGCGGCACTTGACGAAGCCGTTGCTATATCCGGAGACCTGTTTATCGGAGGATATGCCAACTATCTTGAGATCATCACCGCTCAGCGAAACGCTATAGAGGCCGACCTCGAAGTAGTGCAGAGCAAGAAGAACATCATGATCGGAGTCGTTGACCTCTACCGTGCTTTGGGCGGACGATAGCACAAAAGAAAGAAGCCTTCGATATTTCGAAGGCTTCTCTTTCTGTGGGAGCACACGGGATCGAACCGCGGACCCTCTGCTTGTAAGGCAGATGCTCTGAACCAGCTGAGCTATGCTCCCATTTGCATTGTTCCCGTTGCTTTTGGGATTGCAAAGATACATGCAGATTTCATTTTGCCAAAACCAATTTCAAATATTTTTTCACCTTATCCATCATTCCGGTAAATAGGCCACTTTCGGACCCCTGAAACACCCGCTGCAAGCGATAGAGGATGGCTATGAAAACATAATGTGATGTTATGCTTAAATAAGTTTAGAATACAACATTTTAGGCACTGTTTTCCTTACCTTTGTGTCCTAAAAAAATAATCCCGTTACTGAATAAACATAATCTATGGGCTACATAAAAGACAATTTCAAGGAAAAGGCAGATCTGCAAAGCAAAGAGATCAAAGGTATTCTTGAAAAGTATGGCAACAAGAAGATAGAAGACGTAACGCTTGCTCAGGTATATCAGGGTATGCGTGGCATCACCGGTCTGGTTACAGAAACTTCGTTGCTCGATGCGAACGAGGGTATTCGTTTCCGTGGTTTCTCTATTCCTGAACTGCGCGAGAAACTACCAAAGATCGAAGGTGGAAGCGAGCCTTTGCCTGAAGGTCTTTTCTACCTTATGCTGATAGGTGAGGTGCCTACTCAGGAAGATGTGGAGCATGTATCTGCTACATGGGCACGCCGCTCACACGTTCCGAACTATGTGTTCGATGTGATCGAGTCTTTCCCTGTTTCTGCTCACCCAATGACGCAGTTCACTGCAGCAGTGCTAGCATTACAGACCGAGTCTAAGTTTGCGAAGGCATATGGCGAGGGTATCAGCAAGAAAGAATACTGGGGTTATGTTTACGAAGATACAATGACACTCATTGCGCGCCTGCCACGCATTGCAGCTTACATCTATCGTCGCAAGTATAAAAACGGCGAACACATTCAGCCGGATGGTATGCTCGACTGGAGCGCCAACTTCGCGCACATGCTTGGTTATGAAGACGAGTCTTTCAAAGAACTGATGCGTCTTTACCTCACAATCCACGCCGACCACGAAGGAGGTAACGTATCTGCCCATGCTACGCACCTCGTAGGCTCAGCACTCAGCGATCCTTACCTTGCTTTTGCGGCAGGCATGACGGGTCTTGCCGGTCCACTGCATGGTCTCGCCAACCAGGAGGTTATCCGTTGGATAGAAGAAATGTGCAGTGAGCTGAATACCAATCAGCCATCAAAAGACCAGATTGCAGATTACATACGTAAAACACTCACTGAAGGTAAAGTGGTTCCTGGTTATGGTCACGCAGTTCTGCGCAAGACCGATCCACGCTTCACCGCACAGATGGAATTTGCTAAGCGTCACTGCCCTGATAACCCAACTGTTCAGACAGTATGGAACGTGTACGAAGTTGCACCACCGATACTGGAAGGAACAGGAAAGATCAAGAACCCATGGCCTAACGTGGATGCGCACTCAGGTGCATTGCTGAAACACTACGGTCTGGTAGAGGAAGATTTCTATACAGTGCTGTTCGGTGTGTCTCGCGCACTGGGTGTACTGGCAAGTCTTTGCTGGGATCGTGCTCTCGGATTCCCTATCGAGCGTCCGAAGTCGATCACTACTGAATGGGTAAAACAATTTATCGCAAGAACCGAGACTGTAGCCTAAGATACAGCCTTGTCATACTACAATTACTGAAAAGCATGCAGTGTCCCTGCTTGCTTTTTAGTTTCAGAAAACCGACAATTCAATAACCGTTTATAAAGTAAAGTAATGAACAAAGGACCGATTTCTCAATTCATTCAGCACCACTACCGTCACTTCAATGCTGCTGCACTGGTTGATGCTGCTAAAGGATATGAAACACACCTCACCGAGGGTGGTAAAATGCTGGTATCTCTTGCTGGCGCCATGAGTACTGCCGAGCTCGGCATCTCTCTGGCAGAAATGATACGCGCCGGTAAGGTTGATATCATCAGCTGCACAGGTGCGAACCTTGAAGAGGATATAATGAACTTGGTAGCGCATACTCACTACAAGCGCGTACCCAACTACCGCGACCTCAGTCCCCAGGAAGAATGGGAACTGCTGGAGCAGGGCTTCAACCGTGTTACCGATACATGTATACCCGAAGAAGAGGCGTTCCGTCGCATTCAGCGCCACATCCACAAAATCTGGAAAGACGCTGAAGACAAGGGCGAACGCTATTTCCCGCACGAGTATATGTACAAGCTGCTTCTAAGCGAGGTGATGAAGTCTGATTATGAGATCGATCCGAAACACAGCTGGATGATCGCCGCCGCAGAGCGCAATCTGCCTATTATCGTTCCGGGATGGGAGGACAGCACTATGGGTAACATCTTCGCTTCCTATTGCATTAAGGGCGAATTGAAACCATCGACCATGAAGAGTGGCATTGAGTACATGATATGGCTCGCCGATTGGTATCGCAATAACTCTGCTGGTAAGGGTGTTGGCTTCTTCCAGATAGGTGGCGGTATAGCCGGCGACTTCCCGATATGCGTAGTGCCGATGATGTACCAGGACCTCGAATGGCATGATGTGCCATTCTGGAGTTATTTCTGCCAGATCAGCGATAGCACGACTTCTTACGGTTCTTACAGCGGTGCAGTCCCTAATGAGAAGATCACATGGGGCAAGCTCGATATAAACACTCCGAAGTTTATAGTTGAAAGCGACGCTACAATCGTAGCTCCGCTCATTTTCGCTTACTTGCTTGGCTGGTAGCTCTGTCAGCACTTAGTGCTGATAAGTACATCTTGAACTTCTTCTGCCGGTACCCAATTGGGTACCGGCGGTTTTTTGCGGGCAACTTCTGTTCTCAGTACCTTTAGTTCATAAAGGTTTCCTATGTCAAAATTGAAACTTGTGGCGCTCACCGGCGCAGGCATCAGTGCTGAAAGCGGTTTACGTACATTCAGGGATAGTGATGGACTTTGGGAGGGCTACAGGATAGAGGATGTAGCCACACCACGGGCATGGCGTCGCGACCCCAACCTTGTACAGGACTTCTATAACATGCGTCGCCGAGACGTCATTGCAGCATCGCCTAACGCAGCCCATTTGGTGCTGGCGCAGCTGCAGGAGCACTTTTACGTGACTATCGTTACTCAGAATATTGATGACCTGCACGAACGTGCCGGTGCGCGAAATGTGCTTCATCTGCATGGCGAGATACTTAAAATGCGCAGCGATCGCAATGAACACGTTTTGTATCCCGTTCACACTGACATAGAACACGGCGCAAAGGCGCCTGATGGTGGCCTCTTACGGCCTCACGTAGTTTGGTTCGAAGAGCCGGTTCCGATGATAGAGCATGCCATTCCGATTATGGAAGAGGCCGACATTTTTGTGTTGGTCGGTACGTCATTAGCCGTGTATCCTGCCGCAGGTTTGGTCGACTATGTTCGAGATGAGGTGAACAAGTATGTAGTTGACAAGCGTATACCTGAAGTGAAACGTTACCGGAATGTGATACCCATGGAACATCCTGCGACCATTGGTATGGAGTTGCTGCGTGATATGCTTATTTCAGAGTATTGCTGACGAAAGTACTATTTGTTGAGGCTGAACAAGCTGTCCACAAACTCAGCTTTGTTGAAGATCTGCAGATCTTCCATCTTCTCGCCAACACCAATGTATTTCACCGGTATCTTGAACTGGTTAGCGATGGCCAGCACTACACCACCTTTTGCTGTACCGTCGAGCTTGGTGATAGCTATTGCGGTCACATCGGTAGCGGCAGTAAAATGTCTTGCCTGTTCTATTGCGTTCTGGCCGGTGCTGCCATCAAGTACAAGCAGTACTTCATGGGGAGCATCAGGCATTTTCTTGCCTATCACGCGGCGTATCTTGCCTAGTTCGTCCATCAGGTAAGACTTGTTGTGCAGGCGCCCCGCCGTGTCAATAATTATCACGTCCGACTCGCGCGCTATACCACTCTGCACAGCATCAAACGCAACAGAGCTTGGATCGCTACCCATTTCCTTTTTCACTATCGGCACACCCACACGGTCGCTCCATATGGTCAGCTGATCCACTGCCGCCGCACGGAAGGTGTCGGCCGCGCCAAGCAATACGCTTTTGCCGTTCTTCTTGAAGTTATGGGCCAGCTTGCCAATTGTAGTTGTTTTGCCCACTCCGTTTACTCCCACAACCAGTATCACGTATGGTTTCTTACCTGCAGGAATATCAAACGTTGCAAATTCGTTGGAGGGAGCGTTGGTGAGCATCCCCATGATTTCCTCTTGTAATATCTCGTTGAGTTGAGACGTACCGAGATACTTATCTTTTGAAACACGTTTTTCAATGCGGTCAATGATGGCTACTGTTGTGTCAACACCAACATCCGCGCTAATAAGGGCATCCTCGACCTGGTCAAGCACCTCTTCGTCCACTTTGTCCTTGCCCACTATCGCCTTAGCGATCTTGGAAAAGAATCCCTCCTTAGTTTTTTGCAAACCCTGATCAAGCGCTTCTTTTTGCTCCTGTTGTTCTTTGTTACGCTTGAAAAGTTTGTCGAATAATCCCATGTTTCAATTAATAAGGTTGCAAAATTAGTGAAATATCACTTCGGTAGGTTGCTTCTTCCATGCCGCATTTCAGCTCTTTTCCGGTTATCAGATACCGAAAACGGTGTGCTGGTCAGGTATTTCCACATCCGTGAAACCTTTTCTTATCAGGCGTTCCTTGAAATTCTGCTGCACCTCATACTCGCCATGCACCAGAAATACCTTTTTTACCTGCCGGGGATCCTGACAGGCAAGCCACTGGCTCATGTCCTCATAGTCACCATGGGCACTCAGGCTGGTAATTTCAGCTATGTCGGCTTTTACAATGTGTGGTTTACCGAAAATGGTCACCTCCGACGGATTGCGTTTCAGCCGTCCTCCCAACGACTGCGGTTCGCAATAGCCGGTAAGGAGTATCTTGTTCCGTGAATCTGATATGTTGTTGGCAATATGGTGCTTCACCCTTCCTGCCTCTGCCATGCCAGATGCCGAAATGATTACACAAGGTTCTTTGGAGTCATTTAGCTTTATCGAGTCTTGCACGTCTTCAATATGCTGTAATCCCTTGAAGGAGAATACATCATCATCGTTCTTTAGGTAGTGTTGTACTGATGAGTTGAAACAACCCGGATACCTCTTCACGGCTTCGGTAATGTTCACCGACAGAGGACTGTCTACATAATACGTCAGATCAGGCAATCTTTTTTCAAGTTCCAGTCGGTTCAGCATGTACAGTATTTCTTGTGTACGTCCCAGGCTGAATGCGGGAATGACCAGTTTACCTCTTTTTTTGACACACGTATCAATAATGTGATCCAGCAATTTATCATTTGCGGTGGACATCAGGTCATGCAGCTTGTCGCCATAGGTAGACTCAAGTATGATATAGTCGGCCTGTGGAAATGTCTGTGGCGAGCGCAGAATCATGTCTCTGTACCGACCCACATCGCCACTAAAGGTGAGTCGGGTAGTGATGCCTTTTTCACGTATCTGCAGGTTCACCGCCGCACTGCCAAGTATATGTCCGCAATCGGTAAAGGTGAGTTCCACGCCCTTATCTACAGTATATGGCTCATTGTAGGGTATTGTTTCGAACAGCGGAAATACCTTTTCTGCGTCGTCTTCAGTGTAAAGAGGTTCAATGAGTTCCCTGTTCTCGCGCTGTCTGCGTTTATTGGCGTATCGGATATCTGCCTCCTGAATGCGCGCTGAGTCCACCAGCAGTATTTTTGCCAGCGTAGCGGTTGCCGGTGTGCAATAGATCTTTCCCTTGTACCCGTCTTTAACCAATTTGGGTAACAGTCCGGTGTGGTCAATATGGGCGTGAGAAATGATGACGTGCGATATCTCCTTCGGATCAAACCCCCAGTCTGCATTCAGTTGCCCTGTTTCTTTCCCCATTCCCTGAAATAGCCCGCAATCGAGTAATATCTTTTTTGTGGCGTTGATGTGCAGCAGATGTTTGGAGCCTGTCACCATTCTGGTGGCACCATGGAATGATAATTTCATGATTCTGTCTTAGTTGAGTTGATCGATGTTCGAAGTTAACCATTAAAACGGGCTTCAGGTACCCATTTCACATTCTTTTATCTTAACGATGTCGACTGCCTTTATTTCGCGTCCAATATCATGGGTGTGCTGCCTTTGCCCATCACAATGATCTTGGAATTAGATGAGCCGGCCAGTTCCTTCATCGCTTTTATCTGTTCGTATTGAAGCTGCCTGTCGGTAAGGTTCTCATTAACAATGCGCTGATAGTCAGCAATACCTTGCGCTTCCACTCTCTTTCGTTCCGCCTCCTGGCGTTCCTTTTGCAGAACGAACTGCATTTTCTGCGCTTCCTGTTCTGCATTGATCTTTGATTCAATCGCATTCTTTACAGATACCGGCAATGAAATGTTGCGGATCAGCAGGTTTTCCAGTATCAGGCCGCGTTTTTTGAAATCATCTTCTATCGCCTTGTATATCCTTGCCTGAAACTCATCGCGCTTGCTCGAATATAGCGACACCGCATCATAATACACCGCATTGTCGCGTATCTTAGTGCGCGATATCGGCCTTACGATCTTATTCACGTATTCCGGACCAGTTTGTTTGTATAGATCCGGTGCCGTCGCCGGCATCACTCTGAAAAGAACCGTCAGGTCTATTGTTACTTCCAACCCGTCCGCACTAAGCACTCTTATTGCATCGTCTCCCGACTTATCACCCTCGTCATGGACACCGCTCATTGTGTAGTTCTGGGTGCGTGTTTCTATCTGCTCCACCTCAAGCAGCGGATTGATCATGTGCAGTCCGCTGTAAAGTACGTCCTTTTGTACGCTGCCATACAGTTTCTGAACGCCTACATATCCGGCGTCAATTTGCACAAATGTCGAAACAATCAGTCAGATCACAAACATCAGAATGCCAACGCCCATCAGTGGCCTGCCCACAGTGCGGTTACGGTCGCCGCTGCGTGAAAGAAAATAGCCTGCCACAAGGAGTAGGAGGCTTAAGAAAACTAATACCATAGGTGTTTGTTTTTAGTATTGATTAATTAATGTTTCCGTGACCGGGTATATGTAATATGGTTTTCTTATTTCATTGCTTCTTTCTCCTTCTGCAACTTAAATAGTTCGTCACGAAGGCGAGCAGCTTCCATGAAGTCGAGGTCTTTCGCTGCCTTGTCCATTGCTTTTTTCGTCTGGTTGATCTGCTTGTCCAGTTGTGCTACTGTGCGGTAGGTGGATGTTGGTTCGGCGGCAATAGGCAGCGCTGCATCTGCAACAGCATAGGGGCTTGTTTCATTATAGCCCTTTATGTCGAGCACGGATCCCTGCAACATTATCTCCTGAACCGACTTTTGAATAGTGCGCGGCACTATGCCATGCTCCGTATTGTGTTTGATCTGTTTCTCACGTCTGCGGTCTGTCTCGTCCATCGTGCGGCGCATGCTGTCGGTGATTTTGTCTGCATAGAAGATCACAAGGCCGTTTACGTTACGGGCCGCGCGTCCTGCAGTCTGTGTCAGCGATCGTTCGTCACGAAGGAAACCTTCCTTGTCGGCATCCAGAATGGCCACCAGCGATACCTCCGGAAGATCCAGTCCCTCGCGCAGCAGGTTCACGCCTACCAGAACATCTATGTTCCCCAGTCGCAGATCGCGCAAGATCTCTACGCGTTCCAATGTGTCAACTTCAGAGTGGATGTACTTCGATTTGATGTTGATACGTTTCAGGTACTTGTCCATCTCTTCCGCCATTCGTTTGGTAAGCGTGGTCACCAGCACACGGCCACCATCTTTAACACGTTTGTCTATCTCGTCCAGCAGGTCATCGACCTGATTAATACTTGGGCGCACTTGTATCGGCGGCTCTATAAGACCTGTCGGTCTAACGATCTGTTCCACAACTACGCCGCCGCATTTTTCCAGTTCATACTTTCCCGGTGTGGCGCTCACAAATATCACCTGCGACAGTAGGCCCTCAAATTCATAAAAGTTCAGAGGACGGTTATCAAGCGCCGATGGCAGGCGGAATCCATAATCCACCAGATTCATCTTACGCGATCGGTCACCGCCATACATGCCACTTATCTGCGGTATGGTAACATGGCTTTCGTCAACTACGAGAAGGAAATCATCCGGGAAATAGTCGAGCAGGCAGAAAGGGCGAGTGCCCGGTTTACGCCTGTCCAGAAAGCGCGAATAGTTTTCAATGCCGCTGCAGTAACCCAGTTCTTGTATCATTTCCAGGTCATAGCTCACACGTTCCCTTATTCTTTGGGCTTCCACAAACTTCCCCTGACTTTTAAAATAGGCTTCCTGCGCTGTCATTTCATCCTGTATTTCATGGATGATCTGTCCCATCTGTCCTGAAGGTGCCACATAGAGGTTTGCAGGGAATATCGCTGCTGTTTCCATCGTGCCTATTCGTTTGCCCGAGTCAGGTTCGAAGCTCTCTATTTCTTCTACCTCATCGCCGAAGAAGGTAATACGGTAGCCGTAGTCTACGTAGGGCAGATTAATATCCACCGTATCACCGTTCACCCGAAATGTACCACGTGTAAAGTCGCCCTGACTACGGTTGTACAATGAGTTTACGAGTTTGTGCAGAAATTGGTTCCTGCCCATATTGTCGCCTTTCTTGAAGCGGATGATGCCCGCCGCATAATCAGTGGGATTGCCGATACCGTATATGCAAGACACCGATGCCACAACAATAATGTCCGTTCGGCCACTAAGCAGGCTGGTAGTGGCACGCAGTCGCAGCTTCTCCAGCTCTTCATTTATCGAGAGGTCTTTCTCAATGTAGGTATTCGATGTGGGAATGTATGCTTCGGGCTGGTAATAGTCGTAGTATGACACGAAGTATTCAACGGCATTGTCGGGGAAGAAGTTCCGTAATTCGCCATATAGCTGGGCAACAAGTGTCTTGTTGTGCGTTAATACCAGCGTGGGTTTCTGAGTCTTCTGTATTACGTTGGCAACAGTAAAGGTTTTGCCAGATCCCGTCACACCCAGCAGTGTCTGAAACTGTTCACCATTCTGTACGCCTTCTGTTAATTGCCTTATGGCTTCGGGTTGGTCGCCGGCTGGCTCATAAGGACTATTGATCGTAAACTGCATTTTGCGGGAAAGCTGGGTATGTTGCTGACAGACAGTAAAATTACTGACTATGTACCACATCCATCGAAAAGACACTGGCTATGTGGTAAAATTTACCATTTTCCTCTTTCCCGGAAACTTCAGCATTTCGTAATATTGTTCTAACAGCATAATTATCTATTTTTGTGACAATATGTATAAGCTCTACGATCTGAAAGATTTTATCGAGTGGAAAGCCTTCGGTGTCTGCACCGAGATAGGGGAACGTATGGGGGTTGCTACCTCACGCATCCGCCTTTGGTTCATTTACATATCGTTCCTTACACTCGGTTCGCCCCTCATCGTTTACATGGTACTTGCCTTCTGGATGAACATGAAACGGTATGTTCTGCTCGGGCGCCGCAATCCGTTGCTCTGACGCTGCACGTTTGCCCGGCAGATGGATAATTTTTATTGAATTTCGTACCTTTGCACCCTCATTAACCAAAAAAAGGAAGGTACACCATGCCAGTGTTACACAACCGCGTGAATAATGAGGAACTGAAGCAGCGTATGTTGGCAGAGACAGAGCCACGTACCACAGTATCCTTCTACAAGTATTTCCCCATTGCCGATCCGGCACAGTTCAGGAATGATCTTTACCTCGCTTTTACAAAGCTCAATGTCTTTGGTCGTGTGTACATAGCGCACGAAGGGATAAACGGTCAGATCAGCGTCCCGGCGTCCAATTTCGAGGCCTTTAAAGAAGCGCTATATGCAGCGGCGCCTGAGCTCAACGGCATCAGGCTGAATATAGCCGTAGATGATGATGGTAAATCTTTCTGGGTGTTGCGCATGAAGGTAAGGCCAAAGGTGGTGGCAGATGGTATCGAAGACCCAAGCTTCGATATGTCAAAGACCGGTCAATACCTGAAGGCTGCAGAATACAACGAATTGGCCGAAAAGCCGGGTACGATCATAGTAGACATGCGTAACCACTACGAGTATGAAGTTGGCCATTTCGAGAACGCTATTGAGGTGCCTTCAGATACCTTCCGCGATCAGTTGCCAATGGCTGTAGATATGCTACGTGGCAATGAGGACAAGAACATCATCATGTACTGCACCGGTGGTATCCGTTGCGAGAAGGCGAGTGCGTGGATGCTGCACAACGGATTCAAAAACGTATTTCACGTAGAGGGTGGTATTATAGAATATGCTCGCAAGGCGAAAGAGCAGGGATTGCCCGTAAAATTCAAAGGGAAGAACTTTGTTTTTGATGAGCGCCTCGGCGAGCGCATCACCGATGATGTGCTCGCTCAATGTCATGTATGCGGCACTCCATGCGATACGCACACCAACTGCAAGAACGATGGTTGTCATCTCCTGTTTATTCAATGCGATGCCTGCGCCGCCAAATTGGAAGGTTGCTGCAGCCCCGAATGCATGGAAGAAAAGAACATGCCCGAAGATCAGCAGCGCGAACGCCGTGCAGGTCGCGAGAATGGCATGATGATCTTTAACAAGTCAAAAGAGCATCCGCTGCGCAAACATCGCAGTGAGTGGGGTGTGCGGCCGGCCTAAGTCATGGAACTGCAACTAAATTGATCTGTCAATGGACTATAGAGATCCGTTGCGTGTGCCTGTTGCCATCATTATCGGCAGCTACAAGCACGTAAACACCTGTGGCCAGGCTGCTGACATCGACAGTTATTTCGTTCTTAGTACTCTGTTTGGCTGTCCCAACACATTGTCCAAGGTAGTTCACAACCGCTACCTTGTATGTCCCGGTTGATGCAAATGTGATATGTAGTTTTTCGTTGGCCGGGTTGGGTGTTAGGGTCATAACTATCTCATTGTTGGCGGGTAGCAGATCTACGAAGGTTGGATCAAAAAGTGAACCGCATCTCGCTCCCTCAGTGAAACTACCGACAGTAGAACAGTGTATCAGCACTGTATCATAGTACTCTGAGATCGAACTGATCACCCGTTTATGGTTCGATAGGCCGTATCGCAGCAGGTCATATCGTACGTAATAGTCAACATCATTTA
>JBGAQG010000005.1:0-116104 GCA_044220845.1 Flavipsychrobacter sp. | reverse complement strand
ATCAGACCAACATCGGTTTTGGAAATGTTGCGAATGGTATGAAATGTGTTGTGAAAGTGCAGAAAAATGATGTGGGATGACGTGTCAGCCGAGCTTCACGGCCTTGAATAAGTCGTCTTTGTAAGTTTTGGCAAGTGGGACGGTCCTGCCGCCTACCACAACATCGTCAGTATTGATGGCGGTGAGGTGCGTGATATTGACAGCGAAACTGCGGTGGATCCTTAGTAGGGAAGGAATGTTCACCATGTCAAGGACGTTCTGCAGCGTATTTCGGACCATGAATTTTCCGGTTGCCGTGTATACGACAACGTAAACATTTTCGCTTTCCAGATAGAGGATGTCTTCGAATTTTATTTTTTGGAAACTTGTGCCTTGCTTCAGGAAAATAGCATCGTTTACGATAATGTTCTCCTTTTCACTCGCTGTAGAGGAACGAGAGGCGGTGGCGAAATTGTGTAAGCAGATCTCGATGGAGGTATAAAGTTCTTCTTTGTTGAAGGGTTTGATGAGGTATGCACCAGGACGAACTTCCTTGGCACGCTCTACGGTGCCCGGGTCGGAGTTGGCAGTGAGAAAGATAAACGGAATCTGTTTAAACTCTTTGACCTTTGTGGCCAGATCAATTCCGTCTAATCGTCCAGAAAGTTGAATGTCGATCAAAAGAATGTCAGGATTGTGTTGTTGGATCATTGTGAGGGCATCGGAGTATGAGCCAACAGGTGGTATGGTGTCATAACCCAATTGAATGAGTGAGTTTTCAATGTTTTTGGCTATGATCATCTCGTCTTCAACAATACCGATCCTTATTTTCATATAACGACTGTAACATGACTGATTTTCAACACAATATAGTGCTTAATCGATCATTTTTCTTTTTGCTTTGTTGCTAAAAGTAACTAAAAATGATCGTGTGGCCGAATCGAATTGAAAGCTACCCCCGATCTGTCTTGAAAGACTCGAAAGCAAGGTCATGCCAAGTGTTTTTGCTTTTGTGATCTCGAAGCCTTCCGGAAGACCCGGTCCACCGTCACTATATGATAGTGTATAGGTAGATTCTGTGGACGAGAAATGGATTGTGATCGCCGCATTTTCGGTGTCGCGGAAAGCATACTTGAACGAGTTGGTGACCAGTTCGTTGAGGATCAGCCCCAAGGGTATTGCCGTGTCGATGTCAATATGCCAGTCGCCGGTATTTCCGTCGGTTACAAGATCGATAACCTGCTTATTTGAGCTGAACGTTGATGATAGTTGAAAAACCAGATCTTTACAGAATCTTGCGAAGTCGATAGTGTCGATGTCGTCATTCTGGTATAATTGCTGGTGGATAATTGAGATCGATCGTACACGAGCGGCACTCTCTGCCAGTGCACTTTTGGAATTTTCGTCGCTAGTGTCGTATATCTGCAGGTCTAGCAGTGAACTAATGACCTGCAGGTTATTCTTGACACGGTGGTGAATTTCTTTCAGCAGAAGATCTTTTTTCTCTGCAAGCTTTTCGATTTTCCTTTTTTGCTTCCTTATGCGCAGGTATACACGGACAACTGCGATAATGATAGCTGTCAAGAGGACCATTGTGGCGAGAAAGACGTATCGTTCGTTTCTCTTTTTTTTCTCTAAGAGTTCGTTGATCTGAATCTGTTTTTCCTTCAGCGCTTTTTCTCGTTCAGTTTCAATTGCAGCAATACGCAATTGCCTGTCAGCATTCATTTCAGAGTCGTGAGCTATTGATGCGTCGTACAAGGAATTAAATGCGTCATCATTTTTTCCAAGTATGCGATATGCACTATGCATGTATTCGTAAGTGCGTGTAAGATTGTGCCATTCGTGTTGTTCTTTGGCTATTTCAGCACTTTGTGTGAGGTATCTGATAGCTTTGGTTGCTAATGCTATTCTTCCTGACGGCAGGTATTTAGTTGGTATCGGTATTCCGGAAGAGTCGTAAGCAAACTGCAAAGCAGAAAGGCCGATGTTCAGTGATGCGACCATGATGCCCTGTTTGTAGCCAATGGAGTTGGCTAGCTCTAACGCTTTGAATTCGTATTCAAGATTCAATTCGTGGTCTTTGAGTTCTTTGTAGATACTAGCTAACGTTGAATATGCGTCCTGTAAACCGATCCTTTCTTCAAGGTAGGTGAATATAGCAAGGCTTTTCTTTCCGTAGTTTAAGGCGGTTTGATAATTGTCAAGATTTCGGTAACAGCCTGCGAGGTTTATGTAGCATTGTGCCAATGCCCGTTGGTCGTTCATTGCCGTGATGACAGGTTCTGCGACCAGGAAGTATTTAATGGCTTTATCGAATTTTTGCAATTGCATGTATGTTGAGCCGATGTTCATGTATGACAGCCCGCGCATCTCGGAGTCTTTGAAGGAATCTGCAATATTCAGCTGAAGGAATTCGTATTTTAGTGCTGATGGGAAGTCGCCTGTGTTACTGTAGCACTCAGCAATATTGCCATAGTTTATTGCGACATTTTTTATATTTCCCAGGTCTCTGAAAATACTCAGGGATCTTGTACAGTATTCAATTGCTGAGTCATAAACTGAAAGAGAGCTATGGCTTGCATAGAGCGAATTGTATACGAGCCCCAAACCCTTTTTCCATTTAATTTTCTCTGCCAGAGCCCGTGCCTTGTGCCCGTATTTTAGGCCTTCTGTGGGATCAAAATAATGAATGGCGAAAGAAATGTTGTTAATGAGTTTCACCTTCGATGTATCCGGCATTTTCTGAAACCGGGGCGAATTGTATTCAGCAAGCAATGAATCAACCCGCGCCTTACCTTGCTTTTGAGCAAATGTGAACTTGCCTACACAGATGAGCAGCAATAAACAGATGAAACTGCGAACACGATACATACCTAACATGAAAAAAGAGTAAATGTAGTTGAATAATTTTTCTTTGAGATTTGAACAGGGTGAAATAAGAAAAGGCTATCCGTTTGAATAGCCTTTTCAATGTAAGTCAATTTCAAAGATCAATGATCTTTGATCGTGAGTTTGAGTATTTGAGTAGACTGGTCGATTCCGTAAAACCTAAGCGCATAAATGCCTGTCGCTAAGTCGATAGGCAGTATTATGTCATTGACGCCCGATTCTATGGTCTGTGTCAATACTGTCCTCCCGTCGATAGTTGATAAAGTGATGCTACCGGGAACAGGTGAACTGACCATGATGCGGTCAGAGGCCGGATTTGGATAAACTGCGAAATTGCTGATTACCGGGAACTCGTTTAGCGTGCTTTTTGCTGCGGTGCTATCCGTAACTGTAATTGTATGGGTTGCTAAACAGCCAGTGGCTGAGACACGGTAAGTAATTACAGCCGTTCCGATGCCGGCGCCAGTTACGTTGCCTGAGGCGGAACCAATTGACGCAATAGATGGATTGGCGCTGGACCAACTTCCCCCTGTTGTTGCGTTTGACAGAGTGGTGGTAGTTCCGATAGTAACGACGGATGCGCCTGTGATAGCTGCCGGTGAAGCTTTGATGGTTATTGTTGTGGTTTTGAAGCACCCGCTGTTGAGCGTGTAGGTAATAGTTGCGGTGCCCGGAGACACCCCGGTAACGATACCAGAGGCAGAATCGACCGTTGCTTTTCCCGGGTTACTTGTAGACCAACCTCCGCCAGATGTAGCGTGGCTGAGCGTGGTTGTTGCGCCAACACATACATTCAGCGTGCCGGTTATTGCTGCCGTCGCCGCATTTACTGTCACCTGGGTGATACTGGAGCAGCCCGCTCCTAAAGCGTAAGTGACGTTGGTGGTGCCAACGGCCACGCCCGTGACAACACCTGTTGAGATGCCAACTGTTGCCTTTGCGGGCGCGCTACTGACCCAGGTTCCGCCGCTTGTAGTATTTGAAAGTACGACAGTCTGACCAACGCAAACCACATTATCTCCCAGATTAGAGGCAAGTGCAGGGTTGACGTTGATCGTTTGGACACGGGCGCAGCCAGCGGCGTTGGTGTAGCTAATCAGTGCGCTTCCCGTGGCAACTCCGCTAACAAGACCAGTTGTGGTTGTAGCGGCCGATACCGTAGCCACCGAAGTATTTGTTGAACTCCATGTGAGACCAGCAGATGACGAAGTGAGGGTAGCTGAATTTCCAACGCAAATCGTGCTTACGCCGGAAATGGCTGACGGTAGTGCACTGACCGTGATGGCGAGTGTGCGTCGGCAGCCGTTACCTAATGTGTAAGATATTGTAGCTGCCCCGGCTGTGCCACCCGTTACGGTTCCCGTCGCTGTGCCGACAGGTGCGACGGTGGCACTGCTGCTGCTCCATGTACCCCCTCCTGTAGTATTGGTAAAAGTTTCTGTAACACCGGAGCAAATGTTGGTTGCTCCGCTGATAGCTGCGGGTCTTGCATTTATAGTAACGTCCCGGATCGCAAAACAACCTGTAGACGAAAGTCTGTATGTTATTGTTGCAGTTCCGGTAGATACACCGGTTACTAATCCACTCGTGGTTGGAATGGTTGCAACCGCTGTATTGCTGCTACTCCAAGTACCTCCCGATGTTGCGTTAGTAAGGGTAGAAGTGGCAGCTTCGCAAAGGCTTGCTGAACCTGCGATGGCTGCAGGTGTCGCTGCCACATTTATTGCAATAGATCTGAAACAGCCCGGTGAGACCGTGTAGGTAATGTTCGCTGCGCCGGTAGCCACTCCTGTAACGGTGCCTGTACTTGATCCGACTGTCGCGATAGATGCATTACTACTAGTCCATGTGCCGCCTGAAATGGCATGAGATAGTGTCGTGGTGTAGCCGAGGCATGCTATCGTTGTGCCAGAAATGGCTGCCGGCGCACTGTTAACGCTGACTGTACGTGTGGAATAGCATGATGGAGATGTGCGGTATGTGATGGTGGCTGTGCCTGTTGCTACCGCTGTGATTATACCTGAAGTCCCTATTGAAACTATCCCTGTGGAGCTACTGCTCCAGGTGCCACCACCCGTAGTTGCGGACAAAGTACTTGTTCCGCCAACGCATATGCTGTTGTTCCCGCTGATAGCACCCGGGCCGGCATTTACCGAGACAGTTTTAGTTGCAGAACATCCGGCCAAATAATAGCTGATGGTGCTTGTGCCGACGGCCAATCCGGATATCGTTGCTGATGTTGATGTTGCCGCCGGGCCGGTTGTGGCAATGGAAGGGTCTGAGCTGCTCCATGTGCCGCCAATTGTTGCTGAGCTAAGCGTGGTGGTGTTGCCGGAGCAAAGTGTGCCAGTACCCGCAATGGCACCAGGCATAGCCCCCACTGTGACGATTCTGGTAACAAAACAGCCATTTGCAGCATATGTTATGAATACTGTTCCGGCAGATACACCTGAAACGACACCGGTTGTGCTACCTACTGTAGCTCGTGCTGTATTAGAACTGGTCCAGACACCTCCTGCAGTTGTGGATGCAAGGGTTGTACTACTACTTATACACGTCTCAGCGGTACCTGTAATCGAAGAAGGAACAGGGTTCACTGTTATGTCACGAGTGTTATAACAACCTACCAAAGTATAGGTGATCTTGGCTGTACCTGCAGCTACACCTGTAAGGACACCGGTGCTGGCATTGACGGTAGCCACTGAAGGGTTGCCACTGGTCCATGCACCGCCGGTAGAACTGCAAGAAAGTGTGGTTGTTGCCGCTTCGCATACCGTACCTGTGCCCGCCATCGACAAAGCCAGATTTTGGACATAAACCGTTTTGGTAACATAACATCCAGCAGATACAGTGTATGACAAAGTGGCCATTCCGGTCGCTATGCCGGTCAACACACCAGTAGTAGAATTTATTAATGCTACTGAGGGTGTGCTGCATGACCATGTGCCACCTGAAACGGGGTGGGATAGTGAAATAGAATCACCTGCGCAAACATTTCCCGGTCCGGTAATTGCACCAGGCAGGCCCACTGTAAATTGCATAGTTGTTATGCAACCTGATGAAAGTGTATAGGAGATAATAGCGGTGCCCAGCGCAATACCGGTTATAACTCCTGTGGCAGAACCTACCAGAGCAGTGGTCGTGCTGCTGCTCGACCATGTTCCGCCGGATGAAGTATTTGTTAACGTCACTGATGCTCCGGGGCATACAGATGAACTACCTCCGATTGCTGCAGGAGATGCAAGTACAGTGAATACATCGTATCCTGCGCACCCACTCGAAGTAGTGTAAGAAATGGTTGATGTGCCCGAACTGATGGCAGTGATGACTCCGGTGGAGTTTATAGCTGCGACGGAAGTGTTTGATGACGTCCAAGTTCCGCCGGATATGCTTGCTGTAACCGTATCAGTTTTACCTGCACAGGTGGCTGTCAGTCCTGCAAAGGAGACTGAGCAAGACGTAACTGCAACGCTCTTTGTTGTGAAACAGCCGGAAGGAAGTGTGTAGGTAATGGTAGCAGATCCGGAGGAAATACCATTGATAACTCCGGTAGCACTATCTATTGTCGCTATTGACGGAGCCGAAGAGGTCCAAATGCCTCCGGTACTTGTGTTACAAAATGTTGTAGTTCCTCCTATTGAAACTGAAGATGAACCCGAAATAGAGCCAGGAGCCGGATTAACAGTTATTATGGTGGTTGCAGCAACTGTGCCGCAGGAAGATGTGACTGAATAGCTTATCAATGCTGTTCCCGCAGTTGATCCAGTGAGGATACCTGTTGCTGAACCAATTGACGCTACTGATGTTGCCGAGCTGGACCAAACACCACTTGCAGTTGTGTTGGTGAGGGTCGTTGATGCCCCTGAACATAGGGACGAAGCGCCGGCGATGGCACTTACAGACGGAGACGTTGCCACTGTAACTGTGCGAGTGGCAATGCAGCCACCAGATGTAATATAACTGATCACAGATGTTCCCGCGGTAACTCCATTAACAACTCCGGTTGCGGAACCTACGGTGGCCACCGACGGGCTGCTACTTGACCAAGTGCCGCCGGTCGTGGCATTTGCAAGTGTTGTTGCACCACCCGTGCAAACTGACGCTGTGCCCGTTATGGAAGCAACTGATCCACTTGTATAGTTGGCACCAACGCCGACAGCGTACCAGGCACGGGTAACGGCTTCAACTTCGGGAGAGCAACTGCCATAAAGTGTTTGGGCTGCAGATATAGATGCCGATCGGCAATTGGCGAAGTTTGAAGCAGAGGTCAACATCAATTCTGTCTGGTATGCAATGTCAGCCCCTTTTGATGAGCCAACGCCCGTTAGGGAGAAGGCATTGCCGATGTCATTAGTTCCGCTGCCGCCCTGGCACAAAAGGTAGAACCAATGGTTTAATACCCCGCTATTGGTGTGTACACCGCAATAGTCATTTCCACTCGATGGTGTACATCCAACTACAGAAACCCAATAAGTGCCGCCGTACGTATCTGGTTGGAACCTGATATTAGGGGTGTCCATGCGGCGAATTGGTGAGGTTCCAATTTCTTCACCAATCTTCCACATACTTTTTGCTTTCGCGTCTGTTTCGTGTGGGTCTCCGTAGTCTTCGATCACTGCAGCCCAAATGTCGCTGAACCCTTCGTTCATAGCGCCGGATTCTTTGTTATACGCAAGGTTTGCTGTAAACTGGCAAACACCATGACCTATTTCATGGGCGCAAACGTCTAAGGATGTTAGTGGTAGGAATCCTGACGGTAAACCTGATCCGTCGCCATACACCATTTGTGAGCCATTCCAGAATGCATTGTTATAGTTGACAAGATAATGAACATAGCTATTGAGCGGAGCACCACTGTTGTTATAGCTATTGCGTCCCTGTTCATTCAGCCAATAGTCATACACAACCTCCGCACCCCAATGTGCATCGAGTGCCACATCAGACGCAAAGGTTGGGTTAGAACTTGTCACATCAAGAATGGTTGATCCATTTGTATTTGCGCATGTGTATGTATTAATACCACCTCCTCTCAGACTGTCTCTGAGGTAGTAAGTGCCCGAAATCTTCGATGAATTAAAATTTACCGTGCCGCTATATGCCGATGGCCCCGAACTGGATGTATGATGTATCTGCGAATTCCTGAATAGTATTTTTCCGGTTGAGGCGTCTACGTATATGTCTTCTCTGCTTAGAGGTTGTATCGCGTAAATATTGAATTTATATGCGAGGTGAAGTTTACGGTTTTGTTGTGGTAAGGTATTGTCTTCGATATATACCAATTCTCCTTTTGGAAAGTACGACGCAGATGGGTCTTTCTGTTCCGTCTTTAGCTGAGCTTCCAACCCGGTAATCTCCCAGGCGTAAGTCTCAGCAGAGACTGATCGGATAGCAATGTTCCGGGCGTCAGTCATTGTAATTTCCGGTGATGTTTGCAGCGGATAGTTTATATTGTAGTAGTTACTATTGATAAAGGTTGCGCGGTCATTACTATTGAAAAGAACTTTTACGCCACTTAGTTCTATCTTGATGTCGTCGTAATATTCCTCGTAATTCTCGACCAGGGTTTTGTTTTTCGTTGTGGTAGAGGACGCCAGAACCAATTTTGTATTGTCACGGTCGGTTGCGAACAGCCGGTACAAAGCCCCGGTAGTACCCGGTCTTTCGAATCCGCCTTCTGTTCCAAATGAAATTATTGCGGGAGTATTGTCAATACTGTTTCTTTCGATGTTAGCAGGTTCTGGTGTGAGTTTTTGTTGCGCGTGCGTGTTTAACAAAAAGATGGAAAAAATGGTTGCAAGGGTGATCTTCAATTTGATGATATTCATAGATAGCAGTAAGGAATTTGAACTTCAAAAGTAATGGTAAAAATTTTGTTATTAAAAATTACTTGTTTTGTCGTTAACGGACTGTTAAGCGCAAGTTTTACCAGTTGAAAGGGTATCTTATTGTTGCCATATTTACGGGGAATGAGTTGGCACTATGTAAGTACGCCTCTCTTTGGTACTTTTGCCGCAAAAAACAGGATCTGATGAGGTATTTGGCAAAAGCGACCTATGCAATTATTGGTGCTACTTTGGTTGCGGCCATTAATGGTTGCGGTGATCATAAACCGAATGTTCCTGACACCAAGGGAATAAAGATCGATTTTGTAAGTCATAGGTTTGAGCAGGATCTTTTTTCTTTGGACACCAACCAACTTGGTGTAGGATTGAAGAAACTGAAGGAGAAGTATCCCGGGTTTCTCGATTATTTCCTAGATACATTAATGGCCTACGACATCCATGGAAATTATTCGGACACAGTTGATGGTGTGAAGAATGGTCTGAAGCCTTTTCTGTCATTCAAAGATTACCGCGATCTCCAGGATTCGATCACAGCGCATTATGCGGACGTTAAGTCAGTGGACGGGGAATTATCGGCAGCGTTTAAGCTACTAAGAATGTATCTACCTGAACGAAAGGTTCCGGAGGTTTATTATCTGAACCTTGGCCTGAGCCGGTGGCCCAGCTTCCCTGTAGACAGCAACACGCAGTGCGTGGCCCTTGATATGTTTTTGGGCGACAATTTTCCTCATTACGCGGCAGTCGGTGCGCCACAATATCTGGCACCACATCGCCGGGAGAGTTATATACCTGTGTCAGTTCTTTCCTCGATGTACCGAGGGTGGTATCCATGGAGTCCGCAAGAGAAATCGTTACTTGAACTGATGATGGATAAGGGAAGGGAACAATACTTTTTGCATTTGTTGCTTCCGGAGAAGCCCGATTCAGTTCTGTTTGGATTCAGTAAAGACAACATAGCGTGGTGTGAGGCCAACGAGGGATTAATCTATAATTTCTTTGTGCAAAACAAGTTGCTCTACAGCAAGGTTGCCATGGATGTGATGTCCTATGTTACAGACGGTCCGTTCGCGCGCGGTCTGGAACCTGTAAGCAATCCTGTGAAAGTGACGCCGGGTGCGGTTGGTACGTGGCTTGGATATAAAATTGTTGCGTCATACATGGAGAATAATCCGAAGGAAACGTTAACAAGCCTGTTGAATACACAGCTGACCCAAGAGCAATTTCTGGCTGCAGCAAGATATAAACCTAAAAAATAAACGATAAATTTATATATTATGAAGAATAAAATGGTTTTGCTACTAGCCGGAATCAGTCTGTCGTTCGGTGCTTTTAGTCAGGTAGAAAAGGTCGATGATGTGCGTAAGCAGTTACAGACTACCAATCTTGACACCGTTGCGTGGATAAAAACAGGTGTATTGAGTATAGGTACTAATGGTGGTTTTTTGCATAACTGGGCTGCCGGCGGTGAGTTGGGGTCGATGTTGATCAACGGTATCTTCAGTGGCAAGTTGGACTACCTGAATCACCGGGATGTGTGGACATCTAACCTTGATATGACGTACGGTCTCACGTATAACTATTCAACGGGTTTTATCCCTCGTAAGACCGACGACCGTATAGACTTCACTACGAAGTATGGTAAACTTCTGGACACAGGTTCCAATTTTTACGTGACAGGATTGTTCAACTTCAAGTCCCAATTTACAAAGGGGTATGACTATTCCCTTCCAAACTGGGATAGTGTTTCCACCTCGAAATTTATGTCACCTGCGTTTTTTACGACAGCAGTTGGTCTTGAATTCAGAAAGGGTAGTGACGTGACTTTGTTCCTGTCGCCGATTGCTGCGAGGATGATTGCCGCAGATCCTTTTTACACGAGAATGAGTCCACAAGGGGCATTTGGTATTCCCTATGACAAAAGCAATGTATTCCAATTGGGTGCTTATTTTTCAGGACGGTATGTGATCAATATCCGCCCGAATATGGTGTTCAAGACCAGGTTGGACCTTTATTCAAACTATCTGGCAAAGGATACGAAGGATAGCACCGGTGCGGTTGTGAAGCGAGATAATCCTGGAAATATAAATATCCTCTTTGATAATCTGTTTTCGTGGAAGATATCCAAGTTTTTCAACGTTACTGTTGGGGCCACCATCGTATATGATAACAACTTCCCTTACGTTCCGACGTACGTAGATAAGACAACCGGTGCAGTTCTACCGAAGAACGAACCAGGTGCAGACCTCGGTTGGGTGCAGTGGAAACAGGTGCTTACATTTGGGGTAGGGTATAAATTTTGAAAAGGAGCGGTAAATCCGGTGCCGAAATGTTCGGCATAAAAAGCTATTTTTGGATGAATTTGTTAAGGTATTCAATTGTTTAAATGTCAGCCAGCTACCAGATAAAGCTGCCCCAGTTTGAGGGCCCGTTCGATCTCCTCCTCTTCTTCATAGAAAGGGATGAGCTGGATATTTACAATATACCCATAGCAAAGCTGACCAATGACTTTCTGGGTTACATCCATTCGTTGGAGAGTCTGAATATTGAATTGGCGAGTGAGTTTATTTTGTTTGTATCTACGCTGATGCGTATCAAAGCGAGGATGTTGCTGCCTCGTCGCGAGGTGGATGCTCAGGGAAATGAAATTGACCCAAGGCAGGAACTGGTTGATAAGATACTTGAATACAAGCGCTTTAAGGAGGCGTCTGAGGTAATGGCATTGATGGAGGCTGAGCGACAGATGCAACTGAAGCGCGGTAATATCAAGCAGGAAATGGAGAACATCACAGATACGGCATCTGAGGGAACTGAGATCCAGACTGTGACCATGTACAAATTGCTGCAGGCATACGAAAAGGTTATCAAGCGTTTTAACGAGCGGAATGCCAAACCTCAGCACGTCGTTGTTAAGTACAACTATAGTCTGGAGGGACAACGTACTTTCCTTATTGCACACATGGAGGAGAAGAAGCGAGTACCGTTTGAAATGCTGTTTGCGGTGTGTGAGAGTAGGATACATGCGATATTTACGTTCCTTGCCATGCTCGAATTGATCCAGCAGAAGTATCTCGGTATCCTTATTGGTACGGGCCGAAATAATTTCATTGTTGAGTGGAACCCTGGTGGAGAGTCAGATGCAGCTGTGACCGTGGAGGAAGATGCAGGTACTCACTTCACAGATGAGATAGCCGGAGAAGATCTGGCACAATAATTGATGTAACAAGAGTATAACCGAATAGGTTTAAGAATCTTCCCCAAAGGCGCTGTCGGACAGTGAACCAATGGGGAATTTCTGTTTTTGAACAGTTTATCAATCTAAATAAGAAACGAGGTCGTAACTGACCTCGTTTCGTTTCATTTATTCGGGTTCCGATCGTAAAAAGGCTATTCTGATCCTTTGTTATTTAATCCGTAATAATACATGCCTTGTATGCCCGGATAGAAGCCCGCTATCTGGACATTGCCGGTGCCGGATAGTATCTGTTGCAGGTCGGCAACTGAACCGACAGGGCTATTGTTGATCGCTGTAATGACGAATCCCTTTTGCATTTGGGTCTGTTTTGCGAAAGAACCGCTTCCGGGATCGGTAACGACAATGCCTCGGTCTATGCCATAACTTGCCTTTTCAGAGGCAGTGACTGGTCTGAATGACGCCCCCAACAGACGACCTGAAGCATTACCTTTAAGTATGTCGGTAGTGCCGTTGAGGTTTGTCAGCAAAACCGACGCTGACAATGATCTTCCGCCTCTGTTGTACATTACGTTGATATTGTCGCCGGGACGGAAACGAGCGATCTGGCCCTGAATGTCGGCCTGATTGTTTACCGGCGCTCCGTTTATGTGAGTTATAAAGTCGCCTTTACGCAAACCAGCCTTGGCAGCACCGCTATTCGGACGCACGTCGGTGATATAAACCCCTTCAGTTTTGTCGAGCCCCACGCGGCTGACGTCTTCAGGCGATGCACTCCTACTATCGAGGTATTCTACACCCATGTAGGCGCGCTGCACGGCACCGTATTTCATGAGGTCGTTCACCACCTTGCGCACGATATTGGCAGGGATGGCATAGGAATATCCGGCGTAAGATCCCGTTGGCGAAGCGATAGCAGAGTTGATACCTACGAGCTGGCCAGTGGTGTTAACGAGTGCGCCTCCACTGTTGCCCGGATTTACGGCGGCATCAGTCTGAATGAATGATTCAATAGCTGCAGCCGAACGTTGTTTGTTTACACCCAGTGAGCGCCCTTTGGCACTGACGATACCGGCTGTAACGGTCGCGTCAAGGTTCAGCGGGAAGCCAACGGCCAATACCCACTGACCAAGTTTCACATCGTCTGAATTCCCGAATTCCATGAACGGCATTTCTGAGTCGCCATCTACTTTTAGTACAGCAATATCGGTGGATGGGTCGGTGCCGATGACTTTTGCTTTTGCAGTATAACGGTCGTTGAAAGTCACGGTAACATCACTTGCATCAGCCACCACATGGTTGTTGGTAACGATGTAGCCGTCGGGCGAAATCACAACGCCTGAACCTGAGCCCTGCTGTGAAGGAATATAGTATTGGCGCTGACCAAACAGCTGGCTGAAAATATCACCCATGCTGTTGTCTGTGATGATCTTGGCTTGTGTAGCTGTTTTGATATGCACCACCGCTTTGACTGACGACTCAGCAGCAATTTCGAAGCTCGCCGGTGGCGCTGCTGATGCGGGACCACTGTAGTTAACGTGGTTAACGGGAAGTGGTCGATTTGTCTCAGGAAGAAGGAATCCGTTATCGGTTGTCATTAGCCACCGGAAATAGTCTGGATCTCATAGCTATTTAAGTTTTTAATTTCCACAATCTGCTATCAAAATTATTGCCTGTTGCTATTATAACATTGTTAAAAACTCACAGGTATAGTGGCCGAGGCGACATTGTAAGAGACTCTTAACTTTTGATGTTCAAGAAGTGGCAGGCGCTGGCTTGTGAACTGCCATTTTTTTGTGAACCGATCATCTGAGTCATGAAAAAATGTCACAGGCAAAATGCTCCACTTACTGACATGAGATTATCAGTAAGTGCATTTTGATAAGCTTGAGTTCGTCGGTTAGCGGATGAAGGTGGTCTTTACTGTTGCCTTGTTCCCGTTTTCATCTTCGGCTGTCATTTCGAGTTCATGGCGTCCCTTTTTGCAGTACTCGTCAAATTCGTAAAAGAAATCTGAACCATGCTGTTCAAAGCATACCCATTTGCCGTCAATGGTTCCTCTAAATGCACGTACCGATGTGGTTGCATCCTTGATGATAAACGAGATCTTAGCAGCACGCGAAAGGTTGGCTCCGTTCTTGTGTAGCGGACGTATAACCGGCGGGGTTGTGTCGATATCCAACCAATAGTTGCCGAAATTCCTGATAGATGCTTTGTACCACACATTATCAATAGGCTGGGCTGCCTTAGCATCGTCTTTTTTTCCGCCGTTGTAAACCAAAACTACTTTTGATCTGAGGTCTTCGCTCAGCGGACGGTTGCTCTTTATCTGCAGGTCGGTATAGTGATGAAGCGGTACAAAAGGATAATGTATCTGAAATTTGTCTGAGAGGTCGCCGGGTTCGGTGCTGATCGAAATACATATATCGTCATATAGTTGACGGTCATCTACAGTGAAACGGATGTTGGGAGACGTATGGTCGTTGGTGCGTTCGTAATAGAATGGCTTGCAGCCACTTTCAGCGCGATTTTGGGGGACGTAGTCGCGCCCTTTGATGAAAAGTCGCACTTGTGAGCGGTTGTCACTATTGTCTGTAAGGGTCAGTATCAGTTCTTTTACTTCATTGGGGGCAATATTGAATTTGCCATATTCAGCTGATGGCGATGCGTAAACGCCGGGAAGTTTGTTGCCCGGTTGCCTGAACATCAACTGTATCCATTTGTTGAACTTCTGGCGGGCATAATAATCGGTATAGCCATGTAGGTACCGCGATACGTCATAGCCAATGTCGTCCATGAAGACAGACGAAGTGAGCTTATTGTCTATCTGAAGTTCGGCTGAGCGGAAGGTGATCGTGTTATCGCTGCCTTCCTGAAAATCATCTGAGGTAAATCCGACACCGATCTTTCCCGTAGGGACTTCGACCGTGTCGCCGGAAACGGGGAAGGCGATGTTGCCGGAGCGCAGAGGTTTGTATGCGTCACCTTTTTTTGCGAGGGTAAATGACACTACGTCGCGGTCAAATATGTTTCCTCTGTAGAAAGCTATTTCGGAAATTACGGGTGGTTTTGTGTCTTTTACCTCAAACCCGAAAAGCTGAGGGTTTAAAGGATGTTCGGTTTTGGAGTCGCGAATCTCAAAGTGCAAGTGTGGCGCTGCAGAGGCACCTGTATTGCCAGAGTATGCTATTTGCTGTCCTTTTTTGACCGGAAACTTCTCAGGCGTGAAGCTGATATCAAGATCCCACTTTTCCTTTTCGTATTGTAACTTCCGGAGGTGTTTTTGCAGGGGCGTATAGTATTTGTTCAGGTGGGCATAGAGTGTGGTATAGCCATTGGGGTGGGTAACGTATATGGCATGACCGAAACCACCTTTCTCTGTTTTGATGCGGGAAATGTAACCATCGGCGGCAGCAAAGACCGGGAGGTTCTCTACTCCGTTTGTTCGCAAGTCAATGCCACTATGGAAGTGACCGGGACGACACTCGCCAAAATTGCCGGCCAATGTGATAGGAACGGGGAGCGGGTTGCGGAAATATCCTTTGGGGTACGAAGGTGTACCGATACCCTGACCGAAGCCAGAGAGCGGCGAAAAGATATAGAGAGCAAATAATGATGTCCGGGCGACCATGAGCATGCAGTTGAATAACTTGTTTTACAATCAATTTGCCATTGGCGTTGGTGCCGAGACACCCAATTTTTGTCCAAGTGCAGTAATTTCTTCAACCACACTATCTACGACCGGGATTCCTTCATTGATTCGAATTGCTTCCATTTCTCGTTCCGGGTCGCCAGGTATAAGCACTTTTTCTTGCCCCGGTGCAGGTGTGGCATTTCTGAAACGAGTGATCCAGGTATCCATGTGTTCTTTAAACTCATCGGCAGTTCTGAACGCATCTATCCTCATGGCCCCGAAGAAATGTCCGAGCCCTTGCCCCGGCATATTTTCGGGCATGGGCACATAGGCGGGGAACGGTGGTGCCCATGGGCCGTAACTGGCCCCGCTAAGCACGGCTGAGAAAATATCTACTATGCTGCCTAAGGCGTACCCTTTATGGCTACCGTGGTCGCGGTCGCTGCCGAGTGGCAATAGGGCGCCCTGCTTCTTCAGTGCGTTAGCGTCAGTGGAGGCGTTACCATCTTTGTCCTGTACCCATCCTATGGGTGCATCACCGTTCTTTCGTTGGAGGATCTCCAGTTTTCCGTTTGCGGCGGTTGTTGTCGCAAAGTCGGCGACAAATGCAGGTTGTGTGCCGGCCGGAATTGCAACCGCAATAGGATTCGTACCCAACATTCTTTCTATAGAGAATGTTGGTGCCACCAGGGCGCTCGCATTGGTCATGGATATTCCGATCATGTCGTGTTCCAGTGCCATCATGGCGTGGTAACCGGCAATGCCGTAGTGGTTGCTATTGCGTACACTCACCCAACCGGTGCCTGCAGTTTTTGCCTTATTTATGGCCACCTGCATGGCGAATGGAGCAACTACCAGCCCAAGACCGGCGTCACCATCCACGACCGCGGTAGACGGACTTTCATGGACTATCCTGATGTCGGGGGCGGCGTTTATTCGTTTAGCTTCCCACAGGCGCACGTATCCTACCAGCCTCGCTATACCATGGCTATCAATGCCCCGGAGGTCGGCTGAGAGTAATACACGTGTTGCATTGTTTGCATCTGATTCGCTACAGCCCATCGCTTTGAAAACAGACTGTGTGAAGCGGGAAAGTTCGTTGTAGGAAAATTCACTGGCCATATATGGCTCAAAAGTAAAGAGACAATTCAACACGTGAATATATCCCGGCGGTATAGTGGATAAAAAAGCCCGAACGGAAAACCGTTCGGGCTGCATAATTACACTAATAAATTATTTTCCGCTTTTAGCAGCCTCATATTTTGAGTAATGCTCAGCAGTGAGGACACTCTTGATGCGTTGGTCTTTGGTCATGCCCATTTGCATTGTTTGTCCGGGACCCGGCTCGTATCCTGATTCTTTAGCAGTTTTCAGGTCTTTCTGGTAAGAAAGCTCTGCTTCATACACGCCTTTGTATTCTTCTGCAGACAATCCCAATTGAGCTTGCATTGTCTTCGCACTTCTTTCAGCGAGTTGCTCCGGAGTAGGGCCGCTTTTTGCTGCTGCTGCCGAAGTGGCTGTTGCCGCTTTAGGAGCAGTAGATTTCATTGTAGCTTTTGATTGCGCAAATGTTGCAGCTGTTGCAGTTGCCAGGATAGCGCAGGTTGTGATCAGCTTTTTCATATTTTTAATTTTATTGGTTTTATGAACGAAGTACTAAATTAGGACAAATATTATTAATGAAATACAAAGTAATAAAAAATCTTTCTAGTCAGAAGGTCGAAAGCCCGAAGTGTCTGTGTTTTCAATACTTTCAATGGTGTAGTGCTCTGCGAAGTGAAACTGAAATATCAATCAAAAGTTAATCGTTTTTGGTAGGGATTGTTCTAGTCGGCAGGATATATCAGGTATTTTTTGCGTACCGCCTTGAAATTGTTCAGGTCATTCTCCCATGACGCGCGAATTGTTTGTTCCTCCGTCCCATTCTCGATCTGCTTTTGTAGGGTGCCTGTTCCTGCCAACTTTGTAAAGAATGATGTAAAGAATTTTTCTTTTTCAGGGTAGGCCGAATATGCACTGATGAGCCACTTTAGTTGGAAGTGGTTGTCAATTTGTGCTCTTATCTGTTTAACGTCCTCGGCAACAAATTCACCATAACAGTTGCGGTTTTCCTGTGGTGGTGTTTTCGCACCTTTGCTACTTACCGGTTTGAACGAGTAGTTGAATTTACCTTCAAACAAAGGATGTCCATATTGCCTGAAAGGTTTGTCTGTTCCTCTACCCAAACTTATAGGTGTGCCTTCAAAGAGGCAGAGAGAAGGATATGCGTACACTGCTTCCATGTCGCGAAGATTTGGCGACGGAGCCACCGGCAGCTTATACATTTTGCTGTGTGTGTAGTTTTTACATTTAATGACTTCAAGGTCCGGTTTACCGGTATATTTTATCCAATTTTCTCCGATGAGCATTTTTGCATACTCACCCGCTGTCATGCCATACACGATGGGGATCGGTTGCATTCCCACAAATGACTTATTGACCAATTCTAATACCGGTCCGTCTACATAGTGTCCATTTGGGTTTGGACGATCAAGCAAAATGAGTTTTTTGTCGTTCTCGAATGCTGCTTCCATACAGTATTCGAGGGTGGAGATGTAGGTGTAGAAACGAACGCCAACATCCTGAAGGTCATAGATGAGTACATCTACATCAATCAATTGATCTTTCTTTGGCTTCTTGTTGTTTCCATATAGAGAGATCACGGGTATCCCGGTAGCGCTGTCAATTCCGTTGGCGATGTGAGCTCCTGCATCTTCGTTGCCACGAAATCCATGTTCGGGCACAAATATCTTTTTCACATTTACGCCTTTTTCTCGCAATACATCCAGCAATGATCGGCCGTTAACTACTGATGTCTGATTTATGATCAGTGCTACTCGTTTTTTCTTTAGCATTGGAAGATACTTAGCTGTTGCTTCTGCGCCCGGTTTTATGTCCTCGTCAAACAAGGGTTGTGCAAACGAAGTACAAGACCCAAGGATCAGGCTCAGGAGTATTAATAGCTTTCGCGGCATGACAAATTCATATTTAGTGGACAAATGTAGCAACGGGAATTTTATCGACAGATTTTCAGTGGTTTAACATTTATTATTGGATATGATAATGCATTTCGTCGTAACTTGCGGCATTATTTATTCAAAAAGAGAAAAAATGTCAACAGTACAAAAGGGAGATAAGGTGAATGTTCATTACCATGGCCGCCTTACCGATGGTTCCACATTCGATAGTTCGGAGAGCAGGGAGCCACTGAGTTTCACCGCCGGTGCAGGTCAGGTTATCAAGGGTTTTGATGAAGCCGTGCTCAATATGACACCCGGAGATAAAAAAACAGTGAATATTCCGGTTGCTGAGGCTTATGGCCATCGCAATGATGATATGGTTATGGATTATCCAGTAAGCGATTTCCCTGCAGACATGCAGCCACAGGTAGGTATGGAGTTGCAGATGGGCGACAATCAGGGTAATGTATTTCCGGTTGTGATCACAGAGGTTAACGGAGATATGGTGACACTTGATGCTAACCACCCACTTGCCGGTCATGATCTGATATTCGATATTGAGCTCGTTTCTATCGGGTAACTTAATATTAAATTTATACGGCCCCGTTCACACCCGTGAACGGGGCTTTTTATTTGCCGTACCGTGTTAATATTAGAATAAAGTCGTTGCTTCCGGTGCTGAAAAATAGATTCCTGTTATATTTTCGGGCGGTCTCATGCGACAACTCATCATAGTCATACTGTGTCTTGGAGCGCACATTGCCAACGGACAATTGGCAAAGGGTGTTGTTTCTGATGCAGAGACCGGCGAAAAGGTTAATACGGTTGTGGTAATGAACCGATCGACAGCCGCAATTGCAACAACCACTAAGAGCGGAATTTTCGCAATAGCTGCAAAACCGGGAGATGTATTGGTTTTTTCGCATGTGGCGTATGAATCATTTCAACAGATCGTGTCGGTAGACAATATTGACAACATGCTATTGAAGTTAGTGCCCGTGTCTTACAAACTTCAACAGGTCATTATTTCGGGTCGAACAAAATATCAAACGGACTCGGCCGAGCGACATGAGTTCTTTTCACACGAGCTCAACAAGCAGATAATAGCTCCTGTGAAATTTACGGGTCTGGGTGTGACCGGAGGCATAGGGTGGTTGGCTGACAAGATAACCGGGAATAGTAAAAAGCAAAAGGCATTCAGGTCTGATTTTGCGGCCGATGACCGCCAGCTGTACATTGATTCGCGTTACAATGAAGATATAGTGAGGTTGTTGACCGACATAAAAGATAAAGACAGCATTGCTGCATTTATTATGAAGCACCCCATGCCCTACGATTTTGCCAGAGCAGCAACGGATCTTGAATTAAAGGCATGGATAAGGGAAAAATACAAGGGAGAACGGAATCTACACTTGAGATAATGGTCTGATGGGTATTGGTAACAGTCTGCTTACCTTTTTTACCTTTATCCTGTGATCGCATTTCTGGTTTTTATTGTTTGTATTGCCGTTCAGGCTTTCTATGCAGGTTATATTGGCACCGGGCGTGGCAGTAGAATTCTGGTCAAGCATGGTGCGGCCGCGGAGAGAGCTTTCGTGACCGTTTTGATCTGCGCCCACAATGAGGCCGAAAATCTAAGAAAAAACCTTCCGGTTATTTTGAAACAGGACTATACTGACATAACAGGAAGAAGGCTATTTAATGTGTTGGTAGTTGATGACGGGTCTGACGATGGTACAGCGGCGATGCTTGCTGAACTGACCAACCAATATGAGCATCTTGAAGTAGTTCGGGTCATTGATAAGCAGAGCGTTGGCAAAAAGGCAGCATTGAAGGAAGGCGTTCGCAGGTCGGTGGGCAAATGGCTGTTGTTGACTGATGCGGATTGTGTGCCGGCAAGTGAACAATGGTTGGCTCTGATGGTGCAGCCATTGTCAGTTGGGAAGGAGATCGTTGCCGGATACGGTGGATATTTCAAAGCGCGCGGTCTCTTGAATGCGTTTATCCGATGGGAGACTTTACACACATGGCTTCAGTATAGTTCTTATATAAAGATGGGTAGGCCGTACATGGCAGTGGGTCGTAACATGGCATGTGACTCTGAACTGCTCAGTTGGGCGATGAATGAGCCGCTTTGGGAGTCATTACCATCGGGTGATGATGACCTTTTTATACAGATAGCAGGGAACAAGGTCAACTGTGCGGTAGTCTCAGATAGCAGGGCATTCACATTTTCGCTGGCAAAGGGCACATGGAAGGAGTGGGTCGCGCAGAAGCAGCGTCATCTCTCTACCGGAAAATACTACAGAGTGGGAACTAAAGTAGCCCTTGGTCTATATGGGGCTTCTCATGCCGGTATGTGGGTGGCGTTCGTTTTGTGTTTGTTCACGTTTGCTGCGCCGGCGGTGATTGTGTCGATGGTGAGCCGCTGTTTGTATGTGTGGCTCAAGTGGTATCTGGGCGCGAGAAGGGTAAACGAAGCCGGGTTGGTGTTTCTATTCCCTTTGTTCGATTTTGGATGGATGATGTATAACTTTGCCTTTCTTCCTTACATAACGTGGAAAAACAAAACAAGTTGGAAATAATACAAAAGTATTTTGGTGAGTTTACAGATACTCAAATGCAACAATTCGGCATGCTGGAGGAGTTGTATAAGGAGTGGAATGACAAGATCAATGTGATTTCCAGAAAAGACATTGATTCGCTATATGAGAAGCATGTGTTGCACAGTCTTGCCATAGCTGCAATTTGCCCGTTTGATGACGGAGCTCGTATTGTTGACATAGGTACGGGTGGCGGTTTTCCGGGTATTCCGCTTGCTATCTTTTTCCCTGAAGTTGAGTTTGTGCTTTCGGACAGTATCGGGAAGAAGATCAAGGTGGTGCAGGAGGTGGCTGATGCGATAGGTCTGAAAAACGTAACAGCAGTTCACTCGAGGGTAGAAGAGTTGAAGGGCAGGACCTTTGACTATGCTGTGTCGCGTGCAGTGGCTCCACTGAATGATCTGTGGAGATGGGTAAATAACAAAATAGAACGGGGGCAGAAAAGTGATGAGCTTCCCAACGGACTGATATGCCTGAAGGGCGGTGACCTGACACAAGAGATCAACGATACGGGGATGAAACGTATAGTGCAGGCGTGGAAGGTGCACGACATATTTCAGGAGCCGTTTTTTGAAGAAAAATACGTGGTATATGTGCCAAAACTGTAACATCTTTGCTACTTTTGCGCCCTGAAAAACAAAGTAACTGATCTATATGGGTAGGATATTTGAAGTACGTAAATCCTCAATGTTCGCGCGCTACGACCGAATGGCGAAGCAATTCAGCCGCATTGGTAAGGAAGTAGCAATAGCGGTAAAGAAAGGCGGACCTGATCCGGATAATAATCCTATGCTGCGCCGTGTAATGCAGAACGCCAAGGGCGTGAACATGCCCAAGGACAGGATCGAGGCGGCCATCAAAAACGCACTTGGAAAAGATACCAGCAACTATGATGAGGTGCTGTACGAAGGATACGGTCCACACGGCATTGCTATCCTGGTGGTTACTGCTACTGACAATACTACCCGTACGGTTGCCAACGTTCGTGCGCATTTTAATAAGGGAGGCGGTACACTTGGAAACAGCGGATCGGTTGGTTTCCTTTTCAAACACCTGGGTGTATTCAAACTGAAGCCTGAAGGGTTGAATATGGACGATATGGAGTTAGAATTGATTGATTTCGGGTTGGAGGAAGTAGGTGAGGACAGCGAGGGAAATGTAATTGTTCGGTGCGGCTTCACTGACTTTGGTAATATGCAGAAAGCTTTGGAAGAGAAAGGTATCACACCAATTTCATCTGAACTGGAATGGATCCCGCTGAATACAGTTGAGATCACTGAAGCGCAATCTGAAGACGTTTTCAAACTTATTGAGCGTTTAGAGCAGGATGATGACGTTCAGCACGTTTTCCATAATATGGCATAAGATATCTCATTAATATAAAGAGGCGCTGCATCAATCTGTGCAGCGCCTCTCTGTTTGTAGATATTCGTAACCGGATCTAGTAGTAGTTGATGCCTATCAGTTTTCTTGCACCGGCAATAGTAGCCAGGCTGCTTTCGCGGGCTTTTTCAGCACCTTGTTTCAGTATCTTGCTGATCATCTGCTCATCATTCTGCAGGTCGGCCGCTTTCTCTCTTATCGGACGGATAAACGCAGCCATGTCTTCGGCCAACTGCTTTTTAAGATCGCCGAACCTGATCGTGCAATTGTTGTAGGCATTAAGGAAGGACTCATAATTCTCTTTTGTAGAAGTTACCTGTAACAGGACGAAGAGATTTTTGATATAGTCCGGCATTTCTGAGTTCGCCTCAGTCGGCCCTGAATCAGTTTTAGCTTTCATTATTTTTTTTCGGATCGTATCGTCATCGTCACTGAGGTAAATCGTAGAGTTTACATTCTCACTTTTACTCATTTTGCCGTTTCCGTCCAGACTCATGATCTTTACGGTTTCGTGGTTGGCGCGGTAAACCTGTGGTTCGGGGAAAAAATCGCTACCGTAACGCGTGTTAAACCTATTGGCGAAATTTCGTGCCATCTCCAGATGTTGTTCCTGGTCTTTACCAACGGGAACTTTCACCGCACGGTGGATAAGTATGTCTGCAGCCATCAACACAGGGTAGGTGAGCAGTCCGGCGTTGACGTTATCTGGTTGCATGCGCACTTTGTCCTTGAAAGTGGGTACTTTTTCCAGTTCTCCTTTGTATGCCAGCATGTTGAGCATGAGGTACAATTCCGGTATTTCCGGCACGTCGCTTTGTGCGTACAATGCAACCTTCTCGGGGTCCAGGCCGCTGGCTACATTTTCGGCTACCACCCGGAAAACGTTCTTTTTCAGGTCTTTAGGGTCGGGATGGGTGGTGAGGGAATGGTAGTCGGCAACAAAAAAGTAGCAATTGTAGGAATTCTGCATTTCAACATAATTCTGAATCGCTCCGAAGTAGTTACCCAGGTGCAGATATCCGGTGGACCGGATGCCGCTAACAACAATTTCTTTACTCATTTGGCAAAGATAATTTACTGTATGGACAGTTTTTGATGGCTTTTCGCTGTATTGCGAAAATGTTTTGCATATGCGTTGTTGTTAATGTGTTCTGCGTTTTTACGATTAAGTAAGGAATCTGTTAACTATGATTTTGCAATAAAAACTCATCAAAGACAGCGCACATTGTTTAGATTTAGTGCTGAATTCTATTACCTGATCTGAAAAACGATATCTGATGAACTTTCTCGAGAATTTTATAATCATTGATGACGACCAGCTGAATAACAAATTATGCAGGGTTATTTTGCAAAAGGCTTATCCTGATGCTACCATCAACGACTTTAGCGACCCTTTGCAGGGTTTCGATTATATAGCAAAGACATATTCAAGTCCTGAGTCGGAAGCGCGTGCAATATTGCTTCTCGATATCATGATGCCGGTGATGGATGCTTGGGATTTTCTCGAGAAGTTCGATAAACTGGACGAGCATACAAAGAGCAAGATCAAGATATATATACTCTCGTCTTCTATCAACAAGTCGGACATGATCCGAGCCCAAACAAATAAGTATGTAGAGTATTATCTGATTAAACCGCTCAATAAAGAATCGATCCGCCTGATAGTGCATGTGTTGCATAAGAGGCTGGGGATAGTTGAGTAATGTTTGTTGGAAACAGGTAGTTTCTAATATCATGTGGATAAGTGATACGGCCTGCCCCAACGTTTGTAGTGCTGACAATATTAACCTGTTACCTTTATTGCACAACAAACATTGAATCATGTCTGGTATTTCAAAAAGTGCTGCAAAGGTATTGTTGGGAATAATGCTTGCAGGATGCTCCAATTCGGAGGCGGCAAAGAAGAAGAAAGTCCCTGCGCCCGAGCCTGCCAAACAATCCGCTTCAGCTACGGTTGCAGCACCACCGCCACCGGTCTTGGACACGCAACGGTATAACAGACTGTTGATGCACATGGTGCATGACACGGCAAAATTTCATTGGCCGGTCAAGACCGAATATCCTTTGCCGGGAGCTTTGCTTCCTTTCAACAGGATAATTGCCTATTATGGCAACTATTACTCAAACAGGATGGGGATTCTGGGTGAAATAGCACCGGATGACATGTTGAAGAAGCTGATGGGCGAGGTTAAGGCGTGGCAGGCCGCGGATACTATGGTGAAAACGATACCGGCATTGCACTACATTGTCGTGTCGGCGCAGGGAAGTCCAGGTAAGGGCAATACCTACCGTTTAAGAATGCCCTTCACACAGATCGATAAGACACTGGAGTTGGCCAAAAAGATCGATGGAATTGTATTCCTTGATATTCAGGTAGGTCTTAGCACATTGCAGCAGGAGATCCCTCAGTTGGAGCAGTATCTTGCTATGCCGAATGTTCACTTGGCGATCGATCCTGAGTTTTCTATGAAGTCGGGTAAAAAGCCGGGTACGGTAATCGGGACTTTTGATGCTGAAGACATAAATTATGCAACCAAATATTTGGCCGACCTCGTGAAACAACACAACCTGCCACCTAAGATACTTGTGGTGCACAGGTTCACAAAGGGAATGGTGACCAACTATAAGCAGATCAAGATAAGACAGGAGGTGCAGATAGTGATGGATATGGATGGCTGGGGATTCCCTGCAAAGAAGGTGAACTCATATAAGTTGGCAGTTGTGAGCGAGCCGGTACAGTTTACCGGGTTCAAGTTGTTTTACAAGAACGACATCAAGACGCCACCATGGAAGACCATCATGAAGCCTGAGGATGTTTTGAAATTGTACCCGAAACCAATGTATATCCAGTACCAATAATATATTTCAAGTGAAAACGATATTCAAGGGTTTGCTGCCCATAGTGTTGATGGGGTTTGTGTCGTGTAACAACCGGACAAAATCGGACGCAATATTTTTTAACGGCACAGTCTATACTGTTGATAGCGCATTTACGACCGTCTCCGCAATTGTGGTGAAAGACGGAAAGATACTTGCCACAGGTAGTACCGAGGAGATGCTTGCGGAATATAGTGCTGAGCAAAAGATCGACTTACAAGGGCACGCTGTTTTTCCGGGCTTTATTGATGCCCATTCTCATTTTGTGGGCTATGGGCGTTCCCTTCATCAGGTAAACCTGTATGATTGCCAGACATGGGGTGAGGTGGTGGAGAAGGTAAAAGTTTTTGCTTCGGCACATCCGGATGAACAGTGGATCAGAGGAAGAGGATGGGACCAGAATAAGTTTCCTGGCAAGAAATTTCCTACGAACAAGGAGTTGAATGAAATGTTTCCTGACCGGCCGGTACTGTTGCAGCGGGTTGATGGACATGCTGCAATAGCCAATTCAAAGGCGTTAGAGCTGGGAGGCGTGACGGTTACTTCGACCATAAATGGGGGGAAGATAGAAGCATCGGGTGGCGTGCTAACCGGATTGCTGATAGATAATGCGGTTGACTTGGTGAGTAATGTGATCCCAAAAGCAGGCAAGGCTGACTATGGTAAATGGCTGAAGAAGGCTCAGGAGAATTGTTTCGCTCAGGGACTAACAACTGTGTCGGATTGCGGGCTCGCCTATTACGATGTAAAGGTTGTCGACTCGTTGCAGCGGGAAGGTATACTGGATATGAAGATGTATGTGATGTTGAGTGATGATGGTGCCACTTTTGTTGATTATATGAAGGAGCGGGACAGGGTTTTGGCTTCTGGTAATTCTGAACTAAAGCAGTGTTATGTAGGTAAGGGGCCGTATAAGACCAAGAATTTGTTTGTGAAAGGGGTAAAGGCCTATGCTGACGGGGCGCTCGGCAGCCGGGGCGCTTGTCTGAAAAAAGAATACTCTGATCAGCATGGATGGGTGGGTTTTTTGTTGAGCACACCGCAGCATTTTGATTCGTTGGCTGCCACGCTTGTCAATACCGACATGCAGCTGTGTACGCATGCCATAGGGGATAGTGGTAATCATATTGTGCTTGGGATTTACGGAAAGTACCTGAAGGGCAAAAACGATAAGAGGTGGCGAATTGAACATGCCCAGGTGGTTGATGGTATAGATTTCGGAGCGTTCGGGATGCATTCAATTGTGCCTTCAGTACAGCCAACGCATGCCACCAGCGATATGTATTGGGCCGGTGACAGGCTGGGGGAAGAGCGGCTGAAAGGTGCTTATGCTTACAAGCAATTGCTGAATGAGAACGGATGGTTGCCCCTGGGAACTGATTTTCCGGTGGAGGATATTTCTCCGATCAAGACATTCTATGCTGCAGTGGTGCGCAAGGATAGCAAGGGCCTCCCTGAAGGCGGGTTTCAGAAAGAGAATGCGCTGACCCGTGAACAGGCGTTACGGGGTATGACGATATGGGCGGCGAAAGCCAGTTTTCTTGAAAATGAGATCGGGAGTCTGGAAGTAGGTAAGAATGCTGATTTTGTAGTGTTAGATCGTGATATTATGCGAGTTCCCGAGGACAGTATCCTCGGCACTCAAGCACATTACACCTATCTCAACGGTAAGAAGGTGTACGGTAAATAGCGTTTACTTTTTTGAATTAAGCTTCTTCAGCAGTTCTTCGGTTGATTTTGCATCCGTGCCGTCTTTCTTGGCTGCCGCGATGGCCAATTTGGCATATTCAATTGCCTCATTGTTGCGGCCTGCCTTGTAGAGCAATGATGCGTAAGTGTCGAGGTAGGCATATTTTGGTTCTGCCTCAGTTACTTTTTTCATCCATTCCGATGCCGTGTTCAGCGTCTGTCTATCGGAAACGTTTTCATACATAGCCCAGCAAATAGTGTTGACAAAGTCTGTGTTGGTGAAAGCGTTGACATTGATGTACATGTTTGCTGCTTCAAAGTACTTTTGCCAGTTCTTAATACCCTTGTAATAGGCAAGGCTGGTGTAGATCTTTGCGCCTGACGGGTCTTCTTTAACATACCTGTCAATAAGAGAAAGCACTTTGTTGAATGCGGCATCGTTTTTGGTTTTGATGGCATCATCGAGCATCCCGCCGAGAACTGCATTTATTTTGTCAGCCACCATCACGGGACCAAAACTTTGACGGTACACTTCGATATTTTCGAAGAAATAGTTGTTATATTTTTCTGCCACAGGGAACCGCGCAATCACTGCCCACGCCACTTCAGAAGCGAGGTCGTTCTGCGTGGCTAGAAAGCTATTGACTTCTTCTGCCTTTGGAAAAGTACGTTTCCCGTTTCCTGCAAATGCTTTCGCGTAAAATTCAGGATATTCCTCGTCGAGGGAATTGCTGATGCCGGTGGCGCGAAAAGTAACGCTGCCGGACAATACATTTTTCAGCAGTTTTTTAAACTCGTCGGGTTTTTGGTAGCCCGCTATCTGGTAGATGTAGTTGCCTTCCGGATCAAAGAACAGGAAGGAAGGGAATGCCGAAACGTGGTACTTCATAGCCAGCTTGATACCTTCGCCGTTTTCCATGTCCATTTTTACAGGTATGAAGTATTCGTTGAGAATTTTCACGACATCCGGAGATGTCATTGTCTCCTTGTCCATCGTCTTGCACCAACCACACCAATCGGTGTAGCAGTCAATAAAGATCATCCTGCTCTCATTCTTTGCCTTTGCCTTAATTTCACTCCACGACTTATTGAAGTACTCCACCTCACCCGCTGTAGAGAATAGCGCGATGGTCATTGCTGCCAATATGAAAAATAGCCTCTTCATCTTTACTGATTAATATGTTTGTTGGTATGTGTTATTTTTTGCCGGGCTGTACCGGTGTAGCAGGACCATTCAGCATTTGCATGCAGGCGTTTATACCTGCTTGTGCCTGCTGGTTGTTCGGCTGCAGACGCAATGCCCTCTGGAAGGCAACGAGTGCCTCATTAGGTTGCCTGTTAGTATAGTACGCACCGCCCATGTTGTACCAGAGATCGATATTGTTAGAGTCAACCTGGAGACCCTTTTTGTATTCTTCGATCGCTTCCGGGTACCTTCCGATCTTGCCATAATTTTCCCAGCCCACCTTCAGATAGTAGTCGCAGATGAGTTTGTACATGCCGGGGAGTGTGGGGTAGGTTGGGTACAGCGCACGCACTTTCTCGATGTTTGCTTTTGTCTCGTCAATGTTGCCGAGTTTGTACCATGCGATACCACGGTTCAGATATGCCGCCACGAATTTGGTATGTATAGAAAGCGTGTGGTCAAGGATCTTAACCGCGTCGGTAAGGTACTTGGTGCGCTCGGTTGAGTCTTTGGCATAATCGGCCAGGGTAATGTATGAAGCTGCAACGTTGGCGTTCACCAAGACGCTATTAGGAACAGTTTTGATGTCAGTACCAAAAAGAGTGCTGTCGTTTTTCCATGCGGCATTTCGGTCTATTGTTTTGAAACTCATCAGTGCAGTAACGACTATCACCACTGAAGCCAAGCCAATGTGGGCTGACTTTGCAGGCTGTACCTTTTCGAAGCCCTTGTACAAGAGCCATGCCACCACCATAACGAAGCCAACAGAGGAGTGGTAAATGAGACGTTCGCCAAGTGTAGCTCCTATGTCGAAGACGAGGTTGTTGACCATGAGCAGATGCACCATGTAAAATGCGATGGCAAAACATATCATTTGTGCGCCGCTTGCCACGTAATCGGCTGATTCTACTCCCGACTTCATTTTTCGTTTTGGGAAGAACCTGAACATCGCGTAGATGATACCCGCATGTACAATGATAGACGCCCATACCATGGGGTGAGCGAAGTCTTTATACGGGATCTGCGCATATGAGTAGTCCGCTGATAAAGGATGGGGGAATAAAAGGAATTTCAGGTAATACAGTGTCGAGGCGATCTCTGTGGCCAGTTTCTGGCTGCCTTCCGCATATAGGTACGGATTGTTCAGTACTTCCTGTGCGGCACTTTCTATAACTTCAGGCAACTCGGAGAAGCGCACCATTAAATAAATGCCCGATATTACAAAGTATGGCACGAAAGGCATGAGTTTGCTGAAGAACGTGGCCATGTCATCTTTGGGTGTATTGGTAGGTTTCAGGAATTTGAAAACAGCAAATGTTGCCGCTGCTATACCAAGAAGAGGGAAAAGTGTTCTTACTCCGCCTCCTGCGTCGCCTTCTACCGGCGGAGGAGCTACCGCATTTAACCTCACTGCCAGATACAATGTTACAATTATGATGTAGGGCAGGGTAGTGGTAATGCTTTTGAAAAATGAATAACCACGGAAAATGTAAAAAGCTAATGGAAGTAGAATCATCATTGATATGGCGTACTCCTTGGACAGGAAGGCCATGAAAAAACTCGTCATGGCAGCGGCAAGGTGCCATTTGTTTGTTTTATTTTCCTCATACTTGAAGGCGTATATAAACGTCAGGCACATGAAAAGCAGAGACATGATCTCGTCTCGGCTTTTTACGTTAGCCACAACTTCGGTGTGGATGGGGTGAGCCGTAAATAATATAGTTGCAATCAGCGCAACCACCGGATCTTTTTTAAAGATGATGTATCGCAGGAACCATAACAGCACCACGACCGATAACATGTACCACAGCGTATTGAATACGTGGCGGACATTCATATTATAAACAAGTTGTTTCTGACCGGGGCCTGAAACGCCGTAGGATATTTGCTGCTTCAGCACACTATCAACATTTTCTTCTCTTACCGCACCAAGAAATTGCTGTTCAATGGCAAATGTTACTATAGACAGCGGACGAAAACGACCACCTTTCAGCTGGTTGGTAGTATTCAATTGCCTGTAATAGCTGTCGTATGCGTCTTTGGTAAGGATACCTTTGATCCCGGCGAAGCCCTCCAACACATATTCGTTCTTCACGATCACGATGCCATCATCGTGCGCGAATTCATGTTTGAAAGTATTGCAGTAGAGGGCGAATGCCAGGAGTGCAACAATGATAGCCTGCCCTTTGAAATGGGTGAACCAAGATCTTATGTCCCCAAAATTGAATGGTTCCTGATCATGCACAACAGGTAACGACTGGGACTTCTGTTCTACGACGGGAGTTTCCGGGGTAATGTTCGTACGTTGCTTCTTAGCCATGTTGTTAGTTGAGTATGATTCGTGTCAATTCGCAGAAATGTCTGCTATCGTTGAATTCAAAAATATCTATTTTTTAATAAAAGAGCCGACCACATCTACAAGTTCGGCAGTTGCACGGTCAAGATCATCATTGATGATTATTCTATCGAAATTAGGTGCGACAGTGAGTTCGTGGGTCGCTTTGTTAATTCTCTCTTCAAGGCTTTGTGGAGTTTCGGTGCCACGAGCTATAAGGCGCCTGCGTAACTCTTCCATGGAGGGTGCTTCAATGAATATTGTAATGCAACGGTCCGGATATTTGTCGCGCACTACCAATGCCCCCATCACATCAATATCTACGAGAGGGGTGTTGCCATTTGCCCAAATCCGATTCATTTCTGTTCTCAGTGTTCCGTAATATTTTCCGGTATATACCATTTCCCATTCCACGAACGCATCTTCGGCTATAAGTTTGCGGAATGTTTCTTCATCATAAAAGTAGTAGTCCTTCCCATGTAGTTCGCCCGGCCTTGGTTGACGGGTACAAGCAGAAATTGAGAATTGGAGGTTGGGCATTTGGCTAAGAAGCCTCTTGACCAGAGTCGTTTTACCCGATCCGGAAGGGGCTGTGATGACTATGATCTTCTGTGAGTCCAAAGTATTTCAGTTATTGTTTGCGAATAACGCAAAATTCCGCCGGTTTTTCTAATGAAAAAAGGTCTTTTGGAATTGCTGACGGTAAATTTGATATTTGACTAATTGTGAAAAATAGCACCAAAATATGGATCCTCTCGTGCCAGATCGTGGTATTGTGGTTGATGGTTTTCGCATTGGAGCAATTTCCGGGTGTGATCAGATGGTATTCACAGTTTTTATTTCCCCAACTGCAAACCGCCAGGAATTCTGTGTTTTCGGTAACCTCTGTAAGCGTTGGAGACGTACTTTACTTTCTTCTGGGTCTTTGGTTGTTGGTCTCAATTGTCAGATTTGTTTATTTCACCAGCAGATGGAGACGGCATAAGGAAAAGGTGTTGGGGATTGCCTTAAACGGGCTTAATACAATTTTGGCGGTATATATTGTTTTTATTGTCTTTTGGGGTGCGAATTATAGCAAAGAACAATTGGCAAAGTTTTGGGGTCTTCCTTCAGCACCTAAAGGTAGCAGGCAGGAGAGGCGATCTCGAGATATGGCTGTGACGGTTGCCGTCAACAAATTTCTTGTAGGGAAACTCAACCGATCTGCACCGAATTATCGCACATTGCCGAACACCCATATTAACGACAGGTCTGTCGCTTATTACAGAGCGTACACAAATTGCAGTGTAAAGGATGGTGGCTTGGGAGTGAAGGCGAGTTTGTATAGTGGTTTGATGCAATGGATGTCGGTTGATGGATATTACAACCCGCTTACGGCAGAAGGGCAGGCGAATGACAAAGTACCCGGCTTTATGATGCCATTTATTGTGTGCCACGAAATGGCGCATCAGGCTGGTATTGCCGCCGAGGGGGACGCCAACCTGATGGCGTACGCTGTGTGTACACATGGAAATGACGAGATCTTTAAGTACTCGGCCTACCTCAATTTATGGTTATATGCGAACAACCGATTATACAGGTATGATTCGGGTTTGGCAAATTCGTTCCAACGCCAGTTGAATGCGCTGACGTTACGGCAGATAGATACGCTGGAGGCAATCAGTGTTGCACATAGGGGATTCCTTACCTATTTTACAAATAATGTGTACGACAGTTACCTGAAGTTACAAAATCAGGAGAATGGCATAAGAAGTTACGGCAACGTGACCCGCGAAGCCTGGCTGCTGGAGCAGGCGCGAGCAAGAGGCCCGAAGTTGATAAAAATACCCTGACGGTAGATTACCATTGCAATAGATCTGCGATCCGTTGTGCCACTTTTTCTGCACTTGGTAACATTGCAGCTTCAAGGCCCATATTCATTGGCACAGCAGGCAGGTCCAGCGCACCAACCGTCTGGACCGGAGCATCGAGATGTTGGAAACAGTTCTGAGCAATTCTGCCGGCAAGCGCTTCGCAAAATGAATTTCGTATCTGTTCTTCGGTCAGTACCATACATTTTCCGTGCTTGCGAACGGTGGAATAGATTAATTCTTCGTCCAACGGATAAATTGTGCGCAAGTCTACAATTTCTACCTGTCCGGGAAATTGTTTTGCCGCATTTTTCGCCCAGTATACACCCATACCATACGTGATGACACAGATGGATTCGCCATTTTCCACACACTCATCGTCAGCACTCAGCACCACATTTCCTTTACCAAACGGGAGGATGTAGTCGCGGTCAGGTTCAACGGTTTTAGCTTCTTCTGTGCCCGGAACTTTACTCCAATAAAGCCCTTTGTGTTCGAGCATCACAACCGGGTTACCATCGTAAAATGCACCTTTTATAAGACCTTTGATGTCGGCCGCATTACTTGGGTATGCGATCTTTATTCCTTTTATTGTTGCAAGCGTACTCTCAACGCTTCCGCTGTGGTATGGGCCCCCTCCGCCATATGCTCCTATCGGAACCCTGAGGATCATCGATACCGGGAATTTTCCGCAAGTGAGGTAGCAGGATTTACTAATTTCTGTAACCAACTGATTGAGGCCCGGGTAAATATAGTCCGCAAATTGAACTTCGACGATGGGTTTAAGACCCACTGCATTCATGCCAACGGTAGAACCAATGATGTATGCTTCCTGAATAGCCGTGTTGAAAACGCGGTTGTCGCCAAACTTATCGGCAAGTGTCGCCGCCTCGCGGAAAACTCCTCCGAGCCTCTTACCCACGTCCTGGCCATAGAATAGTGCTTCGGGGTGATCTTGCAACAGTTCTTCTACCGCATGCAATGCGGCATCAACCATTACTACTTTTTCCTTTCCCTCAGGTGTTCTGGTGCCGGTTTCTATTGTCGCACCACTTGGTCGGTACACGTGGTCGGTGACGGTTACCGGATCAGGATCCGGAGCGTCTACTGCAGCATTGAATTCAGACTGCACGAAGGCCAGCTCTTCTTTCTCTATTTTATCCAGTTCAGATGCTATTACACCATAGTCGTTTATAAGCACTTTACGGAGTTTTGGCCCCGGATCGTCCTGGCCGTGTTTGGCCAGATCCTCGGCAGTACGGTACCACTCTTTCCTTACGCCCGATGTGTGGTGACCCAAAAGCGGCACTTTGGCATGAACGAGCACCGGCGTCCTATTCTTACGCACATGTTCGATAACGTTTGCCATGGTGCTGTAGGATGCCGGAAAATCGCTACCATCAACACGTACCCGCTCCATACCTTTGAACCCTCCGGCGTACTCGTAGGCGTCCATTGTGCGGGCCTCATCACTGCTTACCGAAATTCCCCAGTCATTATCCTGTACCAGATATATTATGGGCAACTGGTGTAATACTGCAAATTGAAACGCTTCGCTTACCTCTCCCTCAGTTACACTTCCATCACCTAACGAACATATTGTAACTGGAGGAACAGGATAGTCAGATAATTTCTGCCTCTCTCTGTATTTCACCCCTTGCGCAACCCCCGTGGTGGGAATTGCCTGCATGCCGGTGGCGCTACTTTGGTGAATAATGGTTGGAAAACCGTCGCGGCGAATATTCGGATGGTTGTAATATTCACGGCCTCCGGTGAACGGATCGTCTGCTTTGGCCAGCAATTGTAACATCAGTTCGTATGGACGATAGCCCATACCCAACATAATGCTCTCATCGCGGTAGTAGGGGCTTACAAAGTCGCAACCCTGCAACAGAAAACCTGTAGCAAGCTGGATAGCTTCGTGTCCACGAGATGTACTGTGGACGTATTTGCATATCTGGCGATTTGCATCATATGTTTCCGCCATTGCTCTGGCGGTCATCATCAGCCTGTAGGCTTTGAGGAGAAGATCTTTCGAAAGCATTGTGCGCAAAAGTAAGCGTAAAACTATCAAAAAGTGCTATTGTCAGCGTATATGGTAGCCAGAGAAAGCGGAAAAATAGAACCGAAACAAAATATGAGCGGCGTCGCGTTTTTATTGTTTGAATTTGTATATTTGTTTTAGTTGTTTGTGTGATGTGTTTTCAGATTTGCGACGACATAGCCAGCGGTCTTCACTACTATTCACAGGCAATCGGATCAACCTTTGAACCGGGTCACCATAGCTTTTTTTGTTAATGTAAATAACGTTTCGTTATGTTGGAACTACAGGGGAACGAGAAGCCGGGCAGGTATGTGGAAAGGATGCTGGAAAACGGTGAGAAAAAAGAAGAAATTGAGAAGTCGCTGATAGCACTCGGACACGATCGTCGGTATGTTTTGGAACTGGTCGAAGAGGTAGCCAAGATGCGCGATGCGAGCAATCGCTCTACTGGTCTCACTTTGATCCTTGTTGGTGCATTTATCTGCTTTATCAGCTTCTTGCTCACAGTGACAAGCGCTGTATCGGGCGATGCTTATAATTTTGTCCTATTTGGTGTGACAAGTTTAGGGGTAATTGTCATTTTTGCCGGTTTCACCAAGGTTTTCTGACGAGGCGGCCGCCCCGGTTATTTTAATAGTACCGAGCATTTCTCCCATATTTCGGCGGCAACTTCATCGATCGGCCTGTTTCCGTTTACAGTTACTATTTGTTCTTTTTCATTCAGCTTACTGAACGCTTTCAGATAATTGTCTCGCACCTTTTTTAAAATCTCGTTTGTCTCGTAGAGTTCCGCGTTTTCCCTGTTTGTTACAATTCTTCGCATACACTCATCGGTAGGTACATCAACAAAGATGTTCATGTCCGGTTTTAGTATCCTTGCGCACATTTCGTTGCAGGCTATCACCCAATCCATGTCCACGTAGACACCATGATACGCATATGACGAGAAATAGTACCTATCTGATATAATGGTGTAGCCATCTGCCATTTTCTTTACCAGGCCGTCTTCTTCGTTGAGCAAATGATCGAGTCGATCGGCCAAAAACAGACCTGCAATGGTTGTCTGGTCTGCCTTTTCAGTTCCTTTTAAAATACTTCTGAGGAGACTTCCTATTTTACCGTTGGTCGGTTCGAAGGTGAGATGCACCTTATGGCCGTTTGCCGACATTTTTTCGGCAAGCAATTTAGCCTGAGTGCTTTTACCGCTGCCGTCGGTACCTTCTATTGCTATGAAGACATTCCTTTTCATCACTTACAAATTATAATCGGTCCGTGTATTTAGGAGACCGCTTGCGTGGTTACACCAACTTGTCAAAGCTAATAACAAAACTGCTCTATTTTTTCTTGTCTATTTTCATTTCTTTTACAGAGCCGAATTTAAGGTGAGCATATGAGCATGACTGACGGATACAGCTTGGTACATATTACTGTTGACAGGGAGTACAGAGCACCACTCGTAGCCAGTCAATTATTCGATCAGGCTGAGTGGCAGGCGAGAGACCGGGGCGCGGATGCCCCCGATAAAGTGGAGGCTTGGATACTGGGTGCGATGCGTGAGTACACTGACGCGACTGCTCAGGAAAAATTGAGATCTCTTGTAGAGCGGTGCCCGAACATCATTGTCAGAATGATCAATGGTATTGGTCGGTTAGGGTATTTCCCGATGGTACAGCTGATGAAGATCTACCGCCGCAGGTTGGGTAATAAACCGGTAATTTATCATTGCAGGGGCGAGAGTGCTGCCCAATGGGGATTGAGAATGCGAGAACTGTTTCCGGGAGACAGGGTGGTACTTGATGTAAGAGGATATTGGCCGGCTGAAAAACTCTATGAAAGAGGTATTGAATACCCTGAAAAGGCGACCGGTGCCGATCGTACGCTATACAACACATTGCTTGACCATCTGACCAAGACTATATCAAATGTAGATGGGGTGACGACCGTGAGCGACGCACTACGGACACTGTTGATAGAAACTGCTGGTGCCACTGCAGAGTGTGCCGTAGTACCTTGTTGTGTTTCGACGGTGGTGCCCGGTGACAGAAGAGAAGAGCTTAGAAACAGCTGGGGTGTAGGAAAGGATGAAATTGTAGTTGTGTATTCAGGCACAACCGCCGCCTACCAGCACCTTGAAGACCTCACCATACCCTTTATGAAGGCACTCATGGAAGCTGATAGTAAGATCAGACTAGCATTTTTTTCTTCTCAGATCGATAAGATAACGATGATGTTGCAAAATGAGGGACTGGATATTGAGAGGGTGTTGCTCAAGAAGTTCAGGCAGGACGAAGTGGGTAGTGCGCTGTCGGCCTGTGATGCGGGTATCCTTATAAGAAAACCCACTCTCGTAAACAGAGTAGCCAATCCGGTAAAAATTGCCGAGTATCTGGCAGCCGGTTTACCGATAATTATTGAGAAGGGTGTTGGTGGTGTTGCAGACGAAATGTTCGGTAAGGGAGTTTTAAAAGGAGTGAATTTGACGACTTCCGAAGCCAATGTCTCTGATCAGGTTGCGGAAACATTGTCCTGGCTAAATGGTGACCTTGCCGGAAAACGTTCTGCGGTGCAGGATTATGTAAGTACAGTTTACTTGTGGAGTGCAGCTATACATGTGAGTAGAGCGTTGTACCAGCGGGTGCTTAAAAAGCATTCGTAAAAGTCAGATGAATTATTTACTTTTGCGTGTCTAAAACATTTTAAAATAATACAATCATGGGAAGAGGTGATAAACGTACCAAAAAAGGTAAGATAACATTGGGTAGCTTTGGCAAGGCACGTACTGCACGTACCGGGAAGAAAGCTGCTGCAAAAGCAGAAAAGAAAGCTTAATTTAATAGCAGTTCTTAGCTAATTCGAGGCCGTGCCGTAACAGGACGGTCTTTTTTTATTTATCTATCACGTTAATGTAGAATGGACGCACTTTTTCATTCAGTTTCGCTTACCGACCGCAAATTCCTTGTAACCGGCGGTGCGGGTTTCATCGGTTCACACATCACGGCTTACCTGCTGCAACATGGTGCACGTGTGCGCGTTTTGGATAACCTTGCCACAGGCTTACCGTCGAATATTGCATTATTTAGGGACCACCCGAACTATGAGTTCATGGAGGGAGATATACGCGACTTTGATGTGTGCAGACGTGCTACGCATGGTGTAGAGTATGTTTCTCATCAAGCTGCACTTGGTTCGGTGCCACGGTCGGTAAAAGATCCGGTGTCGAGTAATGAAGTGAATGTGAGTGGATTCGTGAACGTCTTGACCGCCGCTAAGGACAGTGGAGTAAGGTCGTTCGTTTACGCTTCTTCTTCATCGGTTTATGGTGACGAGCCCAATCTGCCAAAGGTTGAACAGAGGACAGGTAATCTTTTGTCGCCGTATGCGGTTACTAAGATGGCCAACGAACTGTATGCAAATGTTTTTGGCGGATTGTACGGGATGCGTGTTGCCGGATTGAGATACTTCAATGTTTTTGGCCCGAGGCAGGACCCCAATGGGCCGTATGCTGCTGTTATTCCGTTGTTTGTTTCCGGTATCATTAACCGAACTCCGGTTCATATTAATGGAGATGGTGAGCAGACCAGGGACTTTACCTATGTTGATAATGCTGTTCAGGCTAATGTTAGGGCAATGTTAGCAGAAGATCGCACTGCGTTTGGTCAAGCCTATAACGTGGCTACCGGCAATAATTACTCGGTGAATTTTCTTTATAAATCTATCGCTGAAATTCTGGGAATTGACCATGCGCCTGTTTATCGCGAGCCGAGGGCCGGCGATATCAGAGATTCTCTGGCGGATATTTCGAAGGCACAACGATTGCTCGAATATCAACCTACTCACCAATTCATGGATGGTTTGAAAGTAACTGTTGACTACTTCAGAAATTATTATAGCTAATAAAAAACACCTTAATGATGTTACGTAAAACCATCAATCTTTTGACGTTTATCCTGGTGTTCTCCCAAATTGTATCCTTTGGTCAGGAAAAATCACTTTTGTGGGAGATAACGGGAAAGGGATTGAAAAAGCCATCCTACGTTTTCGGAACGATACATCTGATATGTCGACCGGATTACATCTGGTCTGAAAAAATGAACAGGGCATTTGATGCTACCGACAAGATATGTCTGGAGATGGACCTGGATGATATCGATGTGATGATGGAAGTTAGCGCAGGATTGATGGACAAGACCGGTAAGAAGCTGTCTTCTTACTTCAGTAAGTCTGATTACGCTCGCCTGAAGGCATATATGAAAGATAGTGCCGGAATGGACATATCTATGCTTGAGATGATGAAGCCCGTGGCATTACAGACCATGATGGTGACAAAGAGCACCTCTTGTGACGATGCGGCTTCTTATGAAGATAGTTTGATGAAGACGGCTAAATCACAAGGCAAGGAGCTGCTTGGTCTTGAAATTGCAAAGGAACAGTTGGATGCGCTCGAGAGTATTCCGGTGGATACGGTGATTGCAGGTATTATGGATGTTGTTAATGGAAAGGAGAATGGGGAAGGCGAGGCTGAATACCGCAAACTAGTTGCCGCTTATCGCGATCAGGACATATCGCTCATGCAGAAATTGATCGTTGAGTCTGAAGGGTTGGGTGGTAATGCCAAGACACTTGTAGATGACAGAAACAAAAAATGGATCCCTCTTATGGGCAACATGATGAAAAGCAACTCAGTATTTTTTGCAGTTGGTGCAGGCCATCTTGCAGGAAAAAATGGCGTGATATCGTTGTTGCGTGCCGGTGGATATACAGTAAATGCCGTGAAATAGCAACTGCTCTATTACTTGATATTCTGAGAAAAGATCGCCTGTGATTTGTGAATTAACTGATCCTTTTTTGCCAGAAATTGGTCGAGTTTGTCTTTGGGAATACGCAGGTTGTAAAACGGAGTAGGGTAGGTGTTCAACAAGAATAACTCGTAATCAGCATTCCAACGTGCAATCAATTTCTTGTCCATTCCCAGTTCCTGACAAGTCATTTCCAAATGAAGCGGTTCAGTGATACGGACAATGGTCATGTTTTTCAATTCCTCTTCGGTAAACTGAGCTTTCTTCTCAGCGGTTTTTACAACTGGTGTACCTGGTGTATTCAGTCCGGGTATAGTTTTTCCTGCGTCGGCTTTTTTCATTGGAATCAGGTCTTCTTCCTTTCCAAATTTAAAATCGACGGGTACACTGCCCAGATTGATGAACTTACTGAGGTTTTCGAAAATGCTTGCGGTAGCAATGAAGGCCAGAACGTGCCCTTGCGTTTCCCTTGGCAGGTATTCTTTAATATCCCAGAAATTGCGGCTGCCGGTACGTTCTATGGCACGTTGCACGGGAGTGGGACCGCTGTTGTAGGCGGCAATCACCAAAAGCCAGTCATTCAGTTGACTATATAATAGCTCCAGATATTTTGTGGCGGCGGTTGTGGATTTGTACCAGTCAGTCCGGTCGTCGCGGTGTCTGTTTACGGACAATCCCATCATCTTAGCCGTTGATTCCATCAGTTGCCACGGGCCAACAGCGCCGGCCCTGGAAACCGCTTTGTGGTTCAATGCAGATTCTATTACGGCGAGGTACTTCAGCTCTTTGGGGAGTTGCTTTTTCTCGAGTACGTTGTCAATAACCGAGAATGGTTTTGTGCTTGAATTCTGTACGCTATTGAGTGTCTTGTTATGCGCCTCAAGATAGTTGCGAACGTAGTTGTTTACATACTCATTTTTTTCGCCAAAGTAAGACTTTGTACCTGCCAGAGGAACGGGGCCGTACTTGGGTCCTTCAATGGATGAGAGAACTGCAGGCTCAGAAGGTATTATCTGTGGCTTTGAATTAGTTGTCGGAACGGTTTTTGCAGGTGTACCGGACGGAGTAGGTGAGGCGGCGATGGTGATAATTTCCGGCTCCTCATGTACTATGGGTGCGGATTTTATTGCCGGTTTCGTGACTAGGAACGAATCTTTAGATTCAGTAGAAATGGCAGTGCTGGACACACGTATTCTGCTTGTCCCTGCCCGCTGTGCAAATAAAGTAGATGCTGAAAATATCAGCCCAGCAAGTGGAAGCAAAAAAATCTTGTATTGCATGATTTATCGTTTTTAAGCGGTGAAGCATGCAACCCATATAGGGAAGCCGGTGAAAATAATAGATGAATTCGGCGGATGGTACGATCCGGTGATCTGAAATTAGTTTTTGGGAGTATTATCTTTCTCCTTCAGACCAGACTCGATCTCATTCTTAATGCCATCTTTCGCGTCGTTGAACTCGCGGATACCTTTTCCGAGTCCTCGTGCCAATTCTGGTATCTTCTTTCCTCCAAATAACACAATGATGATCAATAAAAGGATCATCAATTCGCCCGAATTAGGCATTCCCATCAACAACTGCGGAAAAATGTTTAATAATGACATTAGAATTAGTATTTAAGATATAATGAAACAGTTAATCTAATACGATTGCAAAGGTAGCACTTTTTGCTATCAGCAATGGTATTTTTATATTTATTATTCCATGTTTGTGTTATATTATTAGCGCCCTCCGGGCAATAAATGCCAACAGAAGGTATTATGCCAACATAGTAACCGGGTTTTCGAGATAGGTTTTAAGTGTCTGAAGGAACCGTGATCCCACAGCTCCGTCAACCACACGATGGTCGCAGCTTAACGTAAGCTTCATGAGATGGCGGATCACCATTTGGCCGTTTTCAACAACCGGAGTAGGGGTGATCTTGCCAACTGCAAGTATGCAACTATCTGGCGGGTTGATGATGGCAGTGAATTCATCAATATCCATCATACCAAGGTTGGATATGGTGAACGTATTGCCGGTAAACTCGTGCGGCTGTATTTTCTTGGTCCTTGCTTTTTCTATAAGTGATCCTGCTTCAGCCGATATTTGAGATAGTGATTTCTGGTCGGCAAAACGTACAACGGGAACTATAAGGCCTTCATCTACAGCAACGGCAGTACCAATGTGTATGTGGTGGTTCTGACGGATGAAATCACCCATCCACGAACTGTTTACTGCAGGATGCTTGCGCAATGCCATAGCACATGCCTTGATTACCAGGTCGTTGAATGATACTTTTTCCGGGGATACAAGGTTGATAGCTTTTCTTGCTTCCATCGCGTTGTCCATCGTAATGGTCATACGGAGATAGAAGTGTGGTGCAGAGAATTTGCTTTCAGCCAACCTCTGAGCAATGATGCGGCGCATCTGCGTGAGCGGAGTATCGGTGTAACCCTCTGTTCCTGATACAGGTACTACAGCAGAAGCAGTTGAAGTTGTCGTCTTAGCCGGAGCAGTTGCTGCTGACGGAGCGTAACTGTCAACATCACGTTTTATCACCCTTCCGTTATCTCCTGATCCTTTTATCGATGAAATATCTACGCCTTTCTCTTCAGCCAGGCGTTTAGCCAGCGGTGATGCTTTTACTCTGTCATCACCACTGTCTTGCACAGTGGGAGAGGCAGTATTGTCAGCCGCAACTGTAGCTGTAGTTTCAGGAGCTGAGGGAGCTGCTGCAGCGGCCGGTGCCGAAGAACCGCCACCTTCGGCGTTTAAAATTGACTGGAAGTCTTCACCGGGTTTACCAATGATGGCCATGATGCCATTTACAGGTACTCCCTTTCCTTTTTCAACGCCTATATATAATAATGTACCGTCAACATAAGGCATCACTTCCATTGTTGCCTTGTCAGTTTCAACTTCTGCTATTATGTCGTCGGATTTAATTGTATCTCCAACCTTCTTGTGCCATTCTGCAATTACACCTTCTTTCATCGTATCGCTCAATAGCGGCATACGTATTGCTTCAGCCATAGTATTTGTTGTCGGTTTTGAAGGTCAAAAGTATATTTTTTTGTTCAAACGAGAACTACAATTTGCTCATTCGCTATGCTATTTAACACACATTGAGAAACACGGGTGATCGGTGGTAATTTGATTTAATATTACCATTCTGAATTTCAAATAATCATATGTAAGTCTTGTGTCTCGTCGGGATAAATATTTATTGCCTAACCAGGCAGTTTTCCAAAGCGATTGTGGTACGCCCGTTCGAGCGTTTCTCTGTGGTCGGGGTGGGAGATACTGATCAGTAATCGAGCCCTCTGTTCCATATTTTTCCCATACAGATTTACAACGCCATATTCAGTGGCTACATAATGTATATGTCCTCTTGTTGTCACCACACCCGCGCCCTAGATGCGCTTAGCTGTTGTAGACGGAAGCGCAATGATCGGTTTTCCGCCATCGGACAACGCAGCAGCACGCATAAAATCCATTTGCCCCCCAATACCGGAATATTGGTAGGTTCCTATAGAATCAGCGCACACTTGTCCGGTAATGTCTATTTCCAATGCGCTGTTGATGGCCACCACGTTCGGATTTTTATAAATGGTTGTTACATCGTTCACGAAATCGGCACCAAGACAATTGATACTTACATTGTCATTTACAAAATCATAGACACGACGCGTTCCCAGAATGAACGAACTTATGGTTTTGCCGGGAAAGACCCTTTTTCTCGAATTGTCTACCACACCCGATTCGATCAGTGGAATCAGTCCGTCAGAGAACATCTCGGTGTGTACACCGAGGTTTTTGTGGTTTTTCAGTGATCGCAGCACTGAGTCGGGGATGGCTCCGATGCCCATTTGCAGGGTTGATCCGTCTTCTACAAGTGTTGCCACCTGCCTGCCTATTTTTTCAGTGATCTCGTCGGCTTTTGATGAATAATCCACCTCCGGCAGCTCCGATTCGTGCCAGACCATGGCGGCGAACTTACTATGATGTATGTTCCCTTCTCCCAATACCCGTGGCATACGCGGATTGACCTGGGCGATAATGACCGGTGCATTCCGCACTGCCGAAATAGCAATGTCTGCTGACGTGCCCAGGGTACAATATCCATGCTCGTCGGGTGGAGATACCTGAACTATCGCTACGTCGAGCTTCAGTATCGATTTATCAAACAATTTAGGGATCTCGCTAAGGAAAACCGGCAGGTACTCGCCATACTCCGAATTGACCCATCCACGTACATTATCAGAAACAAATAGAGAATTCAGCCTGAAGCTCTTCAACACCTCCGGGCGATTCCAGTCTAATTTCCCATGAGTGCTGATCGCTACTAGTTCAATATCAGAGATCTCTGCAAATCTGTTTAGCATCTTGTTCACCAGAAATACCGGGGTCGCGGCACTCCCATGTATAAACACCCGGTTGCCTGAACGTATCAGTTTTACTGCATCATCGGCCGAGGTATAGTTACTTTGCATGTAGTTCCTCCTTTTTGCGCAAATGTAGAGATAAAGCCGACTATCGATCAATGATGTGGAAAAGCAGGTAGCCTGATAATTGTCAGTGGAATTGGATATTTTTTTCGGATTTTTGCCGCAGGGTCATTATCCGGCTTGCCAGTGTCGTCCCTTCATGGTACGTTAGCCCCCTGAGATTTTCAGATTAACCTAATGGTATATTATTTTTTAGTATTTTTTGCTGCTTTTTTGGTTGATCTGGTTCCCTTTTTCGGTCCGCCTGCATGGACCGTTATGGTGTTTTTTCAGATGCGATATGGGCTGGACATTTGGTTAGTCATGGGGATGGGCGTTGCCGGGTCTACGCTCGGTCGGTACATCCTTAGTCTATACATGCCTATCCTGTCAGAAAAGTATATCAGCGCACAGAAAAAGGAGGATATCGAATTTATCGGTAAAAAACTGGAAGGCAAGGATGGTAAGGTTCGGCTTTTTGCTCTTCTCTATACTTTAGTGCCTTTGCCGTCAACTCCATTGTTCACAGCAGCCGGTGTTGCCCGTATCAAAATATCCAAGATCATACCCTCATTTATCGTTGGTAAATTTTGCAGCGACCTCCTAATGGTGCTAAGTGGTGATTTTGCTGCTCGAAATGCCGTTGCCATTGCCAATGGATTTTTCACCTGGAAGACTGTTACAGGATTTGTCGCAGGCGTAATCATCATCATTCTTTTCTTCGCCATCGATTGGCGTGAGCTGCTCCAAAACAAACGATTCCGTTTGAATTTTAACATTTGGAAGTAGAATTTGTTAAAATAAATCAAAATTATTATTTATTTTTCTAATTGAGTCGGGTTGCCAAAACCTGACGATAATCATGTTTTGGTTTGAGGATGGTCATATACCTGCTCTCCACGTAGAGATAGTTTTGTATCCGAAAAATTAAAAAGACTATGAGCGCTCTGTTCGTTTTAGTGATTGTCAGCATCATTGTTGCAGGATCTTTTTTGGGGGCCTTCATCTGGAGTGTTAAAACAGACCAGTACGAAGACAAAGACGGAGCGGCCATGCGCATGTTGTACGAAAACGATGTTAAGAACACCACACTTTAGGATCTAATCAAACATATACATATGAATATTGCACTAGACAGAGAACACGCATCCTTGCAGACGGAAAAATTCAATTACGACAATAAGATCGTAAAATGGTTTGCTTATGCCACCATTATCTGGTCGATAGTCGGAATGCTTGCGGGTATTTTGGCTGCCTTTCAGTTGGTTTATCCGGCGCTCAATTTCGGGTTTGCTCCCACAACATTCGGCAGGGTTCGCCCGATACACACCAACGCGATCATTTTCGCATTTGTGGGTAACGGTATTTTCATGGGCGTGTACTACTCGTTGCAGCGTTTGTGTAAAGCGCGCATGTTCAGCGACGGGCTGAGCAAGTTCCACTTCTGGGGCTGGCAGTCGATCATTGTTCTTGCCGCTGTAACGCTTCTGCTCGGTTATACAACCGGTAAGGAGTATGCGGAATTGGAATGGCCAATTGATATCCTTATCGCTTTGGTGTGGGTTGCGTTCGGATGGAACATGTTTGGAACGATCATTAAAAGAAGGGAAAGGCACCTTTACGTGGCTGTTTGGTTTTACATCGCAACATTTGTGACGGTAGCAATGCTGCACATCGTAAACTCAATAGAGATCCCATTCTCTATGCTGAAATCATACTCATGGTATGCAGGTGTGCAGGACGCACTGGTTCAGTGGTGGTATGGTCACAACGCAGTTGCGTTCTTCCTTACTACACCGTACCTGGGTCTTATGTATTACTTCCTGCCAAAAGCAGCTAATCGTCCGGTATATTCTTATCGCCTTTCTATCATTCACTTCTGGGCGCTCATTTTCATATACATCTGGGCTGGTCCTCACCACCTTCTGTATACAGCACTTCCTGATTGGGCGCAGTCGCTCGGAACAGTTTTCTCTGTGATGCTGATAGCACCATCATGGGGTGGTATGCTGAATGGTCTTCTTACCCTGCGCGGCGCATGGGATAAAGTTCGCGAGGAGCCTGTACTTAAGTTCATGGTTGTAGCGGTTACCGCATATGGTATGGCTACTTTCGAAGGCCCGATGTTGAGTTTGAAGAACGTAAATGCCATCAGTCACTTTACAGACTGGACCATTGCACACGTTCACGTTGGTGCACTTGGCTGGAACGGCTTCCTGACATTTGGTATCCTTTACTACCTGATTCCAAAGATATTCCGCACAAAATTGTACTCTATTAAGTTGGCTAACCGTCACTTCTGGATCGGTACACTGGGTATAGTGTTTTACACGGTTCCAATGTACTGGGCTGGTTTCATGCAGAGTCTTGCATGGAAAGAGTTCACTCCGGAGGGAACATTGAAGTATCAGTTCCTCGATACAGTTAAACAAATGCAGCCTTTCTACCTGATGCGTGGTATCGGTGGTGTCCTGTTCCTGATTGGTGCGTTGATCATGTGTTACAATCTGGTAAAAACTATTGGTACCGGTAATGTCCTCGACGAAGAACCAGCGGAAGCACCGGCACTTGCTAAAGAGTTTGTACCGCATAGTACAGAACACTGGCACAGGTGGATCGAACGTCGCCCTGTTCAACTGCTCGTATTCAGCCTGGTGGCAGTAGCGATCGGAGGCCTCTTTGAAATGATCCCGACATTTATGGTGAAGTCAAATATTCCAACCATCGCAAGTGTAAAACCATACACTCCGCTTGAGTTACATGGTCGCGATATATATGTACGTGAGGGTTGTTACCTGTGTCACAGTCAAATGATTCGTCCATTCCGCAGTGAGGTGGTTCGTTACGGTGAATACTCAAAAGCAGGTGAGTTTGTTTATGACCATCCTTTCCAGTGGGGTAGTAAACGTACAGGTCCGGATCTGGCTCGTATAGGTGGCAAATACCCTGACAGCTGGCATTTCAACCACATGTATGAGCCAGGCAGTATCTCTCCCGGTACCATCATGCCGAACTATCCATGGTTGTTCACTGATAACCTTGATACAAATATAACCGGTGCCAAGATCCGAGCAATGATCACTCTTGGTGTGCCTTACGAAGCGGGTTACGATAAAAAGGCTAACGGCGATCTGATGGCACAAGCTGATAAAATTGTTGCCAATCTTGCAAAAGACAAGATCAGTATCAAGAGCAACAAAGAGATCATAGCGCTCATAGCATATCTGCAGCGTGTAGGTACTGACATCAAACTTGAAAAGAAACCAATCGTAAACGAATAAAACTGACCTTATGAAATTCATACATTATCTGGAGACGATAACCGGGGTTGGTATCTATCCGCTTACTTCATTGACTATTTTCTTTCTTTTCTTCACTGTTGTGGCCGTTTGGTCATTGAAAGCCGACAAAGGGTACATAGAGGCACTCAAGCGTATACCTTTTCCCGACAGTAAGAATGAACAATAACGCTCACAACACAAATCAGCATAACATGCGAAAATATAATAAAGTATTTCTGGCAACTACAATTTCACTGCTTCCAGCTGCGGTAGTTTTGGCCGCCGAAACAACTGGCACGGACAAAAGTCCGGTATATAACATGACCCTCGTAAGTATGGTGTCATTGATGCTTATTCTTCTGTTTATTATAGGGATGCTTGCCTACACAATGAAGCAGCTTGGTTTCGTTGTGCGTGAAAAAGTGCGCAAAGACAAAAGTTCAAACGGAACAGGTGTAAAAACTGTTCTTGCCCTGCTGGGTTTCACGCTTCTTGGATTTGGCGCGTATGCTCAGGAAGATCCGGCAGCAGCTGCAACGAATGAACTGGCGCATACCAGCCTGCCAGATGTTATTGCCGGTATCCCGGCTACGGAATTTTATATTCTTACGGTTGTATTGTGTCTGGAGCTTGTAGTAATTTTCTTACTTTCCACGTTCATACACATGTTGCTGAAGACGATAAGGCAGGTGCCTGAAGCTGAAGAAGCATTGTTGGCGAAGAAGAGCTGGTTCTGGGATAATTTCAATAAGGCTGTGTCTATTGAGAAGGAAAAAGACATCATGCTCGATCACGACTACGATGGTATACATGAGTTGGATAATAGTCTTCCTCCATGGTGGTTGTATGGATTTTATTTGACTATATTTGTAGGGGTGATCTACATTTATCGCTATCATTTCTCTCACGATGGTATGAGCCAGGAGGAAGAGTTTGTGGCGGAAATGCAGAAGGGAGAGGAAGATAAAGCGGCTTATCTGGCGAAATCAGCGAATAACGTAGATGAAAACACAGTTGTCTATTTGTCAGAAGCGGCTGATCTTGCGGCAGGTAAAGAAATCTATGTTCAGTCTTGTGCTGCATGCCACCTTGCTGATGGCGGTGGTACAGTTGGCCCGAATCTGACAGACGATTACTGGTTGCATGGTGGAAGCGTGAAGGACATATTCAAGTCTATTAAGTACGGATGGCAGGAAAAAGGTATGAAGAGCTGGAAGGATGACTTTTCTCCTAAACAGATACAACAGTTGACTAGTTTTGTGAAGTCACTAAAAGGAACCAAGCCGGCTGTTCCTAAGGCGCCACAAGGAGATCTGTACATAGAGGCAGGTGCCACTAACAGCAGTGCGGCAGCAGTTACCGACACTACTAAGAAATAAACAGCACCTTAAGGTGCTGACAAAAAACGACCAGGATATGAGCGATACGACAAATCAGGAGTCTTTTAGAGATAAGGTAGCTACAGTAGACAAGAAGGGTAAGAGGATATGGTTATTTCCTCAGAAGCCTGAAGGGAAGTTATACAACCTCAGGAAGCTGGCAACTAGTTTATATCTGGTCGTTTTTTTTGGATTACCTTTTTTAAAGTATGATGGTCATCCGATATTTCTTTTAAACATTCTGGAACGTAAGTTCATATTGTTCAGTCAGATATTCACAGCCACAGGATTTCTTCATATTCGCGATAGGGATGATAGTATCTATCGTCTTTATCGCGTTGTTTACTGTTGTGTTCGGTCGGGTATTCTGTGGTTGGGCGTGTCCGCAAACCATTTTTATGGAAATGCTGTTCCGCAACATCGAGTATTGGATCGATGGTAACGCGGCGGAACAAAGGATATTGAAATCGGCTCCCTGGACTACTGATAAGATCATAAAGGGTATCCAAATGGATACTCTTTTTGGCTGTTAAGTTTCATTATAGCAAATACTTTCCTCGCTTACATTATTGGTGTTGATGAGTTGCGAAGCATGGTATTAGAGCCATTCTCTCAACATATCGGTAGTTTCGTTGCTCTGTCGGTTTTTACCACTGTGTTTTTCTTTGTTTATCTATGGATGCGTGAGCAGGTTTGTACAGTGATCTGCCCTTACGGAAGGATGCAAGGCGTTTTGATCGATAGAGACTCAGTGATCGTGGCGTATGATTACAGCCGTGGTGAGCCTCGCGGCAAGATCCATAAAAATGAGGAAAGGTCCATTGGCGACTGTATTGATTGCGCTCAGTGTGTTAAGGTATGTCCTACCGGAATCGACATAAGGAATGGTACTCAACTTGAGTGTACAAACTGCACCGCTTGCATTGATGCGTGTGATCGTATGATGGCGGCTGTGAATCTTCCTACTGGTCTCATTCGCTATGCTTCTGAGGCTAATATAGCGGAAAAGCGTCCGTGGAGGTTTACGTGGCGTATGAAGGGCTACACTGCTGTTATGGCAATATTACTGGGGGTACTTGTATGGTTACTTGCCAGCCGCACTGATGTTGGCGTGACGATTTTGCGTACTGCCGGGCAATTGTACCAGGAACAACCAAATGAGCAGTTGAGTAATCTTTATAACTACAAAGTGCTCAACAAAACATTTAAACCTAAGAAGGTTGAGTTTATTCCCGAGAATTTCCACGGTAGTATAAAGCTGGTTGGAGAGACGGAGATCAAAATCCCGAAAGACGGTATCACAACCGGTACAATGTTTGTATTTGTAGATAAGTCGGATCTGCAGGGAAGAAAGACAAAATTGAGGATCGGTGTATACGAGGACGGCAAGAAGATCACAACGATAGCAACATCATTCCTCGGGCCATTCAGTGGGAATTAATAGATTAGTAAAATTATTTTTATGAAAATAGGTTGGGGGTGGAAAGTGGCTTTACTGTATGGGGCTTTTGTTGGCCTGATCGCCATATTGGTGATCGGTAGCAGTCGTCAGCAGATCGATCTCGTGTCACCTGATTATTACAAGGATGAAATAGGTTATCAGGACGTAATTGATGCGAGAAAGAATTTGGCGGCACTTTCTACTGACGTGGCTATACATGCAAACAGTAGTGATGTTGTCATTGAGATGCCTGCCTCTTTGAAGGAAAAAGCACTTTCGGGTGAAGTGAAATTCTATTGCCCGGTGAATAAGGACTGGGATAGGGTATATAAGATCGGAAATGGCAATGAATTGAAGATATCACGTGCCGAACTGAAAAACACACGCTACGTAGTTAAGGTGGACATAAAAGCTGATGGTAAAGCGTATTATCAGGAATCTGAACTTCAACTGCACGACTGATGGCAACGGCAACTATGACAATGGCCTTGTTGATGGGGTTTGCCGGTAGTCTGCATTGTGCCGGCATGTGTGGTCCTATTGTCTGGATCATGCCATTTCAGGCATTTACGGGTGCAAAGAGGGTTGCGGCAATTACTCTTTATCACCTCGCCCGTATTTCTGTGTATGCAGGCATGGCAATGGTGTTGTTTTCCTTTCGCGGATTTTTCAATCCACGCATCCAACAGTATTTGTCGGTAGGGATGGGGGTGGCGCTTCTCGTTATCGGTGCGCTTTCGTTTTTTGCGCATAGTTTGGGGCATTTTCGGCTGCCGTGGGAGGAGCAGATCAAACGTAAACTTGGTGGAGTTATCGGAAAACCCGGTCTTGGAGCCATCACAGCTGCCGGATTCCTCAATGGGCTTTTGCCCTGTGGTTTGGTGTATATGGCATTATCTGCCGCAATCACCCTTCCAACACCGGCTCAGGCAGCCGGCATGATCTATTTGTTTGGGTTGGGTACCGTTCCTATGCTTGCCGGCATCACTGTCCTTCGTCAAAAGGCTCATTTTTTGAGAAGCCCGCAGTTGAAGAAACTTGTGCCACTGACGGTCTTTATGTTTGGCTTTCTTTTCGTTTTGAGAGGTGCCAATCTCGGTATCCCCTACCTAAGCCCAAAAGTATCTATGACAGGTGGTGCTGTTAAAGCGGCATGTTGTCATAAGAATTAAAGGTAATGTAAACCTGATCAAGATCATCTTTATGGAGATTTCACTGGCATATCTTAGCAGATTTTGCTGTTTTTATGAAATCTCCGAAAAATAATGGTCATTCAACACCAGGTGGTGAAGAATTTGTAGTAGATTTAGGCATGCCATTTACTACATTGAATAATGACACATTTGCTGCGTTGTTCAACTTTGCCAGTATCGGGATCCTCATCACAAATGATGGTGGAGTCATCCAAATGGCCAATAGGTATATTGAGCAGCAGTTTGGATACGAGCGAGGGGAACTCATTGGTAAAAAGGTAGAGATACTGATACCTCCCCGGTACGCAAAGAATCACGAAAATCATAGAAAAGATTTTAATAAGAACCCGCATAGCAGGCCGATGGGCCTTGGTATGGAGCTTGCGGGAGTAAGGAAAAATGGCGAAGAGTTTCCCGTTGAAGTCAGTCTCGGGCATTACTCTGTTGATGGTGACAGTTATGTTTTGGCGTTTATAAATGATATAACACAGCGGAAAGAAACAGAGCAGGCTATTATTCAACTGAACGCGCATCTTGAGGAGAAGGTAAAAGAGGGTTCCCAGTCGCTCGCTATAACAGTAGAACAGCTAGGTAAGCAGATGCGGGAGACAGAAAGGAAGGATGCCGAGTTGGAGCGCGTGAATACTTTTCTGAACAATATCTGGAACCATGCGGGGGCGATCATTTTTGTTTGTGACGTGAATGGAATTGTTCAGTTTTTCAATCCTGCCGCAGAGAAAGCCTTTGGTTATACTTCCTCTCAGGTACTCAATAAGATCAGTTTATTGAAGTTCCATCTGCCATCTGAACTTGAAAAGAAAGCTGCGGAATTAAGTGAACTGTGCTCCCGAAAAGTGAAACCAGGTTTTGATGTGTTTGCTACAGCGGTTTCTTTGAACGTGAGCAATAACCAGGAATGGCACTTGGTGCGAAAAGATGGTTCTACTTTTTATGCATCATTGAACATGACACCACTCAGGGATCAGCACCATGAGGTGTCAAACTATCTTGGTATCGTCATCGATATTTCTGAGAAAAAGAAAGCTGAAACCGAACTATTGTCGGCCCTCGAAAAAGAGCGTGAATTGAACGAGTTGAAGTCTCGATTTGTGTCCATGGCGTCACATGAGTTCAGAACGCCCCTTAGTGCTGTACTCTCTTCCGCCTATTTATTGTCGCGGTACACAAAGGAGGAAGAACAACCACAGCGCGAGAAACACATTCAGCGGATTGTGGCATCGGTGACATCTCTCACGGAAATTCTAAATGACTTTTTATCAGTAGGAAAGATCGAAGAGGGCGACATTCATGCTAATTTCCGGTCTTATGACATTAAAGAACAAATGCATGATGTAATGCAGGATGTTCACCACTTATTGAAAAAGGGACAGCACATAAATTATTGTCATTGCGGTAAGTCGCAGACTGTGTTTCTGGACCAGTCAATGATGAAACATATTGTAACAAATTTATTGTCCAACGCGGTGAAATTTTCCAACGAAGGTTCCGAAATTTGCCTCAACACTGAAATAAAAGGTAAAAAGATAATCATAAGTGTGAAGGATCAGGGTATTGGAATTCCGGATGACGACAGAAAAGACCTGTTCAAACGGTTTTTCAGGTCATCAAATGTAACCAACATTCAGGGTACCGGGCTTGGGCTTCATATTGTGCACAAATACACAGAATTAATGGGTGGAAACATTGATCTTGAGAGCAAGATCGGTGATGGAACAAAATTTACAATAACATTCAATAATAAAAATAATGCATAGGATATTGATAATTGAGGATAACGAAGATATTAGAGAGAATGTGGCTGAAATTCTCACGTTGTCGGACTATGAAGTGTTGATGGCGCCCAATGGCAAGGAAGGGATAGCAGTAGCGCAAGCACAGGAACCCGATCTGATCATTTGCGATATTATGATGCCCGGAATAGATGGCTACGGTGTATTGCATGTACTGCATAAGGATCCAAAAACTCAGAATATTCCTTTCATATTTCTAACCTCTAAGAGTGAGCGTAGCGATTTCAGGGCTGCTATGGAATTGGGTGCCGATGACTACATTACCAAGCCGTTTTCGGGAAACGAGTTGCTGCATGCCATTCAGAGTAGGTTGAGGAAAGTCAGCGTGCTAAAAAAAGCCCTTTCATCCGACATTGCCGGGGTGAACGAACTTATTTCTACTATAGATAATAAACGCACGCTTGAGCAATTGGCTGAGGAGAGTAATGTCAATACCTATAAAAAGAAACAATTGGTCTTTAAAGAGGGGCAGAATCCTCATTATTTATACTACATAATCAAGGGGAAAATAAAGACCTTCAAAACACACGAAGATGGCAAGGACCTGGTGATGGATCTTTACAATAGCGGTGACTTTTTTGGATACACAACGTTGCTGGAGGGTGGGGCATACAGAGAAAATGCCGAGACCATGGAAGAGTGCGAACTTGCCTTGATACCCAGGAAAGACTTTGAAGATCTTGTAAATAGCAACCCCGCTGTTGCGAAAAAGTTCATTTCTCTGCTTGCGAAAAACGTGGTAGATAAAGAAAACAGTCTTCTTGGCATTGCGTACAATACGCTACGTAAAAAGGTTGCCGAAGCATTGATCAGCCTTGAGAAGAAGTATCATACCAATAAAAAGGAGCCTTTTCAGATCGATATCAGCAGAGATGATCTCGCTACAATTGCAGGTACAGCTTCCGAGTCGCTTATCAGGACTTTGAGCGACTTCAAGAGCGAAAACCTAATTGATATCAAAAGCGGAAAGGTGATCATCACCGACGAAAAAAAGCTTATCAACCTCATCAGATAGTTGGAGTAGGTGCTATTCCAGCTCTCCCGGCTTGATCTTTTTTAGTTTGATACCTCTGACTTGAGTGAGTTTGCCCCAGCAGACCTCTTCGTGAATGATCGGAATACCGGCCTTTATGAGACAGAAAAGTTGTAGTTCTTGTTTGTAAACGGTAGCTTCATTTTGCTTCAGAATGTAAAGTACTTCACCCATCGAGGGGTAGTCGAATTCTATTTCATACAACTGTTCTATCCATTTTTCAGCTTTAGCGCAATGAGTCAGTGCATCGGCCGTAGCTGTTTTGTATGCATTTATCAGTCCGGGTACGCCGAGAAGCGTGCCACCAAAATACCTGACAACTACTACCAGTACATTGGTTAATCCCATGCTGTCTATTTGTCCTAGTATTGGTTTTCCTGCGCTACCGGCGGGTTCACCGTCATCATTAGCTCTGTATTGGGTGCCATCAGTGCCAATGCGCCATGCCAAACAATGGTGAACAGCTTTGGGGTGTTCTTTTTTTAACCGACTTATCCGGTCTTTGATCTGTGCAAGCGTCTGGACAGGATATGCATATGCCAGAAATTTACTTCCCCTGTCTCTGAAATCGGCGGTACTTTCTTCAATTATAGTAGTGTATTTGTCCATTGTTTTCAGCGCCTGCTAAGGTATTGTTCAAGTAAAGGAGTCATTGGCGCAACCGTCCTGTTTTTATAGTCAAAACACACCATTCCTGTCTTAGCGTGGGCTATTTCTATTTCCTTTCCTGCCCTGCTGGTCCGGACACGATACAGCAGATCAAAGCGCACGCTAGTCACTTCCGTTGCAAAAACCTCCACTTCCAGTGTGTCTCCATAAAACGCTTCAGCCTTATAAGCGATCATTACGTCGGCCATTATCATGCTGTTTCCACCGGCATTCATTTCCGTGTAGTTGTTCTGTGCCAACACCAGCATGCGCGCCTCGTGAATGATAGAGAGAATTGAATCGTTACCAACGTGGTTGCCATAGTTTATATCGCTGATCCGTACCGGTATAAGGACTACTCCTAATGGATTGTGCTCGGGAAATTGTATTTTTACACGGCTCATAAAACACCTCCTTATTATGAAAATTATTTGTGTCGGACGAAATTACGCAGATCATGCGAAAGAGCTGAAAAATGACCTCCCAACAACGCCGGTTCTGTTTATGAAACCTAAGTCGGCAATATTACTACCCGGCAAACCATTCCTATACCCCGAATTTACAGATGATCTGCACTATGAGTGCGAGTTGGTTATCAGGATCTGCAAAAACGGTAAATATGTTCAGGCAAGACAGGCTCATAATTATTATGATTCAATGACTGTCGGTATCGACTTTACCGCGAGGGATATACAACGAGAACAGCAGAAAAAAGGATTACCGTGGGAGATAGCAAAAGCATTTGACGGATCGGCCGTGGTTGGCGAGTTCATTCCCTCTCCTGTAGGTGGCATTTCGGGCGATATTCAATTCAGGCTTGATAAAAACGGGGAAACAGTTCAGGTGGGTATTACATCGCAGATGATATTTTCCGTCGACAAGATCATTGAATATGCATCTCAGTTCTTTACACTGAACATTGGCGATCTGATATTTACAGGTACACCGGCAGGAGTTGGCCCCGTTGTTACCACCGACGTGCTTGAAGGTTATCTTGGCGACAAAAAGTTGCTCGATGTCGCCATACGCTAAACTACTTTGACGAGGTCAGGAAGGTTCCTTTCATGTCATCCTGCAGGAAGTGAAGGTCGAAATATCCTCTTAAAATGTCGCCGTTCACCTCGGTGATCACGATTTTACCGGTTCGGGCAGTGATGCCGGTTGTTCCGTCTTTGTACATGCCCGTGTTGCCGGTCATATTCCCGCCGGGGCCTCTGTAATCCACCAGAAAAGTCTTCTTTGTACCTGTATATCCGGTCAATCCAATGCTCATACTTTTCTGCCCGTCGGCTGTTGTGCCGGTGATAAAGATGTTCCCATTCTGAGGATTATCCGTACGCACGTCATTTGTTGTCCAGATGGTGTCACCATTCAGGGCAAATGCCATCCGTGTAGGCACGGGATTGCTTTTCTTTTTTTTACATGCAACTGCAAAGGTCAGTGGCAGTAGGAAAATAAATATCGACTTGAGCGTCATTTATAGAGCAGATTTATGGTGTAAAGTTTTCTTGAGGGCTAGTGGACGTCATCCAACAGGTTCGGCCGACGTTCTTTCGTGCGTTTCAGTGATTCCTCATACCGCCAATTTTCAATCTTTTTCGGGTCTCCGCACAATAAAACGTCAGGCACTGTCCACCCTCTGAAGTCGGCTGGTCTTGTATATACTGGAGGCGCTAACAGCCCATCCTGAAATGAATCGAACAGGGCTGACGTCTCATCGTTAAGGACTCCCGGTATCAGCCTGCCTACTGCATCAACAACAACAGCCGCCGCCAGTTCCCCTCCGCTCAATACGTAATCGCCAATTGAGATCTCGCGTGTTACAAAGTGTTGCCTGATCCGGTCGTCAATTCCTTTGTAGTGGCCGCAGATGATGATCATATTCTCCCTGAGCGATAAAGTGTTTGCAGTCTTTTGGTCGAACAATACGCCGTCGGGGGTCATGTAAATGATATCTTCATAGGTGCGCTCAGCCATCAGTTTATCCAAAAGGATCGCCAACGGTTCGGGCATCATGACCATTCCGGCTCCACCCCCAAACTGGTAGTCATCAACCTGCCCCTGTTTATACGGGGTATAGTCGCGCAGGTTGTGCGTATGTATCTCAAGCAGTCCCCTGTCTTTTGCCCTTTTCATCATCGAGTGACTGAACGGGCTTTCCAACAGATCGGGCACCACAGTAATAATATCTATTCTCATTGTTTGTTTCTTTAGTTATACACTTCCAGGAGGCCCTCCGGAAGATTAGTCTTGAGGATTTTTCCCTTCACATCTATTCCTGCGAGGGTTGCATCAACTAACGGTATCAATGCTTCATTTCCCTTGTAATCAATCTTTCCGATCCACTGAGCGCCCGTTTGCATCACGTCTTCGATCTCGCCGATGTTTCCGTAATGGGCATCGATGACGGTGAAACCTATCCACATCAAAGGATCCTGTACCAATCCTGCAAGGAGTGACTCGTCTACGTATACGTGCTTTGTTACCAGTTTTTTGGCTGCAGCCTGAGTGTCTATTTCTTCAATCGTGATAAGGAATTCATCGGGATGCGTTGTTTTGCAGCTTGCTACAAAATACGGAATGAAACTTCCCTTCTGCATTTCCACCATTAGCACCGCCCCCTTTTTCAGCCATTTTGAGTCATTCGTGATGTTTGTCATCACCAAAGAACCGGTGAGGCCGTGGGTTGCAACAATTTTTCCTATCCTTATCATCTTGCAGCAAAGATAACGGCGTTTTTTAAGTTCAAAGTATTTCCTTGGGTCGGAGAAAATCAGCGTCAGGTGACCATGGTTAGTAGGTTCTCCTATTATTTGTGCGAAATTTGTTGAAAGTGGATTCCATGCATAACAATACAATAAATCCGGAGATCAATCCAAGGCCATCGCAGCCTGAGATAAAGCCCATTCATCCCCAGGAGCCGGGGCAGCCGCAACCGAGTCCGGAAGTGAAGCCGGACCGCGATCCCGTAACAAGACCTTTACCGCAGGAGGTGCCACCCGGGAAAAAGGAGTAGCAAGGCACAAGGGCAAATGTTATTTGGTTTTTTGCGCAGTAAAAAGTTTGTAAACGTCGTGGTAATAGGCAATAGAGTCGTTTTCGATACCCGCAGGTAGATAAACAACAAATACAGGTACTTTGTTGTCTGTTTTTAAGGTAATGGGCTCCAGTCCCTCGATGCAAGCGTTGATGAGATTTGTGTCGACACGGTTGTTAAGAAGTTTGTTTGCAAGTTCGATGGGTTTTTCCAACCTGATGCAGCCGTGGCTCAGAAACCATGTATTACGCAGAAACGCAAGTTTGTAGTTGGTGTCGTGCATGTATACGTGAAAAGGGTCGGTGAGATTGAATTTTATTACCCCCAGCGAATTGTCGCAGCCGGTGCATTGCCTGAATGTGTAAGGAAAGTTCGACGAATTGTAAGTGTTCCAATTGACTGCAGACGTGTTGATCTCGCGACCCCTTCTGTCCAAGACCTGCATGTTCATTTCATCCAACGTTTTGGGGTTGGCTTTTACTTTGGGTAGTATTTCTTTAACAGCAATGCTTCTGGGGACGTTCCAGTACGGATATAACACCACTTCATAGCACCACGTAGAAAATCTCGGTGTTTTTGTTTTTGGCTTGCCCGTCACCACTTTCATTTGCAGTTTCATGTTGTCGGTCTCAAAATAGTATAGGGTTGAGGCGGCTATATTAACGACAATGTACTTGCCGAAGTTAAAATGGGCTATCCATCTGTATTGGTTGATCGTAGCAGTCACTTTGGCCGCTTTATCAGTGTTTCCTGATTTGACCTGAGTTATGAGTTCATTCTTTAGGAGCGCGTATTCGTTTGTGTGTGGTTCCAGTGAAATCAGAAACGAATCAAGGGATAATGGGCTGGTTATGCCTGCAATTCCGGCGAGTAGGGCAGAGTCGTCCTTTTTTGAATACACAGGTGAAATTTCGTCATTGCTTATCCATTTATTGATGTCGGCTCCTCTTTGCAGGTCGCGGGCAACTCCCAAAAGGGCATCGGTGAGCAGGTAGCTGTCTTTTGTTGAAAAAGGTCGACTTTCCTTTGCAGCGTCAGCCAATTGTGATCTGTGATACCCACCCATAGAACCGCCGAAACGGTTAGCTGTGTCGGCGATCAGTATAACTCTTTTGCATAAGTCGTAGTATAGTGCGGGTCTGTTACGCCAGTAGTCGTTTCCGAAGTTCTTATGGAAATGTGCCGTCAGGGTCGGGTGAATGAGCGTTTGACTGTGCAGATTCAATGATGCAATCATTAGCACAATGCTGATTGCTAATGTTGTCTTCTTAAGTTGTGTGCCGGTATGGTGTTGAAAACGCATATTGGGTGTAAGAAGTAAAATTAGGGTAGAAACGGTTGCCGGATAATTGTTTTTAATTTCTCCGGAGCAGTTCGTCTCATATCGCTGAGGTAGATCTCTCTGTGTTTACCACTCAGTTTGTGACCGGCCGAACCAATGAATGCGTGCAATTTAGCAATTGTTGCAGCTTCCTCACTGAACGGGCCAATGTGCATGATCTGAGCACATTTTCCTTCGTGCATTTTTTCGAATCTTACGGAATCAACACCTTTCGGATTCTTCTTGTTTTTTAGTTTTGTCTTGGCCTGGGCTACGATATCATCTGTAATAAAGTCGGGCTGCATGATCATCAACGACCATTTCCAGTTTTGTTTGTTGCCCGATGAAAAATCATTCATATCATCAGCCCACCACAGTCCTTCAAGTGGCATCACTCCGTAATCTATCTGGAGAGGACCTCTTTTGCAAGCAAATTTGATAGTGTATGACAGGCTATACAACGCTTCAATCGCCCGGGCGAACTCGGGGCTGTCAGGCGCGCCTTTTCCGTCATGCATTAGGAATTGCATTTCCGGCACGTCTACTACCACCGGCGATTTGGCAGAACAGCTGTAAAGCTGCTTATACTGCTTTTTGAGGTCTGTCTTTTCCATTTGTTTCGAGTATCGCAAATGTATGGGCCATCGGGGTAAAATGGAGTGATACAGATCACCATCGTGGGCCGACCTGATAGGGGGTGTTGGAGGGATAGTGTAACTTGCGTAAATGTTACAGGTAAACTTTTCACCGTTTCCTATTCTTGTTACTGAGCGGCTGGTTCTACGCCGGACCGAATTGACGGATGCGCCGTCATTATTCTATTTGCGCAGCCACGACGAGGTAATGCGGTTCATTGACAGACCCAGGCCGACTTCAATCGATGATATTAAGGCCCTGATCGGAAAGATCCACAAGATGATCGACGACAATGCAGGCATAGAATGGGCGGTTACCCTTAAGGGAGCTGACGAGTACATTGGCTCCGTAAGTTTTCATTTATTGATGAAAGAACATTATCGGGCAGAGATCGGGTACCTTTTGCATCCCTCTTTTCATGGAAAGGGTATCATGTCCGAGGCAGTTACTGCCGTGCTTACATATGGATTCGGCGAAATGGAGTTGAATTCGGTTGAGGCAATTGTTACGCCGGGGAACGGTCCGTCGGTGGCTTTGTTAGAGCTTAAAGGATTTTTGCGTGAGGGGTATTTTCGGCAGAACAGATGCTGGAACGAGCTGTTTCTCGATACTTTTGTCTTTTCCCTCAGGAAGGCGGACTGGCAGAACAGAGTATTCTGATATCGTATGTTGCAATCCTATCCCGATTTGAATCCGTACTTTTGAGTCTTCAATATGTACTTATACGTCAAGGCGCTCCATATAATATTTGTTGTAACCTGGTTTAGCGGCATGTTTTATATCGTACGGTTGTTTATCTACAACGCGGAAGCAAACGATAAACCTGATCCCGAAAGAACGATACTGCAACAGCAGTTAGGTATCATGACACGCCGATTGTGGTATGGGATCACGTGGCCTTCTGCCATCCTTACGCTGATTTTTGGCCCGTGGATGTGGTATTTGCTGGGTTCTATTGACAATTGGTTAGCTATCAAACTTGGTTTTGTAGTCGGGTTGTATTTATATCATTTGTCCCTGCATGCCATTTTTAAACAACAGATGGCAGGTGTTTTTCGTTTCTCTTCTGGTAAGTTGAGGGTTTGGAATGAAGTTGCGACAATATTCCTGGTTGCTATTGTAATGCTGGCAACTGTGAAGCATGGAATCAGTGTGGTTTGGGGGCTGGGGGGGCTGGTGCTACTGGTGATCGTTCTGATGAGCGCGATAAAGATATACAAGTCAATGAGGACAAAAAACGACCAATGAGGATCCTGTTTATTTCTATTCTGTTTATCGCTTTGACGAATGCCCTGTCTGCGCAGCACTGTACGTTTACGGGCAAAATGCAGATCAAAGACGGAGAGACGCTTCCATATCGATTGTCGCTTGATGTTGCCGGAGTGAATATTAAGGGTGTTTCCATCACTACCCAGGATGGTAAAGAGCTGAAGGCAAGGATAAAGGGCGTGATCAACAAAGACAAGAACATTATGGTTCTGGCCGAGACCGGCCCGGTCGGTAAGTTGTCTGATTCCATCGAGATGTGCTATTTCAACTCTATTTTGAAGTGGAAGTTGAAAAAAGGTCGTTATGTGCTGTCAGGGGCATTTGTAGGCAAGGACAGAAAAAACAATCCTTGCAGTCAGGGTAGTGTGTCGCTCGAAGCGCCTGAGAGTGAGTGTGCCGCATTGCTATCTGCTCCGCAAATGCCAGTTCAAAAGGACTCAGCTGACGCTACAATCGTTAATGCAGCCGAGGTGACAGCAGGTCACGACAAGCGTATAGATTGGCAAACCGGTTCATGTATTCTGGAACTCTGGGATGGTGGGTTGGAGGATGGGGACGTTGTGAGTGTGTTGGTAAATGGTAAACCGTTGCTGACAGATCATGTGTTGACTGCAGAACGGAAGAAGTTTAATCTTACTGTCTCGGAGAAATTAACTATCATAACAATTGTAGCCGGAGAGGAGGGGGCAAATCCTCCCAATACGGCCGAATTGCAGCTGACCGATGGTGAACAGGTGCACCGACTGACTGCATTTAATAAAAAAGGTAAATCGGCAAGTATCATCCTCGTGAAATAATGGGTAGGAAATTTTTTGGATTATTCGTATAAATTCATACTTTTGCGCTCCCTCAGATGCGGCGATGGCGAAATTGGTAGACGCACTACTTTGAGGTGGTAGCGCCTGTAACGGGCGTGGGAGTTCGAATCTCCTTTGCCGCACATGAAAAAGACAAACTTTGGTTTGTCTTTTTTTTATTCAAAGACCTATCCAAACTAACAATTCTCATGGGCTTTTACTGCCCGCAATTATTCTTGTGTTATTCTCGGTAAAATGTTATTATTTTTACAATGTGGAAGATGGTAGTATGTGTTGCTCGATCGACTAACCCAACGAAAAATGAAATCAACACCAACTGCACTCGGGCTTATGGTCGCCGATACAGTGCCTGCAATGCTTGCCTATTGGGATAGGCAGCTCATCTGCCGATATGCTAACGAATCTTATCTTGAATGGTTTGGGAAGAAGAAGGATGAGATGGTAAATAATATCTCTATCACTGATCTCTTCGGCGACGCTTATGGCCCTTACGAACCACATGTCAGTGCAGCCCTTGATGGCAGCTCTCAGGAATTGGTGCTCGTGATGCAGGCTCCAGGCAAGAAAACTAAACGGTATCTGCAGGTCAGTTTCTTTCCGGATGTTGATGAGGATGCCGTTAGGGGCTTTGTGATGCATGCTGCAGATATTACCCCGGTCAAGGAATTGGAGAAGCGGATAAAAAAGTCAAATGACACAATAAAAGCGCAGAACAAGAGCTTGTTGAACTTCGCTAATATTGTTACGCATGACCTGAGAGGATATACGTTCAATCTTGAGGGATTGCTCGAATTGTACGAAAACGAGCAAAACGACCAGGAAAGACAGGTAATATTCGATAACATAAAGGAACTCTCTGCCCTTTTCAAAACCACTGTAAAAAACCTTTCTGATGTGGTTGCTGTTCAGAATATGGGTGATATCCCTGTTGAGGAGGTGAATCTGTTTGAATGTGTCAGTAAGGCGGTTGAGGTTCTCGGTCGACAGATAAAAGAAGCCGGAGCCGACATCAGTATTAAAGTTAGTCCTTTTGTGTACATAGATGCCAATCCTGCGTACATGGATAGCATCGTTTACAACTTTTTAAGTAATGCAATTAAATATCGCCATCCGGATAGGAGTCCTTCTATAGAATTTTCAACCATGGTATCAGGTAATGAGACTATTTTGAGTATCAAGGACAACGGAAAGGGGATAGATCTGGAAAAGCACAGACATCAATTATTCGGAATGTACAAAACCTTTCATGGCAATAGTGACGCTACCGGAATAGGCTTATTCATTACCAAGTATCAGGTTGATAGCATGGGCGGCCATATTGGAGTGGAAAGTCAGGTGGACAAAGGCACATGGTTCAGGGTATATCTAAAGACAAAGCCCCATGCTCACGGCAATGTGGTTCGATTTATATGATGTACGTTCTGTCAGATCAATACCTGACACTCGTATCCCATTTTTTCGACAAAGTTTTTAATCAGGTTGCCGTCAAATTCGCTGCACTCTACTCTCAGGATCTTGTCGCAGTCGTCAAGGTCAAACGTAGCAGAAATAATTCCCTGTCTGCGGCATAAGCTTCCGCAGATGGACGTTGCAGCTTCTTGTGTTTCCACGTTTGTTCTGAATACCTCTATCATTTTGCTTTTTTCAATTTTGCCTGCGCCTTTTCGTGATTCTCTTTTAGCCGGAATTTTACAATTTCGGTGATCAAATCTTGAGGCAATGGCATGTCAAGCGGAAATTGAATTGCACCCTTTGACCATTTGTAGTCTGCCAATAAGTTTTTGAAGTGCTCTATGCCTGAGCCAGTGGGGTAGAACCCTATGTGCTTTTTGTATCCCGCATAGTAGACCAGCACTCCCTCCTGATAAACGGCAGGCATGTTATAACTTATCAATTCTTTCGCATCAGGACAAGCCGCCCGCACAACAGACCGCATCTTTTTCAGGTATTGTTGTGTAACCCCTGAAAACGCCGAAATATATTCGTCTGTCGTCTGGAATTTTATTCGCTCCATACTAAATGTCCGGTATTTATTCCTGTATCGATGTTTTTCGGTAGAAGACATAAGACAAAACAAAAAGAACAACCCAAATGAGCATTATGAGCATCTGTGGCTGAAATCCATCAACTGAAATTACTGAGTAGATCGCCCCGGCAAGGTCAAAAACTAGCCCGGCGTACGCCCATTCTTTTAGTGTTTTCAATCCGGGAATGAGTATTACTAACGAGCCCAATATTTTAGCTACCCCTATGAAAAACGTAAAGTAGTTGGGGAAGCCGAGATGATCTTTCATAAACGTCACAGCATCTGCTGATAACAGTACATCGGGCACTGCAGTAAAGATCATAGCTGCAGAGAACAATACGGTGAATACCCAGTACAGAGTTTTCGTTCTTTTCATGTTCAATACTTTTTTTAATTTCTATTGCTCGATCAGGTTTTTTAAGTTATTCAGGCTCTGATCGAGGCTTTTGCTCAGCATTTTTTTCATCAATGGCTTCATAATATTCATGGGAAATTTCATGGTGCTATTGAAGCCCCATAAAACTTGTGTTTTACCATCGGCAAGAGTATTTGTTCGCATCGCAACCGCAGCAATATCCTGCATTGGCCTGATGAATTTTAACTCGTAAGAAATGGAGCGGTTAGGTTCAATAGAAATTATCTTTTGTTCTCCTGCACCCACGTTTCGTTGGTTGGTGCTGTCCCAGGCATACACGAAACCGACTTCCCCGTCAGTGCCACGAAATTCCTTTTTCATGTCTGGGTCCATCATCATCCACATATTGAAATGATCGTGGTTGCGCAAAAGTCGTATAGTGTTGAATACTTCTTCCGTTGGCTTGTTGATGACAACACTTCTTTCAATATTCAGTTTTTTGTCGCCAAACGCTGCAATGGTCAATATCACTGCAAGTATGCAGGTAATTGTAATGATTACTGTCATGTGGAGTTTGTTTTGAACGTGTAAGGTAGCGAGAATACATGTTCTATTTTGTTAACTCGACATAATTTTTGAATTTGTCAAGAATTGCCTGCCAACCCATACGCTGCATTTCCTCCGGATTCTCGTTTTCCATCTCAAATGTCTCTTCAATGTTCGTTACACCGTCTTGAGTGTCAAATTGTATAGAGACAGTCCTGTTGTCATCAAGCGTATACGCGATATACTTACGGATTACAACGTCGGTATAGGTGCCGCTGAAGTCGAACCCGAAGCTGCCGTCTTTTGCTTCCATTCTTGTCAGAAATCTGCCGCCGATACGCAGGTCATTTTCCGCTCTCGGCGTATGCCAGTCCGGCGACGCACTGCACCATTGCGTTATATGTATAGGTTCGTTCCAGCATGTCCAAACCTGTTCTGCAGATGCATTTATGCTTGCCGATATCGTTATCTTTTTGTTTACCTGTTCCATCGCTTTTTCTGTTTTTGAGATGTTTGTATCGCAAAGGTGCATATAGTTGGTGAGAATTTTCAAGGGGCAATTCGACATTCACATGGTACAAATGCGACAAATTTGTTACCATCCTGGCTCCATCACAAGCATTATCAACCGTCACTTGCGTACATTTGTCCCGCTACAATGCCGGATCACCGCCGCGATTCTGCAATTGCGGAGGAAAGTCCGGACAGCATAGAGCAGCACACTACCTAACGGGTAGGCATTGGTAGAACATACTGGTGACAGACAGTGCCACAGAAAATTACCGCCTGTACCAAACTGTTTGGCTTAATGTCAAACTGGCTTGAGAGGGTAAGGGTGAAAATGTAGTGTAAGAGACTACGGCTTATCATGGCAACATGGTTTGCGGGTAAACCTTGTGTGCTGAAATGCCAAATAAGCATGCGCCTGAGGGTGGCTCGCCCGATGCATGTGGGTTGGCAGCGTGAGGCAGTGCGTGAGTAGTGTCCCAGATAAATGGTGATCGTTTCCGCTTCGGCAGAAATACAGAATCCGGCTTACAGGCATTGTAGTTTTTTTTCTTTGAGGTATATTGTGCCAAGTGTTTCGATCAATTCGGTCGTACACGCGGAATATTCTCTCTCGACGCAAAAAGTACCATGGTTTTCAATTCTCTTCACTTTCTGGTGTTCTTTATCGTGGTCACGGTGTGGTTCTTCCGGCTGAGAAATCAGAAGTCAAGGGTTTGGCTTCTTTTGTTGTCAAGTTGCTATTTCTACATGATGTTTATTCCCGTTTACATCTTGATACTCTTTTTTACCATACTGGTCGACTATTACGCAGGCTTGTGGATGGAGCGGACTGATGGCAGAGCCAGGAAGCTGATCTTATCAGGAAGTATAGTGGCCAATCTCGGTGTGCTTGTTTTCTTCAAGTACTTTGATTTTTTGTCAGCCACTTTGCAGCCGGTTGTGCATGCTTTGTTCCCATCGGTCAACTTGCCATATCTCGATCTGCTATTGCCTATCGGTTTGTCGTTTCATACGTTTCAGGCACTCAGTTATACCATCGAGGTTTACAGAGGAAACCAACACGCCGAGAAGGACATGGCAGTGTATGCGCTGTACGTTATGTATTACCCCCAGTTGGTGGCAGGCCCTATTGAACGTCCACAGAATATGCTGCACCAGTTTCATGAGTTCAGACCATATGACTGGAACAATGTCAAGGAAGGACTGTTACGAATGTCTTGGGGCTTTTTCAAAAAAATGATCGTTGCCGATAGGCTAGCAATGATAGTGGATCATGTTTACGATACTCATGCTGAACAGTCTTCGCTTACACTCGCCATCAGCGCTGTCGCCTACTCGGTGCAGATATACTGTGATTTTTCCGGCTATTCGGATATAGCGATCGGTGCATCTAAGGTGATGGGGGTGAAATTAATGGAGAACTTCCGGACCCCCTATGGTGCACAGGGACTTGCCGATTTCTGGAAAAGATGGCACATTTCTCTATCAACCTGGTTTCGTGATTATTTGTACATACCCTTGGGCGGAAACAGGAAAGGGGCCATCCGAACTAGGTTCAACGTTTTTGTGGTTTTTATTCTTAGCGGATTGTGGCATGGCGCCAACTGGACATTTGGTTTGTGGGGTGTTTTGAACGGCTTTTTCGTTTCAGTATTTCCCGGGCTGAAGATCATCAATAGTGGAATGGCAAAAGGTGGCAGAAGTGTGGCTGTCATTCGTGTAGTGGCCACATTTATCTTAGTAACGCTTCTATGGATTTTCTTTCGAGCACCGACGATAAGTGATGCGTTGAACTATATAGGGGGCATTTTCGCGTTTTCGGGTAGTAGCCTGTCAATTGGATTGAATTCAAGCGAGTTTCTGCTTGCAATTTTGGTGTCGCTACTGATGTTTGTTGCGGAAGCCAGGATTAAGAGGTTCTATTTTACAAGTGATATATTGTTTTATTTCACTATCAGTATGGCCGTTATTGTCTGCTACTTTCTTGGCGTAGTTAGCGAAACTAAATTCATTTATTTTCAGTTTTGAGGAAGTTTAAAACCATATGCGCTAATACTGTCCTCGTGGTGGGGCTAGTGATTATGTTGGCCGCATCATCCAAGTGGTTTGTGTTTGCCGTTTGGAATTGGCATAACGTTCACGGTGGCGACAGGAAGTGGTATATGATCTACCATTCTCCGTGGGGTGATCTGGTATCTCAGTCCAATCTGGACAACGAAAAGATCTATTTGGAACGGAAGAATTACACATACGATCGTCCTAAGGGCTGTGGACAGGGAAATGTTGCGCTATGTATATTGGGAGATAGCTATACACGGGACATACCTGATTCGGTTTTCTGTAATATATCATCGCTCGAAAAATCCCGTGTCACCCAGGCTTTTCCCTTTCAACCGAAAGCCGGAAAGACGAATGTACTCATTATCGAGATGACTGAACGCTATGTAAGAGAAATATTGCATGTGACGAAGGATTTTTCTTCTCCGCCACCTCCCCGCAGTTTTGCCGCAGGTGGCGGCGATGGTGTGAAAAGTTACGCTGCATTCACGAATAGAAATCTTGAATATCTGTTGTTTCACTTTAATTTTATGAATCCCATCAGAATGGCGAAGGCTTCGCTCGTTTTGAAGGTGTTTGGCAGAGGCAGCGGCAACACTGTGTTATCGAAGGATTCCAAGCATCTTTTCTTCAGATCAACTGTTGCACCTGTCGGCAGGTTCAGTAGCTATTCTACAGTTACTGATGGGGAAGTCGATTATTGTGTAAGGAAGATGAATTTCTTATATGATCATTTCAGAGCGAAAGGTTATAATGAGGTATATTTTTCGTTCATACCTAACCCTGCAACGATATTGCAACCTGACGGTTATAACGAGCTACTTCCTCGTATACAGAAAAATACTATGTTGAGGGTAAAGGTGTTTGATTTGTTCTCTGTTTTTTCCTCGTCACCTAAACCTGGTATTTTTTACCGAAAAGGAGACACTCACTGGAGTAACGATGGAATGCACATTTGGATCAATATGGTTAATTCAGAATTGGTGAAGTATTGACAACGTAGTGCCAAAGCGATTTTTCAGGTTTTTTCGAGTCATTTCGTTATTTTTTTGTTGTGTTTCCATACCTTTGCAGTCCATTTGGCGTTTATGGATTCTTCAGTAAAGATTTTTTCAGGTACAGGTTCAACTTACTTAGCGGAGCAGATAGCGAAAGCATACGGCAAACCCCTTGGTGCGCTTACTATTCAGAAGTTCAGCGACGGTGAGTTTCAACCGGTATTTCAGGAGTCGATCCGTGGTGATTATGTTTTTTTAGTGCAATCCACGTTTGCACCTTCTGACAACCTGATGGAATTGCTGATGATGATCGATGCAGCACGCAGAGCATCAGCAGGGTATATCACTGCCGTAATCCCGTATTTTGGATTCGCCCGTCAGGATAGAAAAGATAAGCCCAGGGTCGCGATAGCATCAAAACTCGTGGCCAACCTGCTTACTGAGGCTGGCGCAGACCGGGTAATGACCATGGATCTTCATGCTCCTCAGATTCAGGGATTCTTTGATATTCCTGTTGACCACCTCGATGCATCAGCGATTTTCATACCCTACATAGAGAATCTTAAAATTGACAACTTGATATTTGCTTCACCCGACGTTGGAAGTACAAACCGTGTGCGCGAGGTAGCTAAGTATTTTGAAGTTGATATGGTAATCTGCGACAAGCAGAGGAAACGTGCCAACGAAATTGCAGCAATGACGGTTATAGGTGATGTTTCAGGCAGGAATGTTGTGCTGATCGATGACATATGTGATACTGCCGGCACACTCAGTAAATCGGCGCAGATACTCAGGGAGCGTGGTGCGCTGTCTGTTCGTGCATTCTGTACGCATCCGGTATTAAGTGGTAATGCTTATGAGAATATTGCTAATTCAATGCTCGAGGAGTTGGTTGTGTGCGATACGATACCATTGAAAAAGCAGATCGATAAGATTAAGGTACTTTCAACAGCTGAGTTGTTTGCCGTTGCGATCAGAAATACATTTGAAAATAAATCAATTAGTTCACTGTTCTTGCACAGCAAGAAAAAGTAAACTTATAAAGATATAGTAGTAATATAATAACGACTGTTTATACAAAAAAATCCGCCTCCCGAATTGACAGGGAAAACCTTTATTATTAAAAACTATTTCAACGACCGGATGTTTGGCGGAATATCGACCGGCGCTGAAAGACCAAAAAACACTAAAAATGAAAAGTGTAAAAATTGAAGGTAAAAAAAGAAGCGAATTGGGCAAAAAAGCTACGCGCCAGATTCGTTCTGAAGGCAATGTTCCTGCTGTTATCTACGGTGGAAACGAAACTATCCATTTCTCTGCGCCATTGATGGCATTTCGTCCATTGGTGTACACGCCGGAATTCCAGATCGCTGAGATATCTGTCGATGGTAAAACTTACCGCACAATCATGAAAGATCTGCAGTTTGACGTGCTTACCGACGAGTTGAGCCACGTTGACCTTCTCGAGCTGGTTGAAGATCGCAAGGTTGTTGCAACATTGCCTCTGAATTTCACAGGCCAGGCACAGGGTGTGAAAGACGGTGGTCGTCTTGAACTGAAGATCAAGTCATTGAACGTTCGTACTTTCCCTAAATACCTGAAAGAAAGTATCGAAGTGAAGATTGACAACCTCCAATTGCATGGCAATATCCGCGTGCAGGATGTAGTTGCTGAGAACATGGAGATCCTAAACTCACCACGTATACCGATCGCATCAGTTGTTACAACACGTGCTCTGCGTCAGGCAGACAGCGAAGCAGCTGCAGCGGCTAAAGGTGGTAAGAAGTAATTTAAACTTCAGCATAATGTTAAAGAAACGCCCCGGAAACGGGGCGTTTTCTATATGAAGTAGGACTGTAGGTGGTGCTATTATACTGGCGATCGTGGTGACATTTTCGGCATTTCTTATGGTATGCTTTTATTTTCAAACACTTTTTTACTAACTTGGCTCCTTATTCGTACCTTTTACAACGCACACCATTCCGTAACATCACGATAATATGTCTCTACTGAGTAAAATAAAAGCAGTTCACATAGCAGGGATAGCCCTTGTTTCCCTTTCAGCAGGTACTGTTTTCGCACAGAAAACATGCAAAAATCTTTATCCATGCGGAGAGTGTGCGGTTTTTGATAATAACGGAAATGATCTGGCGGGTTTCACCAAGAACTATAAGAACCAGGCGAATATTAACGGAGGTAAAGTAGTGGATCTGTCATCCGGCGAATGGGGATATTTGTTGATTCGTACTGCCAATGTGCCGTCCGTAAGTACCAAGTGGGAGACAAAAGGAGATCTAAATCATGCCGCTTCTATCCGCTCAACGCTTGTTATGAATAAAGCCAAAGAAGGACTTGTTGCAACATGGTGGGCACGCGAGTGTAATCTGGACAATGGTGCGCTGATCCAATTGAAAGTAAAGGACGAGAAAAAAGTTTCAATGGAAATTGCCCGTCATGAGAAATTGATGAGTGGTCTTGCTACCCGTAAGTTCACGCTTGTCGAATATCTTGACACGTTTAACATGCGGGATTATGATTACTTCCTGAAAAATCACATTGTAGCGAAATGTGGTGCGATAAATCAGGCTGATTACAAAGGTGTCATTGAGTTCTTCAATGGTTTCCTGGGCAAATTCAGCTATGTTGACGATCCTGTAGTTGCAAAAATGTCTTTCATTACGTTCTTTGAAGGTGCAAGTCACACCAGGTACATGGGTTACTTTAATATTGTGAATTCAAAATTGTCCGGAACGTTTGAGGCGATCGATATTCAATATGAAAAAGAAAGAGAGTTGCTCGCCCGCCGTACATTCAAGAACCTGACCGGAAGCACGATTTATGTGTATGGTGATGACTCTTTCGGTCTCGACAAGACTTTCATCAAGTATGCCAAGAACAACGATCTTAAACTTCGCCGTCGCGCAACAAACACTTCTTCAAAGTTCAACCAGGACCGATAGGTTTTGAATAACTTATTGTTGGGCCATTCTAAAGCAGAATGGCCCTTTTTTTATGTAGCTAATTGCCTGAAAAAACTACTGCAAACCGTATTATCTTTACAACAACGCAAATGCAACCCAAAAGAATAGTCTGCACAGTTACCAATGACCTCAATTACGATCAGCGTATGATACGTATATGTACTACGTTGACGGAGGCAGGCTATGATGTCACACTGGTGGGCTTCAAACGGAAAAAGAGTAAACCCCTCATCGATCGACCTTTCAAACAGGTCCGTTTACCGATAATGGTAGAGCAGGGAAAATTAATGTATGCACATTATTGGTTCAATTTGTTCTTTTTTCTTCTTTTCAGAAAGGCAGATGTTTTGTGTGCTATTGATCTTGATACTATTCTGCCTGTCTATTATGTCTCACGCATTCGTGGTCTTAAAAGAGTGCATGATGCACATGAGATCTTTACTGACCTTCGTGAAGTGATTACAAGGCCTGCTGTACACAAAATGTGGCTGTGGATCGCCCATCATACTATTTCCAAATTCCCTATTGGGTACACAATAGGTGAATGTTACGCCGAAGACTTCAAGGCTCGGTATGGGGTTAATTACGGCGTTGTAAGGAATGCAACAATACTGCGTCCCTTTGAGATTCCCGATAAGCCGGAGAAGTACATTTTATATCAGGGTGCAGTAAATGTAGGTCGCTGTTTCGAGCAGTTGATACCTGCGATGAAGAATGTTAATGCGCGTCTTATTATATGCGGTGAAGGGAACTTTTACGCAGAGGCCGTAGCGCTTGCGCAACAACATGGGGTTACTGACAAAGTGATATTCAAAGGGTATGTACCACCTGCCGAACTGGTGAACTATACTGTAAATGCATATATTGGCATCACGCTGTTTGAAGATACGAGTCTGAGTAACAGACTATCGCTTGCTAATCGCTTTTTTGACTACATGCATTCGGCTGTGCCGCAGCTTTGTATCAGTTACCCTGAATATCAGAAAGTAAATGGTCAATTTGAGATCGCTCGTCTGATAGACACTGCTGACCCAATGGTCATATCTGATGCATTGAACATAATGCTCGCAGATGATGAGTATTATAGCCGCTTACAACAGAATTGCCTTAAAGCACGTGAGGTATATTGCTGGCAGGAACAGGCGAAAACACTGATATCCACTTACGACTCTCTTTGGAAATGAGACTATCGGTGATCATACCTGTATATAACGGTGCAGAGACAATATGTCGCGCCGTTGATTCGGTTATGGCTCAGGGATATAATGATCTTGAAGTAATTGTTGTAGACGATGCCAGTATTGATGGAACCGTTCAGTTGGTTGAACGTCAGTATCGCAACAATGTAAAGCTGATCTCATTGCCGAATAATTCCGGCAGCTCGGTTGCCCGTAATGCAGGTTTGGCGGCTGCAAACGGCGACTATATCGCTTTTCTCGATGCTGACGATTCTTGGGGACCAGGCAAAATTGATGCAGTCACAAAGGTGCTCCGCAACAGGCCTGACATAGCATTTCTGTACCACGGTTATTCACTTGCACCGATGGATAGGCCAGGTAAGGATTGGCACCTTAATACCCGGAAGCTGAGTTATGTAAGACTGTTGGCCGGCAATGTCATCTCCACTTCGTGCGTCGTCCTGAAAAACGAACGTCATTTCCGCTTTGCAACAGACATGAGGTACTGCGAGGATTATGACCTGTGGTTGCGTATCGCGTACCGGCACGGCGCTTATTATCTTGATTTCCCATTTACACGATTGTATCGCCCCATTACATCAGAAGGTGGTATAAGTGCCAATCGCATTGCCATGCGAATTGGTGAAATGCGCGCATACGCCCGCCTTCCACGCCTAAACTCGTTTTTTCTGTTTTTAGTACCTTTGTTATGGTTAGGTAGTGCAACAAAGCATGTGCTCAAGTTGTTGCGTCTGTTATAGCGTTACATAAATTCTGAACTATGATAAATTATCTGGACAGTGCCAAAAGACAATTCAAAATGTATAAGGCACTTGGTGAAAAAGCAATGCTCCAAATAGGTGATGACCAGCTTAATTGGGCGGCGAATGAAGACACCAATAGCGTGTCCGCAATAGTGAAGCACCTATGGGGGAATATGATGAGTAGGTGGACTGACTTCCTTACCACCGATGGTGAGAAACCGTGGAGGCAAAGGGACGCTGAATTTGAACCTGAAAGTCCTGACAGGGCTACGATAATGAAGTGGTGGGAGGAAGGATGGCAATGCCTGTTTACCGCTCTGGAATCTATTACCGATAGTGATCTTGAAAGGATAGTCTATATCCGTAATGAAGGTCATACCATTCTTGAAGCGATAAACCGTCAGATTTCCCATTATTCCTACCACGTTGGACAAATTGTTTATGTTTCGAAATTAAGGTCAGCAGAAGGGTGGAAAAGCCTTTCAATTCCCAGAAACCAGTCGTCAGTGTACAATGCCGGGAAATTTTCGGAAGAAAAGGGAATCCGTCACTTTACTGATGGCATGGACAATTTGAAGTAGTATGGCCCCCGTATCGCCGTTTTGTCTTTATTAATTATTACTTTAACAGTACATTCGCTTATCGAATGCAATTCTCATGGCGAAAGCAGATCCTAAAAAGGAAACAAAACACATAGCCGTTGCCGGCAACATTGGTTCGGGTAAGACCACGCTGACCACTATGCTTGCAAAACACTACAAGTGGCAGCCGCATTTTGAAGATGTGGAGCATAATCCATATCTGGTAGATTTCTACGAAGACATGCATCGCTGGTCATTCAATCTGCAGATATACTTCCTTAATAATCGTATCAAACACCTCATCGATATCCGCAACGGTAAAGAAACCGTAGTGCAGGACCGTACAGTGTTTGAAGATGCCTATATTTTCGCACCGAACTTGTTCGATATGGGGTTGATGACTAAACGTGACTATGAAAATTACTCTTCGTTTTTCCAGAATCTGAAGGCGCTGATAAAACCACCGGATCTGCTCATTTATCTTAAGGCATCGATACCGACCTTGGTCGATCAGATTCAAAAACGTGGACGCGGTTATGAAGAGAATATCAGGCTTGACTACCTGAAGCGTCTTAACGGTTTTTACAACAAGTGGATAGAAACGTATACTGACGGTCCGTTGCTGATAATTGACGTCGACAATTGCAATTTTGCAGAGAAAGAAGAAGATTTTGCCGAGGTGGTGAAAAAAATTGACGCACAGTTGTACGGTCTGTTCAGTAAAAAGTAGCACCTATAGTTGTAACATTTCTGAGAATTGCACGATATATTGGGGTAAAGCAAGTATATGAGAAATATTTTCGCTGTTGCCCTTACTTTTCTTATTTCCATTAGTGCTAGTGCCGGCGTGCTGAAGGGGCGTGTCACAGATACGTCTGGAGCTTCGCTGCCCTATGCTACGGTGTATATACAGGGTACTACGTTAGGCGTAAACGCAAATGCCAATGGTGACTACGAGCTGAATGTAGGGGTGGGAACATTTAAGGTGGTATGTCAGTATGTAGGTTATAAGGCCGCAACCTACACAGTTTCCTTCTCGGGTGCGGAGACTCAAAATCATAATTTTAAGCTGAGAGACGAGGCGACCGAAATGAAGGAGGTGGTGGTAAGCGCCTCGGGTGAAGACCCTGCTTACGCAGTGATCAGGAAAGCGATCGCAAGGCGCAGATTCCATCTTGACCAGCTGCAATCATTTAGTACAGGGATATACTTCAAAGGTGTAATGAGGTCCCGAAAGTTGCCCGGTAAGTTCATGGGCAAGGAGATAAATGCGGCAGGAATGGGGGTAGATAGCTCAGGCAAAGGTGTGCTTTACCTTGTAGAGCAGGATGCAGACTATTATTCCAACGGTGAGAAAGAGAAGACCATCATTCACTCCGTACACGAAAGTGGTAATAAGTCGGGGCTGGGTTTTTCACAATTTCCGTCGGTCATCTCCTTCTACAAAAACAACATTGACGTTATTGGCGATGGCAGTCGTGGTTACATCTCACCCGTAAGCGAAAATGCACTCAATTACTATCGCTACAAGATGCTGGGTACATTCATGGATCATGGCCGCATGATCAACAAGATACAGGTCATTCAGAAAAGGTTGTATGAGCCTTGCTTTAATGGTGTGATATATATCGCTGACGACGAATGGGCGATTCACAGCCTTGATCTCTCGCTGGTGAAGCAGTCGGGTATGGACATGATTGATACCCTCAGGGTCGAGCAGGTTTACCTCCCATTGAAAGATGATCTCTGGGTGATCAAAAGCCAGGTCATGTATTTCGCGGTTAAGTTCATGATGTTTGATGTTACGGGGCAAGGTGTTGCTGTTTACAACAGGCAGAAGATCAATGAAGAAGTAAATGACTCGGTACTGTCAGGCAAATTTGTAAGCGTTTATGATAAGACAGCGAATAAAGTTGATACTTCCCATTGGCAGAATCGACCGGTTCCGTTGGCCGAAGACGAGGCGAAAGACTTTGTGATCAAAGATAGTATCGCCCAAAAACGTGCGGATCCGGTGTACCGTGACTCTATCAGAAGAAAGGGGAATAAATTCAGCCCGCTGGGTGCTTTAATTAGTGAGACCTCATTTTCCGGACGGGAGTATAAGACAACGGTTTCGTTCAATCCTCTCCTAATGGGGCTGGACGGTAACAATGTGCTCAATTACAATACGGTTGAAGGTTTCAACATAGCACCCAAAATAAATATTAAGAGAAAACTGGACACGGGTAAAACACTTGTTTTGGACCTTGCTCCCCGTTACGGATTTTCAAATGAGCGTTTTAATTCAATTGGCAGAGTGTATTACGTAACGCGTGATCGACAGTGGCTGAACCGTACCTGGTTATTGGGAATAGAGGGAGGCCGCTATATGTTCCAATTCAATCCTGATAACCCTGTTATACCGATGCTCAATACATACAGGTCACTTTTTGTAAGAGAAAATGATCTGAAAATATATGAACGGAGTGAACTGAGTCTCATTGCTCGTCGAAATTATGGGAACGGATTCAGCTGGAAAATACGCACCTCGTTCCAGGATAGAATTCCGCTTGAAAACGCAGACAGTTTGTCATTTGCACGTGGAGACAGGGGAGGGTACACCTCAAACATGCCGGCCGTTGGTGGGCCTGCCCAGCCCTGGCAGCGACATAAAGCCATGATCGTTACTGCAGGTATATCTTTCAAGCCGGGCTACACATACACTCAATATCCCGACTACAAGGTGGCCAATGGCAGTTCCTGGCCACGGTTTAGCGTAGCATATCAAAAGGGCTTTTCGGGTATCTTCAACTCGGCAACCGATTTCGATAAATGGAGTTTTAGTATCGCTGATGATATGAGATTGAAGTTGTTAGGAAGTATCAGTTACAATGTGTCAATTGGCGGATTCCTCAATTCCCGATATGTTTCGCTGGCTGATATGAAGCACCTTAACGGGATGCGGGGCGTAGGGTATGCTGCACCTTACCTGAACAGTTTTCAGTTTGCTCCGTATTATTTGTTCAGTAACGTCGCACCGATTTATGGGGAGGCGCATTTCGAATATCATCTGAACGGATTACTTAGTAACAAGATACCTCTGTTGCGTCAGGCAAGGTATTATTTGTTGGTAGGTGGTAATGCGTTCTACTCGGATGCTGATCATTTCTATTCGGAAGCTTTTGTTGGAATTGATAATATAGGCTGGAAACTGGTTCGGTTCCTCAGGGTAGATTTTGTACAAAGTTGGGACAGTTACTCAGGAAGAAATTCAGGTATACGTCTGGGAATCAACATGCGCGGGGTGGCAGTGTCTAGAAATAATCCTCTGGACAGTGAATGGTAATCTCCGCTACTTCCGATTAATTGGTATATTTGAGTTACGGCATAATAACGTCGTAGTTTAGGCCAATATGCGAAAAATTCTGGTTGTCGATGATGATAAGGATATGCGCCTTCTATTGACGCGTTTTCTGACCAAACATGGTTTTGAGACGTTCAATGCGGATAGCGGTGCTGTAGCTCTTAAGTTGGTGACTGAAATTCATCCCGACCTTGTGCTATGCGATTTCCGTCTGGACGATATGAACGGTGCTGAGCTGTTAAAGAAGATCAAGGAAATTGATCCTCAGACACAGGTTATTATTATCACAGGATATAGCGATGTGAAAGACGCTGTAGAAGTCACCAAACTGGGGGCATTCGATTATGTCACTAAACCACTATTTCCCGATGAAATACTACTTACCATCAGGGATGCCTTGAAAGCTGCAAGTGACACCGATTCTGACCCTAAGAAATTGATAGGTCAGGACAGATCGAAGAATAGTGATAGTGGTGAAAGTTTTCTTGCCGGCAGTAGTGCTCAGTTCCAATCTATTTTACGACAAGTATCGTTAGTCGCCCCAACCAATTTCAGCGTAATCATCTATGGTGAAAGCGGATGCGGTAAAGAGGTGATATCTAAACAGATCCATCTGCAAAGTAAGCGCGCTTCAAAGCCATTTATTGCCATCGACTGTGGTGCTTTGTCGAAAGACCTTGCAGGTAGCGAGTTGTTTGGTCACGAGAAAGGTGCCTTCACCGGTGCCACTAATCGTAAGATCGGTAGTCTGGAACTGGCAAATGGAGGTACCATATTCCTTGATGAGATCGGCAACTTGTCATACGATATTCAAGTGTCTTTGTTGAGGGTAGTTCAGGAACGTAAGATCAGGCGTATTGGTGGTACCACCGATATAGACATCGATGTCAGGATAATAATCGCAAGTAATGAGCGATTGTGGGATATGGCCAGAGCCGGTAAATTCCGTGAGGATCTCTATCATCGATTCAATGAGTTTAGTATCGAAGTTCCACCTTTACGCGAGCGTAAAGAAGACATAATGACGTTTGCGCATTATTTCCTCAGGCAAACCAATGTTGAGCTAGGTAAATCCATAAAAGGGTTCTCGCCAGAGGTGGAGCAGGCGCTGAGGTCCTACATTTGGTATGGCAATCTGCGTGAGTTGAAAAATGTGGTGAAGCGTGCAACACTTCTTACAGATGGTGACGTGGTTGATGTGAGGTCACTCCCATTTGAGATCAGCAATTTTTATAAGTTGCAGTTTGAAAATGAGGATACCATCAATATCACAGGTCCCAGTGACCAACAGCTTCAGTCTGAAGAGGTTACCAATACGTTGAAGAATAAACTAAAAGCGGCCAATTTGGGTACTGAGTATGAGGTGATACTGAAGGCACTGAAACAATCTGACTACAACAAGAGTAAGGCCGCAAAACTATTAAACATAGACCGTAAGACGCTCTATAATAAAATGAGGCAGTTCAAGGAATTTAATCTTTGATACAGTTGACAAAAGATGAAAAGTATATTTACCCAAAATAAGAATATTGTATCGGACGGTAACCAGTCTGGTGGTAAGTCCTTTTTTGAACGGTTAGCGCGGTCAGGGCCCGGAATGTCGGTCGTATTTACCGGGAGTGATAAGAAGATCGTTTTTGCGAATGATGCGTTCGTAGATTTTACCGGCATCCCTGAGGGTAAGCTGATTGGCCGGAGCTTTAATTCATTTCTTGATTCGTTTCAGCAACGTAGGTTCGACATCCTGGTAGGTGATCTCGAACGGGATAATCACGTGCCATCGAGTTTTATGATCTTTGAACTGTCTGATAGTAATGGGGTAAGAAGGTCATTTTACGTCTACATCGCAGCAGTGTATGACGGGGATAATGACGGGGAGAAGATGTACCATTTATTTCTGTTATTAGACCAATCGAAATGGGGGATGCCTTTCACTTCGTTTGAATCGCGGGAGCTATTTCTTGAGCAATTTAATGTGGAGGAGTTCGGCACATTCGAGTGGATGTTTGCTGCAAAAGGGGTTTATTGGTCTCCCGGTGTCTATCGTATTTATGAGGTTAGTTCTGAAAAAATTGGTCTGGATGCTGATTATACGACCAGCTTCATCCATCCGCACGATAAGGAACGGGTACTGAAGTTGATAGCTGATGCTGTGAAAACCGATGGTAATATTGACGTTGAATACAGGATCATTTCCGGCAAGAACAATCTTAAACAATTACATTGCCTGGCAAATATCATGAGCGATGAGTCTGGAAAACCGGTGAAAATGGTGGGCAGCCTTCGCGATATTACATCTCAGAGGACCATAGAACTCAATATGAAGGATATGGTTGACGAGCTCCACAGGTCCAACAAGGCATTAGAGGAGTTTGCTTATGCCGCCAGCCACGACCTTCAAGAACCACTCAGGAAGATCACCACATTCAGCGACAGGCTTCAGGAGAAATACAAAAGTGTATTGATCGGCGATGGCCAGATGTACTTGTCGCGTATGGTCGCTTCGGCAGAGAATATGAGGCTGCTGATCAACGCGTTGCTCGAATTTTCTCGGATATCACAAACGTCAGTTCCGTTCGAAAAAGTGAGTCTTGATGCTATTCTGCAAGACGTAATGAACGATCTGGAAGTGAAGATAGAAGAGACGGGTACCGCTATTCGGTGTACTGGGTTGCCGACTGTTGAGGCAGTTGCGCCTCAGATGAAGCAACTTTTTCAGAACCTTATCAGCAACGCGATCAAGTTCCATAAGCCTGATATGCCGCCGATCATCCGAATCGAAGTGGGTGAAATTTCAGACACAGAAACCAAGAATTTTGGCCTGCAACCTCAAAAGCGGTATCACAAGATATCCGTTACCGATAATGGTATAGGCTTCGATAGCGAATATGCCAACAGGATATTTCAGGTATTTCAGAGGCTACACGGTCGGTCAGAGTATCCCGGATCCGGTATCGGACTTGCGATCTGTAAAAAGATCCTTGAATACCATCACGGGGTGATATTTGCCGAAAATATTCCGGGCACCGGTGCACGTTTTACGTTCATTATTCCTGAGAAACACTAAGTCGCTGCATTACTCCAGACCGTGTTCACAGATAAGATAAATGAATTGCGCCATCGTTACAGCGCCTAACTTCAGTTCCCTGTGGTTCACTGTTTCGAACACATCGTTTGCAGTATGGTGATAATCGAAATACCGCTGAGAATCGGGTAGTAAACCGGCCGCGGGAACGTTTTTCTTGTTGTGCAGCGGTGATATATCCACACCTCCTTCTTCTTTTTCAAAGTCGTAAACATTGTATGGCATGAAAAGGTCGCGGTATTTGCGAATGTGTTCTTTCTGCTTCTCAGACATCTCAAGACCTATACCGCGCGGAGAGAAGCCACCTGCGTCACTTTCCATAGCCAGAATGTGCTGTTCATTCCGGGCGTTTGCGGAATCCAGGTATGCCCAACCGCCCTTGTTGCCGTTTTCTTCGTTCATAAATAGTACGGCCCTGATGGTATAGCGTGGTTTATATCCTACGGCTTTTAATGCACGGATCACTTCAATAGACTGCGCACATCCCGCTCCGTCGTCATGAGCACCTTCTCCAACATCCCATGAGTCAAGGTGTCCGCCTACAGTAATGATCTTCTCCGGTATCTCGGTACCTTTCAGTTCGCCTATCACGTTATATGATGGACGCATACCCATCATTTTGCATTCCGAGGTCATTTTGGCCATCACCTTGCCGGCTTTGCATGCTTTGGAAAGCGCATCTGCAGTATAGTTTCCTACTGCCATTTCCGGCAATTTTGTCGCTGTAGTGTCTTCGTAGTGCATGCTGCCGGTATGCGGAAAATCGTCTTCTCCTGTTGACATTGAACGGATGATAACCCCTGCAGCACCTCGCTTCACAGCAACATTCGGGCTGTTCCAACGATAGTTCACAGCGTCGCCATACCCTTCAAAGCTGTTGATAAGATCTTGCCTGAACCTGTAATTGAAAAAAACGATCTTCCCCTTTACAGCATCGTCTGACAGCGCTTTGTATTCTTCGTAGTTATTCACCATCACAACTTCAGCCTCCAAAGGTTTGCCACCCGTACCCTGGCTGTTACCGAGCGACAATGCCGGCACCTTCTGATATTTGCCGGCAATCTTCAGTTCAAGTGATTCTTTTCCTCTGTACCAGTAGGGTACATTGACAGGTTGAAGCCATACGTTGTCCGCTCCTGCGTCTTTCATTGCTTTCCGTCCCCATTCTACGGCTTTTGCCGCAGCAGGTGTTCCACTCAGGCGATGCCCGACTGTCTTGCATAGTACTCTGAGATTCTCGTAGCATGTACCATGCAGCATCACTTCGTTTGAAATGTTCCTGAACATGAGGGAATCCTGAGCGTTGCATGTACTTGTAGCCAGGCCGGCGAGTATGGCAAGTGTTCCTGTGATTTTCATCTTTTTACCTGAGCGGATATTGAACCGTGAATATGATTTTGTTTCCTGTCAGAAGGCGGAGAATGGCTGGCTAGTCTTTACCTGACATTCCTTTGAACTGATGATGTGGTTCTTTAAACAGCACATTGAATGTTGTAAGTGAACCATACACTGCAGTAATATATTGTTGCAGCTCCACTTTCTCATCGTCTTCCATTCCTTTGTGCGCATTTATCTTCTGCTCAAGTACGCGCAGCCTGTCACGCACCATAACTATCTTGTGGAAGAACGTCTCGATTGGTACTTCCTTAGCCTGAAGTGTAGTGTCTCCCGGCTGTAACACCATAGTGCCCTTGCGCCAACGCGTGCCGATCGGAACCATTTGCATGTCATGGAGCTTCCTGTCCAGAATATTTTCAAGGGCCTGTTCTATGTCTGCAATGGTCACTTTGTCAGTTGAGCCATCAGGCTCAGTTGCCGAAAGGACCTTGAGGTCCGGGTAATCTTTACTGATACTTTTGGTGTCTTGCTGTGACTTGAACCAAATGATGTAAAATTCAAGTGCGGTGTCAACAACTACACCTTTCCCGAAATGTGGATGATCTACACGAGATCCTATGCCTAATTGTGTGCTCATAGTAATGAATGAAGTCCTAAAATAATGAAAACTCTGACATTGTGAGGGCTGAAGTAATTATCAAAGTTGGTTTCTAATTATCAGAAAGTAATTTGTTCTCCAGTTCCAGTACCTGCGTTTCATAGAGTTTTACATTGTATTCTGATGAATACAGCCGTATCAATGTTTGAACGTACGCATTCTCGGCTTCACGGGATTCCAGGGTAGTGCCAACGCCTACCTTGAATCGGGCAAACTGTACATCAAGATTTTCGCGGGCGAATTTCATGTCTTCTGTCGCCAATTTCCATGACTGCACTGCGATGTCATAATTTCGTCTGGCAGTGCGGTGCTGACGTTTTATGATCGTATTTTGGCGTTCATACAACAATTCTTCGCGCATAGCCTGAAGCGATGCTACTTTTGTCTGCCTTCTGATGTTACCGCCTTGAAATATCGGCATACTAAGGTTTACCGTGCCATTACCACCATAGCTTCTGCTGAACAGGGCAAACCCGATCGCATTGGTGCTTCTGTTGTACAGATAGGTGCCGGATACCGAAAGTGTAGGAAGGGCATAGGTCTTCGCAATGTCCGCATTCAGGTCTGCTATGTTCTTGTTTTGCTTGTACGCAGCAAGTGACAAATTTACGTCGGGCAATATTTCCGAACTCGTCTCTTGCAAATTCATGTTTAGTGGTAATGCGTCATCAACTCGGTACCATGCACCGTCCTGCTCACCCATCAACACACTCATAGAATCGCACGACTGAGCATAACCTGAAATGAAAGAAAGCGAGTCCGCTCTCCTGGCGTTATAGTCAACTTTTGCTTGTAGAAAATCGATCTTGGCACCGGCCCCGCTTTTGTACTTGATCTCCGAGAGTTCCATGCGGGCACGTGCAAGATGCAGTGCTGTGTCTATGGCGATCATTTGACGTTGCAGGAGTACCAACTGTGCATACATCTGTATTGTCCTCGATACTGAAGACTGGGCCTGGAGTTTTAGTTGAATGGCGGAGAGGGCTTCAATTGCGGATAATTGCTTCTTTACAACAAACATTCTGCCGCCGTCAAATAAAGTCCAGTTTGCGGTTACAGTCGGGTTGATATTTGTATTGATGGCCTTTGGGTTGTTCTGCTGGGCGCCGTTAGCAAGGTCACTGCGCACGTTTGTACGACTCTCAGTAGCCGACACACCGGCATTGACGTTTGGTAGAAATCCTGCGTTCCCGGGAGTGTTATTGGTTGCTGCCTGTTCTCTAGTGATCTCTGCTATTCTTATGTCAAAGTTATTCTTCAATGTTCGTTCAATCGCATCGTGCAACGTCAGACGAGTCTGTGCTAAGCCATCCGTTGCACCAAAAAAGATGAACGTAAGTAGTATCAAGTGATTTAATCGCGTCATGTTCCGGTCTTTTCACAGTTTCGGCAGCTGAAAGCCACTTGTTGCTGTGCCACAAAAGTCCATATAATAGCCCGATTTATCAAAAGCTATCGTTCCGCTTACATGTCCACAAAAAACACCGCCCGTGTACAGAACGCGACATTATTTTAACTATCGCAGCAATGTTACATTTCCCGATTTAACAACCGGGCTACCTGTATTGGTGAATCCTTCTACAGTGTATACATAAACACCTAGAGGTTGAGGAACACCCTTGTATGTGCCATCCCAGCCTGCATTGATGTCTGCGGTCTCAAATAAAAGGTTGCCCCACCTGTTAAATATTCGGAATGATTTCAACGTCACCAGCCCACGCTTCAGAACGTAAAGTTTGCTGTTTGTTCCACCATCCGGCGTGAATGCATTTGGAACATCTACCAACGCATTGTCGTTCAGGTTAATACGGATCGAATCTACAGCTACACATCCATCTTCAGTTGATGCGGTGAGGACATATCGGGTGCTTACCTCAGGTGTAGCAACCGGATTCGCAATGAACTTCCCGCTGAGTCCGCCCGACGGAGTCCAGGAGAATTTTGTTCCGTTCGTTTGAGGGGCGATCTGATAAGACTCTCCGGTGAATATCGTTACTGAGTCCGGCATATGCAAAACTGCAGCTGGGTGAACTTTAATATTCACTGTTAATGTATCGAGACAACCATCAGCGCTTCTCGCAAGTGCTACGTAAGTTTCATCGTTCACTGGTTTTGCCCAGGGTGAACCTGCATTTGGATCACTTAGCCCCGACCGAGGAGTCCACGTGTATCCAACTCCTCCGGTAGTTGTGAGTACTACAGAATCGTGCGGGCAGATTGCGGTATCAGGAATAATCGATGCGAAATTCCCAGGACTCATAACTACCATCACCGAATCAGAGCCGGTACAGCCCGCAGGTGTTGTAACAGTCAGTATAAGGTTCGTAGTTGGACCTGCTTTAAAAGTTACGGACCGCAGATTGTTGTGGTCAAGATTAGTGGAAGGTGACCAGCTGTAGGAGTAATGCGTGTACCATGGGGGATCCACGTAGCTAACGATGTGTACCGTATCGAATTCACAAACCCGTCTCGTAGTTCCCAGGAACGGATCAGGGTTCGGCTGAACGTCAATGTACACTGAGTCTATTCCATCCGCACATCCTTCGAGGTGTGCAATCATATAGTACATCGCCGATGTGTCAGTAGTGATAAGTGGGGTCATCACGTCAGGGAACGGAATTCCCGTGGTTGGCAACCAATGGAATTGCAATTCCGGATGACCTGTCGCCCGTATCTGTACAGATTGGCCTTTACAGATGGCCGTGTCGGGATTGTATAAAGTGAACGTGTCGTATTTGATAGATAAATGTATTGTGTCTGCACCCGAACATCCGTACTCCGTGACTTGCAGCCAATATGTTCCACTGGCAGTAGCTGTAAAGGTGGGTGCAATAGTGCCGTTGTGCCAGAGATAGGAAGGAGCAGTATAAACGACAGAAGACATTAAAAGCATAGGACTACCGTCACAGTTGGTGGTGTCCGGGCCTAAATTTACCACAGGTGGCGGAGATACCATTATGTCTACAGAGTCTACACCAACACAACCATCAGAGCTCGTCACGGTAAGTACATAGTGACCACTTGATGAAACATGAATTGTATCGGTACTGCTGCCGGTGCTCCATGCAAACGTGCTGCCGGTGGGCTGTGGCGAAGATAGTACATATGTGTTCCCGATGCAGAAACCAGTGTCATTTCCGAGATATACGTTGGGAGAAGGGTAGGTAAAGATAACCGTAGTGTCAGAAACTACTGCACAATCGCTTTGTGCAGTCACCCAATAGGTGCCCGCCGTTGTGGCCATAATACCGGTGGGAGATGTGCTACCTGTACTCCATAAGTAAGTTGTATGTCCGCCGGGAGCATATATGATTGTCGGCAGTCCTGCACTGCAAAGTGTATCTCGTGTGATGGATGTTGTAGTGTCAAACGGATTTACACGCACATACACGCTGTCGGTGGTGGTACAAATTCTCTGGAACAAGATGTCGTCTATCGCAAAGTCATTTCCGGCAGCTGTTGTCACTGCGTCATAAATGCAGATTGTTGCCGTTGTGCTCGGACCACTATTCCAGGTGGTGGCAAAATTCATCCACACACCGGGTGCAGTTGTCACTGTGGTAGGAGTACCCTGTAAGACGCCATTTATACGGAACTGAAGTATGGGGACGTTTGGACCTGTGGTCACCGACGAACAATTGGCAAACCAAGCTGAAAAATTGTAATCGGTGTTTGGCGTTACCGTGATCGTCTGACACCAGACATCCACAGCCGTCGGCCCTCCGTTGATGATCATCATATTTCCCGTTCCGGTGGTGTGGTCTGGCATCGAGGTGAAGCCTGAGTGCACCCCGAATGGATTGGTGTAAACAGAATAGCGGCCTTCTAATAACGTTGCACTCGGTGGCGGAGAGTAGGTGTAGGAACTTGAAAAACCTGTATTCCCCGCTGTGAAGTCGCCATTTACAACTAGATTATTTTCATTGAGCGAACGTAACGTGAGGTAGTAGTAATTTGACGACACGCCCGTAACAACCGGATTTAGGATAGTCGTCGAGGACAAGCCCGAAGCGGGTGACCACGCGTAACTCAACACTGAATCAGTTCCTCCCATCGTAGCGGGAATAGTCATCGTGTCACCGATACATACTGATATTGTATCCGGCATTGACAGCGTGTTACATATCATGTCCAGGCACACCGGATCATACTTGGCAAAGAAACCGTCAGTGCCACCGGTTGAATTAAGGGTCATGGTTGTTGCGGCCGGATCAAAGTCTACTACCGCTCCGGAAAATTGCCCGGTTACGTACACATAACCCGCCGGGTCGTGCGAAATACCGTATCCTGCATCTACAGCCGTTTGACCAACTTTGAAACTACACTGATGATTTCCGAACAGATCGTACTTCGCTACCACTGCGTCCGTACCACCTGCGCTGATCAGCACTCCTCCTGTTGCCGCAGGTGCAAAGTCTACCGTGCCGGTAAAATCGCCGGTAAGGTTCACGTAACTACCAGCAACGTCTATTCCCCATCCCATATCATTGCCGGTGCTTCCAATTAATTTACCCCAGACAAAATTTCCCGAATTGTCAAATTTCGCCATGATAATATCCCGGTTGGTACCGCCACCAGGCGTTGACACTGTTGTGGTAAGGGGTGAGGCAGGGTCAAAAACTATGGTTGCGCTCGTAGTATAGCCCGACACATATATATTGTCAGACCCGTCAAGCGCCAGACTCAAAAATTCATCGAAGTCTGTACCTCCTGTGCCACTTACTTTTTTAGCAAAGATCGGATTCGCATCCACGTCGTATTTTGCAATGTAAAAGTCATAAAGCCCCGAAGACGTAAGCGTTGTTGATGCAGTCCATGGACTAAAGTTTGAAACACCCTGAAAGAACCCGCCTACATACAGAAATCCTCCGCTCACCTTCAGCGAACGCGGAAAACAATCTACAGACGATACGCCAGGTAAACCGTAATTGTGTCCCCATATCAGGTTGCCGGCAGGGTCATATTTAATGAGGTAAGCTGTTCCATCTGTAGCGCTGCTAAACGTAATAGTAGGCGAAACTACCATTGTTGTATTGAAGACACCGCCGACGTAGACATTTCCTGCAGGGTCGGTATCAAGAGAAAGTGTCACGTCATAAACAGTGGGCCCTCCCAATTGTTTAGCCCATTGAAAAGCTCCGGTTGAAGAGTACTTGGCAACAAAACCATCGCCATACATGGTTAGGCTTGTGCCACCGGCAAATGGTAGGGTGGTTGAACCGGCTCCGGGGTCAAAATCGATACCTGCCGACTGGTAGTAACCACAAATGATTACGTTACTGCTCGCGTCCGTAGTCAGATACCATACTGCGTCATACAAAGCACCACCGGTACTGAATCCCCAAATGAAACCACCCGACGAGTTGTAACAGGCAAGGTAGATATCATCTGCCCCGGCACTTGTCACATTGAATGTGCCCGGCCCGGGATCTAGATCCATTGTTCCCTGAAATTTACCTGCTACATATACATTACCATTTGGGGCCACTTTTATGGTGCGGCCCTCGTCGTTTGAAGTACTGCCTATCTTGTTCGCCCAAATGGCCGATTGAGAATAACCATTGGAAATGAACGATAGGGCAACTAACAGGGTAACGATATATTTCATAAAGAGGTGCTTATCAATATTTACAAATGTAATTTATTTTCGTAGAATGTTACTAGTGTTTTCGAAAGCCACTTTCAAAGACTGGTCTGAGAGATGGGTGGTTTGTTATGATTACATATTTATTTATTTTCTTCTATTACAAATCATCTTTTAACGATTATTTGCATTACCGCCCGCGGGTACTTTGTCCAATTGTCGTGGATTCGGTTATCTTTGTTCGCTTTTTAGTTTTTAGCAATTACGTAAATGAAAAAATCTCTCCTTTCCCTGATCGCGGCAAGCACCCTGTTTGGAACATCTTGCTCAGAAAAATTTGACGTCGCAGCACCCTACAAGGATATTACAGTTGTATACGGTTTTCTTGATATGGGTGATACGGCACACTACGTTCGTATTCAGAAAGCGTTTATCGACGAAAATAAGAGTGCAGTGAACATGGCTAAGGAAGTTGATTCTAATTTCTATGCTAACCTGAACGTAAGAATAGAGCGATATAGTGCTACGGAAAAGTACTTTTACGTTGATTCCATACATCTCAACAGAGTGGATCTGGCGCAGGAAGGTTACACAAAACAAGCAGGCCTGTTCTTTACATCACCCAACTACGCCTACAAGTTTAAGGGTACGCTCAATCCATCTTATATATATAGGTTGAAGATCACAAACATCGCAACAGGTGTTACGGATTCGGCTGATGCCCCGGTAATTGACAACAGAGTTCCAGTTTCTTCAACCGGACCCGGATTTACGTTTTACCCTGTTGACAATAATGACATCAACACATCAGGCATGAGTTTCTTCTCGTCATTACCATTCCGTTATTATACGTTCGATGCCAGTTATGTGCCGCCCGCTAATTATGTGTTTTACAGCAGCCCCAACGTCAAAGAAACTACCCCGGCCACTATAGCACAAGCAATTATTCGTTTTAACTGGGTTGATTCTGATATTGTTGCGAAAACTAAAACGGCACGCTTTTTTGATATGGACGCTGGGTATGTTGGTGTTTCCAATGCAAATGTTCAGTATAAGATAGAAAACAAGACTTTGTTCAATGCCATCAACTCAGGCATGGGGCCCGCACCTGACAACGTTATCCGCTTGCTCGATCGTTGCGATATGTCTATGTACCTGAGTACATCTCATTACAATAATTACAGGATAGCAACGCAAGCAGCCGGAACAGGTCTTACGGGTAGTGAAATTGCACCTGTTTATACCAACATTAAGGGCGAGAACGTGTTGGGTCTGTTTACAGCTCGCGCTATGCGAACAGGTAAGATCACCATTACAAACAAAACGGTCGATTCTCTTATAGGAAGCACAATGTTATCACATCTGCGCATAAAGGGTACTGTGTACTAATAGATATTTCATTTCCGCCCGAATTTCGGGCAAGTTTGAATTATAGCTACATTTGACTTTATGAAAAGTGTAGCTATATTTTTTTGTGTACTTATGTCAATAAACGTTGCAGTTGCACACGGTCAAAATGCCGGCAGCCTTGAGTCCGGACTCTCTCTGAATTACCGTCGTGCTGTTGCTCCTTCCAAAACTGCAAATAGCCCCTTGGTTATTCTGTTGCACGGCTACGGTAGCAATGAAGAAGATCTGTTGGGATTAAGGCAGTTCTTTCCCTCCGATTACCTGGTCATTTCGGCAAGGGCACCATACAAAGCTGATGTAGGAGGATATCAATGGTTTGAACGGGAGATGGTCAACGGAAAATATGGCGGAAAACCGGAGCACATTGCACATAGTAAAGAACTGATCCTGAAGTTTGTTGATGAAGCTATCAAGAAGTATCAGGTTGATCCGAAAAAGGTCTATTTGGTTGGGTTCAGTCAGGGCGCAATGATGTGTTACGAGGTCGGTACATCAGCGCCAAATAAGATAAAAGGGATTGGTGTGTTGAGTGGTAAGATGTCAGGCGGTCTTCTTTCCTCAATTCATTCTGACAATAAGCTAAAGTCCCTAAGGATTTTTATTGCACATGGTACAGCGGACACTCGTTTGCCCTATACCGACGGAAAAGCGGCCTACGACCGGTTGGTACAGATCGGCATTATGCCTGAGTTCCATACTTACCCCGGCATGGACCATACCATAAGCAGAGAGGTGATGACAGACCTCATTAAATGGATCAGGAAGTAGCGTCAGTTTTCTTCGACACGCCCCGTACAAAAAAACAGAGCGGAACTGTTCAGTTCCGCTCTAAATATTTAAAAATGATGATGCTCGTGTACTAAGAGAACGCCTGGTCCACCAACGACGTTTGCTCAATTACGTGCTTTTTGGCAAAGCCTGTAGCCGTTGATGCACTAGCATTTCTGCAAATGTATCTCATCTTGAACGACTCACCGAGGCTGATCTGCAGGAACCAGCAAGCGCCCATGTTCTGCGGTTCTTCCTGTACCCATATCCACTCGGCCTTTTTATATTTCTCACGAAGGGCGTTGAGTTGATCAACGGGTAATGGGTAAAGTTGCTCCAGACGCACTATCGCCACGTCCTGCCTGTTTTCGGCAAGTTGCTTTTCACTGAGGTCGAAGTACATTTTACCTGAACATAGGAGTACTCGTTTCACTTTCGAAGCCGTCTTAATGTTCGGATCGTCCAATACTTCGTTGAAAGACCCCTGAGTGAATTCAGACATCGCTGAGTAGGAACGAACGTGACGCAGGTTCGCTTTCGGTGAGAAGTTCACCATTGGTTTACGGAATTCCCACTTCATTTGTCTACGCAGCGCATGGAAGAAGTTGGCTGCTGTAGTGATGTTGGTGATCACCATATTGTACTCGGCACAATTCTGGAGGAAACGTTCCAGACGGGCGCTCGAGTGTTCAGGGCCGCCGCCTTCATATCCGTGTGGCAAAAGCATCACAAGGCCATTCATATTGCTCCACTTCTGTTCAGCACTCGCTATGTATTGATCAATGATGATCTGCGCACCATTGGCAAAGTCTCCATATTGAGCCTCCCAGATTACCAGATTATGCGGATTAGCCATCGCATATCCGTATTCGAATCCGAGTACCGCATATTCGCTCAGGAGAGAGTTATATATGTACGGTACACCTTGTTGGTCGTTTACCTTATCCAGACGGTTGTACGGAATGTTGGTGTTCTGGTCATATATGACTGCATGACGGTGAGAGAATGTACCTCGTTTCACGTCTTCACCACTCAGGCGCACATCATGTCCCTCGGCCAACAGGCTCGAGTATGCCAGAAGTTCACCCGTTGCCCAGTCAACTTTACCATCTGTCTCAAACAATTTCACTTTGTCCTGAAGCAGTTTTTCAACTTTACGAAGTGGGCTGAATCCTTCAGGCCATTTCATCAGTGCATTGAAGTATTGCTTGAATTGTGCTTCTGTGATGGCCGTTACAGGCGATTTTCCAAAGTCAGCAACTGCAGCTTTACGCAGTTCCTTCCACCACATTTCCGGCTTTTGATACTTGTAGGGGAGTGGTTTCTGTTTTACTTCGTCAAGACGCTGCTGCAGGTCGTTCCAGAAACGAGTCTCCATCTCTTTCGCCATTGCCTGCACGTCAGCATCAATATGCTCCTTCAGATATTGGGCATATATCTCACGGGGATTGAGATGTTTTTCGATCAGCGCGTATAATTGTGGCTGTGTGAATTTTGGTTCATCACCTTCGTTATGGCCATGCTTTCTATAGCAAACCATATCTATAAAGATGTCTTCATTATACTTCTGGCGATATGCCGTTGCAAGCATACTACATTTAACTACAGCTTCGGCGTCGTCTCCGTTTACGTGGAGAACCGGGCATTGAACCATAGAAGCTATGCTTGTGCAATAATCGGCAGAACGGGCATCGTCAAAGTCCGTCGTAAAACCGATCTGGTTATTGATCACATAGTGGATAGTACCACCGGTGTAATATCCGGCCAGTTTAGACATTTGTAACAACTCATATATAATACCCTGGCCGGCAACTGCCGCATCACCATGAATGAGTATCGGAAGTACTTTATCGTATTCTTTATTATACAGTGTGTCTGCCTTAGCTCTTGCAAAACCCGATACTACTGGGTTAACTGCTTCCAGGTGCGACGGATTCGGTGCCAACTGAACGTTGATAGCTTTACCGTTTGGAGTAACGATATCGCTTTGGAAACCAAGGTGATATTTTACGTCACCGCTTCCCATGGTCATATCTTCAGGCATATTACCCTCAAATTCCGAGAATATCTGCTGGTAGGTTTTTTTAAGTGTATTGGCTAATATGTTGAGCCTTCCGCGGTGAGCCATACCGATAACCACTTCCTGTACACCCGCATCAGCGGCGTCATTTATGATCGTATCCAGCGCTGCGATGGTAGACTCGCCACCCTCCAGGCCGAATCGTTTCTGGCCGATGAACTTTGTATTGAGGAACTTTTCAAAGATCACGCCTTCATTGAGTTTCTCAAGTATCCGCCTTCTTTGGTCCACGGAAAGATGCGTCGACATCAGCTCCTCATACTTCTCCTGAACCCACTGACACTTGTCGTTATCGTTTATGTACCTGTACTCTACGCCCACATTACCGGCATACAGTTTCTTCAGTTTTGCCACGATGTCCTTCAACTTTCCGTTCGGCAGACCGATGAATTTGCCGGCAAAGAAAGAAGATTCCATGTCAGCCTGAGACAGATTAAATCGTTCTATCTCCAGGTGGGCTTTACGATCTTTCCGCGCACGGATCGGATTGGTAGTGGCAACAAGGTGCCCCCTTTTACGATAAGCACGGATCAACTCGAACACTCCGATCTCTTTTTCTGCCTGACCGGCAGATACGGGTGCTTTCCCATTGTCGGAAGTAGCCAAGCCGTTGTTGACTGCGAAATCAAATCCTTCAAAGAATTTTTTCCATTCAGGATCTACCGTGGTTGAGTCATTAGCGAACTCCTGGTATAATGATTCTATATAGGCTGGGGTAGGACCTGTTACGTAAGAGAAGTCTTTCATCTAGTTAGCTGGTTCTAAAATGGATGGCGAAGTTAAGACAATATTTTACTCGTACCTTTGAGAAAATACACTTTTATCTACCGTTTGTTGCTATGGCAAGTAATGTGTTGGATGTGGGCGAAATGCGCGATACTTTCTTTGCTGGCTCAGCATTGATAGGTGTTTCTGCCGCCATGCCTGCCTACCGTTTTTGCTGGTTGGTAAATAAAATTCTAGATATGTGTTTTGAGAATGTTCCTGAGAACCTCATCGAGATGAACGAAACACGTTCAGGAAAGGAGACCCTTAAACAGGGGGGCAGACAGTTGCAGGTTTCAATGTTTGATACTACACCTGAACCGGAAAGCGACAAAACAGATAAGTATTTTTTTTCTACCTTTTTGCACAAGGTCCCCAACAGCAGTCATAGCCACTTACTATACCAACTAAAAAGTGGTAAAAAAACGTTGCTACCCGAGGCCAAACACCTTGATTACCTTTGGCTTGTTCAAACTGCCGAACCGGAACATGATGCACATATTATAATGGAACGACTGAGAGCCATTCCGACTTTCCAATTGGTGCAGGCTATCGATTCAGACCTTGTAAGAAAGAGTCTTGCAAACCTCCTTGTTTAGTTTTTGGTTAGTATTCTCCCGTATATGCTCACGATCAATCTGTTGCGGTCGGGGATTGCTTACCGTTATTAACCTTTATTCAACAACTAAAATGTTGATAACTGGCAACTTTTGTTATTTTTGTCGCCTTACCAATAATGTATCATGAATTACCGTAAAGTCAACAATCTTACCGGCTGGATCATAGGAGCTATCGCTGCGATCGTGTACTTGAAAACGATGGAACCAACCACCAGTTTCTGGGATTGCGGGGAGTTTCTATCGTGCGCATACAAACTTGAAGTAGGTCACTCTCCGGGAGCACCATTCTTTATGTTGTTGCAACGCATTTTTGCGCTGTTTGCCGGAGGGGAAGCCCTTACAGGCGGTCCCGCGCCAAACGCGTCCTTCATGATCAACTCGCTTTCGGCTCTTGCAAGTGCATTTAGTATACTGTTCTTGTTTTGGACTATTACCCATTTTGCTAAGCGTTTGTTGGCAACTGAGGGTGAGCCGGACATGTCACAGACTGTTGCGATAATGGGCGCGGGCGTTGTCGGTGCATTGGCTTGTACTTTCTCTGATACCTTTTGGTTCTCCGCTGTCGAGGCTGAGGTTTATGCAACATCATCTTTGTTCACCGCATTTACGTTCTGGGCAATGCTGAAGTGGGAGCATATTGCTGACAACAAGCATGCCGACCGGTGGATAGTGTTGATCTCGTTCCTTATCGGTCTTTCGGTGTGTGTGCACTTGCTTAACCTCCTTACAATTCCGGCCCTGGCTATGATCTACTACTTCCGTAGATATGAGGCTACACCGAAAGGTACAGTCATCGCGTTTCTGGTAGGTTGCGTAGTACTGGCATTCGTTCAGTTTGGCGTTATACAGTACATCCCACGTTTTGCTTCCAGTTTCGACATTTTCTTTACCAACGGCCTTGGTATGCCATTTGATACCGGTGCGATTGTATTCCTTTTGTTGATGTGTGCGACTCTCGTATTCCTCCTGCTGTTTGCAAAAAAGAAAGGATGGTATCTCGTTCATACGGGTGTTCTGTGCGTTATGTTCATAATAATTGGTTATTCATGCTATTTTACCGCTATCATCCGTTCGCGTGCTGATGTGCCGATTGATATGACGAATCCGGATAATCCTATAAGCTTCCTGGACTATGTGAACCGTGAGCAATTCGGACAGCAACCACTCTTTACCGGACCTTACTTCAATAGTGTGTACACTGACGTTGACAATTCGAAGCCGATGTGGGCAGCATCCAAAGTTGATGGAAAAGATGCCTATATCGAGGTTGGTAAAAAGAGTGAGCCGGTATTCGGAGTACACCCGATGACCGGAAAAAGCCAGACACACTTCTTCCCGCGCATATGGGACTACAACAATCCGAGCCACGGTAGTTTCTACCGCAGCTATCTGAATCTGGGCGAAAACGATGATCCGACCACTGTTGATAACTTCCGTTTCTTCTTCCAGTACCAGATGAACTGGATGTGGTGGCGCTACTTTATGTGGAATTTCGCTGGTCGCGAGAACGATGTTGAAGGACAAGGCGACCCCATGAGGGGTAACTGGATTTCTGGCATCACGTTCATTGATAAGATGCGCGGACTTGGTAACACTGATGAAATGGGCGACCTGAGCGATAGCCCTGCTCACAACAAGTTATATCTGCTGCCATTTGCTCTTGGCATTCTGGGTCTTCTTTACCAGTTCAATCGTAATAAGAAGGATGGTATTGTTGTAATGACGCTGTTTTTCTTTACAGGCGCGGCTATTGGTATCTTCCTCAACATGACACCGGTTCAACCACGTGAGCGTGACTACGCTTTTGCGGGCTGTACATACACATATACGATTTGGATCGGCTTAGGTGTACTGATGTTGTATCAATGGTTCATGAAGTCCATGGGCAAAGGTGCTGCTGCGGCTTACGGTGCCGTAGCGCTTAGCTTACTTGCAGCCCCCGTGCTTATGGCGAAAGAGGAGTGGGATGACCATAACCGTAGCCGTAAAACCCTGGCGCATGCTGAAGCGCGCAATACGCTTTCTTGCTGTGCCCCTAACGCCGTTCTGTTTACTTATGGAGACAACCAGACCTACCCATTATGGTATATACAGGAGGTTGAAGGTTTCCGTAAGGACGTGAGGATCATCAATACCAGCCTCTTGGGGATTGATTGGTACATCGACCAGCTGAACTATAGGATCAATGACGCCCCTGCAGTTCCGATGATCTGGACGAAAAAAGATTACCTGGGTGATAACCACAACTATGTGCAATACCTCGATAATCCTAATCTGAAAATACCGAAGGATCAGTTCTTCAATCTGATCGATATCTGCAACTTCATGAACAGCGATGATCCGGCTAAGAAGGCGCAACGTGGTCCTGAAGGTGTTAACTACATGCCGGTTAAGAACTTCTTTGTACCAACGGTGAGCAAAGAAGAAATCGTGAAACGTGGCTGGATGTCTGCAGAAGATACTGCCCGTTTGTCTACCGATATGAAGTTCACATTCCCCAAAAACGGTGCGACCAAGAGTGACATCGCAGTCATGAATATAATCGCTGCGGTGGCACGTGATGGCTGGAAACGTCCTCTGTATTTCGATGCAGGCCTTCGTCAGGGCGACTATGCTGGAACCGGTGAGTACATGAGGCTCGAAGGTATGGTCAATCGACTGATGCCGTTCAAAGTGAATGATTCAGTGAAAGTGAACTATAGCATTACCGGCTCACTTGACACCAAGAAAAGCTACGACCTTTTCATGAAGACTTTCACATTTGGCGGAGCTGATGGCAATGACGTTTATTTCGATGAGCCTAACCGTCATGTTTTGATCACTTATCGTATGAATGCGGCTTCATTGGCTAACCAGCTGGTTGCTGACGGTCAGCGTGAAAAAGCATTGCAAGTACTTGATAAGGTGTACAATGGTATCAGCGATCGCTCTTACCCTTACAGCTATGAGTACTCAGGCTATTTTATGGCAACTGCTTATTACCGTGCAGGTGAAAGGAAGAAAGCCATGGAAATTGCTGAGAAGATCAAGAAGAGCTCGTCTCAAACTATGTCATGGATATCAAGCCTCAATGACGAGGGCCGTTATGCCGTTGCAGACGTTGTAACACAACAATACCAGATATTGGGTGGTATCGCTCAGGCAGCAATGCAGGAAGGCGACAGTGTTTACGCCAAATCTCTTTTCTCTCGTTTGGAAGGTATGCAGAAGGATCCTAAGATTCTGGAACTGCTCAAAGCGGCAGGTCGTCAGGCTCAGGGTGGCGGTGATGATGAGGAGTGATTCCGAAATTGAGTTTATATCAAAACAGGCGACCGGTTGGTCGCCTGTTTGCATTATAATGCTAGTGTAATTTCCAATGTAGGTCTAGTTCTGTGTCGCAGAACTTTGCAACACCTGACGCAGGTCTGCCGAAAGCTGCTCCGCCATTTCCGGGCGACCATGGAATGCGGCAGGAGTACTTTGAAGCAACGCTACTCTCCATTTTCCTTCCTCAAGCATCGCTGTCATACTCTGAACCGCATTTACTTCCGGACTAATATCTGAGTGCCCTTCTGCAACCATTCCCACCACTGCAGTGAGGACAACTGATGAATCTGATAGGACCCTGATTTCCTTGACAATTGAAATGTAGGCAGCCGTGGGAAAATTGCTGAATATTTCGTCCAGCACAACGTAGATCTCTCGTTGACCGTTCAGCTGGCTTCCGTCAAAACCAATAAGGATGCCATTTGACGCAAATAGACCTGCCACGCCCGATGCTTGCCGTTTGTTCCATTGTTGCAGAAGGCTCTGGTAAAGCGCAAGCGCATTGTCCTGAATTGTAGTAGTATCCATGCCGCAAATGTGGGATATTTTTTGCTAATAGACATACAATAGGTTTTCAGATCCTGTCCTTCGTCAGTCGTTGATTTATGATGTCATGTATCTTTGCGTTATATAATATTATCATGGCGAATAATAATTTCCGCATACTGTTTGCAAGTATTTTGGTTGCTGTTTCTATCGGATCAATGGAAGGGTGTAAGAAAGAAAAACAACCACCACTTAATCCGCCACCGCCACCACCCGTCGTTACGTCTATTGGCCCTAAAGACTACATGACCAAAATGTCGGGTATGCATACTTTTGTCGGTACAGATACTACAGGATTCTTCCCCATAACCGGTAAAAACGATACCCAAACTTATAATGTTACAATACTCAACGACTCCACAATTGCGATTGCGAACGATACTTTGAGTTTCGCCGTATGGTCGGCTGCCGATAAGTACATTTTCTTCAGTCAGGGTATTTTCCCCGACACAACAGCGCTGACTTACTACTATGCAGCGGATAGTATGGCCTACTATTATTATAGCCGACCTACCTCTTGTTGTTTCACCAAAAAGGTATTACACACCATCAGATAGGCCGTAAATAGTCATCGTTTACAGCCCGCTTTTTACCGAGAAAAGACAATCGTTCACCGAAAACAGTGAATTACGGCTTGATAGGAATGTACCTTTGCAGCACTTAAAACTATAATGGCAAGACGTAGAGACATAGAAGGCGAAGACATTCCAAAGGCTAAGATCTCAAAAGAGTCGCTGAAAGAGGCCCTGGTGATTTTCAAATACCTCGGGCCTTACAAGAAGACGTTTATTGGTGGTCTTATTTTTATTGCCCTTTCGGCTGGCTCAACAATGACTTTTCCGTTTCTGTTGAAAAAGCTCATCGATAGCGCTCATGGAACTGCTACAGGCCCGTTTGCTTGTGCGCCCGGCACCATTGCTCTGATGCTGATAGGTGTTTTAGGCGTACAAATGGTATTCTCATTCATGCGCATTTACCTGTTTACGTTCGTCGGTGAGCACGCGGTTGCCGACATGCGCGAAGAGATATACAGGAAGCTGATAACGATGCCGATGTCATTTTTTGCGCAAAGAAGGGTGGGGGAATTGTCGAGCCGGATCGCAGCAGATGCAGGGCAGATTCAGGATGCAATAACAGGTTTGCTGGCGGAATTTTTGAGAGGCGTTTTTACAATGGTTATCGGCATGGTGGCTATCTTATGGATCAGTCCACGAATGACCGCGGTAATGTTGTCGGTAGTACCTTTAGTAGTTGTCATCGCGCTCGTGTTCGGACGTTTCATCAGGAAAATATCAAAAAAAGTACAAGACCAACTTGCTGAATCTAATACGGTAGTGCAGGAAACTTTGCAAGGGATTGGAAATGTAAAGGCGTTTTCAAATGAGTGGTATGAGGTGGGTAGATACCACAATAACGTTTCAGCGGTAGTAAACACAGCTATAAGTAACGGCCGTTACCGTGGTCTGTTTGTTTCTTTTATGCTTTTTAGCGTGTTTGGTGCCATTGTCTTGGTAGTTTGGTATGGAGTGGGTTTGATGCAGGCCGGTAATCTCTCGTTCGGAGACCTTACAGCATTTGTGTTGTACACGTCTTTCGTTGGCTTTACCATGGCCGGTTTTGCCGAAATATTCAGTCAGCTGCAAAAAACAGTAGGGGCTACCCAACGGGTCAGGGAACTCTTGAGGGAAACAACAGAGGATGTCGCTATTGAAGACGTAAAGCTAGACAGCCGATACCGACTTGAAGGAAATGTTGCCATGAGGCATGTGGCGTTTAGCTACCCTTCAAGAAAAGAGGTAAATGTCATAAAGGATCTTACACTCGAAGCAAAAAGTGGGCAACAGATTGCGGTTGTGGGGCCAAGTGGTGCTGGTAAAAGCACTATCGTTTCTCTTTTACTCAGGTTCTACGAACCCGACAATGGACTGATTTTGTTCGATGGTCGCCCGGCTGCAACAATCCCATTGTCTCAGTTAAGGAAGCAGATCGCATTGGTGCCTCAGGACATCCTTCTTTTTGGTGGCAGCATTTTTGAGAATATTGCCTATGGTAAACCCGATGCTACCGAAGAAGAGGTGATGAATGCCGCACGCCAGGCAAACGCCCATGATTTCATTAGCAGTTTTCCCGAAGGGTATAAGACTATGGTTGGCGAGCGTGGCGTAAAACTATCTGGTGGTCAGCGCCAACGAATTGCGATTGCACGTGCCATTTTGAAAAATCCGGTTATTCTTCTTTTGGATGAAGCAACAAGCTCTCTTGACTCTGAATCGGAATCATTGGTTCAGGAGGCTTTGACAAACCTAATGAAGGGCAGAACATCCTTCGTTGTTGCCCATAGGCTGTCTACCATCCGTAGTGCCGACCAGATACTAGTACTTGAAGATGGCCGAATCAAGGAGTCAGGCACGCATCAGGATCTGATGGCAATTGAAGACGGCCTTTATAGAAACCTGAATAGACTACAATTAGTTGAAAATTAATTGATTGTATTATCTATCTATAGTTCTCATAGATAAAGAGAAGTGCATCTATTTCCGCGTTTGAAAGTGTCTTACCTCGTCTGCCCATCATTCGGTTTGACGCCTCGATCGCTTTGTCGAATCTATATTCAGTGAATCCGTCAGATCCACCCCATGAGAACGATGGAATGAATTTTTTAGGGAATCCACTGCCGAAAATATTGCAGGATACCCCAACAACAGTACCGGTATTAAACATGGTGTTGATGCCACACTTGGAATGATCACCCATCATCAGCCCACAGAAAGTGAGCCCTGAATTGATCTCTTTTCCTGTCGCTTCGTGCCAAACCTTAACCGTTCCGTAATCGTTCTTTAGATTAGAGCAGTTGGTGTCTGCCCCCAGATTGCACCATTCTCCAATAACCGCATTGCCCAGATAGCCGTCGTGTGCTTTATTGCTGTTCGCAAAGAACACCACATTGTTGATTTCTCCGCCCACCTTGCAGCCCGGGCCAATAGTTGTAGCACCATAAATTTTCGCACCCATTTTCACTACACTGTGCTCACACAGGGCAATGGGTCCTCTCATGATAGTACCCTCAAGAACTTCAGCTTCCGCCCCTATATAAACCGGGCCGGTCGATGCATTGATTATACAGCCGGGATAGATGTTCGCGCCTTCTTCAATAAACAGATTTTCACTTCCGGAAACTGTCACCCCCGCGGGCATCGGCATACTTTTTTTGCCCTTGGTCAGCAGATCATAATCAGCTCTGATTGCCCGATCGTTGAGCGAAAATATGTCCCAGTTATTATTCAGTATCATTAGTGAGTCTGCATATTGTGCCTTTGCCGCGCAATTTGCCGCATCCTTCAAAAGGTCCTGTTCGTTTACCGGTCCTATTGGTCGCCATGCAACCAGCACATCGTTTGAATACAATGTGCTACCTGCCTGCATCCCTGCGATGGCATTAACCAGATCTGCAGTGGCGAATACAGCCGCGTTGATATATGTCTTTTCAGATGAATCTATGTTTGGGAAAGCCGGTTGCAAGTAGGGTTGGGTGAGCGTCCAGGTATTTTTCCCAAGCAGTTTTTCCCATCTTTCACGCATCGTCAATATCCCGCAACGGATGTCTGCTACAGGACGTGTATGTGTGAAAGGTAATAAGTTGTTTCGGCTTTGGCTGTCAAATAGGACGAAGTTCATGTCACGAAATTAAAGATAATGGTATTGATTACCGAAGCAATAAGGTGAATATTCACAAAAAAAGAGGACCGCATTTGCGGCCCTCTGTATATTTTCGTTGGTAAACTGAAGTGCAATTATGCTTTCTTCTCGTAACGCTTTTTGAATTTCTCGATACGACCGGCAGTATCCACGAACATTGACTTACCAGTGTAGAATGGGTGAGAAGTATTGGAGATCTCGACCTTAACAACTGGATACTCATTGCCATCTTCCCAAACGATAGTCTCCTTAGATGGAGCTGCTGAACGGGTCAGGAAAGTGGTCTCGTTTGATGTGTCTTTGAACACTACGAGGCGGTAAGCTTCAGGATGAATTCCTTTTTTCATTTTGTTGTTGTGTTTTGTGCATGGATTTTGCCATGCGGTAAATAAGGCTGCAAAGGTAGGTGTTTTTATTGTAAAATCACCTGTCTGCAACATTTTTTCTATAATACAAATTTCTCCAGGTCGCCTTTAGCCTGCTCCGAGCGGTTGTACATGCCTATTACTTTGCCATCCGGGCCTACCAGAATTGCCTGCGGAACGTATTGGATTCCATATAATTCAGCAGCCTTCGAATTCCAGAAACCAAGGTCGCTCATGTGATATGGCCACACCAACCCATCTTTTTTAATGGCTTCTACCCATGCATTTTTGTCCTTGTCAAGTGATACATTCAGTACCGTGAAGCCGTTTTTAGCGTTTTTGAATTTCTTGCCCGAGAACTCCTTATACATTTGAACCAGACCCGGATTGGACATACGGCACGGACCACACCATGAAGCCCAGAAATCAATAAGCACGAAACGTCCTTTATTGATCTCGGACAGCTTAAGTGTTTTTCCTTCAGGATTTGGGAATGCAAGTTCCGGTGCTTTCATGCCTACTTTGATGGTAGTATTCTCATATTGGGCATTTGCCGTAAACACTACGCTTGCTGCCAGAACCAGCGTTGTTATCAGTTTTTTCATTTCTAAGTTGTTGATTTTAGCTGTAAATATAGGGGAACAAGGGCAAAAATTGTTCCATCTTCCTGTATGCGATGCGGTTATATGCTCATAAACAAGATTTGTAACGGTATTTTAACAATGTCACTAGTGACCTGAATTTGAAAAGAACCCATATCTTTGAGTTACATGAAGCGGATAATTGCATCTATTGTAATGATTGCATACGTGGCTGCCGCCACGAGCTTCTCTTTTTCATTTCATTATTGCGGCGGCGAATTAGAAGATATTTGCTTCACGGCCGATACAGAGGAGGGTTGTTGTGGTTCTGGTGAGGAAAGTCGTGGATGTTGTGAAGACAAGGTCATTTCTGCAAAGTACAAAGACGATCATACTCCTACTGTTTTTGAATTTACTCCGTTCAAAGTTTTATCGGAAGTGGTAGTGAACCATACACTGCCCTATATCCCATCAGTTGTACATCTTTTCATGTCGGGTGAGGTGGTGCTCAACAAAGGTCCAAGCCCACCCAAATTAATTGGCAACAAACTGTTTTTGCTTTTCAGGGTATTCAGGATTTAGAGTTTTCATTTTCTTTCGGGTCAGCGCCGAACGGTGCTGCATTCTCAAAAATTAAATGATTTAACTCTTAAACTGGAATTATACAATGAAAAAGCTCATTCTTTCAATATCTCTTCTTGCTGCCGTTACAGCAGCCAATGCTCAGACATACGCAACCAATTGGACTGCAACAGACTGCAATTCAGTTAGTCATACGCTCTTCAATACACTGGACAGTGGCAAGATCATTGTGTTTGTATGGGTAATGCCATGCGCTTCCTGCAAAAATGGTGCAAAGGCAGCCTATGACGCCGTGCAAAGCTTTGCAACCAGCCATCCAGGTAAAGTGCGCATGTATCTGGCCGATGATCTGGGCGATGCGTCTTGCTCAAGCCTTTCTTCGTGGGTTACTTCTAATTCTGTCGGGTCTACCGCAAACATGACCATATTCAGTAACGCAGGCAATGTTATCGACGAAAATGACTTTGGCGGAACAGGTATGCCACACGTTATTGTGATGGGCGGTACTGATCACAAGATCTATTACAACAAAAAGAACAGTGCCACAAATGACCTTACTGGTATCACTGCTGCCATAAATACAGCGATATCAACTCTTGGTGTTGAGGAAACGTCGGGTACTGCGAAGTTTTCGGTGCTCCCTAATCCTGCCAATGACCTCGTAACTGTCAACGGACTTAGCAATGTCGCAAGAATTGACGTGGTGTCAGTTTCTGGTAAAGCTGTAAGGACTGAAAAAGTTGCTCCCGGACGGACGTCAGTACAGATTTCTTTGTCCGGATTGGCTGCCGGTATGTATCTGATCAAGGCAACCGACGCCGAGGGAAATATTTCTATTCAGAAACTTGTAAAGCAATAAGGTATGAAAAAGATACTATTGCTTTCCTGCATAACAGCGGGCATAGTTGTTATGCATGCATGTAAGCCAAAGAAGGACGAAGTTGTATACAGCCCAGTTAATTATAGTTTTTCGATTCCCGATTATGCTAAGAAGTATGTCGGCGATTTAAAACAACCTTCCGATAACATTGCCACCATTGAAGGGGTGGCACTCGGTAGAAAATTGTTTTACGAAAAGATGCTCAGCAATGACAACTCTATGAGTTGTGCAACTTGCCATAAACAGGAGAATGCTTTCGACGATCCCAGGCCATTCAGCAAGGGAACAAACGGAGCGCTTGGCAACCGTAATGCAATGACAATTACGAATCTTGCATGGAGTCAGCAGTTCTTTTGGGATGGGCGTCGCGCTACATTGGAAGGTCAGGCACATGATCCGGTTACCAATCCGATAGAAATGGCCGCCAAGTGGCCCGATGTTGTCGCCAGGCTTCAAAGCAGCGGCATCTATCCTGACCTGTTTTACAAGGCTTTCGGCACACGAACAATCGATAGTAATCTCGTAACAAGGGCAATATCTCAGTTCGAGCGCACTTTGCTCTCTTTCAATTCACGGTTCGACAAGTATTATTATCAGGGCGACAGCTCTGCGCTTAATGCCCAGGAGATACGTGGTCTCGCATTATTTACCGGAAAAGCGTTGTGTAATAACTGCCACATAATGAATACGCTTCTTACTGATCATGCATTGAGGAACAATGGCCTCGATAATGATCCTGCTGATCCGGGCTTGATGAAGTTTACGGGTCTTGCAAGTGATAGGGGTAAATTCAAAGTTCCTACTTTGCGGAATATCGCTCAAACGGCGCCTTACATGCATGACAGCCGTTTTGCAACGCTCGAGGATGTTGTGAACTTTTACAGTAGTGGTGTGAAACAGGGAAGTCCTAACATAGACGAACATATGCCTGATTTCGGTGCGGGACTTAATCTTACACCTAGTGAAAAGGAAGACCTGGTTGCTTTTATGAGATCTCTGACCGACAAAGACTTCCTTACAAATACTGCATTTAGTGATCCTAATTGACCTAAATAACTAAGTTATGACCTTATATATCAAAAACATGGTGTGCAACCGATGCAAAGAAGCGGTTAGGCACCTTTTTGAAAAGTCGGGTACACGTGTCATGCGGATAGAATTGGGAGAAGTGGAGGTAGGTGATGATGACCTGCCTCCACATATCCTTTCTGAATTGTCGAAAGGTCTTCGCGACCTGGGGTTTGAAATGATAGACGACAGGAAAGGAAGGATCATAGAAAAGATCAAAAATGTTGTAGTGAACATCATTCACCATACTGACGACCAACCCAGAGAGAAGTATAGCGAAGTGATCTCAGCGCAGTTGCATTACGACTACTCTTACCTCAGCAAGCTGTTTTCAGAGGTAGAAGGTGTTACCATTGAACATTATATAATCCACCAAAAGATCGAAAAGATCAAAGAATACATCGTGTACGATGAACTCACTTTGAATGAAATATCGTACCGAATGGGATACAGCAGCGTAGCGCACCTTTCAAATCAATTCAAAAAAGTAACCGGGATGACCCCTAGTTATTTTAAAACACTGCGGAATAAGAACCGATTGCCGCTTGATGAAGTTTAGGGCAAAGTAGGAATTATGCAAATCGTTGCCACAATAGTGTAACAGGCCTGCGTGACAGGCGTTTTACCTTTGTGCAATAAGTTAAAAGCTTGTCCTGGTTGAGTATATTATTTCATGCTATCGACGGGATAGGATTACGAAACAATTAAAACTTAAAAGATGAATCAGAAACTTAAAAAATTTGTAGTGATGGCGCTGGCGATATTCCCGGCAACTATTGCTCTTGCGCAGCGTACCGAAAAGATTATTGTTTCCGGCAACTGTGGCATGTGCGAAAAGAAAATTGAGGCTGCCGCGAAAGACGCAGGCGCAAAAAAGGCAGATTGGGATAAAAAGACCAAAGTGCTGGTTGTGACATACGATCCTGGAAAGACCAGTAATGATGCGATTCAGAAAAAGATCGCCTCAGTTGGTTACGATACAGAAAATGTAACGGCCGATATGGAGGCGTACGACAATCTCCACGAATGCTGCAAATACGATAACAAACGTAAACCGGGTGCAGACGGAAAATAACCAATAAAAATCCTGAATAATGAAAAAGTTGATATTAGTTATGATGCTTGCATTGGCATCCATGCAAGTCGAAGCACAGGTTACATCGGCAACGCTTGTTGCAAGCGGTCTCACCTGCAGCATGTGCAGCAAGTCTATTTTTAAAGCACTGGAAAAGGTGCCCTTTGTAGAAAAGGTAGATGTTGACATTGAAAAGTCGAGCTACAGTATATCTTTCAGAAAAGGTGCGGACGTGGTGCCCGATGAACTAAAAAAAGCCGTGGAAGATGCAGGCTTCTTTGTCGCTTCACTAAAATTGAAAGCCGCATTTAATAATGCGGAGGTATACAACGATGCACACGTTTCCGTTAATGGTATTCCGTTCCATTTTGTGAATGTTCCCAAACAGGTTCTTTCAGGAGATAAAGAGATAACGATTGGTGATAAGAATTTCATTTCAGCGAAAGATTGGAAAAAGTATGCGAAGGCAACGAAACTGAAGTGTTTCGAGACCGGCGTAGTAGGAGAGTGTTGCCCGAAGAGTGATTCAAAGTCAAACAGGATATACCATGTTACAATCTAAAAGGATCTTACTAATAGCCACTGGCTTGCTCTTGTCACGTGCAGTCTCTGCTCAGGAATTGTTTGTTTACTCCGAGCCCGCAAGTAATATGCCGGCCAAGTCAACCGGGCTTAGGCTCACAAACTGGGTAATGGATGAGTCCGCAGCCGGACGCATTAATTATCACCTGATACCTGAGGTGATGTGGGGCGTGAATAGAAACCTGATGATACATGCAGAAGGATTCATCAGCAACCGAGAAGGCACCCTCACTGCTGAAGGCATGGGGCTGTATGCTAAGTATCGGTTTCTCAGCATTGACGATCTCTATCACCATTTCAGAATGGCAGCATTCGGGCGCGTATCGTCAAACAATGGAGATATTCACCAGGAGACCATACAGACCAATGGGCACAATACCGGCTATCAGGTGGGTTTTGTGGCCACTCAGCTACTGCATAAGTTGGCGCTATCTGCCACCGGTTACTACGAAAAGGCTCAGAACAATTTTGGTGGCAACGAGTTTCCGGCGGCACAGCCATCGCAGGCCGCCAACTACATACTCTCAGCCGGTAGGTTGATATTGCCTAAAAAGTATACCAGTTATAAGCAAACCAACTTCAACGTGATGCTGGAACTCATTGGTCAGTTTCTTCCGGAGAATGGTCATCATTCCGTAGACATCGCCCCGTCCATTCAGTTTATCATCAATAGCCAGGCGCGTTTGGATATTGGATACAGGCAGGAGCTTTTTAGCGACATGCTCCGCTCTGCACCCAATGGCTTACTGGTTCGCGGCGAGTACCTCCTTTTCAATAATCCGTTCAAAAGCACGAAAAAGGTAGAGAGATAGTGTTCATGTTACCCGCAATTATGCGGAAATTCGCATAATGAATGAAATAGTTATCAGGCCCGTACTTATCAAAAATGAGTACGGGCTTATTTCAAATATGATGGCAAGACTGCATGCTAACGAGCAGCTCCTGAACCCAAACACCGCGCCATGGCCGGATGTCGAATCATCGTACATGCGGCACGTGATAGATATGCAGCAGGAATGTGCAGGTGTGTGTTTGGTTGCATACGTTGGTGATGTTGCCGCAGGATTCATTTTCGGATACATGGAAGAGCAAGACGACAGCAGAATAGAGGTCGATACCGGCGATATGTTATATGTGTCTGACGGCTATGTTTATGATGCCTACAGAAGGATGGGCATATACCGGAAACTCAACGACGCACTGGAGCAGCATTATACCGCCGGCGGGGCGCGGCGTATCACTCGTTTCACATTGGCAAATAATGTCGCCATGCAGCGCTTTCTGGAATCAGAGGGCTACAAGGTCACCCGTTTGCTTTACGAAAAATGGCTTTGACTTTATCGGAAGTGCAATAGTGGCGCAAACTGTGTAGTTTTGCGGCCATGCGCATTCTTATGGTCTGTTTGGGCAATATTTGCAGGTCTCCTATAGCGGAAGGGGTGCTACAGCACAAAGCCGACCTTAAAGGGTTGGGTTGGGTTGTAGAGTCTGCCGGTACCGAGTCTTACCATGTAGGCGAGCCACCCCATCGGTTGTCGCAAAAGATATGCCTCGAGAACGGAATTGACATCTCCCATCAACGGGCAAGAAAGTTCACCAGGGCTGATGTTGACCGTTACGACCTTATCTACGCCATGGCTGGGGATGTGCTGCACGAAATACATCGCACCTCAGGGGCAATAGGGTCTCGCGATCACATCGGGCTTTTTCTCGATGAACTTCACCCGGGAATGAATCAGTCTGTACCGGACCCGTATTACGGTGGAGAAGACGGATACCATCATGTTTTTGATCTCGTGAACAAAACCTGTGACGCCATTATTGATCGATATGCGAAACAGGGTAGTAAGTAACTATTAGCAATTGTAATTCTAACTTAGAAATGAAACCATCAATACCACAAGGCACTCGCGATTTTTCACCTGAAGTGGTGCGCAAACGCCAGTATATATTCGATACACTACGCAACATTTTCGAGTTATATGGCTTTCAGCCGTTGGAGACTCCGGCAATGGAGAACCTTGTGACGCTTACAGGTAAGTATGGCGAGGAAGGCGACAGGCTCATATTTAAGATCCTCAACAATGGCCTGCACGAAAAGAACGAGAACGACAAAGCAAAATTGAATGCCGAATGGGCGAACATGCTCTCAAAACCTTTCAGCTCTCCGGTAGTGACCGAGCGTGCCTTGCGCTATGATCTCACTATCCCTTTCGCCAGGTATGTGGTCATGCACCAGAACGATCTGGCACTCCCTTTTCGCCGATACCAGATGCAGCCTGTTTGGCGCGCAGACAGACCACAAAAAGGTCGTTACCGTGAGTTCTGGCAGTGCGATGCCGATGTGGTAGGTAGTACATCGCTTATCAACGAAGCGGAGTTGCTGAGCATTTACAGCCAGGCGTTTGGGCAATTGGGCCTTCCCGTGTTGATAAAAGTCAACAGTCGCAAATTGTTACAAGGGCTGTCTGTCATCTGTGGTTACCCTGAGAAAATGATGGATATAACCATCGCCATGGATAAACTGGATAAGATAGGGTGGAGCGGTGTCACTGCCGAGTTGCAGGCAAGAGGAATATCTGATGAAGGGATTGCTACGTTGGAAAACGCCATAATGATCACCGGTACCAATGCCGAAAAGTTGGATGCGTTTGAAAGGGTTATGGCAGGTTCTGAGGCTGGCCTTGCAGGTGTTGCCGAGATCCGGAAGTCGCTGGCATATTACGAAACGCTCAATCCGGGCAAGGGTGCCGAAGTCGTTGTGGACATCTCTTTGGCGCGCGGCCTTAACTATTACACCGGCGTAATTGTTGAGGTAGTATGTAGTCACCCCGACGTGAAGATGGGTTCCATTGGCGGCGGCGGACGATATGACGACCTGACAGGGCTGTTCGGTTTGAAGGGGCTATCAGGTGTAGGTGTGTCATTTGGTATAGATCGCATATATGATGTGCTCGAAGAGTTAGGAATATTCCCTGAGCAATTGGTGCAAGGCGCTAGGGTGATGTTGGTGAATTTTGGTGGCGAAAATGAAGTGTTTGCATTGAATGTTCTCGCCCAATTGCGCAATGCGGGAGTGGCTGCGGAGATTTACCCTGATTCGGCCAAGTTCGACAAACAAATGAAGTATGCCAATAAACGTGGATTTGCATATGTGCTGATGCCGGGCGATGAAGAACGTGCAGCGGGGCAGGTCAGCGTAAAGAACTTCGTGACCGGCGAGCAGCAAAGAATGGCCATTGGCGATGCGATCGGGTTATTGTCTGAAGGCTAATCACTTTTTTCGTTTGTATCAACGTAGGCATACTGACTGATCTCATCGAGCAACCTTTCATCTTCGAAAACGGCGTGCAGACAATTCATATCAGTAAGTTTGTTTGATCGCCTGAGGTCGAGTATATAATGTGTAGATTTGGGACCGATACCATCAATAGTTACGATAGTTGCAGAATCGGCGGTGTATAGATTTATTTTTACTCGAGAGGGATCATGTGAGCGTCTGTAGTCGGCCCACGCTTTTACTAGTTGTGCTTCTTTTTCCTTGTTGGTCACAGGGCGTACCCACAGGCTCATAGTGGTGCGGATAACTACCAATACAAGTAGTATTCCGGACAAAATAACAAGACCTGCACGCTCCGGACGGGTGAAAGAAGTAAACGAGTCAATAATTTTTTTCATGAGTAACCCTCCGAAAAATAGCTATTTTAAAACAAACTACACAATTTCATTTTACTTTTGAATCGCATGAAGATCACTCTGACAGAGGTAAGTAAGCGTTTTCAGCGCCATTGGGTCTTTAAAGGCGTCAGCCGAACGTTCGAAGCGCCGGGCACTTATGCCCTGCTGGGACCCAATGGAAGTGGAAAATCCACGCTGCTTCGTGTCATCGCCGGCATGCAGGCACCATCAGCAGGTAAGGTGCTTTTTGAGTCAGCGTTAGGATCTGAGTTAAAGCCGGCGGATGTATTTCAAAATGTGGCATTTTGCGCGCCGGGTCAGGAACTGGTCGAGGAGTTCACCCTCAGGGAGTTCCTTGAGTTTCACTTCTCCTTCAAAAAGCCGCTGCCCGGATTAGATACCAATGCAATGATAGCCGCATCGGGGCTGGGAAAAGCTGCAGATAAACCCATATATGATTACTCGTCTGGCATGAAGCAGCGGGTGAAGTTAATACAGGCAATATTTGCCGATACCCCCGTGCTGATGCTGGACGAACCCTGCAGCAATCTGGATGAGAACGGTGTGAACCAATACCGCGACTGGATAGAGCGGTACGCAGCCGGCCGCATGGTCTTTGTAGCTTCCAATGACCCCCGTGAGTACTTTTTCTGCCGCGAACAACTGGTGATAGAAGACTATCAGTAGCGCCGTTTCACAAATCGGCTTTATTACGTTACTTTTGCCATCCCGCAAACGGACCTTTTAGGCTGCCTAAGGGACATGGCTTCGTAGTACAATGGATAGTATAAGAGTTTCCGAAGCTCCAGATTCAGGTTCGATTCCTGACGAAGCTACACTTCAGAAAAAGGCGATCATAAAATGATTGCCTTTTTTCATGCCCAGTTTGCCGTAGGTTGTACCTACGGCAGGTATGGCAGCCGGATTCTGTCCGGCGATTAGACGCGTAATATTTTTACCCACCCGTCCCCGTTTGCAACTGCCTGTCCCGATTATTTCGGGAAGGATGCAGCGGTGTGGCGTTTTTAGCGCCCCGCTTGACGTAGCCACCAACCCCCATTTGGCGCTAGTGTTTTGCACTTGCAAACCTTTCATACAACTTTCTATGATACTGCAGAAATCGCACTATCATAGATTTTCTTTTTGCCCTATTGCACCGCCCTTTGTAACTTGTACTGAAGTTGCAGGAAAGGAGGAAATCCGGAACACATAATAATTTTATCGCACTTCTCTCGCTGCGCAGAAGTGGGTCCCGAGAGCATTCGGGATGCGCAGTTTTGCACAGTGGGCCTGTCACGAGCGCTTAGGGATGAGAAGAAGTGGGAAGTTTTTGGGAAGCGGTGAGAAGCAATACTTCCCACATGCCAATTGAGGATCAACGAATTAGATAAAATTTGCGAAAAGAAGAAAATTTTTCAAAGTGGGAAGCAGAATTCCAGATCAAACATATCAAATGAGCTGGTATTAATGTCATTTTAATAATCAGGCACACCTGCAACGCTGATCATTTTCACTACTTTTGACGGTAACACCACTTTTATGAGAAATATACACAAAGTACTACCCACAGTTCTATTGGTAATGCTCTTTTCCCTTCCGGCACTGGCGGGTGAATGGATAAAATTTGAATGTAAAGAAGGCGGGTTTAATGCCTTGTTTCCGAGGCAACCGGCTAAGACCGAGCAGGAAGTAAGCGCCGAAAAAGGCAATGCTACGCTGACTCTCTATCTGTATGACGGCAGTAAGTATAAAAATGAATCGGAGATATACGGCATTGGTTATGTCGATCAGATAGATTCCAATACCAACTCGGATATGGATAACGCCGATATTGACAATCTGCTTCACAGTTCACTCGCAGGAGCCGCTAAAAACATGTCGGGAGAAGTGATGTCCGAAAAGGAGGTCTATATAAAAGGCTACAGGGGCAGGGAAGGCAAGATTCATGTGACCGAGGGCAACTATATCATGATCATGAGGACATACCTGGTGCAAAAGAGGATGTACCTTTTGGAGGCAGCCTACGAGGTGGGGAAAGACAATCCACAGTCAATAGATAAGTTCTTCAGCTCATTTACTTTGGATGCACCGGCTTACGTCAAAAAGGAAAAGGCTTTAAACAACAATTGGGTCACTTTCAGCAAGAATGAGTTTAGCATACTTTTCCCTGAGCAACCTGAAGTAGGAGACAAAGACATCGAAACGAAAATCGGGACACTTAAAATGCACACGATGACCTACGAACCGGGGAAATTCAAAGACGATAATGAGGTTTATGTGCTGATCTATACCGACTACCCTGAGGAAATGGTGAGCTCGGATTTTAAAGATGAATTGATCGATTCATTCTTCAGCAACGCCATAAGAGGCATGATAAAAAAGAGAGGATACACAAAGCGCGAGGAGAAGAAGATAAGTATGAACGGCTATCCTGGCAGGAGTGTAAAGATAGATATGGTGGAAGAAAAGGCTGTTATGAATATTCGCATTTACATTGTGAAGAGCAGGGCATACATTATGCAAACACTGTGTTACAAAGAAAATGACGACAATGCTATGAGTACGAAGTATTTCAACTCATTTAAGTTGGCGGGCAATTAGTATTGCTTCAGCAAAGCCTCTGTTGGGTTGAACGGAACAGATTGCCCAAGTCATTTTTTGAAATAGGTTTTGTACCAGTCCGTTTCGTGGTGGTCTATTTTGGTGGCGTCTATTGTGTGTGTAGGGTCTATTTTTGCATAAAGGACCTCCAAAGAGGCGTAGTCGCGCTGGCTGATCACTTTGATGCCATTCCTGATCAACTGGGCTGCACACACACCGGCGCCTATCTGATAAACCTTGTTTTCAGAGAATCGGCTACCACTATAGATCACCTGACTGCCACAGGCTGCGCTGATGTCCATCAACACTGCCAGTTCAATGCGTTCATTCATAGCGATCTCAAGCATTTTTTCTGATGCCCGGATCATTCCGTCGGTCCAGTCGATGCCCGAATCGGTAAGCACTTTTGCGCGCCCTTCAAGTACATCTATCCCGGTTCCGCCATGAATGTCACACATCTCGCGCGGCGTGCCGAAAGAATAGTCCTCGGGGCAGAATTTTATAACGCTGACATTCTCATATCCGAGTAGTTTCAGCGCACTTGGGTAGGTGCCGTTTGCAGTACTGTCATAACCGCATGCAATACCCGAAAGGCAAGCGCTCATAAGCACCCGAAGAGGGTGGGTTACAGTCGGTGTGCGTAGCTGATGGAGATATGATATGTCGGTCATGGTACGGGTAGTTTATTGATTGAAAATCAAATATAATGAAACCCACTCTTAAGTCGTTTTAAAATCTGTCCGTGAAGTTGCTTTCATACAAATTCAGCTCGGAATACGGTAATTTTGGTGTTATGGCAGCAATACTCACCACCGCGCAAGTGTCAGCACTTCTGGATGTGCTTAAGAATCGATTTGAGAAAAATCCGGGAAGGCACAACGGCATTGTGTGGCAAGATGTAGAAACTCGTTTGAAAAAGTTACCTGCGAAACTGTGGTCACTGCATGCCATGGAAGAAAGTGGCGGAGAACCGGATGTGGTGGGAACGGATAAAAATACTGGGGCGTTCATTTTTATGGACTGCAGTGCTGAAAGTCCGGCCGGTCGGCGAAGTTGCTGTTTTGACCCGGCCGCATGGGAAGCCCGCAAAGAGGCTAGGCCGCAAACTGACGCCATGAGTATGGCTGCTGAAATGGGCATAGAACTGCTGACCGAAGAACAATATAGGTTCCTGCAAACCAAGGGTAAATTTGACCTCAAAACTTCGAGCTGGATACAAACCCCTGAAAAGATACGGGCACTGGGTGGTGCGCTCTTCTGCGACAGGCGATATGATACAGTTTTTACCTATCACAACGGCGCACAATCATACTATGCAGCGCGTGGCTTCCGAGGGGTATTGTACGTGTAGCAACTATGCGATCGACACGCTTTAATTGACCAAAGTAGCCATTGCTGTAGTTGTGCCGATTGGAGTAGTGACCCGCACAAGATAAACACCCGCGTTTGGCAAATCGACCGAATAATGGTGATCGCCGGCCGGTTCATTATCAGCATGATACGAACAGGTCGCCAACCTGCCGAAGGAATCATAGATATCAATACGTACCGGCATCGCCGCTCCGGTAGTGTATTTTATGTTCAGCAATCCATTGGAAGGATTGGGAGATATGGAGACTGACGGCATTGTGGCAACAAGTGTCTCAGTTTCAGTGATACAATCGGTAATACTGGTGAGGCTACCACCCATTGATGTGAAATTTGCATGAAATGACTGGTAGTAGATGTTAGCAGCGGTATCGTCATGTATGATCAATGTGTTTTCATCGTTCTTTGTATCGGCGCTCACCGTCCAATTGTGAGAGCCGGTGAGTACAAGAGGATCAGAGCACTTATTAGATGCATCCACGATCATGAATTTGTTGTGGTATAGCACCGGACCGGGATAGGCTATGAAAGTACTACCAAGACCCGACGTGAGGGTGGATGTGATGGAAGAAGATGCACCGGCTGCGTCACTGATGCATGCCACATATACTCCGGATGATTTCTTTGAGACCATCGCAGAGGCGTCAGAATTGTAAGTAAACGTGCTCATGCCAACATACAGGTCAGTATTGGCGGTATTGAGAGCGGCCAGTATCTTGTTATTGACGCCGTCAGACGGACTGAAATACAACTCAACAGTCTTTCCCTCAATAGTGAAGATATGGTTACCGAGATCTGTTTTGTCAGGGCCGAATTTTGCCAGTGTTTTGTTGGGGACGAGTCCGGTATCACCCCACATCATGTTGAAATGGGCCCTGTATGCCTTTGCCAGTGCCTGGTCCTGAATGACCACCGCGTTGTTATAATCGCTATTGAACTGCTGGGAATTCCAGTTGCTGGAACCTGTCCAAACAATAGGGTCTGAGGGATTAGAAGAGTTCGCATCAATGACCATGAACTTGTTGTGCATGATGTTGTACGCCCCACTTGCATCGGGGCTGGCTGTACGATTGATGGCGCCGTTCAGCAAGGGAATGCCGGTATTGGAAGAACTGCTGTCATATATCCACCGGACCCTCACACCACGTGCATGGGCATTGTTGACGGCCGTAGCAATAGCAGGGAAGGTGGAGGTATAGTTATATACCGCAATATCCAGCGTATATTTCGACCGGTTGATGTAAGCAACAACCGTATCTCCCATGCAATTGTTGAGGTATTGAGCGTTTACACCCTTTGAAACAGAAGTATTTACCGGTTTGTTGAAGTAATACTTGATCTTGTTCTGCGCGTGTGTAGCCGATGTAAGCAGCAATAGTACCCCGGTTGCAAACCTCATATATGAACTCGTCATTGGCTGAACGTTTTTTGCAAAGGAACAAAAAAAGTCATAGGGCATCAACGACAGTAACATTATTAAAAAATGACCAAGCGAATATACCAGCATAAAGAGCATGTGACAGCAATGTGCGACGTCAATCCCCCCGCACCAACGCATTGTTAATGTATGATTCGGGGTGCGAACCAGGTCTCGGTGCATCATTCGAGATTATTTTACCGTTCTTTCCGATCAGGATATAGCGGGGTATTCCACTGACACGAAAGTGTTTTGCGCAATCAGACGCAAAACCGCTTTTTTCGATGAGATGAGTACCGCCGATGCCGTACTTTTCAATCATTTTTGCGGGCGCATCGGTCTGGTTGTCAAAAGAGACGGAAACGAATGCCACATCAGAACCTTCAAACGTCTTTTGAAGTGCAGCCATGGGCTCCAACTCTTTAATGCATGGAGGGCAGTTAGTTGCCCAGAAATCTAAATAGACCACTTTCCCTTTGAAGTCAGACAGCTTCACAGTTCTTCCGTTGAAATCTTTAAGGGTGAAATCGAAAGCATCGTGCTCCGGCATACTTAGCTCATTCAATTTTTCGTGTATGCTGTGCACATATTTTTTATCGTGAAACGCCTTTTCCAGCAAACTGATGCACTTTTGCGCTTTTCTAAATGTGGTGTCAAAAGCAATTCCACCTTTAAGATGTTCAAGGATCCGAGTTTCATTCTGAAGGATGGAATAGAGTGCGACATCATATACCTCGCCTGAGAATAGCTTTTTTGCTATCGAATCATACACCCTGCATCGTTCGTTGACCTGATTGAAATTTCCTGTGCGGGGTTTTCTATACCCCATAGGTTCAGCTGAATAACGAACGATGTTCTTTACAAACTCAACATAATGGGTACTTGCTAATGCCGCGGGATCGTTGACTAAGAATTTGTCAAGATACTTTCGGAAGCCTGGCATTTCGAAGATATGTTCATGGGCATATAATCCTCGCCATCCATAATTTACAATATTAACGGCAGCTTCGTATCGCATCTCATTGTAGATTGCTTCCTTCAATGCCTGATTCAGATCCTTGCCGGCGAA
>JBGAQG010000050.1:0-16521 GCA_044220845.1 Flavipsychrobacter sp. | reverse complement strand
TCGGGAGTGAGGCGGAGCAGGAGGTTGTCGCGGCTGATGCCGGCGTTATTTACACATATATCTATTGTGTTGAAGTCTTTTGCCACGTTGTTAGCAAGCTCCTCAGCTGCTTTGTAGTCTCCGGCATCGCTTTTGTATCCTTTGGCCTTGACACCCATTGCCGATAATTTCTCTTCAAGAGCTTTTGCCTTTTCTTCTGATGACAGATATGTGAAAGCGATATGCGCACCGTGTTCAGCAAATTTGATTGCGATAGCCTCACCAATACCCCTGCTGGCACCTGTAATAAGGGCCACTTTGTTGTACAATAATTTCATTTTCAATCGTCTTTTACGGAGGCTAAAGTAACAATTGCTGCTGAATAGTGGTGTAACTTGAGTACGTTTTTTCGCAGAATAGTATTACCCGTACAAGCAGAGGGAGATTACATTCGTTAAAAATATCCTGTATCGGGTAGGGGCCATTTTACCAAAACGGTAATTAGATTACATTTGCGTACGTTGAGAACAGATAAAACTAATACCAGCCCCGCTACCGATAATACCAGGCGTAGGATCCGCCGGTTATGGACCATATTTATTGTAGCACTTGTTTCATTTATCCTTTTAGTCGTTGGAATTGAAAATGGACTTGTCGGGTACATGCCCTCTTTGTCTGAACTTGAGAATCCACAGAGTGCAGTTTCCTCTGAAGTGCTAGCTGCTGACGGAACAGTATTGGGCAGGTATTACGTTCAAGACAGGTCTAATAGCAAATATTCTGAGATATCACCCAATATCGTCAATGCACTGCTTGCCACAGAAGACGCGCGGTTTTATGACCATGCAGGAATCGATCCCGTCGCTACAGTAGCAATACCTATATACGTGCTGCTCCATAAAAAACGTGGTTCATCCACCATTTCCCAGCAGCTTGCGAAGAACCTTTTTCCAAGGAAAAGTGCCAGCATTGTTACGCTACCTTTTATGAAACTGAAGGAGTGGGTCCTTGCTGTAAAATTGGAACGCAATCTCACTAAGAGAGAGATAATTACCTTGTATCTGAACACGGTTCCTTTCAGCGACAATGTGTACGGCATAAAAAATGCATCGCTAACGTTTTATAACAAGACACCCGATAAGGTGTCGGTTGATGAGGCAGCGGTGTTGGTAGGAATGCTGAAGGGAAATACAATTTACAATCCACGAACGCGTCCCAAACGTGCAAAAGAACGCAGAAACGTGGTGTTGGAACAGATGTTGAAGTATGACTACATCACCCAACCTCAGTTTGATAGCCTTAAGGCAAAAGAAACACCGCTCGACTACCACAAGATCGACTATCACGATGGCCTTGCGCCCTACTTCCGTCAGGTAGTGGAGCAGTATGTGAAAGCCGCTATCAAAGACCTTAATAAACACGACGGCACCCCAATTGATATATACAAAGATGGACTGAAGATATATACCACTATCGATATGCGTATGCAGCGGTATGCTGAAGAAGCAGTACAGGAGCACCTTACAGAACATCAAAAGAAATTCTTCGAGCAGCCGGGCTATGTTGATGGTGCTGTCTGGAAAAGAAAGGGCAATGTGCAGAATATTCTGATGAATGCTATAAAGTCGTCGGACCGTTACCAGATGTTGCGCGGACAGGACATGACCGAGGAGCAGGCAATGGAAGAGATGAAGAAGCCGATCCGCATGAAAGTTTTTGCGTGGAGTAAAACCAAAAGCAAGGATACGGTAATGAGTCCTATTGACTCGATCAAGTACATGAAACTCTTCCTTCAGGCCGGTTTTATGGCGATGGATCCTTTTACCGGTGAAGTAAAGGCTTGGGTAGGGGGAATAGAACATAAGTTCTTCATGTATGACCACGTGAATATAAATACAAAGCGTCAGGTGGGATCTACTATTAAACCGCTACTATATTGTTTCGCTATTGATAATGGGTTTTCACCTTGTGGAATTGTATCGACTGCACCGCAAGAATTCCCTTCACTTGAGGCTCCATATGATGCAGGAGGCTCTGACGAAGGCGACATTATGATGATGACCGCACTTGCCAAGTCTATCAATAACGCCGCGCTTTACATTCTTAAGCAAGTGGGTATAGAGCCGTTTGTAGATTTTGTACACAAATGTGGTATCTCAAGTCGTATAGATGCTGTTCCGTCAGTGGCTCTGGGAGTTTCAGATATTTCATTGTACGAAATGTTGGGCGCATATAGTATGTTCCCCAATGGAGGAATGCATACCGAGCCCTACTTTCTTGTGAAAATAGAGGACAAGAATGGTATGCCTGTAAAGAATTTTGCTGCAAAACAAAAAGAGCTGATCAACCACAATACAGCCTTCAAAATGGTGAAGATGATGCGTGGGGTTGTGAATGCAGGTACCGGTGGACGCTTGCGTTACCGCTACGGTATTCATAATGACGTTGCCGGAAAAACGGGAACGACGAATAATCAGGCCGATGCGTGGTTCATTGGTTACACACCACAGTTGCTGGCCGGTGCGTGGGTTGGTTGCGATGACCGCGAATTCAGGTTCCGTAGTGAGCGTCTCGGGCAGGGTGCCGCTGCTGCACTTCCGATCTGGGCCTACTTCATGAAACGCGTGTATGCTGATCCGAAAACAGGCATCAACCCGAACAAAGTATTCCAGGCACCTGAAGGTTTCATTGACTGTGAGCCGGAAGGTGAGACAACCGATCCAACATTAATGCCCGCCGATCCGACCAAAGAAGTGGAAGAAAAGGCGGGCATTCCGGAGGACGATCAATTCAGATAATTCCTAACGCGCTATTGTTATCTTTCTGCTTAGCGATACAGATCCGTTGTAGACTTTAACTACGTAGTCTCCATTATAGAGCGTGCGTGTATCAATGTAGGTAATGGTGCTACCCTGAGCGATCTTTGATTGCTGAACTAATCGCCCGGTCATGTCAAAAACAGCAACTGAAAGGTCTGATGAAACCAACTGACCAACCTGTACCGCAACGAAATCTGCTGTTGGGTTGGGAAAAGCATTGAATAAAATTGTGCCGTCAGTTTCGCCGGTAACGCCCGATGTAGAAGGGTTGTACACTGTTACAGTTTCTGTGATGGATGGAACTTTTGTGGCAACAACGTTTCCGTAAAAAGTTGGTCCCACGGCGTACGGGTACGCTGAGTTCCAATTAGCGTCAACGGTGCAGAAGTATGCGTAAGTTCCCGATGGATATTCAGGTGTTACACAGAAACGACCATTGTGTTCGTCAAGATAGTCCGGAGATGAAGCAGAAGGAGCGTTATATTGGTAATCCTCCCTGAATAAGCCTAACGGGTACGTTGTGCTCACTGCCGGACCCGGAGTAACTGTGCTTCCATCTGCATATGTTGTTCGCGCAGTTATTGACCTTAAGCTGTAGCTCGACTTTATTCTAACGATACCTCCGGTTCCGTCAACGTTTTTATACCCGTATGAGCCATATATGGGGTAGCCATCGTAGGCAAAACCAAGAAGCGGTGAGTGTTGTGTACTGTCAATAGCGTACAAACCGTCGGCGTCATAAAGATTACAGATGGTTGATATAACATTCTTATCAAGTTTAAACGCACTGGGGTTCTGGTGGTGGTGATAGTTGCCCATCGCTGGATGCCCTTTGGAGCAGTCGAAGCCACCTTTTTCAGCAACTACTGCATCGCGGTTCCAAACACCATCTCCGGGTCCGCCGGGTATAGGACCACCTGCCATGGCACCGGTGCTGTTCTTCCATGAAACACCGTCCCGGTAATCAAAAAGTGCCACTCCATTAATGAACACTCCTATGTTGCCCATAGTCGTTGGCGTAGGTGTACCGCTCTTGGGAGTAGGAGTTAAAGGGAATTTGAAAATTGCATTCTGGTTAGTTGCGATCGATGGATTGCCATCCAGAAACGGTCCGGTTACATAACCGGGAATCCCCTTCGTGCGGATATATGCAGATGTGCCCGAGTAAAGTACCGTTTGAACATTAGCAGAGTCTGCATCGTTAATCGGAGTGGAGCTGCCTGAATTGTAGTGACGGCCCAATGTTCCGGTAGTGTTTCTCAGCCATTTTGTTATAACCGGATTCGTTTGCGCTTCAGCAGCTACTCCTGTGCACAAAAACGCGGATAGTAAGATCGGTAGTTTCATTTTGAATGATTGTAGTTTTGGAGTTTGACGATATTAGTTCGTTATTCCTTCGTTTGCCTTATAAAAAGAAAACGAGGGTAGGAATAGGAAGTATCGTATAGGAATGATTTGTCAGTAAGAGTCAGTAGAAATGCTGTTAGGTCCACTTTTTCGTCTGCAGACAGAATAATTGGTTCCCGCAGCTCCGGGCTCACGATATCGGAGTTATAGACATCTGTCGTATAGTGGTCAATTACTTGTTGCAGCCGTTCGAAGCGACCATCGTGCATGTAAGGGTAAGAGAATTCAATATTTCGTAAAGACGGTATCTTAAACTGCAACGAATCTGAGCGCTTGCCAGAGATGCGCATTCTCCCGGCATCTCTGAGCAACGTATCTAAGGTGAGTCCATTATTGGCAAATCCGCCGGTCGTAAAAAGAGGTTCTTTATGGCAACTTTCACAATATTGCCTGAAAAGTCTGAGTCCGTTTTGTTCTTGTTCGTTGAATTCAGCACCACGCTCGTGACGCATAACCCGATCGTATTTAGAATTTGAACTCACTATCGTGAGCATGAACTGTGATAATGATTTCAGGAACCGCTCACCTGTAATAGCACTATCTCCGAAAGCATGTTGGAAAAGTGAAGGATATAGTGCAGACCGTCTTAAACGCATAAGCGAACTATCAAGAGAGAAATCCATCTCATCTCTGTTTGCAATGGGTGCTAATGGCTGAACATCGAGGTGGTTTACAGCCCCATCCCACATGAGAAGCCCCGACCATGCCAGATTTGAAATGGTAGGTGAGTTGCGGGTACCTATCCGTCCATAAATTCCATGGCTCAGATTATGGTCAACGTGCGTGAAAGCGGTATATTGAAGATGACAACTTGCACAGGATATCGTACTATCAGCTGACAAAATAGGATCGTAGAACAGTGCTCTTCCCAACAGTACACCCTCGCTGGTAACGATATTAGTCGTGAAATTGTATGTAGGAGCAGGCCATCCATCAGGAACCCTGAATGGTGTGACTTTCTTTCTCGTAAAGCTAAGTCCGAAAGCAGCACTCGTCAACAAAATGATAAGGAACCTCTTCTTCATTTCAACGGGATGAACATTTTAGCGGCAAGCTCGGAAAGTGCTACCGCCTGCCTTCCGGGAATCATGATACTGCAAGTGCCGCTTTCCCCGAGGGAACGAAGAATAGTAGCCGTTTCAATTCCCAAAACGAGTTTGCCGCCAACGGGTTGCACAAGGATAGCGACAGTTTGAATAGTAGCGTGCTCACCAGCATATCCACCAAGATGCAATCTGTACTTTCGGCCATCGCATCTGCTACAAACACCCTCTATTTTCAAATTTATATATCCGCTTTGCCACGTCCAGTACATTCCCCTTGCGGGATCGAGATCGCCACCCAAGATGCCGGATACATTTGTAATACTGTCGACACCAAGGTTGAAGCGAACAGAAGTAAAGTGTTTGCGACCTGCTCCGGAAAGATTGACATGTAATGTTCCCGAATTTCCGGCATCGACCAGGTGGCTTTTTACTTTGTCTTGCCAAACAATTTTCTCTCCGTCAAGCAAACACAGGTCTGAACAATAAAAGCGCAACTGATCAATGGAGAACGTATCGCCTGAGACTAAAAGAGATCCACCGGTCGTATCTATGATTCCTATACCGTTGAATAGCGGTCGGAATACCAAGGTAACGGGATAGCGGGACTTTCCTCCCGCATGGACTGTTAGGGCAGTAGCCATTAATAGTCCCGATATAAAACTAGCGAGAAATCTCAACGTTTTGGCGTTTTTTGTCCACCCGCGGGGGCAAAGAGCGATGACATATCGCGGGTCAGTTCATCAAATTCAGCTCGCTGGTCAGGTTTGCAAAGTGCTCTGATGTCAAGAAAGTGCTTATAATGAACCTCTTCAATGTGCTTCTTTACGCCTGTTATTTCATCGATCAATGAGTCGGTTTTGGTAGCATCACCTGATTTCGTGAGACCAAGGTAAAGTGCGTTTTTAAGGTATATTACCTTTCTGTCAGCATCGTCAATTTCGTGCCGGTGCCAGTTGATCAGTTCGTCGTATTTGGCAACCTGTTCATCATCAAATCCCAACCGCTTTATGATCAGGTCGCGAGGCCCCCGATGAATTCTTTCATTAAGAGGAGGCCGGGGAGGGTGATGGTCTCCATTCCGAAGGATATACCAAACCAACATCCCGTTTGATAGCAATAAACCCAGAATTACGAAAAGGTAAAACTTTGATCTTTCCATCGCCTATCTGTATAAGTTATTATCAGCTGAAAAGCCGATAGAATTTGCAAACACTTGCCTGTCATCACCGGAGCGACCAGCTCCAGTTCTTAAAAGGAAAATAACATTAAATGACAATATGACGCATAGAGATACCGCACTGACCCAAACATAACCCCTCGGTACGTTCTCAACATGGCTAGATACTCGTTCTCGAATCCTCGCAAACAGGAATGGGGGAGCGGGAACCCTTTCAATTGAGCTAAATAATGTTTCAATATGTACGTCTTCCTTTCTCATTGAATTATGTTCGTTTGACGACTTGTTCATAGGTATCCTTCGTTTTTTCTCAAAATTTCTGAGAGATTCGATTTCGCTCGTTGTATCAAAGACTCAACGGCTTTTACGCTAAGCCCCATCACCTCAGCTATTTCGGCTTGTGACATGTTCTCAGTCTTGCTCAATAACAGGGCAGTTTTTTGTTTGTCCGGCAGCCCATTAATACAACGGAAAAGTCGTTCCATTGCCTGCTTTTGTTCTAATAGAATGCCGGGGTGATCAAAAGCGCTGAACGTGTTCTCGCTTATCTCACCTCCAAATAATGAAGTAAAAAATGATATACGCTTTTTGCGTTTGGATGCTTTTATATGGTCCAGGCACTTGTTGATAGTGATCCTGTATATCCAGGTGGATATCGATGATTCATTTCTAAACTTGTCCATCGAGCGGTACACTGCCACAAAAACATCTTGTGTTATCTCCTGGGCGTCCTCGTGGTTTTGCAAATAGTTTATGGACAGGTTATACACCATGTCCTTGTAACGTTCATATAGTTGTTCAAGACTCAATCGCAATTATGTTTACACACATGATCAAGAGCAAGTGATGTTGGGGTGTTCATAATTATCCGACTGGTCTTCTTCAGCAGGTGCATCGATGCATTTGAAGTCTTTTTCTACCAGCAAGGATAAACTGTTGCTATTTTCTGTAGTTATGGTGTTTTTATATCCCACAACATCGTTCGCAGGCCAGGCTGCCGCTAACGTATCGGGCATTGAGATGACAATGCAAGTATCCTGTAAATGAGCGGAAAGATCATCTATTCCGCGTTCCGACCGCAGCATATAAGACAATGTGCCACCCGGCATGTGGGTGTGTTCTTCCACACGTCCGTTGGAAGCTAACGCATCTACTTCTGACTTGGTGAGACGTAATCTGATTGAGTTGCCTTTAATTCTGATCTTCATGATATTTCCTTTCTAAACAGTTACAGATTCGGGAAGTAAAAGTAGCATTTAACTGAAAATAACACGATGACTCCCTGAATACACATTGAAGCGCCTGTCGCGGAGAAAGCAGACAAGCGTTACACCCCAATCGTTTGCAAGATCCACAGCCAGACTTGAAGGAGCGCCAACGGAGGCTATAACCTTGATGCCCGCCATTATCGACTTTTGAACTAACTCAAAACTTGCACGTCCGCTCAGTAGCAACAGGTAATTTGTAAGGGGCACTTTACCCCGGTTGACGAAATCGCCGATCAATTTATCAAGTGCATTATGCCTTCCAACATCCTCCATCAATTCAAGGAATTCACCACTTACATCAAATAGCGCGCATCCATGCAAGCCACCTGTTTTGTCAAAAACCTCCTGCTTCTCTCTAAGAACTGATGGTAGTTGGTAAAGCACCGAAGCGTTAACAGTGACATTATCTTTCACGTCCTGGTAATCACAGACGATATCAAGCGCCTCGATCGATGCTTTTCCGCAAACACCGCAACTGGATGAAGTGTAAAAATGGCGATCGAGTTTTTTCAGCTTATCCGTTAAGTCAGAAGAGATAGTAACAACAACAACATTTCCGTTCCGCCCGCCTGCGGCTTCAGCGGATATTATTTCTGATGAACCTGATATAATTCCTTCAGTAAATAGAAAACCAATTGCCAATTCTATGTCATGGCCCGGTGTACGCATTGTGACTGAAATACTCTTCGTGATTGTCTCGTTCAGATGGTCATATCTCAGTCTTATTTCCATGGGTTCCTCCACGGCAACTACGTCCTGAACTTGCACAGAACTGAGGTTATCGCAGCGAACTATAGGAACTATTTTTGAATTATCGGACATGGATGTTGTTTATCAAATGTACGAGTTAGAAAACCTATTTTTGAAAGAAAAAATCTGATGTACACGATACCGCAGTTGATGGATATGCTCGATACCTACAGTAGTACGTTTCCGGAAGACAAACAACATTGTGAACCATTCAGGCAGTATCTGCTCAGGAACAACGAACGCCAGATCTATGACAGGAAGAACTTTGACGGGCATATTACTACAAGTGCCTTCATCATTGACACACGTGCGAACGAAATATTGTTGCTGCATCATAAGTCACTCAACAGATGGTTGCAACCTGGCGGGCATACCGAGGGCGATGGTACACTTGTAGCATCAGCACTGCGCGAGGCGGTTGAAGAAACCGGTATCAACGCATCTGAACTTACACTACTACCTGTATCTGAGGATAATAATGTGCCTTTTGATATTGACTCCCATTACATTCCACCGAACCCTAAAAAAAGTGAGAATGGTCATACGCACCACGACTTGCGTTACCTATTCAAATACACAGGGAACAACGTTCATGAATACAATAGGGAAGAGGCTCTGGGACTTCGTTGGATAAAGTTTGATGACCTCCAGACTGATGACACATTTAATGCGGTTATCAGGAAAATAGAAAAATTCCTTGAAAGGGCTAAAGCTTAATTACTTAGATGCAGTGTAAAGAGTTGTCACGCCCAATGTTAACGGCCTTGCTTTAGAACCGGTGAAACCACATTTGGTTAAAATTCTGCAGAAATCCGCACCATCAGGAAAAACATTCACTGACTCGGGCAGATAAGTATAGGCAGTCTTATGCTTTGACAACAGGCCACCAATGCCGGGAAGGATGTTCTTGAAATAGAATGAATACAGTTGTTTGATAGGGAAATTTTCGGGACGTGAAAACTCAAGAATTGCCAACTTGCCGCCGGGGCGCATCACCCGCTGCATTTCTTTTAACCCTGCCTCAAGGTTCTCGAAATTCCTTACGCCATATGCACACATTACAGCGTCAAAACTGTTATCCGCAAACGGGAGTAATTCGCTATCGCCAAGGTTCATCGATATCACCTTGCTAAAATTCAGCTCAGCTATTTTCTTTCTTCCTTCCTCAAGCATCTGGTCGGCAATATCTACACCAACCACGGTCACTCCACCAATGTTTTTGGCAGCAGCAATAGCAAGGTCACCGGTACCGGTCGCTACATCAAGAATGCTGGCTGGAGCAACAGACGCTACTTCGGCTATCGCCTTTTTTCTCCATGACTTGTCAATTCCCAACGACAAAAAATGATTCAGGAAATCGTATTTGCCGGCTATGTTATTGAACATTTCAGCCACCTGTTCTTTCTTTCCAAGTTGTGAACTTGAATCCGGTAAAACCGTAGCATTCTTTTCTACATTCTTCTCTTCCGCCATCGCTGCAAAACTATGATATTTCAAACCATATTTGTGGTTGATTTCTGTTTGCCAAGATGCCGGGTAGTTTTATGGAAATTGCCGGATGTTAATATCGAATAAATACAAACATGTCTGTTTTAATAACTCCAAGTTATTATTGGTCAATGGTTGCGCATACAGCCGTGATAATACTATTCTATCATTGGATTGTCAGAATTGGCACGCAATTCACATTTAGTTAAAATTATTTAACTTTATACTTGAAATTTCATAACATTTGCCAAAAAATTGCGCAGTAATCCCTGCATGCCGACCAGTATAAATCCTCAAATTCATGTCTTTGATACCAGGGAATAAGGTTGGTTTGTTGGGCAAATAACAAACTAGAAACTGAGAATAAATTATAAATGTTGATTGTATGAAGAAGATCTATTTGCTTTTGATGATGTGCGTGCTGAGTATGACCGGATATACTCAGGTTGTAGCTATAAGCCCTACCGGAGATGGTGGTTTTGAAAATGGTACGACCTTTGCCGCAAACGGATGGACGTTGGTAAACACGTCTGCCTCCATTGGATGGTATTTGGGAACAGTGCCTACCGGCTATACAGGTGCACGTGCTGCTTACTTTTCTATCAGTAGCGGTACAAACAATAACTACAACACCGGAGGTTCTGCAACAAGTCACTTCTACAGAGACGTGGCGATACCTACGGGAGCAACTAGTATTTCTCTTTCTTTCGCTTTAAAAGGAAATGGTGAGACCGGTTGGGATCGATTGCTTGTGTATACAGCCCCTACAACTGTGACGCCAACTGCAGGTGTGCCTGCCTCAAGTAGCACTGCGTTATCCGGCGCGACACTCGTCTACACTCAAACGTCTTTTTTTGGTACTTTCTCTACTCAGACTATAACACTTCCGAATACCCTTGCAGGAACTACAGTTCGCCTGATCTTTACCTGGCAGAACGACGGATCGTTGGGTAGTCAACCGCCGGCAGCAGTGGATAACATTTCTCTTACCTACACGCCTCCACCGCCTACAATCACAGCTACACCTGCTTCGTTGTCTTTCGACCCAACAACTGTTGGTACCTCATCGGCTCCTTTGATCACCACAATAGGTGGATCTTTCCTTTCTCCAACGGCTGGCACATATACAGTTACTGCTCCTGCTAACTACGAAGTATCTGCCGATGGAATTACTTGGGTGTCTTCATTTACCACTTCATACACTGGGGCTGGATTTGCTGCAACACCGGTTTATGTGCGATTCAACCCAACCGCTGCCACAACTTATTGTAGTGCTAACGTAACAATTGCAGGAGGTACAGCTACCAGAAACGTTGCAGTGTGTGGTACCGGTTCTTCGGCTTGTACCGGCACTCCTGTTCCCGGCACAGCAGCTGTTACACCAACAAGTGGTCTTGGATCAACAGTATTCACCCTTAGCCTGACAGGTACCACTGTTGCTGGCGGACTGTCTTATCAGTGGCAGTCGGCATCATCCGGCGCAGGTCCATTTACAAACATTACAGGCGCCACTACATCAACATACAATTTTACCGGTATCTCAGCCAACACTTTTTATCAGGCAGTTGTAACCTGTCCTACGTTCGCGTCAGCTACGTCAAACACCGTTATGGCTACCTTTACTCCAGCGCCTGCGTGTACTACTACAGCGGCCTCATGGTCAAGTGTGGGTAGTTACGCATTTGGTGTAGGTGTATTCACAGTAACGGCGGCTACCGGGCCAAACCTGAACGACAATACAATCATGTCCGCGGTAAATACGGGTACTGGTTATCTCAGTCGCACAGGTTCTATTGCACCAATAGTTCTATATCGCGGTAATAGCTACCCAAGCGCTGTGTCTTACGGATCGTTGTCCAGCAATCAGGAAGCTCAGGTTTGGATTGACTTCAACAATGACGGCATTTTCCAGACAACAGAAGAAGTGACAGGGGTAATTGGTGTCAACATTTCCGCTACCACGATTAACCCGGTTAACTTTAATATCAATATCCCATTGGGTGCTCCAACGGGTCTTCACCTTATGCGTATGCGCGGAATATGGGAATTGACTTCAAGCTCGTTAGGTGTGTACCCTCCACGTCTTGATCCTTGTGCCATAAACTTTGGTGGCTCGAATCCTAACTATTTCAGCGGAACCTGCGTTGACTATTATGTCGATATTCAGACAGCACCACCATGTGTGGGAAGTCCAACTGCAGGCACCATCAATGCTACGAAAACAAACGGCTGTACACCATATACGTCAAATCTATCCCTCATCGGTGCATCAACATCTTCAGGACTGACGTTTGAGTGGGCCTCATCAACCGACAATATTACTTACACACCGATACCGGGTGCAACAAGTAACACTTTCTCTGCAACAGTATCAACGAGTACATATTACAAGTGTACCATTACCTGCGTAGCAAGTGGTTTGAGCGCATCAACTGCCCCGGCTTACCTTACACTTGTCCCTGTTAACGTGGCATCATTACCGTTCTTCGAGAGCTTCGAGCCAACTTGGATGAATGCGTGTGCAACTGCCGACGCACCGAACAACTTCTGGAGGAATACAACAACTTCTACATCGGTAAATAACTTCTGGCGCAGGCAAGATGACCCACAGGGGCCAAACACCGGTGCATGGGTAAACCCAACACTTGGTCAGTATAGTCCCACGTCAAGCGATGGTTCTTTCTCTGCAAGGTGGCACAGCTATCAGGCGTCATCGGGTACAACGGGTGATTTGAACCTATATGTGAACCTTCCGGTAGGTACGAAGCAGATCAGCTATGACTACATCAACACTTCCGGTTCCGACAACATTGTATGTCAAATATCAGTTGACAGCGGTGCTACTTTTACGACCGTTGATGCACCTCCTTCAGTTGCTGGTTCATGGACAAATCGTTCTTTCACAACAACATTGGCTGATGGTGCTGCCATCATCCGTTTCAGAACAACCGGTGACTTTGGCGTTACCGATATAGGTCTGGACAACATCAATGTTTATGAGGTAGTACCATGTGTCACACCAACCAATCAACCGACTGCGTTGGGTCTCACACCAGGTCTGTTCAATATCAATGGCTCATTTACTGCGTCTGCTCCTGCCGCACATAAATATTTGGTTATAATGACCAGTACGAGCACACCCCCAACTGCACCTGTAGATGGTATCAACTACCCGGTTGGTACTACATCATTGGGAGGAGTAGTAGTAAGCAACTCTAACTACACAACTTACAATGCGACCGGCCTCACACCGGGCACCCAATACTGGTTCTGGGTGTATGCGTACAATAACCTTTGTACCGGCGGACCACTGTATGCAACGGGTGCTCCGTTGACAAACACAGTATTCACGACTTCATGTAGCCTCACTGGCATTAAGACAGTTGGCCCTACCGGTGACTACCCGACGCTTACTGCTGCTATCAGTGCGGTTAACACATTCGGTCTTGCCGCACCTGTAGCACTTGAAATTCAGACAACCTACGATGGCACAGGTGAGACATTCCCGATCGTGATCAACACACCACCATGTGCGAGTCCAACCAACCGCCTTACTATCCGCCCGCAGGGACCACTCACTATTACATGGGGTGGTGCAGCAAATGCTGTAATTGACCTTAACGGTGCAAACTATGTTACCATCGATGGTAGGGTAGGTTCTACCGGTTCTACAAATGCGCTCACAATTTCCAATACGAACACAGGTGGCCAGGCTATCAGGTTCATCAATGGGGCGTCAAATAACATCGTTCGTTTCTGCGACATTAAGAGTGTTAACACTTCAACCGGTCAGGGTTCTATCTGGTTCTCTACTTCTACTGCTGTAGCCGGTAATACAAACAACCTTATCGAGTTCTGTAACATCGGTGACGGTACAACCACACCTTATAATGGTATCTATTCTTCAGGTACAACCGGAAAAGAGAATAGAGACAACACAGTATCAAACTGTAACATCTTCAACTATTTCGTAGCTACCACCGCATCCAATGGTATATTGCTTACCACAGCAAATACCCATTGGAATATCACGAACAACAAATTCTATCAAACAGTTCCACGTACATACACCACCGGTACCACGCACAGGGCGATCTTTATAACCAACACCCTTGGTAACGCATTCAACGTGTCGAATAACACAATCGGTTTCTCATCTCCTGCAGGTACCGGTACAACTACAATGACAGCAGCAACCACGCTGGTATATAACGCAATTTTCCTGTCAGTTGGTAACAGTACTCCGTCTTCTGTACAGGGTAATGTCATAAGTGGTTTCAACTTCACTACTACAAGCACCTCATCTACTTCGGGTGGTGCATTTTGTGGCATCAGTGTAACAAGTGGTACAGTTAATATCGGAAACATTACGCCAAATATCATTGGTGCTGCAACAGGCAATGGCGCTATCACTGCTACCATCAATACAAACACAGGTGGAACAGTCGTAGGTATCAACGGTTCTGCTGCTAACCCTGCAGCCATCAACATTCAGAACAATGTTATCGGCTCTATAACTGTCAATAATGGTTCAGCAACCAATGGCGCAGGCATACAGGGTATTCAGATCTCATCTACCGGTTCTTACACGGTTACAGGTAACACAATTGGTAGCCCTGCAACTGCCAACAGTCTGAATCTCGCGTCTGCCACAACCGGTACTCAATTGTTGTATGGTATCAATTCTTCAACCACAATTACAAATATTGTTCAGCCAGTCATTAGCAACAACACTATTGCGAATTTGAGGGCACTTGGAACCGGAACAGGAAGTCTGGCAGCTGGAATCATAAACACCAGCAACGCATCGGCAACAATAACCGGTAATACGATCTATAACATATCCAGCTCATCAGCAAATACTGTGAGCTCGGGACAGGCAGCTGTGATGGGTATTGGTTATTACGGCAATACAATTCCGTTGGCCACTATTACAAATAACACTATTTATTCAATAGCGAATACAAACACAGCAGCAATTGGCACCACAGTTTGTGGTATTGGCGTTACAAATGCCGTTGGACCAATGATCGGTAATAACAGGATCTATGACCTAAGGAATGCTAACACAGGAACATCTGCAACAGCACCTCCACGCGTTGTTGGTGTTATGGTCGGCTCGCCTACAACAACTGGTGCAACCGTTTACAACAACATGATCTCATTAGGTGCTGGACAAACCACAAACACATCTTTTACGGGTATTATGAATGTCTCTTCCGGCTTATTGTTGAAAGTGTATTTCAATACGGTGAATATTGAGGGCACCGCATCGTCAGGTGGCAACCACACTGCTTGTATGCTGCGCGGTAACTATTCTACCTCTGTGTTCACAACTCCAATGGACATCCGCAATAACATTTTCAACAACGTTCGTACGGGTGGTACTGGTAAGCACTATGCAATCGGTAACGCAATTGGTGGTACTGCAAGTACAACCGGTTGGGGCGCTAACGCGTCGAACTACAATATCCTGAACGGTAACCCTGCAACGATCGGTTTCTGGAGTGGCGACAGGACATTTGCAGCATGGAGGACGTCATCATCAAGTGACGCTAACTCGTACACATCAAGCGTACCAACTTTTGTTAACTCTCTCGTTGGTGATCTGCACCTGAACATGGGTCTCACAGCCAATAACTTTGAGGCACATGGCGTTGATATTCCCGGATTTAATACAGACTTTGATAATGAAACTCGTCCCGGTCCTACCGCTGTAAATGGTGGTGGATTTGCTCCTGACATGGGTGCTGACGAATTTGATGGTGTTCCATTGTCAAACCTTCCACCTACCATCACTTATACTGCACTCACAAATGCGTGCGGAACAGGTGACAGGACGTTTACTGCAACTATTGCCGATGGTGATCTTATTCCGACCAGCGGGATACTGCAACCACGCGTTTACTTCAAAAAAGGTGCTGCTGGTGCATGGTTCAGCACACAGGGAACTCTGGTATCAGGAACTGCCGCTAACGGTACATGGCAGTTTACGATCTCTGAATCGCTGATGGGTGGACTTGCTTTAAACGACCAGGTGTTTTACTACGTAATTGCACAAGACCTCGCATCACAAATCGCTGCTAATCCGGGTACGGGTCTGGTGGCTACAGATGTAAATACTGTAACTACACCTCCAACTACACCAAACAGCTTCAATGTGCTCCTGTCGCTTAGCGGCACAATTCCTGTTGGTTCCGGAAGTTCGGCTCCGTTCAACACAATTACGAATGCAGTGGCTGCATATAACACAGGTTGTATCTCAGGTCCGGTTGTCTTCTCATTAACAGATGCAACCTATCCAACTGAAACATTCCCGATAACAGTGCAGCTCAACTCATTTGCGAGTGCTGTAAATACACTCACTATCCAGCCTGCCGCAGGTAACGCGGTAACTATCAGTAGTACAACCGGCGCTGCTTCAGTATTTAAGTTCCTGAATGCACGTTATGTAACGCTCGATGGTTTGAACACCGGCGGATCAAGCATGACAATTGTGAACAACAATGTCGGCACTTCTGCAGTCGTTTGGTTTGCAAGTACTGCAACAACAGGACCGGGCAACAAGTTCATTACAGTAAGAAATA
>JBGAQG010000049.1:0-17378 GCA_044220845.1 Flavipsychrobacter sp. | reverse complement strand
GTAACGTTACCGTTGCTCGCGCTCCATGTACCACCGCTTGTGCTGTTCGCCAGTGTGAAGGTAGTACCCACACATGGGCTGAGGTTACCGGTGATAGCTCCCGGAAGCGGGTTCACGCTCACTGTAACTGAGTTGGTTGTCGCACAGCCCGCGCTGCTCGTAACCGTCACGCTGTAGTTGTTGGCGCCTGTTGATGTAGGGGTGATCGTAGGACTTGTACATGTAGTGCACGAAAGACCCAGTGCACCGGTCCACGCGAATGTTGATGGTGGAAGCTGCGCATCCACTTTAATATTATCGAGGAACCAGTAGTACTGTGATGCATCATATACCCAACGCAGACGTACATCAGACTGGCCCAGTGCGCCCGCAGGCAACGTGATGCTCGTGTTAGGAGTGCCAGGTGTGAATGAAGGGCTGCCTACTATCGTACCGGCCTGCTCTTCCAGTGTGGTCCACGTGATGCCACCATCTGTAGAATACTGGATCGTGGCTGCCGCATCAGGAGATGCCGACAACAGGTACTGGTCGAACTTCAATGTAGCCGATCCGTAACCCATTGTATTAAATGATGTAGATGTAATGGTGCTGTTCGTCAGTGCGCCTTGTGCCGCAGACTGCAACATGTCTGTACCATCGCCCGGTGTACCATCAGCGGCAGTAGTCGAGTTAACTATCTGCCACCTGTTCGCAGGCGCTGCACTACCACTCACTACCCAGCCGCTCAGGCCGCTGTTGAAATCCTGGTTCACAAGTGAAAACACAGGATCAGGAGAAGTAGCAACAAACGGAACTGACTCGCCCATACATATTGTTGATGTACCTGATGGTGAAACAGAAACCACTGGAAGCGGATTCACCGTTACTACCTCTGATAAGAAACAAAGGTTAGGAAGTGTATAGGTGATGTTAGCAAGTCCTGAAGACACACCGGTAACTACACCTGTTGTTGGTGCAACTGTTGCAATACCTGTCAAGCCGGAAGTCCATGTTCCACCTGCTACAGAGTTGCCAAGTGTCACTGACGCTGCCTCACATACCGAATGGGGACCTGAGAACGGAGCAGGCGATTGGAGAACCGTGATAGCCGCAGTGCTAGCCGGAGCACTAACACATCCTGCAACTGAGGTAACACGCACACTGTATGCACCGGATGATGCAACCGAAGCAGGAATGTGTGTTGTAGAGTTGCCTGTTGTTGTCGCTGAGTAGGATGAAGGACCACTCCATGTGTAAGACACAACACCGCCTGATGTACTACCTGCAGTGAAGGTAAGTGTTGAATTCGCACATATCGTAGTAGCGGATGTTGACATAGATGCAACAGATGGAGTCGCATAAACACCCACAATACGAGTTACAAAGCAACCGCCTGTAACCGTATATGTGATACGCACCGCGCCTGAAGCAACGCCTGTTACAACACCGGAAGCGTTTACAGTAGCTACAGCAGTGTTACTGCTTGACCATGTTCCGCCTGATGTAGCAGAGGCAAGATTTGTCGTTCCTCCGACACAGGCATAGTTGGTTCCTGTTATCGCTGACGGAGTAGAGCAAGGAGATTGGATCACAACTTTATAGTCGCGCGTCTCACCATAAGTAGTTGATGGCGTAACACATGACGGTATGCTCGGATAAGTAACACCACCACAGCAAGATGAATAGTTACCAACTATCCTCATGCGATGTGTACCAGGGGTTGCACCTGCAGGGATCGTCAGTGTCATTGTGTTCGCACCCGATGTTGAAGTCGAGCTGGTCAGACCACCTCCGATCGTTTCTCCAGGAGACGTGAACACACCATCATCATTAAAGTCGATCCATATCTGAACAGAATAGTTACCTGCATACGAGTTACCTCCTATTGATGCCGAGTAAGTCGAACCCGGAGCCAATGTTACTGACATGGTGCTGTACCTGTCGGTATAGTTCGGTCCTGTTGCACCGCATGATGACGATGGGTCAGAAATTGATGTACTCAGGATACCTGTCAGTGATGCAATACTCGTTGGCATCGCCAGACCACCGCAAGATGTACCATAACTTGGCGTACAGTACGTAGGAGGTACAAACGTCACCATAGTGTTTGAAGATGTAACAGTTCCGAAAGACGGACACGTTACGTTACACTGGAAATATGTATTGGCGCTCAAGCCTGTAAATGTATAAGTGGAATTAGTTGCTCCTGCAATATTGGTAAACGAACCTGCAATACCGGTTGGCGATGAACGCCACTGGTAGGTTAGACCACCTGCTACCGAAGTACCTGAGAGGCTAAGCGTGAACGACGTTGAAGGACCACCGCTTGTTGGTACAGAAGCTGATGTACCGGCGGTTGGCGTAGCTGAGCAAACGTTTACACCCGTTGCACTAACTGCAACGGTTGCCGAAGATGCACCACCGCCTGATATCGTAATGTTGCCGGACAAAGCACCTGAAGCCGTTGGGCACGCACGCACAAAAATTGTCTGTGCTGCAAGAGCTGAAGACGTATAAGCAAGTGTTAAAGAAGAAAACCAAAGTGAACCGTCAATAGATACCTGAAAATTCGCAGGCGCAGTCACACTGAGTGTACCCGGTGCTCCCGTAAGGTTTGCACCAGAAACTGTAAATGATATGTCGCCACCACACGTGCCTGTGGTCACACCACCTAATGAAAGCGTGCTGCTTGATGTGAAGATAGATGGAGTAAGATTAGTAATAACAACATATCCGTTACCTGTTCGGAAACCCGCCGTCATAGAGGCACCTGTTACACCGGCTCCTCCTGTAAAGGATGAACCACCGCAGGCACTACCGGCATAAGCACCACCGGCTCCGTACCAGCCGCCACCGCCGCCGCCGCCATAATAACTGGCATAGGCGTTACCGCCAGCACCAAACGTACCTGCACTTGCCGAACTTCCCGCAGCGCCACCGGCTGTCTGTGTGCCGGGCCCGCCACAGTTAGCCGCGTTGTAACTTCCGCAGCTGTTACCATTAGCACCGGTAAGGCCACCGCCATCTCCACCATTTTCACCGCAGTTCCATGCAGAACCACCACCACCGGCTCCCACCAGCAAACGGCTGGCAAGTGCAGCCGTAGTGGCACCTGAAACGGTACGGATATCTGACGAACCGCCACCACCGGCACCACCACAGCCACCGGCTACGGAACCGGCACCACCCTGAGCACCACCACCGCTATTTGAACCGCCAACTACGGCAGTAGACCCGCAAGAACCCGAAGGTGGCTGCTGACCTACATAAACGTAGATAACCTGACCAGGTGTAACAGCTACTGTTCCCTGCGCACGGCCGCCCTTTCCGCCGGTCTGTACCGGGCTAGAATAGTTCGCACCCTGCGCACCGGCAACATCTACAAGGATGGACGTACACCCGGTGGGCACTGTGTACGTTTGCACACTGCCGGTGTAGTTGAATGTGGTCGACTGCGCAACCGCTGTCCCGGCTGTCAGGAAGCTGACAAAGGCTACCAGATAGAAGAATAGGTTTTTGTTCATAAGCTTAGTATTTGTATTTCCGTGTTAAATTATTTCGCCAAAAGTCTCTGTACATCGGCGTTTCAGCACTTTGATCACGCTAACCGCAAATCACTGCTCGCAGTAAAAACGCGCTAAACTTCGAAACCAACAATTTACAGAGGAAGTAAACTTAACGTTTTCTTTTGAATTACCAAATTTTTTCAGCTATTTTCAAGTCAACAATTTTTAATTTGTGGTACATCACGTTGATTTACAATAACTCCGCATCAACCTGTCCGAAAATCACTATATTTCGCCTTCCCATTAACAAACGGCAATTACCCACGGCAAAATTATCCGTCTAGTTTCGCGTTCCTCTATACAATACTTTTACGCCGGCGACAACATTAAGACATAAATGCAAATACACCATATATAATAAACAATCCATTATGGGAGCGCAGTGGATGCCTGCAGATCTCTTCGCCTTTTCAGTAAAAACCATGTTGGGGAAGTGAACTCTTTCGCGTCAATTCCCGGACTTTTCCGTCACTTCTCCCACCAATGAAAGACATTTATTACATTTACATAATAACTACCGGATACAAAAATTTACGTGCTACTCACAAGCATAGGGTCAATATCGTCTTATCTGGTAGATTCAACGATCAAAAAAACGTTATTATGAAAAAACTCTTTCCGCTCTCCTTACTGATGCTGTTGTTAAAATTCACAGCAACTGCGCAGTCAGTAACAGTAAGTGTCCCTGTCACACCATGCAACAACGATGGTGTAATTACTGCAAATATCACCGGCCTTACGCCACCACTAACGGTTTCCTGGACAACAACCGGCACATTGGGTGCGACCATAACGCACACGGTAACCGGAACCACAGACGCGCTTACATCATACAGCGGAGGCCCTGTGTACATTTCGGCAACCGATGGCACCGGTTCTGCGTACACCTTTTTTGCAGGCCTACCGCCTATGACCTATACTCTCTCCGCAACTCCTGCGGTCTGTCCCGCTCCGGGCACGATTACTGCGAGTGTTGCCGGAGGCACTGCGCCCTATACGTATCAATGGTATAACCGATCCACCGGTTCTATTATTGCATCCGGCAATCCGGCATCATTGCCCACGGCCAACTATGGTGTGGTGATCACAGACGCTGCGGGCTGCGTTTACGGATCTCGCGTTGCAGACGATGGCGGTGGATTAATAGACTACGTGTCTTTCACGGCAACACTCACAGCAACACCAGCAAACTGCCTGAATGGAACTGCAACTGTATCCGCGATTGGATCCGGCGCAGTTGCACCAATCAGCTATCTATGGTCAACAGGTGCCACAACAGCGAGTATATCAGGTCTGGCAAAAGGCAATTACAACGTCACTATCACAGACGCTCTTGGCTGTGTAGCGCAGGCTGATAGCGCATTTGCACCAGGCGGACCAACAAACATCAATGTACCTCAGGCAATAACTTTTTCGCTACCCGCCACTACCACACCGGCAACATGCGTAGCATCAGATGGCGCGATCAGCGTATTCCCATCAGGCGGTACTGCGCCCTACTCGTACTCATGGAGCACCGGCGCAAGCACTTCAGCCATAACCGGACTTAATGCCGGTATGTACAACGTGACTGTAACTGACGCTAACGGTTGCACAGGCTCAAGCTCTTATTACGTAAGCGCTTCAACACCTATCACACTCACCTATACGAGCTCGCCAAGTCTTTGTACAAGCCCGTCCGGCAATGCATCTGTGATAGCGGCCGGTGGCACTCCTCCATACAGTTACTTGTGGTATACCACTCCCGTGCACACTACAGCAACCATTACCGGCATGAACGCAGGCACATACAACGTGAAAGTAACCGATGCTGCAGGTTGCATAGGAACAGGGTCTGTTGTTATCAACCCGATCAACATCATCACAGGTGCATTCACTTCAACCAGCCCTCTGTGTTCACTTTCTAACGGCAGTTTGGGTATCACCCCAACAGGCGGTGCTACCCCATATACGTACCTATGGAACACCGGCGCAACAAGTAGTTCGATCTCAAGTATTCCGCAAGGCCAATACTCGGTTCGTATCACAGATGCAATGGGCTGCCAGATCAACAAGTCATTCTCCCTGAATTCTTACTCTCCGGTTGGCATAGGTATTTCATCAACAGACGCCACTTGTATATTTGCCAACGACGGTAGTCTCACGGCTACGGCGTTTGGCGGCACACCACCATATAGTTATGGATGGGGAACAGGAGGTACAACAGCAACTGTAACAGGTCTGGGTTATGGTCACTACTGGGTAAATGCTACAGACGCAGCGGGATGCGTAGCAAGCAAACATGCTTACCTCGGCTACGACACAACAGGCACAAGCTGCTACTGCACTATAGAAGGAACTGTTTATGCAGATGCCAACGGGAACTGCATGCAGGAAACAGGCGAGGCAGGCATACCACACACGCAGGTATATTGTTCAGGTATCGGATACACTTATACCGACGGCGCCGGGCATTACTCTTTCAAAGTACCTACAGGTACATATACCGTCACCGAAACTGTTCGTGCAGGCTACCCGCTTTCTCCCTGCCAGCTTAATAGTATTGCAGTTTCTGTAACGGCGGCGACCGGTTGTGTCAGCAACATCAATTTTGCAAACGCAGTCGTACCTACACATGATATGCGTATCAGCGTTTCGAGTGTTGTCCCACCTGTACCCGGAAACACTTACTGGCAGCAGATAGTGATCGTTAACGAAGGCTCCGTAACAGAAGACTCAACTTACGGATCTGTGAAGACTGATGGACAACTGTTGACTCCTTCGTTCGTGCCTTCCGGCCTGTTTACTGGAGGTTCAAATTTCTATCACGCTCAGATACCAGATATACTTGCTCCGGGACAATCAAAAACAATCGTCAGTACATACAGTGTTCCGACAAATATACCTTTAGGCACAAACGTAGTTTGGCGCGACACAACGGCACACGACACAGTTACAGGCACATGGCTCACCGACAACACACCTGCCAACAATGTGTGCGAACACCGCGCCACTGTTGTAGCTTCTTACGATCCGAACTACAAAGAAGTAACACCGAAAGGCACCGGCGCGAACGGTATCATTTCTGTCAACGACACAACACTCGAATATACAGTGCACTTCCAAAACACAGGCAGCTGGTACGCACAGAACATTGTAGTTATTGACACACTTGACAATGACCTTGAATGGAGCTCTCTGCACCCGATATATGAATCGGCGCCATGTAGGGTATCATTGTCTCAGAGTGGTGCAGTAAAGGTTGCCAAATTCAGCTTTGACAACATCAATCTGCCACCGCAGATTTTCGACGATTACCGCAGCAACGGCATGTTCACTTATACAATAAAAACCAAGCCAGGACTTGCTATCGGAACACAGTTTAATAACAGGGCATCGATCTATTTCGACTACAACGAACCTATTGTTACCAACACAACGATCAACACTATAGGAACAACAGGACCTGTTGTTGTTACCAATAACAACCCTACAGGAACCACAGCAGGCTTCAATGTTTATCCGAACCCGGCAAATACGGTATTCTACATCTCTATCTATTCCGACAAAAACACGAGTGCAGAAATGCAGCTCACCGACATGACCGGCAAAACGCTGCTTGCCCGCTCAGTAGAACTACAGACCGGAGCACAGCACATCGGCACTGATATCAACGGGTTGTCTGCAGGCGTTTATTTCGTTTCAGTTAAAGCTAACGGCAGTATCAGCACGCAGAAACTGGTGATAGTAAAATAAATTGCGAAACAAATTCGTTAAGAAGCACATCCCCGGGGATGTGCTTCTTTTTTGGAACAATTATTGCAGATAAAGAAAAGCAAAGCGACATTTTATCAAATCAAATATATCTGCTACATTTATTGCTCAAAACAACCCAAATGAAAAATCGAATTTTATCATTGCTCATCGTGATCCTCTCTTGCGCGTGTTTCACTCCGGCACATGCCGGTTTCATTATGAAACGCCCTACACCCGTTGCCGACTCGGCTACCAACGTGGCAGTTAAAGAAACAATTCAGCAAATAGAATCCAAAGGCCTCGTCAACACACTTCGCGAATTCAAACAGGAGCACAAGCCTCTGTTGCAGCGTCCGGGTAGTAGCAGCGGATGGGAAGGGATTGTAGCACTTGTGTGTGGCATACTCGGCTTTTTCTTTGGCTTCCCGGCAATATTGGCTATTATCTTCGGAGCAATTGGCATGGGTCGAAACAAAAGACATCATGGCATGGCAGTAGCCGGATTTGTACTCGGTATCATTGTAACGGTAATTATGCTGCTTGCGTTATTGCTTGCATTCGCGTTTATCGGCTGGCTATTCTAAAACTAAATTATCAACACCTTCAACAAAAAATATGACACCCAAAAAACTCGTCCTGTCCCTACTGCTGTTGGTAGGCTGCGCAAATGCAGACACTTATGCCGGACACATAATTCGGAAAACGCCCGTAGTTAATGAATCTACTATTGGCGCTGAACCACTCTCAGTCGAGACAGTTACATCGCCTTCCGAGACACTAAAAACCAAATTGAGCCCGGCTCATGATGGCAGAGGGAAACGACAGGCGCGCGACACATCAGGTTGGGAAGGGATCGTGTCGCTTGTATGCGGCGTGCTGGGCATATTTACATTCGGCCTCGCATCCATACCGGCCATCATCTTCGGCGCTCTTGGCATGGGCCGTGGCAAAAAGCATCAGGGCCTTTCTCTCGCCGGGCTGATTCTGGGCATCGTCACGATCTTCGTTTATGCAATGATCGTTGTCCTTATCGCCAGCGCACTCTGACGATAGACTACAGCACCACCTGTTGCAACAAAGAACTCTTTTCCGGGTAGTCGGTATTGAAATGCAATCCTCTACTCTCTTTTCTGAACTGCGCACCCTTTATGATAAGGTATCCTATCGTAATAAGGTTGCGCAGTTCGCATAACTGCGGCGAAAGTGTTGCAGAGCGGTACAATTCCTCTGTTTCATTGTGCAGCAGATCTACCCTGTTCATGGCACGTTGCAGGCGCACGTCGTTCCGCACAATACCTACATAGTCACTCATTATCAGCTGCACTTCCTTCAGACTTTGCGTTATCAGGATCATCTCCTTTGGTTCGTTGGTTCCCGATGCGTTCCAATCCGGCACTTGTTCATTGAACGATACTTCATCCACTCTCAGCGCCATGTCCTCCGCACACCTGTGCGCGAACACCAAAGCCTCAAGCAGAGAATTAGACGCAAGCCTGTTGGCGCCATGCAGACCGGTACTCGCACATTCACCACAAGCGTATAGATTCCTGATAGATGAACGGCCATATTCATCGGTCTTAATGCCGCCGCAGCAGTAGTGTGCTGCAGGCGCCACCGGTATCATTTGCTGTGCCACGTCAATGCCAATACTCAGGCATTTTGCGTGTATGTTGGGGAAGTGTGCTTTGAATTTCTCAGGATCCATATGTCGGCAATCCAGATACACATACTCTGTACCAGTCCGCTTCATTTCGCTGTCTATGGCACGCGCCACCACGTCGCGCGGAGCCAGATCAGCCCGGCTATCATATTGCGGCATAAACGCTACACCATCCCTATTGCGCAGTATGCCGCCGTCTCCCCGCACTGCCTCTGTGATAAGGAACGAAGGACTCACGCCGGGCTCATACAATGCCGTGGGGTGAAACTGGATGAACTCCATATTCTCGATCCTTCCTTTTGCGCGATAAACCATAGCAATACCATCACCCGTTGCTATTCGCGGATTCGTTGTTGTGCGATACACCTGCCCTACTCCACCCGATGCCATCAACGTGAAACCAGCGAGTATCTTCTCAATCCGGTTCTGCTGCAGGTTCAAAGCATAAACACCATAACAGGTAATATCAGGTGTAGACTTCGTAACGAGATACCCGAGGTGATGCTGCGTGATGATGTCGACTACAAACCAATGATTATGGATCTGTATGTTGGGATACTGCCTGCATTCCTCCACCAGAGCGCGTTCTATCTCAAAACCGGTTATGTCTTTGTGATGTAATATCCTGTTCTCGGAATGTCCGCCTTCCTTGCCACGCATGTAGTCGCCGGAAGTACTCTTATCAAACCTGGCGCCCCATTCTATTATCTCATTTACACGCTGTGGACCCTCCTTCACCACTATGTCTACAACATGCTTGTTGCAAAGCCCGTCTCCCGCAACAAGGGTATCTTCTATATGCTTGTTGAAACTGTCCTTCTCCAGATCATTCACCACAGCGATACCACCCTGGGCATACTTGGTGTTTGTTTCATCCGTATTCGCCTTGGTGATGATGGTGATACTTTTTTCAGGAAATCGCCTCGCTGTTTTCACAGCAAAAGTGAGTCCTGCAATACCGGACCCTATGATCAGAAAATCGGTGCGTAGCATATCGTACAGTTCAAGTGTAAGCAAATGTAACAAAGTGTCGTTGCATGCCGCCACATCCACCAACCACCCTTCCCCCGCAATTTTAAAGCCCCCCTCCAACCATAAAAAACTGATTTAAATCATTAAAAAAGGACATGTACGGTTATATGTTTGCACTGACTGCGCGTAGCTATGAATCGTTGGGTGTACTCCTCTGACTTATAGCGTTATGCATATTATCCCTATTGTCTTACTTTTGATTTTTTTAATTCATACTATCACCGCTTTTAAAACGATTTGAAAATACCACAAAATGAAAATTACTTTTATTTCTCAGGCATCGATCAGGGTTAAAACATCAGATTGCACCATTCTCACCGACCCCTGGTACATGGGAACTGCTTTCAACGATGCCTGGAAACTTTTACCCGCGCCAGTATGGGATAACTCCATGCTGGACGACATCGATTTCCTTTGGATATCTCACGAACACCCCGATCATTTCCACATAGCCACTCTGAAGTCTTTTCCGCAGGCCTTCAAAGACCGCGTCACGTTGTTGTTTCAAAAAAACAATACCGACAAGATGCCCAATGCCTTCCGCAAACTCGGGTTCAAGAACATAACGCTGCTAGACAACCGCAAGATCTACGACATCACACCAAAGACCAAAGTATATGTATCTCAGATCGGCCAGATGGACTCTTCGCTGGCTGTGATGAACGAGGGTACAACCATCCTCAACCTTAACGACTGCGAGGCAAACAGCATTGATTGCAAGAACTTTGTAAAGGATCTTGGCAAAATAGACTTTGTGCTGAACCAGTTCTCTATGGCCGGTTACAACGGCTTCTACGACTACGAGAATCACCTGCCACAGACCGCGCGCACCATCATTCAGAACATGATTGACAATCATCGGGATGTAGGTGCCCGATACTCTATTCCATTCGCCAGCAATCTTTATTTCTGCACCGAGGACAACAAGTATATGAACGACTTTGGCAACACCCCTACCAAGGTCTATGAGGTGTTTAAAAAAGAGAACCTCGGCATGATAGTCCTTTATGCCAATGAGACGCTCGACACCGACCACCCCGAGGCACATGACAATGCAGCCTCTATGGCGCGCTACGACGACCTGTACGCCCATGGCGAGAAGATCATCGATACACCACCTGTTATCTCGCTCGATAAGATCCGCGAAGCCGTAAAAAAACGCTCCGACCAACTTAAGACAAAGTTCCCGGGCTGGATCATGAAAAAACTCAGTGAGGTTAACATTCTTATTCCGGATTTGGATATGACCGTTGCTTTGTCATTAAACACCGGTGAGGTAAAAGAACTGGCCAAGGGCACCGACTTCGACCTCGTTGTTTATTCGCAACCGCTGCACTTCGCTTTCGATACCCCATGGGGAGTACAGACCATGGGCGTAGGTGCACGCTTCCGCATAAAAAGCAAACATCATATCTGGAAGTGGTATCGTATCATCACATCTCTCAACAACGCCGAGATGTACCTGAAATTCAATTATCTGTTTACCAAAGACAATATCAACTTCATCCGTGCACGCATGAAGGGCGGCATGAACCAACTCTTCTACCAGCTGCGCCGCATGGACGCATAATATTACTTGGAATTCTTTTTTGTAACAGGGGAGGCGAAAGCCTCCCCTGTCTGCTTCAGTGGCTCTACCTGCCTTTCACATTAGCTATTTTCTAAAACTTTGTGAATTTTCTGTACCAACACCCATTTTTCAGCCTATCATTGATTATATAGTTTATTTTTGGTTCACTAAAAACAGATCCATTAGCTATCCGGGGACCATCCCGGCAACTGAAAAATCTAAACAACTTATGAAGCGACTACTACTTGCCACCACGCTGCTACTGACAACGGTATCATCTACACTATTTGCCAAAGACGGCTACCACATCGTGCTCAAAATGCCGGGAGTAAAAGACTCAATGGTGTTTCTGGCGCACTACTATGGTAAGAACAGGCCCACCATCTTCAAAACCGACTCTTCGCGTTTCGACAAAAATGGCACCGCTGTCTTTCATAGCACCAGCGCCGAGTTTACAGGTGGTATCTACATCCTCTATCTTTCAGACCTGCAGACCAATTTCGAAGTGCTGCTGAACAAGGGCGACGATATCACTATCATAGCTCCGAAAGACCAGATACCTGATGGTATTCAGTTCAAGAACTCACCCGAGAACACTCGCTTCTCCGACTACGTGAAGTACCTGAAAGACTACAGCGGCAACGAAGAGAAACTGAAGAAAGAACTCGAAAAAGCAAAGACAACTGCCGACACTGCTGCAGTGCGCAAAAAGGCGGTCGCTGCTTCAAAAGAACTGAACAAGTATCGCCGCGACTATGTAAAGAACTACCCAGGTACACTGCTTGCCACCATCTTCAACGCAATTGAAACCCCTCAGATTCCTGAAGGTGACCACTTCCTCGAAGACGGCAAGACCAAAGACTCTACCTTCAACTACCGCTACTACAAATCACACTTCTGGGATGGTTTCGACTTCCGCGACGACCGCCTCATCTACACGCCTATCTACGATGCACGCCTCGAAGAGTACTTCTCTAAGCTGGTGCTGCCATGGACAGACAGTGTAGAGAAAGAAGCCGATGTGCTCCTCAAGAAGTGTAAAGGCACCAAAGACATGTTCCACTACACACTGTGGTGGATCACCCGCTATGTTGAGAACAGCAAGGTGATGGGCATGGACGAAGTATTCGTATACCTTGTAGAGAACTACTACATGAAGGGCGATGCGTTCTGGCTGAAGAGCGATGAACTGAGCAAGTACATCGATCGTGCACAGAAGATAGCACCTAACGTGATAGGCAATATTGCGCCGGAACTGAAGATGCCGAACGTAGTGACTCAGAAGATGGAGAGTGTACACGCCATCAAGGCCAAATACACTTGCGTGCTCTTCTACTCGCCTACCTGCGGCCACTGCCAGCACGAAATGCCTTCAATCGACAGCCTCTACAAAGTAGCGCTCAAAGACAAGGGTGTGAAGATAATGACCGTTGCTACCGAGGGCGACCAAAAGTCTATCACCGACTTCATCAAGAAGTACAACATGGGCGAATGGCTCAACACATGGGACAGCGACCACACCAGCGACTATCACAGCAAATACGACGTGTACAGCACGCCTACTATCTACCTGCTCGATGAGAAGAAGATCATACGCGGTAAGCGTCTTGACCACAGCAACATCGCGGGTCTCATTGAGATGCTGGAAAAGAAAGCGAAGGAAAAGAAAGACGGCAAATAAACCGTTCTTTCAACCAACAATATGAAGCGCGTGCCACTGGTGCGCGCTTCTTTTTTGTGCTTTGTTTAGTTGTGAATAGTGAGCACCTGTTCCAGCTTCACCGGTTTCACTATAAGCCCCGACGCAATACAGTCGCGCACAAAGAAACCGTCTGCAGTGAACGCCTCAGGATGATTGATGCCTACCTTCCTGGCTATGTCGGTCTTCACGGCAAAGTTGCCCCAGTCAATATAACTCACCTTGGGCAGCGCGTGCAGCTCTTTGTAGTTCAGATGGTGATGAATGGAGTTCCAATAGATGAAGTCCGCACCTTGGTTGGCAGCTATGGCATCCACAGCGTTCGGCAGCCAGTAGTCCTGTATCGATGTCTGCACCACATACTCAGTGTCCACCATATTCATCAGCGCGTCTATGCGGTTGTAGCAGCCCCACGCGCCCGTGTTCTGCGCCGATTCCCGGTAGATGATCCTGTCGTCCTTAAATCGCTCTATCAGCGACTTCAGCCACACCTCATACCTATGCTTGGGCTCCTGTGTTTCTTCCACAAAGTGCTTCAGCCACGGGTTGGGACCATTGTTGTATATGATGGCCTTCCAGTTCTTGTTGCGCTGGCAAAGTAGCGACCCGATGAACACATGCGGATCGAAATCTTCTTTGAATGATGGAGCAATGAACGTTACCATGTGGCTATTTCCGGTCGTCTGTTACAGGATTAAAGTTACAATTTCCGTTTACAATACTATGCTGCACGATTGCCCTCTTGTTGCTTCAGTAAACGGCTGTGTTTCCTTCCATACAGGAAGTAAACCAACAACCCTAACACCAACCAAACCAGGAATCGCTCCCAGTTCGACACGCCCGACTCACACAGCAGGTAAGCACAGCTCAGGAAACCGAGTACCGGTATCAGTGAATAGTTGCGCAGGAACGACAGCACGGCCGTCGCTACAAACACAATACCGAATGCCCAGAACGGCACCCTGCTGCTGATGGCTTCCCACGTCACATCGCCCGATGGATTGCTGATGGCAAACGCACCTGCTACACCCCCCGGATAGTAAACCTGCAACAACACCAGCGCCAGCACCAGCATGCCGGGCACTATCCATTTGGCGTTTACATAGGGCGTCTTGAATTTGCTTTCCAGCCTGTGCGGGTCATGCTGCAGGCGAATGATACCACCACACACCAGCACAAAGGCAAACAAAGTACCCACACTCGTCAGGTCCACCACCACCGTCAGGTTCATAAACAAAGCCGGGATGCCCACTACCAGCCCTGTGAGAATAGTAGAGAACGAAGGCGTTTTATACTTAGGGTGCACCTTGGCAAATACAGGAGGCAGCAGTCCGTCGCGACTCATACTCATCCAAATACGTGGCTGCCCCAGCTGAAACACCAGCAACACACTGGCAGTGGCTATCACGGCGCTTATGGATATGACACCCGCGATCCAGTTGGCCCACTTGCTGTTCATAGCGCTGAACACGTAGGCCAGCGGGTCACCCACATTAAGGTTTGTATAGCTCGTCATGCCCGTCAGCACCAGCGCCACCAGCACATAGATGATCGTGCAGATGATGAGCGAGTAGAACATGGCCTTGGGCAGATCGCGCTGCGGGTCTTTGCACTCCTCGGCAGTGGTAGATATCGCATCAAAACCAATATACGAGAAGAATACTGCCGATGTGCCCGCCAGCACGCCGCCGATACCGTTAGGTAAGAATGGCGTCCAGTTGCTGGTATTCACATAAAAAGCACCTGCCACCATCACCAGTATGATGATAGCGATCTTTAGTATCACCATGATATTGGTGGTGCGCTGCGATTCTTTAATGCCTATGTAAATGATCCAGGTGATAATACCTGTGATGATGAAAGCGGGAATATTGCAGATGAACTTCACACCCGCCACCACGGGCGCGTTCTGCCATGCCAGTTTTGCGGCCTCACTCAGCCCGTCTCGGGCTGTCCAGTAGTCGGTGGCAAGGTATTCGGGTATATGTAACTGCACGCTGCCTATGCGTATACTATTGACGAGCGATGTAAAATAGCTGCTCCACGATATGGCCACAGCAATATTGCCAATGGCATATTCCATCAGCAGGTCCCATCCTATTATCCAGGCTATCACCTCACCAAACGCCACATAAGAATAGGTATAGGCGCTACCCGACACCGGCACCATGCTGGCAAACTCGGCATAACAGATGGCCGAAAAACCACAGGCCACCGACACAAACAAGAACAACAAAATAATACCCGGCCCACCATCAAAACTGGCCTTGCCGATGGTAGAGAAGATTCCCGCCCCCACTATGGCAGCAATGCCCATAAAAGTGAGGTCGCGCACGCCCAGCACCTTGTGCATGCCGGTGGCATGGGCATCGCTATGCCCCTCTGCCACCTCTTTCTTTATCTGCTTCAGCGACTTCTTCCTGAAAATTCCTTCATTCATGGTGCTATAAAAGTAATATTCCCTGCTTAATAATCTACTACCGTCGTTTGGCGCAAAATCGTATCGAAGTTTCTCCTAAAAACTCCCGTTTGAAAAAAACGTTCCGACGGGCATATTTGGCACTTTGGGGTTCATCATCAATCACTAACAAAACTCCCGCCTGTGCAAAATCTCCCGAAAAACTCCCACGTGCACACTGCCGTACTTATCACACCCGCAACACCCAATTACGCCTTGTTGCACGGTAAAGGTATCAACAGCCAACAAACGGTTTTAAAGAAAAATCTATGATACTACAGAAAACGGGGTATGGTAGATTTCATATCCACCTCATTCTGGTCGAAGGACTCGCTTCGTCAAGACGAACGTTTATTCTAAGACAGCCTTTTGAAAGCCGTCAATTTTCAGCACATTTATTTTTGGAAAGGTTAGCGACTTCAACACTCCGAAATGCGCATCGTGGGTTACCAAGCAATGTGCCCCGGCTGCTACATAACAATCAACAAACTTATTGTCATCCTCATCGCCAATCAGATTCCAACGGAAATAGACATGAACAAAATGTACATTCGGAAGTTCCTTTAAAGCTATCAGAAAATTACCCGCAACCGAAGCTGAGTACTTCAGCGTAAGCACTTCCTCATATTCCAGCATTATTTCATCAGTAACAAAAAGCTCATATTTTTCATCAAGCAGATCTTGTATCAGCCAGTGATAGATCGACCTTGAAGACAACGCCGAGACGAGAACATTCGTATCAATGATCGCTTTTATCATCCGATGTCATATCCTCATTTAGCCAACTATCCATCGTATCGTTACTATAGCCCTTTTCATCCCAACGGGCATCAGCCTCGTTTATCGCTTTAGCAGCAAAGTACTTCGCGAGATACCTTTTTATGTTCAACAGATCTGCCTCTGCTATATCTGACGAATATAGCTTTAGTAACTCCTGCTGAATATTGCTTAAAGATGTTGCAGCCATTTTTATTTGAATTCTACTATAAAGTTATGATTTTATGCACATAGACAGTCGATTCGGGGATTTATCTAAGATTTGTAAAACGCTACCCCGCGTCGCATGCCAACTGTCATTGGCACGCACCCTTGCACAGACTACTCCTTTACTACTCTTTTTACGGTACGGATGCCCTGTGGTGAGGTTGTGGTAATGAAATACACGCCTGATGGTAGGTGACCCACAGGTATTGATTGTGTACCATTGATGATAGAGCCGTTTATTATAATCTGCCCCGTAATGCTAGTAAGCGAATAGGTAAGTTTGGTAGCCGATCTAATAGTAAAAATATCCACTGCAGGATTCGGAAAAATCAACACGCTATTATTTTTTTCTACTTCACCTGTAAGCGCCACAGTGTCATCCCCGCCACCGGTGGTATCGGGGCACTCTGGATAAAAGAACACTTTTCTTACTCGGTTGTTCCAAGAATCTGCTATATATAAATTGCCGCAGGTATCGGTGACTACACCAGCAGGAGCATTGAGGTGAGCTGATGTTGCCGGGCCTCCGTCTCCGCTATACCCGCCGGCACCCAGACCCGCAACCGTGGTTATGATGCCGTCAGTGCTAATTTTGCGAACTTTATGCCCCAGATACTCCGATAAATACATGTTGTTCTCCCGGTCCATACATATTCTAGCTGCGATTACGCTTGCCGCGGTGGCAGGAATACCTT
>JBGAQG010000004.1:0-133614 GCA_044220845.1 Flavipsychrobacter sp. | reverse complement strand
CCAGACCTATACCGATGCTTCTGGCAATTACTCTTTTTCGGGTATTGCTACCGGGAACTATATAGTTTATCCTGAAAAGATCGAGTACGCTACAACAGCATCTTCGACTGTTTCGATCACTTCTTCAGCTTCATCAGTTACAGGGGTGAATTTTAAAGAATACACTACATCAAAAACTATAAAGCCAGTTACAATCAGTAATGTTGCAAATGCTGCAATAAATAATGATGTTATGGTGTTCCCGAATCCTGCGACAAATGATATCACTGTGGCATGGGGCAACACCGAACATACATCAGTTGATCTGACAATAATTGATGTAATGGGGCGTATTGTAATGGCAAAACAGTTGAATCTCGACAATGGTCAGGGGAGAACTAATATCAGCATTGCAAATATCCCTAATGGCGTTTACACCATCAGGTTGAGCGGTAATGATGTTAGCTTCACAGAAAAGCTCAATGTCATTCGCTAATAGTATTACCTCCTTAATAAACAGCAGAGGCCAATTCAGTATTCTGAATTGGCCTCTATCATTTTTTGAGATTACATATCCTCTCCCGATACTTATTCTTCGAAGCTGAGATTGGTGGGTTTTTCAGGAGTTGTAATTTCTTTTTGTGTGGTTGAAACCGCATCACTGACAATTTCGAATTTCAGATCATCGAACCAGATTGTGCCTGTTCCGGCGAGCAGTGCTCCATAGGCGATGTTGGTTGCCCCTTCCGGTACATCCAGAATGATCTCATATTGTTTCCAATCGGTGGTGCCTTTAATAGCACGATCGTACATGTTGTCGAAAGATAGACTTGCTTTATCTTTTCCATCCACCCGAAGCCAAAGTCCTGCCCATGAATCAACGTTTTCTGACTTTACGTATCCCGACATTTTGATGCGTTTGCCAAGGTATTTCCCCGGCAAAGAGTTCTGCATCAGTGTGCCAAACCCTTTGATCTTTTTCTCAGTTGACGAGATGATCGCAGCACTACCTCCCGACCTCCCTGCATTCTTATCTATTCCCATCTCATAAGAGTCGGGATCGCTACCAGCTTTGAACCAGTTTTTCGGAAGATCATAAGAGCAGAGTAATAATGTTGCAAGCAGCAATGATGATACTGTACAAACGATTTTTTTCATAAGGCGGAAATGTTTTTTATAAGGTGAGCTGTCTGTAATTTGAGTATGTGTAGTATAAATGTACGTAATATCAATTAGGGAGTTTGGAATATCTTAAATAGAAATGCCGGGTATTGCTCCTGGCATTCTGTGGTTCTGCATAGTGAATGGTGAATCTGTTTTGTGGTGTTTCAGTGCCCTTTTTTGAAGTGTCAATGGCAGCTGACCGCATCATGAGGCAGGAATACGTGGTCGTATCGTCTTTTATTTTGGATATGACTTAGTTGTGTACCAGAACTTTTATTTGTTCTTTGCTACCCGCATTGGTTATTGAAACTATGTAAATGCCGGCCTGTAGGTCAGAGATCTCTTGTCTTTTTGTGACCGAACCCGGCGGAATGTGCAGCATTCGCACTGCCCTGCCCATTACATCAGTGATCGTTAGTGCTGTTTCTGAATTCGACGGTGGCATAGTGACTGAAAATTGTCCTTGCGAGGGATTGGGGAATATTGCAAATGTAGTCTGATGGAGGCTCGTTTCGTTAACATCGGTAGGGCAGGCGATGACTGTGATGCCAAGACTACTGTTGCAGCCACCGGTAAGGGTATAAGATATTGTTGCAGAGCCGGCTCCTATTCCCATTACAGTGCCTGCTGCGTCGACTATTGCTGTAGCACTGTTGCTACTTGTCCATATGCCACCGGCAGGTGTGCATGAATAAGAGGTTGTTGCGGCAACACACACACTTGATGCCCCGGTAATAGCAGCCGGCTGAGGATGAACAGTGATCAGCGCTGTGTCCATGCCTGTGGAACTTACATACGTAATGATTGTTGTGCCGGCGGTTAACGCGGTTACGACTCCCGAGGCGTCTATTGTTGCTGTGGTAGTGCTGCCGCTGGTCCATGTGCCACCTGAAACTGATGCGCCAAGCGTTGTTGTTGCGCCCGCGCACAGTGATGTTGTTCCTGCAATAAATGGTGGTGGCGGGGGAGGGACTGTTGCGATTTTGCGTATCCTGTGATTGCCTTGGTCAGCAAAGTAAATAATGCCAGACGCATCTGTCACTATTCCCATGGGAGTCCGCAAACCCGCCGCTGTTGCCGGACCGCCATCTCCACTGAAAGAGAAAGTGCCATTACCGCAAATAGTTGCAATGTGGCCGACGCCCGCAAGATATATTTTCCTCAATCGGTTATTGCCGTTGTCGGCCACCAGCAGGTTGCCCGAGGCGTCTATCCAAATAGAAATCGGTTTATTTAGTCTGGATGCAGTAGCAGCGTAACCATCACCACTGAATCCCATTGTGCCGTCTCCCGCCAGGTCAACAATGTTGCCTGAAGTGTTGACCATGCGCACCCGATGATTCATCCAATCAGCGATGTAAATATTACCTGATGCATCAACTGCAACGTCTTTTGGTTGTTTTAGGTTTGCTCCTGTGGCAACACCGGTAGAATATCCGGCGATTCCATTTCCTGCAACAGTTGTGATTATGCCGGTTGAAACAGTGACTTTTCGGATCACATGATTGCTTTCATCTGCAAAATAGATATTGCCAGTTGCATCGGTAGTAATCCCTGTTGGGCGATTGATCATGGCAGCAGTTGCTGCCCCTCCGTCTCCTGAATATCCACCTGTACCATTCCCGGCAATCGTTGAAATATTGCCACTCGCGTCTACCTTGCGTATCCGGTTGTTGAAGTTGTCGGAAATATAGATGTTGCCTGATCCGTCCAATGCAATTCCTGCAGGTTGCCGGATGCTCGCAGCAGTTGCTGCACCACCATCACCTGCATAAGTTGCTGTGCCATTCCCTGCTATCGTAGTGACTACGCTAAACGTGTCTATTTTTCTTACTCGGTGGTTGGAGAAGTCGGCGATGTAAAGATTGCCGGCTGCATCTCGTTTTATAGCAGCAGGATTGTAGAAATTTGCTGCCGTTGCTGCAGCGCCATCGCCCGAGTGTCCGCCGGTACCAGTGCCGGCAATTGTGTTGATTGTCTGACCGCTACTATTTGACACGGCAAATAGGGCGGCAAGTGAAAGTGATATGCACTTTACGGTCGTGTAGAGGGTTGTTTTATCCATTTTGAGAGTTTTTTGATTTATATTCTGCAACAAAAGTCTGCAGTATATACATGGTTCAGTGACAGTAATTCACGAACGGACATTTTCAGTTCATGAAAAGCAGAAAGCGACCATCACGGTCGCTTTCTGCAAAAAAAAGATATGGGTGCTTGCTAAGTCAATGATACTTTATTGAGTCGGAGTTGTTCTTCGAATTCCGCTTTTCTTTCTCGAGAGATATAAACTACTTTTTCGTTATCCAGCAGTAATGATGAGTCTGTTTTACTATATTTTTTAAGGTAGTTTATGTTTACAATAAACGATCTGTGCGATCGGAAGAAGTTTGGACGCTGATCCAGAATTTCTTCAAAGAACTTTATCTTCTTACTTACTAAGATCTTGGAGCCGTTTTTCAGCCATACGTTGGTGTACGCACCTTCGGCTTCAAGAAAAACTATGTCGGGGACCTCTATGAATAAAAGTCCCTCTGAAACCGGTAGTGCTATCTTGTTGAACTGTCCGTTCTTAAAGCTGTCTTTTAACGCGGCTACGTGCTGCGCGCTTGAGTCGGTTCCTATTCGTTTTGAGGCCTTGTCAACGGCCAGTTTCAGTTTGTCGATATCTACCGGCTTTAACAGGTAATCAACTGCGGAGACCTCAAAAGCGCGCAATGCGTACTCGTTATAAGCGGTGACAAAAATGATCTGAAAATCAATATCTCTGAAAAAAGATAAAAGTTCAAAGCCATTGTATTCCGGCATTTCTATGTCCAGAAAGACCAACTGAGGCCTTTTCTGATTGATATTGAGAACTCCTTCTGGAATATTGGCGCATTGTGCGGTAATCTCTATGTTGGGGCAATACTCACGTAGTAACGTGCTCAGGGTATTGCGCGCACGTTCTTCGTCATCAATAATTATCGCTTTAATCTTGTCCATATGGTGCTTTCGCGAAATTTAGGTTTGGGACAAAACTATCTTTTTCATAAATAGGATCAGAAAGTAAATCATGAACTGTCGTTTTGAGTTCATGATTGGAGTTATGCAAGTGGAATCTGCAGCTGTACGCTGGTTCCGGACGCGATTCCGTTTTCGTACAGATCCGTTATTTTCAGGATGATTTTTTTCTCTCTGTTCTCATTGATCAGCGACAAACGTTTCTCTGTGGCGCGTGTTGCGAATGATCTGTGATGTTGCGCAGACCGTTTCTTAATTTCAGCCGAGCGTTCCCTGCCGATACCATTGTCAGTAATAGTGCAGTGTAGTACCTCACGTTCAGTTTTGAAAATGATACTCAGTGTCTTCTTGCCTTTTTTATGTAACAGTCCGTGCTTTATTGCATTTTCTACAAAAGGCTGTATGATCATTGACGGTATGTGGGTGCTGTGTGGGTCAACCTTCTGATCTATTTCAATGTTGAAGTTAAAGTCACTGCCAAATCTCAGTTGTTCCAATTCAAGGTACAAACGTAATGTGTCGGCTTCTTCTGCCAGTTCTATTTCATTGTTCTCTGAAGTGTCCAGTATCTTACGCATAAGGGAGCTATAACGGCTGAGATAGTAGTTTGAGTTTTTTATATCATTCTGTAGTACAAGATCCTGAATCGAGTTCAGGGTGTTGTACATAAAATGAGGGTTCATCTGGGCTTTGAGGGCTGTCAATTGCGAATTTGTCAATTGATTTCTGATCTCGGCTTTTTTCTTAATTCGGGTGATCCGTTGCAGAAACAATAGAGTTACCAACAGGGCGGCAACACTTACAATAACCAGGTAGAACCACCATTTTTGCCAAAAGGGAGCTGCTACAAAGAAATTTACTTTTGCCACTGATGACTGAACCTCATCTTCATTTACTGCCATGATCTCAAAAGTGAAGTTCCCTGTAGGTAGGTGGTTTAGGCGAACGTAGTTTATGTTCGGTGTTTGTGTCTCCCATTCGTCTTTTGAGCCCAATATCCGGTAACGATATTGGAATCTGCCCCTGCTTTTGAGAGCAACCGCGGAAAAGTTTATGAGAATGTCTTTGTTGTTGTAGTTGAGTTTTATTTTCTCTGAGGACGGGTGTTTGACTCCATCGATGATTACTGATGAGATGGTAATGTTAGGTTTGACGTTGTTTCTGAAGTCTGTGGAAACAGGTACGTAGAACAGTCCTCTAAGTGTGCCGATATAGATATTGTTCCCGTCTACCGATATTGCGTTGATCTCCTTTGCGTTAATCCCATCAGCGTGTTTTATGTACGTGTATGATCCATCGGGCTTGCGAACATTAATGCACTCGTCCGTGGCAATATAAAGAGTGTCGTTGTAGGAGGTAATGCACTTGATATTATTGCCTCTGATCCCGTTCACTGTCGTGAGGTGGAGCCTTGGCTTCCTTTCGCTAATATTGTATACTCCGTCGGTAACAGTTCCGGCCCAAAGACCGTTCTTGTCAGAGTAAAGCGTATTGCAGAATAGAGGTATGCCGTTGATGAGGAATGGAGTGAATTTTCCATCATCCAGGTATGCAAGCCCTTCGTTGAGCGTTACCCATACTGTCTTGCCGGCGGTGTCGTAAGAAACACGCTTTCCTGAGGCAGGTTTTATTGTTCTTTGGGCGTATTTCTTTTCTTTTATCAGACGTGGCAGATTCGCGATGCTACCAATACTCAGAGTTGAAGCAATCACTATACTGTCGCCAACCATTGCCATGTCTCTGATGTATGATGAAGGGTATCGGTCTTCAGTATTTTTTTTCAGATTTATGACCGAGAAGACGCCCCTGCCCGCCATGATCGTGTTTTCGTCATATGGTATGATAGTAGTGACGTTTCTGTACAACTCATTTGTTTTCTTTGGCAACCGGGTCAATTCACCGGTTTTAGACAAAAATTTACAGATGTCGCCTGTGTAAGTGCCCGCCAACAGGGCATCTCGTCCCAGGCTTCGCAGAGCGGTGATATTGTTGTCGGTAAGTCCTGAGTTGGCTGTATTCAGTACATTCAGTTCAAGGTGGGGAATTACAAATATTCCACTCTGCAGTGTTGAGAACCATAACATGCCTTCCCTGTCCTCGAATATATCAGAGATCTTATCCTTTGGAAATAATCGACCTCTTATTGTGCCATTCCCATTTAATAGATATGCGCCGCTTGATGTGCCTACCCAGATTGTATTGTTAATGTAGGCAACCGTGTATATGTATTCCGCAAAACTACTGCCTTCTAGTTTTGCTATCGTTCGTATCTCGGTGTCTTTTATTTCGCAAATTAAGTGTGAGTGCCCAACGTTCTTGGATGCCAGGAGGAAAATACGATCATTCCTTTTTCGGAGCGCACACATGTTGTTGGGGAAAGAGAGTTCGGGCGTGCTTATTCTGGTTTTTGAATACCGCCTCTCGCCTGTTTCTGATATCATCCATACTTGTCCTTTCCGGTCAATGGCATAAATATATCCATTAGGAGAGGATTCGATTTCCAGTACTATTATCGAGTCTTTGAATAAATACTCTTTGCTTCCGTTATTATTGATTTTTAGAATGCCATCAGGCATTCCTATCCACATGTTGTTCTTCGTGTCAATGGTATATTCGGGGTGGTTGCGGACATGTTCTTTTACATCTGCGAAGATTGTGAGACTGTCATTTTCGACGGTGAATATCTGTCCGAAGAAGTTCTGACAAAACAGCCTCTTGTTTTTTGTAAACGAAAGTGAAGAAACTGCAACGGCGTTTTGTTTGCTATTGCTGTATTTTTCAAAGCGGATACCATCGTATCGGTGGAGTCCGGCATTGCTGCCAATCCACATATACCCGAATTCATCCTGGTCCAGATCGTATACTTCGTTAGATGGTAGACCATTGTCGTCATTTACCGAATAGAAGAATGGGTGCTGTGCAATAGCCCGGATACCGGCTATAGTAAGTAGGAGGTGCAGTATTGATATGATCCGATATACCATGGTGCAAGTAAAGACCACAATATAGAAGAGAATGTGATAATTTGTATCGACTCAGCCAAAAACAAAGAGAGCCACCTTTTGGGTGGCTCTCTTTGAGAAAGAAAAAAAAGTACTAGTTCCGCTTGTTACCAAAAAGGCGTAGGAGCATCAGGAACAGGTTGATGAAGTCCAGATAAAGCGTCAAAGCGCCAAAGAGAGATAACTTCTTCGTGTCATTTGCCGACACACTATTGTATTCAACACCCGCACCAATGCGTTTCAATTTCTGAACATCATACGCAGTAAGTCCGGTGAACACTGCAACACCAACCAGGCTTATAATGTATCCGAGGGCATCGCTATGCAGGAACCAGTTTACCATTGAAGCAATGATCAGACCCACGAGTCCCATTGTAAGAATGCTGCCAAAGGAAGTAAGGTCTTTGTCGGTGGTATAGCCCATTAATGCCATTATTCCAAACATCACTGAAGCAGAGGCAAAGCAGCCAATTACAGACCCGCTGGTATATGCGAGCAGGATGAAGCTGAAGCTGATACCATTCACCGCAGCATAAGCCATAAAGAGTGCTGTAAGCGCTGTGGCGGACAGTCTGTTGAAAGCAAATGACATGAGAAGAACAAAAACGAACGGAGCGAACATCACGGCGTACCCAAGGATGTTGAGACCCGTACCATTTTCTCCCACATTCACCAGATAGCCGAGTAAGGTGGGGTTTGTGGCAAAGAGTATTGCGAACACAGTCGACACTCCAAGTGCGAAAAACATCCAGGAAAACACACCTGCCATGAATTTTTTTGAAACTGCACCTGAAACGGGTGTTTGCTTACTTTCAAGTACCGTGTAATTAGTGAATTCAGATTGACCGAAGCTACTCATCTTAGTTTTTTATTGTCATGTAAAATTACAACGATAATCAGTCATTGTAACGTGTCTTCTTGATTTTTAACATTACGGTTGATTCAATGTTTACCGGCCGTCGTATTCAATTGTTGTGGTAAACGAAACTCTTTCCCTCTTTTTGGTAAATATATGCCAATTGCCGTCGTAAGTAACTTCTGCCGGGCAATTTTTTGATTCCACCTGTGTGGTTTTAACAAGCATGTTCACGTCGAAATCGTATACGAGTGTGCGGTACGAAAGGGAGTATTCGCGAGCTACGATTACATAGTCACTTTTTCTGAACCAGGTCACGAGTTTATTATACAGCACTTTTTTTTCAAAACCCTTGCGAGGCGTTATTGCGAATACATAACACGTCTGGCCACTATATGTACTCATCGATACACTGAAATTATATTTATATGACTCGCTTTCATCGAAAATATTTTCATGGTCAGTCATGAACGGTATGCCGTTTATTTTTGCGCCCGGATTGAATATGAGTTGCTTCAGACGATATTTCTGAAGTTCCATTTTGCCGGCTCCAATTTGAGACATGTTGCCAGCTACAATATCGTCCTCGTTGCATACAGGTACTTTTGTGAAAAACAGATAGTCGAATAGCGCTCCGGTGTAATAGTTGTTTTCGCCGTTTTTCTTGTAGTAGTCACCCGTAACTGTTTGTTTCACAATACTGTTAGATCGGCATTTGCCATCGATATTTTGTCGAGTGGTGCTGATCAGCGATGCTATGGTGTCGCTTCTATTACCTTTCACATATACACTGTTTTTTGCGGTATACGCGAACAGGTGCATACTTCTAAACGCTTTGTAAAAACTAGAGTCGGCTTTTATCCGGCGTACGAATACATTTACGTCGAAACCGGATTTTATGACCACGGTGTCCATGGCAATCGGGGTACTGAAAATACTATTCGTGTCATTTATCTGTGCTGTAACTGCCGGCGGAAGAAACGCAGCGATCGTAACGCATGATATGGCGCGCCAGATAGTTTTCATTAATCACTTGTTTTCAGAAGTGTATCTGCGATGATCATATCACCGGGCGTAGTGATCTTGATGTTGTTCTTGTCTCCTTCTACAAGAAATACTTCAATCCCATATTTTTCTGCTACCGTAGCTTCATCTGTAAACGACGGGTCATAATCTTGGTTAAAAGCCGGCAGTATCGCATCGCTACGGAATGTTTGGGGTGTTTGTATGATGCGAATATGGTTTCTATCAATCGGCTTTGATGAGCCGTCGGCGCTAACGAGGCGCATGCTATCTATTGCCGGAATTGCAGGTATGGCGCTGCCATGTTGTATAGCGCCTTCCAGGCACCGTTCTATCAGTTCGTGGGATACAAGTGGCCGTACCGCGTCATGGATGAATACGATTCCGTCTCCATCCACTTCCTTCAGGCCGTTTCGAACACTGTGGAAGCGTGTTTCCCCTCCTGCTACTATTGTAATGTTGAGTTTTCCTGTGTATGATTTCAGGATGGTCCGCGCACTGTCCATTTGGTCTTCCGGAGCTACCAAGATGATCTTTACATCTCGCAAGGCATGGGCAAAAGCCATTATTGAATGGCACAGCACGGGAAGGCCAAGTAAGGGTAAGAACTGTTTGGGGATTGATCCCCCCATTCGCGTTCCCTTGCCGCCCGCAACAATTACAGCATATTTTTTTTGATTCGTCATTTCTTCTTAAGTTAAACCGGGTCTCGTTTATGCCGTTTTGGTGCAGGGAAGACAAAGCAACATAATTTCATCTGCAAATGGAAATTTTCATCTGCAATAAATATCTCGAACGCAGGTAAGTGCTTACAAAAATAATTTCAAAAAAAAGTGTGTGTTTTTCGAGGTAACATAAAGATAATACAAAGGTTACATAACGGTAACGGTGAGTTTACAATGATAGAGTATTTACGAAAGTACCTTTGCGCCAACATTAACAAAACGTGAAAAAAACATTATCATTTTTAGCGCTTGCATTGGCAGCGTCCACTTCTTACGGTCAAACAGACACTGTAACCAAGAAAGAAGAAAAGAAATCACATTGGTACGAAAAGGTCGCCATCAGAGGGTATATGCAGACCCGCTATAACAGGCTGTTGGAGACCAATCCGAAACTTAAAAATGAGCAGGGTGACAGGTCTTGGGGCGAGAATGGCGGATTGTTCATCAGGCGTATGCGTGTGATATTGTACGGTCAGGTGCATGAACGTGTTTACATATATATTCAGCCGGATTTGGCCAGCTCCGCTTCATCAACGGGGTTGCATTTTGCCCAGATACGTGATGCATACATGGATGTAGGGTTTGATAAGAATAACGAGTTCCGCGTGCGACTTGGTCAGAGTAAGGTGCCGTATGGTTTCGAGAATATGCAGTCGAGCCAGAACCGTGTGCCACTAGATCGTAATGATGCCCTAAATAGTGCGGTTTCGAATGAACGCGACATGGCAGCGTTCTTTTACTGGGCACCATCTAAGGTGAGGAAGCTGTATTCGTCTCTTGTTAATGATGGTTTGAAGGGGTCCGGCGATTATGGTGTCGTTGGTTTTGGTGTTTTCAACGGACAGACAGCGAATAAGCCCGAGCTCAACAATCAGTTACATGCCGTTGCTCGTGTTTCTTATCCAATCCGCATAGGTAAGCAACTTATCGAACCGGGCATTCAGGGCTATACCGGAAATTTTGTTATACCGACAGATCAGACCTCAACGGGTGTAAAAATTCGTACCGATCGTTCCTATCTCGATCAGAGGGCAGCTGCGTCGTTCATCCTGTACCCGCAGCCATTTGGTATACAGGCAGAGTACAATGTTGGTAAAGGTCCTGAGTTTAACAAGGCGACTGATTCAATTGAGGTGAGAGATCTGAAGGGGGGGTATATCACCATGACTTATCTTATCAGGCACAAGAAGCAGGTCATTATTCCGTTTTGCAGGATGCATACTTATCAAGGTGGTAAGAAGCACGAGTTGGACGCCCGCAGTTATGATGTAAAGGAGATAGAGCCGGGAGTTGAATGGCAGCCTATGAAGAACTTTGAACTTACTGTAATGTACACCATAAGTGAGCGTCGTTTTGAGGACTTTAAAGCACAGAACAATCTTCAGAAAGGTAATTTGCTGAGGATACAAGCTCAGCTGAATTTTTAGTCTGAATCATTAATTCAATTTTATGGCCGGTCGGTTTTCGATCGGCTTTTTTTGTCCATGTGTTTTGATTAAGTTTAAATTGTCTTATTTGATAACAGTTAAATAACTTGACTTAGATTTGCGATAGAAAAGGCTAAGGCAAAAGATGGTATGACCCGATAAAACACTTTTTCCATGAATAACTTCAACATCGTCCATTCAGCTATTCGTAAGGGCTGTTCCGAACCTGGTGTGCCCAACGAAAAGTGTATAGAGTATATCAAGTGTGAGTTAGACGAGCAGTATCACGAGCATATAGATTTTTATCTCAGTTTTCTTCAGGACCTCGGGTTAATAAAGTATGAGGACGGCGGAAGATTGATCTCGATCACCGAGCAAGGATTAAGTGTGCCTGAAGTTTTTTCATATTGATATAGAAAGACGAAGCGGCTTCCGTGGAAGCCGCTTCGTCTTTCTGTATGAGTTGATATGATTAGCTGAAGGCGTTAATTCCGGTGATATCCATTCCGGTAATAAGCAAGTGGATATCATGAGTGCCTTCATACGTTACTACCGATTCAAGGTTCATCATATGACGCATGATGCTGAATTCGCCGGTAATTCCCATTCCTCCGAGGATCTGCCTCGCTTCCCTCGATACTTTCAGCGCTATATCGCAGCTGTTGCGTTTAGCCATAGAGATCTGGGCTGGTGTGGCACGGTCTTCATTGCGTAATACACCAAGTCTCCAGTTGAGTAATTGGCTTTTAGTGATCTCAGTGATCATTTCAGCCAGCTTCTTCTGTGTCAGCTGGAATCCTGCTATCGGACGGCCGAACTGCTCCCGTTGTTTCGCATAGCGTAAAGCAGTATCATAACAATCCATTGCGCATCCCAGGGCACCCCACGCAATGCCGAAGCGGGCACTAGACAAGCAAGTAAGAGGTCCTTTTAGTCCTTTGATGTTCGGGAAGATATTTTCTTTCGGCACTTTCACATTGTCGAATACCAGTTCGCCGGTGGCAGATGCTCTCAATGACCACTTTCCGTGAGTTTCAGGTGTTGTGAAGCCTTCCATACCACGCTCCACTACCATGCCATGTATTTCGCCCGCTTCACTTTTTGCCCACACTACTGCGATATCTGCGAAAGGAGCGTTAGAGATCCACATCTTGGATCCGTTCAGGATAACGTGGTCGCCTGCGTCTTTAAAATTCGTCAGCATTCCTGCCGGGTTCGAACCATGGTTAGGTTCTGTCAGGCCAAAACAGCCCATCATTTCGCCTGTGGCGAGTTTTGGCAGGTACTTGAGCTTTTGCTCCTCGCTTCCGAATTTATAGATAGGGAACATGACCAAAGAACCCTGCACTGAGGCGGTAGAACGGATGCCTGAATCGCAACGCTCCAGTTCCTGCATCATGATGCCGTAGGTAATGTAGTCGAGTCCCGGTCCTCCATATTTTTGAGGAATAAAAGGACCAAAGCATCCATGTTCGCCAAGCCCTTTTATGAGATGCTTGGGAAATTCTGCTTTCTGCGCATACTCCTCGATCACCGGAGAGATATCCTTTTTCACAAAGGCGCGTACACTATCCCTTATCAGTTTTTGTTCTTCTGTCAATAGCTCGTCCAGCAGATAATAGTCAGGGTGTTGATAAAGATCCTTTTCCATGTTTTGTTAAAGTTGATGTCAAATGCGGCGCAAAGGTAGCATTTTTGGCATATTGGTATAATTTTGCAGTTCCATTGTTCAAAGTTTGTCAATCTGGTTCTTATCTTATACCCTTATAGCTATTAACCATAATTCGTTAAACATAGCACTGGAGCACTTTTCGAATGATAGAGTATTGATATAGTTTTTTTTGTTCTTTCATGTGTGAATTCTGGAACGTATTTTGAGCAACAAAGTCAGTTAGCGGTACGCCGGAATGTTTACCAACCAATAGTCATTAATTTACGCCTACTATTTAGGATTGACAAAATGGCGGTATATAATGCAAGGTGTGCTGGTTATATTAGTGAATAAAATAAATAAAGGAGTTATATTATGAGGCAGTTAAAAATTGCCACCCAGATTACAAATCGTGATTCTCAGGCGGTCGAGAAATACTTGCAGGAAATAAGCAAGATATCTATGATCACACCTGAGGAGGAGACTACACTGGCTCAAAAGATCCACATGGGCGATCAGCGCGCGTTGGAGAAGTTGGTGAAGTCGAATCTCCGTTTCGTAGTGTCGGTGGCCAAGCAATATCAGCACCAGGGACTTTCTCTCAGTGACCTGATAAACGAAGGTAATCTTGGGTTGATCAAAGCCGCGCAGCGCTTTGATGAAACCAAAGGTTTCAAATTCATTTCGTATGCGGTGTGGTGGATCCGTCAGTCTATACTTCAGGCATTGGCCGAGCAGGGTCGACTAGTGCGTCTTCCCCAGAACAAGATTGGTACATACAACAAAGCGAACAAAGCATTTATTGCATTTGAGCAGGAGAATGAACGCGAGCCGTCTACGGAGGAGCTGGCAGACATTCTCGACATGAGTGAGACTGAGGTAACCAACATCTTTACCAGTAACACACGTCACACGTCGCTTGATGCGCCTGTGCATGAAGCGGAAGATGTTGCAATGGGTGACCTGCTTGAAGGAAGCAGTGATACTGATCAGGATGTAATGAAAGACTCGCTCAGGAATGAGATCCGTCGTATTCTGAAATCACTGAGTCAACGCGAAGCTGAGATCCTTGCGGCGTACTTCGGATTGGAAGGGGATAGCGGGCCAAGCATTGAAGAAATCGGCGAAAAGTACGATCTTACCAAGGAGCGTATTCGTCAGATAAAGGAGCGCGCCATCAAGCGATTGCAGAAAGCCCGTTACAGCAATGCGCTCAAGGTTTATTTGGGCTAAGCTTTCTTATTAATAGAAATGTAGTTACAGGAGACGGAAACGTCTCCTGTTTTATTTATCGCCCAAAGCTATCAGAAGAATTGCACAGGTGGCCATTAACAACCCCATTATCTGGAGTTTATTTGTCCTTTCTTTGAAGAATACTATTGCTACAAGGGAAGTGATTACCAGAACAGAAATATTGAATAATGGTATGGTGGCTGAACTTTGGAAGACCCCGCTGTTCAATCCTTTTACAAGGAAGTAGATCGAGAAGAAATTCGGAATGCCGAGCGCTATGCCCGCAATTGCATTTTTGACTGCAAATTGCACATTGCCTGTCGCTGACAACACACCCAGTAGTATTATGCCGGTCAATCCTGCAATTGCAAATATCATGATAGTGCCTGCGGCCTGGTCGGCGGGAATAGACAGGAACCTTGTTTGAACAAAGTTAACAAGGGTATCAAGGCCGCCGCTTAAGACAAAGAGTAGGGCAGGCCACAACAACGATTTAGCAGCCTTTTCTTCACTTCCTGAACGGGTACTCAGATAGATTGCGGGAAAGGCTAATAATATTCCGGCAACCTTAATGAGGCCTAGTGATTCCTTATAAAGGATCACTGAACATATGACGGGTATAATGAGCGATAGTTTGCTCGCCATTATGGTTGTGGTCATGCCATCAACCTTGGTGCAATAGGCTGTCAGGTTAAAGATGATAATGAACGACACGCCGAGCAAAACAGACCACAGAAACCATGGAGCGTGCAATGAAGAAAGGGTTAACGGTGTTGCCCCGGTGAACCCCCAACCGGTTAGCACACAAGTGCAGTAGTTGAATACAATCGCCTGTAGGGCGTTTATGTCATACTTTGGAAACAGTTTCAGTACTGCTGAAACCCAAACGTTGAAAAGAAGAGCAAGTGCGAGGTATAACAACGAGAATTGTTTGTTCTTATGAGCTTTATAAGGATTCTGTTACAGTTTTTCGTTTTTTTCCTCAATCAGTGTTTTAATATCGCTGACTATCTTTTTTATAGGTTCTTCTTCCAGTCCGTCGTAAAATCCTCGGATCCGTCCGTGGTGATCAACAAGGATAAAGTGGTTATCATGTATGAAATCTTTATCTATGCTGACCCCGGTTGTGTCGTCTTCTGCGCTGATCAGGTAACTGTATCGTGCCATGTCATATAGTTTTTGCTTGTCTCCGGTCAGGAACATCCATTGTAGCGGATCAGCATCAAAATGCAAACTGTATGCTTTTAGTGCTGCAACAGTGTCTTTTTTCGGGTCGACCGTATGCGATAAAAACATTACATTTTTGTTGCCTTTGAACTCTTTATACACCTTAGCCAGGTTTTCATTCATTTTCGGGCATATTCCTTTACATGTCGCAAAAAAATATTCAACTACAACAATTTTTCCGGCTATGTCGGCATTGGTGATTGTTTTCCCGTCCTGATTTGTAAATGAAAAATCACCAATGTGGTGGTTTTGTTCATTACCTATGACAGGTAGAGCGGATCTGCGTTTTTTTTCAGTGCTTACAGAATAATAGTAACTAAGAAATGCTACGCCCAGAACAATGAAGAATGATATTAATATGATGCCGTTTTTGTTCTTTTTCATTCGGCAAAACTACACAATAGAGTGTCAATAAAGTTTCAAAACTGACAAAGAATCCGGCGTGGACCAATATTCTAACATGTAACAGTCATACAACGCCTAATGGGTAAGAATGTGCCGATGGCGGAAAGCGTAATGGGGCAAATTAAATATGGCGTTTTGTTTTTGTTTCTGAGTAAATTAGTATTAATTTGCGTAACATGAGCGTAATAGGGTAGAGGAATTAACTATGCTTTTTGTTAAAGGCGTGGGTAATTGCCGAGGCCGCATGTTTCGTTTATCAAAATCTAACTGACTAATTAATTTATACTACATGAAGAAGATTGGTTTACTCCTGTTTATCAGTTGTTTATCTCTGGTTTCGTTTGCTCAGAATACTGTCGATATTTTTTCCACCGGACCGCTGGGCAGTTATACAACAGGTTCATCGACTTCAAGTCTGAGATCAGACAATGCGATAAGAGCTACAACGATATTCGGCTCGTCAACACGAGGGTATGGAGTATTCAATCTGTCATCTATCCCTCCGTCTGCTGTGATCACGAGTGTTGAGTTGCACTTTAACGTAGAAACAGTGTCACCGGGAGGTGGCGGAGGCTGGACTACCAGAGGCGTTGTTGGCGACCTGTCGACTATCACAGCTGCAGCCACTCTGTACACTACAATGGGGCTGGGTACATCGCTTTACACAACCACGTACGGCACCACACCGGGCAACAAAGTACTTCCAACTGCAGCTGCGGCTGAATCGTTTATTGCAGCCAACCTGGGCGGTACTGTTTCCATTGTTTGGACAACTAACTCTACAAGAATATACACTATAACAGGAGAGACCGGTATCGCAACAACAACAGGTGTTCATGCGCCGTTTTTGCGAGTAACATACAATTGCCCGGGCATCACATCGCTGGCAGCTTCAGGTCCGGCTACCACTCCATGTCCTAATACTGCTTTTGACCTTACGAGTGCCGTTACAGGTACGATTGCGTCGTATGCATGGACCGGGCCAATGGGATTTGCATCTACAGCTGCAAATCCAACCGTGAGTGCCGGTTTGCCTTCAACTGGAAATTATACGCTTGTGGTTACCGATGCCACCGGATGCAGCGCGCAGACAACAGTGAATGTGCCGGTATTCCCTGCACCTTCGACCACGATCAGCCCATTGACACCTACCGCATTTTGTGCCGGCGGAGACTGCACACTTGAAGCAACTGCTGTTGCTGGTAACACTTACCAATGGTACGACAACGGAACTGCTATCGCGGGTGCTACCAATACTTCATACACGGCTACCGGCAACGGTAGTTATAAGGTCGAGGTGACCGATATGAACGGTTGTTCTGCCATCACGACTGCTCCAACTAACACAGTGCTGCTGGATACACCTGCTGTAACCCCCGGCGACACTGTATTGCTGTGCAATGGTGAAACCATAACATTGGCAGTAGATGTTAACGGCGTGGGAAGCGGTATCGCGTACCAGTGGCAGAAGAATGGCTCTAACATCGGCGGTTCTATCAGTAATTCTTATCTGGTATCAACGTCCGGCATTTATCGTTGTCAGGTATCTGTGCCTTCTACTACGTGTTCGACGGTTTCCAGAGAAGTTTATGTCGTTGTTAACTCTTACCCGGTACCGGTTATCACTTCATCAGGTGGTGTGTTAAGTACTGCGTCAGCTTTTGTCGCTTACCAGTGGTTCCTTAACACGATTGCTATTGCGGGTGCAACATCCAGCACGTATGTGCCAACAGTGCCCGGTAGTTACAGGGTTCGTGTCACGGACAATGCAGGTTGTTCTGCATACTCAAACGCGTTTCCTACCTACACAACAGGTGTAACAGAGCTGAGCAAGAGCGGTGTACTTGTTTTCCCTAACCCGGTAAATGACAAGCTCAATGTAATTGCGACTACTGCTGTTACTGCCGTTGCGACTAGTGTTGATGGCAGGGTTCTGACAACAGAAAAGAACGCCACATTGATCGACATGCGCGATTATCCTGCAGGGCTTTATATAATCAACTTCTACAATGAGGCTGGTGATAAAGTAGGAATGGAAAAAATATACAGGAACTAAATAATTGCGGTACGATAAAGAATTTAGACACTTTTAACAAGAAAAATATGAAAGTATTGAAGGCCCTTCTTGCAGCACTGATCGTTAGTTTTACAGGCAACGCACAGATCGTTGCATTAAGCCCTACAGCGGAAGGGGGATTTGAATTGGGTTCATCATTTTCGGCAAACGGGTGGGTTGAGGTAACACCTCCAACTAATCGTTGGATAGTTTCTACAACTGCACCATACGCAGGCTCTAATGTCGCGTTTGTGTCGAATGGAGCAGCAAATACATATTCTTTTACCACGGCTCAAACTTGTCATATCTATCGCGATGTCACAATCCCGTCAAGTTCGGTAGCCATTACACTTAGTTTTTACTGGAGGAGCACCGGGCAGATAGGTACAGACCGTGTGTTGGTTTATACTGCCCCGGTTTCTGTAACTCCGGTTGTCAATGTTCCTGCGGCTCCGGCAACTACATTGGCCGCTGCGGCAACACTTGTGTGGACGCAGACAGCAACAGCGGCAGGTTACACTCTTGCCACAGTGTCGCTTCCATCAAGTTTGTCAGGAACTACCTTTCGCCTGATTTTTACGTGGCAGAACGACGCGGCTACAGGTGCCAACCCTCCGGCTGCTGTTGATAATATTTCGGTTACTTATAACTGTGCTTTCCCTGACCCTATTGCAGGAGTGACCACTGTCTGCGAAGGTGGAACATCAATTCTTGGAAGTGCATCCATTGGCGGCACCTGGGTGAGTTCAAATCCATCGGTAGCTACTGTTTCTGCTTCAGGCAATATTACTGCAAACGTCCAGGGAACAACAACCATTTCATACACAACCGGTTGTGCTAATCCGGCAACTACTGTTGTCACTGTCATTGCGGCTCCTTCGCCGATATCGGGTCCTTCCGCTGTTTGTGAAGGATCTTCTATCACGCTTACCGACACTGCGTGGGGAGGAGGTTGGACAAGTTCAGCTCCATCATATGCATCCATCAATCCAATTACCGGCGTCGTGAACGGGTTGGTTCCCGGGATCGCGACTATGACCTACGCCAACGGTTGTGGTTCGCCTGTAACCAAAACAATAACGGTCAATCCGATACCTGCTGCCATTACCGGCGGAGATACTGTTTGTGAGGGTGGGGGAACGCTCACGCTCACAAGTGCTTCTACAGGTGGAACCTGGAGCAGTTTGAGTACGGCAAATGCAACTGTCGGATCATCTTCGGGTGTTGTAACAGGTGTTTCCGATGGAACAGCAGCAATAGTTTACACCAATTCATTCGGCTGCTTTGTATCAAAATTGGTTACTGTGTCAGCATTACCAGCGCCGATAACCGGAATTGCTCCTTTCTGTGTAGGAAGTAACATAACACTCTCAAGTACTTTCCCGGGCGGAACATGGAACAGTGCTATGCCAGGCATAGCGATGGTTTCTCCTTCCGGCGTGGTTACCGGTCTGGCTGCAGGTTTCACTACGATCTCGTACAGTAACGGATGTGGTCCCACAACCGCGATCGTCAGCGTAGATGCATTACCAGCGTCGATTACCGGTTTCGATACTGTGTGTGTAGGGTCAACAACCACTTTCGCGAATTCAGTTGTAGGTGGTACCTGGTCTAGCGGCAACCCTTCTGTTGCAACAGTTCTGCCTACGTCAGGAATTATCACAGGTGTGTCGGCGGGTGTTTCTGTGATATACTATCACATGCCGGGTGGATGTTTCATATCCCGTATCGTTTATGTAGTTGATGTCCCGGGACCTATCACCGGGCCAACAGACGTATGCCCAGGTAGTTTCATAACGTTGAGTAACGGCACACCGGGCGGAACGTGGACCAGCTACGCCCCCGGCTCAGCTTCCATCAATCCGACCACAGGTGTTGTTACCGGTATTAATCCCGACATCGTGTCTATCGGTTACACGACGCCTGCAGGTTGTGTTGCCTATACGTCGGTTACAGTTAACCCGATTCCTTCACCAATTATCGGAGGTGCGAAGTACTGTGCTACTGACGTAGATACGCTGTTCAATGCAAGTCCGGGTGGTACGTGGACTTCTGTTACGCCCGGGGTTGCGAGCATCGGTAACACCACCGGTATCATGACGACTTTGGCCGGCGGAACTGCGATCATCAGGTACACGCTTACTGCTACAGGGTGTTCAACAACCAAGTCATTTACTGTCAATCCACTCCCGGTTCCTGCTGTAAATTTTGTTTGGGCTACCAACACATTTGAGACAGGTACTTGGTATGTAAGCTACCAGTGGTACCATAGCGTGTTCGGTAAATTGCCGGGCGCGACACTATACAAAGTTGCAGGAACGTTCACTGGTAACTACTCAGTGGAAGTTACCGACACAAATGGTTGCACTAACAGGTCAACTCCAGTTCCGTACGCAACGTGGATGGGTGTGGGATCGGCGCAGGGACAAACTGTGTATTCGGTTTTCCCGAACCCCGCAACAGATGTTCTATTCATTGACGCTGACCAGGCAGTTAATGCAGTAATAAGCACTATCGACGGCAAACAATTGATGGAAATAAAGAATGCAGGAAGAATAGATGTTTCTTTACTTACCTCTGGATTGTACATGCTCACCTTGTACAACGCAGATGGTATGAAGATAGCTGTTGAGAAATTTACAAAACAATAGACGTAGCAGGCAGACAGGAATAGAATATTAAACCAAGCAGGGAAATGAAAAAATTACTTTTCTTATTTATTGCAATGTGCGCAGGTGCGTTTGCTTTCGCACAGAATATTTACCAGCCCAATGGTACATCGATGGTGTCAGGAGCAAACTCCTATTGCGTAGGCGCCCCTATCACGACACCGTTAAGGGTGGCATATACAACTTGTAACGGAGGGACCGGTGCACCGGTAGGTGCTTCGTGTCAGATCCGTTGGTACTATAACCCAACCAATACAACAACAATTGGTGGTTCTACGGTTCTTGCAAGTGGGCCTATCCCGTTTACGTCTACAACATCAGCATCTGATACGTTGTCATACACTCCTTCACTTAGTGTGGGTGGTAACTACTATTTCTTTTGTGTCATAGAATGGACCGGCGGATCGGCTTCTTGCGGCCTCACGACAGGGTCTATTGTTACGTCAGGTACGCAGCTTGTTTCTATCGGCCCTGCTCCTATTGCGCCTGCTGCACCTATCAATATTTGCCAGGGAGCTACAACTGTTCTTACCAATTCATTTACCGGTGGTAAATGGACCAGTTCTAATCCGGGTGTTGTTGCGATAGATTCTACTTCCGGCCTGGCATCAGGTGTTACTGTAGGAGGGTCGTTCATCACTTATAGACTCGGTGGTTGTTATGTAACAGCCTTTATGTATGTGAATGCTAATCCTGCTGTGATTGCTCCGACAGGCATTTCGAACATCTGTGTAGGCGGCTCGCTAAATCTCACTAACAGCACACCCGGCGGAACGTGGACAAGTACTACACCGGCCGTTGCGTCGGTTGGTTCTGCTTCAGGTCTGGTATCTGCGTTTTCAGCCGGTACTTCTACAATCTCGTACATCTTCACCGCTACCGGATGCTATTCGACAAAGACGCTCACAGTTTTACCGAACCCTGCCGCCATTGGAGGAAGTGCAAATGTGTGTGTAGGAGGGTCGACTACCCTGACTAATGCTACTGCAGGTGGAAGCTGGTACAGCAGCAATACGTTCAGAGCAACAGTTAATGCTGCAACGGGAGCGGTCTCCGGCGTTTCGGCTGGTACCGTTACCATTTCCTACATTCTTTCATCTACCGGTTGTTTCAGCACACAGATCATGACGGTGAATGTTGCTCCCGCAGCGATCACAGGTCCCGGTCAGGTTTGTGCTACCGCTACTATTTCACTTTCAAATGGTGTTGTAGGTGGTGTTTGGTCGAGCAGTAATCCAACTGTTGCATCCGTTTCGTCTACCGGTGTTGTTACCGGCGGCACTGCAGGTACCGCTGTGATCAGTTATACAACCGGTGGCTGTGCTCCTGCAACAAGAGTGATCACGGTAAATTCGTTACCTGCTTCTATCACAGGGATCAATCAGACTTGTAATGGTCAGACTACCACACTTTCCAGTTCAGTTCTGGGGGGCAAATGGAGGAGTAGTGATACACTCGTAGCACGCATTGATTCTATCAGCGGGGTAGTGTCAGGTCTGTCAATGGGTGTGATCACTATCACTTATACCGGTGCTGCCGGCTGTTACACTACTAAGTCACTCACAGTTCATCCTTTAGCTCCTATAGTTGGAGAAGATACAATTTGTGTTGGTTCTACGATTGCACTGACTAATATTGTTGGCGGTGGAACATGGGTTAGTGGTAATCCGCTAAATGCTTCTATTGATACTTTCTCAGGTGTCATGCAGGGTCTTGTTAATGGTATAACTTACGTTGACTACATACTTCCAACAGGCTGCCGTACATCTAAGTTTGTTCGTGTTCTGCCAACACTGCCTCCAATAGGTGGACCGTTGGTGCTTTGTAGCAATTCGGTTGTTACATTGTCGAATGGTGTTATCGGCGGTACATGGACATCTCTCAATCCCTATATCGCAGAAGTAGAAGCAGCAACCGGTAAAGTATCGGGTCATACTGCAGATACCACAACTATTGTATACAAAATATACGGATGTCAGATGTCTGACGTTGTTACTGTTAATCCATTGCCATCGCCTACATTGTCGTTTGACTGGACAACCGGCAAACTTAGCACTGAGTTCGGGTTCGCAGCGTATCAGTGGTTCGATAGTTCATCCGGGCCAATTCCGGGTGCAACCAATAACTCAATTATTCTGCCTCCGGTATACGACAAGTACTATGTAGTTGTTACTGACGGAAATGGTTGTTCTGCACCAACCAAATGGTTCAAAGTTCCACTTGCGGTTAATGATGTCAATGGTAAGACCGGAGTAGCGGTTTACCCTAATCCGGTAACTTCTATCCTCAACATAGCTTCTTCAACTGAAGTAAATGCAGTTATCAGCGGGCTGGAGGGACGTGTTATTACAGAGGCGCGCAATACTCGTACCGTCAATGTTGCTATGTTGCCTGCCGGTATGTATCTGATTTCTGTTTTTGACAAGGAGGGTCAACTTATTACCGTTCAGCGTTTCGTGAAGGAATAGAATACCGCATTACTTGATAAACTGAGGCATCCCGCGGGGTGCCTCTTTTATTTGAGTATAGTTGTTTGTGTAACTATGTTTCGCGCTGCCATTGCATCTTTTTAGATGTCGTTACCTCCGTTAACAATTTATTATTAACTTGTAATTTAAAAACAAAAATTTGAGAATATTGTTTGTTATTCTCGTGTTAATAATTATTTTTGGTTAACAAAACGAAAACAACTATGAACGACATAAAGGATATAGATGTTAATGCACTGCCGGTGCATCTTTTTGTTAAGTCCCAGAAGGAGGCTAAAAAATTGAAGAAATCCACAGCCGAATACGTCTTCAGGCCGGTGCCTTTCAGAAGAGGGAAGAGATTTGAAGTCTGAACCGGCATTCCGGCTTCGGATGGCATTAATGAAATGGCTTATTTTGAATAGAGGTAAGCTGTTTCTTCGCTATTAGTGCCTTGCTGCCCGATTATTACTAATTTCTCTCCGTCATATTCTATGACGTGAAAAGTGATCTTTTCGGGAATTGTCTGTAGTTGTTTCTGAGTGAGGGTGATGGTCATCGTACCGGGATCAAAAGACCAATTACCCTTCAACACTGTTCCCTGTTCGGATAGCGTGAATGTGCTGTCACACCTGAAATCCATATAGTCTTTCGCGGAACTGCTGTCGGTCATGTGGGGAATGCCATCGGGGCCCTTGGTCATCTCGCAATACCACTTTTTATCGCAGAACGGTATTTCTTCGGCTATTTGTCCGAAAGAGGATATGCATGTAGCAAAACACGATAGAGATAAAAGTATGCTAAACCTCCGCCACATAAATTATTAGTACGTAAAGATAGAGAGGTGTTGGTGTTATAGTTGTGATTAAAAAGTTATTGTCGCAATGGTGAGCTTATCTGAATAAGAAACGGCCGGATAATCCCGGCCGTTTCTTTGTATCACTTAGAGAGTGCTTACTTCACTTCTTCGTATTCAGCGTCAGCTACATGGCTGTCGTTAGTGCTTCCTTCGGGCTGACCTTGTGCGCCTTCCTGTGGTTGCTGACCTGCCTTGTACATGTCTTCACTAGCTGCCATCCATGCTGCATTCAGTTTTTCTTCTGCTTTGTCAATACCGTCGAGGTCTTCAGACTTATGTGCAGATTTCAGTTCTTCGAGTGCGCTGTCGATAGCAGATTTCTTATCAGCCGGGATCTTTTCGCCGTACTCTTTCAGTTGCTTTTCAGAGTTAAAGATAAGACCGTCGGCTTTATTCAGTTTCTCTACACGCTCGCGCACTTTCTTGTCGCCTTCTTCGTTTGCTTTCGCCTCGTTCTTCATTTTTTCGATCTCCTCTTTGCTGAGACCGCTACCGGCTTCTATGCGGATGTTCTGTTGTTTACCTGTGCCTTTGTCGCGGGCAGTTACATGCAAGATACCATTAGCGTCAATGTCGAAAGTAACTTCGATCTGAGGAACGCCACGTGGTGCAGGCGGAATACCGTCCAGGATGAATTTACCCAGGCTCTTGTTGTCTTTTGCCATCGGGCGTTCTCCCTGTATCACATTGATCTCTACACTTGGTTGGCTGTCTGCTGCAGTTGAGAACGTTTCACTCTTTTTAGTTGGTATCGTGGTGTTAGACTCAATGAGCTTTGTCATTACGCCACCCATTGTTTCGATACCGAGTGAAAGCGGAGTAACGTCAAGGAGCAGTACATCTTTTACATCACCTGTAAGTACACCACCCTGAATTGCCGCACCGATAGCTACTACTTCATCTGGGTTAACACCTTTGTGTGGCTTCTTGCCAAAGAACTTTTCTACTACCTCTTGTACCTTAGGGATACGTGTAGAGCCACCAACCAGGATTACTTCGTCGATCTCGCTTGCAGCAATTCCTGCATCTTTCAGCGCTTTGCGGCAAGGTTCCAGTGTGCGCTCGATCAGGCTGTCCGCAAGTTGCTCGAACTTAGCGCGACTCAGTTTGCGTACAAGGTGCTTAGGTGCTCCATCGATAGCAGTGATGTATGGAAGGTTGATCTCCGTTTCCTGTGAAGAAGACAGTTCGATCTTAGCTTTTTCAGCGGCTTCTTTCAGGCGCTGCCAAGCCATTGGATCTTTGCGCAGGTCCATTGACTCATCTTTTTTGAACTCTTCAGCCAGCCAGTCCATGATCACCTTGTCGAAGTCGTCACCACCCAGATGAGTGTCTCCGTTAGTCGATTTTACTTCGAATACACCATCGCCCAGTTCCAGAACCGATACGTCGAATGTACCACCACCAAGGTCGAAAACAGCGATCTTGCTGTCTTTATGCTGTTTGTCAAGACCATAGGCAAGTGCTGCCGCAGTTGGTTCGTTGATGATTCGACGAACGGTAAGCCCCGCGATCTCACCGGCTTCTTTAGTTGCCTGACGCTGAGCGTCGTTGAAGTAGGCCGGAACCGTGATAACGGCTTCTTTTACTTCCTGTCCCAGAAAGTCTTCAGCGGTCTTCTTCATTTTTTGAAGTACCATCGCTGATATTTCCTGCGGAGTGTACAGACGACCGTCAATATCCACACGTGGTGTGTTGTTGTCGCCTTTTGTCACTTTGTAGGTAAAGTGAGATATTTCGTTGGTCACTTCGTCAAAACGACGACCCATAAAACGTTTGATTGATTGAATGGTGTTGTGAGGGTTGGTTATCGCCTGACGCTTTGCAGGGTCTCCTACTTTCCTTTCTCCATTCTTCAGGAACGCCACTACCGATGGGGTGGTGCGACGGCCTTCGTCGTTTGCAATTACCACCGGCTCATTTCCTTCCATTACGGATACACATGAGTTGGTGGTTCCTAAGTCGATTCCAATGATCTTTGCCATAGTAAATTAAATGGTTTTACTGTTTCTACTCAATCAATATGCCATAATTTGTTTTCGGCAATAATGGCAGAATTGCTGCCAAATGAGGCCCTTTTTCTTTAGTTGAGGTGACAATAATGACGTTGGTCTATAGACGTATCTGCCACATGCAGACTATATGGTGTAGAGTGGTTGCATTTTTGATTTTGTTTATGTGTTTTCTCCTGTGGCATGGTTGTTGAAACACGATATGTCTACAGGGCAGGCGGTTCTTGCCCTCTAATAGTCACAAAAATGCCGGGTCAACAATCAACCATCACCGAACGACTGTCCATCAGGGGAATCAGCCCAGCTGCATTTGCTCAGGTGTTGCATACTATCATGGAGCGGATGCTTTGGGAAGTGGTCACCGACCGCGATGGTGGCATTCTGGCGCGTACACATGGTTTTTATTCCTTCTATGGAGCGGAGGTGCGGATTTCGATGGTAAAGAATGATGCGTTGATAAGCGTGCAGCCGGTGGATGCGATCTACACTTCAGACGAAGAGTGCCGCGGATATATGAACCGTCTGTTGCACGCCATAGAGTTGGAGAGAGCCAAAATGGAAGAGGCCGACCGAAACCTCCACCCGATGCACCGCGAAAAGTATGGGGCGCTTCTGATCTCGAAAAGTTACCTCATAACGCCCTTGCTGGTGTATACCAACGCACTTTTGTTCCTGCTGATGGTGCTGTCAGGTATCTCTCCACTCACGCCTGCTGCCGCATCGTTGTTTCAATGGGGTGGGAATTTGGGCCCTGCAGTGGCAGCGGGAGAATGGTGGCGATTAGTGACGTACATGTTTTTGCACGGTGGGGTAGTGCATTTACTTGGTAACACCTTTGCTCTTTTGTACGTTGGTATGTTCCTCGAGCCGATGATAGGTAAGGCGCGATTTGTACTTACTTACCTGCTTACAGGTATAGGGGCGGGTTTGACGAGCATCTGGATGCATTCTGATGCTGTGAGTGTAGGTGCATCCGGCGCTATTTTCGGTATGTATGGGGTGTTCCTGGCGCTACTGTCCACCTCCTATATAAAGCGCAGTTACCGAAAGACAATGATCAGGAGCATCTTGTTTTTTGTGGTCTTTAACCTTATGTACGGACTTCAGGGAAATACCGACAATGCTGCCCATGTTGGTGGATTGGTCGGAGGTCTACTGGTTGGATTTGCCATATACCCCGGATTGAAAAAGAATGTCGTTCCGATTCGCAGGCAGAAGTAGGTTTTTGCCTGTCTGAGCAGCGTGGGTTAAATAGCTGCCGGTTCGTCTGTTCGCCTTTCGAGTAATTGATTGAAAATCAGTACTCTTTTCGTCTTTTGTTGGTAGTAAATGGACGTTGCGCCAATACAGTTGCGCCTGCATGAAATGTGTAATTCTTGTTAGGATTTTTGACACCTGAAATGTTAAATTGTCTTACTTTTGCAGGCAATCAGAATTCCGGGTTTTATATAGTCTAATTCATGCTGCAGCAAGAATCGATAGGTGCAAAAGAAAATATAACCGTGCTGGCGCGTCTTAAAGACTATAACCAGTTGCTGAAGCCCAATCTGAGCGGTATGGTTGTGTTCAGTAGCGTGATCGGCTACCTGATGGCTCCCAACATCTCTTTTGCCTGGAATGATTTTGGCCTTTGGCAACGAGTGATCACGTTATTTATTGGCGGGATGATGGTGACTGGTGGTGCCAATACTATCAACCAGATACTGGAACGTGACAGTGATCGATTAATGAAGCGTACCCGTCTTCGCCCATTACCTGATGGCAGGATGGGGGATACAGAGGCATGGATCTTCGCGACACTGACCGGTGTGGTGGGGGCAATAGTGCTCGGATTTTATTTCAATCCGCTAGCCGGAATGCTCAGCTTTCTATCCTTGCTTTTGTATGCGTTTGCTTACACGCCCATGAAGAAAATACACCCTATTGCAGTGTTGATAGGAGCGATACCCGGGGCATTGCCGCCACTCATAGGCTGGGTTGCCGCCACAGGTTCCATGGATATCGGAGGTGTTGTTCTCTTTACTTTGCAGTTTTTCTGGCAGTTCCCCCATTTCTGGGCAATAGCTTGGGTAGCGTTTGATGACTATAACAATGCCGGTATCAGGATGTTGCCAACTCGTGAGCGTGAAACGAGGTTCACGGCCGTACAATGTATGCTTTACAGCCTGGTTCTTATTCCTATGGCTATGGTGCCACTGCGTTTGGGCATGGTAGGCACAACGGGAATGTGGGTGTGTATGGCAGCAGGTATGCTGTACTTCCTGGCATCAGTTGCCTTTTATTTTAAAAATGATTATAAGTCTGCCCGCCGGGTTATGTTCGCATCGTTTATCTATCTGCCATCTATACTTTTGGCATTGGTGATAGACAAGATGTAATAGCTGTAAGGGGGCAATTGTTTGGTGATTATAAATGTGAGTTTATGGAAATGACGAAAGAAAGGCGGAAAATACACCCACAGAAATTTATGATGTGGTTGTCAATTGGTAGTATGGTCATGGCGTTTGCGGGGCTCACCAGCGGCTACATGGTGCGGCAGGCTCAAGGAAACTGGCGTTATTACGAATTGCCTGCAATGTTCTGGTACTCAACGGTAGCTATAGTGATCAGCAGTGTCACAATGCACTTGTCGGTGAAAGCGTTTAAAAACCGCGAGATACCAAAGTTTAAAAAACTCATAACTATCACGCTGATTTTGGGAGTTGCATTTGGGTTACTGCAATATGGAGGTTTTTATCAGTTATACCACCAACTCCAGCAGATCAAGATCAACGGGCAGGTTCTGAATGAATTAGCCGGTGTAAAGGTGAATGGTAATCCCAGCGAATCTTTCCTGTACGTGATCGCAGGTCTGCATTTGGCTCACCTTTTTGGTGGAATTGTAGCATTGATCATCGTTTATATTCGCAATTTCAGGGACAATGTTAAGGTCTACAATTCCACAGGATTGGAGATCACAGCCACCTACTGGCACTTTGTGGATATATTGTGGGTATATTTATTTGTCTTTTTTCTGGCAAATCAATAAAATTGTTTCGAAATTCGCACTCCATAGCACAACTTACACACTCTTAAAATAAATTATGTCGCATTCAACAGTAGTTACAGCAGAACCAAAAGAAAACGTTTGGATTGGCGGTAGGTCGCCTTTTAACCTTAGCTATGGCAAAATAATGATGTGGGCGTTCCTTCTGTCGGATGCGCTTACGTTTGGAGCCTTGCTCATTTCATATGGTACCACCCGTTTCTTCAGTGCAGTTTGGCCTGATCCTAACGAAGTGTTCAAATCATTCCCATTCTTCGAGGGGCAGAATTTACCACTCCTTTTTGTAAGTTTGATGACGTTCATCCTCATCATGAGTTCCGTTACCATGGTACTTGCGGTTCATGCAGGCCATTGCGGCGACAAGAAGAGTGTTGCCAAATGGCTCCTCTGGACGATCATTGGTGGCGTATGCTTCCTTGCTTGTCAGGCTTGGGAGTGGACACACCTTTATGGTGAGTGTGGTGGCCTTTGGGGCGCTTTCACCGACCCTAATACTCCTGTTGAAAAGTTCCATCATTTCTTCAATCACCACAATGCAGGTCATGTGCTTGAAACTGCGCCTATCGTGGCTATGCAGTCTACACACAACTTCTTCAATTACTTCTTCACGATCACTGGTTTCCATGGTGGTCACGTGACTTCAGGTGTTATCTTCAACATCCTTATTCTGGTGAACACTGTAAACGGTGTTTATGAGCGTCGCGGTCACTACGAAATGGTTGAGAAGATCGGTCTTTACTGGCACTTCGTAGATCTCGTTTGGGTATTCGTATTCACGTGTTTCTACCTCCTCTAATTCAGTCATTCAATCGCATTCACAACCAATAATTCATACTCAACAATATTCATAAAATGTCAGCACATCACGGTTCAAACGATATTCAGCACCTGTACGAAGGAGATCAATCTAAATTGTATTCAGGAGTATTAGCCCACCATCACGATATCAACTCCACTGAGAGCAAAACTCAGGTGAAGAAGATATGGAAGGTATTTTGGCTGCTGCTTGTTATTACGGTAGTAGAGGTTATGATGGGTATGTTCTTCAGTCACTCTATCCCAAAGGGTGTTATTAACTTCCTGTTCCTCGCACTCACAATTCTTAAAGCAGGTTACATTGTGTCAATTTTTATGCACCTTGGCGATGAGGTGAAGGGCTTTATCTCTACAGTGCTTATACCATTGGTTCTGTTTGTATGGTTCATTATCGCGTTTCTGGCAGATGGTTTCTTCTGGTTGCGCATGAATAACTCCACACCAACACGTGCTCAGATTGAAGCTCCGGCTAAACATGCTAAATAAGTAATGGCAAAAAAATCTAACTATAAGTTTATAATGGGATTAGCGGTGGCGTTTTTGCTGCCGCTTTCTTTTTACATGATTGCCAAGCTCTTGTCTAAGGACAAGATATACCTGCCGGGTTACTATGGCGTGGAAAGGGTGGATAGTATCACCGTTGATGGCAAGGCAGCAGTAGACACCGTGTACCATAAAGTAGCGGATCTGAAATTGATCAACCAGCTGGGGCAGGATGTGACGCTGAACGGCACGTTGGAGAACCGGATACTGGTAGTTGGCTTCTTTTTTACCCAATGTCCATCGGTATGTCCAAAACTAGCCGGAAACATAACAATGCTGCAAAGAGCGTTCAGGCGAAATCCTAAGATGGAGAATGCGCTGGATAATACCGTTCATTTCCTGCTGATAAGCGTAGATCCGGCTAACGATACCGTTAGTGCTCTGCGTGCCTACGCCGACCGTTTCGGTGCCAACCACGATCATTGGTGGTTCCTCTCCGGAGACAAACAATCTATTTACAACTACGCTCGTAACGAACTGAAATTATCTGTGGGGCCCGGCGACGGCGGTGCAGATGATTTTGTACACTCGCAGAAGCTTGTGCTGCTTGACTCTAAGCGCCACATTCGCGGATATTATGACGGACTGGACACAGTGGCGATCAAGCACTGCGCCGACGACATTGTACTACTCACCATGGAGAAAGAAAAAAGGAAGAAGTAAGCGGTTGCCCATTGGTTTTTGGTACCTGTATTACTGCTAATTTTGAGCACTGAAAAAATCAAGAAATGATCACTCCAGCACTGAAGAAGAACGATAAGCAAGCAAGGTTACTCATCATCACTGTTTCTCTAGTGGTTTTTGCCGCCGTGGTGTTTCTATCAAGGTTCACACTAACGGTCGACCTGGGCTTCAATGTGCACATTTTTGCACTCATCAATGCCGTGATCAATTCTGCTGTCTCTGTTTTACTCGTTTGGGCATTGATAGCAGTGAAGGGGAAGAACTATGAATTGCACAAGAAGTTGATGCTTGGCGCCATGGTACTTTCCATACTATTCCTCGTGTCGTACATATGCCATCATCTCTTCGCAGGTGAGACTAAATTTGGCGGTAGCGGCACAATAAAAGGTGTTTACTATTTTATTTTGCTGACACATATTCCTCTTGCCGGTATCATTCTGCCCTTTATTCTTTTTACCGCCTATCGAGGACTTACCGGTGAATATGCCGACCATAAAAAACTGGCGAAGTACACCTGGCCACTGTGGCTGTACGTTAGTGTAACCGGGGTGTTGGTGTACGTGCTTATCAGTCCCTACTACGTGTAGCGATCATTCAAGTTTGAACACTATCGGTAGTGTAAAATAAACGCGAACAGGAACGCCGTTCTGCATTCCCGGATTCCAGAAGGGCATTTCTGACACAACCCTTGCTGCTTCGGCATCGCATTCAGGGTCAATTCCTTTCACGATCCAAACATCTGCCACCCCGCCGTCTTCGTCTACCACGAACTTCACAATGATCCTACCTTCTATATCACGTTTGCGCGCGCTTTTCGGATAGGTGATGTTCTCTCCAAGGTATTGAGGTATGTTGGTGCCAGCCGAGGGCATATGTTCCACATACTGAAACGTTTCAAATTTTTTGTTACAGGAAATCAGCATCTTTTTAATGTCAAAACAGACGATCGTGTCGTCAGACTTTATTTCAGCTTGATCGGGTATTGGTAGTTTGTCGTCGTCTCTGATAGGCCGTTTCTTCTTTTCGGCCGGCATCAATTTCATGCTTGTGAGTTTCCCGGTCTTTTCGTCGTAGTTGTATACAGTATCCTTTCCGTCTTCATTCGCAGCGATAACATGCTTCACACTGATTTTGTCGGTGCCGGTGTAGTAATTCATCCACGTGCCTACGCGTGTTCCATGCAGATATTCGCCTTCGCGAATCTTGTGGCCTTCTTCATCGTAGAATACTATTTTCCCCTCTCTCAATGACACCATGTTGTTCTCTACATTCGTGCGAAAGCAGGTTGAGTAGAGTTTTCCGTTGGTATAGCGGTCCTCAACTTTGTACACACCATTCTGCTTTGAGAAGGTTCTTATCCATGCAGCGGTTTCTTTGTCGCTCGGCCGCCATTGCTTATCAAAATACAATGGTGAATTTTGGGCAGCCGCGATAAAGGGGGCAATTAACAAGGTTATAGCCTGAAGGTATTTTTTCATGGTCTAAAGGTAGATAATCAACTGCTTCATTTTCGGTCTGTTTTAATAACTTTGCAATATGAAGAAGGTGATGTTTGCCGGCTTGTTGTTTTTGAGTGTTGGTGCTACTACTCAGGTAGCGGCGCAAGGTTGCTCGGTATGTACTAAAACAGCTGCCGGGCTGGATAATGAAAGCGCGTCGGGGCTGAATAAAGGGATCATATACCTTGCCTTTTTGCCGCTCGGTATTATGTGCACTGTGGGTTACTTGTGGTGGCGCTCTCGTCGTTGACCGTATATTCGGCTTTGGGAACTTTTTAACTAGATGCCTGCGCTCATTGGCGCTGTTGTCTTTACATTTACAAAAAAATCGCTTCCCGTCATGAAAAAAATACTGTCTGTTTTCTTTGCTGCAACTTTATTGTTTGTTATTACGTCGTGTGGCGACCGACTATTGAGGGGCGAAGGTAAAAAGTCTGTTGACGTTCGACAGGTGCCTGCTTTTGATGGTTTGGATATTTCTATCTCATCCGACGTAGTCATCAACGTTAATGAAGGTGCCACGCAAAAAGTGGAGTTGAGCGGATATGAGAATGTGATGAAACATGTGAGAACGGAGGTGAAGGGTGGAGTGCTGCATGTTGAGTTCGATCTGGATGACACATGGACTGTAGACGGCGATGATATCAAGATAACCATAACAGTTCCTTCGCTGCGACTGTTGTCAATGTCGGGGGCGCACGATGCTGAGTTGCACGGCGATATCCGCGGTGCAGAGTTTCAGTTAGACTTGTCGGGAGCAACCGGCGTAACGATAGACAACATCAATGTTGATAAGTTTGAAGCGGACCTGTCGGGCGTTGCCGGGCTTGAAGTGAAGGGTGGTAGCGTGAAGCATGCCAGTTATGACATAAGTGGGGGTGGTAAAATAGAAGCTTACCCGTTGCAAACGGAAGAAACAGAATTGTCTTTCTCAGGAGGGGCTGACGGAGAGGTTTCTGCGTCAAAGAAACTTGATGTAAGTATTAGTGGAGCAGGCTCGGTGAAGTACAAGGGAGATCCTGCGATAGAGAAACATATTTCCGGTGTTGGCTCTGTCTCCAAAGTAGAGTAGTGTTTTGATCCATTAATTTGATTAGGTATGTTGTGCCGTTCGTTTTCGATTTTTTTTGCACTTCTTTTTTTGCTCTTTGTTCCGGTTGCCTCATTTGCTCAGGATGCAATCGAGCGGGTATGGTACAACCATGAAAAAACAGGCAAGGTCAAGATTTTTAAAGCCACTGATGGCAAGTACTACGGTAAGTTGGTATGGCTGAAAGTAACTGAGGAGAACGGTAAGCCAAGGGTAGACAAGAATAACCCGGACGCGGCCCATCGTAACGATCCGCTGATGGGTATGCAATTGCTGAAAGGATTCACAAAGGATGACGACCGCCATTTCAGTGGTGGTACCATATACGACCCCAAGAACGGTAAAACTTACAGTTGCAAGATCACTCGTAACGGCAATACGCTTGATGTGCGCGGATATGTTGGGATCTCACTGATAGGGCGCACCACCACGTGGACATTGGCGGAGTAATATTCCATCAGAATAATTTCTTTATTTGAGTTTGTGCGCTTTCCGGATTGGTGATATGCACTACTCCGGGCTTCTTCCCCTCTGTAAACGAACCAACTACGTCCTCCATTTGCAGTGCTTTGGCTCCGTTCAGTGTGCCCCAGCGCAGGAGTGTTTCCCAGCCAATATGCGGGTAGTGTTCATTGATGGTTTGCAGTTCTGAGAGGATGGAAAGGCCGTGATTGGAAGCCAAACTATCTGTGCCGATACAGATGTTAGCTTGGGCATCAATAAAGGTTGTTATGTCTGGCAGCCTGCGTTCAATGTACATATTCGCATTGGGACACAGGCACCAGTGCGCCTCGCCGGTATGTGATCTTGCGCAGTTAATATCCTCGATGTTTGAGTAGGTATTGTGCACAAATATATAGGGCCGCTTTTTTGACAGCCACTGTAGGTAAGATTCCAACGATGGGCGACCTGTAGGGGTGAAATGCCCGTCGTCTATACCCAATAGATGAAGCAACTCTCGCACCTTTCCTTCTTTACGTGCATAGAACTTGTTCTCTTCCTCACTCTCCTGGTTGTGAATACTCATCACTACGCCGGGTTGGTGAGCGTCTATCATCCTGAATAATGTTGAAGATACAGAGTAGGGTGCATGCGGCACTATAGCCTGCCTTAACTTATGCCTGCCGTGTTTTTGCGCAGCGAATTCGTTCCAGGTGTTGGTGGCATAATCAAATGCCCTGTGTGCACCCGCAGCATTAAACCCGAGTGCTTCGACAAACGTCTGAAAATGCATGCGGTCCTGTGCGCGCAGGTCTGTTGTGTCAGTAGTGTTCGCAATATCACCTACGGCTACTATACCGTTAGCGATCATGGTTTCAAATGCTTCGTGCCTTGCTTCCTTCTTTTCCTGGTCACTGAAGCTATTGCGGTGTTGCGGAATATTGCGCAGAAAGTCCATCAGTCCGGCACCTTCGGCAGCCACGCCACGCATATGTGACAATTCGAGGTGGCAATGCACGTTCACAAAGCCGGGGCACAGTATCCCGTCAAAGAATATCGTGTCATCAACCGGGCTGTCAAGTAGTGCCTCTATTGTTCCGTCGTTATGTATCTCCAGGGTTGTGCCTTCAGGCAGCCACCCGTTTCCGTCGTGTATTTTCTGAGCGGTAATGTATTGCATCTGATTAAGATCGGGTTATATTTGAAACAGGCTGCAACATGTTGATGTTGCAGCCTGTTTCTTTAAACGTTGAAACTACGATTTAAAGTGTTTCAGTAGCACTATTTCCCGTTCGTCGAGGAACCTCCATTTGCCGCGTGGCAGATTTTTCTTCGTCAGACCTGCATACATCATTCGGTCCAGTTTTTCAACCACATAGCCCAGCGATTCAAATATACGCCTTACAATGCGGTTCTTTCCGCTGTGTATCTCCAGTCCCAATTCGTTCTTCTTTTCCAGGTAGGCCATTTCGTCCACTTCGGCCTTACCATCTTCGAGTTCCACTCCGGCCAGCACTTTCTCAAAGTCCGCCTGAGTGAGCGGCTTGTCCAGTGTCACGTGATACACCTTTTTCACGTTGTATGACGGATGCGACAATTTTTGAGCCAGTGCACCGTCATTGGTAAGCAGCAATAGGCCAGTAGTCGCCCTGTCCAGTCGGCCAATGGAGAAAACCCTGCCAACACCAGCATTCCCTATCAGGTCCATAACGGTCTTGCGGCCTTTTTCATCCTCATTGGTTGTAATGAATCCTTTGGGTTTGTTCAACAATATATACACCAGACCTTTCTGTGGGGTCAGCTTCTTGCCTGAAAGTGTGATCTTGTCGGTAGCATTCACTTTGTGACCCGGATCGGTGATCAGTTCTCCGTTTACTTTCGCCTTGCCCTGACGCACCAATTCGGCTGCATCCCTGCGGCTACATTCACCACTATGAGCAATGTATTTGTTTAGTGGCATAGGGTAAGCGGCGGCTTCCGGGCGCTTCTTTCTTTTATCTTTCGATAGGCTCCATTCAGCATCATCGCCATAGTATTCAGCGTCAGCTTCGGCATCACGATCGCGTTTGTTGTTCCGTTTTACAGGAGCATCATCTACGTAAGATTCGCGTTTGTAGTCCTCCCTGCTTTTTCTTCTGTCAGGCATGCCGGGGAAAGATCCTCCGCGGTCGTTGTCGCGAGCGGGTTTTTTCGCAAAAGGTTTCTCACTGCGCTCCAATCGGTCATTTCCTTCTTCTCGGCGGCGGTATGATGGTCTTTCGTTGTCACCTGAACTGCGACGCGGTTTGTCTTCGCGGTCGTTGCGACGGGCAGGCTTCTGTTCGTCATCATTCCTGCGTTTGAATGCAGGTCGTTCACTGCGGTTATCGCCATCGCGGAAAGACCTTTTTGGCCTGTCTTCCGATGATTCGCTGTCGCCGGTGAATTTCTTGCGTGGCGCACTGTCGCGCTCGCCATTTTCTCTTTCACGGAACGGACGTGACGGACGCTCCTCCCGGGTGTCATTTCCGAATTTCCTGCGTGGAGTGGCATCTTTGCCATCTTTGCTTCGGTCATTTCTTTCACGGAACGGGCGTTCATTCCTTGTTTCACTATTTTCTCCAAACTTCCGGCGTGGGGCCCCCTCGCGGTCGTCCCTGAATGGACGTTTACCCGGAGCCTCATTGCGACTGTCGGTCCTGCGCGGAGGTCGGCTATCTTCTGCCCGATCGTCTTTCCCGAACGGTTTGCGGCCTCGGGTCTCGTCACGACCCTCAAAGCCTTCTCTCGGCTGACGATTAAAAGGCTTGCGTCCGCTATCGCCACCGCGGCTGTTGTCTTTACCGGCAGAGTTGAACTTCTTTCTGCCGCCACCCGTGTCGGATGATGATTTTTTGTACATGTTTTGTTGCTTGGAACGTACAAAGGTACTACAATTTCACAGGGCATTGGTTAATATGTTTCACCTCTTTTCTTCGCTACATTTGTGTTGTGATCACTCAGGCTTCAATACAGGAGGTAAGGGCGCGCGCCGACATTGTCGACGTGCTGGGGCAATTTATACGTTTGAAGAAGCGAGGTACGAATTATATTGCCAATTGTCCGTTCCACAACGAAAAGACCCCGTCGTTCAATGTCTCTCCTGCCAAGGGAATTTACAAGTGTTTCGGCTGCGGCAAGGCAGGTGACGTTGTAACTTTTGTGCAGGAACACGAAAAGCTCACTTATCCCGAGGCCATTCGCTGGCTTGCCGATTATTACAAGATAGCACTTGAGGAGACGGAACGGTCGCCCGAGCAGATAGTGCAGCAGCAGGCGGGCGAGTCGTTGCGCATTTTAAATGAATTTGCGACCAATTATTTTTACGAGACACTCTTCAACTCGGAAGAAGGTCAGGTGGTAGGTCTTGGTTATTTTAAGCAAAGAGGATTCAGGAAGGAGATAATTGACAGATTCCGGCTTGGCTACAATCCCGAGCGAGGAGATCAATTCTATCGCGAGGCCACCTCCAAGGGCTACACGGTAGAAATGCTGGAGAAGGCAGGTCTTGCCAAAAATCGCAATGGTATCTATCATGACGTTTATCGAGGCAGGGTCATCTTTCCTATTCAGGGAATGACAGGCCGTGTGCTCGGCTTTGGTGCACGCGTACTGAAAACTACAGAGAAGGCACCGAAATATATAAACACACCCGAGAACGAGCTGTATATAAAGAGCAAGGTGCTCTATGGTATGTACCAGAGCCGCCAGGCCATTGCCAAGCTTGATGAATGCTTGCTCGTCGAGGGGTACACAGACGTTATTTCGCTGCATCAGGGTGGGGTAGAGAACGTGGTGGCCAGTAGTGGTACCTCGCTTACCGAAGATCAGTTGCGGCTCATCGGGCAACTCACTAAGAACCTCACCATACTGTATGATGGCGATCCGGCTGGTATAAAGGCAGCCCTTCGCGGACTGGATATGGCGCTGTCGCAAAGCTTCAATGTACAGTTGGTGCTTTTGCCCGAGGGCGAAGATCCCGATAGTTTTGTTCAAAAATCAGGTGCTTCCCGCTTTCACGAGTATATCAAGGAACATAAGCAGGATGTGATCAGCTTCAGGCTGCAGGTGGGTCTTTCCGATGCCGGTAATGACCCTATGAAACGCTCTAAACTGGTTAATGAAATTGCAGAGAGCATCTCCCGTATCAACAAGGCTGAAGATTTTTCCCTACAGCAACACTATACCAAGCTGGCGGCCCAAAAATTGAGTGTAGATGAGGCTGGTCTCATCAATCTCATAAACAAGTTCATTAGGGAGCGTATCGAGACAGAGCAACGCCATGCTCGCAGAGCAGAAGGCATCGCGCCCGCAGAGGGAGTGCTTCCGGAGCCGGATCATATAGCGTCGGCAACAGAGCCCGAGATCATGGGTGTTCGTCGTCCATCGGCTGAGGATCAGGAATGGCAGTTGCTTCGCGTGCTCATAGAATATGGTAACTTACCCTACGAAGGATACAGCAATGTGGCCGATCTGCTTGAACAGCGAATCGACACAAATTTGCTAAGCAATGAAGCGGCAAAGAAATTGTTTATGTCTTATATGGAAGACATGCATAGCAATGGCCAGCCACACGATGCGCAATATTACTTACGTCACCCGGATGCTGATGTCCGAAGCCGAATGGCGTCTTTGCTGCATCCGCGGCAGGGCATCAGCGAAAAGTGGAAAGACCGCTATGGTATTGAGACCACACCCGAAAGTGTATTGTATCCGAATGATGTGGACAGTACTCTTTCGTACTTTGAACTGAAAAAGATACTGATCCTTCAGTCTCAGTATGCTGAAAAACTGAAAGAAGAGCAGGACCCGCTGAAGCTCCAGGTAATGCAGGAACGTTTTTTAACGCTACGCGCTCTGGAAAAGGAGATCCTTAAGAAACACCGTACTGTTGTGTTCTCGTCCCGCAAATACAATGGAAACTAGGAACTATATCCCGGCTTTTTGCTTCCTTTTCGTAATATATTGTTGCAGTTCTGCCAGCGAATAGCTACTAAGATTGAATTCTTTGGTGAGACCTCCTTTCTGTGCCGTCATTATTCCATAGTAGGTGTCCTTGTATCCTTCAATGCTATGTGCATCGGGGTCTATCGATAGCAGTACCCCACGTTCCATTGCATATTCTATCCATCGCCAGTCCATGTCCAGTCGTCTTGGGTGGGCGTTTATTTCTATCACTACATTATGCTCTGCACATGCGTCAATGATCACTTTATGGTCCAAGGGGTATCCCTTGCGCGAAAGAAGAAGACGTCCTGTCGGGTGTCCCAGTATAGTTGTATACGGGTTCCTGATGGCGTTCAGTACACGTTCCATCGCTTTTTCCTCGCTCATTTTCAGGTTGCTGTGTACGCTCGCTATTACCATATCGAACGTAGCCAGAACCTGAGGGCTGTAATCAAGGCTGCCATCGCCAAGAATGTCCGATTCAATACTCTTGAATATCCTGAATGGCGCAAGTTTCAGATTGAGTTGGTCTATCTCCTGGTGTTGGGCGGCAATACGGTCCGGCTTCAGCCCATCTGCATACACTGCTGTTTGCGAGTGATCGCTGATGACAAGATATTCCAGTCCGGCGGCCTTTGCGGCTGTGGCCATTTCTTCAAGCGTGTTCAGTCCGTCACTCCATTTAGAGTGCGCGTGAATGATGCCCTTTATTTCGTTTGGCTGGATTAGTTTGCTGAAGGCATCAGCCGGTTTATTGAGTACTTCCTTTTTTTCGCGCATCATTGCCGGAATGAATGGAAGACTGTTTGATACAAATATCTCTTCCTCATTGGCCGGTGATTCCGGTACCCTGTAATTTGCGTTGATGTCTTGAAGAAACTCCTCGCCGGCACTGTGTAAGAACAAGTCTCTATAAAACGAACCTGCAGTTGTTTGCGTCATCCGCAGGCGGGGTTGTCCGGGTAACGATATTACAGTGGCTGATCCGTTTGTTTCCACTTGTGTGCCTTCACTTGCTTGAAACAAGGCGACTATTTCAGCCATAGGAGCATCGGTCAGGATATCTGCATATTCCAGTGTTTCCATTTGCCTGCGCAGTTCCCCCGAGGTAGAGAATCGGGCGGTAGGAAATCGGTTCTTTAGTTGGGCTAATATCAATTGAGCAAAGGCATCTACCTCTGCCCATAGATGGAACCCGATATTTTAACGCTTTCCTGTGTCTTTGCTCCAAATCCTTTAAGGGCCACCAAGCGGTTTTCATTACATGCGTATTCCAGCTCTCCCAACGACTCGATGCCAAGCTCATTCCAGATAACTGAGATCTTCTTAGGCCCCAGTCCCTTTATTTGCAGCATGTCCAGTATGCCGGCAGGCGTTTTGGCAAGCATATCTTCCAGCGCTTGCAGTTTACCAGTCGTCAATAGCTCTTTGATCTTCTTTCCTGTAGATGCGCCTATACCCTTCATCGACGCCAGCGTGCCTTCATCCATTTCAGATGCTTCGCCGGGTAGGCGCTCTATGTTATAAGCGGCAATACTATATGACTTGGTGCGAAAGCTGTCTTCTCCATGGATGTCCATAAGTTTGCTGAGCAGCGAAAAATGGTCGGCTATTTCGTAGTTGTTCATAAGAAATATGCTGTCTGGATGAGCACAGTCCAAAAATAGACTTTATCAGACAATCTCATTTTGGTAAACGGAGCTTTTCTCACAGTTCCACAAAAACTTCTATGGGCAATACCCGATAAAATTTTTATTTTTGAAAGGCTATGCGTCGTATTGTTGGTTCCTTCATTTTAAGTACTGCTTTGTTGTTTGCGCAGGATACTACCGCGCAGACTAAAACAGCTACGGCAAAACCTAAAAAGGTGTTCATGCCTCAGGCTTATTTAGGTAAGTCCGACTTTAAAGGTGGCCCCATAAAAAAGGATGTGCTTGCTTCGTTGTTGAAGCAGGGGATCACCACACGCGATTCTCTCGGCAATTTTTATAAAGTTGTCGGTTTTGAGTTCGTTTATGCCGAGCGTATGCTGTACGAAGACTCCGTAGGTAATCTGATGGTAGACATTGATTATTTGTCAGAATACTGTACCGGTGATACGCTTAGTACAGGCATAAGTAATAGCATTTACGACCGTCTGAAAGTTGGTGATAGTGCCTTTTTTAACAAGATCGATGTCCTCCGTGCCGTGCCCGGTAAACCAGCAATGGTTGTTTCAGGTGCCGGAATGAAGTTTTACATCACCAAATAATATCTCTGACCTGACGAAACTCATTTGCCCTTGTGACAAACCCCTGCTCACGAGTACGGGATTTGTAGTCAATTTGCATAAAGTTCTATTATGGCTGTTGTAAGACAAGTGTTTCCGGTCACTGGTATGAGTTGTGCTTCCTGCGCTGCCGCGGTAGAAAAGGCGCTCAGTGCGCAAAAGGGAGTAGTGAATGCAGGCGTCAACTATGCCAATGCAGATGCGGTTGTTGAATACGATACCGTGCTGGCAGATCCATCCCGGCTTCGGAGCGCTATCAAGGCTATCGGATACGACATTATAATAAGTGAAGAACAAGGCAACATTGCTGATCTGCGCACGGCTGCGGTAAAAGCGCTGAAAGTCAGGGCGATCGTTTCTTTGATTTTCTCTGTTCCACTTGTTTACATCGGCATGTTCGCAATGAACATGCCCTACGCCAATTTTATTATGTGGGCGTTGGCAACGCCGGTGGTGTTTTGGGGTGGTTCTCGTTTTTTTACCGGCGCCTGGAAACAACTCAGCCATCGTGTGGCTACAATGGATTCGCTTGTGGCCCTCAGTACGGGTATCGCGTACGCGTATAGTGTGTTTAATACTCTTTTTCCTCACTTCTGGATGAAGCAGGGGCTACATGGGCATGTATATTTCGAGGCGTCAGCAGTTGTGGTCACATTCATTTTGCTGGGCAAACTACTCGAGGAGAAAGCAAAAACAGACACATCCTTCGCCATAAAGAAATTGGTGGGGCTGCAGCCCCGCACCGTGGCGCGTGTGTCAGAAACAGGATCCACTGAAGAGGTAGAGATAGATCATATTCAGGTAGGCGACATGCTGGTGGCCCGTCCGGGAGAGCGTATCGCCGTAGACGGGAAAGTAGCCGACGGCAACTCATTTATAGATGAAAGCATGTTGAGCGGGGAGTCTGTTCCCGTTGAGAAATCGGTAGGCGACCCGGTATTCGCCGGAACAGTGAATCAATCAGGTAGTTTGAAATATGTGGCTGAAAAAGTTGGTTCCGACACAATGCTTTCCCGCATTATCCGCATGGTGCAGGAGGCCCAAGGCAGCAAGGCGCCGGTGCAGCAACTCGCCGATAAGATTGCTGCCGTGTTCGTTCCGGTCGTGATAGGCATTGCAGTCATTAGTTTTTTATTGTGGTTGCTTCTGGGCGGTGATAACGGGTTCGCTTTTGGTTTCTCATCATTTGTTACGGTACTTGTCATAGCCTGCCCCTGTGCGCTTGGTCTGGCAACTCCCACTGCATTGGTCGCGGGCATCGGCCGTGGTGCCGGTCAGGGTATACTTATAAAAGATGCTCGTAGTCTGGAGGTGGCGTGTAAGGTCAATGCGGTTGTGCTGGACAAGACGGGCACCATTACCCATGGCCGTCCTGAAGTCTCCGGAGTGGTGTGGTCAGCATCGGCCGATGCTTCATCGCTCGCATCTGTTTTTTACAGTTTGGAGAGTCTGTCCGAACACCCGTTGGCCCGTTCCGTTTCCGCATATCTTGCAGCAAAAGGGGCTACTCATTTGCCCGTAAATTCATTCTCTGCGGTCCCGGGTGGCGGGGTCACTGCCTTTTGTGAGCGTAAACTGTATTTCGCGGGCAGCGAAAAATTGATGCGCTCTATGAATATCGCCCTGCCCGACGACCTTCTTTCGACGGCGGGTGATTATCAGCGATCTGCGCAAACTGTTATCTGGTTTTCCGATCATGCGTCTGCACTGGCCATCGTTGCCCTTGCCGATCAGATAAAACCAACCTCTCGCGATACAATTGCCAATCTGGCACTGATGGGTATTGAGGTTTATATGCTAACCGGAGACAACGAAAATGTAGCAGCAGCGATAGCACAGCAGGCTGGCATCAAGCACGTTACAGCAGGTGTCTCGCCCACCGAAAAGGCCGCTTTTGTGGCTGCCTTGCAAAAGGAAGGTAAGGTTGTGGCTATGGCCGGAGATGGCATCAATGACAGCCAGGCGCTCGCTCAGGCCGATGTCAGCATTGCCATGGGGCGAGGTTCAGATATCGCCATGGATGTTGCAGGCATCACTATCATTTCATCTGACTTGGCTGCAATACCCTGCGCCATAGACCTGTCGCGCAAGACTGTGTCTATTATTCGTCAGAACCTCTTCTGGGCATTCTTCTATAACGTTGTTGGAATTCCTGTTGCTGCAGGTGCTTTGTACCCCGTCAACGGTTTTCTGCTCAATCCGATGATTGCAGGTGCGGCAATGGCGCTGAGTTCAGTATCCGTCGTTACAAATAGCTTGAGACTTCGGTGGATGCGGTAGTTTTCCCGTAGTGTAATTCCTCCTGCATACTGAGTATATTTGCGCATAACAAACACCGTATATGATCGTTTTTGGTGCCAGTGGACATGGCAAGGTCATCATAGAAATATTGGAAAGCACCGGCGTGTCAGACATCGAGGTTTGGGATGATGCCGAAAAGCCATCGGTATGGCAGTATCCGGTGATGAAGCCGTTTCACGCCAATGCCGATCTTTCGAAATTATGCATCATCAGCATTGGCGTTAACGCAACACGCAAACGAGTGGCCGCGCGCTTGTCGGAACAACTCGCTTTTGGCACTGCCATACATGCAGATGCATGTATCTCGCCAAGGGCCACAGTAGACGAGGGAACTGTTATCATGGCAGGTGTCACTATCAATGCCGACACCACTATTGGTAAGCACAGTATCATAAACACAAGTGCTGTGGTCGACCATGACTGTGTTGTAGGCGATTATACACATGTTTCGCCCAATGCTACATTGTGTGGCGATGTTCACCTTGGCGAGGGTACCCACTTCGGCGCAGGTGCTACAGCCATTCAGGGTGTGCGAATTGGGAAATGGTGCACTATTGGTGCCGGTGCTGTAGTTATCAGTGATATACCCGATTATGCTACGGCAGTAGGGTGTCCGGCGCGTGTAATTAAAATCAACGAACAGAAGCTATGAAACCAAAAATATGGATGTCGTCGCCCCACATGGGTGGCACAGAAGAGAATTTTGTCAAAGAGGCTTTCGCTACCAATTGGATAGCCCCACTCGGGCCAAACGTGAATGGCTTTGAGAACGATTTGGAGTTGTTCCTGGGGCATGGCAGTCATGTGGCGGCGCTAAGTTCAGGCACAGCCGGTCTTCACCTCGGATTAGTGCTGCTTGGCGTTAAGGCCGGCGACGAAGTCATCTGCCAGAGTATGACCTTCTCCGCTACTGCCAATCCTATCAGTTACATAGGCGCTGTCCCGGTGTTTGTGGACAGTGAAGCTGATACATGGAATATGTCACCGGTGCTGCTGGAGGAAGCTATTAAAGACCGCATCTCGAAGGGTAAAAAGCCAAAGGCTATTGTGCCTGTTCATCTGTACGGTATGCCGGCAAAAATGCCGGAGATCAACGAAGTGGCCCGAAAGTATGGCATACCAGTTCTTGAAGATGCGGCCGAGGCTCTGGGCTCATCCATACACGGACAGCGTTGCGGCACACTTGCCGATATCTCTGTCCTATCGTTTAACGGTAACAAGATCATTACTACCTCTGGTGGTGGTGCATTGGTTTCGGCTAATGAATCTGTTGTGAAAGATGCCCGTTTTCTGGCCACTCAGGCTCGCGACGAAGCGCCACATTATCAGCACTCGCGGATAGGATACAACTATCGCATGAGCAATCTGTGCGCAGGGGTAGGCCGTGGCCAGATGCAGGTGCTCGCCGATCGCATCGCGAAGCGCCGGGAGATCTACGGCAAATACCACACTCTGCTTTCCGGTCGCAAAGGCATTTCATTCTGCAACGAACCTGCCGGCTATTTCAGTAACAGGTGGCTATCTACCATTCTCATTGATCCGGCAGTGGCAGATGTTACCCGAGAAGACCTGCGCCTCGCTCTTGAAAATGAAAATATCGAGTCGCGTCCGTTATGGAAGCCCATGCACATGCAGCCTGTTTTCGACGGCAGTCCTTTCTATGGTGACGGCACTTCCGAGAGGCTATTCGCAAACGGCCTTTGCCTGCCTTCCGGTTCTAACATGACAGACGACGAATTGGCTCGCGTTTTTGAGGTTATAAATTCAGTTATAAAATAATACAACATACATATATGATACAGCAATGGCAGCAAGCTATTGAAGCAGCATACTCCGATCGTGAATTGCTAAAAGATGCCCGTTACAGCGATATTGTTAGGGCCGTTATCGAAGAGGTTGATAAGGGGCGCCTTCGCGTAGCTTCGCCCGTTGACGGTGGTTGGCAGGTGAATGAGTGGGTGAAGAAAGCCATACTCATGTACTTCGGCATCCAGCAGATGCAGACCTGGGAATTACCGCCTTTCGAATTTTATGATAAAATGGCATTGAAGAAGGACTATGCTTCACTCGGTGTGAGGGCTGTCCCTCATGCGGTTGCCCGCTACGGCGCATTTATTGCCCGCAATGTGGTGCTCATGCCATCCTACGTAAACATTGGTGCTTACGTAGACGAAGGCACGATGGTGGACACTTGGGCTACAGTAGGGTCCTGCGCTCAGATTGGCAAAGGGGTTCACCTCAGCGGTGGTGTAGGGATAGGTGGCGTGCTCGAGCCGCTACAAGCAACACCTGTCATCATAGAGGATGGTTGTTTCCTCGGTTCCCGCAGCATAGTCGTTGAGGGCGTAGTAGTAGAGAAAGAAGCAGTATTGGGTGCCAATGTTGTACTTACACAATCTACACGTATCATCGATGTTAGTGGTAGCGAACCTATTGAATACAAAGGCCGTGTACCCGCACGCAGTGTGGTTATTCCCGGTAGTTATGCCAAGAAATTCCCGGCAGGCGAATACCATGTCAATTGCGCACTCATTATCGGCACTCGCAAGCCATCTACAGACTTGAAGACCAGTCTTAACGATGCGCTCAGGGATTTTAACGTGGCAGTATAGTGGCACGACCATGCAGCGTATTTACAAGATCGCGTTCCCGGTGCGTATGGCGAAGAGCAGCATACACGGAAGAGGGGCGTATGCTGTCGGCCTGATTCCCCCACGAAGAAAGATAGGCTCCATGGGCGGTGTTATTATCTCGGTCAGCGAAGCCCGCCGTCGTGTAAAAGCAGCAGGCGGAAAACCGTTGGCTATGGTGGAACTTTGGAATGGCCTCGCACTGGATGGTACAGTCAACGGCAATGACCTCAGGTACGTCAATCACTCCTGCACACCCAATACCTACATGAGGGTAATGGGTGTGCACGTTGAGTTCTATGCACTTCGTGAGATCGAACCAGGCGAGGAACTTACCTGCGATTATGGTCCCACTCATCACAACGGCAAGTTGCAATGCAGGTGTGGTGGTTCCCGCTGCCGCGGATATATCTGATCGTTTTTGGAGGCGTATTCTTAGTATGGTGTAGTACCATGGTGCATTAATTAACCTGGCATTTCCTTTCTACCCTGTTATCACCTACATTTGCACAAAATTTCAATTTAAACATGTCATTACTCATAGTTGGTACCATGGCTTTCGATGCCCTGGAGACCCCATTCGGAAAAGTTGACCGCATCATTGGCGGTTCGGGAACTTATGCTGCTTTAGCTGCTTCAAATTATACGCAACCGGTTAAGATGGTTTCCATCGTTGGCGGAGACTTTCCACAGGAAGAAATGGATGACCTCGCTGCCCGTGGCATCAATTTCGATGGTTTGGAGATAGTGCCTGATGAAAAGAGCTTCTTCTGGAGCGGTCGTTACCACCTTGATATGAACACTCGCGACACATTGGTTACAGACCTCAATGTGCTGCTCCGTTTCGATCCGAAGCTGCCTGAGCACTATCGCGATGCTGACTACGTAATGCTGGGAAATCTCGCGCCCAACATCCAGATCAATGTAATGGGGCAGTTGAGCAAGCGCCCAAAGCTCGTTATCATGGACACCATGAACTTCTGGATGGATAACACCATGGAAGATCTCAGTAAGGTGCTGAAAATGGTCGATCTCCTGATGGTCAACGACAGCGAGGCCCGTCAGTTGAGCGGAGAACACTCTCTGGTTAAAGCTGCTAAAAAGATACAGGCGATGGGGCCAAAGTACCTCATCATCAAGAAGGGGGAACATGGTGCTCTGCTGTTCTACGGCGATAAGATATTTTCTGCCCCTGCATTGCCGCTTGAAGATGTTTTCGACCCTACCGGTGCCGGCGATACATTTGCAGGTGGTTTCATTGGTTATCTCGCACGCATCAACGAAACTTCGTTCGAAGCGATGAAAGCGGCGATCATTGTTGGTTCAGCTATGGCTTCATTCTGTGTAGAGAAGTTCGGTCCCGGTCGTCTCAAAGAGATCTCTGCCGATGATATTCGTGCACGAGTTGACGAGTTTGTTTCTCTTGCCAACTTCGAAGTGCGCTAATTTAGAATCTTTTGTTTTTCCTGCCGGACTGCAAAAAACAGTCCGGCATTTTTATGCTTCAGCCTCAGCCGGTGGAAAAGTTATCACGAACGTTGTACCTACACCTTGCTTTGATTTTACATCTATCGTTGCGCCGTGTGCTTTTATTATGTTCAGGGAAAACGAAAGACCAAGACCCGCGCCGGTTCTCTTCCGCGTATAGTAAGGCTCAAATATTCTGGCGATGTTCTCTTCCGCGATCCCTATTCCGTTGTCGGCAATCGTCAGTTGCGCAGCATCTCCGTTCTGTGTTATTGATATATCCAGTAAACCTTCGTTCTCAGCCATAGCCTCAATAGCATTGATAACAATATTGAGCAGTGCCAGTTTCAGGTTCTCAAAGTCTGCCAGTATTACAACAGGGTCCGCATGGTAGTTTACCTTCGCCTTCATCTTTTTTAGTGTTACACGATCCATCGCGGCGGCCAGCACTTCATCAGCTATTATTTGAAGAGTATGCGGTTTTAGAGTGTTGTCTCTGGGTGTAGACGACTGCAGCAGTTCGTTGATCAGCGTGTTGATCCTACCGATGTTTCTCTTGATGATGTCCAGATACAAATGTTCATCTTCACTCATTTCTTTCTCGGCAAAATATTCTGCCGACATAGCAATGTTGTTCAGCGGGTTGCGCACTTCGTGTGCAAGCGTGCGAACCAGCCTCCCCGCGGCAGCCAGTTTTTCGGTTTGTAGCGTGGCTATTTCTGCTCTTTTCAGGTTTGTAATGTCGTGTATGATTCCCTGTATGCTGGTTTCGCCTTTTCCGCTCACTTGTTCGGCCGATAATGTGATCGTACAGTGCACTTTACTCCCGTCGGCGGCATAAATAGTTGTGGCCAGATCCCTGATATCCTGTTTTTTCTCCACAAGGTCTTTCAGTGTCGCTTTGTCTTCATCGTCGCATAGCAGGTCAGTCAGGTTGATGCCTCTTGCTTGTGAAATGCCTAACAGGTCGCCGAATGCACTGTTGGCTTCTTTGATCGTGAGATTCCCGTCCGCAATAAAGATAATGTCTTTCGATTGCTCGAAGATGCTCCTGAATTTTGCTTCACTTCGTTTTAGCGCTCGGGTAGCTTCCGTACGCTCCATAGCATACCTTATGCAGCGCTCCATTTTCTCTGTCGATAGTTCTGCCTTTATCAGGTAGTCAACTGCGCCAAGTTTCATCGCCTCTATGTCCACACTGTAGTTGCCCTGACCTGTTAGCAGAACAATTGGTGCATCGCTGCCGGCTGCTTTCGCTTCTTTCAGCAGATCCACTCCCGACCTCGCGCCAAGCCGGTAGTCAACGAAGTAGAGATCATGCCGGTGCGCAAGTATACTTTCCAGTCCCGCTTTGTACGTGCCGGCCCATTCCATTTCGTAGTTCATGCCGGGAATGTTACGCACATACTCCGATGTAATGAAGAAATCGTCTTCATCGTCGTCTACAATCAATATCCTTGTGCTTTTATTCAGGGCCGTCATTCGTTGCGTCCGTTCAGACTCAAAACGAATTTACGCCAACCTGCTCCATTTTGTATCTGCCTCATGGCATGTTTAGGTAAAATGGTCGTAACATTTCTCCGAATTGATCGGTATACGTGCCGTCTTCATGCATTATGGTCAGTTGATGGTCTTCTCCGCCCGATCCTGCAACACCTTGTTGCATTATTGCTACTATCCTTTTGGGTTCAGACCTCGGACGATGTCTGATCAGCAGGATTTCACGCGGGAATAGACCGAACTTCTCAGCAACACTCAGCCAATATTTATATTCCGGCACAGGTAGAAGAATGGAGCAATGCCCGTTAGGGGTAAGGTATTTTATTATGGCGTCCGCAAGCTCTTCTTTGCTGAGGGCTATCGTGTGTCTTGCTGTGTTCTTTTTATTCTTGGGGCCGAGCAACGCATTGTCAAAGAATGGAGGATTGCAGATGATCAGGTCATATTTCTCGGAAGTTTCAAAGCTCCTTATGTCGCTACATCTTACGGTTATTCGCTCGCTCCAGGGCGATAGCGATACATTCTCTTTTGCTTGGTCAGCTGCTGTCGCGTCATATTCTACTGCATCAATAAGTGCACTTTCGTGTCGTTGTGCAAGCATCAGTGCCAGTAGACCCGTGCCCGTGCCTACATCCAGTATTCGTTTGACCGTTCTCGGAAGTGGAGTCCATGCACCCTGTATGCAGGCATCGGTCGTCACTTTCATGGCGCACTGCCCCTGGTCTATTCTGAATTGTTTGAACTGAAACCAGTTATTGCTCATGTCCAGGTTGCTCGTGCGCTTGGTGTGGCCGAAAGGTCTGTAAATGTTCCTTGCAAATATTTGTAGTGCGCTGTTATCCCTATCATCGCTGCATTATCGGTACAGTATTCGAATTTGGGAATGTAGACCTCCCATCCAAGTCTTTCGCCGGCCTCCAGCATCGCTGCCCGCAACCCGCTGTTTGCCGATACACCTCCGGCAATTCCCACGTGTTTAACGCTATGGTCTTTCGCTGCCTTTTCAAGTTTGGTCATAAGCATCTTGATGATGGTATGCTGCACTGAGGCACAGATATCCTTGATGTTCTTTTCTGCGAATTCAGGGTCTTCTTTCCTTTGTGCCTGAAGAAAGTACAGCACCGATGTCTTTATCCCGCTAAAGCTAAACGTGTAATCCTTCATTTCCTTCGATGGGAACTTGAATTTTTTCGGGTCACCTTCTTTTGCGTATTTGTCTATCAACGGTCCTCCGGGGTAGGGGAGTCCAAGCATCTTCGCCACTTTGTCAAATGCTTCGCCGGCGGCATCGTCCATGGTCTCTCCCAGCACCTCCATGTCCAGGTGGCTCTTGCAAAGAACGATCTGTGTATGTCCGCCTGAAACAGTCAGGCACATAAACGGAAACTCCGGTTTGCGCTCGTCAATGAAGTGCGCCAGCACATGCGCTTGCATATGGTGCACCGATATCAATGGCAAACCAAGCGCCTGTGCAAAAGATTTCGCAAAACAAGTGCCGACCAACAGCGATCCTATCAGGCCCGGAGCCTGTGTAAAGGCAACAGCAGTCAACTCGCTCTTGCTCACTCCCGAATCAACAAGTGCCGCATCAATAACAGGAACAATGTTCTCCATATGTGCGCGCGATGCCATCTCCGGCACCACTCCGCCATATCTTGCGTGTATCTTTTGTGTGGCTATATGGTTGCTCAGTACACGACCATCTTTCACAATTGCTGCGCTTGTCTCGTCGCAGGACGACTCTATCGCCAGTATCGTTATGGGTTTGTTCATTTTGCTAACTTGGCAAAAGTAACTACATCATATCAATTTGGAGCTATCTACTTTGCGGTCTGCCCACCGGTCGTAATATCAGGCGCAGGGTTGTGTCGTTGGTAAAGTAGCTTATCGCCCAATTAATGAAAATGAAGAATTTGTTCCGCACGCTTAGTATCAGCATCAGGTGCAGGAACATCCATGTGAACCACGCCATTCTCCCCTGAAAACTGAATTTAGGCAGGTCCACTACCGCCTTGAATTTGCCAACTGTGGCCATTGTGTCCGGCGACTGATACCTGAATCCCTTCATCGATCGGCCTCTCCGCTCATTAAGCAGGTTCCTTGCAAGGTTCTTCGCCTGATTTATTGCTACATTCGCCAATTGAGGATGCCCTTTCGGAAAATCTTCAGTTTCCATATATGCTATGTCGCCAAGGGCATATACATTGTTTGTTCCTGTCACTTTGTTCAGTTCATCCACCGCTATTCTTTGCCCACGCACTATTGCGGGCTCAGGTACTCCGTCCGGCACGTTTCCTGTTATTCCGGCTGCCCATATCATCGTTCGCGTCTTTATCGTGCTGCCGTCTTTTAATACCAGAGTATGACCATCGTAGTCTGCTGCCAGTGTATTTGTTCTTACCAACACGCCAAGTTCTTCAAGGTACTGTCTTGATTTGGCTCGCGATGCTTCACTCATATTTTGGAGGGTATTAGGAGCCCCTTCAACCAGGAATATGTTTAGTCTGGAAAAATCCATGTCGGGGTAATCGCGGGGCAACACATACTTTTTCATTTCAGCCAGTGCGCCCGCAAGTTCCACTCCGGTCGGGCCACCGCCTGCCACAACGATGTTGAGTATTTCTTCACGCTCACTTTCATTTGCGACCAGTGCATCTTCAAAATTTTGCAGGATCCTATTCCTAAGTGCTAACGCTTCGTTCGTGGACTTCATAGGGTAGCAATGCTGCTCAAAATTTCGGTTCCCGAAATAAGTGGTAGTGCAGCCGGTGGCTATAACCAGCTTGTCGTAGTCATATACACCCTCTGCCGTTTCTACCTTGTTGTGCTCTATATCGATCTTGGTAACGGTTGCTACACGTACATGTACATCTTTTCGTCCTTGAAATACCTTTCTTAGCGGAAAAGAGATCGCACTTGGCTCAAGTCTCGCGGTTGCTACCTGATAGAAAAGAGGTTGAAACTGATGAAAATTATACTGATCGATAAGCGTGATATCGAATCCTTTACCGGTCAGATGTTTTGCTAATTGCAGTCCTGCAAAACCTGCGCCAAGTATCACGAGCTTGTTTCCCATACCATATCGGTTTTAGGGTGAAACGAATAACAGGGTACAAAGTTAGTCTCCTATTGGCTGCATATCTGTTAGAGTTTTCCTATAGTAGGATACGAAAAAAGGAGCCCCTGCATTTGCAGGGGCTCCTTTGTATGATATTTCAGACACTCATTAGTGTGCACGTCCTTGTGCTGGTGTCACTTTGTTCATGTCGTTAACAGGCGCTTTCCATGCCATCTTGTTGAAGTATACCCTTACGCCAAGCGTAAATCCGAAATTGTTGCTTTTTACGTTCTGAACTTCGTTAAGCAGAGAATTGTAGTTTACACCAGTGATTGTACCCGATGAATTTTCAACAACCTTGTCAGTAAGACGGAGGGCATTGTTAGTAGATGTGTTCGTAAATGACTGAGCTGTATAGTAAACACCTGCCCTTAAACAAATGTTACGTACAACCATGTAGTTAACTGCTACTTCACCGGTGTAACCGAGCGATCCTTTTTTGTATTTTACCGTACCCGATTTTTCGTCAGCTGAAAGGTTCAGACCTACACTCTTTCCGATGCTGTCGTGGTGAGCAAAGAACGTGCGGACATCTCCTTTAGGGAAATCTTTCAGGTACTCAGCTTTAGTGATAAGCAATGAAGAGCCGTCAGGTACAGGAGAATTGTCGTAAACCGGTACAGTACCTTCAAACTTGTAAATGGCCTCGTAATCAAAGTTTGCGTCTGTGTTGTAGTTGTTCTTCACGTTGATATTGTAAAGAATTCCCGCGTCCACGGTCAAAGCCAGTTTTTCAGTGAAGTCTTTCTTGTAACGAAGCAAAACCGGAATGTTGATGGAAGTGCTCGTAATTGTTTCTTTGATCCCGCGTGTTGTAGAGATCACCTGCCTGAATGTAGGATATTTAGCGTCAGACGCCCTGAATTCCACGTGAAAGGTATCCATTGTCAGGTCACCTTCTTGTTTGTAGTAGTTAATGCCGACACCTACACCCAAAGAACGAACACGGTTGAAGTAGTAACCCAAACGGAAATCATAACCCATAGATTTGCCACTGTTGAACTTTATATCGCTCTGAGTCGCATTGAGTGCGTCCTGGTAGTTCGTAGAAAACGGAATAGCTTTCACATTTTGGGTAAGCATACCACGGTTCACCTGCAGATCAGCTGATAAACTACGGAAATATTCACTCCTTACCTGTGCAACAGCGCTATGAGTTTCTGCGGCTATGATTATGGCTACCAAACATAAAATTCGCTTACCCATGTACGTTATGATTTTAATTTTTATATTAAGTTAGTTGTTATCTTGAATACTGTTTTCCCTGGTTTGTTGACATACAATCGATACTTTTTGCCTGATATTTTATACGGGTTTCGGTTGTATGTTAACGCTGGTTTAACGCGTTGAGTTCAATTGAAATCACGACACAGCGCAGCAAATTTAACAAAATAAATTTAGTTTCAAACGCCTTGGTCAATAAAAAAAATAAAAAAATAATACCCGTGGTATTATGAGATTTGAGCAATACAACGTCAGGAGGAGAAAATAAACAAATTAAAATAATTCATTTTGCACCACCCCTAGTTAATACTACTTTAAATATTTTAGTGAAAAAGAATGTGAACGACTTATAATTTCATATATGCGGTCACTCCTCCGGTCAGGTTGGTAACGTTAGTGAACCCTGCTTGCTCCAGAAAAAGGCATGCCTGCGTACTTCTGGTGCCCCCTTTGCAATGTAAGATCAACTCTTCATTTTTCAGATCTTCTATTTCATCAAACTGCATACCCATAATCTTTCCCAGAGGTATGAGTTTTCCGCCAATATTATATTCGGCGTATTCAGCCGGCTCCCTGACGTCTATTATATTGAGTTTTTCGCCATTGTTTATCCGGTTCTGCAATTCTTCAGCGGAAATCTGCTTCATATTGGATGTTTTTTTAGTTTTTTATGAATTTCTGAGTGCCATAGGTGGTGATACCATCAGCCAAACGAACAAAATACAGCCCGGAAGGCAACCCCATAGTAGAAATGGCCTGTCCTCGTTTGATGACTCCATCGAGCAATTTCTGTCCCTGTACATTCTGTATAGAGTAAGATACCCGCTCGTCAGATGGGATTTCGATTGTGATCTGTTCGTTTGCCGGGTTCGGAAATAGGCGCCAGTTGGTTGTGTTTGACACCGAAAGGTCGTCAATTCCTGTTCCGGTCACATCCTGCCCCAATAGCGGTCTTATCATTATAGCACCGCTAAATAGCGAAGGAACCCATCCTGAAAATACATTATAAAATGCATGATTGCTGCCGACACGGTTCACATCGAGGCCAAAGTAAAGACTGTCTGATCCGCTTTCTGCCGGTTGGAATGTACCGGCAAAGAAAGTACCGGCCGGTAATGGCACCGATTGAGAGAATTTATATATCCAGAAACGGTTCACTGTGTCAGCGTACCCCGGTGAACATGCTTCTTCTGTATAGATAACATTGTCTGAAGGTGCTCCATAGATACCCGCCAGCGAGGAATAGACTTTAATATCAAATTGTTTGTTGAATGCAAATGGCAACTGGCGACCGAAATAAATCGCCATCCCCTTCATTGTGTCCGGCTTATTCAGGTGATATTCAATCGCAAGTTTACCCGGAAGGGTGGGGTACAGATCCAGATAATAGCTTTTTTCAGCCGTGCCATCATCATATGCCAGATAGTTGTCGAATATCTGGTCCTTCACCACAGTGTCGTTATCAACAGGATCAGCCGTAGATATTGATTGAATGAAGAACTTATTCCGGAATACCACCCGACCGTAGTTGCCTGCACTTGACAGGGTGATAAGTGACGTATAGGTCGGGAAATTAACCTGCACCGTTTGTTGGGCATTCAAAGTTATCCCGGTCAACGTAGGGCTTTTCAGTATTGTACCGGTTTTTAAAACAGTGCCGGAGTAAGCGTGGCTGGTGGTTTGGTTGATGTCATAGTTGTTCCGAAGTCCGCAGGTCTGTTGCACCGCCCGCTCGGCAGATGAATATCCGTAAAACTGCCTGTAAGGCATCGAGGTGTAGTCATTCAAAAACTGAGTAGGTTGGGTTGTGAACCCGATGTCATTTACCGCTGTGTCAAACAAGTTCCTGTTCTTTCCCAGGCGAACATAATCCACATTCCAAATAGCATCGGCCCAATACAAGGCTCCGATGTTGATGAACCGGAACTGGAAGAAACTATCGAAGTACAACGAGTCGGAGATGGGAATCATCACCTGACTGAACGGTTTCAGCGTGGAACCGGCAACAGACCAAACCTTTTTGTACCCTCCAAACCTCGTCTTCAAAAACAGCATCAGGGAGTCTTGCACCAATGGGTAAAAGCCGTTTCCCTGTGGTTGGTAGAAAAAGCTCAGATACACGCTGTCTGACGGAGTAACCACATCAAGGCTCAGGTTGATGGGTTGTGAGGTGAGCGAGTCTGCGTAACGGAAATTAGCGTTGTTGAACGAATCATATGGCAGCCCTTTCCAGTCCAGTGCGTCAAATGTTACCACACCACGGCTTATGGGTTTGTTACCCATCGTATTATTAACATAGGTGCAGAAGTCGGCCCATCGGCTACTGTCCGGGAATATCCCGGTGCCGGTAAAATCTTCAAAAAATGGTAGTGAAAGTGGCTCAGCTGCAGCGGTGGTTTTCTTCACAGGTAATTTGGGCTTCACTACATTCATCAGGTTCGGGTTGAACATAAGATGACCTTCCCGTTCCTGCGCTTCAACTGAAAAATGCAGTAACGCCAGAATACATAGCAACAGGAGTGAAGTGTACTTGCCGGTTTTCAATGTTACTTCTTCTTTTTAGGGTTGTAGTCACTAACGTCTGTACCGGCATTTGTATTGCCTGTAGAATAATGAATATCTTCTTCCCTCGGGTTCTGCATGATCTGAAGATCGATGAACGCCCCCATTTGTATGCGGTTGTGTTCACCGGCATCATTGAATTCGCGTGGGCTTTGGTCAATGATGCGGGCCGATGGAGTGTCGCTGATCTCTGACATTTGATCGGCTGCAACAAGCAGTGGTTGCAGATTGAACTGGTTGAGGATGATGATCGCTTCGTCAACTGTTAGTCCGGTCACATTGGGCACATTCCATTCGGTATTGCCCAGGCCATTACCAATTACCAGGTCTATCTTGCTGCCCTGTGGCACCGGATCACCCGGATTAATTGGCTGCCCCTTATAGCTGGCCGACAAAATCGCACCCGAAGCAATATCAGGTTTGTAAGTGGTGTCGCCAACCAACAACTTGTTATTACGCAATATCATCGCCGCACTTCGGTAAGACAGGTCTTTCACGTTGGGCATAGGTACCGCAGGTGGGGTCAGCATATTGACGGTAAGAAAAATAGTGCGGCCTTTCTTTACCAGAGATCCGGTGTCTGGCACCTGCTTCAATACAGATAACGGCCTTGAGGTAGGGTCAAACGTAGAATCTATTAATACGTCAAAACCCAAGGTCTTCAGTTTGTTGATCGCCGAGTCGATCTTTACCCCTCGTACATCCGGCATCGCCAGTTCTTCACCATGACGGGTAACACAGTGTAAAGAAGCAAAGAACATAATATACAGCAGCACGAATACGACAAATACCATTGCCACATTCATTCCGAACGAAGTCTTCATTTTCTCTTTAAAGCTGCTCATATTCTCTTTTCTCTGCTTTCGGGTACTATCGACCGACCGTCTTGATCGTTTGTTATATTATAAAACTAAAGGTTATTTATTTGAAATTCGCCATGCAATCATCTAACAGTGCTCCGTAAAAATCTTTCAAAGACATACCCGCTGCACGCACCTGCTGAGGTACAATGCTGTTTTCGCTTTGTCCCGGCATTGTGTTCACTTCAAGGAAGTGCAGTTTTCCTGAACTTTTCTGTAATATGAAGTCCATTCTTACCACTCCCCGGCAATTCAGGTGGCGGTATATATGTTGCGCCTTGGTCTCCAGCTGTTCCTTTATCTTACTGTCTATTCGGGCCGGTGTGATCTCGTTGGTAACACCGGGTGTATACTTGGCTTCATAATCGAAGAACTCATTTTTGCTCTCGATCTCCGTAGCCGGCAACGCATGCAGACGACCATTGGTCTTGTAAACACCTATTGTCAGTTCGCGACCTTCTATAAACTCTTCAATAAGAACCTGATTGTCCTCTTTGAAGGCTTTCTCAATGGCAGGCAACAGTCCGCTCACTTCCTTAACCTTGCTCACCCCCAGGCTGCTCCCACTTTCATTTGGCTTCACAAACAACGGCAGCTTCAGTTGGTCCAGTATGGCACCCACCGAATAATGCTCCCCTTTTATAAGATGTACCGAATTGGCAATATTCACCACGTTAAACGACTTAACAACCTTGTTGCAGTAGCTTTTGTTGAAGGTAAGCGCCGATACGATGGAGTTGCAGGTCGTGTACGGAATATTCAGCATGTCCAGATAGCCCTGTATGCGTCCGTCCTCGCCCGGTGTGCCGTGAATGGCTATAAATACACAATCAAAAATAACTTTGTTGCCATCCACAAGCAGGGAAAAGTCATTCTTATCCACTTGTATGTGACTGCCATTGTGATCGTGATACCACTCGTCCTTGGTCACAATGATCTTGTACACCTCAAAACGGTCTGCATCAAGGTTTTTTTCAATTGTTTCCGCAGTTTTTATGGAGATCACGTATTCTCCGGAGTATCCGCCGGCAAGTAAGGCTATTTTTTTGCGCATCGTCTTGTTTTCCCGCTCAGTTGGGGTAGCCAAAGGTAATGAAACTTTTTAGTTGCTTTCCCTGACCGGACTACCGTACAAATGTTATTTATCATATAAAAAGTTCAGGCAGAGCACATGCCCTGCCTGAATCTCGGTCTGTTTGGTGTCATTATCGACCTCCGCGCGAAATAAAGTCGTTCAACGCCTTTTTGTTGGAGTCGAAGTCGAACACAGATGCTACCTTGAAGTAGTTCTGCGGGTCGGTGACGCGGCTGTAAGCGAATTTTGCGAACGTCACTTTGTTGCTTTCAAAAGAGAACAACCTGCAAATGTCCATCACCTGAGCAGTACTCATAAAGTTGGTACCCAATATGGTTTTGGCGGTTGACAGTTTGGTGTCGTCGAAAGAGGCACTGCTGATGCTTTGTTTAACATCGTTAAATGTGCGTGCGTCCATCTCCATTGGAGTAACCGGCGGTGGCGGCGGGTTGTAGCGGCCATCACGGTCTCGGTCGTTGTAGCGTGTGTTATTGTTGTAATTGTTGTTATATCCGTTGTTGTAGCCGTAATTGTCGGTTGTTGTAGTAGTCGTTTCCGTGATCCACTGACCGGTTATCGGGTCCATGTACGACGTTTCGGTTGTTGTGTTCACCTGTTGTGGCTTGCCATAGTACATTACATACTCATCGCGTGGGCCACGGTAGTTGCGGTCGCACTCCGTCATGCGGTGGAATTTCAGTCGAGCCCCACCCCTGCCGTTTGAAATTCGAAGGGTCAGGTTCACAGCTCGCCCGTTTATCGGGTCGGCAATGTTCACCATCTGCCGGATGGGTGGGCGTCCGTCAGCGAACATGATCTGAACATCGTTCTGGTATTTTGGAAGGTATTCCACCCTGATCTTTGTCTGCGGCATCAGGTTTTGCTTCATGCCGTTCAATATTAGATAAAAAGGTTCACCGTTCTCTGAGAAGATGGACAGTACACTGTTGTCGTATTGCATGTTGTCGTAGCGATACTGACGGTAAGGATTGTTGCCATAGCCGTAACCATAGCCCTGTTGGGCGAATGTAGCCACAGGTGAAAGGGCAGCAACCAGAAGGAGAGAATAAATGCGTTTCATAAACATGTGTTTGGTGTGCAAGAATAATGAATAAATGCTGAAATGTATAAAACAACAACTGTGCCACTACATCGGGCACAGTTGTTAATGTTGTCACAAGTAGGTCGGCATTATCAGTTACGTGCAGTTTTGAATTCGGAAGTGAAATGGAACTCAATAGACGGGTTGTTCTGGCGTTCAGTGTTCAGGAACCACTCGCTCTGCGCCAGGTATACCAGATTGCCGTCTTTATCCTGCATAATATTGTTCTGCTTGAAGCGGGCAAAATCTTCAATTGCCTTTTTGTCGCCGGTGATCCAGCATGCCTTGTAGAATGACAGTGGCATAAAAGCACACGAAGCGCCATATTCCTGCAACAGGCGGTATTGGATCACCTCGAACTGGAGTTCTCCCACACAGCCAATGATCTTGCGGTTGCCGCCGTGTTGGGTGAACAACTGTGCCACACCTTCGTCTGTAAGCTGCTGAACACCCTTTTCCAACTGCTTGGTCTTCATAGGGTCTTTGTTCACCAGCTCCTTGAAAATCTCAGGCGAGAAAGTAGGAATGCCGGTAAACTGCATCAATTCGCCCTCTGTAAGCGTATCGCCTATCTTGAAGTTTCCGGTATCGAACAGGCCCACCACATCGCCCGGAAAGGCTTCTTCGATCACGTCTTTTTCGCGCGCCATGAACGAATATGGGTTGCTGAACCGCACATCCTTTCCTATTCGGGTATGTTTATAATAAGTGTTACGCGCAAACCTGCCCGAACAAACCCTGAGGAACGCTATACGGTCGCGGTGACGCGGATCGAGATTGGCGTGTATCTTGAAAATGAAACCTGTGAATTTGTTTTCGTTCGGCTCCACGTGGCGGGTATCAGTATCCCGGCCCTGTGGTGGAGGCGCAATAGTAATGAACGTATCCAGCAATTCCTTTACACCAAAGTTGTTCACCGCACTTCCAAAGAATACCGGCGATACCTTGCCTTCCAGATAGTTGGCTACGTTCAGGTCGCCATATACGCCGCTCAGCAGCTCCACATCTTCGCGCAGCTGGTTGGCATCCCGCTCGCCCACCTTGGCATCCAGCAGCGAGTCGTTAATGTCTTCGATAGGTACTGTATTCTCTTCAGTAGATTTCTGGTTGGGGGTAAACAGGTTCAGACTGTGGTCGTGCAGGTTATACACTCCCTTAAATTCCTTACCCATGTTGATTGGCCACGAGAGGGGATGCAGGCTCAGCTTCAGTTCCTTTTCTATTTCGTCCAGCAGATCGAAAGGGAACTTACCGTCGCGGTCCATTTTATTCACAAACACAATAATAGGTGTGTCCCTCATCCGGCACACTTCCACCAGTTTGCGGGTCTGTTCTTCCACACCGTTCACGCTGTCTATCACCAATATTACACTGTCCACAGCCGTAAGCGTGCGGTAGGTGTCCTCGGCAAAGTCCTTGTGACCCGGCGTATCCAGCAGATTGATGAGTATATCGTTATACTGAAAGCTCATCACCGATGTTGCAACCGAGATACCCCTCTGCCGCTCTATCTCCATAAAGTCGGAGGTGGCGTGTTTTTTTATCTTATTGCTCTTTACGGCACCTGCCACCTGTATGGCACCTCCGAAAAGCAGGAGCTTCTCGGTAAGCGTGGTCTTACCCGCATCCGGGTGAGATATGATGGCAAATGTGCGCCGTTGGGCTATTTCTTTTTCGTTCATTATTTAATTATCAATCGCACATAGATGTGAAAATAAATATTCATTGTGCGGGCGCAAAGATAGTCAGGAATTAGGAACCTTTATTTTGAATTGCCCATTGTGGCCTCAATGTCGTCGATCAGTTTGGGCAAATAATCATTAACTATATTCCAAACAATTGCGTAGTCTATTCCCATATAGTCGTGAACAATTCGGTTGCGGAATCCCCTGAGACGATGCCAGTCGATATTGCTGTATTGGTCTTTGTATTCATCAGGCAACCGATTAGCAGCTTCTCCAATGATCTCAAAATTTCTGATCACTGCGTCAATTGTCTTTTCATCTTCCCGGAAATTTTCAAGCGTGTAAGACTGTGTATATCTCAGAATCTTATGTGAACTGGATAAGATGTCATCAAGTAAGAGTAAGGTGTCTCGCTTAGACATAGACGATCTCGTTCTCTATTTGGGCCAAATAATTCTGTTTGATTCCTTTTTTTGATACAAGGTCAACTCTCCTGTTTAATAAAAGTTCCAGTTCATTTGCCAGATCAATAAACTCAACACCAATGGGTTGGCTGAAATCAACAATGATATCGATATCGCTTTGTGAGCTGAAGTCGGATCTGACAACAGAACCAAACAACCCCAATGAACAAACGTGATATCGTTCTTTCAGTACCGGAGCAAAACGCGAAAGAGTATTTCGTATCAATGATAGCTGATTCATTCTGCAAAAATAGGTAGAATTATAATGTAATTCTCGCGCATGGATATGTGACAGTCAGATGTCACGAATTTTTATGGAAATATTTCTCCCGCGAATTGTGTTTTTGAAGATCGGTTACAAAAACTCCCGTTTTTAAAAATTTGTGTTAGGCATTCTCTGGGCCGCCACGCAGCTGTAAATGAATCAGTTAGTTTCAGTATTGTGGGTGTGTTTGCTTCAGAAAACTCCCCAAAAACTCCCAAATGATTGGTCGGCTTTATTTGTGCGATCGGCGACAGTGGTAATGAAAAGAGCATAGGCCAAAAAGCTGCAAAAATTGAGCCATTTATTAATGGTCTGACATGATACTCACGGAAAGATATGCGCAAATTATATTTGGTAGGGGCGATAAAATTTAGTTTGTATTTGATGCGAGATGCGATATTACTATCGCTCTACCATCACTCGCTCCGCACTCACTCCATTCTCAGACACAACTCTCAGCAAATACACTCCCGGCGGTAGCGACGCTACGTTTAAAATATTTGTATCGCGCCCGGTCTGTACTGTTTCGCCTTGTAGGTTAAATAGCGTAATTGTACTCTTTGCCGGAGCATTAATGCGAAGCGACTCCTTTGCGGGGTTAGGATATACTGTCTTGTCTTGTTTGGAGTTTTCCTTTTCAATAGCAAGATTAGGTATACAATTGTTTGGCGTGAATTTTAGGTGCATTTCTGTATCTGAATAGCATCTCAGCTTCCCGATATAGGAGCCGTCGCTTGTCGGCACCGGACACCCATAACATCCAGGGTAAATACTCCCACCATAAATACTGCCTATTCGTTCGGCATATGCGCCGAAGGGTCCTCCTGTGAAATATGAGGTTACAGGGTCGCTTGCAGCATTGGTACTATCTTCATTGAAACAGTGTGCATAGATCGTTTTGAGTCTGGCCGTATCATACAGAATGGTGCGAACGGAATCGACCCGATAAGCGAAATTAGTTGCAGACATTGGGTAGTAGTTATTGTAGAGTCTGGGAATGCGAACGGTGTCTCCTTCGTTTACATTAAAAATGAACAAAGGTGTAAACTTGTTGAAAAGTGAATTGAATACAAAAACCGAATCAAATGAGACATAAGTGAATAGGGGTTGAAAAGAGTGCGCCCACGACAGTGGCGTTTTATGTGTGTCGCGCCTGATGATAGTACAGGTATGCCCATCGATTATTGTATCTCCGTCAGAATAGCTGTGATAATAGGCATCCTCTCCGTCGTTATACCAATTCGCCCCCGGAGGAGCAAAAGTAGTTTGCGAAAAAGCAGATATACAAGATGCGCAAGAAATAATCAACAGTATAATTAGGGCGCTTTTCATTGCAGGTATTTATGTAAATGTAAGTGCTGTTTTATTGCATTTGATGCTCGTTTTGCTCCTTTTCATTCGCAAATTACCGTTCCACCGTCACCCGTTCCACGCTCACTCCGCTCTCAGTGGTAATACGTAGTAAGTAGATGCCCGCCGGTAGTGAAGCAACGTTTATCGTGTTTGTATTACAGCCTTGGGAAATTAATTGCCCTGTCAACGTAGTGAGCAAAAAGGTGCTGTTGGCAGGGCCATTTATATGCAAAATGTCATTTGTCGGATTGGGATATATGGATAGAGATTCTTTAACGGTAGGTTGATTTACGTCAAGAATAGCAGTACAATCAACAGAAGTAAACTTTAGTTGCATGGTTGAGTCATAGTAGCAACGAAGGTTTTGCAAATAAGAAATCGGTTTGTCTCCTAAAGGGTAACCACAGTAAATGCAAGGAGGATAGATACTACCCTGAACTAGTGATCCGATTCTTTCAACGTATGCCCCCCACGTGCCATTGAAGTATATACTGACTGGTGATTCATGGAATAGATCAAGAATATTATGTACAAAAACAGTTTTCAGATGTGCTGTGTCATACAGTAGTGTACGTATCGAATCAACTCTAAATTGAAAATTAACGGCAGGCATACCATGATAAATGTGGTCGAATTGTGGAATGTCAATTGTATCCCCTTCGTTGACGTTGAATATGAATAGTGGGGTGAATCTGGAAAAAAGTGTGTTATATATAAAAACAGTGTCTCCGGCGGTGAACGTATAGAGGGTGGGGTAATATTCAAAGCCCGGCGAAGCAGGTGCTTTGATTACGTCGCGTTTAATCTTCCTACAAAAATGGCCGTCAATAACTGTATCGCCATTTACATAGCTATGGTAATATCCTCGTTCAGTATCATGATACCAATGAGCACCCGGGGGAGCAAAAATAGTTTGTGAAAATGCGGGTATGCAAAGTGCGCAAAATAAAATCAGCAGTGAAATGAGGGTGCTTTTCATTGAAGGGATTTATGTAAATATAACTACTATTTTATTGCATTTGATGCTTGTTTTGGTCCGTTCGTTCGCAAATTATCGCTCCACCACCACTCGTTCCACACGCACTCCGCTCTCAGAGGTAATACGCAGTAAGTAGATACCCGCCGGCAGTGAAGCAACATTTATCGCGTTTGTAGTACGGCATTGGGAAATTAATTGCCCTGTCAACGTTGTGAGCAAAAAGGTGCTGTTGGCAGGGGCATCTATATGCAAAATGTCATTTGCCGGATTGGGGTATAGGACAACCTGCTGTTGTTGAAGGCTGGTGACGTCAACCGGAGGCGCGCATGGAGTGACGAGTTTTATGTCCATGCCCGGGTCGTTGTAGCAGCGCATAGGGCCTATGCAGCCACAGTCTTCAAGTATGATGGCACACCCCACACAGCTCGGGAAAATGCCGCCGCCAACTCCTCCTATCCGTTCGGCATATGCACCATGCAGTGTGCCGGCGCCACCAAAGGTAGGCAACGGGTCAGAGCCGCCTATTACACTGTCTTCATTCAGCGAATAGGTGAAGATGGTTTTAAGGTGGGCGGTGTCGTAGGTGACTATCCGTATCGAGTCCACCCGATAACTGAAGTAGGTGGAGGGCAGAGTAGGGTAGCCAACGTCAAACCTTGGAATGCGGATCGTGTCGCCTTCGTTTACATTAAATACGTATAGCGGAGTGAACTGGCCGAACAGAGTATTGTACACAAACACGGTATCGCCGAAATTGTAGGTGCAGATGGTTGGGAAGTCGCTTGCCCACGACATAGGGCTTCGATGGGTGATGCGCCTGATGCGCGTGCAGGTACGCCCGCTTATCACTGTGTCTCCATCGGTATAGCTATGGGAGTAGGCGTCGGTGCCGCTGTTATACCAATGAGCGCCGGGAGGTGCGAAGGTAACTTGCGCAGACAGGTCGCCGTATAGTACTGAAAGAACGAAAATAATAAGGTATACAGGTTTCATAAAGAAGTAGTTACCACAAATTTACGGAAGATTAAACTGATGGCCCCGCCATGTTACGGTTGTCGAAAATTGTTATTTTTGACCACGTTGTTACGACATGGAGACACGTAATAATCAAGGTAGAAGCAACTTTTTTCCCGGGTGGTCAGCATTGTTCTGGGTGCAGGCACTGATCGTCGCGGTTTTGACATTTGTTTTTTACGGCAATACCATCAGCAACGAAAATGCGCTGGACGATGCACTTGTCATTGAACGAAATGCATTTGTGCATAGGGGGCTTGCAGGTATCCCCGATATCCTCACCCATGACACTTACTTCTGCTATTACGATCAGCTTGGTACTTCCAATCAGTTACAGGGTGGCAGGTACAGACCTTTGTCTGTTATTACCTATGCTATTGAGCAGCAGTTTATGGGCGCGGTTCCGGTAGAGGGCGTTGATAGTATCATTACATACGGACTCGGTTTTCAGGCAGAATATCCTTACGAAAAAAAGTTCATAAGTGAGATGCATACCCGGCACGTTTTCAATGTGGTGGGGTATGCACTGGCCGCTATCGCTGTTCTTGCTTTCCTTCGGGCGGTTGTTTTTAGGGGTAGCGCCATGGTGGCGTTCGTTACCACTGTGCTGTTTGTCATTCATCCCGTCCATACCGAGGTGGTGGCCAACGTAAAGAGCCGTGACGAAATATTGTCGTTGTTGTTTATTGTGCTCACGCTGTTGTTGTTCGTTATGTATAACCGCAGGCGCAGTATTAAGCTCTTGGTTGCGTCTGTTGCATGTTTTGCGTTGGCCTTGTTGTCGAAAGAGTATGCCGTCACTTTGTTGGTTATTCTTCCTCTTACACTTTTCGTATTCGAGAAGATGGATGTTCGCAAGGCGGCACTGGCCACACTGCCATTTGTTGTGGTTGCGATCGGGTATAGCCTGTGGCGCCTGCACGTGCTTGGCCCAAGGAACCCATTGTCAGACACCGACATCCAGATCAACCCGTATGCCTACGCAAGTGCGGTACAAAAGCTGGCTACCGAGATCAGTACGTCGCTGCGTTACGTCCGTTTGCTGGTTTGGCCGCATCCCCTTTCTTCCGACTATTCCTACGCCCAGATACCGTACACCGATTTTGCCGACCCGATGGTGTGGTTCTCCCTGCTGGTGCACATTTCGCTTGCGGTGGGTTTGGTCGTGTTGGCTATTCGTCGGCATTTATTGGCATTCGCCGTGTCGTTTTATCTGCTCAATCTCCTTCTGATCAATAACTTCCTGTTCGACATAGGTGCAACAATGGGCGAGCGACTGATCTTCCATTCGTCACTGGGTTTTGTTATTGCGCTGGCATACGGCGCTGCAGCCATCTTTAGTAGATACAAGGTGTCTTCCGCTGTTGCGGCCGTGGTGTTGCTACTGTTAACTGTTGCGGCAGGCTACAAGACGACTGCCCGCAACCGCGACTGGAAGAATAACGGAACTCTTTTTCTCAAAGACATCGAGGCTTCGCCCAATAGTTTTCTGGTAAACCTCAATGTGGCCACTATCCTCTGCAACCGCACCGATTACGAGCCGGACTCCACCCGCCGCAGGGCCGATCTCGAGCGGGCAATACCATTGTTTGATAAGGTGATAGGTATGCAGGAAAACTTTGTCTTGGGGTATATGAACAGGGCCATAGCTTACCTTAAATTGGGAGTGCCCGACAAGATGGTGGCAGATCTTGATGCAGTAAGGCGCATCTATCCTATATATCCGCAATTGTTGCCAATGTACTACCGTGCTGCGCAGTTGTATCTGGCAAAACAGAATGCTGAAAATGCAAAGCGCGTAGTGCAGACAGGCTTGCAGCTCAATCCCAATGATGTGGATTTCAGGATGTTGGCTGCTGCACTCGATAGTACGGCAAGTGCAGGCAAGGCCGCCGTTCCAACCGGTGATGTGCGTTGATGTGCTACAAATAGGTAGGGCATTTTGTAACTTACACTCGTTTATTAGCAAATCTCCACCATGAAGAAGTTATTTGTCATTGCCCTGCTTATAGTCTGTAGCATCCGTTCTGTGGCGCAGGAGGTGTCGCAACTCCGATTTGCAGCCTGCGTAAATAAACCCGATCTGAAACCCGATTTTTATCGTGGCAAATTTCTGGTGCTCGATCTGTGGGCCACATGGTGCGGTCCGTGTATTGGTAGCTTTCCTCAGGTCATTGCACTGGAGAAAAAGTATGAGCACAATGAAAAAGTTGTGTTCGCCACCCTAACTGCGGAGCGGAAAGGGAAGATCGACTCATTTGTAGATACCCGCAGGGTGAAGATGCCTCTGGGATATCACCTGGTAGATGACCACGGCGCAAGTTGGAAAGCCTTTGGTGTATCGCTGATACCCGAGATACTGGTGTTTGCCCCATCGGGCAAGATGGTTTTCAGGGGGCGCATAGAGCAACTGACCGATGCCATGGACAGACTGCTCGCCGGAGAGGTGATCATGCCTTCAAGACATATTGACGCACCTGTAGCCTCTGATCGGTGGAAAGACTATGCGGGCAAGGCAGATTTCCTCGCGTTGGTGTCTGATGCCGTTGGTGGGCAGCAGCCGTCAGACGGATCCTCTGAATATAGGGGTAAAGTCCGTTATCAGTATTCTGGCTATCCGCTGAGAGAAGTGGTGTCTTACATAACGGATGTTCCGGTACATCGCATTGTTTCTGACGACTCGGTCAGGTCATCTGCACTTATCGATTTCTGCTACAGGCAGGCTGCAAATACGTTTCCCGAGTTTGATAGCGGCTTGTTTTCGGGTCAGGCACAGAATCATGCTATGCATGTGTTGGGTGGCAGCCGTGGGTTTCGGTTTCATTGGGTCGATCGTAAAGAGGCAGCATGGGAAATAGTTGTGGGAGACAGTAGTTTGTTTGCGAATGCAGCAACACTCAGCACCGGCGGCAGTTATTCTTCCACAATGGACAGGGCGTCCAAAAAGTATAATTACGTCAACCAGCCTGTATCGGCAATTGCTTCTTTGGCTGAAGATGAGTTGCAGGACTTTTATTTTACATTGATGCCTGACACACCGGGCCACGACTTTATTGTGTCGTGCGCATCGCATGCAGATCTGGTGGCATCGCTGAAACAATATGGTCTCAGACTTCAACGGGTATCTTCGCACAATGTGCGCATGCTCGAATTGGTGTTTAAGTAGGTTTATTACGCTTGTGCCTGAAAACGGACATTTGGCACGCAGCCTTATAGATATATCGATGAAATATTGTTTATGGCATAATATTTGCAGTTGAATTTTGAATATTTTTGAACCGATGCCAACACTATCTTTTCGTTTATGAAAAAAGCACTTACCCTATTGTTGCTGCTTTGCGGCAGCCTCTACGCATCTGCTCAGGTGCCCTTCCCATCATACAATGCTGTTTGGTCATACCGCCACGGCAACGGCGAGGCAATGCCCGATTATGTGATCGTTGGTACCCGAACCGATGACACTGTTTTCGGGGCTAATACCTATCACAAACTCTACAGCTCATCAAATGACATGATTCTCGATGCCGCGGAATATATAGGAGGTATTCGCGAGGGAGCGGCCGGAAAGGTCTTTTACATTAATGCTTCCGGCACAACCGAGAGATTATTGTACGACTTCTCACTTTCTGTGGGTGATACCATTTTTACCGCATCGGGTGGGGCAGCTGAGGGGGTGGTGTTCAGCGTAGATACTGTAACCATAGCAAGTGTGGCCAGGCGCCGACTTTCGTTCAGGCATCTTACGGCTGCCGTGGCGTCCGGTGGAACATGGATAGAGGGAATAGGCAATAGTGGCCTGGGTGGGTTCTTCGGCTCTCCATTGGCTCAGCCCACGTGCGACTGCGCTAATAATACCGTTTGCCTCACTATTGCCGGTAAGGAGAAATACCATAACGCTGCTTACGCTTCGCTGGATTGCGACAATATTATTTCAGTATCTCAGGTGGGCGGCACTAAAGTCGATGTCGCTTATGTTTCACTTTATCCTAATCCAATTACCGGCATGGGGACATTGCGAATAGCGCCTGCTGCAAATTTTGACAAAGTGGTTGTCACCGACGCAGTTGGTCGTGTGGTAACCCGTAGAGCAGTACCGGCTGATGGCATCGTGACCTTTACTACCGAGACAATGACACCGGGTTTGTATTTCTATCACCTGTCGGGACCGGCTGCTAACGGCTTCACCGGGCGTTTTGTAGTTGAGTGATGACTTATTCAGCTGTAGGTATCACTTTTCTGCGCGACAGGAATGAGTAAATGACCGGTACTATGAACAGCGATAGTATCAGTGAGAACATCACCCCGCCCACTATCACCAGTCCCAAAGATTTGCGGCTGGTGGAGGCCGCACCCAATGATAGGGCGATCGGTAGCGCGCCGAACGCCATGGCAAGGCTCGTCATCAGGATAGGTCGCATGCGCAGTGCAGATGCGGTGATGGCCGCTTCTATCTTCGAAGCACCTTTTTCACGCAGATTGTTAGCATACTCCACAATCAGGATGCCATTCTTGGTCACAAGTCCGATCAGCATGATCATACCTATCTGAGAGAAGATATTCATTGTCTGGTCATAATACCACAACGTCAGCACAGCACCTGCAAGCGCTAAAGGAACAGTAAGCATAATGATGAGGGGATCCATAAAGCTATCGAACTGAGCCGCCAGGATGAGGTAGATCAATACTAACGCCAGCAAAAACGCGAATGATGTATTCGATGAACTCTCAGCATAGTCTTGCGACGCGCCGGATAACGAATAGCTGAAACTCTCGTCTATCAGTTTCTCGTTTTGCAGCTTCTCATAAATGCGTTTCATCGCGTCTATCCCGTCACCTATCGTCTTGCCCTGTGCCAGGTTGGCCGATACCGTGGCCGATTTATAGCGGTTGTAGTGGTAGATCTGCGAAGGGCTGGTCGATTCGGTCAACTGCACCACGTTGTCTATTGATACCATCGCTCCGTTGCGCCCGCGTACATAATACTGTGCAAGATCTACCGGTGCGTCACGGCTCGCCCGGTTCACTTGTCCTATCACCTGATACTGTTTGCCGCTCATGGTGAAGTAGCCAAGTCGGCCGTTACTTAACGCAAACTGAAGCGTTTGCGAAATGTCGCTGATAGCGATACCCATATCTGATGCTTTAGCCCGGTCAATGTTTACTGCCAGTTCTGGTTTATTGAATTTCAGATCCACATCTACTCCCTGAAAGGTTTTGTCGGCACTGGCCTCGTCCATAAATCGGGGTAGTACTTTTTGCAGTTTAGCGAAGTCTATGTTCTGCAACACAAACGCAACAGGTAGTGCACTCCCCGTTCTCTTTACGGAGATGGTCTGCTCCTGTATCGGGAACGCTTTGCCGAAGTTGTTTTTGCTAAGGGTCTTCCCCAGCGACTGTACGATCTCGTCCTGGCTGCGGGTGCGGAACTCAGGGTCTACCAATTTAATGTTGGCCATGCCCGAGTTGATGGATCCGTTAGAGAATCCGGGAGCGGTAATAGAAAGTGCCACCTGTTTCTCCGGCACGCTATCCATCACCACGTTCACAAGTTGGTCTATATAGCGGTCCATGGCATCGTAAGAGGTGCCCTCGGGGGCGCTTACCTGCAGTCTGAATCGACTACGGTCCTCCAGCGGAGCCAGTTCGCTCGGCAGTTGTTTGCCCAGTACCCAGATCAATACAAAAGACACCGCGATGCCCGCAACGCCTACCCATCTGTTCCGCATGATCCATTCAAGCGCACGGCGGTAGCCATTCTCAAGTCCTAAAAAGAAAGGTTCGGTAGCAGAGTAGAAGCGCGATGGTTTATGTTCTTTACGGGTCATCAGTACGTTCAGTACCGGAGTGAGCGTAAGCGACACGAACGCTGAAATAAGTACAGCGCCCGCCACAACTACACCGAATTCTCTGAATAACCGCCCCGTAAAACCCTGAAGGAATATGATGGGAAGGAACACAACTGCCAGTGTAATGGACGTGGAGATGACCGCGAAGTAGATCTCCTCACTTCCTTCTTTGGCGGCTCTGTGTTTGTCCATGCCCTCCTCCAGCTTTCTGAAGATGTTTTCCGTTACCACGATGCCGTCGTCCACCACCAGTCCCGTTGCCAGCACTATTGCCAGCAGGCTCAGTATGTTGATGGTGAAACCCATCATATACATGATGAAGAAAGCGCCAATCAAGCTCACAGGTATGTCTATGAGCGGACGGAATGCGATAAGCCAGTCGCGGAAGAAGAGATAAATGATGATGATAACGAGCAGGAACGAGATGAGCAATGTTTCTTCCACCTCGCTTATCGACTTCTTGATAAAAGTGGTGGTGTCCATGGCAATATCCACCTTTATGTCAGCCGGGATGTCTTTTTTTAGTTGTTCGTACCGCTTATAGAACTCGTCGGCAATAGCCACATAGTTCGATCCCGGCTGCGGGATCAAGGCAAGCGCCACCATCGGTATCCCGCTTTCTTTCAATTGGGTCTCTTCATTGGTCGCGCCCAATACCGCCTCTCCTATGTCGTTCAGGTGAATGTCGGTGCTGTCCACATTCTTCACGATCAGGTGATTGAAGTCGTCCTCTGTGTACAGGCGCCCCATGGTGCGCACGGCCAGTTCGGTGCTGTTGCCGGCCAACTTCCCTGAAGGCAATTCTACATTCTGGCGTGCCAGTGCCGCCTGCACGTCCTGGAAGGTGATGCCGTAGGCGGCCATCTTCAGTGGGTCCAGCCATAGGCGCATTGCATACAATTTCTCGCCCCACACTTGTATCGAGCTCACTCCCGGAATGGTCTGCAGCCTTTCCAGCAGTACATTCTCGGCATAGTCGGTCAGCTGCATGGGGTTACGGTTCATGCTCTGCACAGTCATGGATATGATGGGCATGCTACTCGCGTCCGATTTTGTTACTACCGGAGGGCCGTCTATGTCCTGTGGTAGACCCTTTATTGCCTGCGATACTTTGTCGCGTACGTCATTAGCGGCCGCTTCCAGGTCCACGCTCAGGTCAAATTCTACACTGATGCTGCTGGTGCCCTGCAAACTGGTAGATGATATATTCTTGATGCCCGCTATGCCATTGATTGATTTCTCCAACGGCTCGGTGATCTGAGACTCAATTACGTCGGGGTTAGCGCCGGAGTAGGTGGTCTTTACGTTGATGATAGGCGGGTCAATAGAAGGGTAGTCGCGTATACCCAGTGTCTTAAATCCTATTGCCCCGAATACAACAATGATGATGTTGAGAACGATAGCAAGTACGGGCCGGCGCAGGGAAAGTGAAGGAAGACTCATGACAGGTCAAATTTAGGCTATTTGACAGCAACCTCCGCTGATGTGCCTATTGGTACAGTATATGTACCTGTATGAGAAATATGATCGCCTGTAAAAAGAAACACCGGCCATAGAGCCGGTGTTTCCACATTATTTGAGTAGAAAACTTGATTAAAGGTGGATAGCTTCGCCAAGAGCCACTTCTACGGCATCCTTCACGCCCTCGCTCATGGTAGGGTGCGGGTGAATACTGTCAAGAACCTCCTGCCATGTAGTTTCCAGTTTGCGGGCCACTACTGTTTCAGCGATCATTTCAGTTACGTTGTAACCGATCATGTGTGTACCAAGCCACTCACCGTATTTAGCGTCAAATATCACTTTCACAAATCCTTCGTTTGCGCCCGCAGCAGTTGCCTTACCCGATGCAGAGAATGGGAATTTGCCGACCTTTACTTCATATCCGGCGTCTTTTGCCTGCTTTTCTGTAAGGCCTACGCTTGCTATCTCAGGCGAGCAGTAAGTACAGCCGGGTACGTTACCGTAGTCCAGTGGTTCAGGTGCGTGTTTGTATTTTCCGTCTTTGTGGGCAATGGCTTCTATGCAGATGATACCTTCTTTTGAAGCCACGTGCGCCAGTGCCTGACCCGGAGTAATATCGCCGATGGCATAGATGCCGTCAACGTTTGTTTTGTAGTGTTTGTCAACCAGAACGCGGCCTTTATCGGTTTTAATGTTGAGCGCCTCCAGGCCTATATTCTCAATGTTTGTAGCCACGCCCACAGCGCTCAGTACCACGTCTGCTTCCAGCACCACATCACCGGTAGCCGTTTTTACAGTAGCCCTTACGCCGGCACCGCTTGTGTCCACTTTTTCTACAGAAGCGTTGGTCATTATAGTGATGCCCTTCTTCTTGAAGCTCTTTTCCAGTTCTTTCGATACGTCTTCGTCTTCAACCGGCACGATGCGTGGCATGAACTCAACAATAGTCACTTTTGTGCCGATGCTGTTGTAGAAGTAAGCGAACTCAACGCCTATTGCGCCCGAACCAACAACGATCATTGTTTTTGGCTGCTCGGGCAGTACCATTGCTTCGCGGTAACCTATTACCTTTTTACCATCTATAGGCAGGTTAGGCAGTTGGCGGCTGCGTGCGCCTGTTGCCAGGATCACGTGTTTTGCCTGGTGAGTAGAGACTTTTCCGTCGGCACCGGTCACTTCCACTTCTTTCTTGGCGTTCAGTTTACCATAGCCCATTATCACGTCTATCTTGTTCTTCTTCATGAGGAACGCGATACCCTTGCTCATTTTGTCGGCAACACCACGGCTGCGCTTTATCACCGCACCGAAATCGGCCTTGAAATCAGTTGCAACCAGACCGTAGTCTGCCGCATGCGTAAATTGTTCATATACGCTGGCCGACTTCAGAAGCGCCTTAGTCGGGATACAACCCCAGTTAAGGCAGATGCCGCCCATACTTTCTTTTTCTACGATAGCTGTTTTGTAACCCAGCTGAGATGCGCGGATTGCTGCTACATATCCTCCGGGGCCACTTCCTATTACGATCACGTCGTATGCCATAAGATCAGTTTATTGTTTGGTAAGAATTTTGTTTCTAATAAGAGTGGCAAATGTAATAAAATTCGAGACAGTTCTCGCGGTGCTTTGTTGTAAAATAATGATGTTCCCGCACTGTAGGGTGCATTTTGAAGTCATTTAATTCCTATTTTTAGCGTTCAACCTTATGAATAAATATATACTTTGTTTCTTAATGTTCCCTCTTTTGGGAATATCTGCTATTACCCGTTCTCAAACCGATACCGCCATTGGCCTCATAGAAGCAGGCAAGTACGGCAACGACCATCTTGCATTGGCTGCCGTCCTCACTTTCGATCAGAAAACGGAGCGGCAGAAGGCGAATGCCATCTATAATTGGGTCACACATAACATTGCCTATGATGTAGAGGCACTCCGAAAGTTCCCAAAGCGCCCCGACGATCTGGCGGGGCATACCCTCCGCACCCGCAAGGCCGTGTGCGACGGATACGCTGAATTGTACACGCAGCTGTGCCGCGATGCCGGCCTGCAGGCAACCTGCATCGAAGGGTACGCTAAAGACTGGTTGTTTGACAATGGCGATGAACTGTATATTCCCCGGCACCGGTGGAGTGCGGTGCGCATTGCCGGCAAGTGGGAACTGGTGGATCCTACGTGGGGGGCAGGCAACATCTACCAGAAGCGTAGTTTCTTCCGGTGGCTGATCGCTAAGGTATTCCACAAGGGTAAGTCGAGCCCGAGGAACCTGAGGTTCAGATACAAATACGATCCTCAGTATTTTGCTCAGAATCCGGAGGATTTCCGTTTGCGGCACCTTCCTTCAGATCCGTTGTGGCAGCTCACCGATAGTACGATGCCGCTGCAGGTATTTGAGGCCGGTGACAGTGCGGTGAGGGCATTCAACGCGTGCTGCTCCAAGCCTCGTCAGTCTGATCCGGCACTGGATAAGATAGCAACCTATGACGACAGGCAACAGCTGTTTGAGATGGCCGACAGGGCGTATGCCTACAACAAGCGCTATTCGACGGTGATGGCTCTGAAGGGCACAGCCCGTGCAGAGTCTATGATTGAAAAGGTACTGACCGACACCACCATTCAGCACCCTGACCTGATGGTGAAGGACGCTAATAACGATCTGAAGCGATCGCTGGAGTACCTGCGCGAACAGAAGAAGTCGTTCCCCACCGAGTACAACAAGCTGAAGCAGAAGAACAAGGCAAAGAGCGTAGAGGCGAAACAGCAGATAAGGGCTGTGCGCACCAACGATAAGCGCATCATCGCGCAGTCAAAGAAGCGCGCCAAGTCGGGGGAGGCGAAGAGTGCCCGTACCCGCAAGAAGCTATCCACTGTGCGCCGTCGGGCTTCGGGTCTCGATACTTCAGCTATCCGCAACATCGAGTCTGCTGCGGCACGGAAGGGAGGGGCAGATGTGAGTGTCATACGTGACTCCATTGACGCGCGGAATATCCGCATTGCTGCATCAACGCTGCAATTGGCTAAGGATGAGGTCGTTATCCGCGATGCCATTGTGGCCAGCGCGTTACTGCTTGATACCCTGGCCAAGTCGATGGTGTTGGAAGACTCCCTTCTGCGCCGTGAGGCTATCGAGCGTATGGGTATGCACGACAGCTATGACGATGAGGTGAAGCATTTCAACCGGTTGTTCAAGCAGCAGAAGTATACTGTCACCGACACCTTGCTTGACGATTACTTCACTGCATACGACACCATAGTGGCCCGTATGGGAAGGCTACACACCGCACGGGTTGCGTTGCTGGACCTCCACAAGGCCAATGTGCGAGGCTACGAGCAGTACAAGAAACGCTCAGGTTCCGACCCGCAGCTGCCTGCGCTCTATGCGTCTTCAGTAACCGCCTACCGGGAGGCTATTGACTCGACCAACCTGAGCATGAACCTGTTCCTCTCTTACGTGGCGAAGAACAAAAAGCTGTTTGCCGGACTGACCAAGATGGCAAAGCGACAGATACGCATTGCTGATTATATGGAGCAGGCCGAGAAGGCACGAGAGCAGCTTGAGGCCGGTAGTGTAGCGCGCAAGAAAGCATTTGACATGAAGGAGAATGAAAAGCAAAAGCAAACAACCCAACGTGCTATTAAAATGCTGCAGCGCGCCATAGACAAAATGGAGTGATAAAAACATACTCTTGATCTGCATGCCTTTTTGCGGTTTAGGTGGGTCCGGGTACATGCCGGTTGGTTTTGCACACTCGGGGGGTATTTTTTTCTTTCACGCTGAATTGCGCGTCATGTAATTGATAATCAATCAGTTCACGTAAAAGTGAACAGTAATTGCTTTCGGGCCGTCTGTCCGGGAGGCAATAAAACTGCGCACCTACCTGGTCGGCAGGCAGGCTTACTTCTTACCTGCCTGGTTGTAGTATCCTGTGCATCGTCCTGAAATAGGTTTACACGTTGGTCAGATAATCCTGATTTTTGTTTACTGCCTTTTGTTAGTCCTGCAATTTGTTTACAGTGGAACTTAAATCACATTTGATCACTCCGTGTACCTGACCGACGCCTGAAGGACTAAAACGGTTTTCCGGATAACAAATATCGTGGATCAATAATTGTGCACCGCCGCGGATTTTTATGAAAGTACATTTTTGAAGGTATGATACGGAGGTGGCGGTGTGTGGCAGAAAGTACTTGATACAACAGGTTGTGTTGGAACTGGCACACTATTTGCCATAAATTGCAACATAACCAGGACCTTATGAAAAAGATCTCAGTTGTTTTGTTGCTGCCTGTATTGTTTTGGACAGCCTGCCAGCCCGATAAACAGCTGATACCGGCATCGGTGACTGCAATTACCCCCGAAGGCGCGAAAGTTGCCGGATACAAGACGTGTTTCAAAGCAACCACCACGGGTGCGGCGACATTTTTGTGGGAGTTTGGCGACGGCACCCGCTCGTCGCAGTCGGAACCGTGTCACGTTTATTCTACATCGGGTACGTTTACAGTGCGTCTTACGCTGAATAATGATGCTTCGGTATCTATAATGAGGTCGGTTGTAATAAGTCCCGAGCCGGCGGCTATGGAAATGACCGATGGTGCGATGAACTGGCACCTGATGTTTCATAATGAACTTAGTTCGGGGTCGTCAACCACCCCGGTGGCGAGGCCTGATACTGTTATGACCGTTTACTTCCCTGATGCCGTAACCGCTATTGTGGCCGGAAAGTTGTTGCTGTACGCACCCGGTGCTTTGCAGAATGATAGTGTGCGCACGTTTTATAAGGAGGAGGATAACGATCATGGCCACTCAAATGCCTATACGCTTACGTACCGGCATCACGCCACCGGTGATACGATCCTGTACAAGGTGCGCGAGGGCATAAGCGCGGGTGGTACCTATGTCTATGACTATGTAACGCCATAGCTGCAACTAGCCGGCCAACTGCAGGTAGATGAGCGCCACTGCGGCCACCGTCATGATGATGAGTGCTGCAAACCCGAGGATATTGGTACTGCGTTTGTTGGTGAACTCGCCCATGATGCGCTTGTTGTTGGATATATGCAGGATGATGGCGATAAGCACCGGTGCTGTGATGCCATATAGTATTGCAGTATAGATTAGCGCCTTGATGGGGGAAATGCCTACATAGTTAAGCGCAAGTCCCAGCAGCAGCGATATGGCTATGATGACATAGAACCCTTTGGCCTGACTGAATTTCTTGTCGAGGCCCTGTTCCCAGCCGAATGTCTCGGTATATATATAGGATAACGACCCGCTGAGGACGGGTATGGCTATGAGCCCCGTGCCGATGACGCCGACCGCAAACAGGAGGTAGGCGAGGTTGCCGGCAAGTGGTTTGAGGGCGGTGGCGGCTTGCTCGACCGTGTCAATACTGTGCACGCCGCCATTGAAAAGGACGGTACCTGTGGTGAGTATGATGAAATACATGACCATGCCGGAGAAGCCCATGCCGAAATCGACATCCTGCTCCATGTTGTTTATGAGCCGTTTGTCGACGATGATGTTTTTTTTGTGTTTACGCATTTCCTCTACTTCTACCGAAGCCTGCCAGAAAAACAGGTAGGGTGAAATGGTGGTGCCGAGAATGCCAACGAGTATGGCAACAAAATCTTTGTTGAAGGAGATGGTGGGGATGAAAGTTGCTTTTACGATCGCGCCGAGATCCTGATGCGACAGGAATGGCACTATGAAGTAAACCAGCATGACAATGCAGAGATACTTGAGTATGGCCGCGATGCGTGCATAGGGTAGATATATTATAAGACCTAGTAGCAAGACTGTGAAGAATACGCTGAAGAATGACGCATCGATGGTCGGGAAGAGCAAATTGCCGACGGCACCCATGCCTGCAATATCAGCTCCTATGTTCATGATGATGGCGGGGGTACTGAACAGTAACATGAGGTATAGTACAGGGCGGGGGTAGTGTTTTTTGAGCGCACCTGTAAGGCCCTGGGATGTGACCATGCCTATGCGTGCACACATCTGCTGAATGGCCGCCATAAGGGGGAATGCAACAACAGATGTCCACAGGGTGCTAAGGCCATATGCCGCACCAGCCTGTGAGTAGGTGGCGATACCGGACGGATCGTCGTCGCTGGCACCGGTGACCAAGCCCGGGCCCAGCAGTTTCCAGAACCGTAGCAGCTTACTGCTCTTCTTCTTTTGCGTCATATTACCTGTCTCTGTTGCGTAATGTCGTTTTCTGTAATGAAAGATAGGGACAAGATGGCAAAAGCGGTAGCAAAATAATCACCTATTGGTCAGGGAGGAGGTGATATTGGTCATAAAGATCTAATTCGCATTGGTCTGTGAATCCTGAACGGTGGTACGATAGCACATCTCCGATGTGCGGTAGCGCTGGCGTGAACCAACTAAGTAATGCTGCATTGTGCGTGTCCCATTGATTGACAGCAGACCACCGGCTACAAATGTGCAATAGCCGGATCGGTCGGCATTTTATTTGTTGCCGACCGATCTCGTAGAGTACCGATTAATTTTCAAGTGCTGCCATTAGCTCCTTATGTGACTTTCGTACGGTGGCGCCGATGGGAGTAGGCGATCCGTCGTCGTCAATGCGTACAAAGGTCATGTTGGTAGTACACACAACGGCTTCTTCGCCGCTATACAGGTTGTACTTACGAACCTCTATTTTCAGTGTGATGCTTGTATTGCCAAGGGATACCACTTCGCCATATATCCGGATGTGGTTGCCGGTCTTTACGGGTTTTTTGAAAAGCAGCTCGCCTACACGCAGGGTGACCATGTTGGGCGTATAACAATATTCGGTTGCGTAGGCGGCTGCGGCTTCATCTATCCATTCCATGAGCGTGCCGCCGAAGAGATTGTTGTGCACGCCTATATCGCGCGCCATGCATATTTTTCTGCTTATCAGTTTCATTGTTTGTGGTTTTTTGTTTCGTTTGGGTTATAAGTAGTTTGTTGTGTTTCGTTTGTTGGCCAGCGGGGCGACAATGAGGTCATAGACATAGCAGCCTACGCAAACACTGAATGCGCTTTCGAGCAGGGCACATGTGAGCAGAATGCTGCTGACGCTGTATGCTGCAATATTTGCATTGAAGAAAAGCAGTGCCGATAGCGTGAGTGCCATGACGAAGCCTATGCCGGCTGCAAACTTTTTAGGCGTAGCGAAAACGGGTTTTTGTTTCCAGGGCATCGCACTTCTTACCGCCTTGACCACCAAACCCAGCGGAGAGGGGAAGTAGGTGAACGCACGCAGCGCGAAATCGAGAGACAGCAGCCAGGCAAGCCAATAGCTATGGGTGGCTACTGCGATGCCGCAGGTAAGGAATACAAAAAGTGCGATGACGCGGACTGTTATCTTGTCTGTATAGAATCTTTTGAATTGTTCGTTGTTCATTCTGTTTTGGTTCTTGTTTTAGTTTTCTATAGTTCAGGCAAGGGGGCTGTTAGTCGTTAGGTTTGGGTTGTGGTGTGTAGCGCAGATAGGGCTTTACGATGCGCACGCCTGCAGGGAATCGTGCTTCGGCTTCGTCGGTAGGTACTGATAGTGCCACAATCACGTCCTGCCCCGGCTGCCAGTCGGCAGGTGTGGCAACCGCAAATTTCTCGGCCAGTTGCAGCGAATCGAGAACACGGAGCACTTCGGTGAAGTTGCGACCTGTGGATGCGGGATAGGTGATGGTGAGTTTCACTTTTTTATCGGGGCCTATAATGAAGAGTGAGCGTACTGTAGCTGTTGCAGACGCATTGGGGTGTATCATGTCGTAGAGGTCAGCAACGACGCGTTCTTCATCGTCGATGATCGGAAAGTCGACACGGGTATTCTGTGTCTCATTGATGTCAGTGATCCACTGTTTGTGCCTGTCGATCGGGTCCACACTTACCGCAAGGACGCGGGTGTTGCGACGAGTGAATTCGTCTTTTAGCTGCGCCGTGCGGCCCAGTTCGGTGGTGCATACCGGCGTAAAGTCAGCAGGGTGAGAGAAAAGAATACCCCAATTGTTGCCCAGGTATTCGTAAAAGTCGATGGGGCCGATAGTTGTTTCGGCGATGAAGTTTGGAGCGATATCTCCGAGTTTTAGTGACATATTTTTGGTTTTTAAGATTAAATGTAATTATTGATTTATTGATCTCAGGCGGCTGCTACATTGGTGAATGTGAACCGACCAATAGCAACCGGACGTGTCTTGCGACCTGTAGTGTACATTTCTATGACCAGTTGCACGGCCTTGCCCGGAGTGAAATTGACGGAGGTCTCAATTGCTACTGTTTCTCCACGCCGCGCCTGGTGCAGGAAATCGATAGAATAGGACGAGGCCAATGAGCGGTAATAGCCGAGATCGCCAAATGCAAGCAGAATGGCTTGGTCGGACTGTGCGGTGATCTCGGAGAGGATCTTGCAGGTAGTGAGTTTGCCGAGGGTGTTGACGTCTTTTTTGTTTACGGTGAACTGATCGGACAGGCGGGTGTTCTTTATGTATCTCATGTTTTTTGTGGTTTTTTGAATTGGTAAAAAGGGAAAATGAAAAATGCCCTTTGAGGGGGAGTTCAAAGGGCATTGTTGGAAGTAGTGTGTCACTAATGACCGTCAACATCGCGCCTTTGAGCATACCGGTTTACAGCAGCAATGATGGATGGCTGCGGTCTGCTTCTTTATGTTGACTATGTTTATCATGTTTGTTGAAATGTTGGTTGAAAAAAAATACCCTCCGGGTTGCCGGAGGGTACAATGCTTATTATAAAGACATGTTGTTACCTGCTCCGGTGCGGGGCACGTTTATGACAACATGTATGTTTCTTGTTTTGAATCACGATGCAATATTATGAGGATTTTCTGAACTGACAAAAAAATCATTTTGTGTGATGGTGCGGGTAATGCTTGCATGCGGTTGAAAACGGTGGTATATTTAACACTTGTCACACCAGCAAAGAAGGTGTTGTGAGTTAGAAGTGGATGAAGTGCGTAAAGTGACGGGCGTCATCGGATAATGGTGTGAATTTTAATTTCTTTGATCTTCAATAGTGTGCCTATGTCTTCAGCTAATAAGAGTTTGCAAACGGAAGTAGATGCCGGATACCTGTATGCGCGGCTTGCCGAGGCTGAGGAAGACGCGGCAGTGGCAAGTGTGTTCAGGCAGATGAGCGAAATAGAGCATGAACATGCCAATGCTTTTCTAAAGAAACAGGGCGGTGGCGCTGTTCTACCCGCACCGTCATTGAGGGCCCGTACGCTGAACCGCATTGGCCGGATATTTGGTTATGACTATGTACTGGGCGTGCTGATGGATACTGAAAAGAGTATCTCGAACGCGGTGATCCATACACGTAGGCAAAGTGGCGCGCCGGTGACGGGTAGCGAGACGAACCATGTGAAGATATTGCGTGCATTGCTGGACAACGAATCGAAAGTGAATGGCGCAAATATGGCGCGGTTTGAACGAAGGCACAGGTCGGTGGGCGGCAATGCGTTGCGTGCGGCAGTACTGGGAGGTAATGATGGTCTGGTGTCCAACTTCAGCCTGGTGATGGGTGTGGCGGGTGCCACTTCAGGCCAGAGTGGGGTGTTGCTGGCAGGTACGGCCGGGTTGCTGGCAGGAGCACTGTCTATGGCGCTGGGCGAGTGGATATCGGTAAAGAGCTCGCAGGAGTTGTATGAGAATCAGATGCAGGTGGAGATGGATGAATTGGAAAGCAATCCGGAAGGTGAAGAAAAAGAGTTGGCATTGATCTATATAGCCAAAGGCATACCCGAGGCGCAGGCCTATGAGATGGCTGCTGAAATAATGACCAATAAAAGCCATGCGCACGAAGTGTTGGTGAAGGAAGAATTGGGCATCAATCCGGAGGAGTTGAAGGGCTCTGCAATGGAGGCTGCGGTCTATTCGTTCCTGTTGTTCTCTATCGGGGCGGTGATACCGCTGGTGCCTTTCTTTTTTGCAAAGGGAGCATTGGCAATAGGGCTGAGTGTTGCGTTCAGCGCGGCAGGGCTGTTTCTGATCGGCAGTGCGATAACATTGTTTACCGGCAGGAGTGTTTGGTTTTCAGGCTTCAGGCAGGTGTTGTTCGGATTGATGGCGGCCGCGATCACATTCGGTATCGGTAAGTTGATAGGTGTGTCGATAGCAGGTTAACACTATTGGCGTTGTGGCGTCAACTGCAAGCGCGAAACGTCGAACCCGTTGGCTTTTATTCTTTCGACGATCGCATCATAAGTTGCTTTCTCCATGTGCGGGGTGCGGCAAAGGATCCATAGGTAGTCCCGGTTTGGGTGTCCTACCACTGCGTAGCTATAGTCGTCGGCAAGGTCTATGATCCAGTACTTGCCCCTGAAGGGCCAGAAGAACTGGACCTTCAGTTTGGCGTTGCCCGTTCCTTCGTCAATGAATGCCTTTCCTTTTATGTAGGATTCTTTTCCGTTGATGCTGTCTTTGTTGCAGCGGTTCTCTACTATTATATATCCTTTGTTGGTGGGCGTGTAGTCTGCAGTGGTGCAATGGCAGCCTTTCTGGAAGCGTTGCGGGAAGGATGCGATCTCATACCACTTGCCGGCGTATTTTGACAGCTCTACCTGCGGTACGGTTGTGAGGGGTTGCGAGCGCATTGTACACGAATTTGTGAGGAGAAGAACGAAAAATGAGGCCGAGAGTAGCAGGAGACGTTTGTTCATCAAATATCGATGCGGGATTGCGTCAGCATCAGTTAAAGTTACGATTTCTTGCTGATTACCTCTTTTCTACACGTTGTTTCAGTGCTTCGTTCATTAGGGAGAAGCCTTCTCTGGTTGTTTTGTCGAGCAATGTGGAAAGGAATGGTATGAGTATGCCACGGAATCGTTCGAAGTGGTGCAAAGTGGTAGTGCCGTCGCCGTTCTCTTCAAGCCTGAAGACATGTTCGCCGTCGAATATATATGGAACGCCGAGGCTACCGATCCACCGTAGTTCTTTTTGTTGTTGGAAAACAAGTATCATTGGTTTCATTAAGATGGGTTTCCCGTTGGGTGGCTGCAGTGTCACCTGAATCGTACTGCCGGGTGCGGGTTTACCTATGATGGACTTAATGAACGGATTCCATTTCGGGTAGGTGGCGAAGTCGGTGAGTTCCTTCCAAACTGTTGCCGGTGATGCATTGATGATGATGGATGTGTAAAGGAGTTTTCCGCCCTTTATCTTGACGCCTGTAGTGTTTGTGTTGGTCTGCATTTTCTTTTGTTTTGTTGGCACAAAATTATTTCGCCGCTTTGGCGCCACACGATAACAAAAGATAAGAAATGCTGAGACCTTACTTTTTTTGTACGCGATTGCGGATGCGGCTGAGGCTTACAGGGGTTATGCCCAGGTAATTGGCTATGAGATGCTGCGGGATGCGCTCTATGATCTTTGTCTTGTTGCTCTTCAGCAGGGCGGTATATCGCTCCTCGGGGCTTTGAGTGAGCAGACCCACCATTCGTTCCTCAAGCCCCATCATTGCCCATTCGGCTACTTTTCGCCCGAAACGTTCCCAGTGAATATTTGAGGTGAATAGTTCCGCTATGCGTGCGTAGGGGACGGTGAGCAGTCGGGTGTCGGCGAGGGCTTCGATGCTTAGCTGCGAGGGGTGCCCGGTGATACAACTTATGTAGCTGCTCACGAATGCGTTTTCAAAGTAAAAGTAAGTGGTCTTTTCCTCGCCATCGCAGGTGTAAAAATGTCGCATGGTGCCTTCGAGTATCAGACCCACGTCTTTCGCTTTTTCACCCTCTCTCACAAAACAGGAGCCTTTAGGAATGAGTCTTTCAGTAACATAGGGTTCTATTAGTTGCCAGTCAGCATCAGGCATGGGTGATAGTTTGTCTATTGCTGCTTTGAATGGAGATGTTTGGCTGTTCATGCGTTTGCGTTTGCGGGAGCATTGTAAATATACATATTGGCATTAAGACGAAATCCGTGATGCCGGCTAAGTTTCGTAAATTGCGGTCATGTTCAGGGTAGTAAGATCAATGATGAATAGAAATGTGCTTGCTGTTGCAGCGGCCGGAGTGATTGTGTCATCTGTAGTGTTTCATTCGTGTGTGCATCAGCCCTATGTGATGCCTGTGGGTCAACAGACGGGCGATCCTGAGATCTGTTTTGAGCGGGATATTCTCCCGATATTTCAGTCGAACTGCGCCAAGAGCGGTTGTCACGATGCTGCCTCGCATGAAGACGGATATGTGCTGGACAATTATGCCAACATAAGGAAGAAGGGAATTGTGCCCGGCAATCCGGCCGCGAGTAAGATATTTAAGTCGATCACGACTGAGACGGGAGATGACTTTATGCCACGTAACGCGCCTGCGCTTTCTGAAGCCAATGTGTCACTGATCAGGCGCTGGATACAGGGTGGGGCAATAGATAGCGGGGCATGTGCCACCACTGCTTGCGACACAAACAGCTTCAGCTATAGTGGTATTATTGCGCCCATGATGCAACAGTATTGCACCGGGTGTCATAATTCGGCTTCTGCATCGGGTGGTAGTCTTATGGATTATTCCAGTGTGAAGAATGCGGCTTTGAGCGGGAAGCTGACTGGTACAATTTCGCATGCATCAGGATATAGCCCTATGCCACAGGGCGGTGCGAAACTGCTTGATTGCAAGATAGTGCAGGTGAAGAAGTGGGTGGCTGCGGGTGCGCCGAACGATTAGTGGCTGATGAGGCCGTAAGACTACTAATAATTTCAGTATTAATTTCATATCAATCAGTATCTTGTCGTGGTATAAAATGCCTGATATGACAAGGAAGTATTACTGTTTGCCTGTTCTTTGCTTTTTGTTGCCGTTGACGATGAGCGCGCAACGCTATCAGCGGGTGCGTGGTACGGTCACTGACAAGGAGTCGAAGATATCATTGCCGGGTGCAACGGTGTCAGTTGCCGACCTTGTTCCACCGCCGGGTGGTGTTTGTGATGAGAACGGTGTGTTTCGTATAGACAGTGTGCCGGTGGGAAAGCATACAATCACGGTGTCTTACATGGGGTATGAAAGCCGCACCATCGCTGATGTGTTGGTCACGTCGGCAAAGGAAGTGATATTGCCCATAGAGCTGGAGGAGAAGGCAGTGAAGATAGACGAGGTGGTAGTGACCCAGAAACGTGAGCATATTAATGAGCTTGCCCTGGTGAGTACCAGAACATTTGACGTTCAGGAGACCGAGCGGTACGCGGGCAGCAGGAACGACCCTGCCCGTATGGCATCGAACTTTGCGGGGGCGCAGGGTGGCGACGATTCCAGAAACGATATTGTGATAAGAGGTAACAGTCCGCAGGGTGTTCTGTGGCGCATGGAGGGTGTGGATATTCCCAATCCAAACCATTTTAATATACCCGGCACAACGGGTGGGCCGGTTAGCATGCTGAACAGTAAGCTGCTGGCCAATAGTGATTTCTTTATGGGGGCATTTCCGGCCGAGTATGGTGATGCAGTGGCCGGAGTTTTTGATGTGCGTCTGCGCAACGGTAATAACCAGAAGTATGAATTCACGGGCCAGTTCGGTATACTTGGTACAGAGGTAATGGCGGAAGGGCCGTTCTCAAAGAAGAAGGGTTCGTCGTTTCTTGTCAACTACCGCTATAGTACCCTTCAGGCGTTCCAGGCAATGAATATCAAGATAGGTACGTCGTCGGTGCCGCAATATCAGGATGCCAGCTTCCGGTTCAATTTCCCGATGGGGAAGAAGGGGGATCTGGCGTTCTTTGGCATAGGTGGCACCAGCAAGATCGATCTCATTGTGAGCACACTTACTACGCCCGAATCTCAGCTGTATGGCGAGTCGGACAGGGACCAGTATTTTACGGCTAAGAGCGGGTTTGTAGGCGGTACGTATAGTTACACGATCAACGCCAAGACGTTCATGAAGTTTACGGTGGCACAGTCGGCCGGCGATGTGTGGGCCGATCATATAAAGGTGTTTCGAAGTGCGTCGTTTGCAGTTGATTCTATGAAGCGTGTACTGGGTTATGACTTCATGACCGCAGCCACTACTGCGCATTGGTATATCAACAAAAAGCTGTCCGCCACCCGAACGTTGAAGTATGGTATTGAAAACAAGCTGTATCGGGTCAATTTTCAGGACAGCAGCCGCCAATACCCCACGTCACGACAGGACTGGCAGTTGCGCGAACAGTATCTGGGCGGCACCAATCTGGTGCAGGCGTACGTTCAGTATAAGACCCGCCCGGGTATAAAGACCACTGTAACGGGCGGCCTTCACGCACAGTATCTTACTCACAACGGTTCGAAGGCGCTGGAGCCAAGGCTTGGTTTCCGCTGGGCCGCTACCGAAAAGGATGTGGTGACCGCAGGTTATGGCCTGCACAGTCAGATGCAGCCATTATATCAGTATTTCGCTATTCTGCCCAAGAGCGCGCCCGGGGAACATGTGAACGAAAAAGTTGGGTTCACTCGCAGCCACCATTTTGTTACGGGCTACGAGCATGTGCTGGCGCCAAAGCTGCGCATGCGTTTAGAGGCGTATGGACAGTATCTGTATAATGTTCCTGTTGAACTGCGAGTAGGTTCGTCTTACTCTTCCCTCAATCAGGGTTCAACTTATAGCCGGACTTTCCCTGATACGTTACAGAACACCGGTACCGGCTACAATTACGGGTTGGAGCTGACATTGGAAAAAGGATTCAGCCGTGGATTCTACACTTTGTTCACGGCGTCGGCGTTTGACTCGAAAGCGGCGGGGAACGATGGGGTGTATCGCAACACTGACTATAACACCCGTTATGCGGCAAATCTATTGTTCGGTTATGAGAAGAAGATGGGTAAGTACAGCACATTCACGGGTGGGTTCAAGGTGACGACCATTGGAGGGAAGCTCTATTCACCTGTGGATATTGCTGCGTCAAATGCGTTGGGAGACATGGTCGTGGTGGATAGCCAGCGGAATAGTCTCAGGTTTGATCCATATTTCCGTGCAGACCTCAAGCTGGGTGTGCGCCTGAATGCGAAACGCCTCACACATGAAATATCTTTGGATCTGGTGAATGTGACCGGTCAGAAAAATGTACTGGCACTTACATATAGTTCAGATCTGGCGTCGCAGGGTGTTGCTAATCCGTTTTACACAACGTACCAGTTAGGCTTCCTGCCGATATTCTATTATAGGGTGGATTTTTGATGACATAAGAATTTCTGCTTTTATACTATCTTTCGGGGTTAAACGATATTGGTTATCTGATCATCCGGGCTTATCCGGTTCATATTACCGAAAATGGCAAAAAAACAACCCCAGGTACAACCTCAGAATAGGAAGCCCGTTCAGGCTACAGCCCCGGCGGCACAGTCTACAGTAGGCAACGGCGATAGTTTTGTTAAGAAGAATGCACAATGGCTGATACTTGCCGGTATCGCCCTGCTGACATTTTTAATATACAAAGGTTCGCTCGATAACCAGTTCACCAACTGGGACGATCTGGGTTATGTGCTCACCAACCCGTGGATAAAGAACAGCACTATCGAAGGTTTTAAAAAGTTGTTCAGTATGGATGCGCTGGTGATGGGTAACTATCACCCGCTTACTATTGTTACTTATTGGTACGAGTATAGCAAGCATGGTTTGGAGCCCTATTATTATCACTTGCACAGTACCCTATTCCATATACTTTGCACGTTTACTGTGTTTGCGTTTGCGCGTGTGCTTACACGTAATATGACAGTGGCGGCGGTCACCGCCCTTCTTTTCGCGGTGCACCCCATGAGGGTTGAATCTGTTACCTGGATCGCGGGGCGAAAGGATCTGCTGTACGGTATGTTCTACATGCTGGCCATGGTGACCCATATATGGTATGTGCGCAATCAGGCAGGCAAAAAGTGGCTGTGGTATGTGGCAACAATCGTGTTGTTCGCTACTTCGCTCATGTGCAAGTCGGTGGGGGTGACCTTGCCGGTGGTGCTGTTGCTGGTAGATTTCTATGAGCAACGCAAATTGGGATTTAATCTGATCATAGAGAAACTTCCGCTCTTTGCCTTGTCTGTAACTTTTGGCCTTATTTCTATATACGCACAAAAGGATGTGGGAGCCCTTGGCACGTTGGATGTGAGTTTCAAATTCTACGAAAGGATTGCATTGGGTTGTTATGCCCTTACCACCTATATATGGAAAGCCGTTCTCCCGGTGGGGCTTACCAATTTCTATCCTTACCCGCTGAAAGTGAATGACGCATTGCCTGCTGTGTTTTATGTGTATCCGTTGCTGGTGGCGGCAGGTTTGTTCTTGCTTGTGAAGTATGGCAGAAACAACCGCTTGGTGGTTCTGTGTGTTTCGTTTTTTGTCATCAATCTGCTGTTGTTGCTGCAGTTCATGCCGGTGGGTGGTGCTATCATGTCCGACCGTTATACTTATATTCCATATGTTGGCATATTCTTGCTTGTCGGTTCGCTTGCAGCATGGCTTATAGAAGAAAAGAAGCAGGCGCCCACAGTAGTTCTGGGAGCGTTGGTAGCGGTGAGTCTGGTGTATGGCTACATGACTAACGAGCGCAACAAAGACTGGTATGATTCTATCAGTCTGTGGAACAGTGCCATCGAGAAGAACCCTGAATCTCCTATCGGCTACTTCTACTTGGGGCAGGACTATTATACCCGATTCGAGACATCGCTCACTCAGCAGGACAGGCAGCGTAACGGAGACTCAGCATTTTATTATTTCACTAAGTCGGTGGAGCGCAAACCGGATTATACCAGTCCCATTATCTGTATTGGTGAGTACCAGCGTAGTGTAGGTCTGGTAGATGACGCCAAGGCTACATACCTCAAGGCACTGTCTATTGATGATAAGCTTGAAAGCGCTTACTTGGGATTGGGTGTGGTATACAGTATCCGTCAGAAGTTCGATTCTGCCGGTGTGGCCTTCAGAAAGGCGCTGTCTCTCAAAAAGTACTTTCCGGAGGGGCATAGCAACTACGCCAACTATCTGGACATAATCGGCAAAACAGACTCGTCTCTTGTAGAATACCAATATGCGATCGATCAGAATCCTGATGCGTACATACCGTACATGAATAGGGGACGCATCTATCTCCGCATCGGTAAACCGGCAGAGGCATTGAAAGACTACGATCGCGCTAACTACCTGAAACCCGAGAATCCCGATCCATATTTCATGCGCGCTCAGTGCTACCTGATGATGGGGCAGAAACCCAAGGCCCGTCAGGAAGCGGAGGAGGCCCGTAAGCGGGGAGGGCAGCTTGATCCGGCATTTTTACAGTCGCTGATGTAGTGTGTATTGTGTTTTCTTTTAACATATCTCCGAGCATTATTGAGTTATCTTTGTGCCCATGAAGAATCTGCGTGAGATAAGTCTGCCGGAACTTGAAGCGATGTTGGCAGCTGCCGGAGAGCCGAAATTCAGGGCAAAACAGGTGCACGAGTGGGTGTGGCAGAAACATGCCTCCGACATCAACGACATGACCAATCTGCCGAAGGCGCTCAGGGAGAAACTCTCAGAACAGTACTTTATTCCCAAGGTAGCCATGCACCACAGCCAGTACAGCAGCGACGGCACCATAAAAAACAGGTTGCAGTTGCACGATGGTTACTATGTGGAGAGTGTGCTGATCCCCACGGAAAAACGTATGACTGCCTGTGTTTCGTCGCAGGTGGGGTGTTCGCTATCTTGTAAGTTCTGCGCTACGGGTTACATGACACGCAAGCGCAACCTTGAATTTGATGAGATCGTTGATGAGGTGACCCTGCTCAACGAGTTGTCCATGAAGCATTACAACAAGAAATTGTCCAATATTGTGTTCATGGGCATGGGTGAGCCATTGCTCAACTATAAAAACACCCTCAAGGCTATAGAACGTATCACATCGCCCGACGGGTTGGGTATGAGCCCGCGCCGCATCACGGTATCTACGGCTGGGGTGGCTAAAATGATAAAGCAGCTGGGCGACGATCAGGTGCGGTTCAAGCTGGCATTGTCGTTGCATGCGCCTACCGACGAAAAGCGCAATGAGATAATGCCTATAAACGAGACCAATAATCTCAAGGTGCTCATTGATGCCCTCAATTACTTCTACAAGGCTACCGGAAACGAGATCACCTTTGAGTATATTCTCTTTAAGAACTTCAATGACAGCCAGCGCGATGCCGAGGATCTCATAAAGATCTACCGTCAGGTGCCTGCCGATCTGATAAACATTATTGAATACAATCCGATAGAGAATGCCAAGTTCGAAAAGCCTGAAGAAGAGAAGGTGAACGAATTTATGGCGTTCCTCGCCGCCAACAAGGTGAACGCCAGACTCAGGCGCAGCCGTGGCAAGGATATAGATGCAGCCTGCGGTCAGCTGGCCAACGTGGACCAATCGGGCGCAAAATTGTGATCTGATACATTGAAGATCAGTTAGTTAATTCGGAACAACCAGCTATTTTTACAAACATGAATGCAACAGCTACCATACTGGAGATACTTAAATACACCATTCCCGCTATCGTTGTGCTGATAGCTACCTCTACAATCGTCAATAAGTTCATTGTGGCGCAGAACAAGCGCAAGCAACTGGCAATTTTTGAGGGCGCTCAGGATGTGACACTACGCCTTAGGCTGCAGGCATATGAGCGCCTTGCATTGTTTGTGGAGCGTATCAGTGCGCGTCAGCTAATACCCAGGGTATATGATGGCGATATGACCGTACGTGACCTGCAGTTGGCCATGACCATTTCCATACGCACCGAGTTTGAACACAACCTTTCGCAACAGATCTACGTATCTAAGAATGTATGGGAGACCGTAAAAGGAGTGAAGGAGCAGGAACTGAACATGATCAACCGTATCTCTCAGTCGCTTAATCCGGAAGCGCCTGCACGTGATCTTCATGCCCGCATTCTGGATGTAGTGTCTCGTGCCAACGACGACCTGCCGACCGATGTGGCGCTGCAGATCATAAACGCTGAGGTGAAGACGGTGCTGCATTACGGCTCATATTAAGACCGGAAGGAAGGATATTTGTAATTTAGAGTTGGAATTTTTCTGCTGCTATGAAAGTGTTCGCATTATCATTTATGGTTGCCGCCTGCGTTGCAATGGGCGCATCGGCACAGGTGAAAAACGATCTGAAGCGTTGGAAGCTGAAAGGGCCGGTGAAAACGGTGACCGAATATGAATACTCGGTAAACGCCACGGCTAAGGAGGCGGTAAAGGATGTTCTTAAAGTGAAGTCGGTATGCCGCTATAACGATGAAGGCAATAGGGTAGAGTATGTGACCTATTCGGCCGATGGCGTGATGCTGTCCCGGTCTGTATATAACTACAACGATAGTGGCCGCCTGGTCGATGTGAAACGATACCGTGGAGATGGAGGGTTGAATGTCACCACTACCTATACATACGATAAGCTTGGCAATGAGTCGGAAGAGAATAATTATGACCCATCGGGAACGCTGTTCATGACCGGAAAGGGAAAGTATGATCTGAACGGCAACCGAATTGTCTTTGACCGGTATGACGGCAAGGGGCACCTTTTCCTGAAGTCGAATATCCGTTATGACCGCAGCGGCAACGAGACCGAAGAGCGCGAATATGACTCTCATTCCAGCCTTCAGTTCACTACCACGTTCGAGCATGGTAATTATGACAAGAACGGCAACTGGACCTTCAAGGCCGTTTATAAGAACGATAAACCCCGGTCGGTGTTCGAGCGTGAGATAGAATACACAGGTAAGTAATGGCCTGTCGGATCCAATAATATGAGGTCTGCAAAACAATGAGTAGTTTAGCCGCGCTGTCATGAAAAAACTTGTCCTCACTTTTTCGTTCATATTTAGCCTGATCTCCTCACGGGCGCAGGATGTTATGACCGATGGTTTCAGAGGTCGCGTCAAACAACTGACAGAGTACAACTACAAGGCGGTAGGTGTGTCGGACTATGAGACCCGAAACGGCTATAAGATCGTGACCAAGTATGATGAGCGTGGGTACAAGCTCAGGGAATACTATTATAACACCGACGGTACACTTGCTTCCAAGTCGGTCTTTAAGACCGATGAAACGGGGCGCATTGTTGACGAACGCAACTACGACGCCAATGGAAAGTATCAGTATGCCAATTTGTATAAGTACGATCGTCGGGGTAATGAGGTGTGGAGGAAGCAATATTCGCCGACTGGTCTTATTTCGCTGAAAACGGTGTCGGAGTATGACGACAATGACAACGTGATAAAGGAGGAGGCATTTAATATTGATAATCATCTGCAGAACCGCGCCATCTGGAAGTACGATACAGCCAACAGGCCCATATTGGAGGTGACCTATGATGCTGATGAAGTGGAAACACGCCGCACCAGGTACACATATGACGCGGCCGGGAACCTGATAGAGCAGCGGAATACGATATACGGCATAACACTGGTGACATTATATAAGTATGACTCAGCCGGCAACATGACGGAAGAGACTAATTATAATGCCGAAGGAAAGCTGGACAGGAAGTCGAAGTATAGGTATGACGAGCAGGGTAATGAGACTGAAGAAGAGCTCTACTCGGCCGACGGAAAATTGCAACGCACGATACTATACCGGAACGAATACGATTCAAACGGCAACCTCATAAAAAAGACACAAACAGATTATGGACGCGATGTGGTGATAGTGCGCCGGGAAATCCAATATTTTTGATATTGTATTGATTAATAATCTACTGTTTAGTTGTTTGATAATGTGTTTGATGCAGTTGATGAAAAGAGGTTACAGGACATTTTTTAAAAATTTTCTGACAAAATAAAATATTCCTTTCTCATTATCTCAAAAAGTATATTTTTGCAGCATAAAATTTAAACGCACTACTATGTCTGAAATTGCAAATCGCGTTAAGAAAATTATCGTAGACAAATTGGGAGTTGACGAATCAGAAGTTAACCCGGAGGCAAGTTTTACTAACGACCTCGGAGCTGATTCTCTTGACACCGTAGAACTGATCATGGAATTCGAAAAAGAATTCAACATCTCTATTCCTGATGAGCAGGCTGAAACCATCACAACTGTTGGTCAGGCTGTTTCTTATCTTGAGGAGCACGTAAAGTAATTTAGTCCCAAACCACTTCTGTAACTGAAAATCGTTAGATGAGCTTAGCGTTAAAACGAGTTGTCGTTACGGGTCTCGGAGCCCTGACGCCATTAGGCAATGACATACCCTCTTACTGGGATGGGTTGGTTAATGGCGTTTCGGGCGCCGGATACATCCAGCAGTTTGATGTGACCAAGTTTAAGACCAAGTTCGCATGTGAGTTGAAGAACTTCAACCCTGAGAACTATTTTGAACGTAAGGAAGCACGCAAGCTGGACAGGTTCTCTCAGATCGCATTGGTGGCTGCCGACGAGGCTGTGCGCCATGCCCGTCTTACAGAAGATGGTATTGACAAAGACAGGGTTGGCGTTATCTGGGGCTCTGGTATCGGCGGTATGATCACCTTCATCGAAGAAATGAAGAATTTCGCGACCGGCGATGGCACCCCCCGCTTCAACCCGTTCTTCATCCCCAAGCTTATTCTTGACATTGCCTCGGGTCATATTTCTATGAAGTATGGTTTCCGTGGTCCTAACTTCTCTACTGTAAGTGCTTGTGCTTCTTCTACCAACGCGCTTATAGATGCACTCACCTACATTCGCCTGGGCAAGGCCGACGCGATAGTATGTGGTGGCTCTGAAGCAGTAGTAACAGAGGCGGGTATAGGTGGTTTCAACGCCATGAAAGCCCTCTCTGAGCGCAATGACGATTACGCTACCGCAAGTCGCCCGTTCGATCTGAACCGTGATGGTTTTGTATTGGGTGAGGGGGCAGGCGCCATCATTCTCGAAGAGTATGAGCACGCTAAACGTCGTGGTGCCAACATCATTGCCGAGCTGGTTGGCGGTGGCCTCAGTGCCGATGCCTACCATCTTACAGCTCCTCACCCCGAGGGACTGGGCGCCTACAATGTAATGAAGAATGCCATTGCTGACGCTGGTATGAAGCCTGAAGACATTGACTACATCAATGTGCACGGTACATCAACGCCACTTGGCGACATCAGCGAGATCGCAGCGATACAGCGCGTATTCGGAGAGCATGCTTACAACGTGAACATCAGCTCTACGAAATCAATGACCGGTCACCTGTTGGGTGCTGCCGGAGCTATTGAAGCGATCGCGAGCATCCTGGCAACGGTTCACGACATTATCCCGCCGACCATCAATCACTTTACCGATGACCCGGCATTCGATCCAAGGCTTAATTTCACATTCAATACGGCTCAGAAACGTGTGGTGAATGTGGCATTGAGTAACACCTTTGGTTTCGGAGGACACAATGCGTCGGTGATCTTCAAAAAGCCATCCGAATAATTTGCGTCGGCTGATCAATCGCATTTTAAAACCTTCTTTATCGTCTTCTGACAAGCAACTATTGCTGCAACTGGAGCATGTAGTTGGCTTCACGCCTGTGCATATTGAGTATTACAGGCTGGCGCTGATGCACCGTTCCAAACCCGAAGAGGTTACCAGCAGTAATGAACGGCTAGAGTTTTTGGGCGACGCAATATTGGGTGCCATCATTGCAGAATACCTTTTCAAGAAATATCCTTACCAACCGGAGGGTTACCTCACGGAACTCCGTTCCCGCATTGTGCGACGCGAGACCATGAATAATGTGGCATTGCGCATGGGGCTGAATAAACTGGTACAATACAACCAGAACGACAAGGGCCTGAGCCGCAGTCATATCTTCGGCAACGCGCTGGAAGCACTGATAGGTGCGGTATACCTGGATCAGGGTTTTGAAAATACCCGCAAATTCATCTTGAATCAGATCGTTCGTGCCTACATAGACCTGGACACGATGGAGAGCACCGATACCAACTACAAGAACCAACTGCTCAGTTGGGCGCAGCGCAGTGGCAAGGTACTGGTGTTTGAATCGGTGGATGAAAAAACGGAGGGCACCCGCAGGTTGTTTACGGTGGGCGTGATGATCGACGGTGAGTTATATACCACAGGGACGGGTTACAACAAGAAAGATGCAGGCCAGGTTGCCGCCCGTAGCGCGCTGGAAAAACTGGGCATCTGATCTTCTTCCCTTTTCGTATTTGTTCGTATCATTGCCGCGCACTACCCAAAACAAAGTGTGCCGTACTTGTGAAATATATTTTACCCGCCCTCATTTTTCTTTCATTATTTGCTTCATGCGCCAGTTCTAAGAAATTCGCAATCTATGCCAACGAGGCATACAGTAAAGGCGATAAGACACCCGTGGCCAAAGCACCCGGAATTGCAGTGAGCTATGCAGGACCCGATCAGAAAGGGTCAAATGCAAAGGTGACCAAACTACGTGGAAGCTTTGTTCCTGCAGTGTTTTACTGGCGCGTGCGGGACAAACAGGAATGTAGCATGAAGAGCGACCTGCCGATGCTTGCATTTGAGCGGCAGTTTTATGCAACAGCCGATTCGTTGAAAATGAGTACAAAATTGAACGGCGGTCTCTTGAATGTTCGTGTCAATTCGTTTCCCTTAAAGTTCACTTATTACCGTTGGGCCGATCTGTATTACTTCCTCTTTATTTACTTTCAGAAAGCAGACCAGACACTGCAACTGGCGCACACCGATGTTCAGGTCTCCTATGAAGTGACTGGTGGCGATAACCCATTAAGTGGTGGGAAAGCAAAAGTGCCTGTTGAGGTTGCCGAGTATCGTAATGTACGTGCCGGCAGAAAGAAGGTGACGCATCTTTTTATGAAGAAGTACTATTCTTTCTCGGCAGACCTGGGAAGACAGTGCGCACTGCAGATATATGACCAACTGAAGTAGGGGCAGGCATAAAAAAGAACATCTTCCGAAGCGGTGGACGCCGGAAGATGTTCGGTTGTATTGTTACGACGAGCGTCAGACTGCTGCTGCAATGCGCAACTCAAGTTTTTCAAATCTGTTGGCCGGAAGCACCTCTTGCGCCATAGCCATCAATCCGTCAAATGCCTCTGGTGGCGCGCCGGCTTTCATGCCCGCAAATAGTTTTGCAAGTTCGTTGTCGCTGCCACTGCGCAGCATCCAGTAGGCGCTCTGCTGTGCCTCTTTGGGCGTGAGGGTGGCTACCAGTCTTCTATTGGCCAGAATAATGTCCATATCGGTGTAGTGTTTCCATAGTAATTCATTTACTTCGGTCTCCTCCTTGTGCAGATGTGTGAGATTGAATACCGTAAAGGCGTTGAATGTATGGCACAGGCGCGTCCCTATGGCATATTTTTCTTCCGGAGATGTTGCCTGCCTCAATTCTACGATGAGCGAACGCAATTCGTTGCTCAGGGCGTGGTCGGCCTCATGTTCTGCTTCCATGGCAGCCACAAATTCGGGCTCGTATTGTTGCAACATACTGAACACGTGGGTGTCTTCATGGTGGGCGTGCCCGTCAAAAAAGTCGAGGGTGTCGGCAAGTTTTTTCAGGGCAGGATGGTCAGCACCTGCAGTTTCCAGATCGGCTTGTTGCAGGGCAGTAGAGGTGTCATAGAGCATGACGCGCAGACCTTTGTGTATCTGCAGGAAAACGTTGTAACGTTGCATGGTTATTGGTTTTTGGTTTGAGGCGCAAAAATAAACACGGGCTGCAAAAAAGCTTGTTAAAAACGGCTATCGCAACACAATGGTGATCTCCCTGAAAAAATATTGGTCTATACAATTGTTTTCAACCCGATACCGGTTGGTGGTGCTATTGGATGAAGTCTGACTCGGTAGCGGCTTCTTCGCGCTCCACTCTGCCGCAACCTGCAAAGCGGCGATTCCAGTACTTTTCATTCAGACTGCTGATCATTACGCCACGCGAGCGGGATGCGTGCACAAAGTAACCATTGGCGAGGTACACACCAACATGCGACACACGCACACGATGAATGCGGAAGAACACCAGGTCGCCTTCTTCGGCCTCTTCGTAGTTCTTTACTTTCTCTGCATTGCGGTGTTGCTGGCGCGATGTACGATCGATAGGGGTGTTGTAAATGGAACTATACAACTTTTGCGAGAAGGCCGAACAGTCTATGCCTTTGTCATCGTTGCCGCCATACTTGTATTTCACACCATACCATTGGTCAATGAACTTGTACAGATACAGGTTGGTCACTTCATCGCTCGATACGTCCATCATATAGGCGTATCGCTTCGCCAACTGATCAGTCTCTCCTTCGAAAAGGGTTTCTTTCGATGCGGCTTTTCTTACTGGCGTAGGTTCAGCAAATGCGGTTGGCTGTTTGGTTGTAGAATCAGCAGGCTCGTCAGACGCAATATCGTCAGCACCGGCAAGGCTGTCTGTTACAAGGTCGGCGGGTGGTGGCACTATCTTTATTCCTGTCAGGGCTTTTGCCGTGTGCAGCTTAGGCAGATAGAGTAGTCGGTAAAGTGGTTGTAATTTCTTGTCGGGTGTATCTCCGGCGGTTGCTTGCTGTGCACTTACCTGCAGTGCTATCGCGCAGCAGAGCAGAGTAGTGGCGACAACGCGACCAAGGGCAATATGTATTTGTGCCGGTACCCTCATTGAAAAGAGCTTTAACTGTCTAAAGATAGCGTTCCGTTTTGAAAAAAGAAATAGAAAGGATGTGATTTTTGTATTAGTTAGATGTCTATATGTATCTGTTGTTTGTACAATATATGGCATGGTTTTTGTTAAAAATTATATATGAAGAATTGCTCCCGCTATGCTTGTGTGATATATTTAATAAGTTGGCTTGGCTCGGGTTTGATGGTAAGCGGGTGTAACAAGGAGCCGGCGACAGAAATGAAAATCATTCCACCAGGTGCAAAGCAGATCGGTGATACCGTAGTTTTTACCGTGTTTGGTTCCGACCAACAGGGATTGACTTGGCATTTCGGGGATGGCATGAAAGCTGAGGGGAGGGTTGTTTTTCATGTGTATGCTAAGCCCGGGACATATGACGTGTCCGTTAGTGACGGAAAAAAAGTAGTAAGTACGTCTGTTTCCATTGCATCGCGTTTTGTTGATTTTACAATGTCTGATAAACCGACCGTTGGCCGGGCCATTACATTTACGGCCAATGGACCTGTAGGCGCCAACTATAAATGGTACTTTGCCGATGGTGACACGGCTAACGGAAGAACCGTATTTCATGCATTTGACAATGAATGGTGGCGGAAATGGGGTTTGGTTTGGAAATCTGTTGACGTGCTTTTGGTTGTGAATGATGACACGGTAAATAAAACCAGGAGGGTAATTCCTTTGTTGCCTGATGTGGCAAAATTTGCGGGTAACTGGCATTGGACGGGGGGTGAAAAACATATTGATGTATTCGTTCCGCCATTCTTTCACGATACCTCTGTTTACCCGATCGGTAGTGATACTGATTTTACGATAACTGCCTATAACGATTATACCATTATGATAGGTAGCAAAAAATATGCGTACGACGTGACTCGCGGAGGGTTCGGAAGGGGCCTGAGGGAGAGTGGGAGTTTTGTGTGGTGGAGCAATGGGAGGGTGTATTTTGCTCAGGTTTCTGCCGGTGTTTTAAATCGTGTTTGGGTACAATATCATACGCCATAGGGACTCATATTTTCAATTGATACAATCTCCTGTTACATTTGATGCTGAATGTCCTCTAATGGATTCTTCCGTTTGAAGCGAAGTATCGTACCATATCTCCTGATTCTGTTGGTCACTGTTGTGGCTTATTGGCAGGTGGCGCTCATGCAGCATTCCCTCATCTGGGATGCCCGCGATATCTTTCTGCCCTGGCGGTTCTTCATAAGCGATTGCCTGCGAAACGGGGTATTGCCGGTATGGAATCCGTACCAACAGTCCGGCTATCCGTTTTTTGCCGATCCGCAGAGTGGAATGTGGTACCCGGTGGCGTTGCTCATGTCCCTGTTCGGGCGTTATAGTGTGTATCTCTTCAATGCCGAATTTATCCTGACGGTAGCTGCCGGTGGCTGGGGTATGTACCGGCTGGCAAGTAGTTTCGGGCTGTCGCGGCACGCTGCCCTGTTTGGTGGCATCACGTTTGTGGCCTGCGGCTTCTATGTGAGTAATGCAGAGCACCTCAGCTGGGCCATCTCCGCATCATGTATTGTATGGCTGTTCTGGGCTTATCGTATGTTGCTGAGCACAGGCAGGTTGGGCTATGCGTTGTTGGGGGCGCTGTTTCAGTTTTTGGTGCTTTCCGGAGGTTACCCGGCGTTCCTGATTGTGAGCGGTTATTTGCTGGCTGCTTTTTTTGTGTCTTCACTTATAGTCAACAGAACGCAGCGCGCTGCCGTGGTGCGGGGCAATATTCTGTTTGGTGCTGTTTTTCTGGTGCTGGCCGTTCCTGTCATTTATGCTTTTACCACTTCAATGCCCTACATGACACGTGGCGCAGGTGTGACTCTTCAAAAGGCAAACGGTTCGCCCTTCTCGCCTCAAAGTCTTTTGTCGTTGCTCACACCCTTTGCTACGCTGAAGAACGATGAGTTTTACAATACCGACATATCCATGCGCAATGCCTATATGGGCCTCTTGGGACTGGCGTTTTTGCTGGTGTCGGTGGTGTTGCCGGGCATGAGGCGATGGCGGGGTATTGCGATTGCTGCCGTAGTCTGTCTGCTGGTGTCCTTTGGGCCGGCATTACCGCTCAGGGCGTGGTTATATCATTATGCGCCGCTTATGGATCTGTTCAGGTTCCCTTCTTTGTTTCGTCTGTTCTTCCTCATTGGTGCTGTGCTCATCGCATCCGGCGCATTTCATGTACTCACTGCTACCGGTAGGGTGTATGTGGGCCGGGTGCGGCTGGTGGTGCTTTCGTTGCTGGTGGTGACGGGCGCGCTGGTAGGTTATGCCTTGTACAGGAATGGTGGAGTAGGTGACAATTGCCACGAGTTGTTTGTGAACATGGGCGAGTTCATACGCCGGTCGGTGTTCCGTCAGCTGATCCTAGTGCAGGGTAGTGTGCAATTGGTGTTGCTGCTGCTGATACTGTTTTTGTTGTTGTGGCAGCAGGGGCGCTACTTCACGGCGCGTATGATGCTGGTGCTGGCTGTTGCAGACATGGTGATTGCTACCCAATTCAATATTTATGGCACTGTAACGGATAAAGAGCGTTGTGCCGATATTCAGCGGGCTATTGGTTCGGCTCCCGCTGGGTTCCCGTTGCCATACATGGCTGCAGGCATCAATACCCGGAACGACGATGCCATGCGCCCCCGCATGAAGCCGCTCACGACAAACCTCAATAACTTTTGCAAAAACATTGCTACAGATAGTTACAGTCCCTTTATCCTGAGCAGGTTCGATATGCTGGCCGAAAGTGTGGTGCGCGACTCGGCATGGGTGAACCCGGTTCTGTATCTGGCCTACGGTGCCGTGCCCGATTCTCCGGGTGTGGTGCTGCCATCACGCAGGCATGTTGCAGTTGACTCAAAATCGTTTCAGCGTATACCGTTCAGTAGCGATGCACACGATGCTGTACAGCTTACGTCGTTCCGCCCGGGACACATTACCGCAAGCGTGCAGGTGGCGCACGATGCCCTGTTGGTGTTGCAGCAGGTTGCATTCCCGGGCTGGCACATTGAGGTGGACGGAAAACATGTAATGCATCTCACGGCCAACTATTGTTACCCTGTGATACGCATACCTACAGGCAGCCATACGGTGGTCTATCACTTCGCGCCGCGTTTGCTTCAGGTAATGTTGGTGTGGTATGTTTTTGCTTTGACAACTCTGACTGTTGTGCTGGTGGCGTTCCGCAGGCGTTTGTTCTGATGCAGCGCTATTCCTGCACTCTTATGATCTTCACCGGACATGCTTCGGCAGCCATGCGGTTTGGGGTCAGTTCGTCGGCCGAGACAGTTACCTGCCACACGCCTTTTTTCTCTACGCCGCCCACGAGCGTGCACTTGCCATCGGCCCGCGACATGCGCCACCGCAGCGGCCATATCTCATGACAGATGTTGCAGCCAATGCAGCGCCCTCTCTGGTGCAGTATCTTAGGCATATTCTGTGGCTACTATTTTATAGATATTGTCGCCCGGGCGCACCTTGCGGGCCACCGGCACAGCCACCGCATTGCCTTTCTCGGCACGGTCCACGGGGCCATTGTTCACATGTATGCGTTCCACCTGCTGAGAGATGATGCCAGTTACAGGACCTATCAGCATCAACTCATCACCCACGGCCAGTGCGCCCTGCTCCAGCACGAACTCAGCTACCGACAGGCGCGGATAGAACTTCACTGCCTTGCCCAACAGTATCTTCTTGCGCGTAGCCGCCGAACCGTCCACGTCGCTCCATTCGCCCAGTTGACGCCCCATGTAATACCCGTCCCAGAAGCCGCGATTGAATACAGTGGCCAGTTCTTCTTTCCATGTCAGTGCCTTCTCGCGGGTATAGCTGCCTGCTTCCAGCGCTTCGGCAGCGGCTTTGTAACACTTCACGGTGGTGTACACATAGTCGGCAGAGCGGCCACGGCCTTCAATTTTCAGTACCGAGACACCCGCATCGGCAACCTTGTCCAGAATATCGATGGTGCACAGGTCTTTCGCGCTCATGATGTATTCATTGTCTATCACCAGCTCCTTGCCATTGTCCAGGTCTTTTACCTCGTAGCGGTGGCGGCAATTCTGCACGCATGCGCCCCTGTTGGCCGATGAATTGTTGGAGTCGAGGCTCAGGTAGCACTTGCCCGATACCGCCATGCACAAAGCGCCATGTGCAAATACTTCAATACGCATCAGCTCCCCCTTCGGACCGCGTATGTTGCGCTCGCGTATCTGGTTCACCATACTCTTTACCTGTGTCAGCGTCAGCTCGCGCGACAACACCACAAGATCGGCATAGGCGCTGTAAAACTCTACCGTGTCTATGTTCGTCACATTGGCTTGTGTACTTATGTGCAGGCTCATGCCCTGCTTGCGACACTCGTTTATTACTGCGAAGTCGGCGGCAATCACAGCATCGGTGCCGGCCGCTTTTGCCACAGCTATGATGCCAGACAGCAATTGTTTGTCGTGGTCATACATGGTGGTGTTCAGCGTCAGGTAGGTGCGCATGCCATGTTTGCGACACTTGGCCACAATGGTGGGTATGTCTTCGGTGGTCAGCGATGCCGCCGACTTTACCCGCATATTCAGTTGCTCCACCCCGAAGTAGATCGAATCAGCACCCGCCTGTATGGCCGCTGCCAGGCTCTCCCAACTGCCCACCGGGGCCATAACTTCCATTCTCATAATATTTCGCTCAAAAAAATCGGGCAAATGTATTTTTTAGGAAAGGAAGCGGAGGTGACGGTGGTCAGGATTGGGCTGTACTATGTCTTTTTACGTAAAGAATATCAGTATAGAGAAATGCAAAAAGAGGCCACAGCGTTGCTGCAGCCTCTTTGTGAAAATTGATAGAGTGGCTATAAATAGGGGTTGGACTTATTGTTTTCTGATGAATCTGGTTGATGCACGGACGCCTGTTTCTTCAGTGGTTTCGAGAATGTAGATGCCCGGTGCAAGGTTGCCGACCTCTACTTCAAATTGCTGGCTGCCTGGCGTAAGCGCCCCAGTTACATGTACTCGTCCTGCTATGTCAGTTATGCGGAAGGATGCGAGCGTCGAGCCATCAGCCGCAACATGCAGTATGTTCTCTGCAGGGTTTGGGTACAGGCGCACTGAGGGATGCCGGTCAGTAACAGGCACAAATAGTGTAGGCGTAGTGTCAACGGGTACAGGGTTGGTGCCATACTTCAGCAGTGTAAAGTCATTGTTGTTGTCGTCAAACGTGGACCACGCCCCTATATAGATGTTGTTGCCACCGTCTATGCCAATGTGCCTGCCAAAGTCCATGCTGCCCGATGACGTACCGTTGAAGAAGGCGTTCCAAATAAGCGCGCCCGATTCATCGTAGCCCAGGGTAGTCACGTCATCGAGCGTAGGTGCCGAAAGGCGGGTACGGCCTGTAACTATTATGTTCCCTGCTGTATCGGTGATCATGTGAAATGGCATGGCTATCTGATTGTCCCTCATGAATGACTTCTTCCAAAGTCTAACACCGGCATTGTTGAGCAGTATAGTAGTGATGCCCTCAGATGTGCCGCATGCCAGCGCTACATTGCCCGACGGTGTGAGGCTGATGGGTTGCTTGAAAAGTGTGCCTGTGTTGGAGCCCAGGTAGTTGTATTGCCATACAACCGTTCCGGTTGGTGCGAGTTTGATGACTGTGACACTATCGGTGCTCAGCGACAGGGCATCGGTCTGGCCTGATATGTAGGCGTTGTTGTCATTGTCTGTAATGATCATCATGCCTATGTCGTTGCCATAGCCTGTGCCGTTATGACGATGCACCCACAGTTCGGTTCCGGTTGCCGAATACTTAACAGTAGTGATGTCGAAGCTGGTGGGTACGCCGCCAATGATGCCGCGGCTTCGCCCTGTGACCAACACGTTGAGGTCGCGGTCTACAGCCAGATCTGCCGCGTAGTCATCTGAATTGTAGGCGGCATTGTTATAGGTGCGGCGCCACGCGGTGTCGCCGTTTTCCTTCACCTTTATCACTACATAATCTGTATTGAAAGAAGCTGCGCTGAAGTTGGTGGTTCCGGCGCAGATGTAGATGTTTCCTGCGGTATCGGTAATGAGATCTGATATTTCCTCAACTATGTTGTTGGTAGTGTCGGTCAGTGTTCGTTCCCAGATCAGGGAGCCGTCAGCATATTTCAGTTTGCGCAGCAGTATGCGGTTTTGCATAGCATCGTCCTTACGTTCGTTGAATGCTGTGATTACGTTTCCGTCTTTCGCCTTTACGGTCTTTCCGGCAAACAATTGAAACCCGTCCTGCGCAAAACGTTTGTCTTTCCACTTTACGGTTCCGTCAGTTGCAATTCTGGTGGTTAGTACCAATGGAGTGAGGGAGCTGCCTGCAGTGGAGTCGTGTGAGTTGCCGGTGAGGATAGAGTTTCCCCAGCGGTCGGTGTACATGTCTCGCACCATGTCGGTGCGTTGGGACGTGCCGTCTATACGGGTCATCCAACTGTGGGTGAGGGTGGTTTGGGCTTTTGATGAGATGCCTGCAATGCATAGTGTTGCGGCGAGCGTAATGGTGATCGTTGATCTTTTCATGATTTCTTGTTGAATTTTGTGCAACATTCGTAAGGGAAAGAGGGACTACTTACAAGAATCCTGATGAAGGCGGAAAATCTGCTGACGAAACGGGATTAATCAGTTTTTTGTGATGATAGTTAATAATTGAGTGTGATGCCGGCACCAAGGCCCATGTCACTATCGTAATGGGTAGATATGCCAAAATACTTTGTGACAATGTAACGCAGACCCACCATGTATTCCAGGTCTGAGTTGGCCATGAGGTTCATGCGCAGACGGGCGGTTACCGGAATGTCCTCACGCATCAGCGACAGGCGGAAGATGCCGTTCATGTCAATCCGAGCGTCGGCAGTCACCAGCATGGGTAGTGTGTATTGGACGCCCACACAGGCCACTCCTCTGTTGTTCTTGGTATTTCGCTGTCCGAAAACGGTGCGTTCACCATGCAGGTCCATAGTTCGGTACCTGAAGTCCCATCCAACGTACGGGAACCAGAATTGCATGCGGCCAAGGTAGCGCCCCAGGTGGCTTTCGCTCTCATAGCCCATCATGGAGTTGGTGCCCAGTCTCCATTCTGTCTGCAACTTGTAGCGGGTATTGGCCAGCATCAGCTCGCCATCACTGCCGCTCGATTCCAGCGCCACGCGCCCCATCAGGTGGATCTGCCGGTCGTCGGCATATATCTTTCTCACCGATCGGTCGGGATTTGGTATCTCGGGATTGGGTGGCGAGTCCTGATAGGAGAATATGCGCCCCATGCCACTCATCATATGGTAGAGTATATGGCAGTGGAAGAACCAGTCGCCACTTTCGGTAGCAGCGAATTCAATGGTGTCGGTTTCCATGGGCATAATGTCGAGCACTGTTTTGAGGGGTGCGTATGCACCTTGCCCGTTCACCACCCTGAAGAAATGGCCGTGCAGGTGCATGGGGTGGCGCATCATAGTGCCGTTGTACAGCACTATACGGATGTTCTCACCTTTGCGGATGAGTATCTTGTCGGTCTCTGACACCGTTCGGTTGTTGATACTCCATACATACCTGTTCATGTTGCCGGTAAGCCTGAAGTAGAGCGTTCGGGTAGGGGCCGGCGGAAGGGTAGTATTGTCGGGCGAGCGAAGCATCGTGTAGTTGAGTGTAGTGATGGCGGGCGCTGCCGGGTCGTTCACTTCGGGGTACATCACGGTATTCATATCCATTATCTGGTCGTGCATCTGCATGCCCATATCGTTCATGTCGCCGTTCATTTTCATCATTCCATTCATCATTTTCATGCCCTCGAAGTACTGCAGGCGCGGTAGGTGGGGTGCTGCAACATCAGCTCCCGTTCCCAGCCACATAGTGGTGCTGCGGGTCCGGTCTTCGGTGGTAGCCCGGAACTCACCCCGGCCGCTGTCGGGAATCTTTACAATCAGGTCGTAGGTTTCTGAGACGCCTACAATGAGCCGGTCTACATGAACCGGCTGAACGTCCTTTCCATCAGAGGCCACTACATCGAAACCACCCGGGTAGGTGAGCCAGAAGTAGGAAGAGGAGCTTCCATTTATGACCCGAAGCCGGAGTTTGTCACCTGCCCGCGGAGTGGTTAACGAAGATGTGTCTCGTCCATTGATAAGTACCCTGTCGTAGGCCACGTCGCTCACATCCATAGCCAGCATACGTTTCCACTCATTGGTTACCTTGGTGCCGAAGTATCCTTCCTTTATGGCCTGCGCATAGTTTTGTGTGCTGCCCTTTTTGATGCCATACCAGTCGGTGGCGGCATACAGACTGCGGTGCACCTGGTGCGGGTTTTCGTCTGTCCAGTCGCTCAGTAGCACAGTTTTTTCATCCATTGGCGCAGGTTTCCGAGGATGAATGATGAACGCGCCATACATGCCGCTTTGTTCTTGCATGGCTGTGTGCGAATGGTACCAGTAGGTCCCGTTCTGCACTAACGGGAACTCGAAGGTGTGCGTTGAGCGGGCTTTTATAGGGGCTGTGGTGAGGTAGGAGACGCCGTCGTACCGGTTGGGGAGAATGAGTCCGTGCCAGTGCACAGAGGTTTCGGTTCCCAGCGTGTTGTGTACGTGTATCTCGGCGGTATCCCCTTCGGTAAAGTGCAGTTCAGGCCCGGGTATAGATCCGTTGATGGCAATTGCTGGCCGGGGGCGCCCCGTAAAGTTGGCCATGGTGTCGCTTATGTACAGGTGGTACACAACCCTGCGTGGAGCGGATGGAACTGCCTGTGACTTTGCGCAAAAGGGTGCCAGTGCGGACAGTAATGCCGCAGCTATGATCGCTTTCATATCTAAAGATTTATTGGAGGGGGAGAGACTGTTGTTTTTTTTTACCTGATCTCTTCGGCTACATTGCCGCAAGACAGCATTGATTTTCCGTAGTAAGGGTTTCTGATAGTTGTCTCATTACTTAGCCAGTAGGCTTTTTTCATAGGGCAGTACATTTTGTACACTGTGGTTCCGGCAGGATGTGCCGCTTTTACTGCTGCCGCCATCTCCTCAGAGACAGTGGCGAAGAGGCTTCGTTGTTTATCAATAGAGGTTGCTGTTACAAGGGAGCGGCTGCCGGAAATAAGGGCGCTTCGGCGTGGTTCCGGTATAGATGGGGCAGCCTTCTCTATCTCATGCAAGAGGTCGGCCGCTCGTTGGGTTACCGTGGCTTCATTTCCGTTGATGAGTGCCTCTTTTACGTTGTAGTAGGCAGGTAGTACATTCGATATCTGCTGGGCAGACAATTGCAATGCTCCGAGGCAGAATAGTATTGTGATGATCTGTTTCATATTTCAATTTTGAATTTGCTAATGATCTTTTCGGTCAGCGGATCGGAGTGGCGTTGTATCCTGCTTGTTTCACTGCCTCTATAACCTGTGCCTCGGTGGCTTCGGTCACTGTTACTGTTAGTATGCGGTCGGGATGTTGCAGGTCTACATGCCAGTTGTTCTCGCCTACTATTTCATTCAGGAAGGGCGTAGCCTTAGTTTGGCAGCCGTTACATTTGATCGTTGTCTTGAATTTTAAAGTGCTCATAGTTTCTTGTTTTAAACGTTTTATTGAATCGGTTTGATAATGCAAAGTTCGTGAGAGTTGTTGCCGGTATTATTACACAATTCGGTCAATGATTTATATTCTTTTTGCTACCTTTTCTGTTTTCGTTGTTTGTCCATGTGTTTTTAGTTTCAACCGCAGACTGTTGCCCACAACGCTCACAGAACTAAGTGCCATTGCCCCACCTGCTATCATTGGGTCTAGCAAGAATCCGTTTATCGGGTATAGCACGCCGGCAGCAACCGGAATTCCGATAATATTATAAATGAACGCCCAGAAGAGATTCTGTCTGATAGCCGACACTGTGTCTTTTGAGATCTTTATCGCGTCATGTATCCTACTAAGGTCGGAAGAGATGATTGTCATGCGTGCTACATCCATAGCTATGTCCGACCCCTTGCCCATCGCAATACTCACATCAGCCAGCGCCAACGCATTGCTGTCATTGATGCCGTCTCCCGCCATTGCTACTATTCGTCCGCCGGCCTGCAGCTCTTTTATATAGGCGGCTTTTTCAGCGGGCAGCATTTCGGCACTATATTTTGTTATACCCACCTGCGCTGCAATGGCGGCGGCGGTGGCCGGGTTGTCGCCTGTGAGCATGTGCACATTGATGCCCGCGTCCTGCAGAGAAGCGATAGCCTGTGCGGAGGTCGGTTTTACCGTGTCGGCTATGGCTATGATAGACAGTACTTCAGAAGACGATGCGAAATAGACCACAGTTTTCGCTTCCGCTATCCATTTGTCAGCTCTTTGGGTTATTTCCAGAGGGACTGATATGTTGTTTTCTGTGAGGAGGCGTTTGTTGCCCACATAGTAAGTGTTGCCTGCAATGGTGCCCTTAACGCCCCTTCCTGTGATGCTGGTGAAATCAGATAGCGGAACAGGTGCTGCATTTGTGAAGTGTGCTGCGATAGCATCAGCAAGAGGGTGCTCCGACATTTTTTCCAATGACACCAGGACGTCTGTGAGGTGGCTATATTCGTTTGTCTGGTAGATGTCCGTTACAGATGGTTTTCCTTCGGTGATGGTGCCGGTTTTGTCAAGTACCACGTCTGTTACTTTGCGCGCTATTTCCAGGCTTTCTGCGTCTCTTATAAGTATTCCCTGTTCCGCCGCTTTCCCCACGCCCACCATAATGGCCGTTGGAGTGGCGAGCCCCAAAGCACACGGGCATGCAATGACCAGAACCGTAACCATGGCCATAATGCCACGGGTAAATCCCTCTTCGCCTCCCAATAGGGTCCATGCTATAAGGGTCAGTAGTGCCAATGCTAGGACTGTAGGGACAAAAATGCCTGCTATACGGTCGGCTATTTTTTGCACAGGAGCCTTACTGCCCTGTGCGTCTTGTACCATCTTTATGATTTGGGCCAGCATTGTAGCCGCGCCCACTTTCTGCGCTACAAATTGCAGACTTCCTTTTTGGTTGATAGTGCCTGCGAACACGGGGCTGTTTTCCTGCTTCTCTACCGGCAACGATTCGCCTGTTATCATGCTTTCATCTACAAAGGAATGCCCGGATGTTACGCGGCCATCTACCGCAATTTTTTCGCCCGGGCGCACAAGCAGCAGATCGTCTATTACTACTTCCGCTATCGGCGTTTCTGCCATCGTGCCGTCAGGCAGTATACGGGTAACGGTGCGCGGCTGCAATCCCATTAATTTCTTGATCGCTGAAGATGTATTTCCTTTCGCTTTTTCTTCAAGCAGCTTGCCGAGCATTACAAATGTTATCACTATTGCGGCTGCTTCAAAGTAAACATGTGCATGCAACCCTCGACGGTGCCAGAAGTCGGGAAATAGCGTGTTGAATATGCTGTAAATGTATGCCACTCCGGTGCTCAGTGCCACCAATGTGTCCATGTTGGCAGTGCGATGACGTAGCTGATTCCATGCTCCTGTGAAGAAGTGGCGCCCGAAAAGTAATAGAACCGGCGTGGAGAGTGCCCACATGATATAGTTGGCATAGGACATATCCATAAAGAACATCCCGATAACGGCCAACGGCAGTGATAGAGCGAGGGCACTGTAGGTGTTACGGCGCAGTTTATGGAAGTGTTTTGTCCTGATGTCGTCAATGTTTGGAGCGTTTTTTTCATCGGTGGCAATTATGAGGTCGTAGCCAATAGACTGCAACGTACTCCGCATTTCTTCGGATCGCGAAATTTCAGGCAGGTATTCAACGGCAGCGCTTGCATTTGCGTAGTTGACAGCTACGTCTATTACTCCCGGCACGTTTTTCAGCATGCTTTCTGTGCTTACAGCGCACGATGCACACGACATGTTGAGTACCGGCATGTTGGCCTTGGTAGTTTCAACGGCAAAACGGGCTTTTCTTAAAAGGGCGACCGCAGCCTGTATTGCAGGAGCCGGGTCTGATGTGGTGATAGCCACGGTTCTGCCGCCGTTGGACATATATACTGAACTGATATCCGGCAGTTGCAGTAGCAAATGTTGTATCTGCGTTTCGTCAACGGTTTCTGTTGGCGGTATGGTGGTTAAACTGTATGACTGTTCCATGTTTCTTTTTGTTCGATCGTTTCTGACGCAAAGGTCCATAGGGTTATGCAGTTAAGTATTACACAATTGTTGCCTTGATTTACATGATTTGGTACAAAACGTCACACGTAAATGACAGATTTTCTAATTTTATCTTATGAACGACCTTATAGACACCTGGCAGATACATAATCGGATCAACAATTATCTCCTTGCCGCCATCACCGATGAAGCGCTCTTGCTCGCTATGGGGCGCGGACGAAATGCCGCCGAACAATTCGCCCACATGCACAACGTTCGCCTGATGTGGTTGAAAGCATCGGCGCCGGAGTTATTTGCCACTCAAACGAAGATTGAGAAGGGTGAAAGCCTGTCCCGGGAGTTGTTAACGCAACGATTGAAAGAGAGTGGCGATGCCGTTGCCGCTATGTTGGAGGCAGCACTTGCTGCCGGAAAGTTGAAAGGGTTTAAGCCTCATCCTGCTGCCTTTTTGGGGTATATGATCTCGCACGAAAGTCACCACCGAGGCCAGATCACCCAAAGCCTGAAACATGCGGGCTACAAAATAGATACCAAGGTGCTGTACGGATTGTGGGAGTGGGGTAGCCGTTAATGGAATGTCTGCGTCAATACCGCCGCGGAAACATTAATTTTGCCGGGCAGTCATAAACAGGGCCCATAGGTGATTACTACAGAACATAGCCGTATCAATTGGTTTACAGAAGAGGAGTTGCATGGAATATCTCTGCCCGGGAAATTCACCTTCCCGTTTTATTACGATCCTCATCCGTTGGCCCGTCTGGCTGCTCATGGCCTGCAGCAATATCTCGACACTCAGTCCGATTTCGAACACGAGTTCGGCTTCAATGGCGATAACGGCCAGCTGGCCATAGGCAAGATGTTTGGTGTGCTGGTAGTGCAGTCGGCCGATGGTAGGGTAGGCAGCCTTTGGGGTGTTTCGGGCAAGTTGGCCAACTCCAACGATCACCCGCGCTTTGTTCCCCCCGTGTTCGATATGCTCACGCGGGATAGTTTCTTCCTTGTAGAACAGGAGAACATAAGCGCTGTTAACGAAGAGCTGGAGCGTGCATTGGCCAATGAAGAGATACCGCGTTTGCAGAAGGAGGTAGCTTCTCTGAAGGCGCAGGCCGCCGAAGAAAAGATTGCTTACAGGCAACAGATGAAGGCGAACCGGGATCAGCGCAGGCTGCGCCGCGAGGAACAGAAACTCATTCTTTCTGCCACGGATTATGCCGCGTTCGATGCCGAGATGGTGCGTCAGAGCCATTACGACCAGTACGTGCAGAAGCAACTGGCCGAGGCGTGGGATGCTCGCATAACAGAGGTACAGGCGCAGTTGCAACCCTTGGAGGAGCGTATAGAAGCGCTGCGCACCGAGCGTCGCGAACGATCGGGGGCATTGCAGCAGCGGCTGTTCAACGAGTATTCGTTCCTCAACATAGCGGGTGAAAGCCGCAGCGTAGGTAGCATATTTGCCGATACCGCTTTTGGTCGTCCACCTGCCGGTGCAGGTGAGTGTGCCACACCCAAGTTGCTGCAGTATGCGTTTTTGCACGGGCTTCGTCCGTTGGCAATGGCCGAGTTTTGGTGGGGCGCTGCACCACGGTCAGAGGTTCGCCAACACGGGCATTTCTATCCTGCCTGTGCCGGTAAGTGCAAACCTATTTTGGCACACATGCTCGACGGTATTCCCGTTGATGAGAACCCTATGCTGGAGCCCACCAGCGAAGAGGCAAGGCTGAGGATTGTCTTTGAAGACGAACATCTGTTGGTGGTGAATAAACCCGCAGGGCTCAGGTCTGTGCCGGGAGTAGCCATAGAAGATTCTGTCTTTAGTCGATTGCGCGATACGCGCACCGATTTCGAGCCGCTCATGATCCACAGGCTGGATATGGGCACCTCCGGATTGTTGGTTGTGGCCAAGTCAGCTAAGATCCACAAGCACATACAGCAGCAGTTCCTGCGTCGCTCGCTCAGTAAGCGATACACCGCATTACTTTCAAAAGATATTCCAGGAGACGAAGGAGAGATCGATCTTCCGCTTGCTGCCGATCCCTACAACCGCCCGGCGCAGATGGTGTGCTACGAGACCGGCAAACCGAGCCTCACCCGCTGGAAGGTAGTGAACCGAGAGAACGGCATCACCCGCATATACTTCTGGCCACTCACCGGACGCACGCATCAGTTGCGCATGCATGCGGCACACACCCTCGGCCTCAATGCTCCCATCCTCGGCGACGATATCTACGGCACGGGCGCCGAACGTCTCTACCTCCATGCCGCGGCAATCTCTTTTACGCATCCTGTATCAAAGGAGGTGTTGAGTTTTGAGGTGCCGGAGGATTTTTAGATTCCTTTTCCTTGGGTGCAGAAACACATTCTTGTCAGCATTTTTAAGGCAGCACGGGTTCTTGCCTGCAATACCGATCATACTCCCCGGGTTGCTGCTGAAAATTCATATTTTTGCATTTCACTATACTCAATAACCCGATACACTATGTCAATAACAAATGAAGAAGAGCTTCTCGGCATGCAGAAAGCAAGCGAAGCCGTTGCGCACACTTTGAAGGCAATGCAGCAGTTTGCTCAGCCGGGCATGACCACAAAAGAGCTTGACGACTACGGGGCGGGTTTACTTGCTGCGTTTGGTGCCAGATCCGCTCCATTGCTCACCTACGGTTTTCCCGGTTGCACCTGCATTAGTGTCAACAATGAATTTTGTCACGGTATCCCCTCAGAAAAGAGAATAATTCAGGAAGGTGATCTCATAAATATCGATGTTTCAGCAGAGCTTAATGGATATTGGTCAGACAATGGCAGCTCTTTTGTGGTCGGTCGGGACGTTAATAACCATCAGAAGTTGGTGGAAGCGTCAAAGGATATTCTCCACAAAGCAATTTTCAGCATCAGGGGAGGTGTGCGTATTGCAGATATCGGAGGCTTGATCGAAACTGAAGCTAAGAAGCGTGGATATAAAGTAATCAAGAATCTTACCGGTCATGGTATTGGCAGGAGTCTTCATGAAGAGCCGGGTGATATAGCAAACTACAGAGATCCTTTCAATCGCTCAAGGTTTAAGAAAAACTCCGTTGTAGCTATTGAGACATTTATCTCAACTACTTCATCATACGCCGATACTTTGCGTGATGGCTGGACGATGGTTGGCAACAGGGGTGGGTTCATGGCGCAACATGAGCACACCATCGTTGTTACAGATGGCAAGCCGATCGTGTTGACTGAAATGAATGGAGTTTGGAATTGATGGATGCTTGGGGTAACAGTGATTAGATAGACCAGCAGAAATTGTGTTTACCTTCCACTCTTCAATGCTTGTAACGCAGATTCCCGTCCTCGGCGACGATATCTACGGCACCGCTGCAGAACGTCTCTACCTCCATGCCGCGGCACTCTCATTTACGCATCCTGTATCAAAGGAGGTGTTGAGCTTTGAGGTGCCGGAGGATTTTTAGGTATTCTTAGCACAGGCTTGACTACGCTTTCCACTGGTCAGCGTTTGTGCCGCGGATCCCTTGGTATGACGCTTGCCTGCCGTCAGGCAGGTTTTTAACGCCTGAAAACTCCTCATTTACCCCACAATCTGCGAAATCTGTTATTCAGAATAATCTGCGATTCAGAATTGAGCCAATAATGAATATTGCTTAGCCCCATGGATACTGATCTTCATTTCAACCGCCTCAACGTACGCCGATACTTTGCGTGATGGCTGGACGATGGTCGGCAATCGGGGCGGGTTTATGGCGCAACATGAGCACACCATCGTTGTTACAGATGGCAGGCCGATCGTGTTGACTGAAATGAATGGAGTGTGGAATTGATATCAAATGTTTTGTATTGCTTCTTCTGATTCCTTTCCCTGATTAAAGCAACAAACGCATTTTACTCTTACTTTTAGTAGTCTATGGCAGATCAATCAGTTGTCGGCACATTCAGCGATCAGTCTTCAGTTGAGCCTGTTGAGGGCGTTAAGCAGTATCATGTTCAGAGTATGTCGGATTCCAGCGCATTTATCTTTGTTTTTGCAGGACCGTTGCTGGTGTTTTTGGATATTAAAATTGCAATGTGGTTTGGCGGAAGTGCGGTTGCGTTTGTTTTCGGGGTTATAGGATCAATTGGTCTTATGGTGTACTTGTTCCAGTACTTGCAACAAAAGATCCTGGTCACTGTTGGGCATGGTTCAATAAGCATTCATTATCTACGTAGCCCCTTCTTTGGGTCTCCGAACGATATGGACCTGGTTCTGGCTGATGTGGAATCCTACAAATTTGATACCTACTCGGGTGTAAGATTTACCCTGTATCTGAAAGATGGTCGGCGCTTCAGGGTGGCTATGGGCAGAGTTGGCAAGAGTGAGTGTCTTAAGCAGATGGCAGAACACATCATTTCACTGCTCGCTGATAGCAAGTACTCCAAGGTGGTTTCCGGTACTTCGCCTCGCCGCCGAAGTACATGGGCAGAAGGTACTTCAGGGTTGGTGTTGGCAATATTTCTTATTTCTGCCATGGTGGCACTGGCTCTTGGCCTGATCTTTTTCCGTGAAAACCACAACGCAAGTGATACGGTTCGTGGTTTCGCTGCGATGTCCACTTGTCTGGCATTTGTGTTGCATATTTTTCGACTACGCCGTAAGGGACTAAAGAAAAGTGGAACTTGAAATAGAGAGATCCACTGGTCCGCGTTTGTAACCCGTCTCCAGTGGTGTGACGCTTGCCTATCGTCAGGCAGGTTTTTAACGCCTGAAAACTCCTCATTTACCACTCAAACTGCGAAATCTGTTATTCAGAATAATTTGCTATTCAGAATTGAGCCAACAATGAACATTGCTTAGCCCCATGGATACTATTTGTCGTTCCACCAGGCTGGAAAAATGCTGTCCAAACATTGCATCATAACCTAACCCCAAAAATCCCTAACTTCATCCTCTATGAAAACGCTCCTCCTTTTACATGGCGCCATTGGTGCCGCCGATCAGTTGCAACCGCTGGCTCAGGTCTTGGCTGCACATTACAATGTGCATTCCCTCAGTTTTTCCGGTCACGGTGGCATAGCCCCTCATGCCGAGGGATATTCCATTCGTGTGTTTGCCAACGATGTGCTCGATTATATGCAGCTGAATGGATTGGAGCAAGTGAGTATTCTTGGCTATAGCATGGGTGGTTATGTGGCTATGTATCTTGCGGCTCATTGCCCCGATAAGATAGAGCGCGTCATGACCCTGGCCACCAAGTACCTGTGGACCGAAGAGATAGCCGCCCGCGAGGTAAAGATGCTGGTGCCCGAGAAGATTGAAGAGAAACTGCCTGCATTTGCGGCCACCCTTGCGCAACGTCACGCCCCTGTCAACTGGAAAGATGTGCTGCATGCCACCGCTGCCATGATGCGCGATCTGGGCGAGATGCCCGTGCTTACCGAAGAAGTATACGCCCGCATATCCGTTCCGTGTATGCTGCTGTTGGGCGACAGGGATAAGATGGTTTCTCTCGAAGAAACGGTGGATGTATATAAGTCTTTACCCAATGCCCAGATGGCAGTGCTGCCCGGCACTGCACACCCAATAGAACAGGTTGATGTCACACTGCTCGATTTCTTTGCCCGCAGGTTTTTCGGCGAGTAGCAATTGTTAAGATTTTCGCAAAACGAACCTTTAAGTTTTGTTTTACGAAATCATTCGTATGTTTGCCTACGAAATCGTTCGTATAAAACGGATTCTTTGCGAAACATGGAGATCAAACCTACCGATAGCGAACTGGAGATACTGAATATACTTTGGGAGAAAGGGCCCAGTACGGTGCGCGATGTGCATGAAGTTTTGGAGCGTAGCAAGGAGGCCGGATATACCACCACACTGAAGCTGATGCAGATCATGCACGACAAAAAGCTGCTTGTCCGCGATGAGACTGCCCGTAGTCATGTCTATACAGCCAATATCTCTCAGCAAAAAACACAGGGGCAGCTTGTAAAGAAGTTTATTGACAATGTATTCAATGGCTCGGCATCGCAATTAGTGATGCAGGCGCTTGGTAACCACAAGGCTAATAAAAAGGAGTTGGATGAGATCAGGAATTTGCTGGCCGAAATGGAAAAGAAAATGAAAGATCGTTAATCACATTCTTCCGAAAAACTGATAACATGAACACACTATCATCTTCGGCCGCCATCTTCGCGCAGGCGTTTTCATTCGCACTCCTTTCATCTCTGTGGCAGGGCGCATCTATCGCCGGTGCTTTGTTTCTTTCATTCAGGGTGTTTAAGCGCATTTCGCCGCATACAAGGTACCTGTTGTCATTCGCCGGTTTATTGGCGCTGGTGCTTTGGTTTGCCGATACGTTGCTTGCCCGCTATTTGTCACTCTCGTCGTCAGTCGTTTATGTGTCCGATTTATCCACGTCATCACCGTTACAAGAACATGTACACACATCGCACCTGGTAGCCGCAACCGGCGGCGCCTATCCGTTCAGCAGTCTATATGGTGCTGTTGTGTCTTACATGCCACTCATACTGTCGCTGTACATGGTGGGTCTTTTGGTTATGGTGGTTAGGATTGCCGTTAACCTGCGCACTTTGCAGCAACTCACGTCCCGGGGCATCACAACTGCGCCCGAACACCTCATCCGGTTCCTCAATGATCAGCTGCGGCTTTCACATATTTCGCGCGCTGTACGCATGTATGTTTCTGATCGGGTGGTGGTCCCGGTGGTGAGTGGTATACTGAAGCCTGTGATATTGCTTCCGGTGGCTGCGGTCAATAACCTCACAACTGCCGAGTTACAGACAATATTGCTGCACGAACTTGCCCACATTCGCCGCAACGACTATCTGCACAATCTTATACAGGTAGCTACAGAGACCCTGCTGTTTTTCAATCCTTTCCTTTGGTTCATCTCAGCCCGCATCAGGCGCGAGCGCGAACTGTGCTGCGACGATATGGTGTTGGCTGCCACCGGCGACGGTCTTTGTTACGCACGGGCACTTGCCGCGCTCGAAGAGGGTAGGGCAGTTGCAGGCAGCCTGTCTCTTGCAGCCACTAATGACAAATTTGAATTACTGAACAGAATAAAACGTATCATGACAATGAAACAACAAGATGTAGTACAGGGTCGCACATCGGCCATCCTTTTCAGTGTATTTGCTGCTGCGCTTATCGCGGCTATGGTGTCCTTCACCCCGTCCTTTGCGCAAAAAGCGGAAAGTACCAAGACTGTGAAGAAGAAAGTGAGCACCAAAACACTCACTGTGGATAGTACAGGTAAGAAGAACGTGGTCACCAAAACTAAGACCACTACCGTGGCCTCATCTGATGCTGATGCGGAAGATGTGGATATTAACATATCCGTTTCCGGTGGCGATAAAAACAAGCGCAGCGTCACCCGCGTGCGTGTGGTGGCCGGCGACGAATCGGGCAGCGGTGCTACTAAAAAGAAAACTATCAAGACCATAGACATTCAGGGCGATCCGGCTGATGCCAATGGTCCCGGTGTAGCGCACCTTGAAGCCGAACTGGCAAAGGCCAAACGCGAGTTGGAGAAAGTGGACTGGGATCAGATAAAGGCCGAGATAGTTGATGCCTTCAAAGAGCTGGATAGGGAGCTGAATCTGGATGCACTGGCTAAAGAGATCAATGTCGAGATCAGGCGCGAGTTGGAGAACAGCAAAAAAGCACTCAAAGAAGCTTCGGTAGAGGTGGATAGACACATAAAGGGCAAGGCAAACGCCGAAGCAAACGACAAGATCAGACAAAAGTCTGTGATGGTAGAAAAGCGCGGAACCACCCCGGCCGATGAGGACATAGAGGTGGTAAACGGCCCCGATATGCATGAGATGCTGGATAAAATGGACAAGGCCGGGCTCATAGACAAGAAAGGCAAGTTCCGCATCGAGAAAGCCGATAGTGAGTTGTTTATAAATGGTGTGAAACAACCCGCTTCTGTTTTGCAGCAGTACAGCAAATACCTTTCTGCCAACGAAGTGAAGATAAAAGGTAGTAAGGGTGACCTCAGTATTTACATCAACGATTAAGGTAGTTTTGCTTCGTAATATAGATCAGTGGCTTCCCGCTCCCGGGAGGCCATTTCGTTTTCGGTGTGTGCCGGTTTATTCACTAAGTTTGTATCGATAACACTGTCCTATGGAAGTAGACAAAGAAGGGAAAGAGTTGTTGCAAGCTGCAATCTCCCGTTGGCGGTCTGATGGAATTGTAACAGACGAGCAAGCGCGGCAGATGGAACAGTCTGTTCACCTGCGCACCTCCGACAGGCAACAGGTGGCACAGTATTTTTTCTTCATTGCGCTGTTCTGCATACTGCTGGCTTTTGGGGCCATCTTTCTCAGCGAGAAGCTGCTCGAGCGCATCAAAGCCTATTTCTCCTGGAACGATCTGGTCATCTCCGGTCTCACAGCCGCCCTGTCCTGTGTGTGGTTCTGGTATATAGGGCGCAGGCGACAACACACGCGCACCTCTGCCTATGAGATATACATGGCGCTCGGCGGTCTGTCGGTGCTCACCTCATTGGTTTATCTCTGCAAGTGGCTCCACGCCGATACCACTTACTACACTACGTTTCTTTCGCTTGCCTTTCCTTCGTTGCTGGTCATTGCCACAGCATCATCATCTCAGGTGCTGTGGTTGGGTGGTCTGGTGGCAGCAACGTTCTGGTTTGGCGCGTTCACATCAGTCTACGAAAACGGATATCTTTTTCTCGGCATGAATTATCCCGTCAGGTATGTGTTGTTCGGTGCGGTAGTGTTGGGGGCTTCGTTCGCCATCCGACGAATCGGAAAGCTGGCTTTCGCGCACAGGCTCACATATATATCCGGCCTTGCGTTGTTCTTCCTCGCTCTGTGGGCGGTGTCCATCTTTGGCAACTTCAATTCCCTCGAGCGTTGGCAGCATGCCCGCCAGTTGCAGATCGTCATCTACTCTGTCTTCCTTGCCATTGCGGCTGGTTTGTCGTTTTTCTTCGGCATCCGTTACAGCGATGCCGCCGCCCGCGACTTCGGTGTGCTCTTCCTGCTCATTAACCTGTACACACGTTATTTCGAGTATTTCTGGGACGCCATGAACAAGGGTGTCTTTTTCCTTATTCTCGCCGTCACGTTCGGCCTGTTGGGTCGCTGGCTGGAACGCAAGAACCGTGCGGACGCAAAAAAGTCGTCCGGCTCTTGATGCTATCGTTACCTTTGTGCCCGCTGCATTGTTTTGCAGTGTTTTCGGTATATGTTTCGATATGTAATGGAGGTCATGTACGATGGTACATGTTTTCATGGGTCACAGATACAGGGCGATCTGCCCACCGTTCAGTTGGCGGTCAATAAGGTGCTAAGCACCCTGTTGCGCACAGAGGTGATTTCGTTTGGCGCCAGCCGCACCGACGAAGGTGTACATGCCCTCTGCAACTACTACCACTTCGATCACGATGCCGAGCTGCGCCCCGATTTTCTCTATAAGTGCAATGCAATCCTGCCTCAGTCCATGGCAGTGAAGCGCATCTGCAAGGCGGCCTCTCCCGAGTTCAATGCCCGCTTCGATGCCCGCGAGCGCAGTTACCGCTACCGCATATACAGGCACAAAGACCCGTTTCTCGTTAACAGGGCTTTCTACTTCCCGTTTCCCCTGCGCGAAGACGTCTTGAATGAGACAGCAGCGATAGTAAAAGCCACGACACAATTCGAGTCTTTCGCCAAGCGCAACTCTCAGGTAAAGACCATGAACTGCACCATTCATGAGTCTCGTTGGGAGCATGTTGGTAACGAATTACACTATGTTGTGGTCGGAAATCGTTTTTTGCGCGGTATGGTGCGCGGCCTAGTAGGAACACAGTTGCATATTGCCCGTGGCAATAAAACACCCGCCGATTTTCAACAGATAGTTGCAGCGCAGAACTGTACGAAGGCTTTTTTCAACGTTCCGGGGCATGGGCTTTATCTTGAACACATTGGCTACCCCGACGGCGCTTTGATCGATCTGATGGCGCGCTAATCCGCACTTTTGGTTATTTTATCCCGTATTTCGTCAAATTATAGGTATTTTGCCTGTGTTGCTGTTCTTTTGCCTGGCCGCGCTAAAAATAGCCTGTTTGTCAGGCCTGTAAGTGTTATTATTAGCAATATTTTAGCTAATTGATAGCGTTTTCTTGTACGTATATTTAAAAAAAAATAGGAAAATAAGAAGTATTAGTTTGAATTTTTGAGTATTTTTCGGCATTGTTTCATAAACTATCTTGATATGAGATCATTTCTTTTTAACCCAGGATCTGTAAGGGCGGGGAAGCGCATTAGCGGAAAAGGTTTGTTAAAAACATTCCTTATGGCCGGAATTCTGATAACGTCATTGCCTGAGACCGGCAGTGCGCAGGGACCGGTATTAGCCTATTCAAGTCCTCAGACTGCAACAAAGTGTAACAACGCTACAATCGATCTCGGAGAGTCATTGAAGTTAGTTTTCCCTGCGCCGGGAGATTATACATGGGAAGTTGCTGACGCATCGGGCGCTAATGGAACGCTGAGTTTCACCACTCATACCGAGACGGTCATAACTCCTGTTAGTGCGTTGGTTCCTTCTGGTCTTACGTATACGCCTGATCCAGGAGCCACAAATGGAGCGTTTCTCATCAGCGTTTCGGACGGTGTTAATGCTCCTGTCTTCATGACTTTCATTTATTCATTTAATGCGGCTCCCTCTCTCACATTGGGCGCTTTCCCGTCTGTGTGTAAAGGAGTTACAAACGCGGTTATTCCGTTCTCCAACCTTACAAACGTTGGTCCTGATACCGTAATATTCAACTACACCGGTGCGCGCCAGTCATGGACAGTGCCTGCAAATGTTACCGGCGTTAAGTTCGACCTCATGGGTGCATCTGGTGGTAACGACTATCTTTCAGGCGTTTCAAATGCCGGCAAGGGTGGTCGCGTTCAGGGTAACCTCTCTGTTCTGCCGGGCAACGAACTTCATATCTATGTTGGCGGTGCTGGTGCCGATGGTTCACCAATGGGTGCAGCCGGTGGTTACAACGGTGGCGGCAACGCGTTCTTCTACTTCTCAGGCTGCGCTGGTGCAGGTGGCGGTGCTACCGATATCCGCATTGGCGATAGTACACTCTCTGCTCGCAAGGTTGTTGCCGGCGGCGGTGGCGGTAGCAGCATCGATGGCTCTCCACGTTTCGGTGGTGCCGGTGGTGGTCTCACAGGTGGCAATGGCGAAGCTAACGACGGTTTCTCTTCAGCTCGCGGCGGTACACAGCTCGCGGGTGGTGCAGGTGCTACATACGCATTCTGGACAGCAGGTTCCAACGGTTCACTCGGCATGGGTGGCAACGGTAGCACGCAAGGCTTCTCTGGCGGCGGCGGTGGTGGTTACTACGGCGGCGGCGGCGGTGTTTGGACCGGCGGCGCAGGTGGTTCTTCTTACACCGATGCTGGCATCACTTTCACTAATACACATACACAGGGCGCAAACGAAGGAAACGGCGTAGCTAAGATATACTACGTTAATCCCGGCACTTACGACATCATTTGGGATGCTACAGCATTCTCTGCAGGTTTCGAGAACGTTGCTAACACTGCACTTCCTACTACCGAGTTCAATGTTGCAGTTCCTGCAGGTGTTGCTCCCGGTACATACCACGCAACGCTGGTTGTAAGGAACTACCATGGTTCTACAACAGAATCTTGCGAGCAGTCTTATCCTATCGAAGTAACAGTAAAACCACTTCCTACAGTTGACAATCCGGGCGACAAGATCGTTTGTCACGGCGAAGCAGTTCCTGATATCACTTTCAGCGGACCACTTTCAGGTTCAAGCTACAACTGGGTGAACGATAACCCTGCAATCGGTCTCGATGCTGCTGGTTCAGGTCACACATCTACATTCCTGCCTATCAACCCAACGCCACTTCCTGTGTCTGCTCAGATCACAGTTACTCCTGTGGCTGACGGTTGTATCGGTGCAGCAGCAGTGTTCAACATCATCGACAATCCGGTGCCTGCGCTCAACAGCACTACAACACCGGCTTCTATCTGTAACAATACATTGTTCAGCTACCTGCCTACCAGCCTCACTCCGGGCACTTCATTCGACTGGAGCCGTAGCCTTACACCTGGTATCGCAAACGCAGCGAACAGCGGAACCGGTCTGATCAACGAAACTTTGATAAACACTTCTACTGAGCCTGTTACAGTTGCTTACGTGTACACACTCACTGCAAACTCTTGCAGCAACATCCAGACAGTGAACGTTGTAGTTAACCCTACTCCGCAACTCACTTCTACTCTTACACCAACAGCAGTATGTAATGGTGATGCGTTCGTTTACACTCCGCTTTCATCTTCATCTACTGCAGTTATCACTTGGACGCGTCCTGTAGCTGCGGGCATCAGCAATGCTGCTGCAACAGGTACAGGTGTTATCAACGAAACACTCAACAACACTACAACAACTCCTAAGACAGTTCACTACGCTATCGAAATGAACGTAGGCGGATGTATTGAAACAGAAGACGTAGCAGTGGTGATCAATCCGTTGCTGCTCCTCACAAGTCCTACTTCACGCAGCATTTGCGACAGCGCGCTCCTCGAGTATCTCCCTGTTTCAAATATCTCAGGTGCTACCATCACTTGGACACGTCCTGCAGTATCAGGCCTCTCTAACGCTGCCGGTAGCGGAACGGGTAACATCTCTGAGCGTCTGTACGACACTACAGTTAGTCCTGTTAACGTGAACTACACATATACATTGTCAGCTTTCGGTTGCAGCAAAGACCACACGCTGGCAGTAACAGTGAAGCCTAGTCCTAAACTGACTACTTCTCTCACTCCGGGTGCTGTTTGTACCAACTCTCTGTTCAACTACGTTGCTGCAAGTGCCACTGCAGGTACTACCTTCCAGTGGGCGCGCGATACCGTTGTCGGTATCACTAACCCTACAGTTCACGTCCTGAACGGTACGATCAACGAGATCCTCATCAGCACTTCAGATACCATCCTGAATGTTCCTTACAAATTCACTTCTACAGCAGGTGGTTGTTCAAACGCTCAGATCGTGAATGTGAAAGTGAACCCGCTTCCACGTATTGCTAACGACAGCGGTAATGTTGCCGTTTGTGACAGCACACTGCTCAGCTGGGTGCCTACAAGCAAAACTCCTGGTGCTACTTACGCATGGAGCCGCGATTACGAAGCAGGTATCTCTAACCTCCCTGCTTCAGGTACAGGTGGTGCTCCGGGCGAGCGTCTCAACAACACTACTTACATCACAGTTCCTGTTACTTATGTGTACACAATTACAGCAAACGGCTGTTCTAACACACAGAGCGTAGAAGTTAAGGTTCGTCCTTCTGCTATCCTCACAAGCAACACGGCTAAAGTTTGTAGCGGTGCGCCATTCAACTATGTACCGGTTAGCTACACTACAGGTACTTCATTCGCATGGTCTCGTACAGGTAACACTGGCATCGTTCCATCTTCAAGGAGCGGTGCAGGTAATATCGTAGATACACTCACTCAGTCTACCTCAGGCCAGGTGACCATCACTTACAACATGGACCTCACAGTATTCGGTTGTGTGAACAAGCAGAACGTGATCCTCACGCTCGATCCTGCTCCTACACCGATCACTATCGGTACACACCCATCTGCTTCATTGTGTAACAATGCTACAGCAGTTAACTTCGGTGCTGCTTCGCCTGCTGCCGATGGTTTCACATACATGTGGAGCGCTGAAGGTGCTACCGTTACTTCAACCGGTACTTCTACTCAGTATGCTTTGATTAACTTCAACACACCGGGTACTGCTACAGTAACACTGACTACTAAGAACACTGCTACAACATGTACCAGCACTTCTACTTACACAGTTACAGTAGGTACCAACGTTGCTGTTTCTCCTGAGGTGATCTTCTTCGACGGTCAGTTCATCTGCAAGCAAACTGATGTGAAGAGCTACCAGTGGGGTTACGACGATGCATCAACACTCGACTCTACAGTTGCAGTGGGTGAAACAAACCAGAACTTTGCCGTTGCATTCCCTGAGTGGAATAAGCGTTACTACTGGGTTATCACTACTACCGCTGATGGCTGTATGCAGAAAACATACTTCAACAAGCCTACAGGTGTTGCTGATCTGAACCTGAATGCTGCTGACATGAGGTTGTATCCAAACCCTGCCAGCCAGGTGCTTAACATGGAGGTGAGCTCTTTCGTTACCGGCAACGTAACCTTCGCAGTATTCAACATAGTTGGTCAGCAGATCACTACGGTAGAAGCACGCGATAACAAAGCTCAGATAGCCGTTGCTGATCTTCCTGCAGGTGTGTATGTAGTAGATTGCTACAACGATGGTGTGAAAGTGGCCGCAGCAAGGTTCATCAAAAATTAATCATTCAACATTAAATATTCCGTAGATGAAAAAACTCTTTTTCTTGTTGATAGCGGCCAATGGGGCGTTGTCAGCCATCGCACAGGACTCAAAGGCATACAAAAAAGATGATATGTTGCCCCGTTGGGTGATAGATGTAAACCTGCAGGGCGGTATGCTCACACAGGACATCACTACTACCAATCCTGTTCTCAATTATACTAAAGCACTCAGTTCTTCTGGTATCAGCGGGCTGAAGTACAATAACGGTATGTCATACGGTGGCAATGCCCAGATCGGCTTCTTCTTCGACAACAAGAGCCATTTCGGTATCGGTACTGGTATCAGCTACCACATGCAGAACGGTGATATCACCATGGATAAATACAAAGTTGAGTATCAGTCCACTGATGCCAACGGCAATATTTTCCGTCAGATCATCACCGCTCCCGGTGTTATCAAAGAAGAGATCAAGGCCACTAACATCAGCATTCCGTTGGTGTTGAAGTACAAGCACAGGTTCACGCGTCGTTCAGGCATCACTGCCGACGCGGGTCTGTTGTACAACGTGACCATGAAGAACAACTTCACTACCGATGCCAAGTTCAACTACGAGGCTATCTACAAGCACGTGAACACGTCAAATGGTATCGTTACCGTATACGACAATGGCGCGGTGCCTGAGAATACCGACCTCGTAATTACCGAGAAGCAGTTCCTCGCTACCCATCCGGGCGGCGACGTGAACAACTACTTCACTACGCAGCGCAATATTGGCTACAACGTAGGTTGGGGCACGGCTTCCGACAAGAACACAGGTTCTGTATCTTATGTACAGAGCTCTGTAGGCTTCTTGTTCCAGCCTGCTTACAGCCTGTACCTGTCAGACAAAGTAGCGCTCAACATCGGTGGTTACTTCATGTACCAGTTGTTCACACACGCGCCTACAGGTGCACGTCTTACCGACAAAGTGGGTGAGTACAACTCATTCATGAACAATGCTACAACTACCAATGCCACTTCATACGGTGGTAACCTCGGCGTTCGTTTCTACTTCTCTAAATTCAGCGACCGCGACAAAGACGGCGTTCCTAACAGGTTCGACAAATGTCCTTGGACTCCGGGTGTTAAAGAATTCAACGGCTGCCCTGACTCTGACGGTGATGGTATCCCTGATTCTGAAGACTCTTGCGCTGATGTGCCTGGTCTGAAGCACTTCCACGGTTGCCCTGACTCTGATGGCGACGGTATCCCTAACTTCGATGACGCTTGTCCTTACCAGGCTGGTCCTGCTAAGTTCATGGGTTGCCCTGATACTGATAACGACGGTATCCCTGACAGCGAAGATAAGTGTCCTAACGAGGCTGGTCCTGCGTCTAACGACGGATGTCCTATCCCTCCTCCACCGCCACCACCATTGCCTGCACCGGCTCCTGTGCGCGAGCACAACATGAACGAGCCTATCCTGTTCGAAGTAGGTAAGGCTAAGATCAGCGATGCTTCATTGCCTATCCTCGCAGAGGCGATCATGGAAATGAACACACACGAGAACGCATACGTCATGATCGACGGTCACACCGATATCACGGGTGGCAACGTGATCAACGATGCGCTTTCTTACCGTCGCGCTAACGCGGTTAGGAAATACCTCATCGACATGGGTGCTAATCCTAAGCGCATGATCGCAGTGGGTCACGGTAGCCGCGAGCCTATCGCCGACAACGCAACTGTTGAAGGCAGGGCTAAGAACCGCAGGGTTATCATGACACTGAAACATCGTTAATCACTCCCCCTCACGGGGCTGATGAACATAACCTCCGGGACCATCTCAACAGATGGTCCCGGATTTTTTTTGCCCGTTTTTATGGAATCCGGTCGGTCGGCGGCTCTGAATAGTGAACCAATAAACAAACTATCATGGATATCACACTCCGTAATGCCGACTATCTCGACATCATTTTCCACAACCGCAACAAGGCCTATGGCGGCTACGAGCTGCGCCGCAACTATGGCAGCAGGGTAGGCAGGTCACTCACCATTCTCTTCAGTGTGCTGCTGGCGCTTGTCCTCTTCTCCTTCACCCGCAAGGCACACGAAGTGCGCGAGGTCATCTTCGACGGTCATACGGTAGACCCTACGTGGATAGAACCACCTGTGCAGCCCATAGTGCCACCCGTAGTGAAACCACCGCAGCCCGAGGCGCCCATTAAGATGAAGACCGACCTTTTCACCGAGCCGGACATCACCACCGAAGAGATACCCGACGACAAACAGATGACCACTGTCGACCAACTGCACAACAGCAGGGTAGGCACCGGCACTGATGGCGAAGACGGCACCGACATTATGCCCGACAACACCACCGGCAAAACGGGTACGGTCATCCCCATAGAAACAAAGCCCGAAGGCCCCCGCCACTTTGTAGAGCAGATGCCGCAGTACAATGGCGATGTCAACGCCTACCTCGCTGCCAATGTACACTATCCCGATGCTGCCCGTGAAGCCGGCATAGAAGGCCCCGTGCAGATAGAGTTTGTGGTAGACGAGGAAGGCAATGTCACTCAGGCGCGTGTGGTGCGTGGCATTGGTGGTGGTTGCGATCAGGAGGCCCTGCGGGTGGTTGCCGGCATGCCCCGCTGGAAGCCCGGCCGCCAGAACGGCCTGCCCGTCAAAGTATTCTTCAATGTGGTGGTAAAGTTCCGCCTTCAATAAGTTATTTGCCTTGTGTGCCGGCCCCGTGCCGGCATACTTGTTATTGCTCATTTTCGTAGGTTTAGGGTATGAAGTACCTGTTCGTTTTACTGCTGTTTGTTTCGGGCGCGGTCATGGCGCAGAAAGATAGCCTGCCCTACATCAAAGTGCTGGGCGTGGCGCAGGACGGCGGCTATCCGCACGCCGGCTGTGCAAAGGCATGTTGCGAGCAGGCATGGAAAGATGCCGGCAAGCGTAGGTTCGTTACCTCGTTGGCACTGGTCGATCCTGCAAGTAATAAGTGGTGGCTCTTCGAGGCCACGCCCGATATCACCGAGCAGTTGCACTACTTCCGCCAGCTTACCGGTGGCCGGTACGGCTACCTGCCCGACGGCATCTTTATCACCCATGCACACATTGGCCACTATGCAGGGCTCATGCAGCTGGGCCGCGAGGTCATGAATACCAAGGACATGCCCGTCTATGTGTTGCCCCGCATGAAAACCTACCTCGAGAACAACGGCCCGTGGAGCCAGTTGGTAAGCCTCAACAACATCAGGCTCACAGCACTGCAGGTTGCCGGTAAGGATATGAAGTCCGGCTTCATGGGGCAGACTTTGGCCGACGGTATTTTGGTCTCCGCCTTTCAGGTGCCGCACCGCGACGAGTTTTCCGAGACCGCCGGTTTCCACATCAGTCTGCGCAGCCGCCAATACCTGTTTATCCCCGATATTGATAAATGGGAGAAGTGGGACAACAGCATCATAGATATGGTGGCCGCTGTAGATGTGGCACTGCTCGATGCCACCTTCTTTGCCGATGGCGAACTACCCGGCCGCAGCATCAGCGAGGTGCCGCACCCCTTTGTCAGCGAGACCATGCACCTCTTCTCCACTCACACCGCCCGCCCCGGCCTCGATTCCCGCATTCACTTCATCCACTTCAACCACACCAACCCCCTCCTCCGCGACCCCAAAGCCCGCAAAGAAGTGACAAAGCAGGGTTTCCATCTGGCAGAGCAGGGCGAGGATCTTTGACGTAACTGTTATTTCCAATAACTTGATTAGAATGTTATTATCCTTTGATTCCTGTTCCTTTTTACCTCCGCTTCCACTCCGTTTCCCGCTCTAAAACATTTAGCTATGTCAATGTGAATGCCGTCGAAGACGGAGTTTTATTTGCTGTTCGAGATGCCCTGCGGAACATCTCTAACAACGGACAGACCGTTACACCCTCAAACACAGGGAAAAATCGAACGCTACCATCGTTCCATGAAGAATGTGGTCAAACTGGATAACTACTATTGCCTTGAAGAGTTGGAGGAAGCTCTGAAGCTATTTATTCATTACTACAACCATCAGCGTTATCATGAATCTTTGAACAACTTGACCCCAGCGGATGTATATTATGGCAGAGGCGATGCAATACTGAAGGAACGGGAACGCATCAAACAGATGACTTTGAACAGAAGAAAGAGCAGGTATCTACAACAAAAATTAACCCCTATCACCTGAAAATAAAAAAAAACTTTTTTAACTTTAAAAAATCAAGAAACACTATCTAACAATAAGTCCACTTTAGTTTGACTACATACAAGACGATGCCCAAATCTATTTCCGAGCTGATGATGGTATAATTAATGTAGTATACAGCTTTGTTGGATCTTGGATTCAACAAAGGATCATTTCATGCAATTTTAATCAAAACAACGTTCTGTGCTTACATGACGGGTATATCAAATGTGCAGACAAAATAGTTGCTTATCATTCTATACTACCCCCATCATTACCTATTAAGTCAATTAAATACACCAACAATAATTTACAAGCTTATTATTTTGGCAAATGCGAATTTGATTTATGAAACGTTGCTCTTTTAACACAAAAATTCCTAATTATGAGAAATGCAATAGTTTATTCGCTAATGTTAGGTTTGCTATTCGGCTGTAGAAAGAAACCAGATATCAAAGATGCACCCTATTCGCTCTTTGCATTTAAAAAAATAGCTCCTCCTGATTTGAAGTTCAAAATGGTTTCAATAAATACACAAACAGGCGAAAGCATAGAAAATCTTCCATTCCCCGTTGTTTTAAATTACTGGGGATATCTTAGTCAGGAGGAAAAAGCCTATTATACATTGCAAACAGATACGGTCGGATATTTGCTCTTATACAAATTTGATTTAATAGAGAAAACCACTACACAGTACGGCGGACCATATGTTGGCAATACACTTCCGACCGGTGTACATGCTAGCCAATATCAGCTATCTTATAGTAAGTCAACAGGCAAGTTTTATTGTTTCAACGCTATTGTTGATGATAATACGCACTCTTACGACTCACATATTGGAGTCATCAATTTAACTGGCAGTACTTTTACAATTGACGAAATCAAACCAATCCCAGCCCCAGACAAAATTTATAGACCACTTCTAGCGAATGACATTAATGGTGATATTCTTTTCGTAGCAGGGAATGGTATTTACACCTACCATCCACATGAAAATACTTTCAACGTTAACATTGATCATTCATTTTCACTTGAAGTGTTTAACACCAATGACAACAATATATACTATATTTATAACTATAAAAAACCGCAATTTTGTAAAGCATCTCCCCTTTCAGGAGATGTGACTGTTATAGATACAATAACATACATGAAAGAAAATTCAATTTACTACTCTTCTTTCGACCAAAAAAACAACATATTTATAATACAAATATTAGATAACTATACAGACAGCAATATTTCTATATATTGGCTCGATGTTAAAAATGGAAATATAAAAAAACAATTAAGGGTGAAAGATTCTTTTGAAGGATTGATGTGCCTCAATTTATGATTGTTTATAACATAATTTAAACAAAATAAATACTATTATATGAGAGTAGAAAAGCTCAATTCGAATACAGACAAACTTTCGCCAAAAGGAATAAACAAAGTAATATCTGTAGAAATAAATGTAAACGACAAATTAAACATCGACAAGAAAATCCGTCCAGGGCGGGTCTTCTTTTTCAGAGACCCGCCGACAATCAGGTTACTAAAGGTGAATTTACCTTCTGGTCGATTCGTCTCACTTCGTACTTATTCCTGCAAGCGTGCGCTTGCGACATCGGAAGTTGGCTGAGTTTGTTGTGCAGGGATTTGTGCAGGAGGTGGGGTGATCTTTAGTTCTTTCCAGTTTTTTGAGGGTTTTGTATCATTTGCCGTGATGGGTTGCGCAGGAAATTTTATTTGGGTGCTTTGGGGTGAAGTCTGTTGATTATCAATGGATGTGTGGGAAGTTGGCTGCACTTTACTTCCCAAAAACTGCGCACTTCTTCCCACCTCCCTATCGGCAGGCAGCCTTCCGCGCACTTGGGTGTTTTGCGGTTCTGTGCCAGAAGTTTCTTCATTAGTAGTTGGTAGTGTTGGTTCGTCTGACGAGGGTTGCTCGTCGTAGGGGTGGGGGATACCCCACCGTTTGTATGCTCTGTTCACCAAAGAAAATTATCCGATGTTTCTTGAGGAATAAATTCTTCACTTGTCCCAAAGTAAATTTCGTCTTCGTGATAAAATAATAAGGCCCAATTTAGACTTTGATCAATTACTGTCAAGTCATCGGCGCTACCATAATAGAAGCTGTCAAAGTATTTTATTAATAGTTTCCATGGCACTATCATGGCTTCCGTAGGCTGCCACGATAGGAATACTTGCTTTTCGAATGGTAACCCTCTTTGATAAAGCCACTTTTTTACTTCTGATCCGTTACCAGTCCATATCTTCATTTTATCTATTGTTCTGAAAAGACCCTTTTGAAATGGAGTATGCGCATGAAGATTTGTATCCTCAATAAAATTCCATATAAATTTTGAGGCTTCTTCATCCAATGGCCTTAATTGATCCAGATGTATCCCAGGAAGCTGATCATATTTAGGATCCGTAAATCGCCACCTAAGCCTGAAGTCCTCCATAGGGATAATATGCTCTGATATATTTTCGAAGTCTACCATGACAAGCATTTATTTATGCAAATTACCAATCAAATTTCTTTTAGCGTGTTTCTTTATCATCAGCGGCCTATTGGCAACAATTTCACGAATTTTACGAAAGAAATCCCGTATTTGGTTCGAAGAAATGTCAGTTAGGGGCACCATTTTAAAACTCGCTCTCTGAGCGGGTTTTGCTTTATATCAAGAGTGGAATGTCGAACCATTACTATGTATATGGTATATTATTTTTTTTTGTATTTTTTCTGTATACAAATAGTTGTCACCCGCGATATCCTGCTCCGTTTTCTCTTAACTCGAATTCTTCGCAACAATATATTTCCTGTACACGCTCACAATTACTCGCGTCAAGGTTCATGTACTCATCTTTATCGGTAACCCGTTTGTATTCTTCTTTTTGATTCGAATAGCATATCATTGATCCGAAAGCAGAGCTACCATAAACGCTGTAATCGCCGTACATACAGCCGAAGCAGTTTTTAAAAAAGTATTTATGATCGAATTGATTCTGAATTTGTAGAAGGGCGTCTTCAATATGGTCACTCTTAGCATAATATTTTCGTTCATTTAAGATCAATGAAAGCAAATATTTGTCAGACTCATGCTGATTTGTCATTTGCGGATCTCGTTTCGCCAAAAAGCAACCTATTTCAATTTCTACATTAACGTCGATATTGTTTATTGCATCAACTAAGGTTTGTGGCACGACAAATGAAAACGAACAATCACAAAGGACTTGTACTACCTCATTCGTGTTGTAAATTGGTATTGCAAAGAATGTAAAACGTTCCAACTGCCGATCTGTATATTTCAATTTATTGTCAACAGAAAGATCAGATAATTCATTACCATAAAATCTCACGCCATTTATCTCGCAAGAAAGTGTTTTGAAATCGTTTTCAACTATTATCGGAATGGAGCCCTTACTATCTTTATACGAACCGACATACTGCTTTGAATCCGACATAATTATTAATTATTGATGGAGCGTGATAGCTTCTAGTTAAAGTTAAGAATGTGAAGTCGTTTCGCGTCATGTGTATTCAAACTTTTCCCTATTATTCCAATTTCTCGCCCAATAGACTACTTAATTTACAAATGCGCCTCAAAATGGTCATTAATTGGTTCGATATTGTTCCACTCTGGGGCACCATTTTAAAACTCGCTCTCCGACCGGGTTTTTGCTTTTGACCCACACTGCAACATCGAAATGTAGCATTTTTCTTCGCTCAGATTTAAGTACATTTATTGAACAAAATCTCATAATGGGGCTTTTTGATTTCTTTAAAAAAAAGGTTGTACATAACAATTTAGTTAACGAACTGGAAAATCTGCTGAAAAAGGCGGCATCAGATCCGTCCGTAATGGAAGATTTTTATAGAAAATTGCTGTCGGAGGAATTGTTCTTTTTATCAGACAGAAACGTAATGCCGGCGGGTAAACGAGTATTAGAAAGTGGCACTCTGGTAAATATCGTCTCTTTCGAAGATGGCAAAATCCCGATTTTTACCTCAACTGAAAGAATATTTGACAAAGGGGTAATAAAAGAACAAGTATATTACCGTTCCGCAAAAGGAAAGGACCCCCACTCGTACCCGTTTGTAACGGGTATGTTGGGGTGTGGCGTTTGTAACGCCCTGTAGCTTGGTGTCCGTCTCAGGCGGGTCTCCTTTTTCAGGGACCCTTCTTGTTTGCAGCCAAGATACTTCAATGGGGAAGCGCAAAATTTCCCCGTTTATTCATACTTCTCCATCAATAGTCCGCTTAATTCACAAATGCCCCTCAAAATGGTCATTAATTGGTTCGATATTGTTCCGGTCTGGGGCACTTTAGACCGCTTTAGGCCAGTTTATGCTTCTTTAGGCATTAATGCGCCAAAAGATTTAAGAATCCACTCATTTTCGGGTGGATTTTTGTTTTTCATACCTTTATATTAACTCACCTGTCTATTAATGAAGTGGCTTATCGTTATCATTGTTATTTTTTGCACGGTCAGAGCTTTTTGTCAAGACAATGAAAAACTATTTGGTAAGTATCTTAAACATGCCGATAGTGTTGTTGCTTTGACTGAAGAATATAAAGGTGTCAGAGACGCTGCAAAGGACCTAAACGACAGTTTTGCTGTAACAAGGTACTATGCATCGCAGCAAGATAGGCGGAGCCGAGGAATAGCTGGAGGGGTTATCAAATATGAGCTTGGCTACTATTCCAATTCGTCAAAAAGAGTTTATCACAATGACTATTTCCTTTATTATTCTCTTAAACAAAGAAAAGTTGTTTTGATCAATGATGGATCTCGGGAGTCGGTTTCTCCCGAAATGGAATTGTTATATAAGCACACAGACAGCGTGGTAGAAAACTCAAGATTATATACGAGTTTGAAAAACGCGGATTCCAATTCAGGCAACGACTTTCTTCTGGGAAGAAGTACAACACTTCAGTCGGACAGTGATTCGGTTACCATACTTTCGGATACAATAATTTATAGAGTGATGACTTACCCTCATGGCATACCATGTGCAGGCAGTTGGGAATACACTATATATTATTCAGTCAAAGAAGACAAAGTATTAGCAATGAAAAAAGAGGAGGATTAATGACTTGCTATCGGACAAAACTCAGTTTGCCGTAGGTTGTACCTACGGCAGGATTGGCTGCCGGTATCCGACCGGCGAATGAAACTAATCAATTCTCTAAGCCGTTGTCCCGGATGTTAGCGCAGCGCATCCGGTACTGCAAATGATCCCCGTTCTATGAACGTCTTCATCTTGATAAAGTTCAATATTCTCTTGTCTGCCCCAGGCAGGTTCAGACAGACAACAGCACGAAGGTCTATCAGTGGAATCCATTAATCGTTTAATCAGTGGCCCGCCTACCGTAGTCTGGTTCCGACAAACCACAATTTCCCCGCCACAGCCCTCATTCGACCTCAC
>JBGAQG010000048.1:0-18368 GCA_044220845.1 Flavipsychrobacter sp. | reverse complement strand
GTACTCGCTGGCAACTCGTCTTTTCAAGGCAACTTCGTACTTCGGTTTCCTGCCTTTTTGTCCTTTTCTGCCCTTTAACGCAGTTTGTCCTCTCATAATTTACACGTTTTAAGTGTAAACTTTTTTCAGGACGATACAATGAGACTAATTTTCATGTTTGCTGTTTTGCCTCATTTTTTGCAACTTCAATTCAAGTTACTACGGTGCATGAAAACCGGCAAAAGAAAGTTTTATGATAGTGCGTTTTTGGGGGTATGATAGAAAATTGTTGGGGCGTGAAGCTATTTGAACGTGCCAATATTAAGTCGATCTGACAACAAATTTTTCCTTGACTCCCGGATGTCCTTCGGAACATCGGGAAATAATATTAGTTTGACAGACCTAGAAAATACAAAAAACACTGCATACGGTGAACTCTCTGACAAACAACAATTGCATTGCTGTTAATAAATTTCTTGCCTTATGAATAATAATCCTTTGCTCGAGCTAAAAGAAGAAATGGAACGTCTTGGACGCTACATTAATGTTAACAAGAACGAGCTGCCTACAATAGGAGTCTATGATGAAAGTAAACCATACGTTTTGGTAGAAGGTGCCGAACCTATTACATACCACTATATCTTCCAGGAATACGGGAGTGAAAGGGAGCACAGCACATTCTATGATGTTGACTCAGTTCTTTTCCGGATTTTTCAATCAATTGCCTTTGAGCGCGCTTGTTTAGCCTCAAAAAATCTTCCTGATGACAGTACTGATAGCCGACGTTTCATTCTACCCTTTGGACAAGAATTGCTAGGTCGACTGAACAAAGATTGGCAAAAAAGACAACAGTTAATTGATGACGAATTGTTAAGCAGGGTACCTTATGATGATTCAAAGGTCAAACGAGCAAGGCAAGTACGGGAGGCGCGAGAGAGAGGTATGTCATATGATGATGCTCTCAAAGAAGCATATGAACTATTTCCTCCTCAGGAATAGTAACAATAGTGAGAATTTAATCGCATGTGACGAAGCAATCTCGCGTCAACACTCACTGACAACGGATGTTTCTTACCGCAAAGAGTAGGTATTATTGCGAGATTGCTTCGTCACAACCTACCCGAAGGCCTAGCTTTGTTCCTCGCAATGACGAATAACTACACCCCTGCCGAAGGGCAAAAATAGGGGCGCTGAAATAGCGCCCCGGATATAAGTGAGCAACCGCTTGGGGTTACTTGTTCTTGTTCTTGAACTTGCGGTTCTTGTTGTAGTTGTTGCCGTAATTGCCACCACCCTGTTCGTTGCGGAAGTTGTTGCCGCTCTGCTGGTTGTTGCGGTTGCCGCCCTGGTTGTTGTTCTTGAAGTTGCGGTTGTTGTTATTGTTGCGCTGCTTGAAGTTGCGGTTGTTGTTGCCACCCTGCGGGTTGGTATCGAAGGTCACTTTATAGCCACCGGTCTCATACTTGAGCAATCCGCCGGTTATCTCGGCCAGCTCGTTTTTGATCATGTCGTCGTGCACGGGCTCTTTGTGCCAGTTGCCATAGGCCAGCTTCATGTAGTAGCCAATAGCCTGGGTGAAGCCGTGGCGCTTTGCCTCGTCGGTCTCCGCCATGGCCTTGTCCAGCACCTCTTGCAGGTTGTGGCCCAGGTGGCGGTGACGGATGCGCTTTTGCGGGTAGGGCAGCACCTCGGGTTTGGCAAACACCATCTCGGGCGTAGGGCACGGGTAGGGCGCATCCACATCCAGCTTGAACTCCGTCATCTGGAAGAGGTGGTCCCACAGCTTGTGCTTGTAGTCCTCTATGGTCTTAAGATGCGGGTTCAGCGTACCCATCAGCTCTATGATTATTTCGGCCTGCTGCAATCGTTTTTCGCGGCTGTCAATGGTCACAAGATATTCTACCATCTTCTGCACATTACGGCCATATTCGGGCATCAGCATTCTGCTGCGCGTAGTATTATATTCCATTAGTAGTTTAAAAATTAAAAGATCAATGCTATAGAAACAACCTCCGTAAGAAACAGCAAGAAGTGCAATGCTGCCGAAGGGTAAGCTGGCTGTGATCTGCTATTGTGAGTGCGCAGGAAGCACCGCCGATGATACAAATATAGGGAAATATGTCTTACAGATACACATATATAGCTGCATCAAACAGCAAAACAGACCAAGAATGACAGCATTTTTAACACAACACCGCAATGCCGGCCGCCACAAATGCATTATTTTGCGTGTATGGAAAAGCCAAGGCTGGACAAATATCTCTGGTCCATAAGACTGTTCAAGACCCGCACACAGGCCACCGAGGCCATAGATAGCGGCAAGGTGAAGATGAATGGCGCAGCAGTAAAGCCATCGCGCAGTGTGTCTCTTGGCGACCAATACCAGATAAAGACACCCGCCGGCCGCAAGACCATAGAAGTGACAGGGCTGCTGCACAACCGTGTGGGTTATGAAGAGGCTATAAAAAACTATGTTGACATCACCCCGGAAGAAGACAAGATAGCTCCGCAGGCCATGGCACCCAGCTTCTACACAGGCAAGCGCCTCAGCAAGACCGGCCACCCTACCAAGAAGCAGCGCCGAGATCTGGAAGACTTCCTCAGCGACATGGGCGACTAATAAAGAAGCCCCCAACGTGTGGAGGCTTCAGAGAAAAGTATCGTAAAAATGGCGTGGTATTAGTTCACCGCTACAAAGTTGCCCGGAATGGTGCGGGTCCAGTTCTGGCCGCCATCGGCGCTTTCGTAGATACCGGCATTGGTTGCCAGATAAATGAACTTGCGCACAGTGCCGTTCTTGTAAATGTTCTTCTTGGCGGCAATGCTACGCACGGTCACGTTGTTGCCAAGGCCTTTGTTGGCAGGCTCCCATGCATTGGTGTGTGTGTTCAGCACATACAGACCTTTACCTTCGGTACCTACGAGACAAACCTCTTCAAACGGTGTCTCGATACACAACAAAGCAGTGTTGGCAGGAAGACCGGTGTTGTAAGGGGCCCAGTTCTTGCCCAGATCGTCAGAGAACCACGCGCCGTAGTTGCACGAACCATCCACAGCAATGAGGCGATTGTTCATGTGACCCAGGTAGAAGTAACCGGTATCAGTATAGGTAGTACCATATGGCGGCAGTGGCGTGCCCGATGTATTGCCACCGTAGATGTATGGAATAAGACCGGGGTTAGCGGTCACCTCTATCCACCTGTTGGTGTAAACAGCGTCATCCTTGCCCTTACGCACAAAGTTGCGGTGATGGATGACATCGTTATCGGCAGGACCCGAGTAAGCCAGACCACACAGCGTACCGTCGGCCAGTTGCGTGAACGACTTCATACGCACCGGCAGCTTACCTACACCCATTGTGTCGTAAGAGCCGTCGAGCGCCCAAGTGTTGGGGTTTCCGAAGTTGTCGGAGTAAATGACACCCAGCCAGTTGCGGTCGGGGTTCGGGGCACTGGAGATCGAATAAACACGATTGCCCCACTTTGGCAAGTTGAGGATCATGCTCTGATTGGTATTGAGCAAGTTGCCGCTGCAGGTAAATGCCGGGAAAGTTGAAAGCGAATCGTAAGTATTGTTGAAGTTCTTACCGTTGTTGTTGCTGTAGTACAGGTGGGTCTTTATCCACAATATATTGGTACCGGAAGTCGTCACAGCGCGACAGCTTTTACCATCGGGCGGGAAGAGGACACCGTTGAAGTTACGACCATCGTTGGTATTGTAGAGTGCGCCCGCAGAGTCGGAAAAATACAGACTGAACGGAGTCACTATCCCATTGTTGTTGTCGATAGCGGTTGTGCGATTGCAACCGGCGATACCGGCACCGAGCAATACCGACAGGCAGCTTATATATAACAGGGACGATTTACGCATTTTATGCTGGTTTGCTTGAGTTAAAAAAACAAGTTAACAAAGATAAGTAATATAGTGAGATTACGTAACGAAGCAAAAAGTAGGGGCAAACTACCTCAAAACGCGTCAGAGCGACCGTTTATTGCCTATATCGTTGATGCGCATACCAAAGTCAATCAGCTCCAGAATGCTGTTCTCGTCGGTATTGAGGAAGTTGATATCGAGCGAGAATTTATAGGCATTGTCTACATATTTACCTCCCTTCAGTGTGATGTTGCTGAGCAGCTTTTTGCTCTCGGATATGATGGCGGAATCGCGGCGGGAGTTGGAAATGGCGGGGTCCACATTGCGGAAAAGCTCGTTGATATCAAGCGTCAGCGCGAAAGGTTGTCCGTAAGCGGCATCGGTGTAGATGTCCTTCATCTTCTGCCCCTTGAAAGCGCCTGAGAGGAAGCCGGTAGCGTAGTTGCGCTTGCTGGTGATAACGGCATAACGGTCGTTCAACATCAGGAACACAGAATCGCTGGAAGTGAGCGGCAGCACAAATCCGGAGCCATCTTTGAGCGGCTGCATACCGCCCTCTTTGGCCATGTCGATCAGGTGCATGAAGTTCTCCTTCTTGTTGATACGGATCACATAGGTCATGGTCATAGACGCTTTCTGCTCCTTGTGTTGCACCATCTGACCCATAAACATGTCCGACTTCATCTCTGCATCCAGCACGAAGTCGCTCATAAGGATGGCCATATCGCCGGTAAAGGCTTCGAGCAGGTAGTCTACATCGAGGCCCTTGGTTGCCAGCCCTACATTGGTGATACCAAAAAGGCCCAGTTTCTCGAGCAGGGTGCGCACACCAGATGGCGATATGTGCATGGAGAGCAGCATGTCCATATTCTTTTTGGGCAGACGGTCCAGCATTTCGCGGTCGGCCTCAACCTCGCCAAAGTCCCGGGTGGCCTCTTCCACATGGGCGGGCAGGAAGTAGTTGACCTCGGCACCAATGTTGCCCTTGCCAAACTCGAAACCCGCTGTGACGATGGCATCCTTCCACATGGCGGACGAAAGTGAGAGTCCGTTAAAGCTGAGCGGCGTTCCATCGCTGTTGAAAGCGAAGCCGTAGTTGAGCCATGCAGACACATCGTACCTGTGAGCCTGGAACGCAGAGAAGCGCTTGTTGCTGACAATGGAGTTGGCCACAGGCACCTTGAAGGCCTCGTCCATAGCGGTGACCAGGGCAGCGGAAACAACAGAGTCGTTTGTGGCTTCTTCGGCATCCTCATCGGCAAGCGACACAGAGGGGGCGTTCATAAGTATGAGCAGGTTTGCCGACCAGCCGGCATACATTCCCTTGCCCAGTGCTGCCTGCCGGCGTCCATCCTGCTGTTGCACTGCCACTGAGGGGAAAGCGGTCTTAATGTACTGCTCCCACTTGGCGGCATCGGTGAGGGGAATGAGCCCCACAATGACCTTGCCATCGGTGAAGCGGTTATCATTGCGGGTATAAACGTAGAAGGTATTGGAGACGTCGAGCCCGGCGTCTTCAATACCTCCTACCATGTCGTCCGCGTTTTTCGCGGGCATTCTTTTCTGGATCTCTTTAAACAGCTTGCTGCCGGTGATAAGGTTCCAGGCTATCTTTTTGCTCAGGGACCTCAGGTTTACCCCTACTACCCCTACTGCATCCTGCGGTATGTACCGTGCGTTGTCGGGGACCTTGCTGCAGGCACTCCACAGTACCGCAACGAAAGTGAGCAAAAGAATTACGCGGCCATATCGCGGCATAGGCAAATTGTTTAATTAAAACGGCAGATCATCAACCGTACCGGCAGATGAACTGTTGTATGCTGGTGCACTGTTATAGCCGCCCTGGTTTGGAGCCGGTGCATTGTATGCAGGTGCCTGCGGAGCCGAAGCAGCAGGAGCACCGGCTGTTGCAGCCTCTACACGCCATGCGTCCAGGTTAGTAATATATTTGGTCTGGCCATCTCTTTTGTCCACGTAAGAGTTGCCCTTGATGTTGAAACTAACTTTGATCGTGTCGCCGGTGTTGAAACGGTCGATGATCTCGCACTTATTCTGAACCAACTGCAGCTTTGCGAAGTTGGTGTAGATGTTACCATTGATCTCCTCTGCAAGCTCCATCACAAATTCACGCTTCTTGAATTTTTCACTTACCTGCATTGTGTCGTACTTAACCAGCAATTTACCTGTTACTTCTAAACTCATTTTGAAAATATTTAATAATTAAAGACAATTCAAACAAAAATACAAATATCAACGGATGAAAACAATAAAAAAAACGCCCGATATTCTCGGGCGTTTTAAAACGAGATGACCTCATTTTGGGAGGCTGAAGGGTTTCGAACCCTCGACCCTCAGAACCACAATCTGATGCTCTAACCTACTGAGCTACAGCCTCCGTGATATTTGGGACGGCAAAGGTAGACAATTTTTTGAAAAATCACAGGTATTTGTCTGCCAATATTGCACACCTAAAAATAAGGACTTTACTCCCTAACCAGCTTAAAAGACCGTCCCGCACCTTGCAGGGTGTTGACCCTAAGCAGGTACAAGCCAGACGACAGACTTTGAGCAGGCACTGAAACCGTGCCGGAGGTAGACTGTTGCTGCCAGATGACACGACCGGCAATGTCGGTGAGGATGAGGGCCGAACCGGAAGGCAGACCAGCCACATCCCAGGATGCGGATGCAGGGTTTGGCGCTACGCCTATCATCTCCATCTCCAATTCGTTGATACCCATGGTCATGTCACGCATAATATTCTGAACGCTGTCGACCAGCCAGTTGTTCGGATCGAGGGTTAGTCCGAGCATAGGCTTCTTCCAGGTGAAATGAAATGACTGAGATGGCTTATCAACCACAAAACGAACGGTTGAGTCGCCTGAAGCTGATGTAACCTGCACCTCGAGCGGGAGTGAGAAATAGCGCACTGAGCCGGGTACAGATGTTGTCTGATCGATCTTCATGTATACCTCGGTACCTACCTGATTCCATTTCACTGAATAGATCGGGAAACCTTCAGCATAGAACCATTGATGGAAGAAGGTATCGAACTTGATACCATTCACCTCAGGTGTCATCATGCTGATAGCCATGTCGCGCAGATCGGCAATGGTGCCGGTACCGAATCGTTTTGCGTGTTGCCAGCCTTTGAGGAGATTGAAGAAGAACGAGTCGTTGTTGACCACGTGACGAAGCATGTGCACGGCACAAGCACCTTTGTCATAAGAAAGGCGGCTATCGAATATGCGTCCCTCATTGGTAGTATCATCTACATAGATGACTCCACCGGGCTGTGACATCACGTTGACCTGCCTGTCCACCATATCGGCGGTGGCGGCTCCACGGCCACGGAACTTATCGAGGTAGAGATATTCGCTGTAACTGGCGAAGCCTTCGTTCACAACAATATCTTTCCAGGATGCACAGGTAACATTGTCGCCAAACCACTGATGACCCAGCTCGTGCGCAACCAACCAGCTTTGGAAGAAGCCCAATGTAGTCATGGTCTGGTGTTCCATACCACCGCTCAGAGGAGCCATTGCGTGCCCGTACTTTTCTTTCCAGAACGGATAACGGCCGAAGAGGTCGCTGAAGAGATTGACCTGCTGTGCGGTACTGTCAATGATACTCTTGTTGAATGTGAGGATGGTGGGGCGATCGTAAACATAATTCTGCACCAACATAGAATCGGTGCTACCGGTGAAGCGCATGTAGAACGAGTAGTCGCGGTATTTTGCGATGGCCACAGATATGAGGTAGTAGTCGATGGGGTATCTTTCTTTCCACTCGAAACGGTTGCGACCGCTACCCATTGGGGTGATCGCCTGCAGAAGACCGTTGCTACCTACCTTAAGCGAGTCGGGAACGGTGACCCAGATATCAGCAGAGTCGATCTTGTCGGTGAGCGACTGCTTGCATGGCCACCAATCTTTGGCACTGTATGGCTCGGACAAAGTGAAAGTGACCCAGTTGCCCCAGGATGGAGACTGAAGATTGCTGATACCATGTATGTCAGAAGGGGTGCCGGACACCGGTGTGCCATGATAAAACACCTGTGCAGTGAACATACTGCCGGCTGAACGAGGCGTTGCAAATGTGACGGTGCATGTATCGCCTGAAACAAACACACTGTGCGGGACACCATCGATGAATACTGAATCGGCGACCAGGGGCGGGAGCATCTCAAAAACATAGCTGGTAAGCACCGGCTCCACTACCTGCGCGGTTGTGGTAACATTACCGGTGATGGTGGTGCTCTTATTGTTCATCTCGAGATCGAGCTTCACGTACTTGACATCGTACTTATCTTCGTCGGGGTGTGCTACCGTCGGCTTGGCGGCATTGCGCATCTGAGCCATACGACCTTTGACTGCGCTACACTGCCAGTCGTGTGCGTGTTGCTGTGCGTTAGCGCCACAGAAGGTGGTAACCAGCAACCCCAATGAAAATATTATCTTTTTATTCATCCTGTAATTGTTTGAATGGCAAAGCTAACGCATTTGAGTTTAACAGTTGGTAATACCAGATCGTTGTGACCGGAATGATCAGTCAAGTGTTACCCATGCCATACGGAGCGAGATGTAGCTACCTCTTTTATACCGAATGAGTGACGCATATACGCCGCGTTCTTCATCGAAGTCGCCACCTTCGACATAACAACTTTTGTACTCCTTGTCAAGCGGCTCACCCAGCAGGTACTCTTTTGTAATCTGCCGTTTACGGTCCATGCGATAGTAGCAAGCATTGGCCAGCTCGGATGCGTAGAGTGTATCGCCCGGAGAAGTGATGGTATTCCGGATGTTCTTCCCGCAGTCGTTATAGATAATGTAATGGTTGTCGCCACGAGCATACACTGCCGCTGACAAAAATTGTCGTTCGGTGATCTGCGGCGGGAGGTCGTTGAACATGGCATGATCCTGCCAGCGTTTGGCCAGGTAGGTAGGGCGATAGTAATGACGGTAGCTGCGATAATATTGGGACCGAGGCAATACTGTTCCCCATATTTCTTTACCTGTGTCATCGACCTGAGTGATAGAGATGGGGCCCAAGTATGTTTCGAAGGCCCTGCTGCGCGTGTAGTTCTCAGCGTTCATGTAGCGTTCGTATGACTCAGACACAACAGTGGACAGACCATTGCTGTTGGTGAACATACACAGCGGCAAACCGGTGAAGGTAGACGCTGTATCGGTTTTCTCGATGAGCAGGCTATTGGCCAGCTCATTTCTGAACCAACTATAATTGCCGGTGAGGTCGTGCTCGTCGAGCCTGAACAACAGATTTGATACGAATGCCGTGGGGCGCATCTCAACACCATACCTGTAAAAAGCCTCACGATAGCTGAGCAACAGTACATTGATAGTACCTGCAAACGGGTTGTAAGAGCATGTAGTGTAATAGGGAAATATCTCGGTGGACAGATCGGCCTTGCGAACAATAGGTTTTGTGCCACCATTGGGTATATAAAAGACCTGCAAGTAATTGTTGTATCTGGCAGTTGACTCTGTTAGACTACCTGTGCCATTTACCAACATCACTGACAGTCCTAATGATACACATATACCCTGCGGAAGCGCCTCGGCACCTGTGACGGTCAGAAAGTCATAATTCTTGCGACCGGGATCGAGCTCAATACGCTTGTACTCCTGGTGGGTCCTGTTATAGTAAGCCAATTGGATATTGCATTTGCGGAACTGAGGTACATCTTCGGCAAACAATATCGCATATCCGTTGTCCGCCTTACTTTTCATCACAAAAAAGCGCATGGGTTTGGCAATGCCATGAGAGCGCCCCACCCTGTCTTCGGCTACGAGATGACCTGTACGGGCGTTGAACTGCAGGCGTATGAGCGTGTGCCTGCCCATTCGCTGTTGTTCTATAAATAAGACAGCCTCTTCATTCACTTCATACAACCCCTTAAAAGATGACGTGGGTAGCAAGATCGCATCGAGCAGGTCGCTGGCGACTGTGTGGTTGGCGACCCGATTGTGCGATGAATCATATACTATGACGGTAAGCGGTTTGCTGATCTCGAAATGAAAAAGGAGTGTGTATCCGTTCTTCATGCATAGGACCTTGTTGATCCCGTTTTCGGAAAGTAATGTAGGAGGGCTTATTACAAAGTTCTCCTTTGCCGATAACGAACCGGCAAGCAGCATCAGCATTATGAATGAGAAAACAATGCGAAGCATGGCTGTAATTGTATGTCAAGTTACGAAAAAAGCCACGGCATGAGCCGCGGCTTTTGAAAAAGGTAGTTGGAAATGCTGCAACCGATCTCAGAAAGGGGCAACATCCGTATGTAATAACAAGGAATTAGTCGGTCTTGGTGGTAACAAGGTCCATATGTTCGGAACTGACCATCTGCAGCGCGAGGCTTTTGATGGATGGGTACACGAGCTCATACACACCCTTCTTGCTTGGCGGGACATCTGTTTCCTGCATAGCAACGATGTATATGATAGACTCGGGTATGTCGAGCACAGCACATACTTTAGAAATAGTGCGCTGGCTTGGGCGCTTGATACCGGTCTCGATCTGTGATAATGAGGTTTGTGAAAGGTCGCATTTCTCAGCCAGTTCGTACTGAGTGATGGACAGTTTCTTTCTGATGGATTTAATAGCTGATCCGATATTCATTGTATCAAATTTTATATTGTAAGAATTAATAGTTTTACAGGTATTTTCAACTAATACTTTTAATAACAACTGTTCGAACGCTATAATAGACGTGCAATTATTGGAAAGCGTTGGTAAAAGCACAGATTTTCATTTTAATTAAACATTTGCGTGACATAAGGGACGATAAACCACTAATTTTACCGCATGCCCGAGAGCTTTTCCCGCCATCTGACATTTGAGAAGAAGACATTGCTTGCAGTTATCATACCACAAGCCCGGAAGGACGGGATGTATTATGAAGTAAATATCCAGGGGTTTCCCCGGTTTTATATGAAATGGAGCGCACTGGACCGTTATGATATAGCAGGTGCAGAACCACCACCAATACCCTATGCGCTACTGCTGGCAGTGAGTGATGTTATTGAAAACAGATGATCAATTTATGAGGAATGCGGGTCAGACAGTGGGCATATCCACCCATGCATCATTCTCCTTAAGCAAGCCAATCAGTTCCTGCACAGCAATTTCGCTTGGAACATTCCGTTTCACCACTTCCTTTCCTTTATATAGGGTGATCTTGCCGGGACCGCTACCTACATATCCAAAATCGGCATCTGCCATCTCGCCCGGGCCATTTACGATACAACCCATGATTGCGATCTTAACACCCTTGAGGTGATGTGTTGCTGCCCTGATCTTGGCCGTGGTCTCCTGAAGGTCGAATAATGTGCGGCCGCAGCTCGGGCAACTGATGTATTCTGTTTTGCTGATACGGGTACGCGTTGCCTGAAGGATAGAGAATGCTGTATTATTGAGGAACTGTTCGTTGTTCTTTACCTCGAGGTAGGTTCGGCCGCTGACCTGTACGTTATGAAGAGCGCCGGTGTTGGACAACATTACGCCATCGCCCATTCCATCGAGCAAGAGCCCCCCACAGTCGGTGGCCAATTTTATGAGGTGCTTATCGGGTGAATCTCCCTCGGGATAGGCGCGCAGGATGACCGGATTGGTGATACCTGCCAGCATGAGCAATGTAATGAACGACCTTACAGGCTTCATACCATCGGCCGAGATAACCAAGACCGCAGCGGGACATTCCTTTATGCGTGTAAGCAGCGAGGCATTTGCCTCAAACCCGGCTGAGAGATGTATGCTTACAAAACCCGGCTGACCGCTGGCTTGCGCAGACATAAAACTATCTACAGACAAGAGATGCAGTGTGCTGCCGGGTGTACCCTCATCGGTAATAACCTGCAAAGTACCGGGCAAACCAAATGCGGGAACTACACCCGCTGTGTATATATAGTCTGCGGCACCATCGGCTATCTTCCATTTGTCTGACGCGGCATCGTAGTCGTACCCGATCGGCTTCAGGGAGTCAGGAGTCAAAGAGTTTTCCTTACTAAGATCTGCTACGACGACAGGCACCTGATGGCCGCCGATATTTCCTACCGGGACTGTCTCGCGGCGCTTGTACTCAAACGGACTGTATGGCAGCGACGCAGGTAATTGTGGCGCATAACCTACTGCAGCCATTGGATAACGTGCAACAATGTCTTTACAAACCGGGATCTCGAACTCGGGGTCCTCGGTAAGCGACACCCGTATGGTATCGCCTATACCGTCTTCGAGTAGCGTGCCTATGCCAATGGCACTCTTGATGCGCCCGTCCTCACCATCGCCGGCTTCGGTGACACCGAGGTGCAGGGGATAACACTCTCCAAATTCCTCCATCATCTGACGAACCAACAGGCGGTATGCCTGCACCATTACCTGTGGATTGCTGCTCTTCATGCTTAGCACTATCTGATGGTAGTCTTCGCTGCGGGCAATGCGCAGAAACTCCATTGCGCTCTCAACCATACCTATAGGCGTGTCGCCGTAGCGACTCATGATGCGATCACTGAGTGAACCGTGGTTGGTGCCAATGCGCATAGCGGTACCATGTTCGCGACAGATACGCACCAGTGGCGTGAAACGTTCGCGTATGCGGTCTACCTCCGCCGCATATTCAGCATCGGTATATTCTATGAAATCGAACTTCTTCTTATCGATATAGTTACCAGGATTCACGCGCACCTTTTCTACAATGCGTGCAGCTATCTCGGCAGCATTGGGCGTAAAGTGAATGTCGGCAACAAGGGGAGTATCGTACCCACGGGCGCGCAATTCGTCCTTGATGAGTTGCAACTGTTCTGCTTCCTTTTTGCTGGGCGCAGTTATACGCACCAATTCGGCACCGGCCTCGATGCACCTGATGGTCTGAGCGACGGTAGCCGCCACATCCATGGTATCGGTGGTGGTCATTGTCTGGATGCGAATGGGGTTTCCATTTCCGATAGACAGATTACCGATCTTTACCTCGCGGGTAGGCAGGCGTTTGTAGCCGGCAAGAGATGCGCAGTATTGCTCCAACATAGGTGCGAAGGTAATACATAGGCAAATTACCGGTGGCAACAGTCTACCTACCGGCCGATAAATAACATTTATCTCACAACCGGGACGCTATCTAGCCGACAAGCCCCTTGCTATGCAACAGTTTTGCTATCTGAACAGCATTGGTGGCGGCGCCTTTGCGCAGATTGTCGGCAACGATCCAACAGTTGAGCGTATTGGGTTGCGAGTAGTCGCGACGTATGCGACCAACGAATACCTCGTCCCTACCCTCGGCATGGAGCGGCATAGGGTAACCGTTCATAGCAGGATTATCGATTACTACCACTCCCGACTGATTGGATAGCAGTTCGCGGACGTCGTTCTCATTAAAATCGCGTTCGAATTCGATGTTGACACTTTCGCTATGGCCACCCGATACAGGCACGCGCACGGTGGTGGCCGTGACACGGATTGAATTGTCGCCCATGATCTTATTGGTTTCCTGCGACATTTTCATTTCCTCTTTGGTGTAACCATTGTCCATGAACACATCAATATGTGGCAAAACGTTCATGTCTATGCGGTGGGGGTACACGTGGTGTTCGGTGCTGCCGGCACGCTGATCCATCATTTCTTTCACAGCTTTCTGTCCGGTACCGCTCACAGACTGATAGGTGCTTACCACCACCCGCTTGATACCATATTTCTTGTGAAGGGGTTGAAGCACCATCACCATCTGGATGGTGGAACAATTCGGATTTGCAATTATATAATCATTTGCAGTGAGTACATCGCCGTTCACCTCGGGCACAACCAACTTGATATCTTCCTTCATGCGCCAGGCCGACGAATTATCTACGACCCTGCAACCAACTGCTGCAAACTGCGGCGCCAGTTCGAGGGAGGTGCTACCACCTGCTGAGAACAAAGCAAGTGCCGGCTTCATAGCAATAGCGGTCTCTGCAGATACAACACTGTATTCCTTACCCTTAAACGTTACCTTTTGCCCTACTGACTTTGCTGAAGCAACGGGTATCAGTTCTGTCACAGGGAAATTACGTTCTTCGAGAATACTTAACATGGTACTGCCCACCAAGCCGGTGGCACCTACTACTGCTACTTTCATTAATTATTTGTTTTGAGGGCAAAAGTAGGTTGATTAGCGGAATTACCTGCTTCAGATATGTTCGGTTCGGGCATTTTATACCGTTATAAACAATTTTAATAGCCAACTTTACATGTACATACATATATTTGCATCGTAAAACAATAAAAAACACAAAAACAATGAACATGACGAAATCAATTCTGGCAGCTGCATTACTATTCGCCACATCTGGCGTATTCGCACAATCAAAATGGAGCATTGACGCGAGCCACTCAAACGTGAAATTCTCTGTCGATCACCTGGTAGTATCTGAAGTAGAAGGTTACTTCAAGAAATTTGACGGAACGATCGATGCGCCAGGTGCCGACTTCAACAACGCAACCATCAACTTCAATGTAGAAGTAGCCAGCATCAATACAGACAACGAAATGAGGGATAACCACCTGAAAGGTGATGACTTCTTCAATGCGGAGAAATTTCCTAAAATGACATTCAAGAGCACTTCTTTCAAGAAAGGGAAAGGTAACAACTACGTTCTGGAAGGCGACCTGACAATTCGCGACGTGACGAAAAAAATGAAATTTGATGTTGTATATGGCGGTACAATGGTGGATCCATGGGGCAACACTAAAGCCGGTTTCAAAACAACTGGTAAGATCAGCCGTAAAGCATTCAACCTGAAATGGAACACAATGACCGAAGCGGGTGGTGCAGTTGTAGGTGATGAAGTGACTTTGATCCTGAAAATGGAATTCGCAAAAGCGAAATAATACAATTCGGTTAGTTTAAGTAGAATGAATAAAACAACGGCACGGTTCTCCGTGCTGTTGTTGTTTTGGGTAAGTTGCTAATTTTGATATTATCATGGAAGTGACCAACAATAAAAAGGAATTCAGGTTCGAGACCAAATTGTCCGACGGTGAATACATAACGCTGGGATACAGATGGCTGAAAGGCAGTATGGCCCTGATGCACACCCTGGTACCTGCATCGGCAAGAGGCACAGGCATGGGTAAGGCATTTGTAGCAGAAGTGCTGAAACAAGCCGACGAAAAAGGTCTGAAGGTGATACCTTATTGCTCTTTTGTAGCACAATACATCAAGGACCATCCGGAACTGAATGATCTGGTTGACGAAGCCTATCGCGGGAAATAGTTACTGTTTTACGATGCGGAGCTTCGCAAAGTTCAGCATAATCTTTTTGGTGCCATGCGCCGAACCGAAATCTATAGCTGCAATACGGTTCTGGGACCCTCCCTCAAGTGACATGATCGTTCCGAAGCCAAACTTCTGATGCTCTACTTTCATGCCTACCTCAACAGCCGAAACGTCATCGGGAACAAAATCGGCAGACGGTGTGTGAGCTGCCGGCTTGGGTGCATTCAGTTTGTCGGCAAGCTTTTTGAGTGATGGCATTTTATCAAATCCCTGCGGCAAGCCACTTTGCGCTGACGAGGAGGGAGTGGGGCGGTTGCTCATACCGGTGTATGTAGCATCGATATGCATTGGCGGCACCTCTTTAATGAAACGACTGGGATCGTTCTGCACCAGACTGCCGAAACGATAACGGCTATTGGCGAAGGTGATCCACAATTTCTGCTTGGCTCGGGTAATGGCCACATAGAACAGGCGGCGCTCTTCTTCCAGGTCGTTCCTGTCATACATACTCATGGCACTGGGGAAGAGGTTCTCTTCCATGCCCACGAGAAATACGCAGGGGAATTCAAGTCCCTTTGCCGCATGTATGGTCATCAGCTTCACCGCGTCGGCATCTTCACCTTTGTCCTGATCGGCATCGGTGAGTAATGTAATCTGCTGCAGATAACTACCGAGGCTTTTATCGAGCAATTCGCCTTCTTCGTCCGGTGTTTCGGTGAACTCTTTGATAGAGTTGAGCAATTCCTGAACGTTTTCGTAACGTGCCACCCCTTCCACACTCTTATCGTCGTACAACTCCTTTACCAGGCCGGTACGCTTGCCCACCGCAAATGCCACATCGTAAGCGTTCTCTTTTTCCAGCATAGTGCGGAAACTGTTGATCATGTTCACGAAGTCATCGGTGTGAGACGACCTTAGTCCATCTATGTCGGGGTTGGAGATGGTCTCCCAGAATGTTGTGTTCAGCTCATTCGCCCGGATAGTTATGCGATCAATGCTTGTTTTTCCTATTCCCCTGGCAGGATAGTTGATGATACGTTTCAGGTTTTCTTCGTCCTGAGGGTTGACAATGATCCGGAGGTATGCCAGATAATCTTTGATCTCTTTACGCTGATAGAAGGAAGTACCCCCCACAAGTTTGTAAGGAATATTGAGACGGCGGAGGCTTTCTTCGAACGAACGGCTCTGGGCGTTAGTGCGATACAGCACAACAAAGTCTTTGTTGGCATAGTGGTTGCGCATCTGCTGTTCCTTAATGGCATCGGCAACGAACTTACCTTCGTCATTGTCGGTCATGGTGCGCACGAGGGTAATCTTCTCACCCTCTGAATTATCGGTCCATAACTGTTTAGGGATCTGATTCTTATTGTTGCCTATCACATTGTTAGCAACATTCAGAATGGTCTGCGTACTGCGGTAGTTCTGTTCCAGTTTTATGACACGAGCATCTTCATAGTCGTCCTGAAACTGAAGTATATTCTGAACAGTAGCACCACGGAAGGAATAGATACTTTGGGCGTCATCGCCTACCACACAGATGTTCTCGTTGCGCGCACCCAGCAATTTGATGATCGCGTACTGTGCCAGGTTCGTATCCTGATACTCATCGATTAGGATGTACTTGAAGCGGCCCTGGTACTTTGCAAGGGCATCGGGGTAGTTTTTGAGCAACAGGTACATCTTGAAGAGCAGGTCATCAAAATCCATTGCGCCATTTCTGAAACAACGTTTGGAGTAGGCGTCATATATATCTGCGATGAGCGGGCGATTGCCACGTGCATCTTCTTGTTGTATGTAGGTATCTTTACGGTAAGTATCAGCATCAATGAGACTGTTCTTTGCTGCAGAGATACGGTTGTAGATGAAAGCAGGTTTGTAATGCTTGTCATCCAGGTTCATTTCTTTTACGATATTCTTGATGATGTTCTTGGCATCGTCGGTATCATAGATGGTGAAGTTGTTAGGGTAACCGAGTTTGTTGGCGTCAGCACGCAGAATTCGGGCAAATACCGAGTGAAAGGTACCTATATACAAATTACGCGCTTCAGTGTTGCCAAGTGCCTTCTCCACACGCTCTTTCATTTCGGCGGCGGCTTTATTGGTAAAAGTAAGCGCAAGGATATTGAACGCGTCAACGCCACTGTTCATGAGGTGGGCAATGCGTGTGGTGAGCACTTTTGTTTTTCCGCTACCGGCACCTGCCACAATCATCAATGGTCCGTCAACATGCAAAACAGCAGCGAGCTGCTGTTCGTTCAATCCCTCTAAATATTTGTGCATGTGGCAAATTTACATCAGCGGAGGTTAAAAGGCGATGTGTACCTGCTATGGCGTTGGTAATATTTATCAACATTACCCAAAAGCTAATGCACAAAAAACGGGAGCAGTTGCTCCCGTTCTCAATATCGTGGTTTGGTTGTCTTTATTGTTTAGTGAACTTGCGAGTTGTAACTACATCGCCGTGTGAGTTCATCAACCTTACAAAGTAGATACCTGAAGGAATGTTCTCAATGTTGAGACTAGCACCTGCATTATCAGTAGGGCGGAACAGGCTCACCTGCTTGCCTATGATATTGTACACCGCAATTGTTTTGATGTCTGAAGCCGCATCGAACAACACATTGAGTGATGAAGTAGCAGGGTTTGGATAAAGTGTTACATCGCCATTGCTACGTACATTGTTTACAGAAGTTGTAGCGGTACGGTTGATTACATACGTTTGAATAGTATCGGTACCGGAACCACCTGAGTTGCGAAGACGTATACGAAGTACGTAAGGACCACCTACAGGTATCACAGAGAGATCCATGGTAACGTGGAAATCACCGGTTGCTGCTGCAGGATAAGTAGACGTACGGAAGTTAGTAGGCCAAACATCTGATGCACCAAAGCAGGTCACGTTGTCGCACACACCAATGGTGTTCATAAGATCTGTAGGCAAAGTTGATGAAATAACTGCCCACTGAACATTAACAGCAGAACCGGCAGGAACAGTAATATTGTTAGGTGCGTTGACGGTTGTATTGTTATTGATAAACGTTGTGTCACGTTCGATTGTGAACGTCTGCGCATAAGAATTACCTGCGCTCATTGCTGCCAATAGGGACAAGAAAGTAAATACTTTTTTCATCTTGTAATAGTTTTCTACCTGCAATTTACTCATTCTAGTTGTAACAGCCAAAAAAATCTGAGCCGGATGCAATTTTTTAGAATATCTTATGATTTATTGATCAACGCCGCAAAAGAAAAGCGGCTG
>JBGAQG010000047.1:0-19934 GCA_044220845.1 Flavipsychrobacter sp. | reverse complement strand
AATACCTTGTATGATAGAGCATGTGCGGACGGGGACCAACGATGCTCATGTCACCCAGCAACACATTAAAGAATTGAGGAGTCTCATCCAAATGGGTTACCCTTAAAAAACGGCCGATAGATGTGATACGTTTATCGTTGATCGAAACCTGCTTCACATCTGCCTCATCATTCACGTACATGGTCCTGAACTTGAAACAGTTGAATTCAACCCCCATGTACCCTGTCCGCTTCTGAACGAAGAAAACAGGTCCTTTTGATGTCAATTTGATCAGCACCGCAAGAATTGGTGTGAGCCAGGACATAACCAATGCTATGAAGGCAAACGAAAGAGTAACATCCATAACCCGCTTGACCGCCATATAGTATGAGGCCGGCTGATGCTCCAGATATTGCTGGTTCATCTCCTGAAACATGTACCTGATACTAGCCATGTCCGTTTGTGGAATGGTAGGATTTTGTACTTTTTCTAAGGCGATATCTAAGGAAGCTGGTTGTTTCATTTAAAATTCCGGACGCAAATTTACTAATTTACAGCAAAAACCGTGCTAATTTTTCCGAAACCCCTTCCGTTAACAAAAATACAACCTATTTATAACTCAACTCGCGCTCGGTAAGCGACAGATTCATCCGGTAGTCTCCCTCATCCAGGCTCAGGTTCGGGTTATAATATGGATCTCGTTCGATATATTTCTTCCATTTCTGCTGGAAGAACGCTACCTCCCGCACGTGGCGCTCGTATGACTCTTTTGTTTGCTGAGGATGTCCCCTCGTTGCTGATTCATAGTGATACAACACTACATCAGGCACATACAAATTAAAATATCCCTTATCCAATATACGCAAGCAGAAATCCACGTCATTGTACTCAACCTCCAAGGCTTCTTCCATACCGCCCACTTCCTCATATACATTCCGGCGAACCATAAGACAGGCTGCTGTTACCGCTGCATTATTATCAACAGATTGAAGATAATTGTAATACCCCGGACTATCTTTATAGAATCCAACAAAAACGTGCCCCGCACATCTTATGTCACCAAGCCCTATCACTGTACCCGCGTGCTGGATCGTATCATCCGGATAAAGTAACTTTACTCCTATCGCTCCGTTTTTCTCGTGCTGCGCATAAGACACCATTGTATTGATCCAGTCTTTCTGCAATATCTCAACGTCGTTATTCAGTAACAGCACGTATTCGCCATCACTATTAGCAACGCCGAGGTTCATCAGTTTCGAGAAATTGAATGGGAATGACGCCTCAACACACTTAAATCTGTCACCATGCTGCTTGGCATATTCGTCCATCAACTCAAAAAACTCGGGTGTTTTACTGTTATTGTTCAGCACCACCACTTCATAGTTCGGATAAGCGGTTAGGTTGAAAATTGAATCTATGGTATTCTTCAACATCTGCACCGCGTCCTTGGTAGGTATCAGGATACTCACCTTTCCATACGAACTGATGTGGTACTTGATCCTGTAACTTCCCCTGATCGATTGGAATTGCACCTCTCCCGGAGTTCCCCTCCGCACCAATGCTTCCTCAAGTGCCTTCTTAGCCGCAATGTATGCGTATGGCTTCGCATCCCCCTCCTCACTTGCCACTGACAGGCTATGCACCCGCCAGTTATAAAGCACCTTCGGTATGTGACCAATATGCTTTGTTGCCTCCGACACTCGCAGTAACAGGTCGTAATCCTGACTACCTTCAAAACCAAGCCTGAATCCGCCTACCTGCTCCACCAATTTACGCTCTATAACGACAACATGCGAGATGTAATTGATCGTCAGGAACTTATCGGGAGACCAGTCGGGCTTGAAGAACGGAGACGAATGCACACCCATACTATCCACCTTATCCTCATCAGAATAAATGAGTTTATCCTCCGGATGCTCGTTGATGTGCTTTACCACTTCGAACAGACAGTTTGGCGTCAGCAGGTCATCATGATCCAGCAACAAAACGTATTCACCGGTTGCAAGCTCTAAAGCGGAGTTAGATGCCGCAGAAATATGGCCATTAGTTTCACGGAACTTCACTTTTATCCGTGGGTCTTTCATAGCATACGCGTTCAGCAACCTCTTTATTTGAGGATTTGGCGAACAGTCGTCTGCGATACACAACTCCCAGTTGTCATACAACTGGTTGATAACTGATTTTATCGCATCATGCAAAAAGCTAAGCGGCGGATTATATACCGGCACCAATATGCTGATCTTTGGCTTACGCACCAGCGCCGCCTTACCTTCCTCATAATCAGCCTTCAACAGTTTAATGTTGAGCTTCGTCCCTATCCAATCCTGATAAGACAGGCTTCTGTCACCATCAGACTTATCAAGGAATATAAGCTTCACCGGCCTGTCCTCAACCCACAGATATATTTGACGCAGAATGCGCTTGAAGACCTTGCGAAGGATCAGCAATCCGGCACGACTGAAAGAGAATAGAATAAACTTCAGGAACTTCTTGAATCCGCCACCACCTGCTTTGCCGTCTTTAAAGAAGATCTGCTTATAATGCTTCAACTTCTTCGAGATTCGGTACATCCGATTCTGCTCAATGAAGTCAATATGATTACGTAACCTTTGGTTGTGCTCCGTAATGGTCACATTGTCCACCTTAGCCTTATCCAGCTCAGTGACAAGTCTTCCGTTTTTCAGATGCTGCGACACTATCTCGTTCTGTGCCACCATCTGGTTGCGCGAAGCCACGTAAAGCACACTTCCCATGTGCTGCTCATACACATCATTGTGTCGGGCAACAATAGTGGCAAAGTTCGCATCGTCCAACACCTTGTCGCGGTGGTTCTTCGAGGTACTTATAAGGCTTTGTGCCGGCGCCTCGTAACAAAACGAAGACGGTGCACCCTTAAGGGACTTTATGCACAGATCCCAAACAGATATCTGATTGTTGAGTTGACTATCCAGTCCTCCGTTCTTTTTCCACGTCTCTGCCGAAAATGCTGCTGTGCCAATAAAACTTCTTGTTGTCAGTACATCTACAAGCGACAATTTATCAGATCGGAAATTGATTAACTTCTCGGCAAGAATGTTTGCAGTGCAGAATACCGGTTCTTCTCCCTGAACAAAACCATACAACAAAGCCGACGGAGAGAAAGCCAAAGTAAGATCATCGACTAAAATATACCTGCTGCCACTTTCGGCAACAGCCTTGTTTGCACACTCCGAAAAACCATTAGTAGCAACAACAATACTTATGTGACGGTCTCCCAGCGACCTCACCAAACCCTCCTCAGATATCGAATGAGCAGTTTGTTCGTCAGCAACTATTACCTGTATACGGGGAGAATAAACAAAACTCTGCGAGTACAATGCAATTTTTCCGCGCGCAAGCAATGCAGCTTCAGACGTAGCCACCATCAATAACACAAGCAGATCCTCGCCCAAAAACCATCCATTCTGCTTTATCAGAAGGTTATCCTTATTTAAAAGCCGGTACACCGAAGCAGCTTCATCCGGCACCCTGCGTGAGATCGCTCGTTCGTCAGGCTTCGCAGTGCTCTTACCCGCGTTCGGGAAAACCCGGTATGACGACAGATCAATGTTGAGTGACGTGAGCACAAGACTGTCGGCGTACAACACATCGTTCTGGTGCACCAGCACGCAGTTAGTTGTGTTATACATTTGAAGCCGGTATATCTTTTCAAGTATCGAAGCTTCAGTATGTGCCGTGCTTATTTCGTTCACTGCATTTCCGTATATAAAAATGCAGAAGCACTGAGGGACATTCTCAAGGACTTTCAGGCTTAGAAATGCCTCATAGTTCAATTGTACACCCCATATCGAACCGTTCTGAAAATCCTTATTCAGTATAAATTCAAGCGAACTGCTGTCGTCAGCAGTACACTTGTAATCATTCAGAGACATACGCGCCACCAAACGCTGGGCAGCCACACTATGAAAGTAATTGATCCCGGCAACCGGCGCCTCACCGCCACGATCCGAAGCTTTCAGGTGCGCCGATAACAACGCGGCCAGAGCGTCCCCATCGTGCATATTGGGCGACACTATGAATATCGGAACCTTTCCGGGCTGTAACTTATTTAGAACAATTTTTTGTAGTGATTGCATACGTCTATGGAGTTTCCGCTGTCGATCATTTTACCATGTTCCAGCAAAATTGCCTTGTTACAGATACGCGCGACATCATCAGGAAAATGCGAAACAAATAATATTGTCTTGCCCTGACCTTTTATCTGGAATATCTTCTCCTGACACTTTGCCTGAAATCCCTGATCACCGACAGCCAACACTTCATCTATGATCAAAATATCAGATTCGTTTGCCAATGAAATAGAAAATGCCAATCGCGCAGCCATCCCTGATGAATACTGCTTCACAGGCATTCGCAATACCTCATCGCTAAGTTCTGAAAATTCTTTAATATTTTTTATTGTATCTCCGCCTTTCTTGTGCGTGCCGTAAAGAGACAGTAGCATCGAGATATTTTCATATCCTGTAAGTTCCTGTTCAATCCCGGCACCTATCGCCAGTATTGGAGCAAATGTTCCGTTTACCGTTACCTTACCTTTTTCCGGCTTTATGATACCGGCTATCGTGCGCAAAAGGGTACTTTTGCCCGAGCCGTTTCTCCCTATGATGCCCAAACTCTCGCCACGCTTCACCTCTACAGATATGCCGTCAAGTATCGTCTTGCTTTTGAATGGACTTTTACGAAGAGTAATGAGGTCTTTTATTGAATAAACGCCCACATTGTTCTGCCAAAAACTGACATGGACATCCTCAACACTTATTATAACATCACTCATTACTAACTCTCTTTTTTAAATGGCAGATATAAATTGGTTCTTTAAACGGCTATAGATCAGCAGCCCGACCCCTAAAGTAACAAAAGAGATCATAATACAAACATTCCAGGCATGAGCCGAAGGACTGAATGTATCGTAAAAAATCGTTCTTCCTACCTTCACAAAATAATAGATGGGGTTGAGTTTGATCACCAACTTATACTTGTCGGGAATCATATTCTCGGGATAAGCAATGGGAGTGAGGTAAAAAAGTGCAGGTTGAATGGTACCCCAAATGATGCCAATATCGCGGAAGAAGACATTGATGGAACTCAATATCAGGTTCAAACCGTAAGCAAAAAGCGCAAACAACAACACCAGAGGCAAAATCAAAAACAACTTCATGCTGTAAACTATCCCAAACCAGTTCATCATCACCAGAAACACCGCTATGGTGAGCATCAGGTTGAATAATTCACTCAAAACTTCGGAAAGAGGGAAAAAATAAGATGGTATATTGATCGCCTTCAGCAAGCCCGCCGACCCCACAATGCTCCCTACCGATTGGCTGGTGACATTGGAAAAGAAAAACCATAGGATAAGACCGGAAAGCGCAAACAATATGTAATTCTGAACAGATGGGAAACTCTGGCTGAACATTACAATGAATATCAGCAAGTAAATGAGCGGTTTCATAAACCCCCACAAAAAACCAACCAACGAATTCTTATACCTTAAAATAACGTTGCGCTTACTTAAGGCATATATACGCGTGATATTTTGCACCTTGCTGAATTTGTTGAACTTTGTGCAGGCTATTCAATTACCTGCAGTAAAAAATGACAATATATATAAATGCCCGTTTCCTCTCCCAACCTGTTACGGGTGTGCAAAGGTATGGAATTGAATGCAGCAGAAAAATTAAAAAATTACACCCTGAGTCCGTCTTTCTGGCCCCTCGCGACATAATCAACACATCTGTAGCAAAAGAATTAAACGCTATATGTGTGGGTAATAATACGGGGCACCTGTGGGAACAAAAGGATCTTCCGGCTTATATGAAGAAGATGGGCCGCGGGCCGCTCTTTAATCCGTGCAATACAGCGCCGCTCTTCTACAGCAATAATTTTGTCACCCTCCACGACCTTGCTTTCCGGTTGCACCCCGAGTGGAATTCGCGGGCTTTCTCTACCTGGTACAATTTCATGGTTCCACGGGTAATCCGAAAAGCAAAACATGTCTTTACCGTCAGCAGAACAGTTGCCGCAGAGATCTCAGAACATTATCACATAAGCAACAAACATATATCAGTAACTTACAACGGACTGTCCGACATAATGCAACCTACCCTCCCGGCAACAAAAGAACCCATTGTACTTGCTGTTGGGAGTTTCAATCTCCGAAAAAATCATGAAAGCCTGATCAAAGCGTTTATCAGCAGCCCGCTCAGGTCCACCCACAAACTCTACATAGTTGGCGACAAGAACAAAGTATTTGCCGAAACAGGTATCAACGAGCAAACCCTTGTCGAAAACAACATCACCTTGCTCCGACAATTGTCCGAACAGGAACTGTCTGATCTCTACAATCGCGCCGAGATAGTTGCCTCTGTATCAGCTTACGAAGGATTCGGCATTCCGATACTGGAAGGCGCCGCAAACAATTGTAAACTCCTTTGTTCCGACATCCCGGTTTACAGGGAGCTGTACGGAGAAGTTGCACACTTTTGCCGCCCCTACGATACTGCCGACATAGCCCGGGCATTAACCGAACTGGCTGCTTCAAAGACACCACACTCCTCGGTAGTGAACACTTTACTCGATAAATATAATTACGAAAGGTCGGCTGCTACTATTATCGACAGAATGACGACCACAAGCTAAGCGGCGCCCCGATCCAGTGTGAACCCGAACGATGAACCCACTCCCACCTTGCTTCGAACGTTCACGGTTTGTCCATGCGCCTCTATGATATGCTTCACTATTGCAAGACCAAGTCCGGTACCACCTATTGCGCGTGCTCGGCTACGGTCGGCACGGTAAAAGCGTTCAAAAATGCGCGGCAGGTGCTCTTCCGATATACCCGGCCCGTCATCTGAGACCTCAACATACACATTCTTCTCATCCATCTCATAACAGCCGGCTATTACCGATCCGTTCTCGTTGCCATACTTGATGGCATTCTCCACCAGATTCACTATCACCTGCTTTATCTTTTGCTTATCCGCATGCACAAGTATGGGCCGCTCGGTACCCTTCTTAAGCGATAAAGTGATGGATTTCTCATGAGCTTTCAACGACAACTCTTCATATACATCCTTTATCAGATCCTGTATCACAAACGTTTCCTGTATCAACGGTATCCTCCCCGATTCCAGTTTGGATATCTCCCCAAGGTCATCTACCAGCCGCACCAAACGGTCAATACCCTTCGATGCGTTGGTCAGAAATTTCTTATTCACTTCAGCATCATCTATTGCACCGCCCAGCAGCGTATCTACATATCCCTGCACCGAGAATATCGGGGTTCTCAACTCATGAGCAAGATTCATCAGGAACTCCTTCCTGAATTGTTCGTTCGCCTGCAGTATCTCAATTTCGTTGCGCTTCTGCGCAGCCCACTGCTCCACGTCTTTACTTACTTCATCTATCGACTTCTGAGGCAGCACATTTTCGTAGAAATACTCCTCCCGCTTCGTTGCCTTTGTCTGGTATATGAACTTATAGATGAGCTTGATCTTGCGGTAGATGAAACGCTGCAATGTGTAATAATACAACGCGTAGATCACTGCAAATGTGACCCCCAGAACGATCAACGATGTGCGGGCACTGAACGTAATGAAAAACACCATCGCAGCGTTGGCCACGCCCACCGCAATTGCCGTTACTAACGACAATGAACGCGGCGACACATTCTTGGTGTTTAAGACAGACATACCACTAAGTTATAGGAAAACTCAACCAACGGCACGTCTGTACCCATCTTTTTTATCCTGATTGTTGAAAACAGCCACCGAAACTCCCTGCACGGCTGATTAAGGCATCTCAAATTTGTAGCCTACACCTTTCACAGTAGTGATCAGATCTATGCCTACTTTCTGCCTTATCTTCCTGATGTGAACATCTATCGTGCGGTCGCCGACTATTACGTCAGTGCCCCATACGCGCTGAAGTATCTCGTTCCTCAGAAACACCCTGCCCGGCTTAGATGCCAATAGTGAAAGCAGTTCGAATTCCTTTTTGGCAAGAATAATCTCATCACCTTTATACTCAACAGTGAACTTTGTCTTGTTGATCTCAAGGTCTCCGAACGACAGCTTCTGATCTTGCTCATCGTCCTTCCTGAAGCGTCTCAGTGCAGATGCAATTCGGGTAGCCAGTAATTCAGGCTTTATAGGCTTTGCAATGTAGTCGTCTGCACCCTTCTTGAGCCCTTCTATTTCGTACTTTTCGTCATTAAGTGCGGTAAGGAAGATGATCGCAGTATCATCAAAATCAGGCAGCGAACGTAATTCCTTTATGGTTTCGATGCCGTCTTTGTTCGGCATCATCATGTCCAGCAAAATCAGGTTGGGCCTGAACTCTTTTGCCTTTCTGACTGCCTCTACTCCATCTCGGGCGGTGGCTATAAGGTAACCCCTGCTTTTGAGGTTATAACTGATGAACTCGACTATATCCGGTTCATCGTCCACTATCAAAATTTTACCCGGAAATACTTCCATATGTCTCCTCTGAATTCCTATGCAATATTAGGTCACCCCCGGTGAACAAAAAAGAATACGAGATTATGTAATTGTTAAGTGATACCCCAAAACAAAAAGCGGTAATGACGTGTCCATCATCACCGCTACTGCTGTCTTTTCATCGCCACTATTTCAGATCTACAGAGCCGGAGCCAATGCTGTACCCGTCATTATAGATCTCAATTTTGTAGCTACCCTTCTCATATTCACCATCCTGATTCCAGTCCACAATGATGTTCTTGTAAGGCTGGTTAGTTACAAGTGGCACTGCCTTTGACAAAGTGTAGGAAAGATGATCTCCTTTTGCAGTAGTGATCATGCCCGACCCTTTTGCAGGATTGTTGATAGTAGTTCCTTTAGGATCTATGACACGCAGATACACCATTTTCGTACCACTCTCTGCAATACGGTTCTCATCAATATCAAAAGTGATACGCAGGATGTCGGCTTTCTTCGCGCGCTGCGTCTCTTTCTCTTTACCGTTACGCTTAACCTTGATAGCCTCCATACGTATGTTGGACGCATGCAGCACTGATGCCAACTGCTTGATAGCAATGTTCTGAGTAACGGTAGAATCACGCTCACGTGTCAGCACCTTGTTGTTTCCGGTAAGAATTGTATTCTCCTTTTCCAGTTCAGCAATACGAGCTTCATATTCACGCGTCTTGTCGTTCAACGATGCGATCATGATCCTTGCCTGCTCCAATTCAGCCTGTGTAGCATCTTTCTTTTTAAGAATAGAACGGATCTGTCCGCGCAGCTTACTCAGTGCTTCCTGATCGCCCTTCAGCATGCTGTCCATCTGCGCATTCTGGGTAACCAGTTGGTCCAGCTTTGCCGACGCTGCCTGGAAATCGGCTTCCAGAGTAGCATGTTCTGTACTCAGCGAATCCATGCGCTGTTGTTGCATCTGTGCATTGTTCGCGTTCAGTTCAGCCATCTGAGTCTTGCTCATGTACAGGTATATACAGCCTGCCAGCAAAATGATGATGACCACCCAGTAAATCAATGAATTGTTTTTCCGTGGCGGCATGCTTTGCTGAGGGTCCTGTGGTGTGATCTGATTGATTTGACTCATAATCTGAAGTATTATGGTTTAAAAAAAGCAAGTCGTAAATTCGTTGCAAATATAGCATACTATTGCATGCAATGGAATTCCTGAACGGCATATTGTTTATTGACATAGAAACAGCTTCGGGCGTTCCCGACTATAACTCACTACCGGAAGGTCTCAGAGCAGAGTGGGACAAGAAGTCGCGCCTGGTGAAACCGACCCGCGATGATATTAAAGATCCGGCAGACCTTTTCACCGATCGCGCCGGTATCTTTTCTGAATTCGCCCGTGTCGTTTGCATCAGCTTTGGCGTAATTGTAGGTGATGACGATAACCGTCGCCTTAGGCTGCGATCGCTGGCAGGAGAGGACGAAAAGAAGATCCTCACGGATCTTTGTGTTGTCATAGAAAAAATGACAGCCCGCCACAAAGACATCCGGTTTTGCGGACACAACATCAAGGAGTTCGATATTCCCTTTATATGCAGGCGTATGGTCATCAACAACATACCGCTACCGTCCTGTCTGCAACTCTCCGGGCGCAAACCGTGGGAGATCACCCATCTCGATACCCTCGAACTCTGGAAATTCGGCGACAACAAGAACTACACCTCACTATCGCTGCTGGCTCAGGTACTCGGCATCCCATCACCCAAGGACGACATCGATGGCAGTCAGGTGGGTCGCGTGTTCTGGCAGGAGAAGGACATCGCCCGCATTAGCCGCTACTGTATGCAGGACGTTTTTACGACTGCCAAGGTATTCCTGCGACTAAAAGGCATAGACCCCACCAACCTTCGGCCAGACTATGCGGAAGGCTTCACCCTCGACTCACTTTAGAACGGCACTCTACCACACCACCAACTAAACCGGATAATGTGCTGTCTTTCAATGGCCGGCACTTCCTACATATAACGGAAGAAGTTCTTAAAAGTTTTTAAAAATCTTTATCTTGCATCTTCAGAAAAATCAAATACCGATCATGTTACACCGATTGAGTCATATAGTCCTTTCTCTGGTCGCTTCTTCACTTGTGCTTACATCTTGTCAACGCAACTACAGTCCCGACACAGTTCTTCCCACTGCCTATTCACCCAACGTTATCATTGGCAGCGACAATCAGGTGCTTTACGCCCTGAACCCTACAACCGGCGTAAAAAGCTGGGAAGTGGGCCTGCCCTGCCAGATAAAAGCATCGCCCATTATCTATAATGGCAGTGTCTATGTGGCTTCATCTAACCGCGACACGATCTATAAGATCAACTCACGCACCGGTGTGATAACCAAAAAACTGACCTATTCTAATGGCGGTACCGGTACCAAATCAACCCCGATAGCTGATGCCGGCCGTATCTTTGTAGGTGGCAACAGCGGCGGGTTCTACTCCATCGATACAGGCAACTCGTCTACCGTATGGAGCTACATGGCCGCCGGTCCTATCGAGTCTTCTCCTACAATTTACAACGGCAGCGTTTACTTTGCTACTACCAACGGTACCGTGTATCGCATGGAGAAAATGAACGGCAATCTCAACTCCACACTTTCGCCGGCACCGGTTTGGTCGCTGAATATCCCGGGGGCTAAGTTTACTGCATCGGCCGCTATTGGCGATCCGTACCTGTTCATTGGCAGCGTTACTGATAGTGCCATGTACTGCATGTACCTTGACAATCCAACCAACGTGGGCGTGGTACGCTGGAAATACAAGACCAAGGGCGGCATCCGCAGTTCTGCAACTGCATACAAAGGCACTTGCATCTTCGGTGCCGATGACTTCAATGTGTACTGTGTAGACACCGGTCTGTCTATAACCACTACTACTCCCGACCTCCGCTGGAAGCGCACGCTGAAGAGTGAGGTAACATCATCACCATATGCCAGCAACCAGGTAGTATACGTCGGCTGTAAAGACTACAAACTATACGCACTCAAGATAGCTGATGGCGCCATCAAGTGGCAGTTTGCAACTACCGGTATCGTTACTTCAAGTCCGCTCGCTTACAACGATGTGATCTACGTGGGCAGCTACGACAAATACCTTTATGCGCTCGACTCGTCTAAAGGTACTGTTAAGTGGAAGTCCAACATAAACGGACAGATCGACTGCTCACCTGTTCTGGATGACCTCGTAAAAGCTACAGGTCACAATAGCCAGATCAGCGGGCTGACCAACTAACTACAATCCAACTTATTTTATGGGGAGACCACACATTGTGGTCTCTTTTTTTGCCCCAACGCTCATTTTTTTCGCCAAAGACCCCTAAAAGTAGTAGCTACTACCGCAGGTTTTCGTTGTTTCTTTGCAGTAAAATAGCGGTTCTGCATTTCGCGTCAGGCTTATTTGCCCAATTTCAACCCACCTGAATGCAGAAATAAGGTGCGACAAACAACTTAAATCAGTAGCAGTATGAAAAGAAGAGACGAGCAACATGTTGTGATCATTGACGATGATCCGGTTAGTAACATGCTCACCGAAATGTCAATAAAATCAGTGCACTCAAAGGACTACATCCGATCCTACGTGAACCAAAATGAAGGCATAGACCACATAGCACAACTTGTGAACCAAAATGAAGGCGAACAGGTCATTGCTTTTATTGACATCAACATGCCCGGCTTATCGGGTTGGGAAGTTATAGAGCGCCTTGCACCAATGATCACCGACGGACAAGCACGCGGTTTGCGCATTTATATGCTTTCTTCGTCTATCAATACTAATGACAAACTGAAGGCCTACAACATCCCTATTGTTTCGGGGTATTTTGAGAAGCCGCTGTCCAGCAAGGATTTCTCTGACCTGATCTTCAAGTCGAATTACCTGTAGTCGTTACTTACCGGAATTGACCTTTTCGTAGGCTTTATTGCTGCTGACAAACTCAGGCACCAGATCTTTCATCAGGAACACTGTCTCCAGTGTATAATGCTGACGGGCGCTGGCTATGAGTTTGGTGATCTTCTTCTCCACCGTAGCAAAGTCATATTCGCGCACATCAGCTATCATGATCTTCTCGTGATAGGTGGGCCGTGAATTCTCTGCCGTACTCAGCAACTCTTCATAGAGCTTTTCGCCGGGTCTCAGGCCTGTGTACTCTATGCGGATGTCGCGATCAGGTTCTTTGCCGGAGAGTTTGATGACTTTGCGTGCGAGATCGGCGATCTTAACGGGCTTGCCCATGTCGAACACAAATATCTCTCCGCCCTGTCCCATCACGCCTGCTTCAATTACCAAGAGGCATGCCTCGGGGATGGTCATAAAGTAGCGGGTGATCTCGGGGTGAGTGACCGTGAGCGGACCACCCTTCTGCAGTTGCTTCTTAAAGCGAGGGATCACCGAACCGTTGGAACCGAGCACATTGCCGAAACGAGTAGTAACGAACTTGGTGACATGCTCAGGGTCGGCCTCCTGCAGGTGTTTGAAATAGCTTTGGGTAAAGATCTCGGCAATGCGTTTTGATGCCCCCATCACATTGGTGGGGTTCACGGCCTTGTCGGTAGATACCATTACGAACTTCTCTACATTATTGGCCACAGCCAGCTCAGCCAGTTGGCGCGTACCTGCCACGTTATTGATGACCGCAATGGAAGGATTGTCCTCCATGAGCGGCACGTGCTTGTAAGCGGCAGCGTGAAACACGATCTCGGGGTTGAAGACCTCGAACAGTTGCTCCATACGGGCTTTGTCGCATATATCGGCCAGATAGGCCTTGATATTGGCGTTTTTGTGCTTTTCCTGCAGTTCCAGCAGGAAGTCGTGCATTGGCGTTTCGGCCTTGTCGCAAAGTATGAGGAGCGACGGCCTGTATGCCAGCAACTGGCGCACCATTTCACTGCCTATAGAGCCTGCCGCACCGGTCACGAGAATCTTCTTGCCCTTCAACTCGCTGTAAATGGCTTCGTTGTGTATCTTGATCACCTCGCGCTCCAGCAGGTCTTCGATGTTGATGTTCTGCAGCTGCTGGGTATCCAGTTTGCCGTTTAGCCAGTCGCGCATGGCGGGCACCTGCTGCACCTTGATGCCGTGCGCCAGGCAACTATCCACCATATCGTTCAGCGTGGTCTTTTCTATGTGTTTGCTGGCCAGAATGAGGATCTCTACCCCCTCAGCGGCCAATTTTGCAATACTGTTTTCGGTGGTGCTGTATATGGGTATACCCTCCAGCAACTTACCATTGGTGCTGAACGAATTGTCCAGAAACGCCACTACCTGCATATCGCCATCGGGCAGGCTGTTCATCACCTTCTTAATATGCAGTCCATCGGCAGACGTATCGTAAACCACTACCTTTTTCTTCTGCACCTTGATGCCGCCGACAGAAAGAGATTTGTAAAAATTAAATACATACCTAACGGTAAGGCGGTAAGATATGATAACGAAGCTGGTGATAAAGAAGTTGATGGAAACGATCTGCAACGTGAAGTAGTTGCGCGAGCCGAGGAAGAAGATATTAACTACCAGGTAAAAGAAGGCAGCAATGGCATTCACCATTACCAGGCGTGATGTATCCTCGAGATTGGTGTAGCGAACGATGCCGGCATAACTCTTGAAAGCATAGAAAAGAACAGCATTCACGCCCAGCACCACCAGCATCATAAAGCGGAGACCGTCGTTCATATGCTCCCAGTTAAAGTTCAGCTTCAGCATGCGGGAGAGGAACAGACAGAAGCACACCAGGAAGAGGTCCAACAGAAAAACCAACCACCTTGGAAGGATCTTTAACTTATAGGACATAGACTTTATGTTGATAGTTTTCGTAATGTTAATAGTTTCAGGTTGTAGCAATATTACAAAAAATTTATGCAAACGAATAGTTAATCGGAAAAAATTTAATCGATACTACCCATTTTTTGCCGGTTTTTGTGCCTCAAACCGCTCAATACGGGTTGTTTTTGTGTACCCTGTGTCCTATCTTGCAGTATGGACAACTCAAACAACACCCCGAAGAAAGCAGCACCAACCAAGCTCCCATCCAAACAAATAGTGTTCGGCAACCAGCCCAAGGGCAAAAAAGGCGGTGCTGCAGGCAGCAAATCGGCGGCGCCAAGCGGTAAAAAGGGCGGCGTGAACCTGATGCGCAAGCTGTCGGGTATGTAAGCCGGCTTATAGCAACCGCAGCATCTCGTTATCTATAGCCTGGAAAAAATCGCCGGGCTGAAAAGTGCGCCATTGCGGTCTGTCGATGAGGTGTACATAGCGGGTGATGCGCGACCGGGTGAAGTCGTATCGGGTCTGCTCGGGCATGTTCACGGCCACTATCCAGCCACCGGCATCGACTATTTCCTCGTTCCACTCTTCGTAGTAGTCGGTATCGCTGCTATGAAAGTTGAGCACATTCTCGGTTATGAGGATGAACTTGCTGATGCCTTTTGCCTGCATGAGGTCTATTACCGACCGTTTCAGCTGCATGATATCATTCTCTACTGCATCATTCCACTCGCCTATGAACTCGAGGATCACGTAGTTCAGCTCGTAATCGGCGAAGAGTTCCTTCATATATAGGGTGCGCGACCCGAATTCGTCCCACTGGGGATGAATGTAGTAGTTGTAAACGGTATTCGAATACTCGAACTCGCTGTGTTCGGTGCCGTAGAACGGCGACAGTTCATCTTCCTCGGCTATATACAAATGCCGCCAGTTGTAGAAAGGTTCTATTTCGTGCATAAGCAGGTGCAAATATAGGATTTGGGAATGGGGAGTTGGGGATTAGGATCGGTGAGTTTGAAACCTGCCTGCGGCAGACTGTTTGCAAGTTTCGGGGTGCTTGCCTTGTGGTTGGTAAATTGAAGCTGCTTCCCTCTTTGTGAATTTTTTCTTTTTCTGCAAATTTCATATAACTTATTGATTTTCAATAAAAAGGTGAGAAGCAGCTGCGCAGTTTGCTTCACAAAACTGCGCAAAAACTGCGCACCTGAGAAGTGAAAACTTTTCATAATGCATGCTGCTTTGCCCCATTTTTTTCAACTTCAAAACAAGTTACACACGTGAATGGAAACAGGCAAAAGAAAGTTTTATGGTAATGCGGTTTTGGGGGTATGACAGAAAATTGTTTTGCGGTTGATCCCAACGAAAACCAAATAATAGGCCCTCGCCAATCCGGAGATTGGCAGCCACCATGACGTAGTCGGAGACTCATAAACAATGCGATGCTGGGTTTCGACTAATAGGTGCCTTTATCTTAGCGAGAGAATTCGTTATTGTTTAACCAATTTCTGCACCATCACCTGTTGCTGTTCTTGATTGTATAGTTTTATAACGTACATCCCATTCACCAACCCTTTCAGGCTTATTTCTTTGACATTTTCTTTATCAATAAGTACTTTGCCATCCGTACTAAGTATCACCGCGCGTAATGCTGTAGCCGATTCTACATACACCATTTCGTTTGTCGGGTTTGGGAAGATCTTTATTTCAGCGCTATTCAAATTGGATACTCCGGCAGGCGGTGTGCTGTTCAGCACATAACTGGCACTAACAGATTGGCATCCATTCGTGTCTGTTACCGCTACTTTGTATGTGCCGGGGCCGGTTGACGGTGTGCTTGCAGAAGTTGCGCCCGGTATTACAACCAGATTTTTATACCACTGGTAAGCAACATAGTAGTTACCGGTTTTGATAGTAGTGCCGTTAAACGAAATAGACGGGTTGGGCAATGGCACTTGCATTACTGATACCGGTCCGGTCGCGACGGTGCAGCTTAATGGTACAGCAATAGCACATACGTAAACACCTGCTACCGAAGCGTTGTACGTGCTACTTGTCGCACCTACTATCGCCACTCCGTTGAATGACCATTGATAGTTAAGGGCGGAGCCTAAGCCAGAAACGCTGGTTGCTAACAACGAACTACCTCCCCAGCAGAATTTAGAAGGGGTGAGCGGTACTATGGTAGGTGACGACACGACAGACACAACTGTATCGGCATGGGTGAGATCAGTACATCCGGTTGATGTATTCGTTACCCGCACCCTGTAACCACCACTTGTAGTGGCCAGATAGGACCCACTGATTGCCCCGGGTATAGCCACGCCGTGTCTGTACCACTGGTAGCTGAAACCGGGGGTAGCCGACAGCAAAACGGAACCGCCCGCACAGAATACAGTTGACCCACCAGGAGTTATTGTCACATTGGGAAGTGGGTTCACATTCACCACACTTATTGCGGTTGCTGTTGCACATCCTGAAGGCGCGGCTATGACAGCATGATAGCTTTCAGGAGCGGTAACAGTGTATGAAGCTGCGGTAGCGCCTGCTATTGGCCCTGATGCATTATACCATTGATAAGTATAGCCGGTTCCGGTTGCAGCTGTCAGAACCACATTGCCACCGTTACAGAACGTTAGCGGACCCGAGCTAGTAACTACGCCAGATGGTGCAGGGGTGACAACTATAGAAACCGGTGTCGAGACCGCCCAGCATCCTGCAGCGTTTGTTACTCTAACTGTATACAGTCCAGCAGTCAGCGCATTGTATGTGCTTGCAGTAGCCCCCGAAATGGCTGTACCAGCCAGTTCCCACTGATACGTGAGACCGATGCCTGTATTAGCATTAAGTGCAATAGGGGAGCCCGCACAAGTGGTGGTGATCCCACCGGGCACCGTGATAGTAGCGGTGGCAGGCACAACAGACACCGACATAGGGGCAGACATAGTGGAGCAACCCGCGGCCACCACCACCCTCACCTGGTAGCTACCGCCCACGCTGGCGATGTAAGTAGGGCTGGTAGCCGCCGGGATAAGTACTCCTCCCAAATACCATTCATACGTTACCCCGGGAGATGTGCCGGCTGTTAGTGCCACAAAGTCGCCCGGGCATAACACCGTATCACCTATAGGCGTGATCATAGCCGGCGGTGCTGAAGATACTGTTACTATTGTTGTGCGCAAACAACCTGCTGCTGATGTATACGAAATAGTTGCAGTGCCGGTAGCAACTCCAGTTAGAACACCTGTACCTGGTACAATGGTAGCAATGGCTGTGTTGCCACTGGCCCATGTGCCGCCTAATGGTGTGCACGTTAGCGTCACGGTGCTTGCGGGGCACAAAGTTGTAGGGCCACCTATTGCGCCGGGAAGCGGGCTCACTGTTACGGTCCCTGTTCTGAAGCAACCCGTCAACGATGACGTGTACGTAATAGTTGTTGTGCCTACCGCTACCGTATTTACAATGCCTGTTGCTATGCCAATTGTTGCAATACCAGCGTTGCTGCTGCTCCAGGTGCCACCAGCACTTGTATTAGTCAGCGTGATGCTTGACCCGATACATACTGAACCTGGTCCACCAATCAACGGTGGCAAGTCGTTAACCGTAACTATTGCGGTAGTGATGCACCCCAGCCGGGTATAGGTAATGTTTACGGTGCCTGCCAATACACCGGTGACGTTCCCAGTGCTATTAACTGTAGCTATCGCTATATTTCCGCTTGACCAGGTGCCGCCACCAGATGAGCTGCTAAGTAATGTTTGCGCGCCCACACATACAGTCTGCATACCTGTTATCGCATTCGGTATCGGGTTCACAGTTGCCACCACTGTCTCAAAACAACCGTTGGGGGCAGTATAACTAATAGTAGCTGTGCCTGCCAAAACACCTGTTACCAAGCCTGTTGCAATATCTATAGTTGCAACACTTGTATTACTGCTTGTCCAAGTGCCACCGGGCGTGGCGTTTGCCAAGGCGGTTGTAGCACCCACGCATAATGACGCTGTACCTGTAATAGCAGCGGGTGACGGAATGACAGTCATCACCCTTGTGGTATAGCAACCTGGTCCTACAGAATATGAAATAGTGACCGTACCTGTGTTTACACCGGTTATTATGCCTGTTGAAGACCCAACAGTTGCTACCGCCGCATCAGTACTGCTCCAAGTGCCGCCCGTAATGGTATCAGTCCACGTGGTGGTACGCCCTATACATACAGTTGCCGCACCTGTGATTACCGATGGGATCGGAGTAACCGTAACTGTGGCAGTGGAAAAACAACCCGTTGGTATGGTGAAGCTTATTATTGCCGTTCCGCCGGAGATACCTGTAACAACACCTGTAGTCGGGTTCACCGTTGCCACAGAAGTAGTGCTACTACTCCATGTGCCGGGAAGCGGTGGCGGTATCGTTGACAAGGGCGTTGTAGCACCTGCGCATATCGATAGCGTACCTGTAATAGCAGGAGCAACGGGAAGAGGGTTAACAGTGACGATCGCCACAACACTACACGTTCCCGCAACATATGTCACAATGCTGGTACCTACCGACATCCCTGTAACTATACCAGAAGAAGAGCCAATAGTTGCTACCGACGGTGTACCACTCGTCCATGTGCCACCCGGCGTGGAGCTTGAGAGTGTGGTTGTCAAGCCAATACAAGTATTCAGGCCGCCCGATTCTATTTTAGGGCAACTCATCGTAACTGAGTAATTGTCAAAATAGGCCATTTTCCCCTCAGGTCCCGATGACGACATTTCGTAATTTGCGTAAAAACCAAAAATGCTCATTGGCGTTGATGTATATGTCCCGTCAATTACACTGCCTGCCGCTGCGGTAACACCTACAGATGGGTCAGCAAAAGCAGTTGCCCCATCATCACGGACATACATCATCCACTGGTTTATAGACTGTTGATAAACAATTCTTATACTCGCATAATTGGTTGCAGAAGAAAGAGACGCAGATGATGTTATCAAAGGTGTTACGGTGCCCATAAGCCCCGAAGTGAACCTGATAAGCTGGAAACCCTGTGGCATGGCAGGATTGAAAACAACAGCATAGCCATTCCCAAAAATACGATAGTTTACCGCATCTGTAGCCAGCACCATTGCCACTATGTTCTGTGTTGTCCCAAATCCGCTTACAGGGACACTTGTTCTCATATTGAATGTCCAGGTTACCAGCTCATCATTTAATGATAGGGTGGGATTAAATGGTGACGCGTAGGGTGCCAATGGCGAACTTATATAGGCAAAACGGTAACCGGAAACCCAAGCATTTTGTGCCCATATAGCCAAGTAGCCTGGTGTGAGTGGAATAGACGTACTACCCAGAAATCCACCTTCGCTTACACCCGACGAAAGCGGGCTTATACCCCCTGATGCGTCACTGACAGGGTTGCATGCAGGTGTTCCAAAAGGGAGTGAATAGCTTGGACCGAACGTGGCCGGAAAACTATTGGTATAAACTGTTTGTGCGCTCAAATAGGGCTTGCTCAAACAAAATGCTAAGGCTAGAAATACACCTAATTTATATAAAATCTTCACGATGTCGGGATTTAAAATATTTTTTCAGAAAACAAGGTAAGAAGTATAATTTGATTTGCAAAGGGCCATATATCAACATATTACCATAGCAATTATCAGAAAGGCATGGAAAGTCATATAATA
>JBGAQG010000046.1:0-23461 GCA_044220845.1 Flavipsychrobacter sp. | reverse complement strand
TGACCGAGGCGGCGCCCCAACCCAACAAGATATTGCTGATCATCCTCGCAGTAGTTGCATTCGTAGTGAATATCAGGGTGATCGGCTATGAGTATACCCTGGATGATCCTTTTTTTACAAAAGACAATCCGAATGTGAGCAAGGGATTATCAGCGATAGGTGAGTTCTTTACACACGCTGCTTACTATGGTGTATTCAAACATCATGATGCTTCATATCGTCCGTTGATGCTGACGAGTTTTGCTGCCGAGAAAGATCTTTTTGGTTTTGATCCGCACACGGGTCACCTTATCAACCTTATACTTTTTACAGTTCAGATAGTTGTGTTGTTCCTGCTTCTGCGTAAGATGTTCAAGGGAGTATCCGAGTTCGTGCCATTCTTTATTACGTTGCTGTTTGCATTACATCCAATGCACACTGAGGTAGTTGCGAGTGTAAAAAGCCGCGATGAAGTCATGGGCTTATTATTTTCCGCGTTGGCATTGCTTCAGACCATGAAGTATGCCGATGACGGTAAGGCAAAGAACATGATCTTATCAGCAGTGCTGTTTTTCTGTGCACTTATGTCTAAAGAGACGCCTATAGCATTGGTGCTGATAGCGCCGATGACCGTCTATTTCTTCAGAAAGGACATTCCGATAGCAAAGGCCGCCAGATTTGCGATACCGTATGCCGCGGTGGCTGCCGGTTATATGGTGATGCGTGCGCTCTTTATTGAAAGCGATGGAGAAAAGGTGCGCATACTTGTGAATAACAATGCCCTGATGGCTGCCACCAACTATGCTGAAAAGCTGGCTACTACTCTGTTCATACAGTTGAAGTACCTGATCATCCTGATTTTCCCGCATCCGCTTTCTTACGATTATTCTTTTAATCAGATCCCGATCATCGGTTTCTCAGACCCTAAGGCGCTGGCTGCTGTTGCTGTCATTATAGCACTGGCGGTTTACGCTGTGAAGAACTTTGCAAAACGTGATGTATTCGCATATTGTATTCTGTTCTACGCGTTCTCGGTGGTTATTACTTCCAATCTTTTAGTTGACATTGGCGCTACAATGGCAGAGCGTTTTATCTATACAGGCTCTCTTGCATTCTGTATTGCGCTGGTAGTGATCTTGTCTAAGTTGCTGAAGGTGGATACCGTAAATATGTCGTTTGCCACGGCAAGACCTTTGTTTATTGTGGTTACAGTTATCAGCTTGTTGTATGGTGCCAAGACGGTTGCACGCAATGAAGCTTGGAGCAGCAATCTGGAATTGTATAAAACCGGACTGGAGACTGCGCCCAATAGCTGGCGTGCGCAATATCTGATGGGCGTTGAGTATACACGTATGATAAGCAAGGAGCCTGATGCACTGCTTAAGCGTGATCTTTACAAAAACGCGAATGAATGTCTGAATCGCAGTTTGGCCATATTGCCCAACAATAGCGATGTGTACCTGATAAAGGGCTATGCCGATGAATTTGGTGGGCAGATCGATTCAGCAATTGTTTCCTACACAAACACTATAAGGCTCGATAGCTTTAACACGCAGGCATTGGTGAATCTTGGCGGTGTATTCTTGCGTACCAACAGGCTGGATGAGTCTATTAAAATGCTTTCGCGTGTTATTTCCTACGATCCTAATAATGCCGATGCACTTGCAAACCTTGGTGCGTCTTACGGCAATAAGGGTATGTTCAATGAATCGGCGCAGTTCTATCAGCGATCACTGAAGGCGCGCCCGGTGCAGCCACCGAACGTGTTTATGAGTATGAGTAATGTTTACCGTTTCCTTGGTGATTCGGCTAATGCGCAGAAGTACAGGCAACTCATGTTTCAGGCGCAGGCAAATGGTACAGCCGAAGCGCGTTAGTATGTAATATATTATGCAATGAAAATAGCCTGCCAATTGGCAGGCTATTTTCAATTTCCTGAATGACTATTAATTAGTTCTTCACCGGCAGGAATGCGTATTTCTGACCATATTCCATCATTTGCTGGAAGAAATTGTCAGGATATTCAACCTTTACGTCTGTTATTTCGTTTCCGTTCATTACAGGTACCAGGCGCGGCTGAATGAATCCTTTGTAAGGTTTCATATTAAGCTTGGCGTAGCGGTCCAGTATCTCTTTGTGCAATACAGGATCTACATGCACTCCGTAACCTTCTACCAGAGCTTTGCCAGCTTTGTAGTCACCTTCTGATTTTATGCGCTGTATCTCGCGCAGCAGTTGACCAAACAATTCACGCAGTTTATTGTAGTCGTTTACCTGAACGAAAGTCTTACCGTCGCGCTTGAACATAGCGATCACGTTGTCTTTTTTGCCTTTTTCGTAAGCCCAGCGTGCCACCAATGCACGGTTGCGCATGTGTGCTTCTTCAATCTTGTCTCCGGGTTTCAGGCGGGTGAGCTGAGTGATCATTCCGTTCATGATATAGCTATCGTACTCTGCCATTCCCACTTCAAGGCTTGGCATAACACCAATATCAACCAGCTTTTTGTCCATAATGAAATACAGAGCTACCAGGTCGGCACGTGCTTCTTCAAGGCAGCTTGCGTAGTTCTTCAGCGTCTTGTCGGTTGTTTCTACGCCATCATTTATTTTGCCCGATGCGTGACCGATACATTCGTGCATGTCAGTGTGCAGGTCGGACGCAAGCGCTGCATGTTGTTTCAAACGTTCGCGCACTGTATCGTTCACTGCAAATTCAGCGGTCATGCCACCTTTTGCACCAACAACGTTGTAAGAGTGTACGATGTTGCTGAGCGATACCGATTTGGAGCCGTAGTCCTTGCGAATCCAGTCTGCGTTCGGGAGGTTGATTCCTATAGGTGTGCTTGGTGCCGCATCTCCACTTTCCACTATTACGGTGATAGCCTTGGCTGTAATACCTTTCACGGTTTCCTTTTTATGCTCCTTCATGATCGGGGAGTTGTCTTCGAACCACTGTGCTTCTTTGGCAATGGCCTCGATCTTTTTTGTTCCCTCCATGTCTTTGAGTGATACAGTACTTTCGAAGCTTCCTTTTTTGCCAATTGCATCCAGGTACACTTCTATGAAGCCGTTCACCGCGTCAATCGATGGTGCTGTGTTCTTTGCCCATGCAATACTGTAGTCATCAAATGTTTTCAGGTCGCCGGTACGATAGTACTTAACAAGCAGTTCCAGCGATGCTTTTTGCAGCGAGTCTTCGGCCACGCCTGCAGCCTTTTCCAGCCAGCCTGCTATTTTGTCTATGGCAGCGCCATACATGCCTCCGCTCTTCCATGTCTTTTCTACTATCTGGCCATTTTCTTTCACCACTTTACTGTTGAGGCCCCAGGATGGTGCATTTCCCTTGGTGTCGAATTTGGCGTAGTAGGCCTCTACTTCTTTTTGAGTCACCCCTTCGTAGAAGTTGTTAGCAGAGTTCACTATGTTGTCGATGTTGGGGCGCAGGTCCACCACTTTCGGCATGTATTTCAGGTCGTAAACGACGGGCTTTATGCGTGCCAGAAATGCGTCTACGCTCTCGCCCTCATTCTTTGGCAGTTTGCTGGTGTCGCTGGCCTTGACTATGCCTGTAAAGTATTCGTAGCTACACTCGGGAATGAACTTATCGTTGCCGTAGTGGTGGTAGTTGCCGTTGCTGAACCATACACGTCCGCAATAGGTTTCAAATTTTTTCCAGTCTTCAGCATTCTTGTCGCCGTTGTACGTGCCATAGACAGCTTCAATGGTCTTGCGCAGCATGATGCCGTCTTTGCTCTTCTGGTCATAGATGATATCGCGGCCACAGAGTGCTGCTTCATACAAGTAGTAGGCCAGTTTCTTCTGTTGCAACGTGAGGTTGCGGAAACCGGGTACCTGGTAGCGCAGCAGTTGCAGGTCGGCAAACGACTGTGCTTCGGTCACGAAGTTCTCGTCATAAGTGTCGGCTACCATAGTCGTGTCAGCTTTGGCGGCTTTGTTGTCAGCCGTGCCGCTGCCACAACCGGTCAGTATTTGCGTGCTCATTGCCATAACAGGGATAGCCCATTTAAGGCTCATCTTGTTTTTCATTATCAGAATGGTTGGTTATTTGGATAAAATTAGTCTAAAGAGTTGAATTATGACTGCATGCTGATGTGCCGCTACAGTTCGATAGAAGCACCGATCACTATCTTTCCGTTTTTTTCGAGTTCAATAGGGCCCACAGCGTTGAGGTGGTAGAAGTAGCCTATATTGAACGACTGATAATAGGTTCTTGACCGTAACCTGATAAGGTTGTTTAACAGAATGCCCGCCTCGTGATACCCATTGTTTGGTGTCATTATATCGATACTCTGGTGTGACGCTTTGTGTAAAAGGTCGCCATAAAGAACACCATATTGGATTGCTATATTTGGAGCCGAACTAAGATCAAAATCAGGTGCTTCCAGTTTGTAAAGTTTCCAGTCCATGTCGTGGCGGAATACTGCCTGTACAAATCTATCGGTATATACTTCGTAGGGGAACAAAGTCATAATACCGCCAAAACCGTAGAGTGAGAACGCATAGCGCGGATCGTATTTGAAGCCATTGCCGGCAAAAAGGCGGGAGATAGGCAGTGGGCCATCGCTCCATATTTTCCCGGCTTCAAACATGATGTGTTCTGTGCCCACGCGATTGAGGTGCCCGCGCCAAAGAAAGCCGGACACCGCTTTAATGTACTTTTCATAAGGCATGCCGGCAGTAATTTCGCCGGCTGTTACTTTCCCGAACCATATAGGGTATTTACTGTCTGTACGCATGTAGGTGCCGAAAATGGGTGCTGTCCGTTCTCCGTACGCGTAGCGAAGATTTATTGATACCTCTCTGGAATGGAATGCCGCATGGTCTTCTCCGTTTAGGCGCAGTGCGTAGTTGTAGTTGGGGGTGAATTGTTGCTCTTCGGCGGCAACTTCAGTGCTCCAGTATCCGAATTTTCCACTCATCGAAGCCGTGTAGGTCTTTGTGAGGTCTACGCGTGTAAGCAGGAATTTCCGCAGATAGTTTTTGTCCAGTTCTTTGGCGATCTGGATGCGGCCCGGGTCGCCGAGGTCATCGGCATAGCTGCCGCGTAGTACGAACTCTTTGTACTTGTCAAAGTAGAATTCAGCGAAGCCGCCATACTTCCATCGCTTGTCTCCGAAGCCATATCCGGCCCAACCGCCTACCGAGCCCCATTTCAGAATATGGTCGTTTGTCTGCAAACCCATTCCCAGCCTTATATTCTCATAGCGGTTGTAGGATAATAATCGCATCAGGTCGATATCGACCGGTCCTACAGACACGCGTCCCCTGGGAAGGTTCCGCATATGGTCCATTATCTTGTCTGCTTTCACCTTGGCGCCCAGGCTGTCAATGACGTGGTAGGTCATTTTCTCTTTTGTATCAAGTGTATCCGGACGCAAGTGGTTCAGCAGGCTGTCGCTATGCTCGGTGGCCCCGTCTGCAAGCCGAACGGTATGTCGTTTGTCGAAACGAACATCGTTGTCGTCCCACGATACGGAGTCAATAGTGGAGCGACCAGTCATTTGCAGCGTATATGGCGTCTTGTCCGCCTTCATCACGCGTTCAATGACTTAGTTTAGCTGCACAGGAAACCAGCGAATGCCGTTTGTGCCGAATGGGATCCGTTGGTATTCCTGTTCAATACGTACGGTCTGTTCCATGCCGGGGTCTTTTACAGCAGCGATAAGTCGTGATATTGCGAAGCCTGCAGAGTGGACATAAACCTTGCCGGTAAGGCTGTTTCCGGCTATTCCTTTTGGTCTAAAGCTTAGTACCCAGATCGTATCGGTGCCATCCAGTAATTCGTCTGATAGATTAAAACGGTAATGCTGGTTATACCCGGGGCTCACCGGGTTATGATAGTCTTTGCCGTTAAGAGTGATATAATCGGTGTAGGCATGGAAAGGAAGGACATCCGTGATGACACTAGTAAACGCGGTCTTTTTCAGGCCCGAGAAGCGGGTGGCAAGTATATCTTCCTGCAGTTTGCCGGGGCGCTCCCAGTTGCGGATACTGTAGGTCTCTGACATCAGCAAGTGCTGGCGTGATGAAAAGGCTTTGAATTCTTTGATGCCGGCTGAGGTGTCTTTGGCTGCATTTGAATCAGGTAGGGCGGCATCGGCCAGCATTTTGTAATAGATATGACACCGGTAGCGGTCATACTTATCCGGGTCGTTGGCGGGTTTGTTTTTTATGGTCTCGTTAAGGATGCGACGTATCTTTTCGTAGGGCGGTTTGATGGTCACCTCTGCCAGCTCCTGGCCTCCGGGTTCCAGAAACACTGTGTTGCCGGGTATAGGCAGGTTGAGTAACAGGGTTTTGTAGCCCATGCACGAGACTTCTATGGTAGACGGAGCAGGAGACACTGCAGGAATCTCAAAGTAGCCGTCCAAACCGGCAATTACCCCCTGGTTTCCGGCACCATACCTTATAGTGGCAAATGGCACGGGTGCTGAAGTGCCTTTTTCAATGATCCGGGCACGCACAGGCTGCTGTGCCGAGAGTTTTGATCCGCAGACAGCAAGTAGGAATATCAATAAAATGTGGGAGTAACGCATGTGCGACAGGAGCCTAAAAAGTTTATCAAAATTATATTTTTTGCCCTATCTTTAGCCTGATAATTTCCGGTCATGAAGAAGAAACTCTACAGCCTGCTGGCAGGTTTATTTGTCCTTGGTATTGTGTCGTGCAACAACGGCGACTATATTGCCGATCCGCAGAGCAATGGCAATGGAGCCGTGAACCCTATTACTCCGCTTACCAGCAAAGAATTTACATGGGGTAACAGTGATGTTCTCAGTGCTGATATTAATGGCAGTGGCTGGAAGGCAGACAATGTTACTTTTACGCTCGATTCTTCAGGGGCGAATGTGATCACCGGTTATAAAGACAAGAGCGACATTGTTTTGCAACTGTATCTGCGTGACGTTTGGGGCCCTGATAATGTATACCCGATGCAGTGGGAGAACTACGGCCGCTATGGGTCTGTGACTGACAAGACCAGCCTTACTGAGGGGGGGTATTTCAGCTACTTTGGTAACTCAGGCGGAATTAAAATGACGTATAACGATACCGATGCCATCAGAGGTGTATTCTACTTCAAGGCGGTGTCAACTACCGGCAAGATCATGAACGTGTCTAAGGGTGTTCTGAACTACAAAAAGATGTAAGCTTTCAGAGCGGTAGAAAGTAAATACCGTTACGATATAAGAAAGTTAAAGCCCCGGGAAACCGGGGCTTTAATATTTACTGTATGTAAAGTCGACAATTAAGCGAGTTCTACTTCAGCACCTGCTTCTTTCAGTTTGCCTGCGATGTCATCAGCTTCTGCTTTGCTAACACCTTCTTTAACTGCTTTAGGAGCGCCGTCTACCAGTTCTTTAGCTTCTTTCAGACCGAGGCCAGTGAGATCTTTAACCACTTTCACAACGTTCAGTTTAGAAGCGCCTGCGCTCTTCAGGATAACGTTGAAAGAAGTTTTCTCAGCAGCAGCTGCCGGAGCGTCGCCACCACCTGCAGCAACAACCACTGCAGCAGCAGCTGGTTCGATACCGTAGTCGTTTTTCAGAATGTCAGCCAGTTCCTGTACGTCTTTTACAGTCAGGGCTACTAATTGTTCGGCTAATGCTTTTACGTCTGCCATTGTATTATGTTTTAGTTTGTTGTTGTTTTTAAAATTGTTTACTGCGTACTCTAAAATTTATATTGGACTTGGAAGCCGGATTTGTGCGGGAATGTGTTCCATTCCCGTGGTAACTTACTCTGCTGCAGTTGCTTCTGCTTTTCCTTCGTGGTGGTGAAGGAGGGCAGCCAGAACGCGTTTTGCAGGAGACTGGAGCAAGCCGATAACTTCGCCGATGAGCTCGTTCTTCGTCTTGATCTTTGTAAGAGCAACCAGCTGATTGTCGCCAACGAATACATCAGTATCGATGATAGCGGCTTTCAGAACTGGTTTTTCGATGTTGCCCTCTTTACGGAAAGAAGACAGGATCATTGCAGGCTCTTTTGGAGAATCAGAGAACATGAGCGCGGTAACGCCATGCAGAGAGTCGTAAAGACCTGTGTATTTGTCATCGTTGAAGCTCTCGAGGGCTTTACGGATGAGCGTGTTCTTCGCAACTTTCATTTCGATGTTCTTTTCGAAACAAAGCCTGCGGAGCTTGCTCACCTGTTCTACCGTAAGAGACTCGGTATTGGTGACATAAAAGTTGCTGTACTGGGCGAATTTCGCCTTGAGTACTTCTATTGCTTCATTTTTTTGAGCAGGAGTCATTGTAAAAAATTGAGAATTTGAAATTGTGGAAATGCGAAAATGTTGTGTTACGCTTTTCTGTTTTCCGGATTCAAATTGTTATTAAATAGTTTTTACTTTTCTGTGCTTTCGCACATTTATTATTACGCTACGCTTTTCGGATCTATCGCCAGGCCCGGGCTCATTGTAGATGCCATGCTGATGCCTTTGAGGTAAGTACCTTTGGCAGTAGCAGGCTTCATGCGCACCAGTGTATTGATCAGTTCCTGAGCGTTCTCAGCCAGTTTCTTTGGTTCGAAAGATACGCGACCAACTGAAGCGTGGATGATACCTGCTTTGTCGATCTTGAAGGCGATCTTACCACCTTTTACCTCTGTAACAGCTGCAGCTACGTCGTTGGTAACTGTACCTGTTTTAGGGTTTGGCATGAGGTTACGAGGACCGAGGATCTTACCGAGACGACCAATCTTAGGCATCACCGATGGAGTAGCCACGATCACGTCAACGTCTGTCCAACCGCCGTCGATCTTCTGAACATACTCGTCCAGACCAACGAAGTCGGCTCCTGCTGCTTTTGCTTCAGCTTCTTTATCAGGAGTACAAAGAACGAGTACGCGCTTTGTTTTACCTGTACCGTGAGGCAGTGTAACTGTGCCACGGATAGCCTGATCAGCTTTCTTAGGGTCTACACCCAGGCGGATGTGAACGTCTACCGAGCTGTCGAATTTGGTGAGGTTAACTGTTTTCACCACACTTGCGGCTTCAGCAAGCGTATATACTTTATTTTTATCAAGTTTAGCTTCTGCAGCTTTTCTTTTCTTTGTAATTGCCATTGTCAGTTCTTTAAATAAGGTAAAAAATACTGTTAGAGCCGCCGGCTATTATTTAACAGTGATGCCTTCAGGTGGCGTTCCTTCTACAGTGAAGCCCATGCTGCGTGCTGTACCTGCAACCATGCTCATAGCGCTGGTAAGGGTGAAGCAGTTGAGGTCAGGCATTTTGTCTTGAGCGATCGCTTCAACCTGTGCCCATGTAACTTTACCTACTTTCTGACGGTTTGGCTCTTTAGAACCTTTAGGCTGCTTCGCAAGCTCCATCAACTGCACTGCTGCAGGAGGGGTCTTGATAACGAAGTCGAATGATTTGTCGGTGTACACGGTAAGTGTTACAGGAAGCACTTTACCGGCTTTGTCCTGCGTGCGAGCGTTGAACTGCTTGCAGAACTCCATAATGTTGACGCCTTTAGAGCCGAGCGCCGGGCCGATCGGAGGCGCTGGATTCGCTGCGCCGCCTTTTACCTGCAGCTTTACAAAGCCGCTGATTTCTTTAGCCATTTAGAACTTTTTTTGGTGTTAACGAATTGATTTTTCCCGTTTGACGGGGATTACAACTCTCCCAATGCAACCTTAAAATAAGAGCAATATGAGAAATTGGAGTGCAAAGGTATGTTGAAAATTCAGAAGTAACAAAACAATTGGGAAAAATTTTGTTTGGATGGGGTGGTACGGCTTCCGATGGTGTGGCCGCTACTTAAAAGCAGGGCGAAGGGCAGCGAGCCGCAAAATAACAAAATGGGGGGCAAAAACTCTCATTTTGAAAAAGTGAGCATTTGAACGATGCCCCTATTTAGATATTGATATTCAGTTGTTTGTGTCTTTTAGGGTGGGTGTTAAGTGAGCAAAAACTCTCAAAAAACTCCCGCGGTGAAAGGTCGTAAATTGGGTTTAGGGTCATAGAGATGGTTTGTGATAATGATTGGAATGTACAAACGATATGCCAAAGTGCCCGTGTGGCAGCGGGAAGATATTCACAATTTTCACGGCAAAACTATCGGGTGGGGTTTGCCGGTCTTTGACGCCTATCGCGTTAGGTACCGGCACGTATCTTATTGTGGTGTTGGGTTATTGTTCTACTTTTATCGGTATATGAAATATATCCTGCTTCCCTGTCTTCTATTATGGTGCCTACCTGCCACGGCACAGACGTATGAAAATCTTGTGGCGTCGGGGAAGAAGATGGTGAAGGAGGAACGGGCGAAGTTCGGCAACGACTTTTCCGCGGCCATAGTGGTGCTGAAGGAGGCACTGAAAATGAACCCTAACGGACAGGAGGCACATTACTACCTGGGTAGCGCCTACGACTACAGCCATAATCCAAGTTTTGCAACGGTACGCTATTCTCAGAAGGACAAAACAATACAGGCCAGCCGGGAATTTGAGGAAGTAATAAGAATAAATGCTGCATACAAGGGAGATATTATTGCCCTGGATCCGTATGCGAAGCTATCGAGCGTGTGGGGGTGCCTGGCGTACTCTTATATGGTGCGCAACCGGAACGACTCGGCTAAATGGGCGTTTGCCGAGGGGAAGAGGCGTGGAGGATTCCCCGATTTTGCGCTGGAATTTAACCGAATGGTGCTGAGTAGTTTTGAGCCCAATGCCATCTACTTCACGTACGGAGATTTCAGTACGATGCTGATTTGGTACCTGCAGGCAATGGAGGGATTGAGGCCTGATGTGGCCCTGGTGCACATCAACACGATAGATATTCCGTGGGTGAGTGAGGATGTGTACCGACGCAGGCACAACATCTACTCATTGGCCGCAGTGGCGACGGATACGACTCCCTATTTTGAGTGGACGGAACACACTATTGATGTTCCCATCGGTGCCACAGGGAAGACGTTTGAATGGAAGATTGCACCCACCAATTATGAAAAATACATCACACGGGCCAATAGTCAGCTGATAGACATTGTAACAAATGCTGCTTTCACTACGCCTATTTACTTTGAGACCGGCACAGCACCCGAGGATATGCTGGGGCTGCACTGGTATACCGAGGACCGAATTCTGACGAGTAAGCTGATACCTGAAAAGCTGACAGAGTATAAAAAATACTTCTGGGACCAGCTGAACGCATTTCCTTATGAGCTGTTGAAGAAGGCTGATCCGAACTGTGGTGCTGAGTTGTTCATCATATTGAATCTGAGGTACAACTTCATTAAGGGGATACTGGCACTTTCTGATCAGAACAAAAAGGAGGAAGCGCGTTTGTTGTATCAGAAAATGGAAGCGAAGATACCCGAGAGCAAATACCCGTCGGACGAGTCTCAGAAGGAATATCTGGAGGCGCTGAAGAAACGGATAGAAAAATAGAGTGCACCCGTTTGTACAACCACACGAATAAAAAAAGAGACCCGGCTAATGACCGGGTCTCTTTGTGTGATCTTAGCATCGATTGCTTAGTAACCGAATATCTCGTTGAGCGACAGTTTTTTTACTGTGCCGCATTTTTCCACCTCGGCCATGTTTACTTTTTTCTCGTTGGCAACAATACAATAGGTATATGGCTTGGATGCCAGGAACTCGCCATGGAATTTCTTCAGTTCGGCATAGTTCAGTTTGTCTGCTGCATTGTATACGGTTTTGCGAATGTCTTCACTAAGGCCTTTGCGTTCAGCATCGAGGTAGTTATAGAGGATGCCGTCCTGAGTGATGCGTTCAGTTTCGATGTCTTTTTTCAGTCCCATGCGGGCGGCCTGGATATTGTTCTCTACCGCAGGCAGGTCGTTGAGTAGTTCGTTCATCGCTCCTACTGATTCCGATAGCTTGTCTGCCTGACAGCCCACGTATGCGGAAATAAAGTAGGGGTCTTCGCGCTTCTCAGGCGCTGCTACGTATGCATTGGTTGAGTAGGCGAGTGCCTTACTCTCGCGGATGGTCTGGAACACCAGGGCGCCCATATTGCCGCCAAAGTAGTTGTTGAACATGTCTATAACGGGTTGGCGGGCAGGATCGTAGGACGGAATGCTACGCACCCAGCGTATCTCAGACTGCACCATGTCGTAGTTGGCAAACAGGACTTCGTTGCGCGTCTGCGACGCAAAATTGAATACGGTTGCTGCCGGTGCCGGTGTGAACATAGCAGGCAGCTTGTGCATAGACTTTAGTGATGCAGTGAGGCCCAATAAGGTAGCCGGACCATAATAAAGCACGCGGTGGCTGGTGGCCGCGAGGCCATGCAGCAGATCGGTAAGCTGGGTGGCAGTGAGCGCTTCCAGTTCGGCATCGGTGAGCACGTGGTTGAACGGATTCTTCTCGCCATAACGTGCATAGGCCACAAGACCCTGCATGATGGCGCCTTTGTTGTTCTTGGCATCGGTGCGGCTCTTTTTGAGATTGGCCTTGAGTGAGGCGAGCGCTGCTTCGTCTGCCCGGCAATTGGCCAGCAGGTCTTCGAGCAGGGTGACGGCCTTGTCGAAGTTCTCCTGCAAACCTTCGAGCTGCACAGTGGTGTATTCGTTGTCGGCTCGCACGTTGAAGCTACATGCCAGTTTGTAGAACTCTTTAGAGATGTCTTCCGCACTCTTACTATCCGTTCCAAGGAACTGCAGGTACTGCGCAGCTACTGCCAGGCGGCGATCGTTCCACTTGCCTGTCTTGTAGCGGTATGACATGCGGAACAGATCATTGTCGGTGTTGTGTACATAGAGGATCTCGGCAGGACCAATGAAACCACGCTGGAAGTCTTTTGTGTAGTCGACCCAAACAGGCTTGATAGACTCAGTAGGCGCATTGATGACCGACTTAACGAATTGTGATTGCGCATCGCGGTTGGTTTCAACTGCTGTGATGGGCGGCTTGGGCACTTTGGTGATGCTCTTGTCTTCACCCTTGCGCTTGTATACTACCACATAGTTGTTGCCAAAGTATTTGTTGGCGAAGTCTATGATGTCTTTTTTAGTGAGTTTAGAAAGGCGGTCGGCATAGGCTACGTTGTCGCGCCAGTCGTCTTCTGATGTGAATATGCTCATGAGGGCATAGGCACGTGAGCCATACTTCTCGTTCTGCTCCATGAGTGCCTTCTTGGCGTTGTTGATGATAGAGGTAAGCAAGGCATCATCGAATTCGCCTTTTTTGAGGTGTTCTATTTCGCCCAGCATCAGGTTCTTCACCTCATCCAGGCTCTGACCCTGTGTAGGGTTGCCACGCAGGTTCATGTAGCCGTAGTCGATAAGTATGTCGGTGCCGGCGAACGCGCGGAGGAGCTTTTGTTTCTTTACAAGGTTGAGGTCTATGAGACCGGCGCGGCCGTTGGTAAGTACCTGACTTACGAGGTCGGCCAGCAGGGCGTCTTTTTCGTGTATGCCCGGCATGCGGTAGCCAATGGTCACAAACTCAGCATCGGGCCCCATTACGTCCTTTTCGATCGGAGCAGTGATGGGTGTTTCAGGCTGGAAGGTATATTTGGGCACGTCTTTCTTCGCCATGTAGGAGAAGTACTCGTCCACTTTTTTGATCATAACATCGGGGTCGAAATCGCCGGCGAGGATGATACCCATATTGTTGGGTACGTAGTAAGTCTCATAGTATTTGCGGATCTCGAGCAACGACGGATTTTTGAGGTGCTCTACTGTACCTATGGTTGTCTGGCGGCCGTAGTTGTGGTTCTTGAAGAGTTCTGCCAACATCAGCTCCGACACCTTGCGGTTGTCGTTGTCCAGTCCGCGGTTTTTTTCTTCGTACACGGCTTCGAGCTCCGTATGGAAAATGCGGAAGACAGGATTGCGGAAACGTTCGGCCTGCACCTTGAAGAACTTGTCGACGGCGTTGGCAGGTACGTCTTCGGTATAAACTGTCTGCTCGAAAGATGTGAACGCATTGGTGCCCTTGGCGCCGATGGCACTCATCATTTTATCGTACTCGTTTGCAATAGCAAATTTGGCTGCCAGTCCCGAGACAGAGTCGATGCGACGATAGATGGCAGCACGGGCGGCTTCATCGGTGGTCTTGTTGTATTGCTCGTAAAGGCGATTGATGATGTTGAGTAGTGGTTGCTCTTTCGCATAGTTCAGCGAACCATAGGTGTTGGTCCCCTTGAACATCATGTGTTCCAGGTAGTGCGCCAGACCGGTATGTGTTGCAGGGTCGGTCTTGCTGCCTGCCTTCACAGCTATGTAGCATTGCAGGCGGGGTTCTTTGTTTGAAGGGCTTAAAATGACGGTAAGGCCATTGCCCAGTTTATAAAAGCGCGTTTTGGTGGGGTCGTTCGTTACATAGCGGTAATTGTAACCACCTGAACGGTCGGATGACCACTTGTATTTGCTGATGTCGTCGCCGTCTTTGGCAACAGAAGTGGAAACCCTGACCAGCGCAAGCAGCAGCAGGGAGTACTGCAGTATTTGTTTCATATAACCTGTTTTTCGGGTGTCAAGTTATAGAGAATCGGTGAAATGCGGTGTTAACTGGGCGGCGAATGTCTGGAATCCGTCAGCTCGCCGCATGAGTATTCACAATATGCCTTACAATATCGGCGGTGATGTCGGGGTAGTTTACGTGGACCGGTTGGCCTTCGTGCAGCCAGTTGCTGATGGTGCGGTAATGTCGGGTATCTAGCGTGGGGACAGACATGGCGCCCATAGCTACCGCTCCCGCGGCATTGCATTGCTGCTCGTATTGTGTGAGCATGGGAATGACAAGCACCTTTTTGCCCAGATACATAGCTTCGGCAGGTCCCTCGAAGCCGGCACCACACAGTACACCTGCCCCGGAGGCCATACTTTCGATGAAGGCCTTGTTGTTGATAGCTGTCACAGACACATTTCCCTGAGTGAAAGGTTGCCGGTTGTGTTTTGAGAATACCTTCCATTGCACCCCGGGGAATTGTGACAGATGATGCACGATGGCCTCGTCGCTGTAGGCAGGCAGGTACACTGTGTAGTGGCCGTTGTTGGTAGGTGTAAGGTCACGGATCTCGCGACGGATGACGGGTGTAAAGATGTTTTCGCCGAAGGAACGGAAGTGGAATCCGTATCCGGCAGTGACGGGGGCATATCGTTGCAGTACGAGTTTGCCCATCGGGTCGGTAGAGGCTGGTTTGGGTGCGGCAGGATGCAGCACGGCGTATTGATGGCTGAGGGAGATGCAGGGTCTGCGTTTCATTTTGCAAGCCCATGCAGATATAGGTTCAAAGTCGTTAATGACAATGTCGTATTGTTCAACCGGTAGTTTACGGATGTCGGACACAAGTTGCGGCACTCTCAGTTTTCGGGCCGTATCAATGATGTCCACGCCACCTTTTTTGCCGAAAATGAAGCTCATGCCGTACCGCTTGTAGGTAATGGGAAACGGCACATCTACATCGGCCTGTATGCCGCTCACCAGCACATCAACGTCGCCATGGCTTGCCAATTCGGGATATACGTCGCGTGCACGGCTCAGATGGCCGTTGCCTGTTCCCTGTATCGCGAAAAGTATCTTCATCTTGTTACAGCGTTTGGGTAAGGACCGTCTCCCTCTCTGAGAAGGCGCCGGCGGGTTGTTTCATATTGAGTTCCTGTAGCAGGCTTGCCAGCATGGCGCTTGACGTTTCGCCTTTGTGTTTCTTCTTGTTGATGTCTATGGCCTGTGCCAGAGGGTCGTTGTGGTAGTTATATACCAACCATTGCCCGTCGTGGTATTCAAGTGCGGTGAGGTTCTCGATCCAGTCGCCTGAGTTCATGTAGGTAACATCGCCGTGGCGCGTGTTCATTTTCTTTATCTCCGGATGGTGTATATGACCGCAGATCACATAGTCGTATCGGTTCTCGGCAGCAATGTCGCACACTGTGACCTCAAAATCGTTGATGAACTTGACTGCGCTTTTTACCGTGTTCTTTATCTTTTTGGAGAAGGAGAGTTTGCCGCGCCCCATTTTTTGAGAGATGAAGTTGACAAAGCGGTTAATGAGAATGAGCGTATCGTAGCCTATAGCGCCCAGCTTGGCCAGCCATTTGCTGTTTTGCATTACCACGTCGAATACATCTCCGTGAAATACCCATACACGTTTGCCATCAATCTTCAGCGACAGTTTGTTGGTGATCTTTAGAGAGCCAAGGTGGAAGCCTTTGAAGCGGCGCAGCATCTCGTCATGATTGCCGGGGATGAAGTAAACAGGCACATCCTTGGCTATGAGACCTACTATGTGCTTTACCACCATCATGTGTGTGGCAGGCCAATAGCGTTTGCTGAATTGCCAGATGTCAATGATGTCTCCGTTAAGAATGACAGTGCGTGGCTTTATGCTTTTCAGGTATCGGAGCAACTCGGTGGCATGGCAGCCATAGGTGCCGAGGTGAATGTCTGAGAGTACTACTATATCCACTTCGCGTTTGGCCATTGCGTCCCTTGTGAGGTTTTGGTTTCACAAAATGACCCAATTGCTATAATGCGAACATTACCGCGTAGTTAAGTAAACATTAAATGGTGTAATAAGGTGTTTCGGGTTAGCGGCTACCTTCCTTACGTTGGCCACCGCCCTGGCCTCCACCCTGTCCGCCGCCTCCGTTGTTGTCGTCGTCGTTCTGTTTCAGGTTTTTGCCCCTGTCTTCGTCCGATGGTTTTTCGATCTTTTTGGTTTCCTGGCGTGGTGCGCCCTTGCCCGGTCCGCCGCCCATGCCCGGACCTTTCGGTGCATCGTTCTTGCCAAAGCGGTAAGTGAACGAGATGTTGCCTATGCGGGTTTCTTTTATGCGGTTAATAGTTTGTACGTAGGACGAAGTAGTGTATTCGTTGATGAAACGGCGAGTTTTCAGCACATCAGAGCAGTTGATTGTGAGAGACGCCTTGTTTTTCCAGAAGTTCTTCTTTAGTGCCAGGTCGGCCCAGTAACTTTCGAGTTGCCTGCCCTGTGTGATCACCTTGGGAGATTCGTAGTTGGCAGTAAGTTGCAAAGAGAAGTTTTTGGGCAATTTCAGGTTGCTGTTCAGTTTGCCGAACCAGCCGTAACCACTGTTGTTGGCTATGAGTCCGGTGTAGTAGTTGCTGAGATCACCAATGGTCAACTGGTTGTTGAAGAAGTTTACGTTGACCGTCGCATCCCATGCTTTAGAGAGTTGGAAGCGTCCCGTACCTTCAAGGCCATAGGTGGTACCGGAAGCAATGTTGACAGGCATTGACAATAGCTGGCCCACCTGATCCACCAATCCCAGAGCAGTGTCGGCAGCGCTGCCGGTGATGGGCCTCAATACACGTTCAGAGAGGTTCAGTGTCTGTGCGAAGTATGTGCTCAAGATGTAGGTGTGGCCTTTCTTCGTGTTGCGGCTGTAACTGAATTCAACGTTATTGATGAATTCGGGTATGATGTTCGGGTTGCCCATTGATACTGTTCCCGGATTGGAGAAGTCTTTGAACGGCATCATCTGGAAGAAGCTCGGACGATTCGTTCGGCGACTGTAGTTGATGTACACACTCTGGTCAGAAGGCAACTGGTATGAGATGAATGCCGAAGGGAACAGGTTGGTGAACCTGTTATGAAACCTGGCGGGGCGAGGCATACTGCCTTCGCCATCGTAAACGGCATCTTCCGCACGAAGGCCAAGCTGATAGCCGAATTTACCTTTTTGGTCGCTCCAGTTTACATAAGCGGCATGGATCTGTGTACTGTAGTTATAAACGGTGTAGAGTGACGAATCCATTTTAAAGCCTTTTCCGTTTGTGTCTATCTCGGGGTTGTTGGTGCTGTTGAAATTGAAGAACTGAGATTTAAAGCCAAGGCCCAGTTTTCCGTTCTCTGTAAACAGAGGATTTGTGTAATCAGCCCAAACGTTGAGGCTGTTATTGCCACCACTGCCAGGCGCACGGGAAATGATGCTATATGCGCGAGCATTATTGGTGTCCAGAATGGTTTCGAAGTTTTGAGTGCGAACCATATTGGTGAATGCATAGGTGGCATCCACATTCATTTCTTCTCCTTTCTTCTTAAATTTCTTGCGGTAGTCTAATGCTGATGATATAGAGACAGGTTCGCCGAGTGCGGATGAGTAGCGGTTGCGATAGGTGAATGGACTTCCTGTTCTGTCAGGCAGTGCGTATTCGTAATAGTCTGAATTGTCTCTGAAACCCCACTGCATGAAGTTGATGTTCTCTGTGATAGTTATAGAGTTATTCTTGTTGATGTCGTAGGTGGCACCTATTGTGTTGAACGAGCCATTAAAAAGGCGTGGCACGTGTTCGTAGGTATAGTAAGACTGACCTTTGTTGGAAGCGTCTTTCATGTCCTGACGATCAGTGATGACATTATTGAAGGTGAGATTCTGGCGGAAGCTACCGTTCACAAACGTGCTCCATTTCCCTTTACGCACATTCAGGCCCAGATTGGCATTATACTTATCGCGGGTGCCGGCGCCCACAGTGGCGTTACCGTTAATGCCCAATCGCCCGTCTTTTTTGGTGATGATGTTGATGATGCCAGTGGTGCCCTGTGCATCATATTTTGCCGAGGGATTGGTGATGACCTCTACACTTTCTATGGAGCTGGCCGGCATGCTCTGTAATGCTGATGTAACATCCGTACCCAGCAAAGTGGCGGGTTTGCCGTCTATAAGTACGGTAACGTTGCCCTTGCCGCGCAGGTTCACATTGCCATCCATATCCACCGATACCGATGGTACATTCTGCAGTACATCGGTGGCGCTGCCGCCGGTGGCTGTGGTGTTCTTTTCTACATTAAATACCTTCTTGTCCACCTTCAGTTCCATCACTCGTTTTTCGGCGGTCACACTCACCTCATCCAGTTGTTTCGATGTCTGTGTAAGTTTCAGGGTTCCCACACGCGTTGTTTTGCCGTTGGTAACAGCTACATTTTGAAACATTGTTGCATAGCCTATGGACTCAACCCTTAGCAGGAAATTGCCATCGGCGACGGGTGTTACCGTAAAAGACCCGTCTTCGCCGGTCAGGTTGCCGTTCACTACAGAAGAGTCTGTTTTAAGGACGGTGACAGTTGCATAGGAGACAGGCTTTTTTTCGGCATCAATAACCTTGCCGGCAACACCACCTGTGGGTTGCGAAAAGGCTACAGGAGCGACAAGCAATAAAATGAAAATATTTATGCAATATTTTATGTAAGAAGTGTGCATTGAAACGACAATAAGCGGCAAAAATGAGTGAATTTCACGAAAATAGCCTAATAGGGGGATAAATAAATGTTAATACATCTACTATCGGTTACCAAACCTGCACTTCGCGCTCGAGGGAGATGTTGAAGCGATTGGCTACTGAGTCGATAATATCACCGGAAAGTTGCCATATCTCTTTGCCGGAAGCATTGCCGTAATTTACTAGTACCAACGCTTGTTTGGTATGTACGCCTGCGTCGCCTGCGCGGTGTCCTTTCCAGCCACATTGTTCTATCAGCCAAGCGGCAGGCACTTTTACAGTGTCGTCTGATACCGGGAAATGCGGAATAGCGGGGTATGCCGCTTGCAACAGTTTGTAATGGGCCAGCGGTATGGTGGGGTTCTTGAAGAAACTGCCTGCGTTGCCGGTTATTTTCGGGTCGGGTAGTTTGCTGGTTCGTATCCGGATGACTGCCTCTGCCACGTCTTTTACAGTAGGGTTGGTTACACCCATCTCGTTCAGTTCCTGTTCTATAGCGCCGTAGCTGGTGTTGAGCACAGGTTTTTTGTTCAGCCGGAAGGTGACTGAGGTGATAAAGAACTGACCGCGTAGTTGCGTCTTGAAGATACTGTCGCGGTAGCCGAAGTGGCAATCGGCATTTGACAGTGTAACGAGCTTACGTTCGGAGAGGTGCCAGTAAGAGACCTCTACTATTGTTTGTTTCACCTCGGTTCCGTAGGCTCCGATGTTCTGAATGGGAGCCGCTCCTACAGTACCTGGAATAAGTGCAAGATTTTCAATGCCACCCAGTCCCATTTTAATGGTGTAGAGAACAAAGTCGTGCCATACTTCGCCCGAGGCTACGCTTAGCCACACATGGTCGTCATTCTCCCGCAACACGGTAATGCCCTTCAATTTGTTGTGAAGCACAAGGCCGTGCACCTGGCCTGTGAGCAGAATATTGCTACCACCACCCAGTATATGAAGCGGCAGACCTGCAGGGATTTCCTGCAGGTCTGCCAGAGCGTTCACGTCTGCAAAATGTTCTGCTGTCACATCAATACCGAATGTGTTGTATGGGAGTAGCGAGGTGTTTTGCAATTGTTGCATTAAATAGATCGGTTGGAAATTATCGAAGGTCAACGACCTCTACACCCGGGTGTTCTTTCGGGTTCCACGAGAACATACCATCAGGGATATCGGCGTTCTGAACGATGTTGCTGATGGTGATGGCGTATTTGTTGCCGTTCTTTTCCCAATAGTTGCCACCGGCGATCATTGAGGTTGCTTTGTCGATCATCATCTCGATGCGGGCAATTGGTTTTGACTTGTCGCGGGGCGTAAGCTCAATGATATCGCAGTTCTTTCCCTGCTCTTTGCGCTCGCCTTTGTAGGCATACGTATACTCTTTGTCGAAGAAGCTAGGCTGGAACAATTTAGCAGGCGACATAGACTGTTCTCCCGGATTGTATTTGGCTACCTGTACTTCTTTAGTTTCTTTGTTGTAGGTCCACACGGTGCTGTTGTCGCACATGATCTCCTGATTGCCCAATACCACATGGTACTTCTGCCCCTTCAGTGCTATACTTCCCTTGCGGGTATCTGTAACGTTTCCACCCTTGCCACCGGTAAGTTTCAGGGAAAAGTTCGCTTTCATTGTTTTCAGCGCGCTTACTTTTTTCGTTACGCCGTCAAGTATGCTTTTCGCTTTCGGGTCGTTCTGTGCAATTGCGTTGTTCGACCATCCGAGGAGGACAAGAAAGCTGAGCGTTAGCAGTGATCTCATTATTAGCTTTTTTAGTGATTCAATTTCGTGCGGGCAAAGGTAATAGAAATAAATGTGTGCGATTTGTTAAGGTGGCAGGCCGGATCAGCCCCTGTTGAGGACTATAATGACTGCAGGAATTCCTGTAGCTCGGCATCGGTCTTGAAGTACACTTCGCGTGGTTTGCTGCCTACTGCCGGACCTACAATACCTGCCGCTTCCAGCTGGTCCATAATGCGACCCGCGCGGTTGTAACCGAGATTCAGCCTGCGCTGCAGGTTGGACGTAGAGCCCGATTGCATCTGTACCACCAGTCGCGCGCAGTCTTCAAACAACTTGTCGCGGTTAGAGAGGTCCACTTCTTTCACACTCTCGCCATCTTCTCCCTCATATTCAGGTAGCTCGAACGCAGATGCATATCCTCGTTGTTTGCCAATGAAGTTTACGATGTCCTCTACCTCCGGTGTGTCTACGAAAGCACACTGCAACCTCAGCAATTCGCTGCCATAAGATACGAGCATATCGCCGCGACCTATCAGCTGCTCGGCACCGCCGGCATCGAGGATGGTGCGGGAGTCGACTTTTGCTGATACCTTGAATGCGATACGTGCAGGGAAGTTGGCTTTGATGGTACCCGTGATCACGTTCACCGACGGACGCTGGGTAGCGATGATGAGGTGTATACCAATGGCACGTGCCAGCTGCGCCAGGCGTGCTATAGGCATTTCCACCTCTTTGCCTGCCGTCATAATGAGGTCGGCAAACTCATCGATCACCAGAACGATGAACGGCAGGTATTTATGTCCGTTCTCCGGATTGAGTCTGCGACTGATGAATTTTTCGTTGTATTCCTTGATGTTCCTCGCTCCGGCTTCTTTCAGTAGTTCGTAGCGATTGTCCATTTCAATACAAAGCGCATTCAGCGTATTGATTACCTTTTTAGTGTCGGTGATGATAGCTTCTTCTTCGTTGGGCAGTTTGGCAAGGAAGTGTTTTTCAATGGTGCGGTATATCGACAGTTCCACCTTTTTGGGGTCAACCATCACGAATTTGAGCTGTGACGGATGTTTCTTGTAAAGCAGCGAAACCAGAATGGCATTGATACCAACAGACTTACCCTGCCCGGTGGCACCTGCCATGAGCAAGTGTGGCATGGTGGCCAGATCCACTATATAGTTCTCGTTATCGATCTTCTTACCCAGTGCTATCGGGAGGCTCATTTTGTTGTTCACAAACTTATCGCTGGAGATAAGCGTGCGCATAGAAACGATCTGCTTGTTGGCGTTAGGTACCTCGATACCTATAGTGCCGCGACCAGGTATGGGGGCAATTATACGGATGCCCAATGCAGCAAGGTTCAGGGCTATATCGTCTTCCAGGTTGCGGATCTTGGAGATGCGCACACCCTCGGCCGGTACTATCTCATACAGCGTCACCGTAGGGCCTACGGTAGCACTGATGCGCTGGATCTCAATACCGAAACTACGCAGCGTTGTGATGATCTGAGTTTTGTTTTTTTCCAGCTCTTCCTTGTCCAGCGAGATGGTCTCGGTGGCACGTTCTTCCATCAGATCGATGGTGGGGAACTTATAGTCAGGCAGATCCAGTTCGGGTGCGTAAGGCTCGTTGCTGGCAATAGAGATGTGCGCGCCATGGCTGATCGCAGGCTTTTCTTCCTGCTGTATCACTTCGAACGAGAATTCGGGTTCTCCCTCAGGTTTGGATTCCGCAGCACGAGCGGCGAGCGCCACTTCTTCTTTCTCTGCCAGAAACTTTTGGTATTCCAGATATTCGGCCGATTCCTGTTCTTCTATTTCTTCCGGTTCACCTTCGTCTTCCGATGGCTCATCGGTCTCCTCTTCCCTCAGTGTCAGGTTCCACTTGGCTGCGTCTTCTTCATCAGTTTCAAATGGAGCCGCCTCATCTTCGGCCTGTGGTTCTTCGGTCATTGGCGCCTCCGGTTCAGTGTTCAGATTCTCGGGAGTTTCAACCGGGACCGGTTCGTTGAAAACAGGAGCCGGACCAACCGATGCAGCCATGTTGCGCGCACGTGCCCGCATTTTGTCGACCCACGGACGAATGTCGAGTGCGAAGATGACAAAAACAAAGAACAGGACCGTGGACAACAGTATCATGCCTGTGCCGGCAATACCAAGGAAGCCATTGAGGTAGTCGATCGCGCCATTGCCGAGGCGACCGCCCAATGGAAAAGAGCTATGAGGAAACAGATACGCCAACACCGGAGCTACCAACAACAAGAGTATGGATATCCAACGCATGTACCTGAGTACGGGCAGTACTTTGGAGTCGTAAACGATATGCAGGCCCAATGCGCCCGCAGCAATACCTATCACAAGCGATGCTATGCCCGCGCCTTTGTATACAAGGATGTGCGAGATGGCGGCACCAAAACGGCCACCCCAGTTGGCAACAGATGCGCTATCGTGATTGAACACAAACTTCCACATGCCTGCAGCTGACATCAGTTTATCCTGATCGGCAGACCAACTGAAGTAATAGCTGATGATAGACAGACTAATAAAAAAGCCGGCAACTATGAAGAAGAAGCCGGTGGCCAAACGAAGC
>JBGAQG010000003.1:0-168333 GCA_044220845.1 Flavipsychrobacter sp. | reverse complement strand
TCGTGTATTGCTACCAGCTCCTCTGCCAGTATGTTCTCTTTATGTTGCTCCCTGTCCAGGTCCCGTTGTTTCTGGCGTTCCTCTTTCAGCTCTATTTCCAGTGCAGCTATCCTGTCATCCGCCCAACGTTCAAACTTTGAAAACTCCCGCTGCATATATGCCGCATCGGTCTTCTCCAGGTGATCCAGCTTTTTCTTCTTGGTGGCCTGGTGCAACTCCTCCAGTCGGGTAGCATCAAATTTGTAAAAGGGAGCAATCTCTGCCCGCAGGTTCATCATATCTCTTACCCCTTGTTCAGTAATGGTTTGTTTGTCGGTGGTAATAGCAGAGAATACCAGCGTATCATGTTGTTCTATATCGGACTGAACAGCCAGGTTACTGATCTTTAAAATGCCCTTTTTGCCTCTCAGTGCATCCAGCTCTGCATATTTAACTGGCGATGATGCCAGATCGAACACCAGGTGTGCTTTCTCGGTCGTTTCTGCTTTTGCCTTGTGCAAGAGATTCTGGGCTACCGTGCTCTGAATGCGATAATGTTTGGCATCGGTGCGCTTCTTGTTGAGTGTATACCATTCACCGCTTTCCAGCAGCTTGAAAGTATAGTCCTTGTCCTCAAATTCGGCCAATGTTGCCAGGTAGTAACGGGTTATCTCCCAAAGCCATTTCTCGTATTTCTCCAGAAATGTCTTGGTATCGGAGTAAGTGATACGCAACTTGTTGATGACGCTTCCCTCAAAATTTTCGAACAGCACACTTTGTACTTGCTTTATCTTCTGGTCTATTGCTTCCTCAAATTCTTCTTTCAGTGCCTTAAAGTAAGCATCTATCTGCTCCTTTGTTCGGCACTTCTTGTATATCTCTATTATGCGCTTCTCAAAGTCTACACCATTTTCAATACTGCCCAATACATGGTCGGAAGAGCCAAATACACCTTGGAATAAGTTGTACTTCTGCTCCAGTAGTTGAAACACCCTGTTTTCTACCTCATTGTCGCTATTCAGGAAGTTGACCACTACCACATCATACAACTGACCATAACGGTGGCACCTGCCTATACGCTGTTCTATACGTTGGGGGTTCCAGGGCAGGTCGTAGTTCACCACCATGCTACAGAATTGCAGGTTGATGCCCTCCGCTGCTGCTTCGGTGGCTATCATTATCTGGTAATCATCACTCTTAAAAGCATCTACCAGGGCATTGCGTATGTCTACACTCTTGGAATGGGTGAGCCTACCGTAGTTCTTTTTATCGCTTACCCAGTTCCTGTAAATTGTGGCCGACAGTTCATCGTTATTGTTACCGTTGAACAGCAGTATTTTGCCTTTGTATTTCTCTTTCGATAGCCTTTCGAACAGGTATTGCTGTGTCCGGGTAGACTCTGTGAATATCAGTGCCTTTTGGTTGGCACCCAGTTCGTGCAGTTTCTGAAAACCGGTTTCAAGTGCTACCAGCAATTTTTCTCCCTTCTCGTTATGCTCAATGCTATTTGCCAGTTGCAGGAAGTCAGTAAGTCTGGCTATTTCCTTCTCAATGTTCTCTTTGTCCTGGGCAGTTATTTCATGATACGGCTCCTCACTTTCAGGCTCGTCTTCGTCTTCCATCTCATCATCGAAATTCTCATACTCCTGCTCAAACCACTGTATGATCTCATCCTCAACAATTCGGGATGTACTGAGTAGTATGTTCAATCGCTTAATAAGCGCTTCCAGTGTCTTGCCAATTGCAAAAGAGGATGAACCCAACAACTTGAACATTACCGACTCCATAAGGTGCCGCTGCGACCTGGGTAGCGCATAAATGGTTTCGGTGCGCAAGTACTCCAGCACATTGCTGTACAACAATTTCTCCGCATCTGTTGGTTCAAACTTCTGTGTGATAGGTATACGCTCTCTGTAGGGCACAAATTCACGTACATCCTTTCTCAGGGTGCGGTGAATAAGAGGCTTCAGTTTATCCTTAAGCTCCATTGTGTTACCCTCGCCATTCACATACTGCTTCCTGAAGGCTTTGATATCTCCGAAAACTTGCTGGTCTATGAAACTTACAAGACCGAACAGTTCATCGAGCCGGTTTTGTAAGGGTGTAGCTGTAAGCAGCACCTTTTTATAATCCTTGATTGCGTTCTTGATCCTGGCTGCTATACTCTCCGGGTTCTTGTGCACATTGCGCAGGTAGTGGGCTTCATCAAGCACTACCAGATCCCAAGATGTTAGTTGAAGGTATTCAGCTTTTTTACTGGCAAACTGGTAAGAGCATATTTTTATAGACTTTCCATCATCAAAAGGATTCTTCTTGCCTTCTTTGTATTTGGAATTGAAGGATTTATTTTCCATTACCTCGCTTTTGAGGTAGAATTTGTCGGCCAGTTCGTTCACCCATTGCTTTCTTAGTGCAGAAGGGCAAATGATGAGTATCCTGCGCTTATTCTCAGCCCATTGCTGACTCAGAAGTATCCCTGCCTCAATTGTCTTACCCAGTCCCACTTCGTCAGCTAAAATGGCTCCTTTTGAGAAAGGTGATTTGAAGGCAAATAAAGCCGCCTCTACCTGGTGGGGATTAAGTTCAACCTGTGCATCCATAAGCGTAGCTCCAAACTTCTCGGAAGAGTCGGAATTAGCACGCTTTAGCAGTTCGTATGCATAGTATTTGGCCTGGTGTGGGGTGAGCATGATCATTTCAGTTTTTTGATGGGGACAAGAAGGTCGTATATGTCCACCCCCAGCAGCTCAGCTACCCGGTAGAGCTTTTCCAGAGGGGGCTGAACCGTGTTACTGCACCAATAACTCACAGTGGACCGCCCAACACCCATGTGGTCAACAATAAATTGCTGGGGCAACCCTTTTTCCTTCAACAATACACTAATGCGATTCATACAATGCGATTGACTGCAAAGTAATAAATGCAACTGAAGAGTTCAATTTAATTGAACACCATGCTATACACACTTGGTAGGAGTAAACCGTATGCTAATGTTTGCCTGATAATAACAAGCGTGTACCCATTCAATTTCAATCAACAGTTAACCGATCTAAACACCTCTAGACTCAAATATTAAATAAACTCAATTTAATCGCCTTTTTTCTCTTTCCTTGCTCAGATACCTTATTCTTTTAAAACCCTCCAGAATCGAAAAAGAATAGCCTTAGAATCAATTTCAGCACTTTACCTCCATGACTCAATGCTGAGTTTGGGATGTTTCCCTATAATATTTCCAAAATGCCTGCTGATGGCTTCTGATACTATTGCCTTTGCCTCATCAGTGTCTAGTGTAACAATCGAGTCATGTATAGTGAAGATTGGAAGTTCCGGATGTTTGAAGGCTAACTCTCTTGCCACATACCGCAGCATAATATCTGACTCAATACGTTGAAGTAATACAGACAATATTTTGTAGCCATGGATCTTGTCATCAGTATCTTTCAATTTATGAAACGCCCCGAATACTGTGGGGAATAGCTTTTTGAATATGTCCTTTATAGTCTCTTTACTACTATTATCCTTGCGCTTTTCGTCATTGGAGTACATTGTATAAAACACACCACTTTTTAATCTTTTCTTTTGTTTTGGTATAGTTGTGTCAAGAAAATTTCCAGTCTCTTTGTAGAGGTAGTAACTGATATATTCGTATAGTTTTCCCTCTAAAACGAGGTGGCAGTATAGCTCGAAGTCAGTACCAGCTTGCCTTTCAAAGCTTTTTACTAACATATATAGGCGGCCGAAGGGCGCCTTCGTATCTTCCTTTTCCTTTCTCTCTTCCCATCCACTCCAACAAATACTCTCCTCATAATAACCTAAACTACCAGAAGATGTACTACTATAAGAACCACTATAACACAAGCTACCCAAACAAGAAGATGTAGAACTCTCATAAGATGAAGTAGTATATTGACTGCCAGTATGAGTACACCCTCCAAATCTGTTACCAGACATACTGCCTGACAAAGAACTATTTGCTAAACAGATCAAGTAAGGGACATTGGGCTTAATCAGATTGAACCTCTCTCTATCAAGAGCTTTGTAAATATTGTAACTGGATGACTTATCATAAAAGCAAGGCCGTAACAATAATAGACTAATGTAGGGTTGGCTATTCTTGATGTCAATACAACATAACCTTTGCCCCAAGTAAGTAAGTGCATTCCGCAGGTCAGTTTTCAGGCTAGTCAACGGGGAATGATACCTATTAACGTTGCTATCCACACTCATGCTAAAGATTCTATACTTGAATCTTTCCACATTACGGTATTGGGAATGATATTTGTATGAGTTTTTTCCAAGGCATTCCTTGTACACTTCCTGCAAAATATGTTTGGCTTTATCATAGTCAATTACCAGACCGTCAAACCACTTATCCAGATACTCTATTGACTTTTTGTCTTTATCTTTTTTCAGTAATGACCATTTTTCCAACTCATATACCCTCACAGCATCACTTGAATATTCACCCGTTAGCCTGTATCCTTTACACTTCCCCCCTACAACATAGCTGTGATCTATTTCTATAACACCATGTTCTTCTAAGTAGGATAAGTAGTCTTTATAGTTGTGAACTTTACTTTGCAGAATTTTAGAGTACAGAGGTCCTAATTCATCATCTCTTCTATCTTTCACCTGTGCGATAGTTCCTACGATGTAGTAGAAATTGTCCACGTGGTATTTGAACTTTAGGGGATTCCTCTCAATCAATTCTTCAATTTTTAGATTTTTTGGCACTAATATTTTACTCATAAATTTGGTTTTCCATTATGACAGTAACCATTTCTGTTATGGTTGGAATAAACAACACAATTGTTTTATTTGTATTTATAATAAACAGATTATAAATGTTTTATGGTACTAAAAAGATAAACTAAATAACTTTTAACTACAAAATAAATTCATAAAACAAAAGCCAGGCCCTTAAAAAAACAGACCTGACTTTCTATGTAATCAACCCATAACTGAAAATGCAACAATAACTACAGACCAGATAAAAAGGCCTTATACTCTCTTAATCTATTGACCTCAAAGAACACAGAATCTATTTCCAACATCTCGTTAGCAATCTCTAGTAATTCCTCTGAGTATTCTTTTGATGTTCGATTTACAAAGCTTAGATCCTCAAGTCTGGAACATAAGTCCTCGTAGTCTTCATATTGTCCCTTAAGCATCTCGTATATTCTGTGCTTAATATGGGATAGCATTTCCTTGTCTTGATTTTTAGATTCTCTTAATTTGTTTTCCATCTTTTATTTATTTTTTGGGTTTACAATTAAATTTCTCATTAGATACTGCGTTGTCCACGTTGCAACCTTTACATAATCCTCTTGTGCTTTCCTTTCCACTAGCTCATAGAAGTCCGGTGTAACTGTCAGGTAGAGCCTTACTGTTCTTTTAGATTTTGTCATATTTGTTTGTTCAGGGGTTTTTATCAACTAAGAACCATACTTAGCCACTCGTCCCTATTAATAAATATGTGGGATTCGAGTAAAATATGTTGTTCATAGAAATATTTTTCAAACCCAAACAACCCGCCACTACCACACCACTAGCAGGTCACTACCATCCCACCAGAAGATCATAATTAATGTAACCAAGAACTTCTAATGACCCGCAAAGCCACTAAGCATAATTTACACACCAGGAAAATTTCAGATCTCCCAAGAAGTGTATATACAAACCGGAAAGAAAGGAGTACACAGGAAAAGCAAAGAGTTAGTCTAAAGTACCTCTTCAAGAATATCAAAAAGCACCTGGGACTTATATACAAAGACAGAGCCCAACAACAAACTAAAAAGATAACGGCTGCTACGAGTAATTACAGACCACAAAGCCATCGGTAATAGAAACCAGCTTAGTATCTTTGTGCTCAAGTTCTTTACCAGTCAAAAAATAGCGTCAAAAGCCAGTTTATCTGCATTATTCGTTGCTAAACATGGAAATTGAGACATAAGTCATTGATTATCAACTTAAGGTTGTGTTCTTAATGGCTCCACATTTGACACTCATCATGACCTTCAGAATAATGGTTTTTGCCAGTTTACTCGTTAGGTCATGATGTTTGTAGCTCCGGTGCGGCTTTGCTGACTTTTACAAATGACTGAATTTCGGGTTCACGCTGCATGGCTTTGATGTTTTTGATCTATGCGGGCGCTCATCCGGGGTGTGGTGATCATTGCATCCTATCTTCAGTTTTTTGCTGTTTGCTCGATCTCGCCTTTTCGCTTCAGCAATGACTCTCTCAACCCGCTTACCTCATTGCTTATTTTCTCGTCTGTAATTTTCGTGTAGAAATCAGATGTGATCTTAATACTGTTGTGCCCCAACAAACTACTCAGTGTCTCTATGGAAATGTTGGATCTCAGTATGATGCTGACAGCAAAAGATTTTCTACCCATATGCCAGACCACCTTCTTTTTTATCCCGCAGGCATCAGCTATCTCTTTAAGGTATGAGTTTAATTTCTGGTTGCTCATTACAGGAAACAAATACCCCGGTCGTTTATGTACGGGCAGCGATTTAATCCTGTCAATTATGTCGATCGCCATGGGTAATAGTGGAGCTTTAAACTCTCTTTTTGTCTTTTGCCTTACCATTCGGATCCAAGGATAGCCATCAACACCGGTGACAATATTTTCGGGGCGTAGGTTCTCCAGTTCTTTATATGCAAAACCCGTATAGCAACTGAACAGGAATAGCTGCTGCACCAATTGAAGCCTCGGCAGTTCGAATACTTTATTCTCAATGGCCAATATCTCATCATAGGTCAGAAACTCAACAGGCTTCTTTTCCAGGCGCACCTTGTACTCACCGAAGGGATATTTGTCCAGAAATCCACGTTGTATGGCCAGCTTGATCATTAAACTGAATCGTTGCCAGTGCTTGTAAATAGTTACGTTATTGTTTTTGTATTCCGTTCTTAGAAACATATCGAACCCTTGCATAAATTCATAATCAAGTTCATACAGTTCGATGTCATTACGTTTGAACTTTTTGGAGATGTACTCCTTCAAACGATCTCTTGTATTTGTGTATTTGACAATTGTCGTCTTTGCGTACTCTCTTCCTTCAAGGGAACGCATTTGCCCGAGGCGTTCATCAAAGAGCTGCATCAGGCTGATACTCTTGGCTAATCCGTTTTTGAGTTTATCCCTGACGGTATAGGAGTTGAATGGTTTACCTGAAATGATCAACTCGTTTGCAACCTGCCGTGCCCTTGCCTTTAATGCGGTAAGCCCATCGTTGATCGTTTCTGCATCTTCGCTCTTGCCTTTTACTTTCTGGTGCTTTTCGTCCCAGGAAGATTCAATGACCCAGAATCCGGTGGAATACTGTACACGGTCGTAATCGGTAAAAATGTGGAGGAAAATTGGCGACTGCCGTTTGCTGTTTTTGGCCGAATTCCTGAGCCAGAAGGATAGTTTGATATTCATATAGTTGTAAAATTGAATACTATGAAACCCTTACCAGACAAGCGAAAGCAGATTCTATTTGCATTTTTTGTTGCTAAAGTGGGATAGGAGGAAAAGTTAGCAACGAATAATGCACATGAAATAGGCTTAAAAACAGCAAAAAACTGAAGATAGGATGCAATGATCACCACACCCCGGATGAGCGCCCGCATAGATCAAAAACATCAAAGCCATGCAGCGTGAACCCGAAATTCAGTCATTTGTAAAAGTCAGCAAAGCCGCACCGGAGCTACATTAGAGAGGAAAAGAGACATATAGGAGACAAAGAGAAAAGTCTTGTCTGAGCTGTATTGACAAACATCATGACCTAACGAGTAAACTGGCAAAAACCATTATTCTGAAGGTCATGATGAGTGTCAAATGTGGAGCCGGCGGGAGTCGAACCCGCGTCCAAACATATGCCCGATATGCTTTCTACATGTTTATTTCTGCATTAATTGTCGGGAACCGGCCGGAGCAGAACGAACCAACAGTTTCCTTATCTGCTATGATTTTCATCCGGTGCACGCAGCGGGCACAAGCCTATCCTGTTATTTGGTTGATTGGGCGGCGGGGACTGCAACAGGCAGCATTCCCGGCGGCCATAATGACTAGCTAATCACTGATTAGGCAGCCATGGCGTAAGTGTATTCGCCATTCGAAAGTTGAGCATTCAGATTAAGGTGCTAATTACACAACGCACCACATGCTTACATACCCTGCCCTATGCTGTCAAAACCGGTCGGCCCCGGTCTTGTTTAGGTACAGCCATCACTTCTTTCCGTGCCGCGGGCATGCGGCATCGGGCAGATGAGCAACGATGATGTAAAAGAACCGATGCAAAGGTACGCTTTTCCCTGTCGTGCTCAATGTTAAAATGACCGACATCCTGTGCGATAGAATTTTTATTGATATGCCTATTGTTAACAATGTGTGTATTTTGACATTCAGGTAACACGCCACCACTCACAGGCTATGCTATTTTGAGTAACTTTGGTATAAATCAATGTGCTTATGTTTGAGGACGATTTTAATGATGATGAATGGGGGCCATTTGAAGATACCCTGCACCGCTATGAACAACTGAAGAAAGGAGAGTCTTCCACAATATTGGAGGAGGAGGAGTTTGAACGGGTGATAGAGTATTTCTTTAGTAGCAGCAACGAAGAGCAGGCACTTACCGCCTGCGAAATAGCAAGTACTTATTATCCTTTTTCAGCATCAATATTGTTGCTGAAAGCCGAGATACTCACACAATCGCAGAAGTATGGTCAGGCGCTGCGTGCACTCGATGAGATGGAGCAGTTCGATATGCGCAACCTCGATGCCGTATTGTTGCGCTCCGATATCCTGATGTCCCAGTTCCGCCAGCCGCAGGCCGCGCAATGGCTGGAGCAGCAGTCGGAGAACTTCGGCGGCAAAGACAAAGTAGAGATATTGCTTGAACTCTCTGACGTATATGACGAGGGCGAAGATTTTGATGCCGTGTTCAATACGCTGAAAAGGGTGATCCAGATAGAGCGCCGCAACGAAGAGGCCCTCCAGAAGATCTGTTTCTGGGCCGAATTCACCGGTCGCCTCGAAGAAAGTGTGACCATTCACACCAACCTCACCGACGAAGATCCCTACAATGCACTCGCCTGGTTCAACCTGGGTGCCGCCTATCAGGGACTGAAGTTGTACGAAAAGGCGATCGACTCTTACCAGTTCTGTGTGGCCATAGACGAGAAATTCGAATTTGCCTACCGAAATATGGCCGACGCCTTCATGCGTTTGCGCCAGTACGAACCTGCATTGGAGGTGCTGGAGAAGCACATGGAGATAGGCAAGCCGGAAGACGTGATCTTTGAAGCCATGGGCTATTGCTGGGAGAAGAAGAAAGACTACACTCGTGCCCGCCAGTACTACAGGCAGGCGTCTCAGCTCAGCCCGCAGGACGACGGCATCTTCTATAAAATAGGAGAGACCTACACCCGCGAGAAACAATGGGAGAAGGCCATAAAGTCATTCTCAGTGGCACTGCATCTCGACAAAGACAACGCGTCCTACTGCATGGCGATAGGCAATTGCCTGATGGAGCTGAACGTGAAGAGTGAAGCGCTGGTTTGCTACCTGAACGCGGTTCGCCTGAAGCCCGACAACAAGACCACATGGGTTTCGTTGGTGCGCGGGCTGTATCTGGCCGGTTATTACGACGAAGCCATTACCCAGCTGCAGGTAGCTACCGACCATTGCGGCGAAAAAGGCGATTTCCACTACTTCCATGCAGCCGCCCTGCTGGAGATGGGCAAGGCTAAAGAGGCCCTGCTGCAATTGGAGACCGCGCTGGAAATGGCACCGAAAAAGCTCAAACTGTTCACTGAACTCAATCCTGAATTTCTGATGAGGCCGTCTGTTACCGACCTGATAGCCAAATACAGGAAAAAGAAGTAATGGCCGTCCGCGATTGCTAACCATAAGTTATTGACTTTTGCCTTAATGCATATTTTCCGATATTGCAGCCGTAAAACTGTGTGTAAAGACAATGGGCGATCTGCTGACAGTAATATATATTGGTACAATACTTGTTCTTTGCGGCCTTGTGCTCATGTTCCGGTATGTGAACGATGGCGGCAGTAGTCGCCGGTGGGGTATATGGCTACTGGTGCTGGGTTTGCTGGTATATCTGGCCGCGTGGTTCTTCACCCCCGATTCCCCTTATTACCACCTAAACTACGACCCCGAGAAGCACAGGTTATGAGGAAGTTCATCTTTATCCTTTTATCATTTGTTGTTCTGTCATTGTCGGCTTTTGCGGGCGGGCGCAACGAACGTGCGATCCGCAGCATGCTGGCGGCACAGGTCACGCAGTGGAACAAGGGCAACATTGAAGGGTACATGCACGGGTACTGGGAGCACGATAGTTTGCTCTTCATCGGTTCAAAAGGTCCTTCTTATGGTTATGCAGGCACACTGGCCCGTTACAAAAAGAGCTATCCCGATGCCGATCACATGGGAACGCTCACATCAACAATTGTAAGTTGCAAAAAGCTATCCCGTCAATACTACTTTGTTGTGGGCAAATGGTCGCTGGCACGCAAGGCCGGCGATGTTTCAGGTTCGTACACATTGTTGCTGCGCAAGATAAAGGGAAAGTGGGTTATTGTATCAGACCACAGTAGTTAGGTCAAGGCTTTAGGTAGGGTCACAGTGAAGGTGCTGCCTTTGCCTTTTTCGCTCTGCACTTCTATGGTTCCGTCATTCACCCGCACAAATTCGTGGCAAAGCAGCAATCCAAGGCCAATGCCCCGTTCGCCCTCGGTGCCATACGTGTTTCTCCCGTCTTTTGCAGTGAACAGATTTTCCAGTTGTTCTGCATCCATTCCTACACCCGTGTCAGTGACTGCTATACGCACCTTGCCATTGGCAGAGGTGCACTGCACAGAAACGCTGCCACCTGCACCGGTGAATTTCAGTGCGTTCATGATGAGGTTGCGCAACACAATGTTGATCTGGCCGCCATCGCAGAAAGCCATCACCGGCGCGCCCGTTGTACCCGATAGGCTGATCTGTTTCCGCTCGGCAGTTTCGCCCAGCAGCGACAGATTGCTACCAATTAGCTGAACGATATCCGTAGGCGCCGGGTCCGATGCCTTCGTCTCCTGCATATAGCTGCGCGCCCACATCAGCACATTGTCCAGCAGCAGATTCAGTGTGCTCAGCTGGTTGTTGATGTCGGGTTTTAGTATCTCATACTCCTCGGCGGTCAGCTGCTTGTTGTTCAGCATCTGGATGGCCGCGGTGATAGAGTTGATCGGGCCGCGCAGGTCGTGCGACAGCACCGAGAAAGTTTTGTCCTTGAAATGGTTCAGCTCTTCAAGGCGGCTGGCCTGCAATTGCAGTTGCTCTTTCTGGCCCTGTACCTTTTCTTTCGCCCGTTTCTCCGATCGTTTCTTTCTGTAAAATAATACCACAATAGTGATGAGTAGCAATGTACTCGCCATCAGCACCGCCAGCGCTATTTTCAGCTTTTTTGCGAAAGAGGCTTGTATGTCGCGGGTCTTTTTCAGCTCCTGTATCTGCAGTTGCTTTTTCTCCAGATCGTGGTCATACTGTATCTGCTGTATCTTTCGTTGGTTGTCGGCATTAAAAATGCTGTCCTTGTAGCGTTCATAGGTATGCGATAGCTCGAGGGCCTTTTTGTAGTCGCCGGCGGCCTCATACATATTGGCCAGCTCGCCGGATGTTTCCATTGCCAGCTTCTTCTGCCCCGTTTGTTGCATCAGCTTCAGCGCCTCCTGCATGTGTGCTACTCCTTCTTTCTTTTTGCCCTGTTCAAACAGGATACGCCCCATGCCCGAATGGGCAGACAAAACAAAATTCACATCCGGAACGGTCTTTTGCCGCTTCAGCACCACCTCATATGCGGCCAGTGCTTTGGCCGGTTGTTTTGTAGTCGTGTACGTCTCAGCAACGTTGGTCAGGAATACCGTGTTCCAGTATTCGTCACCCATAGAGTCTGTTAACTTCATTCCCCGGTTAAAGTGTTCCAGTGCTTTTGGATAGTCTTCCATCAGGCTATACACAAAACCAATATTGGCATAGTTCTGATATACCTCCTGCGGATTGGTGGACGTTTCAAAGCTCTTCAGGCTTTTCGCCACATATTCCCGCGCCTTATCAAACTCTTTCAGTTGCGCGTACAGTGTAGCGATGTTGGTATAACAGTTGGACGCTGAATTGACGGCACCCAATGTCTCATATATCTTCAGCGCGCCCAGATATTCTTTCAGCGATGCGGCAAAATTGCCCATATCGTTGTAGATGTCGCCGAGGTAGAAATATGCCCTGGCCACACGGCTGTCGTTGCCAATATCTTTGGCCGACTTTTTAGATCGTTCGAAATAGGCGATCGCCTCGGGGAATTTGGTCTGCATATAATAGACCAATCCTATGTTATGCAGCAGTTCATTTACATCCTTCGATGGCGGCTGTCTTTCCATAACCGCCCATGCCTTCATCAGGTTTGTCTGCGCTTTTTCATAGTTCTGGTCCAGCACGTCGGCTATGCCCTCATACATGTTTCCCAGTGCTTCCCCTTTAGTGTAGCCTACCTTTGCCGATAGTTTCAATGCTGCATCAGCATAATGGCGGATGGAATCGCTATTGGTGTTTTTGTTCTTGTACTCCCACGCCATTCCCAGCAACGCCTGTGCCCGTGTGGTATCCGCAACAGATGTCGTATTAAGGATCTTTTTCAGGCTATCGGTCCGGCCGGCAAATGCCTTGTCGGGCAATGCAACTGCCAGAGAGGCAACGAGAACCAATGCAGGTGTGTCGATACCTGAGAGGCATAATACAAACCTGCCCTTTAGAGTGCATTCACTATGTCTTTGTGTAGAGAACAATAAGACTGGGCTTTCAAATTCAGTGCGATAAAGGTAGTTGATAATGGGTGTAATAAAAAGTCATTCTGTTGCTCCTGGTCACGATTCTTAAACATATTATCGGTAATTTTTTGCCTTCGGTCTCTTGCTTTACATTTGTAATATAGCTTATGGAACCATCGCCACAATTCGAACGTATACGCGCCTATTATCTGTCCCTGTTGCCCGCCCTCGCCGGTGATGCATGGGAACTCTGCACAAATTACTTCACCATACGCACCCTGAAGAAGGGAGAGTTTCTGCAGAAGCAGGGTGTTGTGGCCAACCATGTGTCTTTCCTGAACTATGGCCTGCTGCGTATGTACCATCTTGTCGACGGTCGCGAAAAGGTCTCTGAATTTTTTAAAGAGGGCGACTATGCGGCCGACTACCGCAGCTTCCTGATGCGCGAGCCCGCCAACACTGATGTGCAGGCCCTCGAAGAGACCGAGGTAGTAGAACTTTCGTTCGATGACTTGCAGATCATATACCAGCGCATACCCGAGGCCAACTTCATTGGTCGCCTCATAGCCGAAGAACTATTCAAAGACATCTGCCGCCGCACTACCATGCAGGTCACCGTAAGTATAGACGAGCAGTATGCCGCCATAGTGCGCGACAAACCATGGCTCATACAGCGTGTGCCGCAGTACATGATCGCCTCCTACCTCGGTGTTACTCCCGAGGCCCTAAGCCGCATCAAATCGAGAGCCGGTAAGCGCTCGCGCAAGATCCCACTGCGTCCCACGACACCCGTGATCACAGAGATAGCCGCTGCTGCAAAACCATAAAAGGCTCCGCCCGGCCAATGGCAATTATTGATCCTGATCAATATCTGTGGTCGTTATTGATTTCTTGACCAGGGTTAAGGAAAATGACCGTTATCATTTGGAATTTTGCGGCATCATTCCAAACACGATCATGAAGAAGATAATCAACTCAATTGCCTTATTGCTGCTTTCGCTGGTGCTGCATGCACAGCAACAAACCCAAAGCATCACAGGTTACATTTATGACGAGGCTTCCCGAGCACCGCTGGAAGGCGTCATTGTAAAGATCCTCAATCTGTCGCCCGAGCGCGGTGCCGCTACCGATGCCAACGGCCGCTTTCGCATAGACAGTGTGCCTATTGGCCGCCGCACCATAAAGGTGTCCTACATATCTTATGAAGACAAACTGGTGAACGATATAGTCGTTACAGCCGGCAAGGAGGTAAGTCTGGATCTGCCTATGCAGGAAGCCGTGCACAAGCTGAACGAAGTGACCGTGAGTTACGACCGTAGCAAAGACAAGAACCGCACCATCAACGATATGGCCCTAATCAGCGCCCGCTCCTTCAACGTGGATGAGACCAAACGCTATGCCGGCGCCCTGGGCGACCCCTCGCGCATGGCCGCCAACTTTGCCGGTATCGTAGCCGGAAACGACAGTCGCAACGACATTGTGGTGCGCGGCAACTCGCCCACCGGCATGTTGTGGCAGATAGAAGGACTCAACGCACCCAACCCCAATCACTTTGGCACCGTTACCAGCACCGGCGGTCCGGTGAGTATGCTCAACAACAACAACATTGCCAAGTCCGACTTCCTTACAGGTGCCTTCCCCGCTCAATATGGTAATGCCCTCGCCGGCGCCTTCGATATAAAACTGCGCAACGGCAACCGCGACAAGGCCGAGTATGTGGCACAGATAGGTTTCAACGGTTTTGAGGGCGGTGCCGAAGGCCCTATAGGTAAGAATGGCAAAACATCCTACCTCGTCAACTATCGCTACAGTACACTGGGTGTGTTCAATGCACTGGGCATCAACCTGGGCACCGGTACAGCAGTTCCCATCTATCAGGATGTGAACTACAAATTCCAGACCGAGCTCAACAAGAAGAGTAAGCTCACAGTATTTGGCATTGCAGGCAACAGCCGTGTCAACTTCCTGGGCAAGGATGTGGACACCACCAAGCCGGACCTCTATGGCGGCAATCCATACTCCGATCAGCGCACAAAATTCGCTACTACCATCACCGGTGCGTCTTATGAGTACCAATTGTCGGAGCGCTCATCTACCAAGCTCATTGTGGGCTATTCTACCACTACGCAATTGTACACCAACGACTCTATCAGTATGGCCGACAACACCACCTATCCCAGCGAGCTGGCCGACCTTGCCACATCCAAGCTCTCGGTGCAGTGGTTGTACATGCACAAGTTCAATGCGAAGAACAATCTGCAGGCAGGTCTCACCTACGAGAACATAGGTTACGACATGGGCTACAAAAGAATGTATCCCGGTCTGCCCGACAGGATCTATACGGATGCTACCGGCAACATGGGCCTAGAGCAGGGCTTTGTGCAGTGGAAACACCGCTTCAGCAACGACCTTTCCTTCTCAGGTGGCATGCACTTCCAATACCTGGAACTCAACGGCAGTTTCGCTGCCGAGCCGCGTGCAGGGCTGCGCTATAGCATCAACACACGCAATGCTGTGAGCCTTGGTTATGGTCTGCACAACCAGGCGCAGAATGTGTATAACTACTTTGTGCAGACACCTACTGCCACCGGGCCCGTGCTCACCAACAAAAACATGGGCTTTACGCAAAGTCAGCACATGGTAGCATCTTATGACTTCAACATTTCGCCCAATATGCGCATAAAGGCCGAGGGATATTACCAGTTGCTCAGCAAGGTACCGGTAGAGTCATCCCCCAGCTCTTACTCCGTACTCAACTCCGGTGCCGATTTTGGATTGGATAACCGCGATAGTCTCGTGAACAACGGCACAGGTACCAACTACGGTGCCGAACTTACCATAGAGCACTTCCTTTCAAAAGGGTTCTACTTCCTCATAACGGGCTCGCTCATCAACGCCCGCTACAAGGGCAGCGATGGTGTGGAACGCAACACCGCCTTCAATACCGGCCATGTGGCCAATATATTAGCCGGTAAGGAATTCAAAGTGGGCAAGAACGGCAGCGTGCTCGCGCTCAACTTTAAGGTAACCACCATTGGCGGCCGCTACCTTACCCCGCTCGATCTTGTGGCGTCGCAGTTTGCCGGTGCAGCGGTGTACCGTACCTCTGAGGCTTTCTCGGTAAAGCAGCCCGACTACTTCCGCACCGATTTCAAGATCGCCTACCGCCGCGAGTTCAAACGCAGTACCATGGAATTCTCGCTGGACCTCCAGAACGTCACAAACCAACGAAACGTCTTTAACCAGACCTACGACCGCCGTACCAACAAAGTAGTCAACAACTATCAGCAGGGTTTCTTCCCGGTACCGTTGTTCCGATACACATTCTAAGGCGATATCCTGACACAATTGCCGGGGTCTTCGGGCAGAAAAGTCGCTATCTTTATTCTCCTATGAAAAAGACAGCCTCCTCTCTGATGAAGACCCTGGTGTTTTTAGTGGCATCATCTGCCGCAAAGGCTCAGCCGGTAGCCGATACAGAACTATATCAAAGTGCGTTTTATTTGTTTTGACACCAAGTTGGTTCGAAGGTGTAAATCACATTCAGGTAGGGAGAATATACTTGATTTCTTAAATCACTTATCCCCAAATAAGCGTATTTTGCTATCTTTCTACCTAGAATAAAGTAGTCTCCTATGCCTAGAATATTTGATAACATAGAGAATCAGTTATCGTCGGGATTAAATGAAACGTTGGCCGTCTCGAATCGAGCCGATTTATGTGTGGGGTACTTTAATTTACGAGGTTGGAAGGAGGTAGGCGAAAAAATAGAACTTTTAAGTGGTGAAGAAATTCAGGAAAACGGTAAGAAAATCAACCGATGTTGCCGTTTGCTTATCGGAATGCAAAAATTACCGATTGACATATTGAAGCAGTATTTTAATCAGGAAGGCGACTATTTGTTAGATCAAGCTGAAGCGGTTAAAATTAAGAAAAAGCTAGCCCAGGAGTTCAAAGAGCAGTTAACAATTGGAACTCCAACTGAAACTGATGAAAAGGCACTGCGTCAGTTAAGCCAGCAAATGAAAGATGGGAAGGTCGTTGTAAAACTGCATCTTCGTTATTCACTCCATGCAAAGCTCTATTTATGTTATCTGAAAGACAGGGGGCGAGTAGAAGGCTTCGTTGGGAGCAGCAATTTAACGCTTGCCGGTTTGTCTAAGCAAGGAGAATTAAATGTGGACGTAGAGGAACAAGACGCCTCCAAAAAACTGGTACAGTGGTTTGAAGATAGGTGGAAAGACCGGTGGTGCATTGACATAACTCAGGAATTAATTGAAATAATAGATAATAGTTGGGCGGCCGATAAACTGATTTCTCCGTTTCATATTTATCTCAAAATTGCCTACCATCTTTCCAGGGAGGCGAGAGCAGGAATCAATGAATTTAAACTGCCCAAAGTATTTCAGAAAGAACTATTGGAGTTTCAGCAAAAGGCAGTCTTGGTTGCCGCGCATCACTTACACAAACGAGACGGAGTGTTGATCGGTGACGTAGTTGGCCTTGGAAAAACCATCACCGCGACGGCACTTGCCAAACTTTTTGAAGACGACTTCTTTTTAGAAACATTAATCATTTGTCCCAAAAACCTTGTAAGTATGTGGCGGGAAGATTATGTGGAGAGGTACGGATTACGGGCAAGGGTAGTGCCATTAAGCATGGTTCAAAAAGAACTCCCAAATCTACGTCGTTACCGATTAGTTATTATTGACGAGAGTCACAATCTGCGAAACGATCAAAGCAGCCGGTATCGCGCAATAAAATCTTATCTTGAAGAGAATGAAAGTAAGGTAATTCTGCTTTCGGCTACACCATACAACAAAACTTATATTGACCTGTCCAGCCAATTACGTCTTTTTTTGTCCGACGATAAGGACTTAGGCATTAGTCCGGAAAAGTACATTTCCCACATTGGAGGCCACGTGCAATTCGCGGCTCAGCATACAGAGACTTTCATCAGGAGCATTAAAGCTTTTGAACGCAGTCATTTTGCCGATGATTGGCGCGAACTGATGAGGCTATACCTCGTAAGAAGGACACGTAGTTTCATTAAGACCAACTATGCCGAAACAGACAAGGGCACAGGTAGAAAATTTTTGACATTTGCCGACGGCTCACGTTCGTTTTTCCCGGATAGAATACCCAGGCGAGTTGAATACGAGTTTAACTCCAAAGACCCCAAGGATATATATGCCGCGCTTTACTCCAGCAAAGTGGTGGATATCTTAGATAAATTGGAGTTGCCACGGTATGGTTTACAAAAGTATTTAGCGATAAAACCGGAAATTAAGCCCACTAAGGATGAAGATGTGCTTATGGCTAACCTGTCGCGAGCAGGGAAAAGACTTATGGGATTCTGTAGAACAAATCTGTTCAAACGGCTCGAAAGCAGCGGTTACTCCTTTCTTCTGTCTTTAAGCAGGCATATTCTGCGTAACTACGTATTTGTTTATGCACTTCAAAACCGTTTGCCTGTGCCCATAGGTAAAAACATTTCACAGAACTTAGATGAATACCTGGAAGACGATGATTTAGATAGCGACGACGGCGACAATCAGCTCAAGTTAATTCTCAAGGAAGAGGTTTTCTTAATGAAAGCAGCCGAGCTGTATGGATTATTTGCAAGCAGTAAACACAAAAACAAGTTCGACTGGATTAGGAGCGAGTTCTTTTCTACATCATTGCAGCAAAACTTGATCAATGACTGCAATGAGATTCTAAAAGTGCTCAGTATTGGCAAGGGCTGGAATCCCGAACAGGACCGGCAACTAAATGCATTGCATCGGCTACTAACTGAGACACATGGAAAAGAAAAAGTACTCGTATTTACGCAATTTGCTGATACAGCAAAGTATTTGACTGAACAGTTAAAGCAACGTGGTGTAAAGAAAATAGAAAGTGTAACAGGAGACAATGATAATCCTACTGCCCTGGCGCAACGCTTTAGTCCCCACAGCAATAAAAAAGACGACGTAATTACTCATGATCAGGAATTGAGAATATTGGTTTCAACTGACGTGCTAAGTGAGGGACAGAATTTGCAAGATGCACACATAATCCTCAACTACGATCTACCCTGGGCAATAATCCGCTTGATACAAAGAGCTGGCCGTGTCGATAGGATTGGCCAAAAAGCAGACAAGATACTTTGCTATTCTTTTTTGCCTGAAGATGGGATAGAAGCTATTATTAATTTGAGAGGGCGACTCACAAGAAGGATTGAGGAAAACGCCGACGTTGTGGGCAGTGACGAAACGTTTTTTGAAGGCGACCCGATTAATTTGGCCGATCTCTACAATGAAAAATCTGGCATATTGGATGGTGAAGACGATGATACAGAAGTCGATCTGGCCTCTCTGGCATACCAGATATGGAAAAACGCGCTGGATGCGGACCCCCAACTTGGGAAGCTGATCCCCGATTTGCCAAATGTGATTTATGCTACCAAGCAGAACACGGAAGAAGCAGAAAAGGAAGGCGTGATAGTTTATACCCGTACCACAGAAGACAATGACGTGCTTGCATGGGTTGATAAGAAGGGACAAATAATAACACAGTCACAGCATGCTATTCTGAAGGCGGCTCAGTGCGGCCCCGATGAAAAACCAAGAATTAAGATTGATACACACCACGAACTGGTAAAGAAAGGCATCGACTATATACGGGAGGATGAAGTAAATACCGGAGGTGCGTTAGGTAAGAAAACAGGTGTTAAGTATAGAGTGTATATGCGGCTTGATAGGTTCTGTAAGGAATATGAAAATACCCTGTTTGTAACCGATCAACTAAAAAAGGCAATAGACGATATTTATAAGTATCCACTGAAGGAGTTTGCCAGAGAGACAATCAACAGACAATTGAAATCAGGCATAAGTGATGAACAATTGGCTGCCCTTGTTGTTTCATTGCGCGAAGAAGATAAATTGGCGATAATTAATGATGATGAATCGCCATTCAAACACCCACAGATTATTTGTTCGTTAGGACTTTCAAATGTAACACCATGATGCTCAGTAAATCACAATTCGCCACCTATGTCAGAACAAATAAGTTCAGAGAATTATTCAATGAACTAGGATGGAACAAAGATAAATCGACTTATCCTATAATTGTCGATGGACAAACATACTTGTTGCGCAGCGTAGCTGTAAAAAGCGGCTTTAAAATTCTCGTATGCGATCCTGATAGTGCTGGACAAATACCAGATTACAACATCCGCAAGAAAATTGAAACGAAAGTAACCAGGCTGTTTCAGGAGCATCTTATCATTTTTGCCGATGCTAAGCAAAAGGAGCAGATTTGGCAATTGGTGATGAGGCAAACCGGAAAGTCATCGAAGTTAACAGAGACAAGATACTTCACTCATCAGGAACCCGAATTGCTCTACCAAAAAGCTTCCGGCCTTGTGTTTCAATTGGATGAAGAAGACAATATCACCATTGTAGATGTAACTCAACGTGTCACCGAAAATTTCCATCAGAATGCCGAAAAGGTTACAAAACAGTTCTATGAGCGATTTAAAAAAGAGCATGGATCATTTTATGACTTCATCAGCGGTATCGACGATCATATTGACGAATGGAATAAAACAAGGAAAAAGGGAGAACAAGAGCGCGAAAACAAGGCGAAGCAATGGTACGTTTCGCTTATGCTAAACAGGCTCATGTTTTGCTATTTCATTCAAAAGAAAGGATTCCTCGATGGAAACAAGGATTATTTGCGTGAGAAATTGAAAGAGTCCAAAGCGAAGAAAGGGAAAGATAAATTCTATTCCTTTTACCGCGATTTTTTGCTTGTTCTCTTCCACGAGGGCCTGAACGACCCCAACCAGAAAAAGAAAATACAGGAAGAAATAGGCACGATTCCATACCTGAACGGAGGGCTGTTTGATGAGCACGAACTGGAAAAACAGTTCAAAGAAATTGAAATAGAAGATAAGGCATTTGAACGCATATTCAACTTTTTTGACGACTACGAATGGCACTTGGATACGCGTGAGCAGTCCTCAGGTAGGGAAATTAATCCTGATGTGATCGGCTACATCTTTGAGAAGTACATCAATGACCGCGCACAAATGGGCGCATATTATACCAAGGAAGACATTACCGACTATATTAGTAAGAACTGTATTATTCCTTGGCTATTTGATGAAGTAGCCAGGAAATATCCAAGGGCATTTGACGAAGACGCAGAAATATGGTTGTCTCTCAAAGAGAGCACCGACACTTACATCTATCCTGCGGTCAAATTTGGTGTGAATGAAAAGCTGCCGTCTAATATTGCCAAAGGAATTAAGGATGTCAATGCTAGGGCAGATTGGAATAAGCCGGCCAGCGACAACATAGGGCTGCCCACTGAAATTTGGAGAGAAGTAATAGAACGCAGAAGCAGGTATAAAGACACACTGGAAAAAATTGAAACCGGCGCTATCCGAAGCATAAACGACTTCATAACCTACAATCTCGACATTCGAGAATTTACACAGGATGTAATTTCCAACACAAACGATCCTGAGTTTCTGAAGGCTATTTACAAGGCCCTGTGTTCAGTTACTATACTTGACCCTACTTGCGGTTCTGGCGCGTTCCTCTTTGCGGCAATGAATGTGCTGGAACCGCTTTATTATGCTTGTATTCTCCGCATGCGCGGCTTCACTGAAGATGAGGACAGAAGTAATGCGGATGAACACAAAAAATTCAGCAACAAGTATAAGTTCTTCAGGCAGATTCTTGAGAACATACAGAGCGACCAGCATCCCAATACAGAATACTTCATATACAAGAGCATTATTCTTAATAACCTCTACGGTGTAGATATCATGAGGGAAGCTGTCGAGATAGCTAAGCTCCGTTTATTTTTGAAGTTAGTAGGAACTGTTGAAGCGAACTATGACAAACCTAATTTGGGGCTGGAGCCGTTGCCGGATATTGATTTTAATATTCGCGCGGGTAATACCCTTATAGGCTTTGCGACTTACCAGGAACTGAAGAAAGGGGGTAGCTACACGTTTGATTTCGACAATCAGATGCCCGTAATTGAAGAGAAGTGTGAAATAGTGGCCAAGGCGTTTGCTCGATACAAGGAAATTCAACTTTCATACGGAGATGAATTTAAAGAATTCAAAAAGGCAAAATCAGAACTCCATAAAAGGCTCGGAGATTTAAATGCGAGTTTGAACAAGTTATTACATAAGCAGGCATACGGAATAAAATTCGAAGAATGGCTAGAGATTTATCAACCGTTCCATTGGTTTGCCGAGTTTTATGAAATCATCCACGACAAACGCGGGTTTGATATTGTTATAGGTAATCCGCCGTATATCGAATATTCGAAGATACCATACAAAATAAAAGACTACGCTACAGTTAAGTGTGGCAATGTATATGCATTCGTAGTAGAACGTTGCCTAAAACTTCTTACCAAGTATTCAAGATTCGGGATGATTGTACCGATTGCAAGCATTTGCACTGACCGCATGATTGACTATCAAAAACTGCTGTTAAATAAAGATTGTTGGAATAGCTTGTTTGCAGAAAGGCCAAGCAAATTATTTACAGGTGCAGAAGTTCAATTAGTTATCAGCCTGCTGCGGATGGAGGGCGGAGAAAGGATATTTTCCACTACATACAATAAATGGGGAGCAGACTATAGGGAGAATTTATTTGATGCAATTTCTTATGTCCAAATTAATGATCTCGTTAGGAAAGGTAGTTTTCCTAAGGTTGGGAAAATTATTGAAAAATCAATCTTAAACGCTGTCGGTAGACATAAAAAAGCAATTGGCCTCTATCAAACTAAGAACAGCAATAATTTTGTTAGCTATCGGAATGCAGGTGGTAGATATTATAAGGTGATTTTAAACTATGAACCCGAGTTCAAAGTAAATGGTGAGATAAAAAGATCGAGTACATATCAGTTCCTTTATTTTCAAGATATTGCCACACGCGATGCTGTTTGTGCAATTATGAACAGTACATTATTTTTTTGGTACTGGCTGATTTATTCTGATACCTGGCACATGGTAAATCGTGAAATCAGCACCTTTCAGATTGATCTTGACGACCAGTCCAAAGCAGAGCTTTCCAAATTGAATAGAAAGCTTATGAAAAATATTGAACTAAATGGCGTTAATAGGAAAGAGAGTAGAAACAAAGGAAAAGACATTGTCGAGTTCACTCAATATAATATTCGAGAATCAAAGACCATTATTGATGACATAGACCGTGTTCTTGCAAGGGTTTACAAGTTTAACAATGAAGAACTCGACTATATTTTAAACTACGATATAAAATATCGGATGGGAAAAGATAACGAGAATGAAGATTAAAACACCTATACATGGCTAAAGCAGTTAAAAAACCGGAGACATTCAATGCACGGCAGCTTATGGAGTTGGCGGTAGAGGAAATGAAAAAGTCAGTGTCAGAACGTCGGGTAGACGGTAAAGCCAGCCCGAAGGTAGGAGCTATTTTAGTTAGTCCTGACGGCGAAGTATTGGGTGAAGCACACCGTGGAGAAATGCGTGAAGGTGACCACGCAGAATATACTTTGCTTGATCGTAAGTTCAGAGATAAGAATGTTACCGGCAACTATCTTTTTGCCACTCTTGAACCCTGTGCTCCGGGTTCCAGAAAGCATCCCAAACTGGGCTGTGCACAGCGGATAGTGAATGCCCGGATAGCGAAAATCTGGATAGGCATAGAAGACCCCGACCCTACAGTTGACAGGAAGGGCATACAGTTTCTTATAGATTCAGGTATTGAAGTAGAGATGTTTGATGCAGATCTACAGGAAGTAATTATTACCGAGAATAAAGACTTTCTGGAGCAAGCAAAACTTCGTGCTGAAGAAGATAAGAAACCGAAAGAAGTTGTGCTCAGTCCTTTGGAAAAGGTGACTTCGGCAAATCTGGATGAGCTGTCAGAAAAAGCACTCAGCTTCTATGTTCAGCGTGCCGGATTAGGTTTGCAACTTGGTAGTTCCGAGCTAAATCAACATCTTCGGGAAAAGCAGCTTTTAGAACCGGATGCTAATGGAAACTTAAAGCCGACCGGTCTTGCAATTTTGCTATTCGGAAAAAAGCCGAGAGACCGGTATTCGCAGGCTGTTCTAAAAGTGCAGGCTCGCTATGGCACTACAGAGCCTGAAATTCACGACTTTTCTGATGCGCTGGTGCTCTTACCCGATCAGGTAGAGAGTTGGTTGAAGAAAGTGTTATCGTCCAAAATCTCAAGGGAGGGTTTTACTCGCGATACTGTTTATGACTACCCTTTGGAAATACTGGCTGAGGCGATCAACAATGCCATCGTTCATAGAGACTATGATATTGAAGGCGCAAAGATTTATGTGAATATTGAGGATGATAAGATTGTGGTTAAGAGTCCAGGCTTACCGGTTAAACCAATCAAACTGGAAGACTTTCAGCAGTTCAAAGCACCATCCCTAAGCCGGAACCCCAAAATAATGGCCATTTTTAACGAAATGGACTTTGTTGAGGAAAGGGGATTGGGTATGGAAAGAATGAAGTCTTTGCCAGAGAGTTATAATTTACCCCGGCCAGCAGTGACGTGGCAGGATCCTTACCTTACAATTACGTTCCCGCGCTCCGCTAAATATATTGAGTCAATTGTAAGTGGGAATGTTCTTGATGAGCTAAATGAGGAAGAAAGGAAAGGGTATCTCTATATCAGGGATAGAGGCACTGTATCCAAGCCTACTTATGCGCATCAATTCCATTTCAATGATAAGAAAGCACAAAGGCATTTATCGAAATTTGTAGAGTTGGAGTTAGTAACAACTACGGGTAAGGGGCCATCTAAAAGGTTTCACATAAAAGAATAAATTGAATTTTATATACGGTGCTTCATTGAAATATAATTAATTAGTTCTGGATAGTAGTAAACTGGATAATCTGGACATAAATCTGGATAAGATGTCCAGTATTTTAATTCTGGATGGAGATAAACTGGATAATCTGGACATAAATCTGGATAAGATGTCCAGTATTTAATTCTGGATAGAGATAACCCGGATAATCTGGACATAAATCTGGATAAGATGTCCAGTATTTCAATTCTGAATAGAGATAACCTGGATAATCTAGACAGGTGAATTTAGATTTAAGATTGACAAAATGCTGTTTTATGTCTCTAGTGAAAGATTTTGCTGGTAATAAAGAATTACTACGGCTGCATAAAACCGCTTTTTTATGTAGTAGAAAAATACCGGCAAGTGCTGTATTAAAATGCTATGACTGGGCAATAGATAGGCGAAACATGGGAGAATGCGTAATAAGCGGCTTCCACAGCACAATAGAAAAAGATGTACTTCATTACCTGCTTAAAGGACAACAGCCAATAATAGTTGCATTAGCAAGGGGTTTAAAAGATAAAGTCGATACTAATCTTAGGAAAGCATTTGACGATGGGAGGCTGTTAATAATAACACCATTCACAACGGAAGTTAAGAGGGTAACACAGGATACAGCAAAAGAAAGAAACCGTTTGATGATAGAAATGGCCGATGTGGTTACGATTGGCCATCTAAACGAAAATGGAAGTCTCAGGAAGCTACTTGACTCAACCATTCATAAGCCAATAACCTTTTTATAAAACCGAGCGCTCTTCCGCTCGTAGATTGCATACGTTCCACCGTTTGGCGCAAGTGTTTTGCACTTGTGTCCAAAATCTTTCAAGTGTTTTTCACGTGCAATCCCACCAAACAATTTTCTGTCATACCACCAAAATCGCACTATCATAGATTTTCTTTTTGCCCGCTTGTTTTACCGGTTGTAACTTGTATTCAAGTTTTATAAAATGACGCGAAACGGCACATATAATAACTTTATCTCACTTATCGCTTTGTGCTGAAGTGCGCAGAAGTGCGCAGTTTTTGCGCAGTTTTGGGAAGTAGTGAGAAGCAAAACTTCCCACATACCCATTGATAATCAATGAAATGGCTCAGAATTGCGCAGTAATAAAAAGTTGCGCAGTTTGGGAAGCAGCCGAGGGAAGAAAGGGCATGTACATTCAGCGGGCAGTTATCCGGTTACTGCTATATTTGCCGGCATAATTTCAAATAGCGCTCATGATAGGTATCCTTCTTACGGCTCTTTTTATCAACACTTGTCTTTCGGTGTTGCTGGGACTGTGGGCACGCACCACGCCGCTGGGGTTCAGAAAGGTGTTTGTCGCATCGGCAGTAGCAGGTGCGCTTACAGGTTTTGTGATGGTGCGCAACGCCAAGCGGCAATAGTGCCGTCAGGTAAATGCGGAACGCCTGATGCGGTCGAAAAGGGCACCCATGGATAATAGCAGACCTGAAGGGCTGGTGAGTATCTGGTAGTGATCGGCACCAAACATGCGGGGCAGGTAGTATTTAGCCTGCGCCTCTATGGCCAGGGCATAGGTGCCTATGTGCTGCACATGCAGCTCGCGCAGGGCCTGCCGCACATCGTTTATACCATACCGTCCCTCATACCTGTCGTAGTCGTTGGGTTTGCCATCGGATATAAGTATGACCCACTTTGCGGCGGTGTGTCGGCCACCGAGTAACGCGCCTGCATGCCTGATGGCAGCCCCTATGCGGGTATAGCCGCGCGGCTGCACGGCACCCATGCGGTTGCGGGCGGTGCTCCAAGCGTCGTCAAATGACTTGATGTGGAGGAAGGTTGAGTTGTTGCGTGTGTGGGAACAGAAGCCTGCAATGGCAAAGTCTATGCCATACTCGTTGAGCACCTCGCCAAAGAGCAGGGACACTTGCTTTTCCACGTCTATCACCCTGTTGCCATCGGCATAACCATCGGCAGACAGGCTGATGTCGAGCAGGAGCAGAATGGAAAGGTCTTTCCCGGCCTTTTTTTCTGAGAGGTAGATCTTGCCCGATGGGGTGGTGCCGCTGTGTTTCTCTGCCATAAGGTCGGTAACGGCATCTATGTCGAACTCGTTGCCCTGTAGCTGGCGTCGCTGCTGCAGGCGCTTGTTGTGTATGGAGGCCAGCGACTTTCGCAGGAGGGTGAGCACACCGGTATGTGCGGCGAGCGTGTCTTTTGTCCACTTACTATCGGTCTGGAGCTGGTGCACGGGATATACCTTGCAGTAGTTGTGTCGATAGGCCTGCCGGGCGTGGTCCCATTCGGGATACTCGTGGCAGATGCCCGCATCGGAGGTCTCGGCACTTTCGGCTATTGTAGTATTCCCGGCGAATTCGGCCTGATATACTGAATGAGCCTGATCGTCGACGCGCACTGTGTACTTCATGGTCAGCTCATCGAGGGCGGCGCTGTGGTCTTCCAGCTGGTCGTCGCCGTCAAAGTCGCGCCAGGTACCATTGAACTCGTCGGCGGTTTCTACCTTCTCGAAGTTGTGGGTGAGCACATAGTCTTCCTGCTGCTTTTTGTCTACTTGCAGGGTGATGGTCTCTTCAACCGCACCTGCTTTGAGAACGGTTGTAGGTGCAACCTTTTCTTTGGGCGTGGGCGTGTTGCCGGCGCCCTGCAGCAGGTCGGCAGCGGAGTTGTGACCCTCATTGCGCATCCACTTTCCGTAGAGCCAGTGCAGCTCTGCGGGGGGGGGCTGTTGTGGCAGCGCGTTGCTGCAGGTAGGTATGGAACGCGCTGTGCAATTCTTCTATTGCGGGGTACATGCTGAACAGGACACCCAGCACCTGAGGCGCCGTGCGGGCTGCCTGCTGCCGCGATGCCTCTAAGCCTGCATCGATGCCGGCGGCATGGTTGAACCCGAGCGACCGCTGTACCGAGAGGAAGAAAATGCGGTAGAGGTAGAACGAATAATTGGCCTCGGCCGAAGGGAACAAAAAGAAGGAGGGAGGAAGAAAGAAGCTTTCGTCCTTGTATCCTCCTTCGGCTTCAGCGGGGTATATTTCGATCTTGCATCCGTTGAGGGCGCTGGCAATGAGCGAGAGGCGCGGAGCCACATCGGTAAGCAGAACGGTACGCTGCACGATGCCTGCATCTGCCCGCCTGCGCCGCTTGAAGAAGGCGGCAACCTTGCCGAAGAGATATTCGTCGAGCGCCATCAGATCATGAGATTACAGAGATCGGTGAGTGCCGCAACGGTCTCAAGGTCATCGGTAAGCGGTTCTACCACGGCCACCTTTACTGCCAGCCTTTTGGGCAGTCCGCCGGCAATGAGCCGCGCAGCGTCCACCAGCAAACGGGTAGAAACTGTTTCGGTGAGGCCCAGCTCGGTGAGCGTGCGCACCTTGCCGGCGACGCGCACCAGCTTTTGCGCATCGTTTGGGTCTACACCTGTTTCCTGCACGAGGATGTTCGCTTCAACATCGGGCGCGGGATAGGTGAAGGCGAGTGCCACAAACCGTTGCCTTGTGGACGGCTTCAGCTCTTTGAATCCCTTCTGGTAGCCGGGATTGAACGAGGCTACCAGCATGAAGTTGTGGTGCGCCTTGACGCTTTCGCCAAGCTTGTCAATGAACAGCTCGCGCCGGTGGTCGGTGAGCGGGTGTACGGCCACGATGACGTCGGGGCGGGCCTCGGCTATCTCATCGAGGTAGACGATGGCACCTGTGCGCACACCTGAAGTGAGCGGTCCGTCTTGCCACACGGTCTCTGCGCCCTTGAGCAGGAAGCGCCCTACAAGGTCGGTAGAGGAGGTCTCTTCGTGACAGCTGATAGTGATGAGCTGCCTGCCCAGCCGGTGGGCCATGTACTCTACAAACCTCGACTTACCGGTACCTGTAGGGCCCTTCAGTAAAACGGGTAAATGGTTTTTGCACGCATGTTCAAATACGTCGTCTTCCTTTCCGGTAGCATGGTAGTATGGTGCGGACATATCCTCTCTGTTGTTGTGTTAAGTAGACTGTTTGTTTTGGCGTTCCGGGCAACACTACTGTGTTATTAATGCCTCATCTGACGGGCGGCCATGCTTCACGAACTCGTATATGTACATGCAGATGCCTGTGGTGAACATGGTGGCACAGCTGACAAGAATGAGGAAGTGTACCTGTATCTCTTTCTGTACATCGCCAAACTCGAGACCCACTTTCCTTTCGAGGTAGACCTGGGCCACACCTGCCACACCAAATGCAACCGTCATACCGAGCATACCAATGTTGGATAGCCAGAAGGCATAGAGGCCGGTGGTGGTATCGTAGAGTTTGCGGCCTGTGAGATTGGGCATTGCATAGCTGATAATGGCAAGCACGATCATGGCATAGGCACCCCAGAAGGCGAGGTGTCCGTGCATGGCGGTGACCAAGGTGCCGTGGGTGTACATATTGACCTGCGGAATGGTGTGTGCCAGCCCCAGCAGTCCTGCGCCCACAAAGGATACGATGGCGGTGCCCAGTGTCCAGCTGAGTGCGATCTTGTTGGGGTGTTTCTTTTCGCCCTTGCGGTACATGGCAATAGCGAACAATGCCATGCCGAGGAATGCCAACGGCTCCATAGCAGAGAAGATACCACCAACAATGAGCCATATTTTACCCACACCTATGTAGTAGTAGTGGTGGCCAGTGCCGAGGATGCCAGAGATGAATGTGAGGCCGACAATGACATACAGCCATTTTTCGATCACTTCTCTGTCAACCCCGGTTATTTTGATGAGCAGGAAGGAAAGGATGCCGCCCATGATCAGTTCCCATACGCCTTCCACCCAGAGGTGCACCACCCACCAACGGAAGAAGGAGTCCATGGCCTGATTGTCGAACCAGATCATGCCGGGCAGGTAGAGGAGTGCGGCGAATACCAAGCCCATAGTGAGTACCAGGGCGGTGGTGGTGCGCTTCTTGCCTTTGAACAGGGTGACGAGAATGATCCCGAGGAAGGTGAGCACATTCACCACCACGAGGTAGTCGAGGGGGCGGGGGATCTCGAGGAATTTGCGGCCCTCCCAGTAGTTGAAGTGATAACCGACTATGGCGATGACGCCCACCACTGCCAGCGATATGAGCTGCGCGTAGGCGAGTTTGACACTGGCAAGTTCGTTCTCAGCCTCTTCGGGAATGATGTAGTATGCAGCGCCCATAAAGCCAGACAGCAGCCACACGACCAGCAGATTGGTATGCACCGCACGTGCGGTGTTGAAAGCTACGACCGAATGCAGCCCGTCGTAGCCCATGTGCGCGAAGCCCATGATAAAGCCATATACCAACTGCAACGATAGCAACAGCATGGACAGCGCGAAAAACCAGTAAGCGACTTTTTGTGATCTGTATTTCATAAGTAAGTTGAATTTGAAGCGTGAGTTATTTTTTCAGGTCAGGTTTTGGCGGGAAGCCGTTGAGGTCTGTTTCGCCTATCCACTTGAGGAAGGCCACCACATCATTGGCCTGCTGCTCGCTGAATCCGTAGGCCACCATTTTGCGGCCGCGTGGCGACCAAGGGGTCTTGGACATGAGAGCCGCCTTTATGTAGCCCTCGCCACGGCGCTCGTAAACTTTTGTCAGCTCGGGCGCGTAGTAGGCACCCTCGCCCATGATGGTATGGCAGCCCATGCAGTTGTTGGATTCCCATATCTGCTTGCCACGTACTACCTGAGGTGTCAGGTTTTCTTCGTGGGTCCTTTTGGGTACCTCGTTGCTGAGGGAGGTCCATGACAGCGCCAGGAATACGGCGAATGTCACGATCGTTCCTCCCAGGAAAAACGTTTTTGCTTGCGATTTTGACAACATATTCTTTGGATTTTTTTGAGTGAACGATGATACTGTGTCTATTGCAGCAGGTTATGAATAGCCTGCAGCGTGCCTGCAGGGTCTTGTCCCAGCCCGTCCTGACGATGTGCGATGACACCGTCCCGGCCAAGGACATAGACGGTATTGGAGTGATCGAAGCCGCCGCCTGATAGTTTTTTGATACGTACGCCCAGCACATTTGCCATTTCGGCTGTAGCGTCATCGTTGGCGCATACGAGCGTCCACATGGAGTCGAGCTGGTGTTCTTTCATGAATGCTTTAAGGCGTTCGGGTGTGTCGTTGGCGGGATCCATGGTGATGAGCAGAAAGTGTGTGCGGGCGCGGTCGGCAGTGCTGAGTGCGGCACGGATATTTTTGAGGTCGGCCATGATGCGCGGACAGGCGGATTGGCATGAAGTGAATATCATGGCCGCAACGGTGACCTTGCCGGAAAGATCTGTTGTGACAAATTGTGTACCGTATTGAGTTGTCCACTTGCTAGTGATGTTGAAGAGCGATTCGTCTGAGATCTCACCGGCAGCCGGCGCATTGTTTTTGCTGCAACATGATCTCACTTCCTGTTTTGCGGCCGGTGCTGTGACGGGCGCCTGGCTGCATGATGCTGCCAGCATGGTATATAGTATGGCTGATGCAATGGTTGTTGTTTTCATAACCTGTTTATTTTACACACCTGAACCCGATATTGGGCACACAGTAGTTGGCTTTTACACTTGACCTCATGGCAAACCTCATGAAGGCCGCGTAGTTGTTGATGTCTTTTGAGTCGAAGGAGCCGCCGCCACAGAAAAAGGTATTATCGAGGCTGCTGTTGCCGCGAGATTCGCCGGTGGTGAGCGCACTATTGAAGTCGTAGGTCCACTCCCACACAAGTCCGTGCATGTCGTACACGCCATAGTAGTTGCGGAATGTGCTGCCTACGGCGGGCAATACCTTGTGCGACGGGCGAGATACCCAATTGAGCACCCATTGGTTGAAGGTCTTGTCGCGGCTGGCATCGGCAAGGCGTTCGTTGGCCAGTGCCACCAGTTCCCATTCGGCTACTTTGGGCAGGCGCTTGCCCATACATTCGCAGTATTTCTTAGCGGCGAACCACGATACATTTACCACAGGGCTGTTGGCGAGGCGGGTGTCGAAAGTTGTATCTGATGTCCAGTGGCGCAGATAGCCGGTGTCGGCGAATATTTTGCGGGTCCTGCTTTTGCGCCACTCGGGGTGCGCCATCACAAACCTGAGGTAGTCGGCATTTGTGACCGCGTACACGTCTATGCTGAAAGGTTTTACCAATACCCGCTGACTATCGGAAGAATAGAGCGGCAGGTATTTGCCGCCCTTCACCGGGGCCATGCGGCCGAAAGTATCGGCCACATGGCTTTGTGCTTTTAGTGCACATATCATCAGTAGGAGGAACACGAGGTTTTTCATCTTATTTTCTTCTTTGTTTAGCTACATCAGCAGGAGAAACCTCGCCGCCTTTGTTGCCGAAATTGTTGAGTACGTATGTGACCACAGATGCGATCTGTGGGTCGCTGAGGGTCTGCTTTGGCATGATGCCGTCATACACTTTGCCGTTCACGGTTATCTTTCCGCTCACACCATGTATCACAGCTCTGATGGCCTTTGCCGGATCTGAAGCGAAGTAGTCTGATTTAGCAAGTGGAGGGAATGAGCCGGCGATACCGTTGGCATCGGCCTGGTGGCATGCCTGACAGATACTGGTGTATAATGACTTGCCCTGAGCTATTTTTTCTTCTTTTGTCAGAGGTTTTGTAGCCGCTACTTCTACGTCGGGCATGTGTTGTGCCGCACCACCTTCAGGTTGGTAGATACGGTCGTCCTGCTGGCCGGAGTAGATGTTCTTTTTCTCAGGTCCTTCTACTTTCAGCATACCCAAAGAGCCTTTGTTGAATGTGCGGAAGATAGAGTGGTCTACGAGGATGAGTGTGGCAGGTACATCGCATTTGAACTCTGTGATGGAAGAGCCACCTGCAGGCACGAGCGTGGTCTGGATATCGTGGTTGGGTACGCAGCCGCCTTCGGTATATACATTGTCGAAGATCTCGCCTATGACGTGAAAGCTTGATACGAGATTGGGACCACCATTACCCACAAACAGACGAACGGTTTCGCCCACTTTCGCTTTCAGCGCTTTGTCGCCGGTGAGTGAGCCTACCTTTCCGTTGAATACCACATAGTCGGGTTCTTCTTTCAGGGCCTTGTCCATGTTGAACGGCTGGAGGCCTGACTCGCCATACGCACCCTTGGTGTAGAAATCGCCTTGGCACACATAGTATTCTCTGTCCACTTTTTTCAGGCCTTCTTTGGGTTCTACGAGAATGAGACCATACATACCATTGGCAATGTGCATGCCCACCGGCGCGGTGGCACAGTGGTAGATGTAGAGCCCGTGGTTGAGTGCAGTAAAGGTGAATTGTGTTTCGTGGCCGGGTGCTGTGAACGTAGCGGCCGCGCCACCGCCCTGACCGGAAACTGCGTGAAGGTCTATGTTGTGGGGCAGTTTGTTGTTGGGGTTGTTCTTAAGGTGAAACTCTACCACATCGCCCTCGCGCACACGGATGAACTTGCCCGGTACACTACCGCCGAAGGTCCAGAAGTTGTACTTCACGCCATCCATCATTTCCATTTCCTTCTCTATCACTTCGAGATTCACGATCATCTTGGTGGGATGCTTGCGGGTGATAGGCGGAGGTACGTTGGGTGCGTCTGTGAGGACGGCTATTTCTTCTCCCTGCAGTACTTCGGAATTTTGCGTGCCTGATGCGCCATTCTGCGCTTCGTTGCAGCCGCCTGCAAATATGCCCAGCAATATTGCCGCGGCAGCAGATTTTAAGAATGATCTTTTCATAGACTTATTATTTATTAGTTAGATTATCAGTTAGCGAATTCATGCATAAAAAATGTAGGAGATACTTTTACCATCACGTAGGCCCAGGCATTGTAGTTGGCTGCATCTCCGCCTTTTATCAGTTCCATATTTGTTGTGGCAAACATCATGCAGTAGCCTGCCTGTATTGCTACTACCGGTGAGGGTTTGTAGTCGAACAGAAGATCCATTTCGCGGCCTAGGTCTTTTCCTATTTTCTTTGCAGCTACATTGTTGGCGTTGGCAAGTGCAAAAGAGTGCACGTCGAGGGTGAAAGTGTAGTTCTTTCCCGGTGTTATACCTGCACGCACCCATCCGTCTGTGAGGCCACGTTGTTTTGTGTCTGTAGGTATAGAAAGGAAGTAGTCCATGTATCCGTAGAACTTGTGGTTGGTGGCATAGAGGGTGTTGAAATTGTTGGTGTGTCCGGCGGCGGTGTTATCAGAATTGCCAGACAGGACATCGTAACCGGCACCGAAGAAAAGTTTGTTCTTTTTGTAGCCGATGCTACTGTTCAGCATGTAGGCCTCCTCGCTTAGGCTGTTTTCTGTTTCGCCTCCCTGAAAGTATCCGGCAAGTGCTACGCTCCAGCCCTTGTTGGAGTAGTTGAATGAAGGGCCGGCGGTATAAGTGCTGTAGGCTGCTTTCACCAATGTGTCGTTGGGGGTCATGCCATTCAACACTGCCAGCACGCTTATGGCGCTGTGTTGTTCTTTAAGGTCTTTCTTTGCCCACAGAAACACAAGGTGTTTATAGTTCTTAAGCGTGTAGCGGGTACCTACATTTGGTTCGCCAACGTGGTTGTAGGCGCCGCCCAAGTGTATTTTCAGATCCTCTTTAGGACTGATGTATTTTAATATAGCCGCATCGTGAGAGATGGTGAGGTTGGCCCAGTCGAGGTTGCCCAGTATGCGGTGGTCGTCATAAGCTAATTCCTGACGACCCATTTTCAATGTCATGCGAACCGGCAGGGACAACTCCATCCAGGCCTCATTAAACTGCAGTCCGCCTATGTCTTTCTTCATTTCTTCATCGCCCCATGTTCTGGAGTCTTGTAGAGATGCAAAAAAGGCTATCTTGTTTTTCTTATAGTCGACGATCAGTCTTGTGCGCTGACCTGCGAATGCCTCACTTGCAAGGCTATCGTAAGAAAGCGTGCGGTAACCGTGCCGGTATTCAGTTCGCAACCTGTACTGGCCACTTACTTTAAAGTAGTCCTTTGTTTCGGCGGTGCCGGTGTTTTGCGCGTGAACAGTTACCGTTCCCGTTAGTAATGTCGCGATGCAACCAGCTACTTCCAGCGTTGTTTTCATACTCCTTTTATTTTCACAACAAAACTATTGCCGTGCAAAAGGGTATAAAATGACCCACGATACGTGATGGCGTGTTTATAGCGACGCCAAAATGTGACAGACATCACATGGCGTAAACGGGCGATATGACTGTGCGCATAATGTGAATATCTGAGCCGGTTTATCTTGTGGCAAATTGCATGTATCATGCACAGTCCCCACATACCGACATGCGCCTCATGCAACCTTTGTTTTGCAAGGAATGACTCTGTTTTCAATACGCTGACAGCGCAAGAACTACAGGAACTGGAGGATGCAAAGACCTATGTTTCTTTTGGCGATGGCGAGCTGATCTTTAAGGAGCGACAGCGACCGTTTGGTATATACATTATTCAGGAGGGAAAGGTGAAAATATCCAAACATGGCTACGAGGGCAGGGAGTACATTGTGCGTTTTGCAAGAAACGGGAACATCATAGGGTATCGGTCGTTTTTTGACGGGGAGCCGTATTCCTGCTCGGCAACTACTATTTCGGAGGCACTGCTGTGTTTTGTCCCCGGCAATACGATTATTGATCTTATCCGGCGCAATTCGGGTCTGGCACTGCAATTCATGAAGCATCTGGCACAAGACCTGAAACATGCCGAGGAAAAGGCGATTAGCATAGCCCACAAACCTGTGCGCGAGCGGGTAGCTGAGTCGATCATCATTCTCAAAGAGGTGTATGGATTTGAGCACGACAATAATATAATAGATGTGAGCCTGAAGCGGGATGAGATAGCTGGTATAGCGGGCACGTCACGTGAGACGGTGACACGCATCCTGTCTGAACTGAATGAAGAAAAGATAGTATTGCTGGAGGGGCGTAAGATACGTATACTGGCCCCCGAGAAACTGCATGCCATTGCGTTCCGCTCTTTCTGACGCGGTCTTCGTCTGTATAATTCCACGTTCATTCTTTATCTTGACGGGCAGAACAATTATATATTATGAGTGCTGCGCCGGCCAATGCCTACCGATCTCCGTTCAACATAACAGTGTTGGTGGCGGGTATAGGCTTTTTTATCGATGCCTTCGATCTGTTTCTGTTTAATGTGTACAGGATACCATCGCTGAAGGACCTGGGCCTGACGGGTAGCGAACTGACACATACCGGCGAACGACTGCTATCCATACAAATGGCGGGTATGATGCTGGGCGGTATCATCACCGGTATATATGCAGATAAGAAAGGCCGGGTGGCGGTACTTTACGGGTCTATATTGCTGTATTCGCTCGCCAACTTCGCCAATGCATTTGTGCAGGATGTGAATGTGTATGCCATCATCAGGTTTCTGGCCGGTGTGGGTCTTGCCGGCGAATTGGGTGCCGGCATCACTTTGGTATCGGAGAGTATGACGGCCGAGCACCGCGGCTATGGCACCATATTGGTAGCTACGTTGGGGGCGCTCGGTGCTGTGTCGGCAGGGTTAATTGGCGATGTGCTGCCGTGGCGCTATGCGTTTATGGCGGCAGGTATAGCAGGCGGCATATTGCTGTTGCTGAGGCTGCGGTCTTATGAGTCGCACATGTTTCATGCAAGTGCTATACCCGCGGGACGGCGCGGATCGCTGCTGTTGCTGGTGTCGTCTCCCAAACGCGTGATGAAGTATATAGCCTGCATATTGATGGGGGTGCCTATATGGTATAGCGTGGGCCTGCTCATCACCCTGTCGCCCGAGATAGCCAGGGAACACCACATAGACGGACTGAAGCTATCAACATGCTTCATTCTGTTTCAGACGGGCATCACCTGCGGAGACCTGCTGAGCGGGGTGCTGAGCCAGCTGGTGCGTAGCCGCAAGAAGATACTCATTGCCTTTATGGGGCTGGGGGTAGGTGCTACCATCTATCACTTTATGCGCATCCACAACGGGTTGTCGCTCAGTATCACATCCTTGCTCATGGGATTGGGTTGCGGATACTTGTCGGTGTTTGTAACAGCTACTGCCGAGCACTTCGGCATCAATCTGCGGGTGACAGTAACGGCCACGGTCACCAACTTCATGCGTGGTGCGGTAGTCTTGCTCATTCCCTTGCATCAGGCTATAGAGCGCGCATTAGGACTTGACCTGACTGGTGGCCTGGCTATAACGGGTTGCATTGTGTGGGCATTGGCACTCGCCGCAGCTACAATGTTGCCCGAGACCTATGGGCGCTCGCTGGCTTTTACGGAGGAGTAGTGAATCGATTCTGCCCGTGTTTCCTTCGCTAACGGGTGGCAGCAACCATTGCCGCAGGCCTACAGCGGCAATGGTATGCATACCTTACTTACTGAGCCATAAAGCACCGTTTTTCGTTTCCAGCTTTTGCAGTTTGCCTGCTACATATAGCTCTTGCAGGTAGCTATCGGCGTCTTTCCGTGGTGTTCCGGAAAGCTCGGCAAACTCTCTGGATGTGAGTGAAGCGTATTTTGAAAAAAGACCTTGCCAGCTCGCATCGTAGGGACGTTTGCTATGAGTGGAATGTAGCTTAGTGATTGTCTGTACATAGACAGAATAGGGCTTTGACCCCGCTATCATTTGTTGTTGCCCTTTCTTGTCAATGATGAGTAGCGACGGGAAGCCGCGTATGCCCAATTTGCGCCCTAATTGAAGATCTTCATTAAAGAGTGCCTTTGCTTTGCCTTCAAAATCCGTTTTTAGTCGGGTCACATCAAGTCCCGTTTTCTGCGCGGCGACACTTATGTTTTCCCACTTCGAGATGTTCTTTTTCCGGAGAAAGACCATCTCTCTGAGTTCTCTGAGGAACAGAATGGCCTTCTCATTATCCTGCATCTGTGCCGCCTTGAATGCAATGGACGGCGGATAGGAAGATGACAGCGGATCTTTAAGCCATATATCGCCGTCTATGGGCATGTCGTAGTATGTGCTTACTTCATCCCAGTGGTGGGCCACATCTGATGGTTTGCTGATGCCGCCGCTATTGTAGCTCCAGTCGGGAAGCAGGCCACCCATGCGGTATTCTATCTCCACGATGTTGCCATATTCCAACTTCAGTTTTCTGAGCTGTGGTTCAATGCCCCAGCAGGAAGAGCAGATAGGGTCGGTGAAGTAGATGATCTTCAGTGGTTTTTCATTGCCATGTGCGCCGTGTTTCTGATGAGTGTTCCCCAATCCGGGCATTTCGCACAAACCTGTTGCTGTATCACACGTTAGTGGGTCACTGTGTTGTTTTTCCATTATTCTGTTTTTTGTTTGCCCGTTGCAGAGTCCCGCAAAAAGGATGTAAGAGGTAACGAGGGTCAGTAATTTCATTTTTTTGTTGCTTAGTTTTGCAAAACGATAATGCAAAGGTCTCAAGCCGGAACAAACGGAACAATTAGTCAGAAAAACCTGACTATCTAAATTGTCATAATGGAAAGTGAAAATAGCTGCCCCGCGGAATATTTGTTGAAGATATTGTCAGGTAAATGGAAGCCTCAGATATTTCGTCTGGCGTTAGACGGACCTATTCGTTTTAATACTTTGCTGAGACAGATCGAGGGATCAAACAAACAGTCTATTGCTGTCGCTTTGAAGGAGCTGGAAGAGCAATTGTTGTTGGAGAAGACCATTATTCAGCAGAAGCCGTTGCATATTGAATATATGCTGACGGAGAAAGGAAGAACACTCATTCCTGTATTTCAACAACTGGAGCATGTTGTAAGGGTTCAGTAGGAATGGGACGCCCTTCGGCGGGCGCAGGGGACGTGAGGCGAGCACTGGCGGTTACATAGGAGTAGTGATGGAATGTTGTTCATTGCTTCATTCCGCCGACAGATACCGGCATATATAATCAAAGAGTACGCTCAATCGGCATCAGTGACGTCGATTTAAAACACCACCATCATAGATGTGCGTCAAAGGTATTGGCGGACCCAGATGGCAACACCGGCCCCAATGGCACCCGCCAGAACCCAAACGAGGAAACGATAGAAAGGATTCTTCTCGAAATACTCTCTTCTTTGTTGTGTATTCATCATAGTAAAACAAATGTACTTTTTTCTTTTAAAATGTACGGAGTTGCTTAGCTTAAGTAGACAAGCGAACAGTTTTTCTCGCCACCAATTGAGGGCTGGCCGTGCAGCACAAAAAACGCCGTGCGACAGCACGGCGTTGAAAAAAAGGATATGATGTGAGATCATTTGCTATGGCACTTCTACCACATTGAGGATCTCGTTGATGATCTGTTCGCTGGTCACATTCTCAGCTTCAGCTTCGTAGGTGAGGCCTATGCGGTGGCGCATCACATCGTGACACACGGCACGCACGTCTTCGGGTATCACATAGCCGCGGCGTTTGATGAATGCATAGGCTTTTGATGCCAGTGCCAGATTGATGCTGGCGCGTGGTGAGCCACCATAGCTGATGTATGACTTGAGCTTACCCAGCTTGTACTCGTCGGGGAAGCGGGTAGCAAATACAATGTCGAGAATGTACTGCTCGATCTTCTCGTCCATATATACCTCCCGAACCAGTGAGCGTGCTTTGATGATCTGATCGGCAGAAACCACCGGATTGATCTTCACCGCACCTGTAGGGTTGAGGTTGGTACGGATGATGTGGCGCTCCTCTTCCTTCTTAGGGTAGGTGATGATGATTTTCAGCATGAAGCGGTCCACCTGAGCTTCAGGCAGTTCATATGTACCCTCCTGCTCTATTGGGTTCTGTGTGGCCAGCACCAGGAAGGGTTCTTCGAGTTTGTAGGTGTTGTCGCCAATGGTTACTTGGCGTTCCTGCATGGCTTCCAGCAGCGCGCTCTGCACCTTGGCCGGAGCACGGTTGATCTCATCGGCCAGAATGAAGTTGGCGAATATTGGTCCTTTACGTACGTTGAACTTATGCTCCTGCGGATTGTAGACCATAGTTCCCAGCACGTCGGCAGGCAGCAGGTCGGGGGTGAACTGGATACGGGCGAAGTTGGCATGGATCGCCGACGCCAAAGATTTGATGGCGAGTGTCTTTGCCAGACCCGGCACGCCCTCCAACAGTACGTGACCATTGGCAAGCATGCCTATCATCAGGCGCTCTACCATGTGCTTTTGTCCCACAACCACTTTGTTGAGTTCCATATTAAGCAACTCAATAAATGCACTCTGCTGATGGATCTTTTCATTCAGCTCGCGGATGTCGAAAGAGGAAGATACTTCCATATTGATACGATGCGGTTTTAGTTACAATGCTACGAAAAAGTCAAAAATAAAGCGGTAGCACCACAATGAAGAGAACACCGGTCAGTTTTAACGTTTTTTAAAATTGTATATGAAAATAGGTGTTGGTGGTGGCAAGTACATAAATGATACCTTTGCGCAGCCCGCAGTGAAAACAAAGGACGGTAAGAATATGGAGAATTTTGAACAAAGATGGCTGGATACGGAGCAAATGCTGAGAGAACGATTCGGGAAACTGCCCGATATGGAGGGTATATTGTTCCTTATAGGCGTGAACGAACTGGGACGTATGCCGAAGCGCAAGTTCTCTAAAGAGCAGAAACGCGACCTGATGCACGTAGCGGTGTGTACCTTGCTGAGTCAGTACGGTTTCTACGAGTTTGCCGGTCGTGACGAAGAGGGCTGGCCCCATTTCAACGAGCTCGAACCGGTAGGCGTAAAAGGACTTGCCGAGCAGGAGCGTATGCTGAAAGAGTGCATCATCAATTATTTCGCATAAGACCGGGCTATATATCCAGGCGCTGCATAACAGCCACTAACCGCTCGGAACGCACGTGCAGGGTATGACCCGCATTCAAAGGCACTTCAAAGTAGGAACCGGGTTTGAGGTAGTGGTCGGTATCGCCTACGCGGCAGATACATTCCCCTTCAAGTATCAGAAAACTCTCCTGCTCTTTCGTATGGATCTCCATGGGCAGGTCGGTTGCCGTTACCAGCAGCAATTGTAGCTTACCGGGATGGCGCAGCAGCGGAAAGACAGCCGGTTCTGCAGGCGGACCCGGCGGAATCAGCTTCTCGACTGCCCGTAACCACTCGCGGTGGTCAGAGGTAGAGTCTATTAATGGGGGTTCTCCCTTGCGGCGTTCGTGTATGGTGCTCATGATCTATGCTGTGTGCTGCGACGGGCGCAAATCTAGCGCAAAACTGAATAGCAGGTAGTTAGTTCTTCACGACCTTACCGGCATAGTTGCCGTTTACCTTTATATTGTAGAGTCCTGTGGCCAGTCCGTCCATGTCTATAGTGACACGAGTAGCGCTAAAGCGGCGGGTGTAGACCTCAGCTCCGTCTTTGTTCACCAGTGTCACCACCTCAATCACCTCGCCTCCGGTGCCTGATATGATCAGACTTCCACCCGTTGCGCCCGGCAGTATGCGGAACGGACTGCCGGTGGCCGGTGGCGGTGGTGCTGGGCTGCTGCCGGTTTCGCAGCATACAACGGCCTGCACGTCTTTTTTGCCCGATGCGAGGCACAACACATTGTTGAGGATGAGGCGGTAGCCCGGCGAGTTGCGGTGCAGATCGAGGTCGGTAGGCGGTTCGCCCACTTTGTGTTCGTAGTCTTCGGGGTCGTGGCCACCATAAAAGGTCCATGTGCCTTCCTTATGCTTGCCATGAATGTATCGCGCCTCCATCACGTCTTTCCGGTGACCCAGCAACACCACATCTGGTTTCAGGTACTCTTTGCGGAAAGCGGTGGTCTGTCCCATAAAGCCCTTGATGCGGCGCGTATGGTTCTGGCACAGCATGGTGGGCACAGCATCGAACTTGGCGGGAAAGGGCAGCAGCGTAAAGTAGTCGGTGCTTTCGGGTTGGAAGCGGAAGTTGGTGTTGTCTATGGTGGAGTATTCATACTCGTACCGGGCGGTAGATACCTGAAAACCGGTGAAGGCGAATGTGTTGCCGTAGTTCAGCTTTGACTGAGCGTTGGGAGATATGCCGTCGCCATCGTATTGCGAGTCGCAGATGTCTGTATTGGCTGCAGCCAGCGCAATGTCGTAGGTGTCGGTGGCCGAGCACATGGCAAAGAGATTGCCGCCTGCGCCCACAAACTCGCGGATCTTGCGCACCACTGCCAATTGCATCTGCGATACCTTGCGGAAGCCGTGGCGGGCGGCCAGCTGCTCGGTGGCACGGCAATCGTTGCGGTACCAGTCGGCATCTTTATACTGAATCCAGAAGCGGCCATACTGACCGGTAAAATCTTCGTGGTGCAGGTGCAGCCAGTCGTACTTGCTGAGTGCGCCGGAAAGCACCTCTGAGACATAAACCTTATCGAACGGAATGCCGGCGTAGGTGAGTCCCAGCGTCACTGCATCGTCCCACGGTTTTTTGCCCGATGGGGTGTAGACCGCAATGCGTGGCACCTTGCTCAGCGCCACCACATCTCCGTTGAACATTGGGGCCTTTACCTTTCGTGTGATAGCTGCATAGCCGGCATCAGACAGTCTTTCGAAAGCAACACCTCTTTGGCGGCAGGATGCATCGAGGGCAGGGGTGTATTCGACAGAGTAGCTGCCCCCACGATAGTTGAGCAACCAGTCCGCCAAAGTGCCCGACGCGATGACATTGTAGATGATGCCATAAGCACGCAGGTGGTTGGTCTGTTTATCATCCATTGGTATGAACAGGCGGGCAGCGTTTGCGGTAAAAGCAGACGATACCAGCGCAACCATGAGTGATGTGAGCTTCGTATTCATACCAAGGGGACGGGCAAATATAGGAAGATTGCAGGGAGCAGCGGTAGCGCGCCCAAAAGGGGGAATTCAATACCTTTACGGTAATACCATTATCATGACACTTATCGCTATCGTATTTCCGTGGTTGTCGTTCTTCCTGAGGGGTAGGATCCTTCGCGGAATCATCTGCCTTATTCTGCAATGCACCATATTGGGGTGGATACCCGCAGCAGTGTGGGCGGTCATCAGCTTGCAGAACCATCGTGCGGACAAGCGCACTGAGCGCATTATCAGATCTATGCGGTAGCAGTGCTTACTTCCTTCCACCATTCGGGATGTTGTTCCGTTTCGTTCAGCAGAACTACCTGACCTATGCGTGGGTGGATGAGTGGCATTCCTTTGCGACGTGCCTCGGCCACAACCCGCGTGATGGAGTCGTCCCAGGCATGCAGCGATAAGGCGAACTTTGCCCAATGCACGGGGAACAGCGTGCGTGTGCCCAGATCGGTGGCGGCCTGCACCACTTCTTCGGGCATCATGTGTATGTTCTGCCAGCTTTCATTGTACTGGCCATTTTCAAGGATAGCCAGATCGAACGGGCCGTGCTGTGCGCCTATCTCTTTGAAGTGAGTACCGTAGCCCGAGTCGCCGCCGAGGTAAAGCTTGTGCAGCGGGCTTTGTAACACGATGGACGACCACAGCGTGCCGTTGCGCTTGAAGCCACGACCTGAGAAGTGCCTTGCGGGTGCGAACGTGAGCGTGAAGCAGTCGGGCAGGGAAACGACGTCGCCCCAGTTGCCTTCTGTGATGGTGTCTTTCCGGTAACCCCAGCGTTGCAGGTGCGCACCCACTCCCATAGAGGTGATAACCCTGCTCACGCGCGGGCGGAGAGCGCTGACGGTTTTATGGTCGAGGTGGTCGTAATGGTCGTGGGTGATGATGAGTACATCGATATCGGGCATGTCTTCGGGGCGGTAGATGTCTGAGCCCGGGAAAGCACGTGTAGATGTGCTGACCGGTGACGCGTGGCCTGCCAGAACCGGGTCTATGAGAAAGCGTGTGCCGCTAAGTTGCAGCAGATAGGATGAATGCCCGAACCAGACGATGAGGTCTTTGTCGCGGTCGAGTGTGCGCAGGTCGGTCTTTACAGAGGGTATAGGAGCAGGTGGTCTTACCAACGGGCTCTTGCCGAAGAAGAACTTGCGCGACACGCTGAAGAAGTTGGCACCGTTGGTGAAGGGCGGGGTGTGCATGATGTTCTGAAATGCACCGTTGCTGTAGTTGGGTGCACTGCGCAACACTTCAAGGTGTTCGCCCTTGGGTTTGCGGCCAAACTGAGGTAACTGCATGAATGCCCACACGGCAATAATGAAGAGAACGATGCACACGCCTGCGTAAAACATGGGGTAAGTGGGTTGATTATCAGAATATCTTGCCGGGGTTAAGAATGCCGTTGGGGTCGAAGACGTTTTTGATGCTGCGCATCAGGGCCATCTGCGTCTCGTTGAATGCAATATCCATGTAGGGGCGCTGCACAAGACCGATACCGTGCTCGCCCGATATGGTGCCTCCCAATCGTACCACCTCTTTAAAGAGGCGGCGTATGCCAACAGACAATTTATTGTTCCAGTCTTCGTCGCTCATGCCTGCTTTTACAATATTGACGTGAAGATTGCCATCGCCCGCATGTCCATAACAAACGGAATGAAATCCGAATTCGTGGCCCAGTTCTTTGATGATGGTGAGCAGTTCGGGTAGCTCGGCGCGGGGCACTACCGTGTCTTCTTCTTTGTATACAGAATTGCTCTTTACGGCCTCGCCCACTTTGCGGCGTAGCGTCCACAGCATTTGTTTTTGTTCGTAACTGTCTGCAAAGAGGATCTCATCGGTGTCGTACTGCTGCACAATGTTGGTTATGGCCTCTGCGTCGGCATAAAGCTGATCCATGTTGTTGCCATCCACTTCTATGAGGAGATGTGCGGCAATGTCCGCCGGAAGATCGATGCCCGTCGCTTGCACATAGCGCATGGACCATTCAATTGCATCGCGCTCCATAAATTCGAGTGCCGATGGGGTGAAGCCGGCCAGGAATACCGCGTTCACGGCCTCGCATGCCTGTACGGCCGATCGGAAGGGGACGAGCATCAGCAGGTCGTGCTTCACTGCCGGTATGAGCCTGAGCACGATCTTGGTGATGACACATAGCGTGCCTTCGCTGCCCACCACCAGTTGGGTGAGGTTGTAGCCAGTAGCGTTCTTCAGCACATTGGCGCCGGTCCATATAATTTCTCCGTTGGGCAACACCACTTCCAGGTTCAGCACATAGTCTTTTACTACGCCATACTTCACAGCACGCGGGCCGCCGCTGTTCTCTGATACGTTACCGCCAATAAAGCAGGAACCCTTGCTGGCAGGGTCGGGCGGATAGAATAGTCCTTGTGCCTTTACATGCTCCTGCAGTTCCTGAGTAATGACACCCGGTTCTGTAGTGACCTGAAAGTTGCGGCTGTCCACATGCAGAATGCGATTGAAGCGTTTCATGTCCAGAACCACACCGCCTGTCACCGGCAGGGCGCCGCCGCTAAGGCCTGTGCCGGCACCGCGTGGCGTTACTGAGATATTGTGTGTATTGCAGTAGCGCATGATCGCTGATACGGCAGCGGTAGTGTCGGGTTGCACCACCACTTCTGGTAGGTAGTGCAGGTCCTCGGTATGGTCGGATGCGCAGCGCGAAAGCTGTTCCTCATCGGTATGCACATATCCGGTGCCCACCACCGAGGTAAAGAAGCGGAGATCTTCCTGATCGATCTTTTTGAAAGGCATGGTGCAAAGGTGCGGAATTATCGGTTTAGGCGGGGCAAAAGGATGCCGCGCGACAAGCTTTATAAAAACCATAACAGAAACCGCCTGCGCTCTGCTACTCTTAGTTTTGCCATGTACCCGCTACTCACTACTTTTACCGATAGACAATTCAGTCATACTACCTCATCCATCAGATGATTCTTGTTACAGGCGGCAGTGGTTTTTTAGGGGGGCACCTGGTGCGCGAATTGTCGCGCAGGGGCGAGCGGGTTCGTGCGCTGTACAACACACGGCACCCGGGGGATGACATAGCCTCACTGCCCGGTGTTGAATGGATACAGGCGGATCTGCTGGACGTATATGACGTAGAGGCTGCCATGAAGGATGTTGATGACGTGTACCATTGTGCTGCCATAGTATCGTTCGACCCGAGGAAGAGGGATGAGATGCTGCACTTCAACCCCGAGAGTACCGCAAACATCGTGAACCAGGCGGTAGAGCAGGGCATACGCAAGTTGGTTTATGTAAGTTCTGTAGCGGCCCTGGGTCGCAGCGGGCACATGAACAAGGAAACCGACGAAGAGCAGGAATGGGGCGAGAGCGGTTACAATTCGGCCTACGGTATCAGCAAGTACCTTGCCGAGAACGAGGTGTGGCGTGGCGTAGGTGAGGGCCTTTGTGCAGCCATAGTGTGCCCGTCGCTCATATTGGGTCCCGGCGACTGGTCATCAGGCTCGCCGCAGATCATGACAGTAGTGGATAAGGAATTCCCGTTCTATACAGGTGGCGTGAATGGCTGGGTGGGCGTTGCCGATGTGGTGCATGCGATGGTGTTGCTGATGGCGAGCGACATAGAAGGGGAGCGCTTCATAGTGAGCGAGGGCAACCATGCCTACCGCGAGATATTTACTATGATGGCAAGTGCGCTGGGCAAAAAGCCACCAAGGATACGGGCCACCCCGGCAATGACGGGCATCATTTGGCGCGCCAACGCTATTTGGTCGCGGATAACGGGAGCAAACCCGGTCATCACACGGGAAACTGCTACCACCGCGCATAGTATATCTCTGTACAACAACGGTAAATTATTGCAGGCACTTAATGGTTTCAGGTACACCCCGATAGCGCAATGTGTTGCCGAAATGGCGGCAGCTTTCAAAGCAGCACACAAGGATTGAGTTTTATAAACCGCCGGTTATATTTCAATGATTTACAATCGGTTATGACGGTGTTTTTTGCCGGAAAGACGAAAATAAAGGCGGTTTTTTTCGTTATTTCGAAAAACAGTTGTAATGTTGCATATCGGAACTGTCAGTTCCTTCCTTTCTTTCAGAGTTTCTGAAAAATCCCCGATTATCATTTTTTAGTCAAGCAGGTTCATTTAAACAGACCTTTTTTTATTCACATATTAGAATTCCCACGGAAAAATAACACGCATGCCTTACGACATTACGCAGCTCAACGACATGCTCGTTCCTGAGCTAATAGACGTAGCCAATTCACTGAAGATAGCAGACACGGCAGGACTGGAAAAACAAAAGCTTATTTACAAGATACTGGATCAACAGGCACTTACAGCGGCACCTGCTGCCGACGAGGGTAAGAAGAAGCGTGGCCGCAAACCAAAGGAGGAAACTGCCCCGGCGGCTGAAAAGCCGGCAGCGAAGGCAGCCCCTGCCCCTGCGGCAGCGACACCTGTAGCAGCCCCTGTAGCAGCAGCACCCGCACCGGCTGAAGTGAAGGCTGAAACAGAAGCCGATGCAGACCAGGCCGGCGATGACAAAAAACGTCGTCAGCGCAAGCCGAAAGAAGAAATGCAGGGTCGTGGCAACCAGGGACAACAAAAGCAGTGGAACGAACGCCGTAACAACGAGCAGCGGCCACAGCACAACCGCCCCGAGCAGGCCCCTGCACCCCAGGCAGCCGCACCGGCTCCTGCGCCCGTAGCACCTGCAGCAGCAGCAGAGCCGGTTGCAGAAAGTACCGGGATCACTATGCCGGAGCAAGATACGCCTGACGTGCAGCCGCCACAGCAAACCGTGGAAGGTGCAGAACAGGCAAGGCCTGAACGCCCGCAGCATCAGCAGTTCAACAACCGTCAACGCCGCGAGCAGAATCAGCAACAAAGTAATTTCAATCTGGAGTTTGAAGGAATAGTGGCCAGCGAAGGCGTTCTGGAAATGATGCCTGACGGCTACGGCTTCCTGCGCAGCAGCGACTACAACTACCTTAGCTCTCCCGATGATATATATGTATCACCTTCGCAGGTAAAGCTCTTCGGATTAAAGACCGGCGATACAGTGAAGGGCACTGTGCGCCCGCCGAAAGAAGGCGAAAAGTACTTCGCACTGCTGAAAGTGGAAAGTATCAACGGCAAACACCCCGACGAGATCCGCGACCGTGTACCTTTCGACTACCTGACGCCGCTGTTCCCATTTGAGAAACTGAATCTTACTTCTACCAGCAATAACTACAGCACCCGCATCATGGACCTGTTTACCCCAATAGGTAAGGGTCAGCGCGGACTGATAGTGGCGCAGCCCAAAACGGGTAAGACCATGCTGCTGAAAGAAGTTGCCAATGCCATTGCAGCTAATCACCCGGAGTGCTACCTGATGATAGTGCTGGTGGATGAACGCCCGGAGGAGGTGACCGATATGCAGCGCAGTGTGCGTGCAGAGGTTATCGCTTCTACGTTTGACGAGCCTGCTGATAAACACGTGAAAGTTTCTACCATTGCATTGCAGAAAGCGAAGCGCCTGGTAGAGGTGGGTCATGATGTGGTGATACTGCTGGACTCTATCACACGTCTGGCACGTGCGCACAATACTGTAGCGCCTGCAAGCGGCAAGGTGCTGAGCGGTGGTGTGGAAGCAAACGCCATGCAGAAGCCAAAGCAGTTCTTCGGTGCGGCACGTAAGATAGAGAACGGAGGTTCGCTCACCATTCTTGCAACTGCACTTATAGATACCGGTTCTAAAATGGACGAGGTGATCTTTGAAGAATTCAAGGGTACCGGCAACATGGAACTGCAACTGGACAGGAAACTGGCCAACAAGCGTATCTTCCCGGCTATCGATATCACATCATCATCTACCCGCCGCGACGACCTGCTGCTGGAGAAAGATGTACAGAACAAGATGTGGTTGCTGCGCAATCATATCTCGGACATGAACACCGACGAGGCCATGCACTTCCTGCTGCAGCAAATGCGTGGCACCAAGAGCAACGAAGAGTTCCTAGCGACAATGAACAAATAATTTGTGTAGCACAGTTATAAGAGAGGACAACCCGAAAAGGTTGTCCTCTTTTGTTTTGGCGGCAACTGTATATCTGCGTAAGACGCACTAATGCGATCGTTAAAGGTGATTTTACAGTATCGGTCTGACAAAGAAACTGAACAGCGCTTTGTGGTGCTGGGTGGTGCGGTGCTGGGGTGGGTGTTGTCGTTGTTGTAACGAGGGTATGTTGTAATAACCCAACGTTGCCTTCTTTTGTCATGTCTTATTTTAATGCGAGGTTAATGGCATAAGTGAAAAATGTATATCAAATTGCTATATCTTTGCAAGCGCCTAAAAAGTATATCATGAAAAACATACCCCTGCTTTCTATTATAGCCTTTCTCTTTTTGTTTCCTGCTTCCGGTGTTTTTGCTCAGGCCGGGCCGGTATATACAGTCGCGGGTGGAGGCTCATCGACAGCTGATGGGGTGCCGGCTAACCTTGCCGCAATAACTTATTCCGCGGGAATAGCTGTAGACGGTGCGGGTAATGTATTTTATTCAGACGAAGGGCGATACGTAATCAGAAAGGTTGATGGAGGATCGGGGTTGGTATACACGGTAGCTGGTATCCCGGGTAGTTCAGGTTTCTCAGGTGATGGCGGGCCAGCAACTGCAGCTAAGTTGTCTAACGATCTTGCAGGTATCCATGTCACGGGCTCGGGTGACATATACCTATCTGACTTTTCAAGAGTTAGAAAGGTAAGTGCAGCAACCGGAATTATTACCACAGTGGCGGGTGGTGGAACGGATACGGCAGATGGAATTCCGGCCACCTCAGCATTTCTTTATGTAGGTGGTATCTATGTAGATACTGTGGGTAATATTTATCTCGGTAGCCAGGGGAAGATCAGACGAGTTGACGTGGCAACGGGTCTCATAACTACAATAGCTGGTGGAGGCGCGTCAACAGCAGATGGTATTCCCGCCACAATGGCGAAAATCAAAGAAGGGGCACCATCTATTTGTATGGACAATGCACAAAACATATATATCATAGACAGTCTACTGAACAAAGTCAGGAAAATTGACGCGGCTACGGGGTTAATCTCCACGGTTGCGGGAGGCGGGACTTCAATAGATGATGGTGTACCGGCGACAGCTATGCAAATGAACTATACTAGTTTTTGCAGAGTAGATGGAGGTGGAAACATTTTTATTGCCGACTGGCAAAGGCAACGGATACGACGAATAGATGCTGCAACGGGAATTGTAAATACAATTGCCGGTATATCGATAGGTGGTAGTACTGCAGATGGTACACCTGCTTTGTTTGCCACCGTGAAACCACATAAGATATGGTTGGATCCTCCTTCTGGCCGCATCTTTTATTCGGATTTCAGCACAAAGATCAAGCAATTCTCGTACATACCAATGATCCCGCTGCTTGGTACAGGCGGACCCGGATCGTCTAGTTATTCATCAGACAGCTTTTATGTACAGGTTCATAAAACATGTTCTGGTCCTCAGCTCACAATACGCACACGGACCTTCCATGCAGGCTTAACGGTACGCACAGATTTTGGAGATGGCACCCACGATACCGCAGCGATAAATAGCTCATGGTCGGGAATCGGGGGGTACAATGTTGTTTCGCATGTGTACCCATATGCTGATACTTTTTCAATCAAACACACACTGTTGAGTTCAGGAATACCGATAGATTCATTTGGTTACAACTATCGGCACTTGTTATGTTCGGAAATGAAAGTTCATTTTTACAATGATGCGGATCTGAACTGTATGCGGGATACTCACGACTATCTTCTCAACAGGACGACGACAACCGAGATTGACTCAAATGGTGTACCTGTTGATACGATAACGGCAACAAGTGGTTTTAGTTATATGGCCTTCGGTGATACCGGGGATGTGTATCGTTTTAAAGTTTTATCCTGGCCATCTGGATTGTATCGCTCATGTCCGACAAGCGGAATATTATATGATACGCTGCACGCGGGCATAACCGCTAATCCGGTAAGATACCAAGCAATGTCATGTACGTCAACCTCAACTCCCGATATTGATATTTTGGGGCATGTTCGGGTTACCGGGCCGAATGACCAGTGGGGATATATTTACGTTAGAAATAGTCAGTGTACCCCTGCAGCAGGGTTGGTAACTCTGAATCACAGCCCGAAATACCGTTATATCGGCGTTGGTGCATATCCGGCACCAGTTTCGTCAACAGCAACTTCAATCACTTGGAACGTTTCAGGATTTTCAATAACCGACCCAATGCCTATTTCCCTTTATTACGAGATTTGGCACAATCCTGCGTTGCCGTATCCAATAGACGGTGATACAGTAAACTCACAATTTTCTGTTGTTGCCACTTCTCCGGGGGGCGATGCAGATCTTTCCAACAATATCATCATCCGTACCGATACGGTGCGCACGTCAACCGATCCTAATGCCATAGAAGTGAAACCCGGCTGTTTTGAGAACGACACTACTTTTGAATTCACGGTTCATTTCGAGAACATAGGTAGCGCACCAGCCGAGAATATTTATGTAATGGACACGCTTTCCTGGTTCTTCGACCCCTCTACGCTGAACATAGAAATGAACTCGCACCCGATGTTCACCTCGAAGTATGTTGTGAATGGAATGACGATCCTCAAGTTCGACTTCCCTGAGATCTACCTGGCCGATAGTTCAGATCACGCCAACCGGAGCGGCACATTTATATACACTATAAAGAACAAACCTGGAATGCCGGTTGGTGCATCAGCAAAGAGCAGGGTGGGCATCTACTTCGACTATAACGATGTGCTAATGACAAACGAGGTGACCAACACAAAGGGTTGCCCACCGCCATCGGCAAATATCAAACACAATAGCAAGCTCGAGGCCGCAGTAATTTATCCCAATCCGGCTACCGATGAATTCCGAATTAAGGCCGATGGTAATAACTATACATCACTTACCATCACAAATACAATGGGTCAGATGGTAATGCAACACAAGATGATCACACCAAACCAAACGTTCAGTGTAAAAGATCTGCCGCCCGGAGTCTATTATGTGACACTAAAAGGAGACGGTGCCACAGATCAATTGAAGTTGGTGAAGTGGTAGCGATGATATAAAGCAGGATTTGGTTAAGTAAAGAAACTGAACAGCGCCTTTGTGGTGCCGTGATGGCGTTGGTGTTGTCGTTGGTGTGAGGAGGGAATGTGTGGTAAATGCGGTAATGATCCCGATTCTACTTTTTATGGTTAGATTTGATATGTGCACTTCAAAGTACATATTCGGTTTCAGGCGACGGTTGCATTCGTATTTGCAATCGCCTCAAATGTGTTCGGCCAAACAATCGATACTTCTTTGGATCTCCCTGCAGTTTTGCCAAATTCAGCAATACGAAATCTGGAATTAGCCGACAGCTTTTCTCAGATAGGAGATAGTGTCCGTTCAGCAGAGCATTTCCTGAAAATTGATCCCTTCTTTTTTGTCTCCATCAATTACACAGTTGCAAAAATGGAGTCAGTAACGGCTCAGCGTCATATCCCAGCAGCAGCCGCCACGATGTATTTGAGAAAGTTTGAAACAGCATTTAATGCAAAGCGAACGCAGCCATATACTGATTTCAGAAAAATGCTTGAAGAAGACCAAAGTGTAAGGCGGAAGTTGAGTGCTTGTACCGATAGCCTTTCTTGTGCTATTTTGGAGCGGCAAATGCAAAAGGCAGATTCGCCGCATTTTGAGTATTTATATCAGTACGTAGTCAGAAATGGATGGCCATCATACCAGGACGGCGCGGCGTTTGCAGAGATAATTGCCATGCATGACGGTGACCATATGCGCTTTTATCTTCCGTATGTAAGAAAAGACATCCTGAACGGCGGGAGTAGTCCGCGGTTTTATAATAATCTGAAAAACAGGGCATACCCATCAAGCCTTGCAAAGCTTGACAGTTATAGGAATAAGAAGAGATTTGATGTTAGCTGTATTTTGAAAGGCAGTAAACCATCTGCGACTGTGCAGAATGAGATCATAACTGCGGTTGCTTCTTTCAGGCCAATTAAGCATCAGTATTTTGTGTTTGAGTCAGCGAGTGAAGCACGATTCAAAGAATTTATGCATGGTGATAAGAACGGGAATCACGAGATATATTGGATAGCATGGGATTTGTTGGTTTCTATTGATCAAGCCCAAAATGGCAATATACCATATAGCTTTCTGTTCTCGGAAAAACCGGGACCAGACAGGTTAGTATTGTATTTAGTATACTAGAGTTCTCTTCTCAATTTTTCGGTGTTTTGTTTTTAACGATGGTGGTGATAAAATAAGTGGAAGATGAGATGGCGAATTCGTACTGTACAAACACTTCTGGTACACAATAAAAAATGCCGCCATAACGGCGGCATTTTTACATCACAGTAAAGCAGTCAATTATTCACCTAACGAGCTGTTTGCTTTTCCTTTTACTTTACTGATCCAGTCTTTTAAACGGAAGCTAAGCAGGCACATTGCCGGCACTACAATGAGTGTGAGGAATGTAGCGAAGCTGAGACCGTATATCATGGTCCACGCCATAGGTGCCCAGAAGGCAGGGCTGTCGCCACCTATGAAGAAGTGCGGACTGAAGTCGCGGAAGAGACCTGCGAAGTCGAGGTTGACACCGATGGCCAGTGGAATGAGACCAAGGATGGCTGCGGTTGCAGTCAGCAATACCGGAGTCATACGTGTGCGGCCGGCTTCTACTATGGCGTCATATGGTGCCATGCCTTCAGCAAGCATCAGATCCATGAATTCCACCAGCAGGATACCGTTTCGAACCACAATACCTACCAGTGCCACGATACCGATACCACTCATTACCAGAGAGAAAGTATTGCCGAATATACTGTAGCCGATAAACACGCCGGTGATAGAGAACAGTACCTCGCTCATGATGATGACCGTGCGGCTGATAGAGTTGAACTGCAGTACCAACAGGAGAATGATGAGGCCCAGCGATATCATCATCGCATTACCCAGGAAGCCCGTGGTCTCTGCCTGTTCTTCCTGCTGTCCACTCATCACTATGTTGATGCCGGATGGAGCGTGGAAGTTGGCGATCTCGTTCTTCACTGCCTGCACCACTTCATTCTCTTCATAGCCTGAGAGGACGTTTGAAGAAAGAGAGATGATGCGTTTCTGGTCTTTGCGCTTGATGCCACCATAGGTAGTTGAATACCTGATGTCGGCAAACGAGCTTACAGGCACCGTGCGTATCATACCGCCCATACCCATATCGCGATAGATCACCGGCATGTTCCTTACAGCTTCGATGTCGCGGCGTTGTTCAGATGTGTAACGCAGGTAGATAGGGTAGTCGTCATTCGCATCGCGGAAGCGGGACACCTCCTTGCCGAAGATAGCAGTGCGGAGCGCGCCGGCAACAGCATAAGTGCTGATGCTTTCATTGTTCATGCGTTCGCGGTTGAGGTCGAAGCTGATCTCAGGCTTATTGGCCTGGAAATCGCTGCGCAACTCTTCTACGCCCGGTATTTGCTTATCCTTAAGATACTTTCTCAGTTTGTCGGATGTGGCAATGAGTGAGTCGAGGTTATCGCCAGTCAGTTCCACAACAACCGGCTTAGGCAATGGTGGTCCGCCCTGTTCTTTGTCTACAGTCACTTCTGCACCCGGATAGGCGCGAACAACTGAGCGGATCTGGTCCAGGTATTTGGCTGAAGAGATACCATGCCTGTCAGCAAATTCAACAAATGCTACCGTGATCTTTCCTTTATTCGGGAAGTCGCCCAATTCATTCGTAGTAGGATCCACCGCGCCAACCGTTACGTTGGAGATAACCGAACGAACGATAGGGTTCTTTTTACCACGTTCCGGGTCCATGTCCAATACCTTGTACACTTTCTTCTCCAGTTCGTGCAGTACTTCATCCGTGTGTTTCTGATCGGTACCTATCGGCATGTTCAGGTATACATATACGAAGTTAGGGTCGGCCGACGGGAAGAACACAAACGGAGGTTTGCGCATATTGTAGGTCACGATAGATAGCGGGAACAACAGTATGGTCACGAACAGTACAAGACCCGGACGTTTGAGCGATTTAACGAGCCAGCGGGTGTACCACTCGCGGAATGCAGGCCATGCTTTGTTCTGGAACGCATGTATCCAGCCGGAGAGCACGTAGCGCTCCAGCATGATGAAACCATAAATGAACAGGGTGAAGTTGCCCATGGCACGTGCGCCACCTATGTATGACAGCAGGGCTACGGCAACAAACACAACCAGTAGCGGCAGATCGCGGCGCGAGAATTTCTTCACCTTGTGCGGTCCCTCCGGTTCAGGTTTCATAAATGTGACGGCAAACACAGGATTGATGAGATAAGCCACCAACAGCGACGCCACCAGTGTGATGATCAGTGTAACAGGCAGGAAGAACATGAAGCTACCGATAACTCCTTTCCAGAATGCCAGCGGAATGAACGGCATAAGGGTAGTTATGGTACCCGTAAGTACAGGAAGGAACACCTCGCCGGTGGCCAGCTTGGCCGCCGTCTTAATGTCTCTCTTGCCATTGTCGAAGATACGGTGTGTATTCTCTATCACTACAATGGCGTCGTCCACCACGATACCCAGTGCCAGGAGGAATGAGAAAAGTACGATCATGTTGAGCGTAAAGCCGATACCCGGCAGCACCAGGAAAGCGATAGCACACGACAGCGGCACTGACATGGCCACGAACAAGGCATTAGTAACACCCATGAAGAACATGAGGATAACGGTAACGAGTATGAAGCCTATGATGATGGTATTGATGAGGTCGGTAAGGGTGCTGCGTGTAGCTTCAGATTGGTCGCCGGTAATGACAATGTTCAGATCTTTGGGCAGTTCTTCTTTCTGCATTTTTTTCACCAGTTCATCAATCTTCTCAGACGCTTCGATAAGGTTGGCACCGCTGGCCTTAATAACGTTCAGCGTTATTACGTTTTTGCCATCCAGGCGGGCAAAGCTCTTTTGCTCTACGAACGTGTCTATCACCGTAGCAACATCTTTAAGGTAAATGCTGCGACCCTGTTGGTTCTTTACAATGATATCGCCGATCTGGCTTGCGGCCTTGAACTCGTTCTTTACACTGAGGATACGCTTCTGATTGTTCATAGACACCTCACCGGCGGTCATAGAGATGTTCTCCATGGCTATGGTGCGATCTATGTCGTCGAACGTGAGGCCTGATGCCTGCATCTTGAAGAGGTCCACGTTGATCTGTATCTCGCGCTCGGGAGCACCAACCAGGTCCACACGTTTGATCTCCTTCTGAGCCTCGATCGCGTCTTTTACTTTGTCGGCATACTTCTTAAGGCGTGCCAGATCGTAATCGCCTGACACGTTCACGTTCAGGATCGGGAATTCCGAGAAGTCGATGTCCTTCACCTCAGGCTGGAACGGCAGGTTTTGCGGCAGGTCTTGTTTTGCCTTGTCCACTCCGTCCTTTACGTCCTGCTTGGCTTTGTCCACTTTCACGTCCGTGTTGAACTCAACGATCACCACAGAGTAATCCTGGAACGAATTGGAAGTGACCTTCTTTACGCCGGTCAGGTTCTTGACCTGCTTTTCAATAGGCTTGGTCACAAGGTTCTCCATGTTCTCCGGCGATGTGCCCGGATACACAGTTTGAACGATGATCTGCGGCAGCTTAATTTCAGGGAACTGTTCCTTCGGCAGGTTGATATAGGTCATCAGACCTATCAGCGTGATGAAGATAGTAATGAAATAGACCGCGGTACGGTTATCTATGACCCAACTGGAGGGTTTGAACTCTTTGAATTTGTCTTTCATGTTTCTGTTATTGTACTTCGGATGAAAAGATGATGTTAGGGCAGGTATTATTGGATCGTCACTTTCTGACCGTTATCAAGGTCTTCGAAGCCTGCCACTACCAGCTGATCGCCGGGTTTCAGTCCGTCAAGTACTTCTACTTTTCCGTTCGAGTTGCGACCTGTTTTGATAGTCACCGCGCGTGCGGTTTCACCATCTACTACATACACCATTTCGCCTTCAGCTGTTTTCTGTATCACAGACACAGGTATCACGATCGCGTCTTTCCTTTCGTAGTTGGAGATACGCATGATGCAGGACATGTTAGGGTGCAGTTTCTTGTCGTTATTGAGGCGTACTTGCACCTGGAACGCGCGCGACATCGGGTCCACAGCTTTAGCTACATAAGACACTTTCAATTGAAGCGAGTCTGATGCATCAGGGAAAATAAGCGTAGCCTTGTCGCCTACGTTCACTTTACCCAGGTAGTTTTCACCCAGGTTGGCTTCGGCTTTCAGTTTGCTTGTGTTTACAATGCGGATGTAAGTTGTTGGCATAGTAGATGCGTCACCTACCTTCATAGAAACGAAGTCCACCGTGCCGCTGATAGGAGCGATGACGTTGTTGAGATCGCGGGTCGACTGTAGTACTGCTTTTTGTTTCTGAAGGTTTTCCAGCGTTGCTTTTGCTGTAAGGAGCTGCACTTCAGTACCTATGTTCTGTTCCCAAAGTTTCTGTGTTTTTTCATACACGGTTTTTGCTAGCTCTATCTGAGGTTCGAGTGCTTTGATCTGGTTGTCCTGGATAGCTGCGTCGAGGGTAGCGATAACCTGTCCCTGGCGCACCTGCTGGCCCACCTGAACAAGTATTCGGTTGATGGTACCCTGGTTACGAGCAGTTGCATTCACCACATCGTCTCCTGTGATCTGAGACTGCACTTCTATGAATGCATTGAATGTAGTTGGTTCCACTTTGGTAACGAGTACCGGCGTGACCTTACCTGACTTTTCTTTGTTGCCTTTTTCCATTTCCTGGATCTTGGCGTCCAGTTCAGCGCGTTGTTTTTTCAGGGATGCGAGGTCGCCTTTTGAGTTGGTTCCGCCGCCGCATGAAGCAAGAACGATGGCAGGTACTAAGAATAAATAGGAGCGTTTCATATTATATCGTGTTTGTTTGTTGTTGTATTTTTTGAATAGGATGATTTGTGCTTTTTATTTAAGTAGTCCGAGTGCTTTGCGCAGATCGGCTTCTGCATTTGTCATGTCTGAAAGCGCTGCGAAGTAATTGTTTTGGGCACGAAGGAGTTCTGTTTGTGCATTGGTCACTTCCAGGTTGCTGCCTACTCCGGCTTTATACTTCTTTTGTGCAAGATCCAGTACCGAGTTGGCCAGTTCCAGGTTGCGTTTTTGGCTTTGTATCTGAAGCATGGAGTTTTTCAGGTTGGTGCGTGCCATTGCAGCCTGGAAGTCTACTCCCAGTTTCAGGTTATCAATATTGTTTTTCGTTTTCTCGATATTGAGGCGCGCTTCATGGATCTTGTGTTGACGTGCAAAACCCTCAAAGATCGGAGCGCTCACTGAGAGTCCGAACATTGAGTACACACGGTAATTGTCGAACGAGAACATGGGCGAGAACTTGTCGCTACCATAGTTGGCGCCATAGCTCCAGAAGCCGGCAATAGATGGGATAGCAGACAGCTGATACCTGCGAAGGTTGTACTGATTCAGTTTCAGTGCTGTGTTCAGTGCGTTAAATTCAGGCAACCTATCGTAGTTTTCTTTTTCGGCTACGAGTTCCATAGCAGACGCTGAGCGTTTGTCTATATTGGTGTCTGTGAGGATAATCGGTGTATTGATGTCCATACCCAGATTGTACTTCAGAACTTGTTCTGACACTGTGAGCACGTTGGCAACTTTCATGCTGTCTGTTGCGAGATTGTTGATCTGCACATTCATACGGTCCACATCGATTTTTTCGGCGAAGCCTGCGGCTTTCGTTTTTTCAATATCATTTCCCATGCTGCGAAGCAGAGAAAGAGAACCCTTGATGATGTCGAACTGTTTGTAGGCGATCACCAGTGTGTTGTATGACTTATATACTCCGTACTTGACGTTCTCGGCAGTAATGCGTTCGTTGGTGCGGGCAAGGTCCATTACCGCAGTGCGCGCCTGTAAGGCAACCATTACACTGCCGTCGAATAAGACCTGCGAAGTGGTGATGCCCGCTGAGCCTGCATAGGGAAGTGAGAACTGAATTGGGATGATGGTACCCTTGGGCGGTGTGGGCGCGCCGGGCGATGAAGGGAAGGTGCTTGCATCAATGAACGAACTCTGAACGATGTTTGAGTAAGCAAAGTCAGCTTTACCATTAACCCTCGGTTTAGCCAGTGCCGTTGTTTGCTTGTTCTGCGCATCCTGAATGAGCATGTCGATGTGTGCATTCCTTACAGAATAATTGTTCTTGAGCGCATAGGCGATACAATCGTCCAGGCTCAATTTTACGGGTTGTTGGGCGGTAGCGTGCGTGTAAGCTATACTTGCACCCAGTAGTGCTATGTATACTTTTTTCATATAGAGATTGTTGCTTGTTTTAGGTATTGTGCTTTATATTGTTTGTAGAGTTCTATTCCTTTCGGTGTCATGATGCCATACATAAAATGTTCGCCCAGGTCCAGGGCCACAGTCATCAGGTTGGCACGGTCGTTCACCATCAGGGTAGGCTGCAGCGCCATCAGCGAGCTTTCAATCCTGAAGCGGGCCAGCAATTCGGGGTTCACGTCCTCGCGGTACAGTCCTTCCTTCATTCCCTGAACAATGTTGTCCCTGATCATCATCACATCGCGTTCTATGAGCAGGTCCCTGAACTTCTTGTAGGCCTCGGGGAAAAACCGTTGCATCTCGAACATTGCCATGGGGTTGATGCGTTTATACAACCCATCGAAGAAGGCAATGATCTTCACCATGGCCTCGATAGCATTTTCGGCCTCACCTATCACCACGGCACAGTTTTCGGTGGTGTTGTGTTTATACCAGGTTACCGACTCATTCACTACCTCGTGCTTATTAGCAAAGTGCTGATATAGCGTTTTCTTAGATATTCCAGCCCTCCGGGCTATATCGTCCATGGTTATGGTTTTAAAACCATATTGGCTGAACAGCTCGATAGATGATGTCAATATTTTCTCTAATACTTCCATAATTGCCGGGCAAAACTACGGAAACGTTTTTCGCAAAAATAGTTTCCTGAGTATTTTAAGATTCTATTAGGACATCAGAAACTCCTATAATAAGTAGCTGCAAAGGTCGGGCGGGATGCCAAAATCCGGTAATTGTGGCATGAAAATGTGGATATTTTGGCCTTTTCAGCTGATTTTCTTGACAATACAGATATGGCAACCTATTATTGTATGGAAATAAACACACCTTAAAAAATGAAAAATGCAATGTTACCCGTTGCGGCCGTACTCGCCGCAACCCTGTCGGGGTTTGCCCAGACCAACAAGAATCACAAACCGGGAGACCCGTTTGCGGGAACGTCAAAGTCGAATACAGAGGACAAGACGCCGAAAACGTATTACTCAATCATTAATACCAACCCCGAGTTCAAGAAGACCGCGGTAATAATAGACCCAATACTCGTGGGTATCGGCGGCGTGGGACTGGCGAGTGCACTGAGGGTGGAATCCCAGTTTCACGACAATGTAATGGTCTGGGCCAAGGCAAGTAAGACCTGGATAGACGGAGGAGCGATCATTGATGATTTTACCAATGCACCTGTGGCGGTTGAGGGTGTTAAAGCCTCCTTGAGGACAGAAGCCGGCGGTGTATTCTTTGCAATGAACAAAACGAAGGATGCGGACGTGAAGGTGACAACCCGCATCGCCCGCGGCAGCAGGGTGGACATACACTACTACGTAAAGGTGCCATCGAAGGTTACAAAGATGCTGGGTGCGCGCGCAGGCTACCTATCTATGCGTAGACCTCTGAACATCGATCAGGATTCGCGCGATATGTATTATTATAAAACAGCCGACGGAAGCTACCAGGTGCCGATCCTGGACCAGTACGATCCATCCATATATCCTACTCCGACCCCTGGCATCAGGCAGCCGGCAGGCGCGCATGAAGTGGTGTCGGGTATGAGCTATACACGATCTCTGTTCCTGGGTGCTCACTTCCGCAAGGTGACCAACACCATTATATTACTGGACAACGCAAGTCGTCGCAAAACAACGCGCGTTTCCGACGTATATCTGGATCTTTTGTTGCCTATGAATACAACGATTTCAAACGTAAAGGACATAAGTGGCGAACAATGGCAACTGGCAGCTAACGCCGGTACGATAAAGAATATCGGCTGGAGGCTCGGATACGCGATGCGTCTGCCTATCGGACATTTCTGGCAGTTCAATTGTGAAGTTGGTCAGCGCCCCGGTGCAATGATCAGCTCCCCTATAGGAAGTACCGGTACTTATTTCTTGATGGGCATCGGCGGATCGATCGGTTTCGGCAAGTACAACGTTGCAAAAAGGAGTGCAGACAAGAAGAAAAGCATCGCTGAATAAAATTTGGAATTAGCCTTAAACAAACCCTTGCAGCAACAACTGCAAGGGTTTGTTATTTCTGTCCGGGGTCAGCATGACGATGAGGGGAATGGCGTAACTTACACTCTGTATCAACATCGTCATTATGAACAGGAGTATTCGTAAGGTAGCGGTAATAGGCAGCGGCGTTATGGGGTCTAGGATAGCATGCCATTTTGCAGGCATAGGGGTGCAGGTATTGCTGCTGGATATTGTACCCGGAACCCTCACTGATGCGGAAGTTGCCAAGGGTCTGACGCTTGAAAACAAAGGAGTACGCAACCGGATAGTGAACGATGCCCTGCAGGCAACACTGAAAAGTAAGCCATCGGCAGTATACACGAAGGATGTAGCCCGCAACATAACCACCGGCAACATCACTGACGATCTGAAGCAAATAGCCACCTGCGATTGGATCATAGAGGTGGTTGTGGAGCGGCTGGATGTGAAACAGCAACTTTTTGCTGAAGTGGAGAAATACAGAAAACCAGGCTCGTTAGTAACAACCAATACTTCCGGCATTCCCATCAGATTGATGAGCGAAGGCAGGAGCGAAGATTTCAGACAACACTTCTGTGGTACACACTTCTTTAATCCGCCCCGCTACCTGCGTTTGCTGGAAATAATACCGGGCCCCGATACGAAGAGGGACGTTCTGGATATGCTGGCCGACTATGGCAGCCGCTTTCTGGGCAAGACCACTGTATTGTGTAAGGACACACCGGCATTCATAGCCAATCGAGTGGGCGTATTCGGGTTTATGGCAGTGTTCAAGGTGATGCAGGAACTGGGACTCTCTGTAGATGATATTGATGCGCTTACGGGACCTGTTATGGGTCGACCAAAGTCGGCCACCTTCCGCACCGGCGATGTGGTGGGGCTGGACACGCTTGCATTGGTAGCAAGGGCGCTGCCGGCAAATGTGCCACATGATGAGGCGAAAGAGATTTTCGCCATCCCCGCGTTTGTAGAGACCATGCTTGCCAACAAGTGGCTCGGCGACAAAACCGGTCAGGGTTTTTACAAAAAAGAAAAAGGTGCCAATGGCGAGAAACAGATACTGACGCTGGACCTTGCCACAATGGAGTACCGTCCGAAAATAAAAAACAAGTTCGCTACAATAGACGCTGCAAAACCTATTGACGACCTTGCACAAAGATTGAAAGCACTCTATAGTGGTGCCGATAAAGCAGGCGAATTCTACAAGAAGTTCCACCATCTTTTGTTTGCTTACATATCCAATCGTATACCCGAGATCAGCGATGAGTTGTATAAGATAGATGACGCACTGAAAGCGGGTTTTGGCTGGGAGATAGGCGCCTTTGAAAGCTGGGACGCACTGGGCGTGCAGAAAGTGGCCGACAAGATGAAGGCAGCAGGCATGGCAATAGCACCATGGGTAGATGAAATGATAGCCGCAGGTTGCAAGACATTCTACCGCACGCAGAACGGGCAACGCCAGCATTACGACATTGCCACCAAAGGATACAAGACAATTCCCGGTACTGATTCATTTATTATACTGGAGCAACTGAGCGACAAGGTAGTATGGAAGAACGCCACCTGCCGCATCACCGATATTGGCGACGATGTGCTGGCGCTCAGCTGGAACACCAAGATGAATACCATAGGCGGCGAGGTGCTGGATGCTACAATGCGCGCCGTGAACATGGCAGAAGAAAGGGCGAAGGGGTTGGTGATAGCCAATAGCGGAGCCAACTTCAGCGCTGGTGCCAATGTGGGCCTCATATTTATGTATGCGGTAGAGCAGGAGTATGACGAACTGGATATGGCGATACGTATGTTCCAGTCTGCAACAATGCGCCTGCGCTACAGCGGTATACCGGTAGTGGTGGCACCACACGGCATGACACTGGGTGGCGGCTGCGAAATGTGCCTGCATGCCGATGCTGTGCAAGCCGCGGCTGAGAGTTATATAGGCCTGGTAGAGGTGGGCGTGGGACTGATACCCGGCGGGGGAGGTAGCAAAGAAATGGCATTGCGCGCGAGCGACCGCAACATAAAGGAAGACATTGAAACCAATTATCTGCAGCAGTTGTTCATCAACGTAGGCACTGCAAAAGTCTCCACATCAGCACACGAGGCGTTCGACAATTTTATTCTGCGCAAGGGATACGACAACATATCTATGAACGTGGACAGGCGCGTGGCAGACGCGAAACGCAAGGCGCTGGCACTGTGGGAAAACGGCTACACACAACCCGCACCACGCAACGACATCAAGGTGCAGGGACGTGGCGGTCTGGCGGGATTGCTTTCAGGCATACATGGCATGTGGCGCGGCAAGTACATATCCGATCACGACAAGCTGATTGCTGAAAAGCTCGCGTACGTGATGTGCGGTGGCGATCTGTCGCAACCCACGCTGGTGAGCGAACAATACCTGCTGGACATTGAACGCGAAGCGTTCCTGAGTCTATGCGGCGAACGCAAAACTTTGGAGCGCCTGCAAAGCATCATCACCACCGGCAAGCCGTTGCGGAATTGATGCCACTACGTTCCGAAACTGAAACCTATACCGATAACGATGCCGCCCGGCGAAATGAAACGCGTCACGGCCGCCGAATTGCTCGATACAGGAGTGCCCTGTGTTTGTTTGAATTTCACCGCGTTCACCGAACGCGACCACCCGAGCTGCAGGAAGAAACGATTGTTCCGCTGGCCTATTCTCCAGTACTTATAAGTCGAAAGGAAAACGCATGTCTGCGGCAGCAGATCCAGCGTCACCTTCTCGCGAGTGCCATAAATGGTCTCTTGCTCCGAAACGAATTCCGAAAGGCCAGTATTGTAGGTCAGTCCGCCACCAAATGCCCAGCCTTCGTGTCCCGGCCGTGTATATGCTTTCCCGCCGAGGTAGAATTTATTTCCCCATGAGCTTATAAGGCCGATACCGGCATTCATAGAAAACTTATCAGTAAAGTGGTAATCCACGCCACCGCCCAGCAGTGCGGTGTTGGCGTTGATGCCGGTGCCGAGGTCTATGTTCAGTCGGGCTCCGTTTCCCCCCAGATTTCTTTGGCTGCCATCAGACGACCGGTAGCTTTTCTGCGCTGACGCGGACAATACGGTTAACAACAACAGTCCGGATGTAAGGTATTTTTTCATCGGTATGATAATGAGGTGTGAACCAAATGTAGCGCAATTATCCCGGAAATTATCACAGCGTACTAACGCATTCCTTCAAGGTCCAGCAACATCGCCTTCGCCTGTTCGTTGGCCGGGTGCTTGCGCAGCAAGTGCTCCAGGCGTTTTTTCGCCATAGGGAACTGTTGATTCTTGTAGTGCCACACCGCCAGATTGATCAGGTTCTGCTCATGGTCGGGGTCCAGAGTATTGGCGCGCATCAGCAGGTCATATGCCATGGTGTTGGCGCCCTGCTGCATATAGATGAAGCCCATATTTGTACATGCGCTCACATGATTCCTGTTCTGTTCCAGAACAAAGGCGAAAACCTTCTGCGCCTCTGCAACATTGCCGGTGGCCAGCAGGCTGGTGCCGTATTTATTCTGGAAGTCGGGCGAATATTTCCATATCTCGGTGGCGCGTTTATACCATGGCAGTGCAGCCGGTTGTTGTCCGGTCTGATAGTAGGCCTCACCTATGCGGTAGGCTGTCCATGCATCGTTGATGGCTGCCGGTTTCAACTGAGCAGCATACCCGGTCACTTTTACGTAGTCTTTTTTCAGGTACCACAGCCTTATGTAGTCGCGGTTCTGTTTCTGCGTGGCCTCCACATCGGCCTGCTTGTTGATGTAGGTAAGAGCCGAATCGAGTAGTCCTTCCGACTGAGCATAACGTTCATAAAACTCCATAAAGCCACGTGCACGCGTTATCGCATCCGGATTGTCGTTGTTGTAGCACTTCATACCCAGAAAGGCTGTTATCTTTTTCGCTTCTTCCTGTGCCAGCGGCTTGCGACGTATGTAGTGATCGGTCACTGCAACGTGCGGAATATCTATGCTGCCGTTACGCGGCATATGGCAGGTAATGCAGTCGTTGCTGCGTGTGGCTCTTACAGAGGCGCTCTCGGTACACTGCACCTTTGCAGCGCCACCGTGGCAGCTTTCGCAAGCTGATATATACTTACTGCGCGGCGTGAACTTCACCGACACGTGCGGGTCGTGGCAGGTGATGCAGCTCATCTTGCCCGACTGCACATAGCAGTTGCTTTTTTTCATGCGCTCCACGTGCGATGCCATGATCATCTTATCCTGTGCGCCCTCATAGTCTGGCATAAACACGTTCATCACTTCCGAGAGTTTCATACCCGGACGGAAGTCGAAAAACGACTTGCCGTCATTGAGCACAGCAATTCCCTGCAGGTGGCACCGTTGGCAGATGTTGTTCTGCAGCTCGGTGGATAATCTTCGTGGGTTCACAATGGTATAGTCGGGCGTCTTGGACGTGTCCACCGGCTTGCCCGACTGGCGCGCCGCTACGTGCAGACTCCCCGGTCCGTGGCAGCGTTCGCAGTTGATGCCGGTCATCACCTTGTTATAGCGGTTCTCACTTTCGGTCACAAAGTCAGGGTAAGAGTTGTGGCAACTCATACACTCCAGTTGTATCATGCGCTTAAAGCGACTATTGGCACCTTTCTCAAATCCCGGTGCCAGGTCCCAGCGTTGTTTCTGGGTGTAGAAGGTGATAGGTGCCTGATACAGGTAGCCATTAACACTGAAAATGTGCGAGTTGGTATGGTGGCCCGATCCCACCACGTAGTTTACCTGCTGCACCAGCTTGTGCGTGGTGTCCTTGCCCTGCAGCCGGTACTCCATTATATAAAAGGTATCGTTGTTCCAGTAGGGGCGGTAATAGTAGTCGAGCGCGGTATCGTACACAATGGCATGTGCCGGCGAGAAGTCTGCCGCCGATTTGTCCCGGGTCGCATGGTCAAACGATTGACCCATGCCCGTTTTCATAAACGTCTCATAAACACCCGGGTGGCAGCCGCGGCACACATCCATCCCCACATAGTGCGCGGATGTGTCATACACATTCAGCCAGTCTGAATGGGGTTGGTCGGCAGCTGCAGATCCCTTATCGGGGGTATTGCAGAAGAAAGCTGGCAGGGTTACTGCGAACAGCGCGCCAAACAACAGTATTTTCCGCAACAGCCTCGATGACATTCCTCAAAATTAGCGCATTACTACAGCATGAAAAAAGATGTTTGAACGTGTAATGTATTTGAAATGGTCTTATGCCACTTAGGGCTGGGCGCGATCTCCTTCCTAACCTATTGGATGAGCTACTATCAACAAAAGTTCGTCACCATCAAATAGGCGTTTTTAATATAATTGGAAAAATATGGAATCCAATTCCAGATTTTTCCAATTATTGTATATTTTTGTTGTATGAAACTTCGTCATGCAACGACAAAGATCAAAACACTGGCAGGGCAGTTCAAGATCCTGGCGGTGACCGGTCCACGGCAGTCAGGTAAAACCACTCTTGTCAAGGATATCTTCAAAGATAAACCCTATGTGTCTTTGGAGAACCCCGACACAAGGCGTTTTGCAACGGAAGACCCTCGTGCGTTTCTGCAACAATATAGCACAGGGGCAGTGCTGGATGAGGTGCAAAGAGTACCGGAGATATTCTCGTACCTCCAGGAGATAACCGATAACAGTAAAAAACCGGGACAGTTCATTCTCACCGGCTCTAATAATTTCTTACTGCAGCAGAATATCTCTCAGAGTCTGGCGGGCAGGGTGGCTTATTTGCAGCTATTGCCATTCAGTATCCCCGAGGTGTTCAGTGAAGAAGGTCAGATACCCGATGAGAATAATATCCTTTTCACGGGTTTGTACCCACCTGTGTACGATCAGCATATACCACCACAGGACTGGTACCCCAATTACATCCGCACATATGTGGAGCGCGACGTACGACAGATAAAAAATGTGACCGATCTGATTGTTTTTGAACGGTTTATGAGGCTGTTGGCCGGCCGGACAGGGCAGGAGCTTAACCTGTCTTCTCTGTCGGTGGAGGTTGGTGTTGATACTAAGACCATTCAATCCTGGATAGGTATCCTCGAAAGTAGCTTCATCATTTATCTGCTAAGGCCACACCACCGCAACTTTAATAAGACTATTGTAAAACGCCCCAAACTTTACTTCTACGATACGGGACTTGTTTGCTCGCTACTGGGAATCACTTCCGAAACACAGTTATTGACGCATCCGTTACGGGGAAGTTTGTTTGAGTGCCTTGTGGTGACTGAAATGGTAAAAAAAAGAACGAACCGAGGCGAAGCAGTGAATCTTTATTACTGGCGAGACAAAACCGGTCACGAAATAGACCTAATAGTTGATGAGGGTGATGTATTGTTGCCAATAGAAATAAAAGCAGGAAAAACCATAACCTCCGAATTTTTCAAAAATCTCATCTACTGGAAGGGTTTGAGTGGCATGAAGAAAGGTATATTAGTATATAGCGGCACAGACCATCAGCAGCGAAGCAATGGCATCGAGGTCATCGGCCTCGCAGGGCTGTCCACTCGCGATTTATGATCCTGTTATATGTTGCGATTTGTTATTTAAACCCCGTAAAAACAAGTCCAAATACCGCTGAAACCCTCTCGGGATAATAATTTTAACGAAAAATGTAGCAAAATTTGGATAGGGCTTTATTTTTTTATATTAAATCATATCTTTGCTCCCCCTCGCAGGACATGGGAAAACCATGCCCTGTGTGTGATTTTTTATATTTTAATATATAATCCCAAGATTGACCTATGCGTTTAAAAGGTTTAGTGACGTTTTTCACAGTGATGCTGATTGCGATCTCGCTGTATCAGTTATCATTGACATTCATTGTCCGCGGCAAAGAAAAGGAGATGCGGGCAACAGCAAGGCGCGAAGCGCTTAAAGAAAATCCGTCTGCGGCAGGTACCGAACTCGACAAGTTGACCGACAAGCACTATCAGGAGATCACCGACAGCATGCAAGGTGAAGTGATCTTCAACGCGCTCATCAAAAAATACACGCTTTCAGCAGCAAAAGCTGAAGAGCTCAGCCTCGGTCTCGACCTTCAGGGCGGTATGAACGTAACGCTTGAGGTAAGCCTCGACGACCTCGTTCGTTCTATGTCTAACAACCCACGCGATGCTGCCCTCAACAAGGCAATAAACGACGCGAACAAGGCAAAGGCAAACAGCGAAGCGAACTTTATTACCCTCTTCGGCGAGATATTCGAAAAGCAGAATCCGGGTACCAAACTGGCTTACCTCTTCACCAAGCCATCTGAGAAGGATATCACGCTCAACTCTACTAATCAGGAAGTTATAGCTAAGCTGAACCGCGAGTCTAAAGACGCGATCAAGCGCACGCACAATGTTATCCAGACACGTATCGACAAATTCGGTGTGGCTAACCCTAACGTGAACCTCGACGAGAATAAAGGTATCATCACGGTGGAACTCGCCGGTGTGCAGAACCCTGAGCGTGTGCGCAGCTACCTGCAGGCAACTGCAAAACTGCAGTTCTTCGAAACTTATTCAAACCAGGAAGTGGGTCCGTTGATAGGTGCTGCTAACAAGCCACTCTACAACTACCTCTCCGGTATCAAAGAAGAAGACACTACAGCAGCATCAACTGATTCTGCTTCAACTGCTGCCACAACTACCGACTCAGCCGCTGCAAAAAGCGACACCGGAAGTCTGGCTAACGTACTTTCAGGCGGAACCACTACCGGTTCATCAGACACATCTGCTGCCGGCAAGCAGGCACAGGCGGTAAAAGAAAATCCGCTCAGCGCACTCATCATGCCAAACGGTACTGTTGAAGAAGGTTATTTCGCAAGCCCTATCGTAGGTTATGTAGCAAGGAAAGACACTGCTAAAGTGAACCGCTACATGGCACTGGATGTGGTGAAGAACAAATTCCCTTCAAACATCAAATTCGTATACGGCGCTGCCGACAACAAGAAGAGCAAAGATCCTAACGCTATCATGGCTATGTACGCACTGAAGCTCGCTCCGGGCGGTGGTGCAAGGCTGGAAGGTGAGCACGTTACAAACGCGCGTGCCGATTACAGCGCTATGACAGGTCAGCCTAACGTGAACATGGAAATGGACATCACAGGTGCGCGCATCTGGAAAGACATGACCGGCCGCAACGTAGGTAAATATGTAGCTGTGGTGCTCGATGATAAAGTTTACTCTTGCCCTCGCGTTGAGAATGAGATCGCTACAGGTAACACAGAGATCTCCGGTTCTTTCACTGCTGAAGAAGCGCAGGACCTTGCAAACATCCTGAAGTCTGGTAAACTCCCGGCACCGGCACACATCGTGCAAGAGCAGGTAGTTGGTCCTACACTGGGTATCGAGAACATCGACAAAGGAATGTTCTCTCTGGCCCTGTCTTTCATTGTCATCTTTATACTGATGCTCGTTTACTACAACACCGGTGGTGTGGTGGCCGATCTTTCACTCATACTCAATCTCGTGTTCACAGTAGGTGTTCTCTCTGCATTGCATGCTACACTTACCATGGCGGGTATCGCGGGTCTCGTACTCACGGTGGGTATGGCTGTGGATACCAACGTTATCATCTTTGAGCGTATCAAGGAAGAACTGTCGAGCGGCAAGAGTTATGCTCAGGCCGTAGCAGATGGCTACAAGCGTTCTTATGCGCCTGTACTCGATGGTCACGTTACCACGCTCATTACGGCTATCATCCTCTTCATTTTTGGTCTGGGTCCTGTGCGTGGTTTCGCTACCACTCAGATCCTCGGTATCCTCTTGTCGCTGTTCTGTGGTATCCTCGTTTCTCGTCTCATCACAGACATGTACACCAAGCGCGAGCGTCACTTCAACTACTTCACAGGTCTTTCAAAAACTATCTTCCGCAAAGCACACTTCGATTTCGTGGGCATGCGTAAGTACACGTACATGATCTCTGTGGTGGTGTTGCTGGCCGGCGTGGGTTCTTTCTTCGTAGGTTTCGACTACGGTGTGGAATTCAAGGGTGGCCGCAGCTACACAGTGAAGTTCGACAAGAAGTACACTTCAGAAGAGGTACGTACCAAACTGCATACTTACTTCGATAACGAGTTCCCTATTGTTAAGACCATCGGTACCAACAATAGTCTGAACATCACTACTTCTTACCTCATCACCAAGCCGGGTACAGCCGTAGAGCACGAGGTAATGGGCAAGTTGGTAGAAGGCCTCACAAAAGAGAGCCTGATACCTGCCGGAACCACTGAAGCTGAGTTTAAGGCTAAATACCTGCAGAGCTCGCAGACAGTACTTCCTACTATCTCCGACGATCTGAAGAAAGGTGCGGTAGAAGCAACGATCATTTCGCTCATTGCTATCTTCCTCTACATCCTCCTCCGTTTCCGCAAATGGCAGTACTCGCTCGGTACCATCGTATCGTTGCTCCACGACGTTTGCGTAACGCTGGCTGTGTTCTCTTTCTTCCGTGGCAGGGTGCCGTTCGCGCTCGAGATCGACCAGCACTTCATCGCTGCCGTTCTTACCGTTATCGGTTTCTCTATGAACGATACCGTTATCGTGTTCGACCGTATCCGCGAATACTTCCGCAATACGCCGGGTGGCGATAAGAAAGATGTCATCAACCGTGCCATCAACGATACGCTGAGCCGTACCATCATGACGTCGTTCACCGTGTTCGTTACCGTGCTCATCCTCTTCATCTTCGGTGGTGAGGCTACACGTGGTTTCGCGTTCGCAATGCTTATCGGTGTGTTCACCGGTACTTACTCTTCTATCTTCGTTGCCGCTCCGGTACTTGTTGATATGGACAAGAGCGACAAGCTGAACAATGAAGTGGACAACGAAGCGCGTATCGAAGAGCTGAAGAAGCTCGCTTAATACCGCTGCGGTTCATAAACTTTAACATCCCGCCCCACACCAGGGGCGGGATTTTTGTTGGTGCCTTTTCGCTACTTTTGTGCGGCATGAAGGCACTGCTCGAACATATAGGCCGCATAGTACTGATGGTAAAGGGTGGCCTGCGCCGTCCCGAGAACAGCCGCGTATACTGGATAGAGTTCATGGCACAGTGCAACGACATCGGTATCCGCTCCCTGCCCATCGTGCTCATCATCTCTGTGTTTCTGGGAATGGTGCTCACCATACAGACCTCCTACCAGCTCGTAAGCCAGTGGATCCCCAAGACGGTTGTGGGGCAGATCGTGCGCGACTCTACCATTCTCGAACTTTCGCCAACAGTTATCTGCATTGTACTGGCAGGTGTGGTGGGTTCCAAGATCGCGTCCGAGCTGGGCAACATGCGCGTGAGCGAGCAGATCGACGCCCTCGAGATCATGGGCATCAACACCAAGACCTACCTCATACTGCCCAAGATCATTGCTGCCATGATCATGGTGCCGTCGCTCATCATCGTTTCCATATCAGTGAGTATATGGGGTGGTTATGTGGCCGGTATGTTCTCCAACATCATGACCAAACAACAGTTTATACAGGGTCTCACCCAGGGCTTCCTGCCCTACAACCTGTTTTTTGCTATGATGAAGGCATTTGTCTTCTCGCTCATCATATCCATTATCCCGTCCTACTACGGCTATTATGTCGAGGGTGGCGCACTCGAGATAGGCCGCGCCTCTACCACATCCGTTATAGTTAGCTGCATACTCATTCTGTGTGCCGACTATGGACTGTCTATTCTGCTCTTGTAGCAACCAGCATTTTTTCTTTTTGAGGTCTATTGTGTATTTTCAGGTTGCTGTCGCGGCGATAGTACCGGCGACCCAAGAAAGGCATACGTTCTTACGTCTTTCTCTGTACGGGCTCACAAATACACACCACCATGAAACAACTACTGACACTTTTTCTTTTATTGTCTGTCGGCTATAATAGTCCGGCGCAGATCATTACAACCATATCCGGGAATGGTTTTAGTGCCTATACAGGCGACGGCGGCCCTGCAACGGCCGCTTCCATCAATAACCCTCTCGGTGTCGCTGCCGATGGTGCGGGCAATGTGTACATCGTAGATACCAAAAACCATTGTATCAGGAAAGTGAATAGTGCCGGTATCATCAGCACAATTGCTGGTAATGGCACGGCCGGTTATAGTGGCGATGGAGGTCCGGCAACGGCTGCATTATTAAACATGCCTTCCAAGATAGTATTAGATGCGACAGGAAATATATTGTTTGTCGACAATGGGAATGCCCGTATCCGTAAGATAACTACTGCGGGCATAATTTCTACCATTGCCGGAAATGGAATTGCCGGCAATACCGGCGATGGCGGCCCTGCAACGGCAGCTCAGATCAACGCAAGTCCGGGCCTTGCTATAGATATTCTCGGAAATGTCTTTTTTAATGACGTTGTAAAACATACAATTCGAAAGATCAGTGCTTCAGGCATTGTATCCACCATTGCGGGTTGTGGGCTCTCCGGCTACATGGGCGATGGTGGACCGGCCACAGCGGCGCGGTTAAGTGATCCAGCAGGAATGGCCCTAGATGGTGCAGGAAACCTTTACGTTGCAGAATATACAAATAACTGCCTTCGGAGGGTGAGTGCAAGCGGTATTGTCTCAACAGTTACGGGTGCTTTGGTAACAGGTTATAGCGGTGACGGTGGTCCTGCATCGGCAGCAAAATTAAACCGTCCAATCTGTGTATTTGTTGACCAAAACAACGAGATCTACATAGGCGACCACAATAATTCTGTTGTGAGGAAAATTTCGAATGCCGGTATCATTACCACAATAGCAGGTACTGGTGTTTTGGGCTACGGGGGCGATGGTGGCCCTGCAACTGCTGCAACGTTTCGTGGACCTACCGACATGTGTATCGATTCTGCCGGTAACCTCTTGATTGCAGATTATGGAAATAGTGTGATAAGGAGGGTCGATAATGTAGTGTCGGTTTCAGCCTTGCCCGATATGTCGCAGTCTGCTATAAATGTATTCCCTAACCCGTCGTCCGGTAGGTTTTCAGTCAGGGTATCAACCATAGAATGCAGCTCCATGAGTATCGTCGTTACAGACCTGTTAGGTCGTCAGGTGTTAACCCTGTCGGCAATTACAAACACCGATGTGCCAATCGATATGAATGTGGCAAACGGTTGGTATGTTGTTGCAGCAATAGTGGATAGCCGGGTACTATCAGAGAAGATGTACTTGGTTAGATAAACAATTATCCGCTTTAGAAAACACACCAATAATACTACCCGCGTCTTTTCGAGGAGCCATGGGGCATTGTACGCCTGATTTGCCACACTCAATCATCTTATCATCTTGAAATCCTATCTATCCTGGTTCGGACAACCCTGTCACCGGAAGCCCCATCGAAGGGCTGCCAAATTTTTTCTACTGCACCAATAATACTACCCGCGTCTTTGCGCGGAGCCTTGGGGCATTGTGCGCCTGATTTGCCACACTCAATCATCTTATAATCTTGAAATCCTATCTATCCTGGTTCGGACAACCCTGTCACCGGAAGCCCCATCGAAGGGCTGCCAAATTTTTTTACCATACCCTCAAAAACGCACTACCATAAAACTTTCTTTTGCCTGTTTTCCTCCACCGTCGTAACTTGAATTGAAGTCGAAGAAAATGGGAGCCTGAATACTCATATTTTAAAATATCTGTACTTCTCAGTGAGAAGCAGGTGAGAAGCAGGTGCGCAGAAGTGGGAAGTTTTTGCGCAGTTTTGCGAAGTGGTGCGAAGCAAAACTTCCCACATACCCATTGATAATCAATGAAAATGCTCAAAATGGTGCGAAAAAGAAAAAAACTGCGCAGTGAGAAGTTTTCTCGCCTCGCTAAATAGACACAGGGTCGAAGGTGGTTGGGAAAAGTCCCTTACCAATAGCCTTTACCATGGGCAAAACAAAACCGGCGGATGTAGGTAGTAAAAACCCCAACATCCGCCGGTAAGAAAAATACTGTTTCGCTTATTTGATAACGCCCAGCTCCTTACCCACTTTAATGAAGGAGTTGATAGCAGTGTCCAAGTGGTGCCTTTCGTGGCCGGCAGAGATCTGCACCCTGATGCGGGCCTGCCCCTTCGGAACCACCGGATAGAAGAAACCTATTACATAGATGCCTTCTTCCAGCATGCGCGCCGCAAACTTTTGTGCTACCACCGCGTCATACAGCATAAGTGGTGCAATGGCGTGTGTGCCCGGTTTTATATCGAAGCCGGCCTCCGTCATACGCTTGCGGAAGTAGAGAGTGTTCTCTTCCAGCTTGTCGCGCAGGGCGGTGGTTTCGCTCAGCATGTCCAGCACGGCTATAGAAGCGCCTACTATGGATGGTGCCAGTGAGTTGGAGAACAGATAAGGCCTGCTGCGCTGGCGCAACATGTCTATGATCTCTTTCTTGCCACTGGTGAAACCACCCGATGCACCACCCAGGGCCTTGCCCATAGTGCCGGTAATGATGTCTATACGACCCATCACACCGCACAGCTCGTGCACGCCACGGCCGGTAGCGCCCATAAAGCCCGATGAGTGACTTTCGTCTATCATCACCAGTGCGTCATACTTGTCGGCCAGGTCGCACACCTTGTCCAGCTGCGCAATGGTGCCGTCCATAGAGAATACCGAGTCGGTAACTATGATGCGGGTGCGGGCGTCCATATGTGCCTGAAGCTGTGCCTCGAGGTCGGCCATGTCGTTGTGCTTGTACCTGCCGCGGCGGGCCTTGCACAGGCGCACACCATCTATAATAGAGGCGTGGTTCAGCTCGTCCGAAATGATGGCGTCGTTCTCGCCCAGCAGTGGTTCGAAAACGCCACCGTTGGCATCAAAGCAGGCAACGTAAAGAATGGTGTCTTCAGTGCCCAGGAAGGTAGCCAGTTTGGCTTCCAGTTCTTTATGAATGTCTTGTGTGCCGCATATGAAGCGAACAGAGCTCATACCGTAGCCGCGGGTATCAATGGCGCGGTGGGCAGCCTCTATCACACGCGGGTGAGAAGAGAGCCCCAGGTAGTTGTTGGCGCAGAAGTTCAGAACGGTGCGGCCGTTCACCGTGATCTCGGCACCCTGTACCGATTCTATGATGCGCTCCTGCTTATACAGGCCTGCGTCTTTTATCTCCTGCAGCTCTTGCTGCAGGCGTGCGTAAAATGAAGGACTTGACATTGCCTTAAAATGGTTTGTTTGTTAGGTTGATGGCAAAGAGCGACCGGCAGTACTAGCGGACAAACTTCGCGTTGCAGGTCTCAGACACAGTGCCTGAAGCCGTGTAAGAAATGGTCATTGAGTTGCCGGTGAACGTACCTGTACCCTGCAGCACCACACCATTGCCTATGTTCTGCGATGGGATGGTAAGTGTGTTAAGGTTGCAGTTCAGCACAATGCGGGTAGTAGTACCGTTACCATATCCGCCGAAGTTCTTCACTGCCAGCTCGTCGGTAACGCCTGTGGCCACACCTGTAGCAATGTAGGGGTAGTTGCGGCCGGTACACTCGTTGGTGCAATTGAAGTTGCCCAGCAGGTTGGCAGCACAGTCGGCCGAACGAACGGTCATATTGAACTTGTAGGTCTTAGCCTCCGACCCGCGCGCGCTCGATGTTACCGTGATAGGGTAAACACCGTGGGGAGCATTGGTTGACGTGAAGACGAAGTCAGCACGGTAAGTAGGCACCTGGCTGAAAGTGTCTTTATTCACCTTCACACCGGTGGGTAAACCCTTGATGCTCAGTGTCACCTTCTCTTCAGACGCACCTGTGAGGTACTTGGCAAGTACAGGCATCGTGTAGGTGCCGTTGTCCGGAACGTATATATCGCCGAGTGGAGCATTCTGTCCGCTTTCAACTGTATACGACAAAGGGGTCTGCACAGATGGTTTGTTGCACGCAGCCGCGATACCAACTATGGCCAGAAGGAATAGAACAAGCTTCTTCATACATTGATTTTAAAGTGGAAAGATACACTCATATCGCTAAAAATCATAGCCATTTCACTTTTTCAGATATGGCCGAGTTGCGCACCCCTTCGCGGGCAGGTTCGTCGGTATGGCCCAGGAAGAGCATACCCAGCACCACATCTTCCTCGCCCAGGCCCAGATGGCCCTTCATGGCAGGGTGCAGGGTCATGCCGCCGGTGCTCCACAGCACACCTATGCCCAGGGCCGCAGCACCCAGCAGTATGTTCTGCACCGCCGCCGATGCCGCCGCTATCTCCTCTATAACGGGGATCTTGGGGTTCGTGCCGCGCTTCATAGCCGCAATGATGACATGCGAGGCTTTGTCTACATTGTGCTCCAGTTTGTGGTACGTCGCCTCCTGACGTTTGTCTTCGTCGGTGTGGTTCCAGTACAGCTCGGCATGCTCCTTCCCGAAACGGGTAAGTGCCTCGCCGCCATAAACATAGAAGAACCACGGCTCGGTGCGGCCATGGGTGGGGGCCCAGTGCGCCAGTTCCAGCAAGTCGTTGATGACCTGGTCGGGTATTTTCTGTCCGTTCATCTTGGCCCAGCTCACACTGCGGCGGCTTTTAATAGTGCCTGCCACCTGCTCAAAAGTAGTATTCGTCATAGGGCACAAAGGTAGGACCTCTAGCGGCCTGTCCAAAAGTGAGGTGGGGTGAAAGCGCACTTTTATCCCCAAGTCTGCTTTACTTCTTGCGTCCTCCGGTATTTTGACACTGCTGGAAGGGATAAATGCCACATTAGCACGCATGTTGCAAATATGCGGGTCTGTGCAGGGGTATTAAAACGAGTTATACCATGTTTCAGACTCGCCATTTGCCCCGGGTTGATGGGTGTAGATGTTCACGGTGTTGCTATCGCGGTTGTAGGTTATAGAGTTTGGGCTTCCTGAATAACGTTGATGCCATATTGTAAAACGGATATTGTTCCCAAGTGTTTCGGAATAGCCATATTTCTCGTTGGAAAACAGAACAGTATCTGCACTGAATACAGTCAGTTCAAAACTTTTATCCACTGTGGGGTAGGTGGTGTCCGAATACACCGCGGAATCCGGAGCAATGCTACGGTGAACTATAGACCGATATGTCACGTGCCAATTCCGCATACCGCCGATTCCGGTAGTATTAGATTGGGGAGGGCTATCGGCCTTACGGCAGCCGGTTAGCAAAAATAACAGCAGGATAAAAAGGCGGGTATTGAGGTTCATAAGAGCGATTATTTTAGATAAGACGGCAAAAAGTGTGCCGATTACATTTTCTGTCCGTTCATATTTACCGGGTCTCCAAGCGGCGCCTCCCGTTGGCAGCGGCTACCTGATCATAAGTACTGTTCGCTTTAGGGAGCAGGAGGCGGAGATATTAGGGATGTGTCGGTGATAGAATGGTTGGAGGAGCGAATTTTCGGTTTGGTGCCAAAGCACAAAAGCCTCCCGAAAACGAGTGGCTTTTGCGACTATGAAAATACCTGAAATTATTCTCCTTCAGAAGACTGCTGGGCAGGCTGTGCCGGCGCGTGCGTAATGCTGAAAACGATCTTGGCTTCCGCCTCGCTGAAGTCGGCGATAACTGTGTCGCCGGCAACAATGCGATGGTTCAGTATCTCTTCGGCCAGCGGGTCTTCCAGGTATTTCTGGATGGCCCTATGCAGCGGACGGGCGCCAAACTGCTGGTCGTAGCCTTTCTCAGCAATGTACTTGCGTGCCGCCTCTTTGATCTCCAGCTCGAAGCCCAGAGTGTTGAGGCGTTTCAGTACACCCTTCATAATGATGTCGATAATCTTGCTGATGTGTTTCTCTTCAAGCGAGTTGAAGATGATCACGTCATCGATACGGTTGAGGAACTCGGGCGAGAAGGAGCGTTTCAGCGCTTTTTCTATCACGCCGCGGCTGTTCTCTTCCACGCTCGATGTTTTGGCTGTTGTAGCAAAACCCACACCGGTACCAAAGTCCTTCAGCTGCCTTGCGCCTATGTTAGACGTCATGATGATGAGCGTGTTCTTGAAATCCACCTTGCGGCCCAGACCATCGGTCAACTGACCATCGTCCAGTACCTGCAGCAGGATATTGAAGATATCGGGGTGTGCTTTTTCGATCTCGTCAAGCAGCACCACTGAATATGGCTTGCGGCGCACTTTTTCGGTGAGCTGTCCACCTTCTTCATATCCCACGTATCCGGGAGGCGCGCCGATGAGGCGGCTCAGCGAGAATTTCTCCATGTATTCGCTCATGTCCACACGTATGAGGGCATCCTCACCGTCGAACATGTAGCGTGCCAGCGCACGTGCCAGTTCTGTCTTACCCACACCCGTAGGCCCCAGGAAGATGAACGAACCGATAGGCTTGCGCGGGTCTTTAAGACCCACACGGTTGCGCTGAATGGCTTTCACCACTTTGGCAATGGCTTCGTCCTGACCAACTACCGCGCCCTGCAGGTCATCGCCCATGCGGCGCAGCTTGGCACTTTCGGCTTCTACCATGCGCATCACCGGTATGCCAGTCATCATAGAGATCACCTCGGCAATAGCTTCCTCGTTGATAGGGAAGCGCCTGTGTTTGGCTTCTTCTTCCCATTCTGCTTTGGCGCGGTCCAGTTCTTCGCCCAGGCGTTTTTCCCTGTCGCGCAGGGCAGCGGCCTCTTCGAAGCGCTGGCTTTTCACTACTTTGTTTTTCTCTTGCTTTATGTCTTCTATCTTCTTCTCAAGGTCCAATATGTTCTGCGGAACGTTGATGTTCTTCAGGTGCACACGTGCGCCGGCTTCGTCCATTACGTCTATCGCCTTGTCGGGCAGCAGGCGGTCGGTCATATAGCGGTCGCTCAGCTTCACACAGGCTTCTATCGCTTCCTGGTCATAGATGACATTATGGAAGTCCTCGTATTTGGAGCGGATGTTGTTGAGGATGGTGATGGTCTCATCGATACTTGGTGGTTCCACCAGTACCTTCTGGAACCTGCGGTCCAACGCGCCATCTTTCTCAATGTACATGCGGTACTCGTCTAGTGTGGAGGCGCCAATGCATTGCAGATCACCGCGGGCAAGTGCCGGCTTGAAGATGTTGGAAGCGTCCAGCGAACCGGAAGCGCCACCTGCACCCACAATGGTATGTATCTCGTCTATAAAGAGGATCACGTCGCGGTTCTTCTCCAGCTCGTTCATGATCGCCTTCATGCGCTCTTCGAACTGGCCACGGTATTTGGTGCCGGCTACAAGCGCTGCAAGGTCCAGGCTGATAACACGCTTGTCGAACAACACGCGCGATACCTTGCGCTGTACAATGCGCAGTGCAAGTCCTTCTACTATGGCTGTCTTACCTACACCGGGTTCGCCGATGAGGATTGGGTTGTTCTTTTTACGGCGAGAGAGGATCTGCGATACGCGCTCAATCTCTTCTTCGCGGCCCACGATGGGATCCAGATTGCCCAGTTCGGCAAACTTGGTGATGTCCCTGCCGAAGTTGTCGAGTACCGGAGTCTTGGATTTTGTATTGCCGGCGGCGGGTTTGCGCTGCTGATATTGGCGGCGCTCATCGTCATCGTCAAATTCTTCCGAGCCCGGATCGTTGAAGTCGGCTGTGGGGTTGCCACCCTGCAGAATGCTCAGCTCGCCCTTGAAGCGGTCGTAGTCCACGTCCAGGTTGCCCAGGATCTGTGTGGCCACGTTTTCCTTGTTCTTCAGTATTGACAGCATCAGGTGCTCGGTCTCCACGGTAGGGCTTTTCAGCGCCTTGGCTTCCAGCACGGTAATGCGAATCACCTTTTCGGCTTGCTTGGTAAGGGGCAGACTGTTGATATTTGCAAGGGGCTTGTTGTTCTTGTCCTTGATTGCGACCTCCAGCTCTTTGCGCAGTTCGAAAAGATCGACCTGCATACTCTGCAGCACTTTAAGTGCCATGCCGTCGCCCTCGCGGATAAGACCCAGCAACAGATGTTCTGTGCCTATGAAATCATTTCCCAGGCGCAAGGCTTCCTCGCGGCTATAAGAGATGATCTCCTTTACTTTTGGTGAGAAGTTCGAATCCATGAAATTGTTGCGGTTGTTTAACACTATTTGGAATTAAAGTTAGCGATTTTCAGGGGTTTTAAACTATTGCCAAATGTTATAATCATATTTCGCCATCGGGTTGTGAAAGTCATTCACCTTTCGTTAACGGTGATGCCGAACGCGGGTAATACAAATGGTTAATTTTTCCCTGCTACTGTTTACTTTTGGGGAAGACAAAAACTTCCGTAGGTGATGAACTTCAAAATTGATACCAGAGACACATTTACTGTAATAACGCCGGAAACGGCCGAAATAACGGTTAATTTGACAGGTGAACTGCAACGCCGCATGGAGGAAATGAGGCAAAGCGGCAGTCAGAACTTCATTATTGACTTGCAGCACTGCACTTCATTGTCGGCAGATGCAATAGAACAAATGATAGCGATGCATGAGGAAAGTTATTCAGGCGATGCTTCTTTAGTGTTTACCGGGGTGACAGGAAATGTGATGGCTGCACTGAAAGAAAATGAAAGTGATCTGGTATTGAATATCGCTCCGAAAATGATAGAGGCCGTAGATATAATAAGTATGGAGATACTGGAGCGCGATCTGTTCAACGAAGAAAGTTAAGCACTCTTTTTGTGCCGTTACGGCAGGAAATGTGGATAAATGTTGTGAGTGGTTGCCGTATCGTCACACTTTTTTTGCCCCTGTCTTTTTACTTTTGACCTGTCTTCCCTCGGGTACAAACCCGTGTGTCAGTGTATACAACCCCAATGAAGCGTACATTATTATTGGTACGACATGCAAAGTCGAGCTGGGCATCTCCCCTGCAGAGCGATTTCGAAAGACCGCTCAACGAGAGAGGTCTGCGTAATGCGCCGGAAATGGGGAAGCGCCTGAAGGCAGCGGGTCTGGTGCCTGATCTGATCATCAGTAGTTCTGCACTACGCACCCGCCAGACAGCCACATTGCTGGCCGAAGAAATGGGATATGATGCTGAAAAGATACAGTGGGAGGAAAAATTGTATCACGCGTCGCCGGGGACTATAGAAGATGTGATCTTTGGTGCGCCAGACCATGCAACTTGTATAATGATAGTGACCCACAATCCGGGTATCACTGATCTTGTAAATCAATTGTCGCCGAGGTTTGCAACAGGAAATATGCCTACATGCGGAGTAGTAGGCGCAACATTTGAAGCAGCAGGTTGGTCGCAGTTCCCGCAGGCGAAACGAAACGTTTTTTTGTTTGATTACCCTAAAAATGAACATGACGCAGAATAAAACAACAGTACAGGTTACCACCATTCTCGAAAAACTCTTTGAAGAACACTATGAGAAGAAGGCTGAGAGCATAGAGGCTCTTGCCATTTCGGGGTCTGACAGGAGGTATTACAGGCTTACGGCAGAAGGCATTTCTGCAATAGGTACCTATAATACTAACGTGGCCGAAAACAATACCTATTTCTATTTTACTGAACTCTTCCGCAAGCATCAGATCAATGTGCCGGAGATATATAAGATGAGCAAAGACCGCCGCGCCTACCTGCAACAGGATCTTGGCAAGGTGTCGCTCTTTGACATGGTGATAAAGGACGGCTATACCGAGCCTGTGAGGAAGCTCTACCACAAAGCACTGGCACAACTGGCCAAGGTGCAGTGGATAGCAGGAAGGGAGGCAGACTACAAACAGTGTTTCGCATCCAAGCAATTCGATGAGAAAGCCATCATGTCCGACCTGCTTTACTTCAAATATTACTTCGCCGACCTTCAGGGCGTTCCTTACGACCGATCTCTGCTGATAAGCGAAATGGAGCTACTGAGCAAGGACCTGGGCCGTGTGCAGCCGCAAACGTTGATGTTCCGCGATTTTCAGAGCCGCAACATCATGATACATGAGGGCAAGGTGTTTTTCATAGACTTTCAGGGAAGTATGCAGGGGCCGCCACAGTACGATATCGCGTCGCTATTGTGGCAGGCGAGGGCGCAACTGCCTAACGCGTGGAAGGAAGACCTGCTGAACGGGTACATAGCCAGTCTTGCCGATCTGCATGTGCCGCGTATGGACGAGATCCATTTCCGTCGTGGCTACGTTCAGTTTGTATTAGTGCGTTTGTTGCAGGTGCTTGGTTCTTATGGTTTCAGGGGATTGTTGCAACACAAGGCGCATTTTATCACCAGCATCGGTCCGGCATTGAAGAATCTGGATATGTTCCTTTCAGATCATCCGCAAACACCGGCGTATCCTGAGTTGCGCTCGTTGTTAGAGAAGCTGTCGTCCAAGGAAATGCAGGAGCGCTTCCATACAGCCAATATTTCTGACGGTAAGCCGAAGCTGGAAGTGCAGATATGTAGTTTCTCGTACAAGGCAGGTATTCCCAAAACGTCCAGCCCGCATGGTGGCGGATATGTTTTTGATTGCCGTGGTATTCTGAATCCCGGTCGTTATGCGGCATATAAACACCTCACCGGCAACGATGAGATGGTGCGCCAGTTTCTGGAGCGTGAGACCCGTATGCCCGACTTCATGAACCATGTGTATGCATTGGTGGCTATAAACGTAGAGGACTACATTGCCCGCGGTTTTGAGCAGCTCAGTGTGTCGTTTGGCTGCACAGGTGGTCAGCACCGGTCTGTATATGCGGCCAATCAGCTGGCACAACACCTTAAAGCACGTTTTAACATTGATGTGAATGTGACCCACCTGAATGAGAAAAAGTGGGTACTGAACGCGGATGGAGCCGAGTAAAATGGCCTCACCATATCAGCTATTTCACTATCCGTATCAGATATAACAATTCACCGAAAGCCGATTATTGAGTATTTTTGCATCAAATATTAAAGAAATGCTGAAGACAGGAAATACAATCGTGAGTATATATACCGAAATGACCCCTAACCCGGAAACAATGAAGTTTGTGGCCAACAAACTGCTCTATCCGGGCAAAAGCATTGACTTCCCAGATGAGGCCGCTGCGGGACCATCGCCACTTGCAAAAGAACTTTTCGCGTTCCCGTTCATCAGGAGCGTATTTATAGCAAGCAACTTTGTGACACTTGCCAAGACCGCTGAAACGAACTGGGACGATGTTATTCCTTCAGTACGTCAGTTTCTGAAAGAGTATCTGGAGGAAGGTCGTGTGGTGATCAACGAAGAGATGGTGCAGGCGAAGAAAGAGGCCAATATGGCTGCTGCTGATGACACAGACGTAGTAGTGCGCATTAAGGAATTGCTGGAGAACTACGTGAAACCTGCCGTTGAAATGGACGGTGGCGCTATCAGCTTTAAAGGTTTTGAGCCGGCTACCGGCACGGTGAAACTAATGATGCAGGGTTCATGCTCAGGCTGTCCTTCTTCAATGATCACGCTGAAGACCGGTATTGAAGGTATGATGAAGCGTATGATACCGGAAGTGAAGGAAGTGGTAGCGGAATCAGAATAGTCTGAATAAACAGTATTTTTTATCAGATGGCGGCCGGATGGCCGCCATTTTTTTGACTTAGCATTCGTAGTTTTGTAATAGAGCAAAATCGTTATGTGGTACGAGCATATTGAACAGAAGAAGGATGTACTGCGCGGAAAGCCTGTCATCAGAAATACAAGAATAGGCGTGGACCTCATTCTTGAAAAAATTGGACTCGGCGATACCGTAGAGGACCTGCTGTTAGCGTATCCTACGCTGACGAAAGAGGATATTCTCGCCTGCATCAGCTATGGAGCAAACCTTGTGCGAAACGAGATCTTTATCGATGTTGTTTAAGTTTCCACTCATAATAGCCGACGAAAGTGTGGATGCAAGGATAGTAGCCGGCCTTGTGGGGGGTGGGTATGAAGTGATCTCAGTTGCGCAACTCTCGCCCGGAATTTCAGATACAGAAGTAATTGCTTTAGCGTTGGAGAGGTCCGGATATATCATCACTGAGGATAAAGATTTTGGGGATGAATTGGTATACAGAAAAGTGGAGCAGGTAGGAAGTATGTTGTTGCGCATTACCGACACGCCCGTTGTACAGAAAGTGCGTATAGTTGTTCAGACATTTGATGCGCACGGAAGTGAGTTGCTAAATTCGTTTTCTGTGCTGTCACAGAAGAAATTGCGGATAAGGAGGTATTAAGTTCGTTAGATTTCATTCCGTTTTCCGGACGAGAAACTTCTGATTTTTCAATCCTCTATCGCCTAATAACTATTCAATTGCGCAAATCCCCGACCTTTGCGCCTTCATGAAAGACCTTCAGTCGGTAAATAAGTACTTCATAAAATATAAGTGGCGGTTGTTGCTGGGAATGCTGTTTGTAGTGATCTCCAGCAAGTTTGCCGTTATGCCTGGTAATGTGATCAAGGATATTCTGGATCAGGTGCAGGTTATGATGAAGGCAGGTAACAAGAGCGATGCTATTTTTTCGCTGGTATTTAAAGGCGGCATCATGCTGTTGGGCCTGGCATTGCTGCGTGGTTTTTTCATGTTCATGATGCGGCAGACCATCATTGTGATGTCGCGTCACATTGAATATGATCAGAAGAACGAGATCTATGCACACTACCAGCGTTTGGGCACCCAATTCTTCAAGGCCAACTTCACCGGGGACCTCATGAACCGGATATCAGAAGATGTATCGCGCGTGCGCATGTATACAGGTCCATCTGTAATGTACTTTACCAGCGTTGTTTTTCTTGTTATCTTTTGTGTGTGGGATATGCTGCGGGTGGATGTGGTGCTGACGCTGTGTGTAGTGGCGCCGCTGCCTTTACTTGCATTGTCTATCTTCTACGTCAATAAGATCATCTATCGCAAGAGCACCCGCATACAGGCGCAACTATCATCGCTCACCACGACGGCGCAGGAGTCTTATTCAGGCATCAGGGTCATCAAGTCGTTTGTGCAGGAACGCAACATGATGCAGTTCTTTTCGGCAACATCAGAAGAGTACAGGAAAAGCAGCATCAATCTGTCTCTTACTGAGGCTGTTTACTTCCCCGCCATGAACCTGTTCATAGGGTTGAGCATGTTGTCTACGGTACTGATAGGTGGGTACTTTGCCATTCACGGCAGCATTACTACAGGTAATATTGCCCAGTTTGTCATCTACATCAACCTGTTGATGTTCCCAATATCCAGTATAGGTATGGTGGCAAGCATGACGCAGCGCGCCGGTGCCTCGCAAAAGCGGATTGACGAGTTTCTCAATACAAAGCCTACTATCATCAGTCCGGCTGATGCGGTTACTACTTCACCCACCGGCGATGTGCGTTTGGACAATGTGACATTTACCTATCCGAATACAGGCATCACTGCTTTGCGTAACTTCTCGCTGCATGCAAAAAGAGGCGAAAAAATTGCGATCATCGGCAGGACGGGTTCGGGCAAATCGACAATAGCGCATATGCTGCTGCGTATGTATGACGCGGATTCGGGTAGTGTCCTGTTCGATGGTGTTGCAGCCGACCGATATGATGTGCACACGCTGCGCCGCAGTGTGGCGTATGCACCACAGGAAGCGTATCTTTTCTCTGATACGGTTGCCAATAACATTCGTTTTGGCAGTGCCGACGCGACCAGCGACGATGTGAAAGAGGCCGCCCGCCTTGCAGACCTTGAAAAAGATATAGCCGGTTTGCAGCAGGGCTATGAAACAATGGTGGGCGAACGTGGTGTGATGCTTAGTGGTGGCCAGAAGCAGCGACTGGTGCTGGCGCGCGCATTATTGCGCAAGAGCCCGGTGTTACTGCTGGACGAATGTCTGTCGGCGGTAGATACACAAACTGAAAAGACCATACTGGCCAACCTGCACGGGTATCTGCAGGGCAGGACCACATTTGTTATCACGCATCGTATTTTCACCGGTTGGACCTTTGATCAGATCATAGTGCTTGATCATGGCGGCATCTCGGAACAGGGCACACATGAACAGTTAATGGCGCTGAACGGCTATTATGCCAAACTATATCGTCACCAAACAGAGTTGAACTGAGCCCGGCCCATTAAAAAAAGGGACACCCCGACAGTGCCCCTTTTTGCCACACATGTTCCATCTTCACGATTATTCTGCGGTAGCTGATTTAACTTTTTTGCCACGTGCAAACATTGCTTTCACAACAAAGTAGATAACCAATGCCGATAACACCCCTGTGAGGAAGTTGGTAAGCGGCACCATTACAGCTGTGTAAAGCATCATGGCAAATTCAAACTTACCCTTGTGTTTCATTTCTCTGATCTCAGATGGCTTTATCATATTGCTGGCTACCCAAACAAGGATACCCCCGATACAAGCCATGGGAATGATCTCCAGATATGGTGCTATGAAATAGGCCATGGTCAACTTCAGCACGGCCTTGAAGTAACCTGCAAGCGGAGTGCGCGCACCCGCTTTGATGCTAGTAGCTGTACGGGCAAGCGCACCTGTGCATGGGAATCCGTTGACGAGTGGTGTAATGATCTGTACCAGGCCTTGTCCCCAGAATTCCTTGTCGGGGTTGAAGGGAGTCTTTTTGTTGTCGGCCATTTTGTCGGCCATAGACGAACAGAGCAGGCTTTCCACGCCGGACACGAATACGATAGCGAATACAAAGTACACTACATCAAAGAGCATTGCCCCCGAAAATGCAGGCATACTCGGTGGAGTAAAAACAAAGAAATTGTTGGGGATGGTGCCATAAATGTCTTTTACCAGAATGATCCCTTTGTTGGCGAAGAGTGTTGCTGAGAGGGCTGTAGATGCCGCGATAGCAAGCAGTGGTGCCGGTATGAAAATGGATATCCGCAGCAGAACCTTTGTGATCACAAACGTCATGACTCCTATTATCACGGACCAGATATTGATCTTATCGAGATTGTGCAGTCCTTGTTCAAGACTGGCGGTGAAGCCGCCCTTAGTGTTCTCGTCGGTACCAAGTATGGCGCTGAAGCTCTCGATACCGAGAATATCTTCAAGGTTGGTGAAGGCTATCGTGAACGCGATTCCTATCGTAAACCCTACCACTACCGAGTTAGGTACCAGTTTCGCGAATTTTCCAAGCCCCGCCACACCCATTATCATCAGAACAACGCCTGCGATTATTGACACGGCCACCAGAAAACCGTGTGCCTGGGCTGCAGTGCCGCCGTTATCAGGCCCGTACTTTGAGATGAGTGCTGCGATCAGCGGGATGAACGCAGCAGTAGGTCCATATACCTGGTACTTCGATCCGCCGAATGTGCGTCCAACAACACAGGCGAGCGCACCGGCAATGATGCCCTGTTCAGGGCGCAGACCCATGGCCATTGCGAAGCCCATTGCCATCGGTATTGCTGTAAGCGCAACGATAAGACCAGCACTGAAGTCACGGTACACTATAGACTTCCAGTCTTTTGCCGTCAGGTCTTCCCATCGGCTGTCCATAAATGTGAAGAAGAGCTTCAGGCGCCCCTGCGCGGTTGTTGGTGTTGTGTGTGAATGCATATTCGTATGTGTATTGAATGTATCGGGAAATACAGTTTTTGACGTTGCGCTAGGTTTTTGCCGCGGTTTCAGTTCCGGTAATTCCGGCAATCTGAGCCGGGTCTGTGATCAGGGGCAGTCCGCTTTTTTTGAACATGCGCGTGGGGTCCACACTTTCGCGTGTAACGTAAACAAAGCGATAGGCGGGTGGCAGCAATATTGTGTCTATCGCATTGGCCTCCGCATAGTTCTTAAAGGCTGCTATTGTGGTGCCATACATGTTGCGGAAGGATATATTGGTGATGTTGCTATTGTTTGCCCTTATCCTTTTGCAGGCAAGGCGCAGGTTTTCTGTTATCAGCTTGTTGTGGCTATTGATTCCCGCGCGCGACATCGCCTCTACCAGGCTGCCGGGCATATCAAATGCATGGAAAAGGATAATGTTAAGCTTGTTCTCGGTGCTGCGTGCCAGAGTGTTCATTATCTCCAGAGACCCGACCGTGAAATCTGTTGGGATCAGAATGGTATTCATATGCCTCATTTTGCTGTTACAACTGTGTCGGGAAACAGCACAAAGGTGACGTGACACCATTAGTACGGCGTAAGAGAGCAATTAGACTTAAATAAGAAGGAGATTAAAATTAAATAAGAAGACGCCTAGGCTACGGGTAGCGTCAGTGTTACGACAGCGCCTTTATCAGTGTCCGAATCCACATGTATCTCGCCCTTGTGCAGTCTGAAAATGTTTCGGGTTAGCGGCAGGCCGATGCCGTAGCCTTCGTAACGGCCGGTGTTTGATGCTCTGAAAAACGGATCGTAGATAAAGCGCAGCTCTTCTTTTGGTATTCCTATGCCGTTGTCTATAATACAAAGTTGTAGCCTATCGCCAATTACATCAGCTTTTACCGTAACAGGTTTGTTATTTGAGTACTTGCATGCGTTTTCAATTACATTACTCAACCCCAGTTTTAATAACTGGTAGTTTCCGTTCACCGCAGTCCTACGGTCGCCGGGCAGGTCGGAAAGGTTCATCAGTACATTGTTTCCCGGCACGATGCTGGCAATGGTGTTTTTTACATCAAACAGCAGTTCATCAATGTAGATAGTTTTCAGGTTTTGTTTCTTGCCGTCAAAACCTGTCTGAGCAAGATTCAGCAGACTGTTTGTAAGGTGCTGCAGTTTTTCAGTCTGGTATAGGATAGACTCGAGCGCGGCTTTGTATTCCGCCGATTCTCGCGGTCGTGACAGCGCTATTTCGGCCTCGCTGTATATGGTAGTGAGCGGTGTTCGGAATTCATGCGAGGCATTGCTTACAAAATTGTTCTGCGTCTCAAATGAAGTTTCGAGACGGCTCAGCATTTCATTGAAGGTGGAGGCAAGCTCAGCTACTTCGTCCTGCCCTTTGCGGTCTTCCAGGCGTTGATTCAGGTTCTCGGCACCAATTGTCTTCACTTTTTCAATGATCTCCCGAATAGGTTTGAACGCATGCCTTGAAAAGAAGATGCCTGATGTATAGAACACGAAAGTCCCGCAGATGCAACTGGCTATCAGTATCCACTTCAGTTTGCGGGAATACCGGATGCTGTCTTCGTTCTGCGCACCTATGATCACAATGTATGGGTGTGCTCCCTCGTCATAGTAGTAGAATCCGGTGTAGAAGTAGTTGTTGTGTTTTGTGTTTGCTTGTCTGCGTTCCTTCAGTTTGGTGTAAAATGCCTCGTTGAGATCGGGCAGCACATTCAGCTTCACAAAATTCCTGAGACTGTCTGCCGGGAAGAAGTATTCTTTTTCGTCCGGCAGGGGCTCCAGGTGCTGTTCCCTGATGTTGCTATACAGTTCGCCCTGCCCCAGCGCGTGTTCGGCCAGTCGCACTTTCGCAGTAATGATGCCTCGGATCTCAAGACGTTTATAGAAGTCTTGAAACGCAAAGGTGTTCATGAAAAAATACGCGATAACACTGATGCCGATGAGTATTGTAGCCGAGATGGCCGTAAAGATCAGTGCTGTTTTCTTTTGAATGGTCATACTCAGCTATCCTTTAGTATGTAGCCCATGCCTATCACGGTGTGTATCAGTTTGGGTTCAAAGTCGCGGTCCACTTTTTTCCTCAGGTAGTTTACGTACACATCTACTACATTGGTAGCCATATTAAAGTCGACTCCCCAAACGTTTTCCAAAAGGTCCATTCGCGATATTACCTTACGTTGGTTCTTCATCATATATTCCAGCATGCGGTACTCGGTAGAGGTGAGATGGATCTCTGTCTGGTCACGTTGCACAATGCGGGCATCCATATCCAGTTCCAGGTTGCTGATGCGCAGTTTGTTCCCTTCAATAAAATTACCGGCCGACCGGCGCAGCAACGCCTTCATGCGTGCGAGAAGTTCTGAGAATTTGAATGGCTTCACCAGATAGTCGTCGGCGCCTTTTTCAAGGCCCGCCACCACGTTCTCGGTGGTTCCAAGTGCCGTCAGCATCAGCACCGGCTTGTTGTCCTTTGCCTTCCGCAGCAGTGTGCAAAGTTCCATCCCGTTTATGCCGGGCAGCATGATGTCAAGTATATATAGGTCATAGCTGTGACTGAGGGCCATTTGCAAGCCCGTATTGCCGTCGGGTGCCACGCTCACGGTATAGCCGGCCTCTCCAAGGCCTTTTGTGATCACGTTGGCTATACCCGGTTCGTCTTCTACAAGCAGCACATGCATATATCGCGATTGTGAGTTATTGTCGTGCAGGCAATGGCGCCTATACAGCCTTTGGTGCCTGCTTTTTCATTTCGGCAACCACTTTTTCCCAGCGCCAGGCAGTGTCCATCATGGCATCCAGGCCATATTGTGTTTCCCAGCCCAGCAGGGTGCGGGCTCGGTTGTTGTCGGCATATACCGCCACAACGTCACCATCGCGGCGGCCACCCACTTTGTAGTTCAGTTTCTCGCCCGATACACGCTCGAAAGCATCTATCAGTTCCAGAACGGTAACGCCGTTGCCGGTACCCAGGTTGAATACTTCGCAGTTCGACTTGTTGCGGTCGTCTATGATGTATTGCAGCGCGCGGGTGTGGGCGTTGGCAATGTCCATAACGTGGATATAGTCGCGTACACAGCTGCCGTCGCGGGTGGGGTAGTCGCTGCCGAATACGGTCATCTCCTGACGTTTGCCAATGGCAGTTTGTGTGATCACCGGTACCACGCTCTCCGACAAGTCCTGAAACTCTCCGATAAGTGCCGACGGGTGAGCGCCCACCGGATTGAAGTAGCGCAGCAATATGGTGTTGAAGTCTTTGTGTATGTTGGTGAAATCGCGGCAGATTGCCTCGCCCATTTGTTTGGTGCGGGCATAGGGCGATTCAGGTTCGGCCAGCGGCGCGTCTTCTGCTACGGGCAGGTTTGTTGCATTGCCATATACCGAGCAGGATGACGAGAACACAAAATTGTCAACATCAAAATCTTCGGCACACTGCATGATGTTGAGCAGTGAGTTGATGTTGTTGTGGAAGTACATCAGCGGCTCCTTTACTGATTCCGGTACCGATTTGTAAGCAGCAAAATGGATGATGCCCACTATGTCGGGGTTTTCCAGAAAAACAGCTTCCGTATCGTCCAGGTCGCAAAGATCCACCTTGTAGTTCTTCACTTTCTTGCCGGTTATCTTCTCTATTCCGTCCAGCATCTTCAGCGACCCCCTCGAAAGGTTGTCAACCGAGATCACTTCAAATCCGTTCTGTAGGAGATCCACAATAGTATGACCACCTATGTAGCCACATCCGCCCGTTACAAGAATCTTATTCATAATGTGTTGTTTTAGGGAAATGCTTCCCCGGAGCGGAAATGCACCATGGGTCGCTGTTGCAAATATATGAGCCACTGTAATTCAGATAAATTTTTTTATCCCGGAATTAATAGATATATAATTATGCCGACACGCTGCTATAATTCATATGTGTTGGCTGTGGTTTTTATATGCCATATTAGTTACTTTTATACCACAGACGGTTGCCCGGAGGCGTATTCCGTTTTTCGGAAGGCCAATGACCGGAAACCGCTGACGGTAAGGATAAAAGCATGATATTAAGAAGTCTATTGTACATCATTGCAGTAATGCTCATCATAGGTTGGGCTGTGGGTTATTTCATATGGCGGCCGGGACCGCTCATCCACATCATGGCACTGTTCGCGGCCGCTTCTTTTGTGCTGGCATTGTCACGTAAAGAAGGCATCCGATAGCGGGCTTACCTGCCTGCCGAACGGCAATGCACACAGACCCGTCTATTTATCCACAATGGAATTTTTGAGTGGCTTTTTGCCTGTTATTTCAAATATCTTTGTTCCAAACACACCATTACAATGCGTTTCATAGTTACATCTTCAACCCTGCTCAAGAACCTGCAGCAGATAGGCGGCATCGTAAGCGCCAATAACGTGCTTTCTGTTCTCGAAGACTTCCTGTTCGACCTGCGCGGCAATACGCTCACGCTCACTGCTACCGATCTGGAAACAATGATGCGGGTGCAGATGCAGGTAAACGACGCGGAAGGATCGGGCCGTATCTGTATCCCTTCCAAGATCATTCTCGAATACCTGAAGAACCTGCCTGAACAGCCGGTGACTTTCATCATATCAGAGACTGACCTGTCTATCGACATGTCGAGCAATTCAGGTAAATACCGTATCGTGGGCGAGAAGGCCGACGACTTCCCGAAAGAACCGGCTCCCGGCGATACTACTGAGTTCACAATGCCTTCAATAGCGCTGATCGAAAGCATCAACAAAACACTGTTTGCGGTGAGCGGCGATACGCTGCGCCCTGCTATGACGGGTGTGTACTTCGAGATGGCTAAAGATGGTCTCGGCTTCGTGTCTACCGACGCGCACCGCCTGGTGCAGCTGCGCCGCAGCGACATCAGCTGCCCCGCAGCCGGTGGTTTTGTCGTGCCTAAGAAGCCTTTGCAGCAGTTGCGCGGCACACTGCCTACCGATGAGTCTGTGCTGACACTTGCCTACAACAGCAGTCACCTCTTCGTAAAAGGAGAACACGTGAGCCTCAGCTGTCGCCTCATAGACGCACGCTTCCCCGATTATCGCGCGGTTATTCCGGTAGACAATCCATACCGCCTTACCATCAACCGTGCCGATTTCGCCAGCGCACTGCGCCGCGTGAACATTTTCGCCAACAAAACTACCAATCAGGTGCTGCTCGATATCAATGGCAACAGCCTCAATATCTCAGCTCAGGATATCGACTTCTCGTACGAAGGAAAGGAAACACTTACCTGCAACTACAGCGGCGAGGACATGAAGATCGCCTTCAACGCCAAACTGATGGTGGAGATAGTGAACAATCTGGACGGCGAAGAAGTAGTGCTGGAGCTCAGCACACCATCGCGCGCGGGTATCTTCCGCTCGGTTGATAAAGCAGAGAACGAAGACCTGATGATGCTGCTCATGCCGCTGATGGTGGGTATCTAGTAGTAACAAACAACAACATCAATAAAAGAATAGAAAAAGAACGACCGGCGCTTTCAGATGCACTTTGAAACCCGGTCGTTCTTAATTTTGTAGCAATGCGCCTTTCCCGTTTTATACTCTTTATTACACTTACCTGCTGCATGGCCGCCTGCATGCCTGCTCCTCATTATCAGGATCAGAAGGCCATACCCGGCAATGCGTGGAACTACAACTACAAACCAAAATTCACTTTCACCATCACCGACTCCACGGCGCAGTACCAGCCCTACTTCATTATCCGTCATACACAGGCATATCCATACAACAACATCTGGATGTGGATGTACATAAAAACACCCGGCGACACCACCCCCACCAAGGCACGCATTAACATAGACTTGGCCGAGGCAAGCGGTCGTTGGTTGGGTCGTGGCATGGGCGAGATATACGAACAGCGCATGCCCATTTCCCTCGGCGATTCGGTGAACCTGAGCCGCCCCGGCACCTACGAGGTGACGCTGGAGCAGAATATGCGGATCAATCCCCTGCCCGATGTGCTGCATGTGGGCCTGCGTGTAGAAAAGGCCACACTGCGCAAGAAATAGGTCTGCCCCCCTGTAGTTGGGCTTCCTCGTCTCAAATAGTATCTTTGTTCATTCATGCAGCTACCCGCAGGTAAGAAAATATACTTCGCTTCCGATTTTCACTTCGGCATACCCGACCGCGCCTCCAGCACCGAGCGCGAAAAGCGCATATGCCGCTGGCTGGATGAGATAGCCCCCACTGCCGAACAGATATTTCTGGTGGGCGACCTGTTTGACACCTGGTTTGAATACAAGAACGTAGTGCCGCGTGGTTTCACCCGTTTTCTGGGTAAGATAGCCGAGCTGCGCGACAAGGGGCTGCATATAGAGGTGTTCACCGGTAACCATGACCTGTGGATGCTCGATTACTTCCATACCGAATTCGGCATACCCGTGCACCACGGCCCCATAACCCGCGAGGTGAACGGCAAGAAGTTTTTCATAGCGCATGGCGACGGCCTGGGCCCCGGAGATACAGGCTACAAGATATTGAAGACCGTATTGCGGAGTCCGCTCTCGCAATGGTTGTACCGTCGTGTCCACCCCGATACCGGTGTGGGACTGGCAGGCTGGTTCAGCCGCCTGGGGCCAAAGCATGCCGACATACCCGAGAAAGAATTTCTGGGGCCCGATAGAGAAATGCTGGTACAGTTCTGCCTCGAAACGCTGAAGCACCACCACTACGATTATTTCGTATTTGGCCACCGCCACATAGCCATAGAATACCCTATCTCTGCCAACAGCCTATACGTGAACCTCGGCGACTGGATCCGCTACGATAGCTACGGCGAATTTGATGGTGAGCAGTTACGGTTGAAGTATTACGGGAAGTAGGGGGAATACCTCTTGGGTTGTTCGCTTACTTCTTGTCACACATCCCACCTTGCACATTCCCCCTCCTTGACTACATTTGTACCACATGCGTGTTACCATTCTCGGCAACAATTCGGCACTGCCCGCATTTGGCAGGCATCCTACGGCACAAACAGTGACCGTGTATGGCGAGGTGCTGTTGTTTGATTGCGGAGAGGGCACACAATTGCAGATGCAGCGTTATGGGGTGAAGTGGAAGAATTTTAATCATGTCTTCATCAGTCACATGCATGGCGACCATTATTTTGGTCTGCCCGGTCTCATCAACAGCATGAGCTTGCTGGGCCGCACTGCGCCACTGCATCTGCATGGGCCTGCTGCGCTGCAACCCATACTCGATCTCATATTGCAGGCGGCAAATACCGTGCTGAAGTACGACTTGCACTTTCATCCGCTGCCCAAAGAGGCAACAATGATCGCAGATACACAGGCATTCACAGTTACGTCATTTCCGGTGCAGCACGGCATAGAGTGCCACGGTTTTGTAGTGGAGATGAAGACACGGGGCCGCAGGATACTGCCCGACAAATGCCGCGAATATGGTATAGCCCCCGAAGATTTTGAACCGTTAAAGCAGGGTATGGACCATGTGCTGCCCGATGGTACTGTGGTGAAGAACGAATGGGTGACCGATGTAGGTCCGCGCCCCCGCAAGTATGCCTACTGCACTGACACGCTCTACACCGAGACCATACTTCCTTACATCTCTGGTGCCGATATGATCTATCACGAAAGTACCTATCTCGACGAAGACCGCGAGAAGGCCGAGGCGCGTTTTCACAGCACGGCTGCGCAGGCCGCTACCATGGCCGTGAAAGCTGGTGCGGGCAAGCTTTTGCTGGGGCATTTCTCTTCCAAGTATAAAGAGCTCGATGCCTTCGGGGAAGAGGCCGCGGCCATATTTCCCAATGTTATTGTATCGGTAGAAGGCGAGGCCTACGATCTGTAATTGTTATGCGGTGCGCTCAAAGTGGTGCATCAGATCGGCAAGGGTAGCCACCGCGTCTATAGTGATGGCATTGTAAATAGACACCCTGAACCCACCTGCTGTGCGGTGCCCGGCGATCCCCGTTATATTGTTGCGTTCGGCCAGTGTCATGAACTGTTGCTCCAGTTCGGGTGTTGCAGCGGTGAAGCATACATTCATCATGCTGCGGTGGTCTTTGTCGGCCACATAGGGTTTGAAGACACGGCTGTTATCCAGCAGGTCGTACAGCATGGCTGCTTTCTTGCGGTTGTCGCGTTCTATGTTCACAATACCGCGTTCGTTTATCCAGCGCAGCATCAGCAGGGCGGCATAGATGCCATGCACATTGGCAGTATTCACTACAGAATTCTGGCGCACCTGCTCTTTGTAGCTCATAATGGGTGGCACAGGGCGCACTATCTTGTCCAGCATACTTTTGTGCACTACTGCCAGGGCCACACCGGCCACACCCAGGTTCTTTTGCGCGGTGGCGTAGAACATAGAGTAGCAGTGGTAGTTGTGTTCACGGCTCAGTATGTCGCTGCTCATGTCGGCGATGAGCGGCACGGTAGTGGCGGGTATGTTGTGCCACTGTGTACCATAGATGGTGTTGTTGGTGGTGATGTGCAGGTAGGCGGTTTCTGCCGGAAGTTCGGTGGGCCAGTCGGGCAGTCGGTCATACCGGTCGTCTCTTGATGACGATACAATTGACGCAGCTCCATAATACCGTGCGTGTTCAATGGCTTCTTTCGACCATTGGCCACTGTCTATATAGGCTGCTGTTTTTCCGTTGGACAGGAAGTTCATGGGCACCATGCAGAACTGCATTCTGCCGCCGCCATGCAGCCACAACACTTCATATTGTTCGCTCAGGCCGCACAGCTTACGCACCAATGCCTTGCTTTCTTCCAGTATCTCTGAAAATTCGGGGCCACGGTGGGGAATCTCCACAATAGACATGCCCGTGCGTTTGTAATTGCTCGTGGCCTTTACCAGTTCGTGCAGCACCTCGCCCGGCAGTTCCGCCGGACCGGCATTAAAGTTGAGTTTCCTTTCCATTGTTCTCCGGCTCTTCTACTGTTGTGATACCACCACTCACTGCAAACTTCATCGCCTCACCGGCATTCATCTTGTCTACCGGCTTTATGTTGCTTTTTTCAGTCACAATCACCCAGCCCGAAATGGCGTAGGAATGTGGCAGGTACACTGCTACCTTTCCCTCCATGCCCAGCGGGCCCATGTCGTCTTGCGTCAGGAAGCCTATGCGCCACACCTCAGGGTCTTTGCCCACCCGCACCCACACTGCTTCGTTAAATCGTTTCTTGTCGCCCACAAACGAGGTCAGAACGTCGCGGATGGAAGAGTAGATATACTTAACACCCGGAGTGTGAGTCATGAGGTACGAGAACGCGTCGAACAACCAGCGGCCCACGAAGAAACGGGTGCCCCAGTATCCGATAACAGTGACGATACCAATAATGAGCAGAAAGCCCAGGCCGGTAGGCACTGATGGGATAAGACTATCTACACCGGTAAATATCTTGTAGAGCAGATAGGCTGTAATGACTATCGGGCTCACGAGTATCAAACCCTGTAGGAACGAACGTAATAAAACTGAAGCTAAACGCCGCATGGGCGCAAAGGTAGAAAACAAAACGATTGAGAAACACGCAATCGGCGGTGCGCTGTATGTATAACAGAAGAATTAAGATTCCCTTTATTTTGCATCGTTGGCTGGCGTGTACCAGTGCCATTGCCACGGTGCCGCAGGATCGAAGATGCGCTCATCTATCTCATCATTAACCACGATCTCGGTATAGGTCTCCCGTTGCAGCAACTTTCCGTTTTTGTAGAAAGCTACTCTTGTCTCGGTCCACTTTTTATGACCAAGGCGCTTATGTCCCTCTAAAATGATCTCTTCCGGTGCGCCGTTGTCAAATTTGAGGATGCGCACAATGCGGTAATGCTTCGATTCCACCCACAACTGATTTGCCCTGTCGCCAATGCCGGCAGCACCTATCACATATATGTCTCGCCCTCTCCACCGGGTATAGTAGCTTTTGCTCAGGTCGTAATGCATGGCAGAGAGGCGTGTAGTAACTTCCTTAAAGTTGCTTGCATGATACATGCCGCCCAGGAGGTAGAGTAGTTCGTTGCTGTCCACCCTCGATCTTGACAGCGCACCCTTTCTGAAAACATAGGCCGAGTCATTACGATAGATCACACAATTGCGCTGGTCGGGTTCGCCCAGGTCTATGCGGAACGAACGAGGATAGACGATGGTCTCGTACCACGTTTCTTTGGTCGTTACGGTATCGTTGATGAAGCGCTCGGTCTGCTGTATAAAGCGCACCGACCGCTGCCAGTGACCATGGTAGCGGTGATACATCTTGTATAGCCTATACTTGCCATCGCGCTTCGGTACCGTGAATGCGGTGAGTACCAGCAGTGCTGCAATTGCTGCTATCGTTAGTCTTGTGTGTTGGCGGGCGGACACCATTTGTTCAGCTGTTTTACGCATGCGGCAATATCCTTTGGCAACGGGGCTTCTACCGACACAGGTGTGCCGTCCTCTTTATGGAACTCCAGCTTGTAGGCGTGCAGTGCCAGCCTGCTCAGCAATGGTTTTTCTTCCTCTTCCTTTTCAGACAGTTTGTACTTCCTCTTTATCGCCGATAGCTTGAATGGTTTGCCATCTCCATACACCTCGTCGCAAACTATAGGATGACCTATAGAGCGCATATGCACACGTATCTGGTGCGTGCGGCCTGTATGTATCTGGAATTGCATCAGCGCATACAGCGGCCATTGCTCCACTACCTTGTAGTCGGTCACAGCCAGCTTGCCGCGCTTGGCCACCATCATGCGGCCATTGCCTGCCGGGTGTTCGGTCAGGTAGTTCTCTATCCTGCCCGATTCCGGTATCACCACGCCCACCACCAGCGCGGCATAGAATTTATTTACATCACGCTCCTGAAAGCAGATAGACAGATAGCGGTGTGTTTCTTCGTTCTTAGCAAAGCAGATCACGCCGCTCGTGTCGCGATCCAGGCGGTGCACCACCCATATACGCTGTCCAATCTTCTTCTCCACCTGCTTGCCCAGGCTGGGCAGGTCGCTATTAAAGCGATCGGGCACCACCAGCATACCGGCGGGTTTGTTCACCACTATCAGGTCATTGTCTTCGTAAAGTGTCTCTATATTCATTTTGCCAGTGCTTTGTTATAGGCCGCAATGCTCTCGTCTTCCTTGGCGCGCATCATGGCCTTGTCGGCTGTTTTTTTGTCTTTGAATCCGCATAGGTGCAATGCCCCGTGAAATATCACCCGGTGCAGCTCGTCTTTGTACGACGTGCCGAATTTCTCCGCGTTCTCCTTCACCCTGTCCACGCTTATGTATATCTCACCCATCAGCACATCATCTCCTTCCGAAAGATCGAACGTGATGATGTCGGTAAATGTATCGTGCTGCAGGAACTGCCGGTTCATTTGCAACAGGTGCTCGTCGCTGCAAAAGATGTAGGTAAGGTCGCTCTTGCGGGTGCCTTTCCTGTACTTCGTTACCAGACTATCCAGAAATGCGGAAAGTTTACGTTTGTCCTTTAGTGCAGACTTCACTTCCTGCTCATAAAACCTTGCGGGCATGCTATGCAGATTTTTGCAAATGTCGGATTAAAAACCTGAAAGGTATTTTAAAAAACATCCCGCCTTGCGGGGCGGGATGTTGTAAATAGATATTTCTGCGGGAATTACAGTGCCAGATCAGCATCGTCAGCCGATGGCTGTGGTGCAGACTGTTCTGTAGATTCATTCGAAGTGTTCTCGTTGCGTGGTTCGCGCTGCGGACGGTCGCCACGGTCGCGGTTACCACCACGGTCGCCACGGTTACCATCCCTGCGGTCGTTGCCACCACGGCGGTCGCCACGGTCACCACGACGATCGTCACCACCTTCGCGGCGCTCGCGCTTTTCAGGCTCCACATAACCTTCAGGCTTAGGCATCAGCACTTTACGGCTCAGGCGCAGTTTACCCGTTTTAGGGTCTGTACCTGTCAGCTGTATCTTCACCGTATCGCCTTCTTTCAGTACACCGTCCAATGTTTCCAGGCGCTTCCAGCTCACTTCTGAGATGTGCAGCAAGCCCTGTTTGCCCGGCATGAACTCTACAAACGCACCGAAAGGCATAATGCTCTTCACCACACCTTCGTAGGTAGCACCTATCTCAGGTATAGCAACAATGCTCTTGATCCATGCCACTGCTTTGTCAACACTTTCTTTGTCGGTAGCGAAGATCTTGATAACACCTTCGTTGCCTACTTCTTCAATGTTGATCTTAGTGCCTGTCTCACGCTGCATTTCCTGAATGATCTTACCACCAGGGCCTATCACAGCGCCTATGAACTCGCGGTCGATGTTCATCTGCGTAATGCGTGGAGCGTGTGGTTTCAGTTCAGCACGTGGTGCTTCAATGGTCTTATACATCGCATCGAGGATGTGTAGACGACCACGACGAGCCTGCTCCAACGCCTGCATCATTATTTCCATGCTCAGGCCATCCACCTTGATATCCATCTGGATACCGCAGATACCATCGCGTGTACCGGTCACTTTAAAGTCCATATCACCCAGGTGATCTTCATCGCCAAGGATGTCGGTAAGTACAGCAAACCTGTTGTTGTCGCCTGAGATGAGACCCATCGCTACACCACTCACGTGTTTAGGGAAAGGAACACCTGCATCCATAAGCGCCAGAGAACCGGCACATACAGTAGCCATAGATGAAGAACCGTTAGATTCGAGGATGTCTGATACTACACGCACAGTGTACGGATAGTCGGCAGGCATCATCTGCTTCAGAGAACGCATAGCCAGGTTGCCATGGCCCACCTCGCGGCGGCTCTGTCCGCGCATCATCTTCACCTCACCTGTTGAGAACGGTGGGAAGTTGTAATGCAACATGAATTTCATATAGTCTGATGTCTGTGCGGTTTCCAGCAACAGTTCATCATCCACAGTACCCAGCGTCACTGTAGTGAGCGACTGTGTCTCACCACGGGTGAAGAGGGACGAACCGTGCGGTGAAGGCAGCGGATCTGTTTCTATCGTCAGCGGACGAACGTCTTCCAGGCCACGGCCATCCAGACGAACGCGCTCGTTCAGCATCATCTCACGGATCACTTTCTTTTCCAGGTCGTGGAAGTAAGTGCCTATCAGTGCTGCATCTTCGTCTTTCAGTTCTCCTTCAGCCAGAGATGCTTTGAAGTCTTCTTTTATCTTGCTGAATGCATCGCTGCGTTCATGCTTGCCCAGCGCGGCTTTCGCTACGTCATAGATCAGCTTGGTGCCATAGGTGGCAATGCGTGCTTCCAGTTCAGGGTTGGTATATGGTTTTGTGTATTCACGCTTGCCTGTAACACCCACTTTCTCACGCAGATCGTGCTGCAGTTTCACCTGCTCGCGGATAGCGGCATGTGCCACTTCTATCGCTTTTACCAGACCGGCTTCATCACACTCCTTACCTTCACCTTCCACCATCATGATGTTCTTCTCGGTAGCGGCAACAATTATGTTGATGTCTGCTTCAGGTATGCGGCTACGGGTAGGGTTCACTACATATTCACCGTTGATACGTGCTACGCGCACCTCTGAGATAACCTCCTGTATCGGCACATCGCTCACTGCAAGCGCGGCAGATGCTGCCAGGCACGCCAGGCTGTCCGGCATAACCTCAGGATCAGAAGAGATAAGTGTCACCAGTACCTGAACATCGCAGTAATAATCATCGGGGAACAACGGGCGCAATGCGCGGTCTATCAGACGAGATGTAAGGATCTCATAGTCATTAAGACGAGCTTCGCGCTTGAAGAAAGAACCCGGAATGCGACCCGCTGACGCGAACTTCTCCTGGTAATCAACTGTAAGCGGGAAGAAAGACTGACCCGGCTTCGGGTCTTTGTTGGCTACCACTGTAGCAAGGATCATACAGTTGCCCTGGCGAACTACTACGGCGCCATCGGCCTGACGGGCCATCCTGCCCGTCTCTATTGATACTTCACGTCCGTCGGCTGTGCGCAACGACACGGAAATGGGATTTGGTATCATACATCAGATATTAAATGGTTAATTCAAAGCCCTTTTTCGCAGCACAGCGACACACAGTTCCTTCATGGAATGTATGCCGCGGCAGTAGCAAAAGGGAAAAGTCATAAAACAACAATTCCCAACTAAGAGCAGTTGGGAATAGTTGAACGGCCCGTAATTACTTACGCAATCCGAGTTTTTCTATCAATGCGCGATAAGATTCGAGATTCTTATGGCTCAGGTATTGAAGGAGGCGTTTACGACGGCCTACCATCTGCATCAGACCGCGATTGCTCGAGAAATCTTTTTTGTTTTGTTTGAGGTGAGCAGAGATATGCTGGATACGCTCTGTAAGCATAGCTATCTGTGCTTCGATAGATCCTGTGTTAGCAGCGTTTCCACCGTGTGTTTTAAAAATATTTGCTTTCTTTTCAGCTGTAAAATGAGACATTTGCATCAAAATTTTAAATAAACTTACACTTTTTTCAGGCGGCAAAGATAGAAAAATATTGTGAAAAAAATAGAATTTGTTGAATGGGATCAAAACGCCTGCGATATTTCTTAATTTGACACCTATTTCATCCAGCCGACCAACTTCTTACCCCGAAAGGTCAGTTGCTTAAAATATTGTATATCAAGTTACTTCAGCGCCTGTATCAGCCTCGCCACCTCCGATTGGTTATACGGATGGTCAATTGACGCATATATGTCTTCCTTTTCCTCACGGGTCAGGTGAAAATTCAGCGCCGCCGATTTTTTGAACTCCCTCGGTATGTATTGCAGCGTAATCAGTTTCAGTTTGTCATCCACATACGCGGGAGAAAAATCCTTCACGTAGTTATATCCATAAGATTGTATCGCCTCCCATTTATTCTGGATCACAAAAAGCGGGTCGGCCACCATATTTCCCAGTGTAGACTGGTCGGTGTTCGAGCTCACATCGTTTTCCCGGGTATCACGTATCTCCAGAAAGATCGTCTCACGCACATTCTGCTTCAGCCAGTGACGCATCACATGCAGGTAGCGGCTCGCCACCTGTATCCCGAAGTTGTCGCGCAGGCCGGCATCCATGATGTTCATTCTTGGAGATGAGGGCAGCTTCACGACCGGTAGTATGTAGGGAAAGGTGGCATTCATGCGCAGCGCCGATGTGAGTCTCAGTTCGCCTGTGTTCTGTTCCGGAAAGAATGCGCCATAGTCCACCGCGTCTATTGGCGGCGATGGCAGCCGCAGCGAATACTCGGGTTGGGTCAGGTAGGCAATGGGCTGGTTGCAGATCATCAGCTTGCGTCCGTCGTTGATAATGGTGCCATTTATAATAAGCTGCGGTATCTCTCCCCTCGACTCGCGTCGTTCATAATATCCTATTGGTCGGTCCAGCAGCCCTTCTGAGTTGCGCGCAAGCTCACGTTCCATTGCATAACCCCGGTCGGTAGAATAACGATGACCTGCAACGGTGATCTTATTAAAAGGAGAAATGAGGTCAATGCAGGCAAATGAGAACACGATCGGATTCAGCAGGTCCTTACCTATATTTTCCTGAAACCTTGGTGCATAAGGGTCTTTGATGTCGCCCCGTTGATGGGCGTCGTGAATGTTGCGCCAGTAAGTGGCACCTATCATACCGCCCGAAGCCCCGGTCAGCAACACCGTGTGCCTGAATAGCTTTCCACCCGTTGCACTATCTATATATTGTAATGTACGGAAGGTCCAGTAGGCCGAACGGGTACCGCCGCCGCTCACCGTTATTACCACAAGTGGCGGCAACTTGCCCGTATCGTTGGTCACTGCATGTTTCCAGTTGTCCAGCCGGTATTTTTCTGTCGTCACATCCGAGTTATAGCGCACAGGAGTGAACAGGCTGCGCAATGTGCTGTAGTGATATACCTGTTCCAGCGATTGGTGGTAGTCGAGTCCGTAGGCAATACTTCTCAGGTCGAATACCTTGTACTTTACCATTACCGATAGTAGTACTATAAAGGATATCCACCCCAGCGTCTCCCAGCTGCGCATAAAATACTTGAACGCGCCCACCAGTCCCAGCATGATGGCAAACAGCAAAAGGAAGCCCGCTCCTGCGGGGATACGCAGCCAGGGGTTATCAATGTACATGCCAAGGATCAGCAGTATCACATAGGCCACGAAGGTGGCAAACACCACATTGCGGTGGTGGCGCTGCAGCACCAGGCCCGCGATACGTGGCTGTACTTTCCGTTTGCCATCGCTTGCAATGATCCGCAGCCTAAGTGAGAGGTGAGATCTGGCCTGTATCTCGTCGCGGTCCTCGTCCAGTCCGTCGCGCGGAATGGCACCCTTCAAAGTGTAGGCGGATTTGGCAAATCTTGTAAAGGTGCTTTTGAAATAGTCTCTGCTTACCCTGAAGAAGTAGGCAAATGAGATCAGAAGTACGGAGAAGAATCCTAAATAGAACCCCACTTGCATTAAGATTATGTCTTTGGCGGTGGTGTGTTCTTCGCGCAGTTGATACCGAACCGATACCACAGAGTAAAATATCAGGAAGGCCAACGGTATTATGGCGTTATTTAATGCGTAGAGGAGAAATGCGTGCCGGGTTGCAGCAATATAGGTGATGCGTTTGCTGTGTATAATGAAGGTTGTGATGTGCCACATCATCATGAACACACAGAATGCACTACCCAGCAGGAACATACTGGCGTAGCTGATAACTCCCTGATATTCAGGCGCCAGAAAAAGAGACGACGCACCGAAGTGCGCTGCGAAATTCCCGGTAATGGTCAGCAGCAGAATAGCCCAGAATACCAGCAACAGCTGGTAGCGCCTGAAATGCAGCAGCAATAGCTGTATAGGTAAGAAGTAATATAATCCTGTCAGTATCCTGCGCATGCCGGGTATTTCGACATGAAACTACGAAAAAACAACGCACAAGAACTTCTTGAGGTCACGCAGCCCGTTTGTGTTCAATAACGCGGTAGGTATAAGAGGTGCTGTCTCCTTCTTCCAGAAATGTCACTTCTACCTCTTCCGGCTCAAACAAGGCTCGTATGCGCGAGCCCAGTCTGCTCAGTATACGCTTCAATACAATCATAGTGCTGACAGGGTTGTTGTTGTTTGCTATCTTGCTCATAAAGCACTTTTTAATTGATAGACATAAAGTTACATACTGCTAACGTTAAGATGTTGTCAAATAGTATGTGTATTTTGCCACACGAAATTCAGATGCAGAAGAAAAGTTATATTTTTCTTGGTCAGAATAAAAATAGGTCTTACCTTTGCACTCCCAAATTTCCCGGCTATCCGGATGGTGAAAAACAATAATGTCTCAAAGCATTGTTGCAAATCATCAGAAAGATACCCAACGTTCCTGCCGGGCAATTGGATAAACTAAAACATATTTATGGCAACAGACAAGAAAGTTCAGAATTATGAGCTGATGGTCATCTTCACCCCCGTTCTCGCGGAGGATGACTTCAAAACTGCTCAGAAGAAGTACACAGACTTCATCAAGACAAATGGCGGGGAAATTGTTCACGAAGATGCGTGGGGCCTGCGCTCCCTGGCTTATCCGATAGCTAAAAAGACCACCGGTCTTTACCTGGTTATCGAATATTCAGCTCCTACAGACGTTAATGCGAAACTGGAAGTTCAGATGAACCGTGATGAAAACATCATGCGTCACATGGTTACCAGCCTCGACAAGTTTGCAGTTGCTTACAACCTCAGGAAACGCAGTAAAAACTTAACCGCTGAAAACGCATAAAATCCCGAACAATGGCTAAACAGAACGAAATAAAATTCCTTACCGCGCAGCGCGTGGAAAAACGCCAGAAAAAATACTGTCGTTTCAAGAAAATGGGTATCCGCTACGTTGATTACAAAGACGGCGAATTCCTGAAAAAATTCCTGAACGAACAAGGAAAGATGCTCCCACGCCGCATTTCAGGCAACTCCCTGAAGTTCCAGCGTAAAGTATCGCAGGCAATCAAGAAGGCACGCCAGATGGCAATTTTACCTTATGTTACTGACCTTTTAAAGTAGAAAAATCATGCAAGTTATCCTCATAAAAGACGTTGACAATCTGGGCGCAGCCCACGAAATGGTAGAAGTGAAGCCTGGCTATGCACGTAACTACCTGATACCTCAGAAATACGCTATCGAAGCTAGCGCCTCTAACACCAAGATCATGGAAGAGCGCCGCAAGCAGCTTGCAAAGAAAGAAGCTAAGCTGATGGCTGAAATAGCAAATGTTACAGAAGTACTGAAAGCAAGTCCGATCAAAGTTGGAGCTAAGATCGGTGTTAGCGGCAAGATCTTCGGATCGGTTACAGCTATACAGCTGGCACGCGCTATCCGCGAGCAGAAAGGTTACGAGATCGATCGTCGCCGTATATCTGTAGTGGACGAAGTGAAAGAAGCAGGTACACACAAAGCAAGCATCGACTTCGGTAAAGAAAATATCGTTGAGATCGAATTCGAAGTAGTAAGCGAATAATTCCGCGCTACACTAAGATACCAGCCGCCTCCGGAAACGGGGGCGGTTTTGTTTTGCGCCTTATCAGCGCAGCCCCTCCAGTATCTTCAACACTTTTGTGAATGCGTCGGAGTCTTTGATCACGTAGCTGTCAGCACCCTTCATAATAGTCTGCAGCGCTGCGCCGTAGGCATCCTGCCCCGAGAGCATGATAACGTGAATACCAGGGTTGAATCGTTTGATGGCCAGCAGTATCTTCGATCCGTCGGCCGCTGTGTGTTTCACCGAGTTCAGGTAGTAATCCAGTATCACCACATCCGGCCCCTCGTCCAGATGGCGGATGCAGTCTTCGCCGGTGGCAAACACACGCACCTTGTGTGGCGTCTTTTCGGTTATGTAATCCTCAAGCGCCATAGACAACATGTCATTATCGTCTACTATAAATACCGTGCCTGATACCTTATTGAACATATATGCCGGGAGAGAACTGTACTGCAAAGCTAATAAACGACCGCATTTAAGGAAAGACCCCGGCGGCCTCAGGGAGAAAAAGCGCGGACAGACTTTCGTCCGCCCGCGCTTATCTAAGAGGTAAAATGGTTACTAATATTTCTTCTTGCCTTTGTAGCCGCCTCCGCCGCCACTGTGGCCTTCACGCTTTCCATAGGCACGCACATCGCCCGAGTAGCGGGCACCACCCGACTGAGATTTGCCACCGCCTTTGTAGCTGCCTCCGCCACCACCACCGGGTCCACGGCTCTGGTCGGCTTCTTCAAGGCGCACCTTACGTCCTTTGAATTTCTTCGATGACAGGTGCTCTATAATGTACTCTGCGGCATCGCCCGGTACATTGAAGAAACTGCTCAGGTCACGAACGGTAACGCGCTCTATCACGTTGCTGTCTATATCCACCGATTCGGTAATGAACTGGATGAGTTTTTGAGTATTCAATCCGTCCTTTTCACCCAGATTGATGAAGATGCGGCTGTAGCGGTTGCCACGGCCTGCGCCTCTTTCTTTCTGTTCATAACCTGCATTCAGGTCATCGGCGTCTTGGTAGGCATCAATAGTATCGCGCAGTTGCAGCCATATCAGTTTACGGATCAGTTCGTCTTTGTCCACATCGGCAAACTGCTCGTGCATGCTGTCGCGATATAGTTTGGCAAAGTCGGCACGGGGCTGCGCGGTAGCTATCTGCTCCATGTAGAAGAACAGGCGCTTGCGCACCACCTCTGCGCCATCAGGTATGTCGCTCTTATGAAACTTCTGCTTCACGAGGCGTTCTATCTGGCGGATATTAGATATCTGCTTCGGCGACACGATAGACATACAGATACCGCTTTTGCCGGCACGCGCTGTGCGGCCGCTACGGTGGGTATATACTTCCGGATCGTCAGGCAGTTCGTAGTTAATAACGTGGGTGATGTCGTTCACATCTATACCGCGCGCAGCCACATCGGTAGCCACTATGCACTGCAGTTGCCTGCTCTTGAAGCGTTCCATCACCTTAGAGCGCATCTTCTGGTCCATATCGCCGTGCAGCGGGCTCACATGGTAGCCCATCTTCATCAGCTTTTCCGATACCTCCTGCGCATCCTGCTTGGTGCGGGTAAAGATAACGCCATAGATGCCGGGGGTAAAGTCCAGCAAACGGCGCAGCGTTTCAAAGCGGTTGTGGTGTTGTGCCACATAGTATTGGTGGTCAATGTTCTCGTTGGTAGTATTGGCTGCTGCCACCGAAAATTCTTGCCAGTCTTTCATGAAGCGCTTGGCAATGCCACGCACCTCGTTACTCATAGTGGCACTGAAAAGCCATGTATAGTCGCGTGAAGGCGTGTTTTTCAGGATCAGGTCAATGTCCTCGCGGAAACCCATGTTCAGCATCTCATCCGCCTCGTCCAACGTCACGAATTTCACATCGTCCAGCGATATGGCCTTGCGCTCCAGCAGATCTATAAGCCTGCCGGGGGTAGCCACTACCACTTGTGGGTGCGTTTTCAGTTCGCGTATCTGGCCGCCTATCGGCACGCCGCCATACACTGCCGTTATGCGCAGTCCGCGCATATAGGCTCCATACTTGGTGAGCTCTTCCTGTATCTGCATACAGAGCTCACGGGTCGGGCTGAGCACGAGGCACTGTACGTGCTTTTGTGCAATATCCACGTGGTGGAGTAAGGGCAGCCCGAATGCGGCAGTTTTGCCGGTTCCGGTTTGCGCAAGCCCTATTATGTCTTTGGGATCAGAAAGGAGAGTTGGTATTACTTTTTGCTGGATAGGAGTAGGTGTCTCGAAGCCAAGGTCAGAAATAGCCTGCGTCAGTTCATCCCGAAGGGAGAACGAAGAAAATAAAATCATTAAAAGAACTTTTGTGAAAAAATGGCAATGCCATTTTGGTATTGCCTGCCTCCCATTTTTCGGAAGCGGATGCAAAGGTACGTCAAATAAAGCGATTTCCGGCCTTTCCCGCGTTTATCAGTCTTTGCCGAGGGGCCATTCCGGTCACAAAACAGGTTATTTCATGTGCAGCTTTTCAGATAAAAGAATGGTCGCAAATAATTGATAATGAAGTGTTTGTAAAACTTAATGACCCTCAGAATTACCAATCGGTTTGACTATTTCCATTTTATAAAAAAATATTATAAAATCAAGTTTTTATACCAGGCTTTTGAAGTACTTCGATCAATTCGTGCGCTTAAAATGGCTGTGTGATGTGTCGTGGCACGTATTCGTTGTGCGGAAGAATAATGACATTTCACAACCAGTCCCCATGAGTCGCTGCGGCAGTAGATGTGGATAAATAAACCCCGACCATCAGAATAATTTGTGGTGAAAAACGAGGTAATTTTAATGTATGGTCGGAAAACTCATTGAAGACATCAGTACAATTGTGCAAAACCCCAATGCTGACGAAAGCACCATAATCGCACAACTTCGTTCTTTGTTAGACAAAGTTGGTACTTGTGAGCGTCCGGGAGTTGTTCAGGCTCAGCCATTGGTTGACCTGTATCAGAAACACTTTGAGTTCTGGTGTGGCGAAGAAGGCCGCACTAATGTCATCAGCTCCGGCTTGCCAGGCTTAGACAGGGCAACAGGCGGTTTCAGACTTGGCGACTATGTTGTTATCGGTGCGCGGCCATGTATGGGCAAAACGCAGTTGATGATAGATATGGCATTGCACATGTCTAAAACAATTCCGGTACTTTTTTTCAGCCTCGACCAATCAGAGTTCACTTTTTCCTCGCAGTTGGCTGCAACACTTGCTGTTCTGCCAACACAGGCATTATTGAATGCACCCCTTGCAAGCGATATGCGTGCCAAATTAGCAGATATCGGCAATGACCTGCAAAGACGAAAGTTATACACATCCTGCGGGAGCATAAGGTCGCTCCCTGCCTTTGTTGCATATTGTCAGGAAGAGATCAGTTCTAAAGGCATCAAAGTGATCTTCGTAGATGGCATCCAGTCATTTACGCTCGATGGCTTCAGGGGAAACCGGGAGGCTGAGGTGACTATGGTGAGCAAGGAGTTGTTACGGTTGTCCAGGGATTATAAGGTGTTGGTGATAGCTGCCAGCCAACTCAGCCGGGCGCTCGAATGGAGAAAAGAAAGTAAGATGCCGTTGTTGTCAGATCTCAGAGATAGCGGAAGTATAGAGCAGCATGCCGACAAGGTACTATTGCTGTACAGGCCCGAATACTATGGTATCAATAATAACGAATACGGTGAAAAGGTTGAGGGCGAAACGTTCGTGGAAGTGGCCAAGAACAGGACTGGCAGGCGAGGAAGCGCAAAGTTATCCCTGAGTGATAATGGAGGTGGTTTCAGCGATGCGGAAGAAGACTCACGTTTATTTATCCCTCCTGTCGAGGAGCCGGGTTCATTTACTTTTCCACGCGATCGTATGCCTGATTGGGTGTATGAAGACAAATAATTTTTCATAAAAACGGGCGTTGCAAAACATTATGAGTCACTGTTTCAGACTTTGTGGTTGTGTTCCTGCAACCCATTTCCTATTGGAGGGTACAAGCTGCATGATTGCGATGCTCACTGCGTTCCGCTTCTCATCATGCGATGTTAAAGATAATGACAACGTCCCGTTTTTATGAGATCAATTCAGGAATTACGAAAACTATCGGTTAAAAATAAAAGCCTGTTATGGAACGACCGGCGGGCTTTTGGAAAGCCTTTGCCGAAGCCATTGCATTCGTTTTTGGATGTAGAATTAAGAACGATGCAGATAATGAGCATTACTGAGGCAAAAGATATTTGCACACTTCTACGGCAGTCTCATTCCGAAGTGCAACGACATATCGACGAGCCTGTTTATGAAACCTATCAGGTTCCAAAAAAGAAGGGCGGTTTTAGACAGATACAGGCACCGGGCGACAGGCTGAAGCAGGCACAATGGCGCATCAACAGATACCTGCAGGCATACTACTTGTGCGTGAAGCCGCCGGAAGCTTTCGGATTTGTACAGAGTATGTCGCAGTGGGGACAGGTGAACAGCAATATTGTTGCCAACGCCGGGTGCCATGTAGGAAGAAAGTACATACTGAACATGGATCTGAAGGACTTTTTTCCGGGCATTTCAGATATGCAGGTTTATAACGTGTTCGCCGGGCCCGACCTCGGTTTTGATCAGGATATTGCCACCGCTTTTACCTTATTGACAACTTACAACAGGCAACTGCCCACTGGCGCGCCGTCGTCACCGGTATTGTCCAATCTGGTTTGTATGGAACTTGACAAGGCACTGCAACATTATGCCGTGCAGATGGGGTATCGCTATTCCCGCTATGCCGATGACCTTACTTTTTCATCAGACGAGCGCATTACGACGGAGCACGTGCAACAGATATCTGCGATCATTTCGGCGCACGGCTTTGCGGTGAATACAAAGAAGACCAGGATCGTATCTCACAACAGACAGCAGACGGTCACTGGATTAGTTGTGAACGAGCGGGTGAATGTGAACAGGAATACGCTGAAAAAGGTGCGTGCCATGATTCACGATGCCGTAACAAATGGCAGATGGGAGGCAACTCGTAAGCACTATCGGCTTGTGGGACAGGTTGATAAGGTGTATGTCAACCAGTTCCTTGGTTGTGTGGAAGGATACCTCGGCTTTATTGGTCAGGTCCGCGGACTTAATGATAAGGTATATCTATCATTGCGGGAACAGTTCAACGGTATTCTTGATGGCGGTTTCCGGAAAGCAGAATAAACAATTCGAGATTTTTATCCGATACTCCACCCCCGTCTTACCATGCCTCGTTTTCTGTAGTATCATAAATATTTCTTTTGACCTTTCTCTGCCTTGTATGTATCTTTAATAGATAACACAGGCAAAGTGTATTGTTGCGCAGGCAGGTGCTGGAAAGCCGGATAAACACTTTACTCTCGGCTGTGGGAGATAACGGGAGAATGTGGGAGTTTTTCGGGAGATTTTTTTGACGCAATTGCCTGATTGTCAATGAAAGGGTGAGAGATTATTTTTTTCATGGCGCAATGAGACTTTTTGCAGCGGTGGGAACAACAACACCCGCTGATGTTGCGAAAAAACAAAACGTACTATGCCAAACATAGCGATCATATCGGCCAGTGTGCGCACCAGTCGCAATAGCCACAGGGTGGCCCTGTTCCTGAAACAATATCTGGAGCAGCAGCAACTGGGTGCCGAGATACTGGACCTGAACGAATACCGCTTTCCGTTGTTTGAAGAGCGGCTCAAGTATCAGGCCACGCCATCCACAAAAGTGATGCAGTTTGCCGGCAGGGTATCGGCGGCCGATGGCGTCATTATTGTAACCCCTGAATACAATGGCGGTTATCCCGCTGCATTAAAAAATGTGGTGGACCTGCTGTACGACGAATGGCACCGCAAGCCGGTGGCCATCGCCACAGTTTCCGATGGTGTGTTTGGTGGCACACAGGTCATTACCTCACTTCAGTTCACGCTGTGGAAGATGCGCGCCTGGACAGTGCCGGCCATGTTCCCGGTGCCAAGGGTCAGCGAGGCATTTGACGAGAACGGCATCCCGGCCGACAAGGCTACCATCGAGCGGCGCGCGGCCAACTTTGTCAATGAATTGCTTTGGTGCATCACCGCCCGCAACAAAATGACCGAGCGATAGCAGGGGAGTGTCAGCGATATAGCTCCAGACAGATGTCATCGAGCAGCAGTTCCTGCCACCCTATGTTCCAAACATCCAGGCGGATCTGGTCACCATCGTCAAGACCATCGGGTATAGGTACATAGAACCATACTTTGCCCCATTTGTTCAGATCGCAGTGGTATATGTGGAACTTGCTTGCAGATGCGTCCGCATCGGTAAGGCCTATCTTGTTGTCTATGCGGCAACCCCACCATAGATTGCGTTTGTCGCGGGTGGTTATGTCCAGCGTCAGCAGGTGTTTGTAGTAGGTGTAGTGCTGTGTGCAGGCAAAGCGACCGCTGCACTTTATATAGTGCGCATTTGTGAAGGTTTTCTTGTTATAGAGCACCTTTATCTGCTCGCGGTAGTATTCTTCACCGCCCGGCATGTGGAAAACGAAGCGGCTTTGGCCGGTAGGGTCTGGGATGTGGTGATCGTTACTGTCTTCGTGGTGTACGCACGCAAGTGTGGCAACCTTTTGCAGTTTGCTTTCGTCGGGCTGCACTTCCTGCACGTCCATCATCACCAGGTCGGCATAGGTGGCGCGGGTGCGGAACAGCATATTCAGGTTGTAGGTGGCATTAGATTCCTCGCTGAACAAAATGCCCTTTGCCTGTTGTATGCTGTAAGAAATGTTGATGGCAGCGAACAGTAGCACAATGCCCGCCAATGTTGCCTTTGCCACGGTGCCACGCGATAGTGCCCACTGCAGCAGTGCCGTAAGCGGAATGGCCAGCAGCGGGTACAGATGGATCATGGGCCGTGATCCGAGCCCGTTGATGTAGTTGTAGCAATGCCAGCTGTACACGACATACACATACACCGGTAGTATGAGCCATGTGAGTAGCGCGGTCGATTTCATTCGCTTGTAGCATACAAGGCCGGCAATTGCCACCAGCATCAGCGGTGTATAAACAAACCAGCCATTTCGGAAGGAGAATAGCCCGTCCATAATGTGCGGGTCGTTCCAGTGGAAGGTCTCTTTGCTGTAGCTGTAGTAGAGGAAGCTGCCCGCAAATTTCTTCCAGTAGATCATTTGTGGCAATAGCGGCAGCACAAAGGCTACAACGAACAACAGCAGGCCGATAAGTTGGCCACGCATAAACTCCAACTTGGCACGCAGAGTACGGCGGTTGTATACGTTATAAAGTAGCGGAATGAGCAGGCAGATGATGTCGGTGGGGCGAATGATGGTAATAGCCCCGGCTGCAAGACCCGCAACCACGAACAGCCACTTCCCGGGCCGCTCGTGCAGCAGCATTGTGGTGTAGAGCAGCAGGCTGTAGAGGAAGAACAAAGGCACATGCGCCATGCCCGCCTGCCCTACGGTGAACCAGAACAGGTTGGTGCCGGTGAATAGGAGCACCGTGCCTGCAACTGCCAGACTCTTGCTGTAGAGGCGTGCCAGTATATGGTATAGCAGCAGTAGTCCTAGCAGTGCATAGAAGAAGGTGGAGACCCAAATGGCATTCACATAAGAAGCTGAGTACCCGTCAGGGTTACCGCCTATCAACTTCTCGTAGGCATGTGCAGCAAGAAAGAACGGTAGCTCCAGCGCGGCGACACCGTAGGTGTATTTGTCTATAAGGTAGCCGGCAGGAGTGTACAACCCCTCACGCCGCAGCTCCGACACGTAAAAGCGGACACGGTAGTCGAACTTATGGTCTTCGGGTAGCCAGTCGAGCGCCTTCAGGTTGTGATAAATGAAGGTGGATGGCAGATACATATAGTAGCCCATGGCGTCGCCATTGAAAGGATAGGATTCCTTGCCATAGAACGCGAAGAACCACGTGCCGATCAACAGCGTAATGCCAACCACAAACCGACGGAGCATACCGTACATAGGTTGGCTAAATTACGCTTATAAACCGAAACGGCTATCAGGCCCGATTGCCCGATGGAATAGCATGGTCATGGTCGGTTGCCTGCTCCTTTGTATGTGCCCCGTACCGCACAAACATGTAGAGGTACAGCACACGCGATATGCGCATTATATATGGCTGCATGAGCACAACGATGCTTATGGATGTGATGAGGTAGTAGAAAATGCTGTTGTCCTTATACGAGATACCGAAAAAGGTCCAATACCACACCAGGTTGAATGCGAACAGTGCCACCGACAGAGCATAGCTGACATACCCGGTACCAAAGTAGAAGCCTGTCTGAGGTTCCATTTTCTGGCCGCATACAGGGCACTCTTCAGGCATATCAAGCATGGTCTTCAGGGGAAACATACTTTTTTGCTTGTACATATGCCCCTTGCGGCAACTGGGACATTGCATGTTGAAGATGGCTTTGACAACTGAGGGTTTTTGTTCGGAATTGCTGTTCGTACTCATCTGATGAAGGACTTTGATTATCTTTTGCAAAGTTATCTCATGAAATGTTATCGAAATGGAACAATTGTTACGTTGCCGCTTCAAGCTACTAAAATAAGCGGCTTCCGGAATATGCAACCGTGGTAATTTAGATATATGAGTAGTTATTATCGTGTGGTGGGGATCCTCTTTGCCGCTCTTGGGTTTCTGATGCTTTGGTACACTAATGCCAATAACCAAACCGACGAAAAGTCGGTGCATATGCTGGGTGTTGTTTTGGTGCTGTTATCTTCAATTGGACTTTTTGTCGTCAACGTGTTGAAGCGTGGCAGGCACAACGAAGATATTTTGTGATATTCGTCTGACATTGAGAAGGATCGCCTCAGTATAATTTTGCACGTTAAAGGAAGGAAATGAACCATAGGTCGGAATTACTGAAAAAGGAAATAGCTGAGTTACGTGCCACGCTTACCGAGCACCCGGTATACGCAAGTATCACAACACTTGAGGGGCTTCGGAGTTTTATGGAGGCGCATGTGTTCGCAGTGTGGGACTTCATGTCGCTGCTCAAATATCTGCAACGCGAGCTTTCTTGTGTAGCCCTTCCCTGGCAGCCCAAGGGCAGCCCGGCCACACGTTACCTCATCAACGAGATAGTGACCGGCGAAGAAAGTGATGTGGATGAAGATGGAGTTCGGTCCAGTCATTTCGAGTTGTATTTGAAAGCAATGAAGCAAGCGGGTGCAGATACGGAAACAATAAGCCACACATTGCAGCAAATAAGCAATGTAGATAGTGTCGGAGCTGCTTTGCGGAACAGCAATATTCCCGAGGCCGTACGGACATTTGTCACCACAACATTTGATGTGATAGGCACTGGAAAACCACATGTTGCAGCAGCGGTATTCACTTACGGAAGGGAAGATCTGATACCTGGCATGTTCATCTCGTTTGTCAAAGAACTGAATGAATGCATGAGTGGGGCTGCTACTACTTTTCAATATTATCTGGAGCGTCACATAGAAGTGGATGGAGATCATCATTCGCACCTTGCTTATGCTATGACAGAAGAACTCTGCGGCGACGACGATGTTAAATGGGCCGAAGCTACAGCATGGGTAAAAACATCTCTGCAGGCTAGGGTGGCTTTGTGGGATCACATCCGGGATGTGGTGGCTGCCAGCTAGCCCGTTTTATAGCTTACATACGTCAGCAGCCATTTAAAGTGTGGTTGTTTTTTTGTACCTATGCGACAGGACATCCAACCCACCATTTCCCATGAAACAAGTTATCAGGTACATCCGTTTCCCGTTAATTTTTTCGTCTCATCGGTTGCAGCAGGAATTCTCCCGACTTTCGCACCAATGGATCAGGCACTACAACGTTGCGCATTATGAGGGCGACTGGAGCGCATTGCCCCTGCGTTCGCCCGGCGGCAGCCTCACAGATCTGCTGCCTGAAGCACGAGAAGAAAAGACTTTTGAGGATACAGTCTTGATGGATGCATGCCCATATATGAGAGAGGTCATCCATAGTTTTGGTTGTGAAGTGATGGGTGTGCGTTTGCTGAAGCTGGCACCGGGTGCATTGATCAGAGAGCACAGAGATGCCGAACTGTCGTTCGAGCATGGAGAAGCACGCATACACGTGCCCATCCTCACGAATGAACTGGTAGAATTCTACATTGACGGCGAGCGCGTTGTAATGGAGGAAGGAAGCTGCTGGTACATGAACTTCAATCTGCCGCACCGCATCAGCAACGGCGGAGCTACAGACAGGGTGCATCTGGTAATGGACCTGAAAGTGAATGACACGCTGCAAAAGACGTTTGACGCTGTGGCAGATGAGCGAAAGAAGATGACCAATGTGCCCGATGCTTTTTCAAGGGTAGAGAAGGAAAATATGATCGCTTCGTTAAGGATGTTGGATACAGCAACCGCCGTGGAGATGGCAAACCGTATGGAGGCAGAACTTGCAAAAGATCAGTGAGGAAGGAATCCGCTCACACCATGCAGCGGCGCTCCCCAGATGCCGGGAAGAAGGTATACCGCGAATATGAACGCCCCCATGGCAATGAACATGCGCGAGAGTGAAGTGTATTCCTGCCCGTAGATGTTACGTTCGGGCTCTGTGTCGTGCGAAAGCTTCATGTAGCCAAGCATGTAGATGCCCATGAGCGCCCACAGGCCCAGCCATATTTCAATGAACAGTTCACGGCTGATAAGCCCCAATTCCAGTGCTACATCTGCCTTGGACATGAATTTAAGAGCAATCATTAAACAAAGGAATCCGAGGATCACCTTGATGTTATTGAGAACGCTTTTCGATTTGAATAGCTTCATGATGCCGGGAACTACAAACGGTAGGCCCAGCCCTATGGAGAATGCGAACAAGCCAATGGTGGGTCCTATAACCGGCACCGAACCCGCCTGAAGCAGTACCAGCCCTATTATCGGAAAGGTAGAAGAGAAGGATGCTGCCGGCAGCGTGAGTGCCATAATGAATATGCCCTTGAGGTCGTTCTGTTTTGCTTTTTCCGCAATGGCATTGATCCATGATGCCGGAAGTTTGAACGCGAACGCGCCAAGGAACGAGATGCCCAGCATCAGAAAAATGCGGAAGAAGAACACGTTGAAAACCCAGTGTTCTGTGAATTTGTTCACCCCGGTCACCTTAATGATCCCGGATACAAAAAGGCCAAGAGCGGTAAATATGACCGCCAATGCCGCTGCATATTGCAGTGTTTTCGAAAGTCGGCCCCTTGCTGTCTTCACATTTCGGGTCAGGTATCCGGTCGTGAAGGGGTGAATGGTATACATGTAGGGGGTGAACATAGCCAACAACCCGGCAACAAATGCTTCGATTATCAGGATAATGACCGTCTTGGTAGACGGTGCCGACGACGGGGGCACTGCGGCAGCAGCATGAAGCACTATCTGTTTTTGCCCGTGCGATGCCGGGTTAACTTCGGTAGTGGTTTGTGAGAGAGGCGTTGCAACTTTCTTTGTGATTACCTCATTTTTTTGCGGCAGTACAGACGCTCTGTTGCTCAAGGGGGTGAGCATCAGCAGTGATGCCAAAACAAAGTAAAATAGTATGCGTGCCAAGTGATAAAACATTAATACCCGGGATACGGATATTGATCAAATATACATATCAATCGCTAAAGTATATTTCATTTTGCTGAATGACATAGATTTTGAAAAGCAGGAATTGCATTTTGAAAATTGGTAAATGGTTTATTTCTTCATATCTTGGCTAAATCTATCCGTTGGTGTCAGCGCAGATGAGCGGTGTTTTTTCAGGTGCGACGGGATTGTTCATATAAAAACAAGTTGAGTATGAGTAATGGAGTCAAAAAGATCTTCGTTGTAGACGACGACGAAATGCTGTCTATGGCGTTGGAAGATTATCTGGCGAGGAAGACCAATTGTGAGGTGCAGATATTTAACACCGGAGAAGAATGTCTGGATCATCTTAATGAGGAGCCTGACATTATCATTCTAGACTACAATCTAAATTCTGTAAAGAAGGATGCGGCCGATGGATTGCATATTCTTGAAGAGATCAAAAAGCAGCACGACCATGTCAAGATCGTGATGTTGTCGAGTCAGGATGCCACTTGGATCATTCTGCAAACCAAGAAAATGGGCGCATCGGAGTATGTTGTGAAGAACGAGAGTGCGTTTGAGAAGATACTGTCGTTCTGCGAGTCGGCATAAAAAGAATAAACCTTGTCAGAGAAAATGCCGGTGACCGAAAATGTTGCCGGAAAGTTCATTCTTAAAACTATGAAATGAAAAGAGTACTAATATTGATAGCGCTTCTGGTGCCCGCCTATCTGTGGGCTCAGGCCGATTATTCCGAGCTTTCAATGCCGGAATTGTCAAAGAAGATAGAGGCAGAGGTCAGGGCAATAAAGGCTTCTGAAGGAAAGGGCGATAAACAGTCAATGTCGCACAGTCTGGGCAATGCTGCCGATCTATATTTGTCGGTAGCAAGGAAATTGTCGGAAAGTGAAGAGACAGACCAGATTGTAAAGGCGAAGCAAACCAGCCTGACCCGGTCTATCGATTATGCGAGAAAGGCGATATCGACGGCTGAGGAAGTGGGTGAACTGGAGCAGATGAAGACGTCCTACCGAACCCTGATCGCTGCACAAAAGCTGTCCGGTGACATCAAGGGTTCGCTTCAGTCGTCAAGAGAAATGCTGGCACTGAAGAAGACCGTATTCAGCAATAAAAAGGTTGCTGAGTTGGAGAAACGACAGATCGAATACCAACACACCAAGCGCGAGGATTCTATACGCCAACAAAAACAAGCAGCAGAGGAACATTTGAAAGAGCAGGCAAGGATACTTGCGCTCAAGCAAAAACAGCTCGACTCCACGAGCAGAACACTTTCTGCCACCGAACAAGAGAAAACGAGTGTCAGTATGGCGTTGAAGAAAACGCAGAGCGATCTGACGATGGAGAAGCTGAATGCGTTGGAGAAAGAAAGGAAACTCACCCTGGCAGAAGAAGAGCAGGCATTGCAGGCTACCAACATGCAATTGCAGAACAGCAAGTTGGAGCTGCAGCAGAGCGAGTTGGCGTTGCAACGAAGCAAAATGGAGTTACAACAGAACGAATTGCAGATAAAAGACCGGAAACTCAGCAATCAACGTCTTTACATATACATAGGTGTCGTCAGTATTCTTGTGTTGGCTTCTTTCCTGTTTTTTATAGGAAGGGAGCGGAAGAAGGCTATACAGCAAAAGCTGCGTGCTGAACGCTCAGAGCGCTTTAAGCAAGAGTTTATTGCTAACATCAGTCACGAGATCCGCACACCTATGAATGCCATTATTGGTATGACCGGTCTTTTGATACAGAAGAATCCTTCGCCGGAGCAGGAGAGCTACCTTAAGGCCATCAGTAAATCTGCAGACATATTGTTGCATGTTATAAATGATGTACTGGATCTGTCGAAAATAGAGGCAGGCAAACTGGAACTGGAGAAAATTGATTTTTCACTTACGGACACACTTAAGCAGGTTAAGGATACGTTGTCTTATCGTGCCGAGGATAAGGGGCTGCAACTGATCACTACTGTTGACGATAAGTTGAGCGATGTAATTGTCGGGGACCCATACCGACTGAATCAGGTGCTTATCAACCTGGGAGGAAACGCGCTCAAGTTTACTGAGAAAGGCGGAGTACATATAGACGTGACAAAGGAAAAGGAAGAAGGTGAGTATGTGTGGGTCAAATACGCCATAGTAGACACGGGAATAGGCATACCGGCCGACAAGGTTTCTAAGTTGTTCGAAAGCTTTAGTCAGGTAAAGAGTTCTGATACTCGTAAATACGGCGGCACTGGTTTGGGACTGTCTATTTCCAAGCATCTGGTAGAGCTGCAGGGCGGAACCATATCCGTAGAGAGTGTCGTTGGGAAGGGAACTACGTTCTCGTTTGTCATCAGGTATCCTGTGGGCTCAGCCGAGCGCCTGCAGCAGCGCCTGGCATCAGAGCAGAACGCGGATGGCACCATTCTCAATGGCCTGCGTATCCTTATCGCAGACGATAATGAGTATAACCGACTGGTGGTAAATGAGACCTTGCACCTGATGGCCGATGTAGAGACAGACGAAGTAGTGAACGGGCAAGAGGCGGTAGATCTTCTGAAGGCAAACAATTACGACCTGATATTGATGGATGTGCAGATGCCTGTGATGAACGGCATTGACGCCACAAAGTATATACGTGGTGAGATGAAGGCTCCTAAGAAGGACATTCCGATCATCGCACTCACGGCCAGCGTGCTGCGGGCCGATCTGGACCTGTGTTTTGAATCGGGTATGACGGCATATGTTCCCAAGCCGTTTAAACCATGGCAATTGGTAAATACGATTGCCGAGGTAACCGGTCGTGAAAGGCAGCCGGGTGTGCCATCTACACCTAAGCAGGCGCAGAAGAAACAGGCAGAAAAGGCGAAGCCGCAACCTGCAAAGGCTGAGCCAGTGAAAGAAGAGCCTGCAAAAAATGAAGCAGCAGGCGTAGGTGCAGAAGCAACTCCCGCGGCTGCTACCTTCGATTGGGAAAACGTCACCAATATGGATTACCTCACCACGTTCTGCGAAGGAGACCAGAAGCGTATGCAGAAGTACATAAAAGTCTACCTAAATGCCTTGCCGGCATTTCATAAGAATATTGCAGCTGCCATTGAGAACAGGGATTTTGTGGAGTTGGCGCTGCATGTTCACTCTTTCAAACCGAAGTGGATGATGATGGGTATGAAGAAAACTAATGACCTGGGGGTGCAGGTCGATCACATGGCCAAAGCTCAGAACGAGAAGGCATTCGAAGACGTTAAGATCATATTGGAAGACATAGACAAATCACAAAAAGAATTGGAGGCGATGGTGTAAATTCGTTCAGTCGAACAAACTCCGTTTACCTCGTACAAACTTGCACGTTATGAATAAGAAAATGGTAAAGAAGATTTTTATCGTAGATGATGACGACATGATGGCAATGGCGCTGGAAGATCATCTTACAAGAAACACGCTGCATGAGATCCACGTATTTACTACGGGTGAAGAATGTATTAAGAACCTGAGAATGCAGCCGGATGTGATCATCCTGGACTATAACCTGAACTCAGTGCAGAAGGAAGCCGCCAACGGTATGGCTATACTGGATGCCATCAAAAAACTGAATCGGGATATACCAGTGGTGTTGTTCTCGAGCCAGGACGCGTACAGTGTGGCGCTGCAGTCAATAAACAAGGGTGCTACACAATATGTGATCAAGGATGAGAAGGCGTTTGATAATATTGTAGCCATATGCAATTCGTAGGGTATAGAAAAATGCTATTTTTGCCGCATTCTATATCTGAACAATGAGTTTAATAGCTGAATTAAGGGAGCGTAACCTGCTGCAGGACATAATGCCGGGTACCGAGGAATTGCTGGACAAGGAAATGGTGTCGGCTTATGTGGGCTTTGACCCTACTGCAGATAGTCTGCACGTGGGTAGCCTGTTGCCCATCACATTGCTGATGCGATTGCAGCGTGCCGGACACAAACCGTATGCCCTTGTCGGCGGCGCTACCGGTCTTGTGGGCGACCCGAGTGGTAAATCGGCTGAACGTAACTTGCTTGACATAGAAGCCGTGCAGCACAATTGTGCCGGTATACGAAAGCAGCTGGAGCGATTCCTTGATTTTAACAGCGGTGCGGCCAATAGTGCTGTCATGGTCAATAACTACGACTGGTTCAAGGATTTTTCATTCCTCGATTTCATCAGAGATGTAGGCAAACACATCACCGTGAATTATATGATCGCTAAGGATTCTGTGCAAAAGCGCATGGAGACCGGTATATCTTTCACGGAGTTCACCTATCAGCTCATACAGGGTTACGATTTTTATTACCTGTTCAACCACCACAATGTGCGCTTGCAAATGGGTGGCGCCGATCAGTGGGGTAATGTGGTGACAGGCTCTGAGCTGATCCGCCGGAAATCGGGTGGAGAAGCATTTGCGTTCACGTGCAAGCTCATTACTAAGAGCGATGGCAGCAAGTTCGGTAAGTCGGAGGGAGGCAATGTATGGCTCGACAGAGAGCGTACCTCGCCATATCTCTTCTACCAGTTCTGGCTGAACCTGCCCGATGCCGATGCTGCTAAGATGAGCCTGATATTCTCGTTCAGGCCGGTTACAGAGATAAAGGAAATGATAGCGGCACATGAAGCGGCACCGCATCTGCGTCAGTTACAAAAGGCACTGGCCGATGAAATGACCATTATGGTGCATAGCGAGGAGGATCTCGTATTTGCAAAGAAGGCTTCAGATATACTATTCGGGCAGTCGTCGGTAGAGGTGTTGCGCGAATTGTCTGAGCGCCAATTGCTGGAAGTGATGGATGGTGTGAAGCAGGTTACCGGAAGCGCCGATCAACTTAAAGAAGGTATCGATCTGGTGACCTTCCTCGCTGAGTCCGGCGTATTCGCTTCCAAAGGCGAAGCGCGCAAGATGGTGCAAGGCGGCGGCATAAGCATTAACAAAGAAAAAGTCACTGCACCTGATCAAAAGTTGACTGTCGATCATCTGCTGAACAACAAGTACGTACTACTCCAGAAAGGAAAGAAAGACTACACCCTGGCTATTTTCGGTTAGGCGGTTATCGGAACAATTCTTCTTTCGATTGCGGACGCTCGTTGTACAGCCATTTGAAACGGCTGAGTCGTGCGTTGGGCAGGTCAGCTTGTTCCATTGGGGTCATCACGTTCTGCACGTTTTTTATGTACTTGATCTTGCTGATCTTTTCTTCACCGAAATAGATACGCATTACGTCTGCGTTGGCCTGACTGAGGCCCATGTAAGCACCATTGTCGTCCTTGGTGAAGTATATTGATTGTGCATCCGGCTGCACAATCATCTTGCGGATGTTGCTGTCCTTGAAGAATGCCGTAAGTGTTTTGCCCTGTACCTGATCAAAAAGGTCTGCTTGCTCAGGACCCGATCGGGATACTATGAAGGAGTTATCGGGTACATACATGCTGCGCACACTGCTGCTGTCCAGTTGCATGTAAATTGTGTCTCCGGTTATCTGGCTGCCGCGCGACCATGCAACGGGCTCATTGATCATGCGCACAACAGAATCGCAACGAGTGAAGGTAACACTGTCGCAACGTGCCTGCAGCGAATCAGAGAAAATGAGTACGTGATGATAGCCCGTAAAGAATACAGGAGCAGTCGTGTCTCCGTCGGTGGTATCCACAGCAGGCGTTATTCGATGTTTCTTTTTCTTTTTAGAAGGTGTGTTTGCAGTAGTTGCAGGTAACGCCTTTCTACCAGTGTCGCGGTAGAAATCGGCCAGCCGGTATTTTATATCCGGAACTATCCACATGCTGTCGGGAACTGCGGGCTTGGCCACAATTTCGAGTGTTGCTGAGTCGGCCACAACTTTCTTGTTTCTGCCACGTTTGCCCTTGCTGCCTTCAGCAGGTTTTGCAGTGGATGTCTTAGGGGCGATTGTGCTATCCGCTACCCGCGCAGAGTCTTTTGCGGAAACCTCAGGCAGATCCACAGGCATTTTGAAGGCGCGACCCGGTACTTTTACCATGGGTGCAGAATAGAACGTATCTGCCCTCATGTAGAAGGTGTCCTTGCCGGTTGCTATCTCTACCACAGGCTTAATGATAGCCCACAGCACGCGTTTGCGTCTGAAGAAATCGGCACGGCCACAGTAGATGGTTGCGTGTTGTTCTGTGTCAATACTTACAACCTGTCCTATTGCGTAGCCGTAACCACTCAGCTTATCGTACTGCATCGAGTCGGCTTCAATATACTGCCCTTCGTTCCAGATAGAGGATCGGCCTGTGAAGTGCGCGACCACATTTTTGCTGTCGTATGTGCCACGAGATGTGGTAAGCACCGAACGCCCACTATCGCTGGTCACTACCGAATGTGCGAAGAATGTTTCCACCTTTGTTTCGGTATTATAGCCAAGGTCTTTCGAGGTGATCTTGTAGCGCGGGTCGGAGACAGTTACATTACCAATAAAGCGTGCCTCGTGCGATCGTACATCGTAGGTGCCTCTCTCGCTCGATACAATAGTGCTGTCGCTTTGCAGCGTGCCATTGCGATTGTAGGTGCCCACCTTTGTACTCAGGTTGTAGTCGAGCTCCTCGCACCACAGATTGTTCTTGCCATCCGTAAGCCCCACGTTCCCTGTCATGTAGGCCAGTTTAAGTTCGGACTGATAACGCAAATAGTCGCACGTCGCTTCGGTGCCGCCTTGCTGTGCGATGCGCACGTTGCCGAATGCTTCCAGTTTCTTCTTTTCGGTAAAGTTGTACAGACTGTCGCAATAAAGTGTGTCAGTTCCCTGATAAATGATCACATCGGTCACGTACTTGATGTAACTGCCGCTATCGGTCTTGAAGAATTCCATCTTACCCGCCTGCGCAAGTATCACCTTTATTTTGTCCGCCGTATCGGCCTTGGGTGCTTGCGCACGTAGAGTGGATGGCAGGTACAACAAGACCACGGCCAGCAATAGAGGCCTTAGCCGATGTGAAAAAGAAAGAAAAGCGGTTTTCTGAGGCATTACTCTTTTTTCTTGCCGCCGAATACACTTACGTTGATGTAGCGGCTTGGACGAGCCTTGAGGTCGTTGGTAAGGTCGGTCATCGACTTCAACGACTTGTTCATGTTGTTGTAAAGTTCTTTGTCGTTCACCAGCATACCCAGAGAACCCTGATTGTTGTTCACCTTATCCATGATGCCCTGAAGTTGTGCGGTGGTTTTCTGCAGGTCAGTTATGGTTTTCTGGATCGGCGCGTTTGCCAACTGTCCTGTTATCTTGCTGGTGTTGGCTATGATGCGTTGAATGGAGTCGTTGCTTTTGGCAAGGTTTCCCGTAATGCTGTTAGTATTGCGGATGATACCTGTTATCTGGCCGCTCTCTTTGCTCAGAGCTTCCGACAGACGGGCAACATTCTCTGAGGTAGCCTTCAGCGACTGTATAGCAGAAGTTATTGCAGCCTGATTGTCGGGGCCCACAATAGAATTGATGTTATTGAGCGCATTATTGAACGCGATGATAGTGATCTTAAGTTCTTCAAGACGTGGTGTCAGCTCTCCCGATATCTTATCGATAGCGCCGCCGTCCTTCCGTGCCTGCAGAACAGCACCCTTTTGTTCTGTGCCCGGACCTTCGCCCAGGTCCAGACGAATGATCTTCGAACCCAACAGGTCAGACTGCGCAAGAGTAGCAATGGTACCGGTTGGTATTTGGGTTTTGTTAGCAACCGATAGTGTCACTTTTACTCCCTTGTCGCCGGCAAGTTCCATATCTGTCACCTGCCCAACATTCAGTCCTTTGATCTGGATGAACGTTGATTTCTGGAGCCCATCAACAGATTGGAAATAACAATAATATTCCTTGTCGTTTGAAAATACGTCTGAGCCCTTGAGGAAGTAGAAACCGGCGAAGAAGACGACGATAGCCGAGGCAACCAGCGAACCCGTTTTTACTTCTTTTGAAATTTTCATAAGCGACTGAAATATGTGCAAAATAACAAAAAGAGAACGACAGAGCGGTCAGTTTGGCAATATTATAACAACCGGATGCGGATTGGTGGCTCACTTTCCCTTTTTATCGTCGAGCGCAAATACCACCGGAAGTACCATTGATACCTTGACGGTTTTGTTGTCAAGCATAGCAGGTTTCCAGTTAGGCATGCCTCTCACTACTCTCACCGCTTCACTGTCCAGCGACGGATGTATGGGATTCATAACTGTTATCGCGCCAACGCTTCCGTTCTCATTTACATCAAAGCGCACCTGTACACGGCCTTCAGCTTTGTCGTTTTTCGCTTTTTCGGGGTACCGCATGGAGATACGCAGGTAATCCTGTAAACCTTGCAGGCCGCCCGGAAATTCAGCGGCATGGTCGAACGCTTTTTTGGTGTCAGATTGTGCCGCTACAGAAAGCGAGAGCAATAGAGCAGAAACAAGTAGCGGGAACCGGATCATTAGCTTATTATTTGAACCACTAAGGTAACTACTCTTCCAAACACCTCAAAAATCATCATTATGATGCCATGTAAAAATAAGTTTGTTAGGTAAGCCTAATAAATTACTTTTGCCTCGTAGAATTTTAGATATGAAAAAATACATTTTCATTTTCGTGGGTCTTTGTGTGTCGGTGTTACTTTCCTGCACCAAGCTGCAGCCTGCCGCACCTGCAGACAACGAAGTGTTGGACGGAATGGTAGATGGATTGAGCGCTGACCAGAAAATGGCTTTTTTACGCGGCGACAGAGCATTCAACAATGAGATTTTTACCCGGGAAACCGGTCTGGGGCCATTGTTTGTGGCGGCATCTTGTGGCGCCTGTCATGCAGGTGATGGGAAAGGACATCCTTTTACCACCCTCACCAGGTTTGGACAAACCGATAGTTCAGGAAACAAGTTTCTGGCACAGGGTGCGCCTCAATTGCAGGATCGGGCGTTACCCGGTCACCAGCCCGAGCAAGTGCCCGCCGGTGCTACATTCTCAAAATTCCTTCCTCCCGCCAATACCGGTATGGGTTTTCTGGAGGCGGTACCGGATGCGACCCTTCTGGCAATGGCAGACCCCAATGATGCGGATGGAGACGGTATAAGTGGCGTGGTGAACTGGGTAGACATAAAAGAATATGTAAAACCGGCAGAGGGCAGCATATTAAGAGGCGGAAAGTGTACCGGCCGGTTTGGAAAGAAGGCCGGAGCCCACGACCTGCTGCAACAGACAGCCGGTGCTTACAACCAGGATATGGGTATCACCTCATTTTATGAACCGAAAGATGTGTATACAGGGCAAAACATAGCACCCGAAGTGAGTGAACAGACGATCTTAGATGTTGTATTTTATCTGAGAACGTTAAAAGCTCCGGTGCAGCGAAATGCTTCTGACGCGAATGTGATGAAGGGCAGGGAGTTGTTCCTGAATGCCGGTTGCGGCAAGTGCCACACACCCGAGCTTACTACCGGCAATTCGCCTATCGCCCCCTTGTCGAATGTGAAGTTCTACCCCTATACGGACATGCTGCTGCACGATATGGGCCCGGGACTGGATGATGGGTACACCGAAGGAACAGCTATGACTTCCGAATGGCGTACGCCGGCATTGTGGGGACTTGGATTGTCGAAAAATTCTCAGGGGGGTAAGTACTTTCTGCTGCACGATGGCCGGGCGCACAGTATAACTGAGGCGATAATGTTGCACGGCGGTGAGGCAACAAATAGCAAGAACAAATTTGAAGCGTTAACGGAAACTGACAAAGCACTGATGCTCGGGTTTCTGGAAAGTCTGTGATCATGGATAGAAAAGAATTTTTACGCACCGGCTGTATTGCCTGTATAGGAATGGCGTTTGGTGCGGCAATGTTACAGAGCTGTGCCACCACATCTTACGTAAAGGGCGCACGAATGCCCGATGGTATGCAGGTGCCTCTGTCAGCATTTGACGGCAAAGAGGGTAAACGACCTTATGTGGTGATGAAGCACGATGACCTGCTGTTTCCGGTGTGTATCTACCACATAGAGAACGACAGGTATAGCGCGGTGCTGATGAGTTGCACGCATCAGGGAGCGGAGTTGCAGGTATCTGGTGACAGACTCACTTGCCCTGCACATGGTAGTTCGTTCGACAAGTGGGGAAACGCCACTGAAGCACCGGCCACACTACCGTTGCGCAGTTTCCCGGTGACGGTCCAGGGCGACCATTTGTTCATTGATATGAGAAAACAATCGTAATGCGAAAGATATTGACACTGACAATGTGCACGCTGGCAATGAATGCCAACGCACAGATCGATCCCACACTGCTGAAAAGAAAACAACAGGATACCACGGGGATGGTAATGAACATGGACGCTGTGTACAACAGGCCGTTCCTGTCAGTGGCAAAGATGCCGGTGTCGTTGGGGGGATACCTGGAGGCCAACTGGCAGCACCTGGGTACCGATGGCATCACAGAGGGGCATCAGTTCCAGATGAGGAGAACAACATTGTTCATTGCGTCGGGGTTGGAACACCGGTTGAAGTTCCTGTCCGAGATCGAATTTGAAGATGGCACCAAGGAGATCAATATAGAGTTCGCAGCATTAGATATGGAGATACATCCGTTGCTGAACCTCAGGGGGGGCATAGTGATGAATCCGATCGGCGCGTTCAACCAGAACCACGATGGACCCAGGTGGGAGTTCATTGACCGACCTACCTCAGCCACTCAAATGTTACCTGCCACATGGAGCAATGTAGGTTTTGGTATATACGGAAAACAGTACAAAAAAGACTGGGCATTTGCCTGGGAAGCCTACCTGACCAACGGATTTGACGACCGGATAATCAATAATGCCGACGGAAAAACGCTATTGCCTGCAACCAAGTTGAACCCGAACCGGTTTGAAGAAAGTTTTAATGGTGTGCCCATGGTCACCGCAAAGACCGCAGTGCGGAACAGGAGGGTGGGAGAAGTTGGCGTTTCTTATATGGCCGGCGTTTACAACAAGTTTCAAGACGAAGGCTTCACGATAGATCGGAAGCGATATGTACATGTCTATGCCATAGATGCCAACACCACCATATCGCGCACACAGACCACGCTCACTGCAGAATGGGCATTTGTGCGGGTAGATGTGCCGGCAACCTATTCACAGCAATATGGATCGGCGCAGCAGGGCGGTTTTATAGATATTGTACAGCCGGTGTACAAGCGTCCTCTGTTCGGCTTCGAAAAGTCTGTAGTGAATATTGCCTGCAGGCTGGAATATGTGGACTGGAACAAGGGTACGTTTGCACAAACGGGAGGTAACATTGCCGATGAATTTATGAGCATTGTGCCGGCGATAAGCTGGCGCCCCGGGTCGCAGACAGTTTTCCGGCTCAACTACCGATACGACCTGCAAACGGATCTCTTGGGCAATCCCGCTATGCGCACTGCAGGGTTTCAGGCAGGGTTTTCGAGTTATTTCTAACACTGCATTACGCAAAAAAGGTTCCCGATCGGGAACCTTTTTTGTTTGAAGGATGGATAACTACTACCAGTATTGGATCTGAATGTCAGACACAAATAAAGGAGTAGGCGAATATGGATTGCCGGGAACTGTAGTGGTTGAGTCGTTGACCGTATATTTTACAGTACTGGTACAATAATGCGATTTGGAGGTTTCGTTCAGGCTCTTAATGTCTCTGATGAAATATACCTTGTTAGAGGGACGCAAAGTAACCTTCCAGTCGTAGTCGTAACTCTCGGAGCCGTCCTTCGGCAGGTCAAGGAATTTATTATACGCATCTTTTCTGAGACGGATAGATGGAATAACTTCTGAAATGTTACCGAATTTGCTTCCCTTCTGGTATTTAACAAGTTCAGCCGTACTGTCGGGTACAAGCAACGAAGATACCGAGCTGTAGAAATAAACCTTTTTGATAACGGGCCTATCGCAGTTGATGGTCTTCTTGCAGGAAACGAGTCCGACAACCAATAACGGTATCAATGCTGCCTTGTTTACGATCTTCATAAAACTCTAACAATTTAAATAGAGGTACAATATAGGGCGAAAATATTTATAAGCAAACACATCGCACCCTGACCATGCAAGATAAGACGTTTTTCGGTGATTTAATGGTTGGGGCGAAGGTCGCAGTTGGGATTTGAGGGCATTGGTGGTATCTTTGCGCACTCAATTAAATATTAAATCTATACATACAATGGATCGCAAAATACAATCGGCGCTGATTTCGGTTTTCTACAAAGACGGTTTGGAGCCGGTGGTAAGAAAGCTGCATGAGCAGGGAGTAACTATTTACTCAACGGGTGGTACGCAGACCTTCATTGAGGGCCTCGGCATTCCTTGCACAGCGGTAGAGTCGGTGACCGGTTATCCTTCCATTCTGGGAGGCCGGGTGAAGACTTTGCATCCCAAAGTATTTGGTGGTATCCTCGCCCGTAGGGAGCTGGCTGAAGATCTGGCGCAGACCCGCGAATATGACATACCCTTGCTGGACCTGGTTATAGTAGATCTGTATCCTTTTGAGGAGACAGTAAAGAACACAACCGATGAAAAAGCGATCATCGAGAAGATAGACATAGGCGGCGTATCATTGATACGAGCTGCCGGCAAAAACCATAAGGATGTAGTTATTGTTGCTTCGCGCAATAAGTATGCCGATCTGCTGGCACTACTGGAGAGCGGCAATGGCAATACTACACTCGAAGACAGGCGCAAATTTGCTGCCGCTGCTTTTGAGGAGTGCGCGCACTACGACGTGGCTATCGCAGCTTATTTCCATCGCGCTGCAGAGGGCGATTACTTCCAGCTGTCTTACGGTAACAAGCAGTCGCTGAGGTATGGCGAGAATCCGCATCAGGCGGCCGGATTCTACGGAGATCTGGACGAACTGTTCGAAAAGCTAAATGGCAAGGAACTTTCCTATAATAACCTAGTTGATACAGATGCAGCCTGCCAGGTGATATCCGAATTCACCGAGCCTGCGTTTGCTATCATCAAGCACACCAACGTATGCGGTATTGCAGTGCGTGGTAATGTGAGCGACGCATGGGATGCAGCATTGGCCGGCGACCCGGAGAGCGCATTTGGCGGTGTGCTGGTTACCAACCAGACCATCAATGCCACTGTAGCTGCGAAGATCAATGAGTTGTTCTTTGAGTTGCTGATTGCGCCGGCATTTGATGAAGACGCGCTGGCTGTATTGAAGAGCAAGAAGAACCGCATATTGCTGCGCCAGAAGAAGTCATTTGTACCTGTTAAGGAATACAAGCGCATATTGAATGGTGTGTTGGTGCAGGCGGCTGATACACAGAATTTCACTGAGTGGGCTGAAGAAGGTGCTCGTCCTTGTACTGACGCTGAGAAGGCCGACCTTTTGTTTGCCAACATCGTCTGCAAACACCTGAAGTCAAACGCGATAGCTATTGTGAAAGACCGCCAACTCATAGGCAAGGGTTGCGGGCAGACGAGCCGTATAGATGCCTTGAGACATTCGCTGGATAAAGCCAAACAATCAGGTTTTGCAACAGCCGGAGCTGTGCTTGCATCTGACGCGTTCTTCCCGTTTGATGATTGCGTGCGTATGGCGCGCGAAGCGGGCATCATGGCAGTTATACAGCCGGGTGGTTCGGTGCGCGATGCAGACAGCGTGAATTACTGCAAGGCAAACGGCATGGCCATGGTCATGACCCGTCTGCGGCACTTCAGGCATTAATTATTACAGTAAAAAGGTACCCGATTCTTTCAGCACAGCTTCAAGCTCGCTGATGATCATGGCGGTGGCGCCCCAAATAATGGTGCCATCGTCAAGACGGTACGCCTTTACATTTCTAATGAGACCCGGCATAGCAGGCGACGACACGTCTGTGGTGGTCTTGCGGGTGTCGTGAAGCAGATCGCCCAGTGGCGTTTCTATGATGTATGAAACCTCATCGGGATTGGGTGTAAAGGCAGGTCGTTGCGGCAGATAACCCACATAGGGGAAGACCTGAAAGTTACTTACCGGAATGTATAAAGGCGTTAGCGGGCCAATGAGGTCAACCGCCATCGGGTCCACTCCCACCTCTTCGTTAGCTTCTCTCAATGCAGTTGTAGCAAGGTCAAGGTCAGATTGTTCAAAGCGCCCACCGGGAAAACTCACCTGCGCACTATGGGCGCCCTTATCCTCGCGGCGTTTCATTAGCAGAATGTGCAGATCGTCGAAGTGAGGGTATAGCAGACAAAGTACCGCGCTTGGGCGTGCATTATCAGGAACCTTAGGCGGCATGCTCACCACGCGTCCCATCATACGTTCCTGCGCGCTAAGGCCTGGCAGCGGCTCCTGCAGCCGTTGGCGCATCCATTCTATATGTTGTTGCAGGTCTGCCACGGGTGCGACAGTTTGTTAGCGACCCAGTTGTCCGTTCTTTCCTTCAGACTGTGTGGCGGTCTTTTGCGGCACTATGTCTTTACGGTAGAACTCATGAGCCTTGCGGAAAAGATTGTGAAATGTCAACTGTTGTATCATCACCGTGTCTTTATAGTCGTTGATGATGGCATACATACGGTCTGAATCGTACTGCTGGCTGGTGCTGTCAATGTCTGATTTCTTCTGGTTCTTACTACGCCTGTTCACTGCCATCAGGTACACATCCACATGTTTCTTCTCACCCTTAACTGTCACAACGTCGATAGAGGAATGTTTGGGAGCAGTCTTTATCGTAGTGTCGTTATCAGACAGTCCGTTCAGGTAACCTTCGCAGTTGATGTTGCCGAAGAAATGCATATACGATTCTGCACGGTGTTTGTTCAGCCCTTCAGGTAGCTGCATGATCTTCGGAGTCGATGTCACAGAGAATTCACCTGCGTCACTGCGGCTTACCACAAAAGACTCGTCGGGTTTGCCCGGGTATTGTACGCTTATTGACTTTATTTCTTCGGCCTGCAGGCGGAACACCGATCTGTCGCGCCAGTCGCGAAGGCGGGTGGCATAGCGTGGGGTCAGGTAGCCAACAAAACCCTCCGACTCCACCACATAAGGTGTCTTAGCACCCTCCATCAGCATGTTGGTGCCGGTGTTATTCACCGCGGCACCACCCACATAGAACACCTTCATCTTTTTGCCGGCGCGGTCATATACCTCCACCTTAATGCCATGCGTAGACATGGTTTCGATAACATTGGCATAGGCATTTTTTGTCACCGGGTACAATGCCTTCTGTTTCATGAAGGTGGTCATCAGCATGTTAAGCGTACTCTGCAGAACTTTGTACTGATGGTTCACTATCCAGCCTGTATCGGTGCGCTCCACCAATACACTTTCACCATCGCTGGCAGCGAGGAATACTTTCCCGATAGATGCTGTGTCCTTAATAGTAAATCCTGCTTCTTTGGGGTCGAAGGGGGTTTCCGTTCCGTTGCGGCCCGGCAGCATGTAGTAGATGCCTGCGCCCAGTATGGCAAGAATGGCAATGTAGATGAGCGTCTTTCGCATATTAAGATAAGGTTTTACTGTCTTTCTTCACTTCGTACCTGCGCTTCCTGAAGAAGAGGTAGAACGACGCAAATACCAGCACCGCGGCAATCGGGATGACTACGTTCACTACTTGCCACTGTGTACGCTCAGGCTTAACGCGACCCTTGTCCAACAGGCGTAGTTTCACGTCTTTTGACCGTGCCTCCAGCACGCCCGAGTTGTCGGTAAGATATTCGAGGCAGTTGAGCAGAAATGTCTTGTTAGCAAAATACTCGCCTGTGAACTGGTAGTACCCAATGGGCAGCACACCGTCTTTGTTGGAATAGCCATTGCTGAACAGTTCACCTACCGACGTAACAATCATTTTATTCGTAGAGTCACACTTCGGTTTGAACGGATGTTTCAGAGAGTCCAGCAGGCGCAGGTATTCAGGTGCCAGCCTGTTTTCGTAAAGCGAATGGAACTGTCCTTCCAGCAAAACAGCCACAGGCATGTACTGCTTGGTGAACATCTCGTGCTTCAGCGGGTAGCTCATCATGCTCAGGCTCACCCTCACCGGCGATCTTGCCGATCTGCTGTACTTCGATGAATGCAGCAGAATGGTCTTGTTGATGCCGGCCGATTTGATAGTATCAATGGTGTTGGTGAAGCCGCCCATCACCAGATCCATGTTTTTTACAATAGGGTGGTCCACCGTAGGGTTCAGGCGGGGGAAGTAAACCCAGTCGTGCAATGTAGGGCGACCGTTATTCAATACCCGTGGCAACGGATTGCACTGCATATCCTCAAGCAGATCGAAATTCACCCGCACACCATACTTGAAAAGGATGTCGTCAAGCTCCGTCTGGTGTTCCAGTGCTATGAACTGAGGGCTGTTCACCAGGCTGTCCAGCGATGCATTGAGTGCGTTTACTACCCACAGTACATGCCCGCCGTGCATGATGTACTGATCGATCTTCAGTTTGTCGGGGCCGCTGAACGGCATGGTGGGCTGGTTGATGATCACCGCATCATAGGCAACAGATATATCTATGGTCTGAGTCAGGTCCAGTGAGTCCAGGTCATATATGCCCGGCAGGGTAGCAAGCATGTCATAGGTCTTCACTCCCAGTGGCTCGCCATGCCCGGTAAGGTAGGCAATGGAAGGGCGGGCCGGCTTGCTCATTCGGTTGATGGCGTTGGCAAACTGGTATTCCAGCATAGCCTCGGCATAGTTCAGCTGCTCCTGAGAACCGCCACCACGTGGTGCATCCAGCAGGTAGATGGGCATTTCATGGCCGTTGTACTGTACCAATGCATAGGGGAAGAACGGCTTCATGGAGTATTCCTCGTCATCGCGGTTCTCCAGTTCCATCACCTTTATGCCCTTTACCTCCAGATCATGGGCAATCGCTTTTTTCTCTTTTTCTGTCTTGCCTTCAAACGGGTCTATGAAACGGAAGATGATACGGTTGCCGGCAACTTCCTTGAAAGAGCGCAGCCTTTCGCGCACCGCCTCCTGCAGGCGTTGCAGGCCGGCTGGGAACTGCCCCTTCAGGTACACATCTATCACGGCTACCTCTTCCATACTGCGCAGCAGCTTTTTGGTAGGCTCGGTAAGCGTGAACCTCTTTTCATGCGTGAGGTCGATGCCTTTATGGAAGTAGGACGCCAAAACGTTGACACAGACCACTATGGCCGCCATGATCACTATGCGGACGGTGGCCTGTTGCTGTTGACGGTTCTTACGTTCTTTTGTTGCCATAATAATATGCCCTTATCTGCCCGCACCGCGTGTGCGCGATGTGAGTGAGAAACGGGTAAGAGAAATAAAAAATGCAATTACAGAAATAAAGTAGATCACATCGCGCGAGTCTATGAGGCCCCGGCTGATGGAGTTGTAATGGAATTCCATACCCACCATGCTCAGGTAGTAGTCTATTCCTTCGGCAAACTTCGGCAGCTTGCTCAGTTGCTCGAAACCGGTGTAGAGTACATAACACGCCAGCAGAGATACCAAAAACCCTACTACCTGGTTGGCCGTGAGCGATGAGCAGAACACACCAACTGCAGCAAATGTTGCCGCCAGAAAGAAGAGCCCCACGTACGAGCCAATTATAGCACCCCAGTCAATACTGATATCTGGGTACGAGAGGTTATTGATGGTATATACGTAAATGAGCGTGGGCAGCAGGGCAAAGAATATCAGTGCCAGCGTGGCCAGGTATTTGCCAAGTATGATCTCCAGGTCAGATACCGGCTTGGTGCTCAGCCATTCAATGGTGCCTGTGCGGAATTCGTCGGCAAATGATCGCATGGTCACGGCCGGAACCAGTAGCAACAGCAGCCAGGGAGCAATGTCGAAAAAGCGCTCCATGGAGGCATAGCCATATTCAAGAATGCTGTAGTTGGGAATGATCCACAAAAAAAGACTGCAGGCCACCAGAAACACCAAAAGTGCCACATAGCCCACTATGGAACTGAAAAAAGAATTTATTTCCTTGATGAAAATACTTCGCATCGTTACCGGTTCCCGTTAGGGTGGGCAAATATAGTAAAATCGGGAGCGGTTTATGAGCTTAATAGAAATAACAAAAGTTAAAATTCGTTGGGCTGCGCGGTGGGTATAAATGGCTGCCGAAGTTGCCGGTGCGCAGAAAGTGTGCACGTCTGATGCCGCTTTTCCGTACCTTTGCCACCCCAAATTATTAATACAATACACTAATGGCCAAGCTAACTGAAAAAAGATGTTCGTTCTGCGACCGCAGTGAGTCGGATGTAAATATCCTGTTTACCGGTATCAAGGGCAATATCTGCGATCAGTGCATCGAGAATGCGCATACGCTGCTCACTGAGGCTACCTCCGACAAGGAAAAGGTAGAAACACCGCCTTCCAAGCCGGCTGATATACAAAAAAGCAAAGTATATAAGCCGCGCGAGATCATGGCGTTCCTCGATCAGTATGTGATCGGACAGAACGATGCCAAAAAAGTGCTCTCGGTGGCTATATATAACCACTACAAGCGCCTCACCATGCCTAAAATGGATGATGTGGAGATCGAAAAATCCAACATCATGATGGTGGGTGAGACCGGTACCGGAAAAACACTGCTGGCCAAGACTATCGCGCGTTTGCTGCAGGTGCCTTTCGCCATTGTGGATGCTACTGTGTTTACAGAGGCCGGTTATGTGGGCGAAGATGTTGAAAGTATTCTGTCGCGCCTGCTTCAGGCCAGCAACTACGATGTAGCTGCTGCCGAACGTGGCATAGTATATATAGATGAGCTGGACAAGATAGGCCGCAAGGGTGACAATCCATCTATCACACGCGATGTGAGCGGTGAGGGTGTACAGCAGGCCATGCTGAAGTTGCTGGAGGGGTCGGAAGTGTTGGTGCCGCCACAGGGAGGCCGCAAACACCCCGAGCAGAAGATGATAAAGGTGAATACCCAGAACATCCTCTTCATTTGCGGCGGCGCTTTCGAAGGCATCGACAAGATGATCGCCCGCCGTATCCAGACAAGTTCCATAGGTTATAATGCCATCAAGGCCACTAAAGATATAGACCGTGCCAACCTGCTGCAGTATGTGAATGCGCAGGACCTCCGTACGTTTGGTCTGATCCCCGAGTTGCTGGGCAGGTTGCCGATAGTAACCTACCTTAATCCGCTCGACGAGGCATCTCTGAAGCGCATCCTTACCGAGCCCAAGAACGCGTTGGTAAAACAATACAAGCGTCTGTTCGAATATGAAGGTATTACCCTCACTGTTGACGACGAAGCACTCGACTATATGGTGAGGAAGGCGGTGCAGTACAAGCTGGGTGGACGCGGATTGCGTGCGATCTGTGAGATGATCCTCACAGATGCTATGTTCGATCTGCCGTCAGAGCAGCACGATGGCACATTCCGCCTCACGCTGGAATATGCCGAGCAGATGATAGAACATTCAAAACTGGAACAGATCAAGAAGGCCGCCTAAGCGGACATAAATATTTATTTTATGCAGGAACTCGTACAATTATTAAAGGACAAAGCCGGACTGACCGATGAGCAGGCACACAAGGCTATACTGGCAATGAAGGAATTCCTGAGTGGAAAAGTGCCGCCAATGTTCAGCGGAGTGGTCAATAAATTCTTTGCGGACGCGAAAAAGGACGGCGCGGACGACAGTTTTATGCCCTAAATGAGCGCGGCTGGAACAACAAAAAATAAAAATTCCGGTAATTTATCATTCAATAAAAAATTTCCTTACCTTTGCCGTCCAAATTTAAATACCATGCCAAAGATAAAGACGCATTCACGTGCTAAGAAAACGTTCAGAGTAACCGGTACTGGCAAAATACGTAGGTACAAGGCTTTCAAGAGTCACCTGCTTACTAAAAAGTCTAAGAGCCGTAAGCGCCACCTGCGCATTCACGGTCTGGTGCACCCAAGCAACGCACGTCTGGTGAAGAAAATGCTGGTAATGGCTTAAGCCCTGCCCGCAGCTAAAGAAGTAAAACAATATATAGTAATAAAAACACCGTCCTTGCCCGGCTGGCCGGAAAAAGGAAACAAAATTTATAAGTTATGCCACGTTCCGTAAATGCTGTTGCATCACGCGCGAGAAGAAAGAAAATACTGAAAGGAGCCAAAGGCTTCTACGGCAAGCGTAAAAACGTCTATACCGTCGCCAAAAACGTACTTGAAAAAGGCCTTGGCTACAAATACGTTGGCCGTAAACTGAAAAAACGCGATTACCGCTCTTTGTGGATCGTTCGTATCAACGCTGCAGTGCGCGAAGAAGGTATGAGCTACTCTCAGTTCATCGGTAAACTCGCTGCAAAAGGCATCGAGCTGAACCGTAAAGTACTGGCTGACCTCGCTATGAACGAGCCTGAGTCATTCAAGAAACTGGTTGCTGAAGTAAAATAAGCTACTCCGATATTATAAGAATAGCCGATACCATATGGTGTCGGCTATTTGTATTATTTGCGGATGGGCAAACTTCCAATGGCCCACTCCTTTATTTGGTTTGTGAATAACCCCACTCGCGCAGCCAGCCCATTACTTTCTCTTTGTAGTCGCCCTGAATCAGGATCAGCCCGTCCTTGGCGCTGCCTCCGGTGCCACATTTCGTCTTCAGTTGTTTGCCAAGTGCTTCCAGGTCGTCAGCAGTTCCCACAAAGCCGTCTATGAGTGTCACTACTTTCCCTGCACGTTGTTTCGTATCCAGCTTCACGCGCAGTTTCTGCTGTGCAGGTGGTAGCGTAGCAGCATCTTCCTCTGCAGGAAAGTCGTTGAAGAAGTCTTTATTGGTCGAATAGGCAAGACCGTCAGGCCTCGCAGAATGTTTCTTAGACATGCACGAAATGATTGAACAGGTTAACTACAGATTTTGTCTTAAGCTTCCGGTTGCGTGTCGGCATCTGCTACGGCTTCAGTGGTCTCCGTTGCCTGCGCCACCGGTGCTGCGGCAGTTGCGCCGGCCTGCACTTCCTTAGCAGCGTCTTCTGCCTGCTTTCCGTATTCATCTTTCACAGCATCGTATTTTTCCTTCAGTCGCTTTATCTTCTGCTCGCCATCTATCAGCAGTTGCTCCAGGTGCTTGCGCAGTTCGTCGGCTTTTTTGCCCGGAGTGATGTTCTCCAATGCCGACTTAAAGTCAACCAGTTTGTCCTCTTCTTCTTTTATGTCGGTAAGCAGCTTCGCCACCATCTCACGTGCCTGTGCCGATCGTACGGTCTTTATCTGCTCAAAGTGCTGCTTGCGTTGTTCGCGGTTGGCGTCTTTGCGCGCAAAGAAATGCTTGCGCGCGGCAATGAACTCTTCCCATATCTTGTTGGAATGTTCACGGGCCACAGGGCCTATGGTCTTCCATTCATCCAGCAGTTCGTTCAGTTCCGCGGTAGTGTCATTCCAGTTCGTAGAATTCTTGATGCGTTCAGCGCGTTGCAGCAACTCGGTCTTGCGGGCCAGGTTCTGCTCGTGCATGATGCGTATCTCCTCGGTATGGCGTTTCTTAGCAGTGAAGAAGTGATCCTGAGCAGCCAGGAAGCGGTTCCACAGTTCATCTCCTTTTTCTCCGCCCACGCGGCCGGCCTTTTTCCATTCTTCCATCAGCGCGGCATAGGCGATAGCGGTATTGTTCCACTCCTTGCTATCCTTAAGTGCCTCTGCCTTCTCAACCAATGCTGACTTCACTACGAAATGTTGTTCCTGCTCCTGAGCAATGCGGTCGCTGTGTTCGCGCTTGCGATCGAAGAAGGCACTCTTGGCTGCGATGAAGCGCTGCCACAGTTCTTCATTCTTTTTGCTCAGGGTATGACCTATGGTCTTCCACTCATTGGTGAGTCTGTGGAAAGTTTCGCTGGTCTTCTTCCACTCCACCGAATTGATGAGCGACTCGGCCTGTTCCACCAGGTCCAGTTTCAGATCCAGATTGCCAAGCAGGTCTTTTTCCTGGTCTTCAAAATATTTTTGTTTACGTTCGTTGAATTTGTTGCGGGCAGCGTCTATGCGGGTCCACAGCTTGTCGCTGCGTTGTTTATCGGTATGTCCGGATGCTTTCCATTTATCGATCAGCTCACGAAGCGCATTGGTGGTCTCTTTCCATTCCGATGCTTCAGCGAGTGTCTCAGCTTCTTCAGCCAGCTTCAAACGATAGGCATAGTTCTCATCATAGCGTTTTGCTATTTCTTGCTCCGCAGGAGCAAGTGCAGCAGCCAGTGCCTCTATATTCCCAAGGGCGCTCGCACTCAGTATCTGATTCTTCAACTGGTGCACCTTGTCGGCCAGTTTCAGTTTGTCTTCAGTATTATTCCACTCGGTATTGAGCTCGTTCACCTTGGTCTGTAGAGACGCAAATTTTTCCTTCAGCGGTTCCAGCACAGTTTCAGCATTCGCGGCAGTCACTTCTGCCAATACGCGTTCCTTGCCATCCTTTCCCGCATAGATGGTCAGTTTACCATCTTCAGTGAGCGTGAATAATTCTTTACCATCAAATGAGATCCCATTCCACCATGAGGACAAATCGAAAGTCAATTCCTGAGACATAATAGTTGCCGGATTTTAATACCAATAATGTGCGGCCGGAGCCATATTGTGGGCTGCCGGCAGGTTCTTTTACTGCAATTTAATGTTATTTATGTTTACATCGAGCCGCCATGGCCCTAATACCACATTTTTTACCCCTGGCCGAATACTTTACGCAAAATGTCGCTGACACGGGCTGCCGGATTGCTTCGGATCTTACCTTCCTCCTGCGCCACATAAACGAAAATACCGTTCAATGCCCGTTCAGTCACCCAGGCTGTAAGGTCGGGGTTCAGTTTCTGGCGGGTGGTAGGCAGCTTGTTGTACAGTGTCACCATTTCAGACCAGTATGCCGTCGCGTTCACCTTGTTGAGCGATGACTGTATCACCGGCCGGAAAGCCGACGTGAGCTGAGGGGTCGTGCGGCCTTTCAGGTATTGGGTGGCAGCATCGTTGTTGCCTTTCAGTATCGACAATCCATCCTGAATGGACATTGACGTGATGGCATCCACAAATATAGGCACTGCCTTGGCCGATGCGTCTTCAGCAGCCCTGTTCATAGACAGTATGGCGCGGTCCACTTGTTTGCCCATACCCACTGCCCTTAGTGCGGTTTCTATTTTCTTAGCTTCCGGCGGCATAAGCACTTTAATGGCCTGATCGGCAAAAAAGCCATTCACTTTTGATACCTGACCTGTTGCATTTCGGGTGCCAACGTTTAGTGCCTCCTTCAGACCGGCGGTGATGTCGGCATCAGTAAGGGTGCCCTTGCCGGTTCCGGTGGTCTTTGTGGTACCAATTACCTTCTTGGCGCCGTCCATAATCCCTTTTATGCCTTGCGCCTGTGCGGCAAACGATACAGATATGGCGATCAGCAGCGCGCAGCCGCCCTTCAACATAGTTTTCATATTCGCTAAGTTAAGTAGTATAAAGGTACAGGTTATCCGGGCACATTTCTGTCCGGTCCACCCGTCTTATGTGAGGTTTGTGTTATCCTTAACACGCGGCATGAAAGCGCCACCCAGCAATGCTGCTGTGATGATAAGAGGAGTGAAGAACAGATAACGGTAGGGGATCTGAATGAATGCGTAAAATACCGCGATGTATATCTTGAAAGAAAAAAGCAGGTACGTGCTCACGTCATACTTGCTGCGCGACCTGTAAAATACAAGGCCGAGCAGGCCCACCGTCAGCAGGCACATAGCAAAAAGCAGGTTCTTGTAAATGGCCAGTTTGGAATGCAGGTCTCCGGGAAACCACGCTATGGCATAAGAAGTGAAACCAAGACCGTTGTTGAGGTAGATTTTTCCCGCATTCCAGGAGAAGTCATTATTCCATTCATTGTACGCAGCAAAAGTGTGGTATCTGTAGCCTTTCAGGAAGATCTCGGGGTCCACGCGCAGGAACGGAAGCCAGTACACGAATACGAAAAAGGCTGCGGCCGTACCCGCCACTATCATCGCATTCTTTTTTTGTCCCGCCATTGCAAGGATCGCAATGCACAACGGCACCCAGAAGATGACACTGTACCTGGAGAACAGGCAGAGGCTGATGGCGATGGCCAAAGGCCAGATACTTTTTTTGCCGGTGCTCTCGGCCACAAAAAAATAATAACCTGCTATGAGCCCCTCTACGGTAAATATGAAGCTATCATTGTCATTCAACAGAAGCATGATCCAGATAAATAACGGCCATGACGGCAAAAATATCCGTGATACCGGGTCACCCTCTATTTTCCGTTTACTGATGAAATAATACACCGATGCGGCCAGCATAACCAGATTAGGTATCCAGCGATAGTCCTTGTGAGCCAGTTCGCATGGAATGTAAGGCAGCCATTGCATAGGCAGGTAGGTTGGGTACAGCTTGTAGCCAACAAATTGTATCGGGTTGTAGGGCGCTTCGCCCGACAGAAACCGGTGGACTAATGTCTCTATCTGCGGAATGATATCGGATTGACCCGGTGGGTAATGATACATCAGGTGATACCACCAAATGTACTTCAGCTTGGATATAATGTAAAAAGCACTACCTGCAAACACTGCCGCCTGGCCCACCGAAATGACGATCGGTGGCAAAGAAAACGGTGTTTTGGTTGTCGCGGCAGTAGACCGTACCCGGAGATACACAAAAGCAATGGCCAGAGAAGTGCTGAGAAAGAGCACGGGCGACCAGAATGGCCCGGCAACATTCATCAGATAGGTGGCCAATAGGATCTCGGCGCAACACAGCAATACAAGCAGGTATCTCATGCGGTATATAACGCCACAATTTAAGTTGAATTGCCCGGATTAATGATATATGAGATCGCTTCCCCACAAGTTTGAGTAGGGGTGATTATTCTTCAAATTCATGCTTTCATTGTAAATTTTGATAGGGCAGGTAGTTTGTTCACCCTACTTTTGTTCCAAACTTTCGAATAGCGTGGATAATCACAAAAGAAGAGCGGTAGCATGGTGGCTGATAGCTGGTATCGTAATGATAGTGATAGAATTCATAATGGGGGGAGTCACCCGCCTCACAGGGTCAGGGTTGTCTATCACCGAGTGGAAGCCGATAATGGGTGCGCTGCCCCCGCTCAGCGATGCTGACTGGAACACTGCTTTCGATAAGTACAAGACCATTGCTCAGTACAAATACCTGAACAGCCACTTTACCCTCTCCGATTTCAAATTCATTTTTTATTGGGAATGGTCGCACAGGTTGTGGGCGCGTATGCTGGGTGTGGTCTTCGCCATCGGGTTTGTCTATTTCTTCGTAAAGAAGTACTTCGATAAAGGAATGGTACAGCCGTTCATCATCCTCTTCCTGCTGGGCGGCCTGCAAGGTTATGTAGGCTGGAAGATGGTAGAAAGCGGCATCAATGATACCGAGCTTTATGTGAAACACACATGGCTGGCCACACATTTCCTTTCCGCGCTCACGCTCATGTGTTACACATTGTGGTTTGCTTTGGTGTTGCTGGTGCCGGCGGAAAAACGTGCGGCTGCACCCGGCCTGTTCCGTGCCACACTCGGTGTCATTGTGCTCATGTATGTGCAACTGGCCTATGGTGCTTTCATGGCCGGACTTCATGCATCCAAGAGCGCACCTACATGGCCAACCATCAACGGAGATTGGATACCTGAGGGGATGATGGCACGCAGTTTCATCAGCAATCCCGTCAACGTGCAGTTTGTACACCGCATGCTGGCCTACGTATTACTGGTGGTTATGGTGGTGTGGTTCTTATATGCGGCTAAGGCTGCCCGTACTCATGTAGCATCCTTATTGGGCAAGGCACGTTGGTGGCCAATGGTCATAGTAGTGGCACAGGTGATTCTGGGTATTGTAACAGTACTGTGTGCGCCGCTCATCGTATTTGCTCAGTTCGGTACTTACGAGATCCTGGCCGAACTACACCAACTGGTGGCCATGTTCCTGCTCATGTCTTTGGTGGCAAACCTGTATATATCGGGTAAACGCACCGCGTAATCGTGGGATCAATCGTCTTGCTCATCTTCACTTTCATCCTCTTCCGATGAATGGTGTTTCTTGCCCTTTTTAGCGGGCGCGCCTTCTATTACGATCACGATTTCGCCCTTTGGTGCATGTTTCTCGTAGTGGGTTGCCAATGCCGCCAATGTGTTGCGGTTGGTCTCCTCAAACATCTTGGTCAGCTCGCGGCACACTGCTGCCTGACGGTCGGCACCAAATGTGGCCGCCAATTCGTTCAAGGTCTTTACGAGCCTGTGCGGCGACTCATACAAAATGATGGTGCGGGTCTCTTCGGCGAGCGTGCGCAGCATCGTCTGCCTGCCCTTCTTCAATGGAAGAAATCCCTCGAAGCAAAACCTGTTGCTGGTGAGTCCCGACTGCACCAATGCAGGCACAAAAGCGGTGGCGCCGGGCAGGCACTCCACCGGAATATTGTTGCGCATACACTCGCGCACCAGCAAAAAGCCAGGGTCTGATATGCCGGGTGTACCTGCATCGGTAATAAGTGCGAAAACCTTGCCGGCAGAGAGTTGTTCTACAAGATGAGGTAGAACTTTGTGCTCATTGTGTGCGTGGTAGGGCGTCAGCGGCTTGCGGATGCCATAGTGCTGCAACAGAACCCCACTCGTGCGTGTATCCTCGCACAATATCACATCGGCCCGCTGCAGCGTCTCCACTGCACGGTAGGTGATGTCACCCAGATTGCCAATAGGCGATGGTATAAGATACAGGCGCATAGCAGCAACCGCAGGTTATCAGTAAGTAAGATCGAAATTGGAGATTATCCTTCCACCACTGTGAAGTCGAATGATTCCATCACCTGGTTGGCAAGCAGTTTTTTGCATGCCTCACGGGTCATGTTCTCCGCAGCTTCTTTAGTTGCCGCGTCCATGGTCATGAGGATATGCTTACCGATGCGAACATCATGAACACCTGTAAGACCCAGATTATGCAGGCTGTTGTTCACTGCCTTGCCCTGTGGGTCCAGCAGTTCTTTCAATGGCATGATGTTGATGTGCGCAGTGTATTTCATATATGCTAAAATATTAAAAAGTCAGTTCGGATTGATAGCCCAAAAGTAGAAAGTATTTGTGCTATTGTCAAAAAATGAAGACCAATACTATTCGGTGGCCTCAGACTGTGGTTTGGGACCCACCAGAGAAAGCAATATGTATAGTACAAACGCAAACGGTATCGCAGCTACCGACAGAAAGAAGAAGGACGCGATACTGAGTACCACCAGCACCAACTGCGGCCAGGCAGCGCTCAAAGATCGTTTTGCCGGCATCAACTTGAAGAAGGTAACACGAGACACCATCAGCCAGCTAAGCAAAGCCACTATCGCGTACAGTACCCACTTGCTGTGCAGCAGCGAGCCGATACCCCACGGATTGAACCAGGCAAGTAGCGGCAGAGAGGCAACAAAAATACCAACAGCAGGCGTGGGCATGCCCGAGAAATATCCTTTATGCCCGCCGGTCTCCACATTGAAACGGGCCAGGCGCAGTGCCGCGAAACACGCTATAAGGAATGCAGGGGCCATACCCAGCATACTCACATCCATGGCGTTTTTCTCACTCATCAATGCATCCCACAGAAATTTGTAGATGATCATCGAAGGTGCCACCCCGAAAGAAACCACATCGGCCAATGAGTCCAGATCTTTACCAATTGGGGAGAACACACCCAAAGCACGGGCGGCAAAACCGTCCAGCAGATCAAAAATTGCCGCCAGACCGATGAACAGACTACCATAGTATATCTGTTCCGCACCATATACCCAGTTCCAGGTCGGCATATTGTTCTCCAGGCTCATACTGGTATATGGTTGTGCGGTAAGGATGTAGGCTATGGCTACACAGCCGCAGAACAGATTGGCCAGCGTCAGCAGATTGGGGAGATGTTTCATCTTGCATCAAAAATAGGCATTATGACGCAATACCCGCAAACGCGTCGCCAATGCCACAGCCGCCATTTTTTTTGTAGCCGCTGTTTCACTTACTTTGTTGCACTGTAATCTGTTGCAGGTTATTCAAAAGCAGGGTGGTGCCCGATGGTCTCGGTAGTTATAATTAACTATAATACGTTCAAAATAACCTGCGATTGCATCGCAAGCGTGATACAGCACACCCGCAACTGCGATTACGAGATCGTCTTGGTGGATAACGCCTCTCCCAACGACAACCCTGACGAATTTTTGAAGCTCTTCCCCGGTATAAAGCTGATAAAAAGCACCGAGAATGGCGGATTTGCCAAGGGAAACAACCTCGGCATAGCAGCCGCCAGAGGAGATGTGATACTGTTACTGAACTCCGACACAGTACTTACTGAAGACAGTATTTCTCTGGCACTGGCCGAGCTGAAGCGCCACGAAACCATAGGGCCTTTGGGTGTGCGTCTTGTTTATCCCGATGGAAAGCTACAGCATACAGCCCGCCGTTTTCGCAGCATCCGCAACGAGTTACTGGACCTTGCCCGCCCCTTGCTGAAGTTGCTGCCCTATGAAAAGCGCTCTGACCTGATGCTGAACCAATACTTCCATGGCGACCGCAATACCTGGTGCGACTGGGTAAGCGGTGCGTTCTTCATGTTTCACCGCCAGATGCTGGACAAAATGCCCGGCAACAAACTGGACGAGCGTTACTTTATGTATGGCGAAGACCAACTATGGTGCCTGCAGGCGCAGCAGTTGGGCTACCCCGGGTATTATTATGCCGGCACCACCGTCATCCACATACACGCCGCCAGCACTGCACCTGCCAAACAATTGCAACTGCTCAAAAAGTTCCTCGCCCTCGAGCTCGACATCATGGCCATCCGAAAGGGAAAAACACTCTATTACTACCTTTTCAGTGCCATTCTCACCTTCAAAGAAATGATGCGCTATTACATCAAGGTCTTCGCACTAAAGGCACTGGGAAAGAATATCCGGTAGGGCGCGACCTCTGACTGTTCAGAAATGTTTCACATCTGAAGTTCTATGGATTCTCAGCTATATAGCTACTTTTGCCGCAGTTAGCCTCTGCTCAGGGGGTATCATTCGCAATGGGTATAGTTTTCAGACAGTCGGCCAAGAATGCGATAGTGACTGGTGCGGGCGCGGTGCTCGGCGCGGTTATCATGGCGTTGTCGGTCAAGTTCATTGCCCGCCAGCAGTATGGTTTCATCGGCAACTTCACCAACTATGCCGTTACCATATCGCAGCTCATGCTGTTCGGTATCAACTACACTATGGTGGTCTATATCCACCGTTACAATCACGATCAACGCAAGAGGTATGCCCTGCTCACTTGGAGTTTCCTGCTTCCGGGTGTCATGGCTGCCGTTGGTGCGGTTCTCTATTTTGCTTTGCGCACCTGGATACTGAATCACTTCCAACCCGCCGACCAGCCGCTCATGGACAGTTACTTCATCTGGCTCCCGGTGTTCACCGTCATGTTCATTTACCTCATGTTGTTCGAGAGCTATCTTGGCACACAGCTGAAGGTGGCTGTAGCTGCTTTCATGCGCGAGGTGGTATTGCGCATTGTGAACATCGCACTTATTCTGTTGTTCGCTTTTGGTTATGTCTCCTTCGATGTTCTGGTTATCGGCACGGTGCTCATCTATGTAGTCCCGGTCGGGATATTGGCTATACTGGCCATGCGTACCGAGAATTTCGGTTTCACGCTCAGTTTGTCTGGCATTTCCCGCGATGAATACCGGGAGTTACTCAAATTCACCTGGTATCACTTCCTGCTCACTGCGTCAGTCAATCTCATAATCGTACTGGATTCAATGCTGCTACCTCTTTATGATCACAGGGGGTTTGAGGTAGTTGCAGTTTACCGTGTGGCTGTATTTCTGATCTCCTTCCTGCAGATACCTTCAAAAGCGCTCACAGTTGCCGCATTTACAGTATTGGCAAAAGCATTTGCCGAGAACGATCATGTCAAGGCTGCAGACCTCTTCGTGCGGTCATCCATCAATATTTTCATCGCCACCGTGGCGGTAGCCTTGGTGCTTTGCTGCAACTTGCCCGGTTTAGTAGCCGTTGTCGGCAAGGGCTATGCCGATGTGGTACCCGTGTTCCTGATCTTGTTTGCTGGTCAACTCGTCAATATTGCCACCGGCATGAACGACCAGGTGCTGTCCATCACCAACTATTACAAGTTCAACTTTTACTTATCACTTTTCCTGATGGCAGCCCTCTTCCTGCTCATCAGGTTTCTGGTGCCTCAGTTTGGGATTTTTGGAGCGGCGTGGAGCACCACCATTACAATAGTGGTCTTCAATTCTGCCAAAACATGGTTCGTGTGGAAGAAGCTGAATATGTTGCCGTTCTCCGGCCGCACATTCAGGGTGTTGGTTGCTGCCCTGCCTGCATTGACAGCAGGTCTGTTGTTGCCGCATTTCTTTAGTCAGGTGCGCCACATGTACATCAATACCGCCCTCGATGCAGGGCTGCGTTCGTTGGTTATTGTGGTGATCTATGTGCTGATGCTACTCTGGCTGAAGCCATCTCCCGATCTTGAGGAGTACCTCGCCACAATTAGGAAAAACAAGCGCCTCTTTTAGTCATCCAGTTTAATGATGGAACTGAACGGGTTGTTCAGGTTCTCATACTCCATCAGGTCTGCTTTTACGCTGCCTATCACTATCGGGCTACTCACGCGCAGTGGCAGGTGGTTCTTGTCGTCACTCACCCACACAGCCATACCCTCACCACCCGAAAAGAGCGTGCCTTCTATAAGGAGCGGAACGATCTTGATAGCATTGAATGTACCTCGTTTAGTCTCCACTTTTTCGCGTCCCATGTACTTGATATAGAGCGGATAGGTCTTATCATCAAGGAACATCTCGAACGGTATCTTGTCGCCCGGTTTGTACTTACTATAGTCTATGTTTCGGGCAAAGTAGATGGCGGAAACCACGTCCTGCGTGCATTGTGATATAGGGTACTTATTGCCGTTGGCAGTAGTGGCAGTATGCCCTGTGCGATCAAAGACGATCTCGTGTTTGTAGCTCAGTGTTCCTTCGTTCACGGCGCGTACGTGGTGAAGTGGCAAAAGTGTTTCCTGGTCTATATGGCTTTCATACAGGTCTCGTACTTTGTAAAACCATTCATACGATTTTGCCGTGCGGCCATCGCCTACAACGTGATACACTTTGCGGCCATTGTACATTTTCGACTGCACAGTAAACACCGCATTGCCTGCATAGATCCAGATGAAGCCCATGTTGTAATATGCCTGAAATGTCAGTTTCTCGCCGGCTTTGTAGGCAGTGTTCTTTGTATTGCAGAAATCATTCTGTGCAACTGAAAGGGTGGAGGTGGTAACGCAGAGCAGTGCTGCAAGTGCTGTGCGAATGGTGCTTTTTCGTGTGGTGGTCACCGTTTCTCCTGGTTCCATGTGTTTTTGTGTTTGCCTGTAATGGCTATCGCAGCCATTTCATTTTTGTGATCAATATACTGCCGGGTACCGCGGGTATTACCAGATTCAGAAACCACAAAACGGTGGTTGCAGCCAGTATGCCTACGGTGTTGGCAGAAAAATGTCCGAAGATGAAGAGGCTTACGGTGCCTCTCACGCCCAGTTCCGTGAGTGCCAGTGAAGGTACAACCGCCAGCACCCAAAAGAACAGTGCCGATAGAAAAAAGCCGGCAGCAATAGGAACATCTACTTTCATCCACTGAAGCAAAATCAAATACTGTGCCGTAAACACCATCACCCGCACTATTGAAATTGTTAAAATACGCCATTTTTCCGCCACAGGCATCCTTCCCATTAGTTTTCCATACACCGAAAACCGCCGCATCCATCGAGTCCTTTCCAAAAGAGACAACCAACTGTCGAAATTGAAGTACAACAGCCCCAAAAGGATATTGATAACCACACATGCCAGCAACGCCGCCTGCGCTGCAAGTCCAGGGAAGGCGATGTTATAGTAGACAAGACCTGCCAGACCCAGAAACCAAATGGCCGCCAACTGGCTCAGCACGCCTGTCACAGAAACGCCTATGTAGTGCATGGTGCTGCCCCTGCCCAGATACAGAATGCGGCCGGGGTACTCTCCTATCCTGTTGGGGGTAATAATAGATAAGGCAATACCTGCCAGATAGGACGCAAGAGCCCTTCCGTAAGATACCTGCTCGCTTCGGCCCACCAGCGAGAACCATTTATAACTCTCCAGAAACGAGTTGGCAAGCATCAGTCCTATGGCCGTTAAGAGTAGATAAGTGGGTCCGGTATTGGTCAGTGTTGCTGTGCCTCTATCGCTAAGTTGTTGCTGTACCTGCTTGTAGATGGCCACCAGCAGTAGCGCGCTCACAATGCCGCCAATGGCATAGTTTATCCATATTTTGGTACTTTTGTTCAACTCGTCAATTCTATTTTTTCTTGAAAGACAGCCACATCATTTTAGGCATAGATCCCGGCACCCTGGTGATGGGCTATGGATTGATACGTGCCAGCAAAAGTAACGTATCGCTTATAGAAATGGGTGTGCTGCATTTGGCAAAGTACGAGGACCACTCCGAACGGCTGCAGCTGATCTTTAAAAAGATGGAAAGCCTCATTCGGGTGCACAAGCCCACTGCCGTGGCTATTGAGGCACCTTTCTTCGGGAAGAATGTGCAGAGTATGCTGAAGCTGGGTAGGGCGCAAGGCGTGGCCATGGCTGCGGCAATGATGGGTGGCCTGCAACCGGTGGAATACTCACCCCGAAAAGTAAAGCAGTCGGTGACAGGTCGTGGTAACGCTACTAAAGACCAGGTTTGGGACATGGTGCAGCATACACTCAATGTGTGCGAGGACCTCAAATTTATGGATGCGGCCGATGCTGTCGCGGTGGCACTTTGTCACCATTATCAGACGCGTGTCATGCCGGCCGATATGTCACTTCCGGCCGTGAAAAAAAGCACAAAAAAGAAGTCCGGCTCGTGGGAAGCGTTCATAAATCAGAACCCCGACCGTATTAAATAAATATTGCATTTACATATTATTTCTTTATGCGATTCTAATACTTGTCGATACTTGTATTATATTAGCAGGTGGAAACAACGCTTATTCCTTTATGTCCCAAACAAAACTGAAGATACTTTTAGTTGAAGACGATCCCGTTCTGGGATACGTTGTAAAAGATTTTCTGCAAAAACAGGACTTCGAAGTAACACATTGCACCGACGGCGACGGGGCGTGGCATCAGTTTATGAAGAATATCTTCGACATCTGCCTGCTCGACATCATGTTGCCCGGTAAAAAAGATGGTATGGAGCTGGCAAACAGCATCCGCAAAAAGAACGAGAATATCCCCATCATATTGCTTTCGTCCAAGAACATGGACAATGATAAGATCGCTGGTTTCGAGAGTGGCGCTGATGACTACATTACCAAGCCATACAATCTGCAGGAACTACTCATGCGTATTCAGGTATTCGTGAAGCGCAGTAAGAAGAAGGATGATTCCGGGCCTGTTTCTTTCAATATCGGCGAACTTGTTTTTGATTATACCAATCTGTTGCTCAAGAACGATAAGGTGGAATACCAGCTCACGCAACGCGAGGCAGATCTCATCCGCTATCTGTGCCTCAATGCCAACAGGGTGCTGAAGCGCGATGAGATACTGATGAGTGTGTGGGGCAAGGACGATTACTTCCTGGGCCGAAGCATGGACGTGTTCATCACCAAGATCAGGAAATACCTGAAATCACAGACGGTGGCTAAGCTGCAGACGATACACGGTATCGGTTTCAAATTCAACTACACTCCGTAAAATAGCAATGTTTACTTATTTCGACGCAGGTGCCATCGGTGCCTGCGTTGTTGTATTACCCTTGTCCGTTTGTTTGTAACGAAGCTCCTTGATCAGGGCATAACATGCCGGCAAGATCATGATGGCAAGAAACATTATTGCTACTATCCTGCCTGTCTTCTTATTTGATTCGCTTTCTGTCACTTTCTTAGTTTTTAATTTTTCGAGTGTGTTCCTGTTGTTCCTTTCAGCATATCTATCACACCCTCCTGTTGCAAGATAATATATCCTATCCTGTCGTTGGAAATTCCTTCTTTCAGTTGGTAGGTGAATTTATAAGTGCCTCCTGAAGATATGTTGGTCACAAAGTAGGCGAAGATGATCTTGCTGTTCCCGCTGAACTGCTGCGCTACTTCATAGAGATGTGTTGACAGTGCCATAATATGGTTCGGATGATTCATCAATCCCTCCACCACAGCCCTCGTACATTCAAACGCATCGTGTACATTGGTGCCTTTAAAAAGCTCGTCCATCAGTGCCAGATGCGGACGCTCCTCTCCTATGCGGGCTGCTATCTGCTTCATCCGTTGCACTTCGGCAAAAAAGTAACTCTCTCCTTTCAGCAGATTGTCCTCGGCATGCATATTAGTGATAATGCCATTCAGGAAGCTGATACGCATTTTGTTTGCCGGCACTCCCATGCCGATGTGCGCCAGCAGAGACCCAACGCCTAGTGCACGCAAAAAGGTGGTCTTGCCCGACATGTTGGCGCCGGTGAGCAACAGGAAGTTCCTGCCCTGCCCGAAATTCATATCGTACGAGATAGGGTTGGCAAGCAGCGGATGCCTGATGCCCTCGGCTTCAAAGATTACAGGTAGCTCGGGTAGCAGTTCCGGAAACACCCATCCATGTTCTGTTGTGGCTTTTGCCATAGACTGGCAGGCATCCAGCTTCGCATACATAGCTATCAGCCTGAAGGTTATGTGCTTCAAGTCGCGGCGGGCTTTATACTGAAGTTGCTGCAATTCCGCGAAGCGGGTCTGCCCGTTCACAGCTATTATTTTTTCCGTAAGCGGATGTTGCAACTCTTCCTTCATGGCCTGCAACTCTGTTGCAAGGCGCACGGCCACATCAGGTTCGTCAAGCAGTGCGGTCAGTTCACTGCATCCCTTCAGAAAGTCCGAGAGGTGCGATACCGAGAAGCGCGTAAAGAAATACTCGCGTTTATTGAACACTTTTTGTAGCGCCTGTGCCAGCATACCGGCAAATCCAGTAGCAGGAGGAGCCGCATGGTCTGCCGATTCGTAGAATTTTTCCAGCATCACCAGTGTCCCGTTCGAGATCACCGTTGGCCACCTCTTGCCATGCCGGCACCAAAACTGCACCGATTCCTGCAGCGATACAAGTTCCTCGTGTGTGGCGGGCGGATTGATGATATGCTTGCGCAGCATCTCGCGCCCTTCCTGTGTCGTAGTTCGGTCTATCAATGCGAACACGCCTCCGCTACCATCGGTCGTAAAGATGGATAGGTCGCGGAGGGTGGTCTTGTCGTTCTGCATCAGTTGGTCTTATCGGTCAAATCTCAATCGGGCACCCATAGCATGGTCATAGATCTTGCCCAGTTCATACACTTTCTCACCATTTACATAGGTGCTGTGTATAGTAGCAGGGAAAGAATGCCCTTCAAACGGCGACCAGCCGCATTTATAAAGGATGTTCTGTTTAGTCACGGTGTACGGCATATTCAGATTCACCAATACCAGGTCGGCATGATAGCCTTCGCGAATGTAGCCGCGTTCCGCTATCTGGAAGCACACAGCAGGCGCGTGTGCCATTTTCTCTACCACCTTTTCTATCGATATCCTTCCTTCCTTCACATACTGCAGCATCAGCAACATGGTATGCTGCACCAACGGCACACCGGCAGGTGCTTTCTGGTAAGGTTGTTGTTTTTCTTCCCAAGTGTGAGGTGCGTGGTCTGTTGCTATAATGTCCAGGCGGTCGTCCAGCAAGGCTTCCCACAATGCCTCTTTATTCTCTGCCGACTTGATAGCCGGGTTGCATTTAATGAGGTTGCCTTGTTTCGCATAATCATCGGCCGTAAAGTGCAGGTGATGCACACACACTTCCGATGTGATCCGCTTATCCTTCAGCGGTAGCATATTGGTGAACAACTGCAGTTCTTTTGCTGTAGAGATGTGCAGGATGTGCAACCTCGTGTCATGCTGCTTGGCCAGTTGAATGGCAGAGAATGAACTGGAGAAACATGCTTCCACATCGCGTATCACCGGGTGAAATGACGCGTTGTCAGCATCAGGATATTTTGCTTTGTTCTCTGTCACTATCTTTTCGTCTTCACAGTGGGTAGCTATCAGCAACTCCGATCCGCCGAATATCTTACCAAGCGTTATGTAGTTGTCCACAAGCATATCGCCCGTGCTCGATCCCATAAATATCTTCACACCGCAAACGTCTTTCTTCTTGTCATTGGTGCGCAGTACCTCATCTGCATTCGTGTTCGATACACCCATGAAGAACGAATAGTTGGCAATGGAAGTGCCCGATGCTATTCTGTATTTGTCTTCAAGCAGTTCCTGGGTCAGTGCCGGTGGATTGGTGTTGGGCATCTCCATAAAAGAGGTGACACCTCCTGCCACTGCCGCACGTGCTTCGCTACCTATAGTTGCCTTGTGTGTAAGGCCCGGCTCACGAAAATGTACCTGATCGTCAATAGCACCCGGCAGCAGGTGCAAGCCTGCCGCGTTGATAACTGTGCAGTTACCTTGTGGCGTTATATCATTGTCTATTCTTTCTATTCTGCCGTTCACAATGAGCACGTCCTGTATCTTGCTCACACCTTCATTTACAACGGTCGCTCCTTTTATAAGTTTTGAAAACATATCAGTATATTCGCCCCATGCTCCGGGGCACTTTTTTATTAAGTGCAAAACTACCGAATACACGTTTCAAAATCCTTTTTATGCTCAAAAAAGCCATATTAGTTTCCGCCGCAGTGATGGGTGCAATAGGTGCAGAGGCGCAGACCACTTTTCTGCAACTCGGTTCCGAAGGTTACCATAACCTCGACCGTTGGGAGACCCTCTCCGGTCGGTTGTGCGACAGTCTGTCGAACGGAGACAAACCCGAATCCCGCAGAAACATCGTACACTTTCTCGAATACCTTACCCGGTCTGGCTTTCCCGCCGACTCCGGAACCATAATGGAGATAGCCGGCAACGACCGCATGAAAAAGAACATGAGTGCGATAGACCGCTACAACATGCAACAGATGGTGAGCGAAAGTGGAGAATGGGCTTCCGATGAGAATGGTACCCTCCGTTCCAAACGTAGCATCCTCAACACATTTTATAAAACACAGTATAATCTGGGTTATGTAAAGACAGCAAACTTCTTCGCTGTTATCAATCCGGTGGTGGTAGGTACCGGTCTCATGCAGACAAATACTCCTGCCAACGACCCCGTAACAGGTGCCGCCATCCCCAAAATGGTTACTGCCAATAGTCAGGGGCTGGAGGTACGCGGTTGGATCGCAAAAAAGATTGGGTTCTATACCATGATGACCGATAATCAGGAGAAGTTCCCGTATCACGTCAACAATTGGGCGCAAAAGAAACTCGAGGCCGTGCCTGGTGCCGATTACTTCAAAAAGACGGTAAATCAGTTCGGTGGTTACGACTACTTGCAGGTATCAGGTTACGTCAACGCTGATCTGGTTAAGAACCACCTCAACGCTACTTTCGGTTATGGCAAGCACTTCTTTGGCGATGGTTTCACCAGTTTGTTCCTTACCGACAACTCATCCAATATGCCCTTCCTCAATTTGCAGATGCGCATTTGGAAGCTGAACTATGAATGTCTGTACCTCGAGTTGACACCACAATACGTAAAAGGAGCCGACCGTGTCAACGAGCACAAATACTCTACTATGCGCTACCTCAATACTAATGTAACACGCTGGCTGAACATCGGTCTCTTCGAGGCACAGGTATTTGGTCGCACCGGTGGCTACGAAATTTCCTACCTCAACCCTGTGATACTCAGCACAGCTATGAGTCGCTACAATGGCGCCGGCGACAAGTCCTTGCTCGGCTTCAGTGCCAAGGCTTTGGTGGCCCGCAATTTCCAGTTCTATGGTCAGTTCATTCTCAACGAATTTAAGATCAAAGAACTTACAGGTAGCAATAAGTGGTACGGCAACAAATGGGGTGTGCAGATGGGCGGCAAGTACTTCAACGCGTTTGGTCTCAAGAACCTCGACCTTCAGGGCGAGATCGATGCGGTACGTCCATACACTTATTCAGCACAGGACACCCTGGCCAACTATACCAATTACAACCAGCCGCTCGCCGATCCGCTGGGGTCAGGTTTCATCAAGGCCATCGGCCAGATCCGCTACCAACCGGTTAAGAACCTCACGCTTACCGCACGTGCCACCTACTATGTGCGCGGCAACGATACCGGCAGCAAAAATTATGGCAACAACGTCTTCAGAAATTATCCATCTGCCGCTTATCAATACGGTGTCAGCATGATCAACGGTCCCGAGAGCAGGTGCAAAATGCTGGGCTTGAATGCCTCTTATCAGATCCGCCGCAACATGTTTATCGACTGCGGTGGTGTGTACCGCGATTACTCAGGTGTTGATGGTATCTACCCGCACACTTCCACCACCGGCACAAGTAAGGGCGCGCTCACAACTACCTATGTGTATTTTGGGGTGCGTATCAACTCTGCCATGCGTCGGGCATACGACTTCTTCTAGGGCAGGCTGTTCACCCAGTTGTCCACAACAGTGCGGAATGCTGAAAAAGCTTCCGCACGGTTTGTTTTATAGAAGGGGAACACGGCAGTTTCCTTCAGGGTTCTTTGCAGATCAAATCCTTTTTGCGTAGTAGAGTAGAATACACCGCTGTCGTGTAGCATGCGTCCCAGATATTGTTGTTCGGTCTGCCCCGGCGTGGGTATCACTATGGCGGGCTTGTTGATTGCGCGTAGGTCCATAAGTGTAGAGTACCCGCTGCGGCAAACCACCATCGATGCGCTCTTGATTGCGTCTGCGAGCGCAGGTCCGTCTATTCGTTTGTGATAGGTAATGTGCGCGGGAACATCAGCAGGCGCTGTCACCGCTTCTCTGCCTTCGGCAAATATCACTTCTCCATTGTGCTTCAAGGCCTGTTGCCACAACATCCTCGAGAATTCGGTGCGCTGCGGTTCCGGCCCCGATATCAACATCAGAATCGGCCCGTTTTCCTTCGGGGCTGCATTAACTGCACCAGCAAAACGCGACAGCAGCCCGATGTATTTGTACCTGTCCGGCATGGTTGCAGGGTGGGAGAGTGTACCCGCCAGCCCAGGGCTCGTTTCAGTATCCACTACCCACGTCGCGCTAAACCGGTTCAAATACTTGTAGTGCATCCGTTGCAAAACATTGTCCACCGTATTCCCCAAACCCGACTGTATTCGCAGCTGGTGCGTCATGATCACCGACGGCACATGTGCATGGTACATGCCATAGCGGTTGTCCGAAATAATGCCGTCCGGTTTCAGGTCCTTTACTATTTCTTTTAGCCGGATATTTTCCTGCCCTATCGTTTTCAGCAGCCGCGGTGTCTGCAGTAATAGTCCCGCCTGTGCCACTTTGTTCACACCGGAGTAGGTCACATTATAGCCGGCTATATAAATTGTATCAATACATCCATTGAAGTATTGGTCAATAATGGCCATTTGCGCCTCATTGCCCGCCACTATTGGCTTGTGGCCGGTCTGCAGCAGATGTGCCGCCAGCGGAATGCACCGCGTGGTGTGCCCTGCCCCCCAGTCCAGCGGGGTTATGAGTATTTTTTTAGGTTGGCTAACCGGCAATTTTCTCTATTTTTACAAATGTAGATTTTATGAAAAGAACTAAAGGGGCTCGTTTCGTCATTTATTTATTTGCTGCGGCAATCCTTTTCTCTCTTACAGAGGGCTGCAAGAGTAGCCGCCGTTGTGGTTGCGGGTCCGATATTGGTTCGCTCTACAAGCCGTCCAAGCGATACAGGTAGCAAGAGAACGGCAAAACAACACATTGAAAATTCAGATCGGATATATGTGGTATAGAAAGGGCGTCTGGAAACAATACGAAAAGAATATTCTTGCAACCGACAAGGTTACAGCATCATTCCTGCAGGGCTACATGAAACAGATGGCGTTCAGCCGCAGCTATTGCAGTGTGCTCGATGTTTTTGATCTTAATAAATATCAAGTCATTCGCAATGCCGGCAAGGTCCAGATCGCCCTACGCGAAAAGCGAGGCAAGCCTTTCATCTTTGTGGCCGGCAAAAACTAACCGGTTCCGCCCGCCGAACTTGTCTTTTGATCCTCCTTTGTTCAATAATTCTCACGCTCTTACGGGCGTTTTTCAAACAGTTTCCCGCTTCGCCGTCGCTACTGTATATATGTTGTGATAAACCATAAAAATCACATTTTTACCTACCTTTGCACCCGTTTTCGGTCTCTGTGATCAAAACTTAATCATACAACAGGTCTCATATGAAGATATTAGTTTGTTTGTGTCCGGTGCCAGACACCACCACCAAGATCGCCTTCGGCGACAATAACACCACTTTCAACTCGCAGGGTGTTACTTACATCATCAATCCATACGACGAATGGTATTCGTTGGTGCGCGCCCTCGAGCTAAAAGAAGCAGGTACCGCTACTGCGGTTCACCTGGTTACTGTGGGCAAGGCCGATGCCGAGCCTGTTATCCGTAAGGCGCTGGCGCTGGGTGGCGATGAGGCTATCCGTATCGATGCCGACAGCAACGATCCTTACGTTATCGCTGCTCAGATCGCGGCATTTGCAAAGGCTGAAGGGTACAACCTCGTTCTTTGCGGTAAGGAATCTATCGATTACAACAACGGTACAGTAGGTGGCATGCTCGCCGAACTGCTGGATATGAACTACATCGGTTTCGCTTCAAAAGTGGACATTGCAGGTACAACTGCTACGGTTCAGCGCGAGATCGACGGTGGCGATGAGACCGATACCTGCGATCTCCCGCTGGTCATCTCTTGCCAGAAGGGTGTGGCCGAAGCGCGCATACCAAACATGCGCGGCATCATGGCTGCCCGCACCAAGCCGCTCAAAGTGGTTGCTCCTGCAGCTATCGACTCACTCAGCAGCATCGTATCATACGAAATGCCGCCTGCAAAGACGGGCGTAAAGATGATCGCTGCCGACAACATGGACGAGCTGGTGAGTCTGCTCCACAACGAAGCAAAAGTGATCTGATAATAAATGAAGGCAGGCACTCGGCTCACCGCCGTTTGTTTCCTTTCTCTTTAACACATTCAACTATAGTAAGATGTCAGTAATAGTATTAGCAGAGCACGCGCAGGGCGCGTTCAAAAAGAAATCACTCGAAGCGGTGCAGTATGCCGCTCACATAGCAAAAGCTATGGGCACTACAGTTACTGCTATTGCCCTCGGCAATGCGAATAGCAGCGAAATGCAGGCCCTCGGTGCTTATGGCGCTCAGAAAGTACTGCATGTAAGCGATGCCCGCCTCGATGAGCTCAACTCACGCGCATACACCAAGGCTGTGGTGGCCGCGGCCCAGCAGGAAGGCGCAAAAGTTATCGTTTGCCTCCACGACACTACCGGCAAGGCAGTCGCTCCACGTGTGGCTGCTCGCCTCAATGCGGGTATGGCCGGCGGTGCCGTTGCTTATCCCGACATGTCAAACGGCTTTGTCGTTAAGAAAAACGTATTCTCAGGCAAGGCGTTCGCCAATGTGAAGATCAGCAGCGATGTGAAGGTCATCACACTCATGCCCAACACTTTTGCAGTGGTAAAAGGCGAAGGCAGCGCATCAGTTGAGTCATTATCAGTGGCTTTCTCTGACGCCGATTTCGCGGTGAAGGTGAAAGAAGTAAGCAAAGCAACCGGCGACGTTCCGCTGTCTGAAGCTGAGTTGGTAGTTAGCGGTGGCCGTGGTCTGAAAGGCCCTGAAAACTGGGGACTTATCGAGAACCTGGCAGCAGAGCTCGGTGCAGCCACAGCCTGCTCTCGTCCCGTGGCCGATTCACACTGGCGTCCGCACCACGAGCACGTGGGTCAGACAGGTGGCACTATCCGTCCGAACCTGTATATCGCTGCGGGTATCTCCGGCGCTATCCAGCACCTGGCGGGTGTCAACGGTTCCAAGACCATCGTTGTGATCAACAAAGATCCTGAGGCACCGTTCTTCAAAGCAGCCGACTACGGCGTGCTGGGCGATGTTTTCGAAGTCCTCCCGCGTCTCACCGAGGCCGTGAAGAAATTCAAAGCATCTCACTAATACTATTGAGTTCTTTATAATATCATTAAGCCGATCCCCCTGGGTCGGCTTATTTTTTTGCCCCTGCACGGCTTGTCCGCACCGTTCACTGGTTGAATGGTATTTCCTATCTTTGACACATCGTACTTCGGAAATCAGGTACTTCGCATAATATGAGACCATTAAAGCACATAGCGCTTGCCGCATTTGTTACATTGAGCACCTTCAGTGTACTATTGTACAGTTCCTGTGTCAAGAACGAATGTGGTGCCGTTACCTGCCTCAACGATGGCGAGTGTACCGGTGGTATCTGCAAATGCGTTACCGGCACCGATGGTGCCAATTGCGAGGTAGTGTACCGCAAAACCTATGCGGGAGTATATAAAGGTGTTCCCCCCGATGATCCGAACTCCGATACAACCAATTCCCTCATCTTCTCAGCCTCCGACGACACCACCAATTACAACCTCATGGATGTGACCTGGGTCGACACTGCAGCTCGTACAGTTGTCACGCTCCCTATCGAGCTGTCCAACAATACCTCAGGTGGCTCTAATTTCTCTATCACGCCAACTACAGTTAGTTCGGTTTACTACACCGGTACAGGCGTTATCAACCGCAATACGATATCCCTGCAGTTGAAGCGCAGATACAACAACGGAGCGGTAGATGCGGTTGTTTTCAACAACTACATCCGTCAGTAGTTTTTCCATCAGTAATTCAGCACTCATAATATATTATGTCATTCTCTACAGACAAAGCCCCGAAACCGGTTGGTCTTTATCCGCATGCAAAGCGTGTGGGCAATCTCTTATTCCTTTCCGGCGTTGGCCCCCGCAAAGCCGGTACCGACGAGATCCCCGGCCTGGTTACCGACAAACACGGCAATTTCAAGGAGTTCGACTTTGCCGCACAGTGCCGCAGCGTATTCGATAATGTGCGCGTGATACTCGAAGAAAGTGGCAGCAGCTGGGATAAATTGGTGGATGTGACCGTGTTTCTTGTAGATATGAAACGCGATTTCCACACCTACAACCAGATATATGCCGAATATTTCAAAGACAACCAGCCTTGCCGCACCACAGTGGGCATAGATGCCCTGCCTACGGCCATAGCCATAGAGCTGAAATGCATCGCAACCATCGACTGATCATATTAATATCACATAACTCCGGGAGGTGACAGATGCTTTTCTGCCACCTTTCTCAATTTTATGATGATTATCATCGCTTTTGCTGCTGTATTTACAGTAATTTTGCATTAATTAAATTTACACGTATAAATATATAGCGTTATGAAACAATTCTATCTGGTAAGAAAACTGAGAAATGCCCTTTTGTTGGCCGTGGGTTCGGGTTTGCTGGCAACTGCCGCTAACGCGCAGACAGTACTCTTCAGCGAAAACTTCAGCACTGTTTCGGGGCCCACTACCCCTCCTACCGGCTGGACAAACAATACAATTGTTGGAGCATCCTTTGATGTTTGGCATTTCGATAACCCGGGATCGCGGAGCCATTCTGCTCCCATAACGGATCCGTTCGCGATTTTCGATAGTCGTGATTATTCTAATAATGGTGCCCCTGAAAATGTGGCACTCGAATCTGATACATTCAGCACATTGGGTTACAACATTGTAAAGCTGAAGTGGGACCAGTATTTTAAAAGTTCGCCTGGTAGTGCCGGCTATGTAGAAGTTTGGAACGGCACAGCCTGGAGCGCCATCCCGGTGTATTCAACGACAGGTACAAGCAATCCCGATCAGCAGACTATAGATATTTCTGCCGTTGCGGCCAACATGTCTGGTGTGCGCCTACGCTTCCGCTACACTGGTGACCACTCCCAGTACTGGATGGTCGACAACATTTCCGTAACCGGCAATAATGCGCCGTCATTTGCCGGCGGCACCACACAGTCGCTCAGTGTATGTGAAAACAGCCCTGCCCGCAGCATCAATGGCCTCATGGCGGTGAATGATGCGGACGCAGGCCAGACAGAAACCTGGTCAGTCACAGGTGCTCCGTCTCACGGCACACTCGTTGCAGCATATACTACCACTTCAACCGGTAGCACACTTACTCCTACAGGTCTTACATACACACCCACGCCGGGTTTTGTAGGTACCGATGCTTTCACCGTAACCGTAACCGATGTCGCTGGTGCATCAGCAACTACTACAGTTAATGTTACAGTTAACCCGCTTCCTTCAGCTATTACCGGTACCACCGAATTCTGCGAGGGCGCAATGGTAGGTCTTGCCACTTCTTCAACAGGTGGCACATGGAGCAGCAGCGCACCGGCCATCGCAACTGTGGGTACCTCTGGTGCAGTTACAGGCGTAATGGCAGGTACTGCCAGCATTTTTTATACGCTTCCTACTTCTTGCAGCGTTTCTCAGGTAGTTACTGTCAATCCGCTTCCCGGCGCCATCACCGGCACCACAGTTTTCTGCGAGGGTGCTACATCGGCTATGGCTACCACCAGCACAGGCGGTCTCTGGGCCAGCTCCGACTATAGTATCGCTTCTATCGGTACCGATGGGGTTGTTTCCGGCGTAGCTGCTGGTACTGCCATCATCACTTACAGGCTTCCGTCAGGTTGCCTTGCTACTCAAACTGTTACAGTAAATCCGCTTCCTGCCGCCATAACAGGCCTTACTGATGTTTGCGAAGGTTCCAACATCACCCTCAGCAGCGCCACTGCAGGCGGCTCATGGGCCAGCAGCAATTCTGCTATCGCTACTGTAGGTTCTTCAACAGGAGTTGTTACCGGCGTTATGGCGGGTTCTGTTGTCGTTTCTTACACATTACCTACCTCTTGTCGCAGGCAAGTTACCATCAGCACTCGTCCTCTTCCTGTTGTTTATGCAGTGAATGGCGGCGGTAGCTACTGCGAAGGCGGTGCAGGTTCAGTAGTAGGCATGGCCAATTCTGAATCAGGATATACTTATCGTTTGTACAATGGTGCTTCACTATCGTCAACGCACGTGGCTACAGGTGGCGCGTTCAACTTTGGCCCTATGCCTGTTGCAGGTACATATACCGCTACTGCTACAACCGGTTTCGGCTGTGTCAGCAACATGAGCGCTTCTGCCAACGTTGTTATCACACCAACAGTCGCTGTTACAGTTAGCGTCGCTACTACCCCCGGCGATACCGTTTGTGCGGGCACACTCAATACATTTACTGCAACACCGGTTAACGGTGGCACCACTCCGGGCTACGTTTGGCGTGTCAACGGCTCACTTGTTTCCACCACTACTGATACCTTCCAGTATACTCCTGTTGCCGGCGACGTGGTAGAGGTTACCCTCACCAGCAGCGCGGTTTGTCCTATGCCTGCATCGGTTGCAGCTTCCAAATCTGTTATCGTGGTTTCTAACGAAACACCGGTGGCAACCATTTCTGCATATCTGGGATCTGTTCCGCTGGCAGTCAACGATTCAGTTTGTCAGGGATCTACTGTTAACTACTATGCGTCAACAGCATGGGGTGGCGATGCGCCATCACTCACATGGTACAAGAACGGTGTGGCTACAAGCACCACCGGCAGCTCATACACCTACATTCCTGTTATCGGCGATACAATCTCCGTAAAACTGAACAGTAACTACCGTTGCCCTATTGTCAACAACGTTACCAGCAATAAGATCGGCCTCCGCGTAGATTCTATCTACATGCCTATCCTCATCATCGGCACCAACACAGGGCTTAGCATAAAGACCGGTACCAGCGTCACTTTCACTGGCACGGTTATCAATGGTGGCCCGGTTCTTACTTATCAGTGGTACAAGAATTCAAGCCTCATCGTAGGTGCTACAACCAATACTTACACTACAAGCAGCCTCGCTCACGGCGACTCAGTTAGCTGCTGGGTTACCAGCATCGGCAACTGTGCATGGTATTCGTTCAATGCGGTAAAGGTAAAAGTGTCAAACGATGTTCAGACCCTCACAGGCGCGCCTGAACTCACACTGGCACCAAACCCTAACAGTGGCGATTTCGTTATCAGCGGTACCCTGGGTAGCTTCACAGCAAACAATGTAGACCTCGTTGTTACCAACATGCTCGGTCAAACTGTCTTCACACAAAAGGTAGCGGCCGCTTCAGGTGTTCTCAACGAGCGTATCACGCTTTCTTCGGCACTGCCAAACGGAATGTATCTTCTCAACGTGCTCAGTGGCGATCAGCGCCAGACGTTCAGGTTCATGATCAAGCAATAACCAGTAGGCTAAATTGCAATAAAACGAAAAGAGGACCTCGGTCCTCTTTTCGTTTTTCAGGCTGGCCCGGGCGCTTTAACCGATGGTTGAAAATATGATTTGCCGCACCTTATCGGTTCCGTCCGGAAAAATAGTCTAACAATACCTGTGAAAATTGCCCTACAAATTTTCTTTTTTCAAATTAATGACTTATTTTTCAGAACATTAATAAAGATTTCCAACATTTTATGATAGTAGGCGTATTGAAAGAACAGGCCCCCGAAACACGCGTTTCTCTCGTTCCTGAAGTAGTGGCAGCACTCACTAAATTGAACGTGACCGTGTGGGTGGAAGATGGTGCAGGTGTCGCTGCATTCTTCAACAACGATGCATACACCGCCGCTGGTGCAGCCATCAAGTCCGATGCCGATATCAACGCGCAGGCCGACATCGTCCTCTCCATTCAGATAGCCAATGCCGGCAACGCAAAACCCGGCGCGGTGCTCATGGGGGTCTATCAGCCGTTGTTCAATTTCCGCCTCATGCAAGACTGGGCAGCGAAGAATTACACAGTCTTCAGCCTCGATACTATTCCGCGCACCACTCGTGCGCAGAGTATGGACGTACTCAGTTCGCAGGCCAATATCGCAGGTTATAAAGCGGTATTGCTGGCAGCCTATCAGTATTGTCGTTACTTCCCCATGTTCATGACCGCTGCCGGTAGTATTCCTCCTGCCAAGGTGCTCATTCTTGGCGCTGGTGTGGCTGGTCTGCAGGCTATCGCCACGGCAAAACGTCTCGGTGCAGTGGTCGAGGTGTTCGATACCCGCCCGGCGGTGAAGGAGGAGGTAATGAGCCTTGGTGCCAAGTTCGTGGAGGTAGAAGGTGCTGCCGATGCGTCTAAGGCTGGTGGTTATGCCGTAGAGCAGTCCGAAGATTTCCAGAAGCGCCAGCGCGACAAGATACACGAACACGCCCGCAAGTCTGATGTGATCATTACCACAGCCCAGATCCCCGGCCGCAAAGCGCCTATTCTTATCACAAAGGCTATGATAGAAGATATGAGGCCGGGTTCGGTTATCATAGACATTGCTTCGGTAACAGGCGGCAATACCGACCTCACCGAAGACAATAAGACCATCATGCACAATGGGGTGGCTATTATAGGCAATTCTGCCCTCGCGGCAACCGCATCGTCCGATGCTAGCAAGGTGTACGCCAAGAACGTGCTTAACTTCTCCAAACTCATCATCGACAAAGACGGTGGCATCAACCTCAACTTTGAAGATGACATAGTTAAGGGCACTGCAATTACAGCTGGTGGCAAGGTGGTGAACGAGCGTGTGCTTGGCCTGCTTGGTGCCTGATGCAGTGACCTTACCATAATTTTTTAACGATACAAACTTTATATAAATGGATACTCTGATCAATCTTTTTACCGATGCCGCAACCTACAGGTTGCTCACCATCGTCATCTTGTCCATATTCCTCGGCATCGAGGTTATCTCTCGCGTGCCGTCAGTTTTGCACACGCCGCTCATGAGTGGTGCCAACGCTATTCACGGGGTGGTTATCATCGGAGCCATTATCGTTATGGGCCAGGCTCCTTCCGATGACTACCTCGCGCTTACCCTGGGTTTCCTAGCAGTTATCCTCGGTACGCTCAACGTGGTGGGTGGGTTCGTGGTTACCGACCGTATGCTCGAGATGTTCGGCAAAAAGAAAAAGAAATAACAGGCACTGTTTTTCAAATTCCAAATTCCAAATTTCAAATTCCAATATAGCATGGAAAACATGATTCTTCAGTTAAGCTACCTCATCGGGTCCATTACATTCATTATGGGTCTGAAAATGTTGTCGCACCCCGAGACCGCCCGCAAAGGCAATCTGGTGGCTGCAGCAGGTATGGCAATAGCTATTTTCGCTACCATTTTCCTGTACAAACACAACGGAGAATCGCTGCACAACTACGCCTGGATCTTCGGAGGCCTCATTTTGGGTACAGTTGTTGGCACCATTGCCGCCAAAAAAGTCCAAATGACCGCCATGCCCGAGATGGTGAGCCTCTTCAATGGTATGGGTGGTGCCTGTGCCATGCTCATCTCGCTGGTAGAGTACGGTAAGCCCGAAGAAAAATCTACCGGCATGCTCGTGGTTATAGCACTCGGCATGATGATCGGTACTGTTTCCTTTGCAGGTAGTATGATAGCATGGGGCAAACTGAACGGCAAGATCAAAGACCGCACTATTCCCGGCGGACAGGTCATCAATTTCGTCATATTCGGTGGCCTCATCGTGCTCGCTACCATGGTCATCATGGGTATGTCTGCCGGCAACCCTATGTTGTTCTATGGCATCCTTGCGCTGTCTGCCCTTTATGGTGTGCTGTTCGTTATGCCTATCGGTGGTGCCGATATGCCTGTGGTTATTTCGCTGCTCAACTCATTTACCGGTGTGGCTGCGGCTTTCGGGGGCTTCCTCTACGACAATCCCGTTATGCTCACCGGTGGTATCCTTGTAGGTTCTGCCGGTACCATCCTCACCATCCTTATGTGTAAAGCCATGAACCGCTCCCTCAAAAATGTATTGATCGGTTCATTCGGCGCTGCCAAAACGGGTGGTGCAGCCGGCAGCAAAGATCAGGGTTCCTACAAAGAGATCTCTCTCAACGATACGGCTACACTTATGGCTTATGCTTCCAAAGTGATGATCATTCCGGGTTATGGTCTGGCGGTGGCTCAGGCGCAGCATACCTGCCACGAACTGGAAAAAGTACTGAACGAAAAAGGGGTAGAGGTAAGCTACGGTATCCACCCGGTTGCGGGTCGTATGCCGGGCCACATGAACGTGCTGCTGGCCGAGGCCGATGTGCCATACGAGAAGTTGCTGGAGATGGAAGACGCCAACGACCAGATGGGAGGTACAAACGTTGTCCTCATCCTCGGCGCCAACGACGTGGTGAACCCTGCCGCCAAGGAAGATCCTTCCAGCCCCATTTACGGTATGCCGATCCTTGAGGTCGAAAAGGCCGACCACGTCATCGTCAACAAGCGTAGCATGAAGCCCGGTTATGCGGGTATCGAGAACGAACTGTTCTTCCGGCCAAAGTCATCCATGCTTTTTGGCGATGCTAAGAAGGTGCTGCAGTCTTTGGTGGGCGAGCTGAAGCAGATGTAAATGGTCAGGCAAAGGCATAAAATTGCTTGTGTTCCGAAAAATGAACATATGTCCTGCCGGTGATACAAAATTCAAAACTTTAACTAAATTTATGCCATGGTAATTAAGAAAAGTGGCCTGGTAATAACAGTATTAGGAATTCTATCAGTTGTTCTTTCGGTTACGTATGTCTCTTCATGTACTAAGCCCTTGGAAGACAGACCATGGTCGTGCAATTATGTTGTTTGTACCAATGGTGGTGTTTGCGATAGCGGTAAATGTGCCTGCCCCGTAGGTTTTGAGGGAACAGATTGCTCAGTAAAAACAGTTGAAAAATATTACGGCCACTGGACAGCGCATTTCAAGACCATTGGCAGCGACTCTGCTTCTCAGTTGGGAAAAGACACTGTTTATCCTATGGAACTTAAAGCTTCGGCTACATACACCACTTTCTTCATCTACAATTTCAACAACAATAAAAACTACAACAATATCCTCTGCAAGGTTGATAGTGTGAGGAAAGATATCTTCATCTTCGATTCTACCATGGCACAGAACATGTTCTACGATCAGTACCGCATCAAAGGCGGCTGGGGCGTTATGTACCGTTCCGATTCTATTGCAGGCCGTATTTGGACAAGAAGTATCAACAGGTCTTTCAACTGGCAGAACGATACGTTCGACTATTATTTGTTGCACAAAAAATAGTAAGCCCGGCTACAACTTTTCGCAGTCTCTTTTCGCTGCAAAGTACCGTCCATATTGAAACAGGAAAGATGTTTCAGAATTTTTAAAAATTATTTGCACGAGTCAGAAAATTTTCTACTTTTGCAGTCCCTTCACTGATAAGGGAACACAGTTCTTTCATTTAAAGCCACTTTAGCTCAGCTGGTAGAGCAACTGATTTGTAATCAGTAGGTCGCTGGTTCGATTCCGGCAAGTGGCTCTGGTTTAAAAAGAAGAAAAAAGTCAAAAGTCGGATGTGTGAACTTTCCACTTTTGACTTTTTAATTCAAGGGGACATTCCACAAGCGGCCAACGTGAGCAGACTGTAAATCTGCCGTCTTTCGACTTCGGAGGTTCGAATCCTCCTGTCCCCACTGCGAAAAGCGAATGGGTCTCGTACAAAGTACTTGACCCATTTGCCCAAAAGCAAATTAAGCGGGAGTAGCTCAGTTGGTAGAGCGACAGCCTTCCAAGCTGTAGGTCGCGGGTTCGAGCCTCGTCTCCCGCTCGCTTTTAAAAGTTCTTAAATTCTTAGCTGTTGTAGCTCAGCGGTAGAGCACTTCCTTGGTAAGGAAGAGGTCGGCAGTTCAATCCTGCTCAACAGCTCTCCTTTTTTCTTTTTCCACCACATTTTACAGCAGTACAATCCAAATCCCGAAAGCAATCGGGACTCTTTGCTTTTCTTTTTACAGCAGTTCAATTCAAATCCCGAAAGCATTCGGGACTCCTGTTGTCACGGTTGTTCCGGATGTTCCGCAGGGCATCCGGAACTCTAATAAAACCCGTTCTCAGAACGTCTTCATCTTGATGCCGTCCCATAACCGCTCCACTGCCCACTTTTTTCTATCATACCCCCAAAAACGCACGATCTATCCAACTCGTCATTGCGAGAAGCCTTGTGGCACTGTGTGCGCGCCGGCTACGAAGCAATCTCGCAATAGGATAAACAGGAATTTCAAATTCAGGGAAAACTCCCCTCCTGTTAAGGAGTGGGATGCCGTAGAAAGCGAAGCCTTTCGAACGGCTGGGGTGGTGGCCCACGCTCAAAACTTTTTTCTATCATACCCCTAAAAACGCCATATCATAAAACTTTCTTTTGCCTGTTTTCCTGCATGTGTGTAACTTGAATGGTAGTTGTCTGTTGTTACGGATGTTCCGCAGGGCATCCGGAACTCATAATACAACCCGTTCTCAGAACGTCTTCATTTTGATGCCGTTCCATAATAGCTCCTCTGCCCACTTTTTTCTACCACACTACAGAAAACGCATCCAATACAACCCGTTCTCAGAACGTCTTCATCTTGATGCCGTCCCATAACCGCTCCACTGCCC